>NZ_FUIG01000103.1:172778-277679 GCF_900149755.1 Mesorhizobium delmotii | reverse complement strand
ATTTCTACCCCCTCACCCGGCCTCCGCTTCGCTCCGGCCACCCTCTCCCCGTTGGGGAGAGGAGGGGAACGCTGCTAGATGGACTCCTTTCGCGACAAGATCGTTCCGGTGACCTCTATCCTCGCGGGCGTGGTGGTCGTCTGGTATGTTTTCGCCGCCATCCTCAACGCGCCGTTCCAGCGCGATCTCGACCGACGTGCCGGCGAGACGCCGGGCGTTGTGGAATTCATCGGCAAGACGATGTCGCAGCCGAAGCCGACGCTGCCGGCGCCGCATCAGGTGGCTGTGAATTTCTTCGAGAACACTTTTCTGCGCAAAGTCACCAGCAACCGCAGCCTTGTCTACAATGCCTGGGTGACGCTGTCCTCGACGCTGCTCGGCTTCGCCTTCGGCACGGCGCTCGGCATCGTGATTGCCGTCGGCATCGTGCATGTGGCGACGCTCGATCGCAGCCTGATGCCGTGGATCATCGCCTCGCAGACCATTCCGATCCTGGCGGTGGCGCCGATGATCATCGTCGTGCTGGCGGCGATCGGCGTTACCGGCCTGATCCCGAAGGCGCTGATCTCGACCTATCTGTCGTTCTTCCCGGTGGCCGTCGGCATGGTCAAGGGGCTGCGTTCGCCCGAGATCACCCATCTCGACCTGATGCACACCTACAATGCCAGCCCGTCGCAGACCTTCTGGAAACTGCGCGTGCCGGCGTCGGTGCCGTTCCTGTTCACCTCGATGAAGGTGGCGGTCGCCGCCAGCCTGGTCGGCGCCATCGTCGGCGAACTGCCGACCGGTGCCGTCGCCGGCATCGGCGCCAAGCTGCTCGCCGGTGCCTATTACAGCCAGACGATCGACATCTGGTCGGCGCTGGTTGCCGGCTCGGTCGTGGCCGCCTTGCTGGTGATGGTGGTCGGCATTGCCGGGCGCATCGTCGACCGCGCCATGGGCGGGAGGCCGGCATGAGCTCTCTTCTCAGCCTTTCGTCGATCACGCCTCGTTCCTGGCAAGGGTATGCAGCGCTTGCGCTTCTTGCCGGAGCGCTGCTTCTTTGGCCGCCTGTCACTGCCACTCCCGGTTACGATGTGACGACCGGTGTTTTGATTTTCTTCCTGCTACTCCTCGCAATTCAGTTTGACCATTTTCCGCCCGTAGCCAGGGCAATATTCCTTTTCCTCGGCGCGCATGGCGCGGCGTGGCTGCTGCTCGCCGGCATAACCGGCAATGAGGGCACCGCTCGCACATCCTTCTATCTGCTGCTTGCCGCGGCATGGCTTCTGGCCTGGCGCTGCGTGACGGTCCTGTCCGCGCTTCGCCCGGCCTCGCGCTGGGCGGCGACCGCTTTGAGGCTGACCATCCCAACGATCTTCGGCGCCTGGATCCTGATTATCTGGGAAGCGGTGACGCGCGGCGCGGGCATCCCTTTCATCCTGCTGCCGCCGCCAAGCGCGATCAGCGTGCGCATTGCCAATTCGCTGCCGGTGCTGGCCGCCGACGTGCGGCAGACCATCTTCAAGGCGGTGATCTTTGGCTACGTCGTCGGTAGCGGCGCCGGTTTCCTCGCCGCCATCGCGGCCGACCGCGTGCCGTTCCTGCGCCGCGGGCTTTTGCCGATCGGCAACATGGTCTCGGCGCTGCCGATCATCGGCGTGGCGCCGATCATGGTCATGTGGTTCGGCTTCGACTGGCAGTCGAAGGCCGCCGTCGTCATCATCATGACCTTCTTCCCGATGCTGGTGAACACGGTCGCCGGGCTTGCCGCCTCCGGCCATATGGAACGCGACCTGATGCGCACCTATGCGTCGAGCTACTGGCAGACGCTGTTCAAGCTGCGGCTGCCGGCGGCAGCGCCCTTCATTTTCAATGCGCTGAAGATCAATTCGACGCTGGCGCTGATCGGCGCCATCGTCGCGGAGTTCTTCGGCACGCCCGTGGTCGGCATGGGATTCCGGATTTCGACCGAAGTCGGACGGATGAATATCGACATGGTCTGGGCCGAAATCGCAGTTGCAGCACTTGCGGGTTCGGTCTTTTATGGAGTGGTCGCTCTTTTCGAGAGAGCAGTCACGTTTTGGCATCCCTCCGTCCGTGGTGGATAGGGCGGTGGCGGGTTTGGAATCAGGGCGCATTGAAGGTCCTGATCCTAAAAGGGTGAACACTTAACTTCAGAGGGTAAAACATGAAAAGACTTGTTGTTTCGATGCTGGCCGGCGCGATGTCGCTTGCCGCGTTCCAGGCGATGGCCGCCGACAAGGTGACACTGCAGCTGAAATGGGTCACACAGGCCCAGTTCGCCGGCTACTACGTCGCCAAGGACAAGGGATTCTACGAGGCCGAGGGCCTCGACGTCGAGATCAAGCCGGGCGGCCCTGATATCGCGCCCGAGCAGGTGATCGCCGGCGGCGGCGCCGACGTCATCGTCGACTGGATGGGCGGCGCGCTGGCCGCGCGCGAAAAGGGTGTGCCGCTGGTCAATATCGCCCAGCCGTTCAAGAAGGCCGGCATGCAGCTGGTCTGTCCCAAGGACGGCCCGGTCAAGACCGAAGCCGACTTCAAGGGCCGCACACTCGGCGTCTGGTTCTTCGGCAACGAATATCCGTTCTACGCATGGATGAACAAGCTCGGCCTGAAGACCGACGGCGGCCCGGACGGCGTCACCGTGCTGAAGCAGAGTTTCGACGTGCAGCCGCTGATCCAGAAGCAGGCGGATTGTATTTCGGTCATGACCTACAACGAATATTGGCAGCTCATCGATGCCGGCTACAAGCCGGAAGAGCTGATCGTGTTCAACTACTCGGCCATGGGCAACGACCTGCTTGAGGACGGGCTCTATGCCTTGGAGGACAAGCTCAAGGATCCGGCCTTCGAGGACAAGATGGTGCGTTTCGTGCGCGCCTCGATGAAGGGCTGGAAATACGCTGTCGACAATTCCGACGAGGCGGCCGAAATCGTCATGGACAATGGCGGCCAGGACGAGAATCACCAGAAGCGCATGATGGGCGAAGTCGCCAAGCTGATCGACAATGCCGACGGCAAGCTCGACCCGGCGACCTACGCGCGCACCGCCAAGGCGCTGCTCGACCAGAAGATCATTACCAAGGAGCCGACCGGCGCCTACACGACCGCCATCACCGACAAAGCCATCAAGTAGGGAGCCATCAATAGCGGCGATCAACTGGGCTTCTGCAGTCGAAAAAGGGGGCGGGCGACCGCCCCCTTTTGGTGGGGATGTAAAATAGCCGTTACCGGTGGAAACATCCGCTCGCCGCAACCGTTGTTGCGGTGCATCCAGCTTCAGCGGATGTCATCGCCACAACGGAGATTTCCATGCGCATGCAATCCTTCTCGCCGATGCTTTCGGCGCTGGCCGTTTCGGCTTCCTTCCTGTGCGCTTCACCGGCCTTGGCCGACATGATGAAGATGAAGGCGACGCTCGATGGCGCTCAGCAGAATCCGCCCATCACCACAGAGGGCAAAGGCGAGGCCGATCTCGGCTTCAACACCGCCACGAAACAGCTGACCTGGAACGTGACGTATTCAGGTCTCAGTGGACCGGCGACGGCCGGACATATTCACGGTCCGGCAGCAAAGGGTGAAAATGCCGACGTCGTCGTCCCGTTCAAGGGCGCTCCGAAAAGTCCGTTCAAGGGGGCGGCGATCCTGACCGACGCGCAGGCTGCCGATCTGATGGCCGGGAAATATTACATCAACATCCATACGGCGGCCCACAAAGACGGCGAGATCCGCGGGCAGATCGAGAAGGCAGCGGCGATGTAGGGCAACGTCGCCCGGCGGCGATTATAGCACTGCATTAAACTGTCGAAAGTTTGCGGGACAGCGCCCCCCTCTGTCCTGCCGGACATCTCCCCCACTTGGGGGGAGATTGGCAGCTTCATTGCCCTGCCTTTCCTCCAACGTTGAAAATTGGCGAAAGCAATTGTGACATCCGATCTCCCCCTTGAGGGTCCCTTGAGGGGGAGATGCCCGGCAGGGCAGAGGGGGGCGCCAAGGAACTCGGCCTATGCCTCAGGCGCTCAGGACCTGTCGCGAATCTGGGTCATCGTCCGGGTCGGCGTGATCGCCTCGGGATCGAGCCTGATCTCGACGATCGACGGCTTGCCGCTGGCGCGGGCGCGTTCGAAGGCCGGCGCGAAGTCGGCCGTCTTCTCGACCGTTTCGCCATGGCCGCCATAGGCGCGGGCTAAAGCGGCAAAGTCGGGATTCTTTAGGTCGGTGGCGACGACACGGCCCGGATACTCGCGTTCCTGGTGCATACGGATGGTGCCGTAGATGCCATTGTTGACGACGACGACGATGATCGGCAGATCGTACTGCACGGCGGTGGCGAATTCTTGGCCGTTCATCAGGAAGCAGCCGTCGCCGGCAAAGGCGATCACGTCGCGCTCGGGGAACAATTCCTTGGCGGCGACCGCCGCCGGCGTGCCGTAGCCCATCGAGCCGGAGGTCGGTGCTGCCTGGGTGGCAAAGCGGCGGGAGCGGTGGAAGCGATGCACCCAGGTGGCGTAGTTGCCGGCGCCGTTGGTGAGGATCGCGTCGTCGGGCAGGATTTTTTCGAGATAGTTCATGATCGGCCCCATCTGGACGGCGCCGGGGCCGCTTTCGGGTGGTGTCGACCAGTCGAGATAGGCGGCGTGCAGCTTCGGCGTTTCATCAGCCCATGCCGGCGTGGCGGCCGGCTTGCGCCCGGCAAAGGCTTCGACGAAAGCGGACGGCGAGGCGTTGATCGCCAGCGTCGGCCGATAGACACGGCCGAGCTCGCCGGCGTCGGCATGGACATGGACCAGCGTCTGGTCGGGGTAGGGGCTCTTGAGCAGCGTGTAGTCGGAGGACGGCATCTCGCCCATGCGGCCGCCGATCAGCAGCACGAGGTCGGCCTGCTTGATGGCGGTGGCCAGCTTCGGGTTGATGCCGATGCCGACATCGCCGGCGTAGTTCGGGTGGAGATGATCGAACAGCATCTGGCGGCGGAAGGAGCAGCCGACCGGCAGCGACCAGGCTTCGGCGATCGTCCGCATTCGCGCGACGGCCGTCGCATCCCAGCGCGTGCCGCCGAGGATGACAAAGGGGCGCTTTGCCTTGCCGAGCAGCTTTTCCAGCGCGTCGAGCTCGGCCTCGCCCGGCCGTGTTTCGACCGGCGTGTGGGGCAGGGCCGCTGGCGCGTCGGCAAGGCTGGTCAGCATGTCCTCAGGCAGCGAGATGACGACCGGGCCGGGACGGCCGGACGTCGCCACCGCGAAGGCGCGGGTGACGAATTCGGGGATGCGCGCGGCGTCGTCGATCTCGACCACCCATTTGGCGATATCGCCGAAGAACCTGACGTAGTCGACCTCCTGAAAGGCCTCGCGCTGCTTGGCGTGGCTGGCGACCTGGCCGATGAACAGGATGACGGGAACCGAATCCTGCATGGCAATGTGGATGCCGGCCGAGGCGTTGGTGGCGCCGGGGCCGCGGGTGACGAAGCAGATGCCGGGCTTGCCGGTCAGGCGACCATGGCAGTCGGCCATCATCGCAGCACCGCCCTCCTGGCGGCAGACGATGGTGCGGATCGGCGAGTCGTGCAGCGCGTCGAGCACCGCAAGGTAGGATTCGCCGGGCACGCAATAGATACGGTCCGTTCCGTTGGCTTCGAGCGCATCGACGATCAGTTGTCCGCCGGTCTTCATTTTCCTGACCTCTCCAGTTCGGCAAGGATTTCTTTGGTGTGTTCGCCGAGGCGCGGCGAGGGCCGCTCATAGACCAGCGGCGTGCCCGACATGACCATCGGCGCGCGCACCGAGGGCAACAGATTGCCATGGCCGTCGTCGAGGTCGAGCCGCATGCCGCGCGCGATGGTCTGCGGGTCGGCGAACATCTCGCCGATCGTGTTGATCGGGCTGGCAGGCACGCTTGCCGCCTCCAGTCTGGCCAGCAGCGGATCGCGATCGAAGGTCTTCAGCGCCTCGATTATATGCTCGCGCAGCGTCGCCCGGTTGGCGACCCGGGCAGGGTTGGTGGCGAAATCGCGGTTCGATGGCAGGTCGTCCAATCCGACGGCGGCGCAGAATTTGGCGAACTGGCCGTCATTGCCGATCGCCAGGATGATGTGGCCGTCCTTCACCGGCACCACTTCGTAGGGCGCGATGTTCATATGCGCATTGCCCATCTGCACTGGCGATTTTCCCGAGACCAGATAGTTGAGGTTCTGGTTGCCGAGCGCCGAGATCTGGCTGTCGTAGAGCGCCATATCGATATGCTGGCCTTCGCCGGTCTTCTCGGCGTGGCGAAGTGCGGCCTGGATGGCGATCACCGAATAGAGGCCGGTGAAAATGTCCGATATGGCGACACCGGCTTTTTGCGGCTCGCGGCCGGCTTCGCCGGTGATCGACATCATGCCGGCCATGCCCTGGATGATGAAGTCATAGCCGGCGCGCGGCGCATACGGCCCGTCCTGGCCGAAGCCGGTGATCGAGCAATAGATCAACCGCGGGTTGATCTTGCGCAAGCTGTCATAGTCGAGGCGATATTTCTTCAGGCCGCCGAGCTTGAAGTTCTCGATCAGCACATCTGATGTCGCGACCAGCCGGCGCACGGTCTCGGCACCTTCGGGCGTCGAGAAATCGATGGCGATGGAGCGCTTGCCGCGATTGCAGGAATGGTAGTAGGCGGCCGAAAGGTTTTCGCCGTCATGGCTCATGACGAAGGGCGGACCCCATTTGCGGGTGTCGTCGCCGCCATCCGGGCTCTCGACCTTGATCACGTCGGCGCCGAGATCGGCAAGCAGCTGCCCAGCCCACGGCCCGGCCAGGATGCGGGCGAGTTCGATTACGCGGATGCCTTTCAGCGGAGGCTCGGTCATGGATCACCGTAATTGATCGGGAACGCAGCTTTAGATTTCTTTTATGCATGTCGTCATCCCAAAACCGCTGCGCACCCTCGGCTCAAGATCGAGGGCATGCTTTTGGGCAACATGCACTATCAATCCCGCGTGCTGCTGTCACGGTTCTTGCAATGGGCCAACCCGCCAATGTCGATCACGCTTGTTGCAGCACCCTATCGGCCCATGCGGCGAAATCGTTCATGATGATATCTCGATTCACCTCGTTCAGGCTTTCATGGCGGGTCTCGGCGTAAACCTTTGAAACGAGATTCGAAAAGCCCATCCTGCGCAGGCGCCCGGCGAGGTGCCCGACCGCCTTGCCGCAATCGGTGGCGGGGTCCCTTTCGCCGCCGACCAGGCAGATCGGAAGGGCCTTGCGGACCCCGGAAAAATTAGCGTCGTCGGCGCCGTCGAAGACAAAGCCGAACAGGTCGCGCCACATCGACACCGAGGCATCCCAGCCACACAGCGGGTCGGCGATGTATTTGTCGACTTCGGCTGCGTCGCGCGACAGCCAGTCGAACGGCGTCCGGGGATCGGGGACGGCCTTGCCCCAGGCCTGGAAGGTCAGTCTCGGCAGCATGCGCGACGGCATGTCGGAGCCGAGCCGGAATTTTTCCCAGGCCAGGATGATTTGCGCGACACGGCCGGCCAGCCCTGCGGAAAAATTGGCGTTCCAGATGGCGGCGGCGTGCAGCCGGTTCGAATGGTGAAGCATGAAATTCAAGGCCACGAGGCCGCCCATGGAATGACCAAAAACGATGACGGGCAGGCCGGGATGGTCGCCGGCGATCAGGTCGTGCACCGCGGCGACATCGGCGATGACATTGGCGCCGCCATCCGATTGAGCAAACTGGCCGAGTGGCGCGTCTGGCGCCTTGGTGGCGCCGTGGCCGCGATGGTCGTGGACATAGACGTGGTAACCGCGCTCGCCCAGAAAGGTAGCGAAGCGGACATAGCGCGCGGCGTGTTCGGCCAGCCCGTGATTAATCTGGACGACTGCGCGCGGGCGGCCCTCGGCACGTTTCACATAAAGGTTGAGCTCGGTACCGGTCGGCGATCGCAGCACGCGCTGCTGGCTGAATGACATTGTCGCTTCGTCTCCGCGCGTCTTTTGCGCCTGCGGACGTTTGTGTGCGCCGACGCCGGTTTTGCGTCAATCCGTGTATTCCGCAGCGCCATTCTTGTGTCGCGACGCAATTCTGACATCGAGAATTTGCTACCGAGAGAGGGCGGCGGTCTGTTGCCGCGGCATTTTGCAACCGGAGAGTACCCATGCGTACGCTGACAGGCCTTGTTTTTGGATTGGCGCTTGTCGCCGCGTCGCTAACGGGTGCTGCGTGGGCCGAGGTGAAGTTGAGCGGCTCCTTCGTGGCCGACGCCACCTGTCCAGCGACGCAGGCCATCAAGAGCGGCAAGAATCCCGGCAACATCTCGACAGATGCGGGGCAGAGCTACGAGCTTCTGGCCGGCAACAAGGATGCTCCCACGCATTATCTGATCCGTGTGCCAGGGGCCGATCCGGAGCGCCGCTGGGTGAAGGTCGATTGCGGCCATGTTTCGGGCGCGTCAACGATGCCGACAGCACCAGTGCCAGCCGACCGGGAGAAGTCTGCTGCGCCCGCTTCGGGAAAACCCGAATATGTCCTCGCGCTGAGCTGGCAGCCGGCCTTTTGCGAAACCAAGCCCAGCAAGACCGAATGCAAGGCACAGACCGCGGCCGGTTTTGACGCGACGCATTTCACCTTGCATGGGCTGTGGCCGCAGCCGAACGGAAATTTCTATTGCCAAGTGGCAGCGGCCGACAAGGCGAACGACAATCCGGCGCATTGGCAGGATTTGCCGCCGGTCGAGCTCGAGCCGAACACGCGGTCGGAGCTCGATCAGGTGATGCCGGGCACCGCATCCGATCTCGACAGGCATGAGTGGATCAAGCATGGCACCTGTTATGGCAAGAGCCAGCAGGCGTATTTTTCCGATGCGCTGAACCTGACGCGCGCGGTGAATGCTTCACCGGTGCGTGATCTTTTCACGCAAAAAATTGGCCGGGATCTGACCTCCGACCAGATCCGCTCCGCCTTCGACAGTGCCTTCGGTCCCGGCGCGGGCGATCGGGTTCGCGTCTCCTGTTTGGACGACCATTCGAGCGGCAGGCGGCTGATCGGCGAACTGACGCTCGGCCTGACCGGCCCGATCGGTCCGAACTCTTCGCTCAGTGAGCTGTTGCTGGCATCAGTGCCGACGAACAATGCGGGTTGTCCGAAAGGCACCGTCGATCCGATCGAGTTCCAGTGACACGTTCGAAATGCCAAAACAGTTTGCCGTTCGGCGCGGCATCGCCTACATAGCGCGCAACTTCCATTCAATCCGACATCCAGTCGACTTTTCAGGGAAAGCGCGCGTGGCACGCCAGTTCATCTATCACATGGCCGGCCTCAACAAGGCCTATGGCACCAAGAAGGTGCTCGAGAACATTCACCTCTCCTTTTACCCCGACGCCAAGATCGGCATCCTCGGGCCGAACGGCGCCGGCAAGTCGACCATCCTCAAGATCATGGCCGGCATCGACAAGGAGTGGAGCGGGGAGGCATGGCTGGCCGAAGGCGCCACCGTCGGTTACCTGGCGCAAGAACCGGCACTCGATGCGAACAAGACCGTGTTCGAGAACGTCATGGAAGGCGTCGCCGCCAAGACCGCGATCATCGAGCGCTACAACGAATTGATGATGAACTATTCCGACGAGACGGCCGACGAGTCGGCCAAGCTCCAGGACGAGATGGACCGGCTGAACCTATGGGATCTCGAACAGCAGGTCGAGATGGCGATGGAAGCGCTGGGCTGCCCGCCCAAGGAAGCCGACGTCACCAAGCTGTCGGGCGGCGAGCGCCGCCGCGTAGCACTCTGCCAGTTGCTGCTGCGGCAGCCCGACCTTCTGCTGCTCGACGAACCGACCAACCATCTCGACGCCGAGACGACGGCTTGGCTGGAAAAGCATCTGCGCGCCTATCCGGGCGCGGTGATGATCATCACCCACGATCGCTACTTCCTCGACAACGTCACCGGCTGGATCCTCGAGCTCGACCGTGGCCGCGGCATTCCCTATGAGGGCAACTACACCAAATATCTCGAAGCCAAGGCCAAGCGGCTCAAGCAGGAAGGCCGCGAGGACGATGCGCGCCAGCGGGCGATCGGCCGCGAGCGCGAGTGGATACAGTCCAGCCCGAAAGCCCGGCAGACCAAGTCCAAAGCGCGCATCCAGGCGTTCCAGGATCTGCTGGATGCGGCCGACAAGCGGCGTCCGAGCGACAGCCAGATCGTCATTCCGCATGGCGAGCGGCTCGGCAATGTGGTGATCGAGGTCGAGGGCCTGTCGAAGGGCTTTGGCGACACGCTGCTGATCGACGATCTCGAATTCAAGCTGCCGCCCGGGGGCATCGTCGGCGTCATCGGCCCGAACGGCGCCGGCAAGACGACGCTGTTTCGCATGATCACCGGCCAGGAAAAGCCGGATGCCGGCACGATCCGCGTCGGCGAGACGGTCAAGCTCGGTTACGTCGACCAGAGCCGCGACGCACTCGATCCGACCAAGACCGTGTGGGAAGAAATCTCGGGCGGCGCCGAAGTGATCAAGCTCGGCAAGTTCGAGGCCAACACCCGTGCCTACTGCGCGTCATTCAATTTCCGTGGCGGCGATCAGCAGCAGAAGGTCGGCAATCTGTCCGGCGGCCAGCGCAACCGCGTGCACCTGGCCAAGATGCTGAAGACCGGCGGCAATGTGCTGCTGCTCGACGAACCGACCAACGATCTCGATACGGAAACGCTGGCGGCACTTGAAGACGCGCTGGAAAACTTCGCCGGCTGCGCCGTCATCATCTCGCACGATCGCATGTTCCTCGACCGGCTGGCGACGCACATCCTGGCATTCGAGGGCGACAGCCATGTCGAATGGTTCGAGGGCAATTTCGAGGATTACGAGCAGGACAAGATCCGCCGGCTCGGCCCTGACGCGATCAATCCGCACCGCATGACGTACAAGCGGCTGACGAGGTAGAGCTTTTTGGGGCGGCGAATTCTCAAATGATCTGATGAGCTGAAAATGGCAGACTGGTCCGCCGCCCAATATCTCAAGTTCGAGGACGAGCGCACGCGGCCGTCGCGCGATCTTGTCGCGCAGGTGCCGGTGGAGGCACCGCGCCGGGTGGTCGACATCGGTTGCGGGCCGGGGAATTCTACCGAATTGCTGGTCGCGCGCTGGCCGAGCGCGCAGGTCAGCGGCTTCGACACCTCGCCTGACATGATCGAGAAGGCGAGGGCGCGTCTGCCTGAAGTGACCTTCGAACTGGCGGATGCGGTGGCGTGGCTGCCCGAACAGCCGGTCGACGTGATCTTCGCCAATGCGGTTTTCCAGTGGCTGCCGGAGCATCCGGCGATCTTCCAGCGGCTGATGGGATTTTTGGCGCCCGGCGGCGCGCTTGCCGTGCAGATGCCCGACAATATGAGCGAACCCTCGCACCGGCTGATGCGGGAGACGGCGGCCGAAATGCCGTTTGCCGAAAAGCTTAGGGGTGCTGCGGGCGGGCCGCTGCCGCCGGTGTCGTTCTACTACGATCTTTTGTCGCCGTTCTCAGACCGGCTCGACATCTGGCACACCGCCTACAATCATCCGCTTGCCGGTGCCGAAGCCATTGTCGAATGGCTGAAGTCGACCGGGCTGAAGCCGTTCCTCGATCCGCTCGACGAGGACGAGCGCCGGCTTTTCCTCAATCGCTACACTGCCAGAATAACCCAAGCCTATTCGAAGACGGCAAACGGCAAGGTGCTGCTGCGTTTTCCGCGCCTGTTCATAGTCGCGCGGCGATCCGCTCAGAAACGGTAGCCACACCGAAAGGCAGTGCCTGGCGGCGCTTGATCCGCACCATGCGCATTTCCGCAACGCAAGGTTGTGGTCTTTTCTTCAGGCATTTGATTTAAGCCGGCGTAAACACCCACCAGATACGAAAAACAGTTGCGCCCAACCTTCGCGGCGCCCAAATGAGAGCCGCAACGCCTGCGCATGGGGTCGAAATGCATCGCGTCATCATCAGCGGTATCGGCGTTGAAATCCCCGAGCCTTCGATCACCAATGAAGAACTGGTCGACAGCTTCAATGCCTGGGTCGACATCGAGAATGTCCGCCGCGAGGCTTCGGGGGAGACGCTGCTGCAGAAGTCGGACAGTGCCTTCATCGTCCATGCTTCGGGCGTACAGACCCGCCATGTGATCGAACGGGAAGGCATTCTCGACCCGACCCGCATGGCGCCGCGCATTCCGGCGCGGCCCGACGATGCGCTGTCGCTCGAAGCCGAGTTCGGCATCGCGTCGGCCAGGAAAGCGCTCGACCATG
Source organism: Mesorhizobium delmotii (assembly GCF_900149755.1). Lineage (NCBI taxonomy): Bacteria > Pseudomonadati > Pseudomonadota > Alphaproteobacteria > Hyphomicrobiales > Phyllobacteriaceae > Mesorhizobium > Mesorhizobium delmotii. The sequence goes on along the minus strand of NZ_FUIG01000103.1, from coordinate 265,428 downwards.
CCGGCCTGGAGCCTGGGGATATCGACCTGGTGATCTGCTCGGCCTCGCATCACCAGCGGCCCTATCCGGCCATCGCTATCGAGATGCAGCAGGCGATGGGCACGAAGGGCGCTGGTTTCGACATGGGCCTTGGCTGCTCATCGGCGGCGGCGGCATTGCACATTGCGGTCAATCTGGTGCGGGCGGGCGCACACAGGCGCGTGCTGGTGACGACGCCCGAGATCATCACCGGCCATCTCAACTTCCGCGACCGGCAGACGCATTTCATCTTCGGCGATGCTTCGGTCTCGATGATCGTCGAGGGACTTGCCCAGGGCGACAAGCGGCCGGGGCGCTTCGAGGTGCTTGACACGCGCACGTGGACGCAGATGTCCAACAACATCCGCACCAATCTTGGCTACTACACGCGCACCGCCCAAGACGATCCGTATATGATCAATCTGGAAGGCAACCTGATCAAGCAGGTCGGCAACAAGGTGTTCAAGGAAGTCACCGTCGCCGGGCACAAGTTCATCGTCGAGTTCCTGGCCGAGCACGGGCTGACGCCGCAAGCGATTCGGCGCTTCTGGCTGCATCAGGCCAATGCCCGGATGAACGCCATGATCCTGAAGCTGTCGTTCGGCCACGAGGTCGGCCATGACCGCGCGCCGATGGTGCTGGAGCGCCTCGGCAACACCGCCGGCGCCGGCGCGATCGTCGCCTTGTCGGAGAACCACGCCGACATGAAGGCCGGCGACTATGGCCTGCTCTGCGCCTTCGGCGCCGGCTATTCGATCGGCGGGGCGCTATTGCGCATGCTCTGATCTACTTTGGCGCGAACAGCACCAGCATTAGAGGCCGCCGGTGTGTAATCGCATCAGTCTGCTTGATTGGATTATCAGTGCTTTAGACTGGACCTGATGAGCTCACTGCAGCTAATTGCTTGGCATCACGCAAGGAGCGAAGCCTATGCTGGATCTCTTCCCCGAGACCGAAAACCCGGTCGAAATCATCCCGGCGCGGAAGCTTGCCGCGCAGGTGGCAGCGGTTTACGTCGCGCCATCGGATCATTTCGAGACACGCGCGGTGGATGAATTGCGGCTCGGCTTCGACGGCATCGACGGCGATTTCCACGCCGGCGCGACGCGGCGCTCCGGCGGGCGCGAGCCCTGGTATCCACGCGGCACCGAGATGCGCAACGAGCGGCAGCTGTCTGTTGTGGCGGCGGACGAGCTGGCGATCGTCGCCCAGCGGATGGGCATCGCCGAGATCAAGCCGGAGTGGATCGGCGCCAATCTGTTGATCGAAGGCCTGCCGCATCTCTCCATGCTGCCGTCCGGCACGCTGCTGTTCTTCAGGGGTGGCGTCACCATCAAGGTCGACGCGCAGAACGGACCTTGCCGCATCGCTGGGCGATCGGTCGCCGAAAATGCCGGAATGGCCGACCACGAGGCCGGCGCATTGCTGTTCCCGAAGGCGGCAAAGCGGTTGCGCGGCCTCGTCGCCTGGGTCGAAAAACCAGGCCGCATCACGACCGGCGAGGAGATTTCGGTGCGTGTGCCCGAGCAGTGGATTTACCGGGCCTGAGATAGCGCACCGGGCTGGACCAGACCGGGTCTTCGTGCTTTTGCCAATAGATCGCGATGAGGCGCTTGGTAATCGCGCCGACCTTGCCGTCTGCGACCGGAATACCGTCGATCATCGTCACCGGCATGATGCCGCCGGCGGTCGAGGTGATGAAGACCTCGTCGGACCGACGCAGCGCAGCGACGCTGACATCGGCCGCTGCAACGGCAAGCCCTGCCTCCGCGCAGAGATCGAAGACGGTGCGACGGGTGATGCCGGGCAGCACGCCAGCAGCCGGCGTCGACAGTTTACCGTCATCCACGCAAAAGACGTTGAAGCCGGGGCCTTCCGCGACATTGCCGTTGAAATCGAGGAGCAGCGCGGTCTCGGCGCCGCGGTCATAGGCGTCGTAGAGGCCTCGCACCAGGTCGAGCCAATGATAGTTCTTGATCGCCGGGTCGATCGAAGCCGGTGGGATGCGCACCTTGTCGCTGATTGCCACATGCAGGCCGCGCTGCAATTGCTCGGCATTGGCGACCGAGCCGAAGGGAACGGCGAACGCCATGAAACGGTTGACCGCGTCGCGCGGGTCGCGGCTGAAGGTCGGCGAGGTGCCGCGCGTGCACAGCATCTCGACATAAGCGGCGCGATGACCCGACAGCGCCACGCAATTTTCGAGGATCTCGGCGACGCCATCGCGGTCGAACGGCATCGTCATGCGCAGCTTTTCCAGCCCGCCGAAGAAGCGATCGAGATGCAAGTCGAGGCGGAAGAAGCGACCGCCCCAGACATGCACCGTGTCGTAGGTGGCGTCGGAATGCAGGAAGCCCCAATCCAGCACCGAGATCTTGGCCTGCGACATCGGCAGATATTGCCCGTCCAGGAAGGCAACGCCGTCCGGATAGGAGTGAGGGTCTATGTGATGGGCGGAGAGCGAGGGCAGTGGTTTGGCATGCGGATCGATCGAGTTGCTCATCACGTCCTCCGTCAGATCGTTTTTCGCCGCCCAGATGGCGGGATAGAGCGGCTCGGCGGGTGGTACAAGACACAGGCTGGTCCTGCCGCTGGGCCATCGAGGAACTTGTTACTCTTCCTCCTCGTCATCGAGCAGACGTGTGGCTCGCCAGCGGGTCAGCACGATGTTGGTCTGTTCCATGACGAAGAAGCGCGCCGAGTCGCGGTCGTAGCCTTCGGCCAGCAGTTTTTCGTAGTCGGTGTGCACATGACGGATATGGGCGATAGTCGCCAGCCACACGGCGATCGTCGGCGGCAAGCTCTTCATATGCACCGCGCCGGCGTCGGCGCGGATCTTTTCCATGTCGGCATAGGGCGCCAGCGGCAAAAGCGCTGTCAGCGCCTTGGCGATGGCGCGGCGGCGGCCGGTCGGCGCGCTCATTGCCCATCCCGTCCGGGCCCGTCCCGTCCGGCAATGGTCGCCTCGGCAAAGGCGTCGGTCGATGCGAAATAAGGCTTGATGTCGATGACCGGCGTGCCGTCGAGCACGTCGATGGCATCGATATCGATACGGCCCGTATCGATGTCGAGGGCGACGAGCCTGGCGATATGCAACCCGACCGGGTTCGGCCGGGCCGGGGAGCGCAGCGAAAAAACGCCTTTCGGTTCAGTCGCATGGCGGGGTTTCTGAACAATCAGGGTCCGCGGTGCGTGGTGCAGCCAGGACAGGATGATGACGTGGCTGGCGCGCTCCAAACCAAGCAGACCGTTACGATAGCGCTGATCGATCGTGAGAACCGCCTGCTGTCCGGTTTCCCGCGCGGCTTTCATGTTCTTGGGGCAAGTTTCCCGCGCAGTCCAGGGCGAGGCGATGCGGCCGATGAAGACGACATGGCCGTCCGGCGGCATATCGGCCGGATCGGTTTCCAGAAGCTTTTCGCCGCTGCGCGTCTCGAACATGGTTTTTCGCCCCGATCCTGCTTCCGGCTTTGCGCGATCCGTCACGCATGCGCCATTTTCTTGTCCGGAAGCGACATAGCGCTTGCAAGGCTATCAAAATCGACATAAACATATGTTTATATCTTTTTCAAAGAGAATGCTCGCATGCATGTCGCTCTCGACACCATGGTAGATACATTGAAGGCGGCGGCCGAATCCAGCCGGTTGCGCATCCTGGCGTTGCTGTCGCGCGGCGACCTGACCGTCTCCGATCTCACCGAGATCCTCGGCCAGTCACAGCCGCGCGTCTCGCGCCACCTGAAGCTGCTGCTGGAGGCGGGGTTGATCGGCCGCTATCAGGAGGGCTCATGGGCCTTCTTCCGGCTGTCGGATTCGGATGCGGCGCGGGATTTCGTGCTCAGGCTGGTCTCCGGCATCCGGGGTGCCGATCCGCAGGTCGAGCGTGACCTCGAGCGGTTGGCAGCGGTCAAGCGCAAGCGGCAGGATCGCGCCGCCGAATATTTCTCCGTAAACGCCGCAAGCTGGGACCGCATCCGCTCACTGCATGTGCCGGACCGCGCCGTGGAGGCGGCGCTGCTCAAGCTCGTCGGCAAGCGGCCGTTCCAGTCGATGCTCGATCTCGGCACCGGCACCGGGCGGCTGCTTGAGATCTTTTCGCCGCTTTACCGGCGCGGCATCGGCATCGACATGTCGCGCGAGATGCTGACGGTGGCGCGCGCCAATCTCGACAAAGCCGGCATCTCGAATGCGCAGGTGCGCCAGGGCGATATTTTTGCGCCACCGGTCGAGCGCGACGCCTTCGATCTCGTCACCATCCACCAGGTGCTGCACTATCTCGACGATCCCGCCCGCGCCATCCGCGAGGCAGCAAGGCTGCTGCGCCCGGCAGGCCGGCTGGTGATCGTCGATTTCGCTCCGCACGCGCTGGAATTCCTGCGCGACGTGCACGCGCATGTGCGGCTCGGCTTTTCCGACCGGCAGATCACCGAGTGGTTTTCCGAGGCCGGGCTCGATCTCGAGGACAGCCAGGAATTCGAGCCGCGCGGCGGCAACGAGGCCAGGCTCACCGTCAAACTGTGGCTCGGCCGTGACCAGCGCATGCTGATCGCCGATCCTTCCAACCACGCACAACCGGCCAATGCCTATCCGATAGGGGAAACCGCCTGATGAACCAGTTCCGCTTTTCCCGCCGCCCTGACATTGGCGACAAGGTCAGAGTTTCGTTCGAGTTCTTCCCGCCGAAGAGCGACGAGATGGAAGCAAGGCTGTGGGACACAGTCACCCGGCTGCAGCCGCTCAAGCCGAAATTCGTCTCCGTCACCTATGGCGCCGGCGGCTCGACGCGCGAGCGCACGGCGCGCACGGTCAAGCGCATCCTCAACGAAACGGCGCTGACGCCGGCGGCGCACATGACGTGCGTCGATGCGGCGCGTCACCAGGTCGATGAAGTCATTCAGGAGTTCGCCGACATGGGCGTCACCCGCTTCGTCGCCTTGCGCGGCGATCCGGCCGAGGGCGTCGGCGCCGCCTACCGTCCGCATCCGGACGGCTATGCCAATGGCGCCGAACTGGTGGGGGCGCTGAAAGGTGTCGGCGATTTCGACATCTCGGTCTCCGCCTATCCGGAAAAGCATCCGGAGAGCCCGGATTTCGCCACCGACATCGACATGCTGAAGCGCAAGGTCGACAATGGCGCGACACGGGCAATCACCCAGTTCTTCTTCGACAATGATCTCTACGAGCGCTATGTCGAGCGGGCACGGCGGGCCGGAATCTACATACCGATCGTGCCGGGCATATTGCCGGTCCACAATTTCACCCAGGTCGCCAATTTCTCGGCGCGCTGCGGCGCGCTGGTGCCGGCGTGGATGGCCGAGCGCTTCGACGGGCTGCAGACGGACCCGCAGACGCATGCGCTGGTGGCGTCCGCGGTGGCGGCCGAGCAGGTGCTGGACCTTGTCGAGCGCGGCGTCGGTGATTTCCATTTCTACACGATGAACCGGGCCGATCTGGTCTTCGCCGTCTGCCACATGATCGGCATCCGCTCGCATGAGGCTGAAGCTGCGGGATCTGCTGCGGCGTAAGTCTCGGCCAAGTCTCTGGAAATGCAAAAAGGCCGGGTAAAAACCCGGCCTTTTCGATGACTTGGACTATTCGGTGCTGATCTTCCGTTGCTTTGGCGGGTCTACGGAAGAAAGCCCATTATCAGGGCTCCGATGAATGCAAACGCAGCACAGATCATCAATGCGTTGATTGGCCTCGTGAGTCCCACGTCATAGCCTCCTCTTAAAGAGCTACGGCCAGAGTCTAGGGTCATTTGTGCCACAGGCAAGCGGAAAATATGCTGCAATGCGACGACATTGTGGAATTCACGAGCGGCCATTTGCCGTTAGGCATTGAAACCCTTCGGCAAAATCGCGCTTCGGACCTGTGCATAAAATGTGACGAAGCTGGGGCGAGGATGGATATGGCAGCGCTACCGTCGCCGAAAGTCGGAATCGATTTTCGGGTCGATGCGAAGATTCAATGGGTTGGAGCGTCGTTTGCGCCCCCGATTGGATGCGAAGCTCTAAAGCGCGTCGCGCCCGGGAAGCGACGCGCTCAAGGTTGGGCGACATGCATTAGCGTCGGCCGAACAGGCGGCCGTCGATGGTGACGAGGCCGAGCGCGATCAGCGCCATGCCGCCGAGTTCGAACAATTCGAGCCGTTCGCCCAGGAACAGAAAACCGAGCAGGATGGCGCTGGCCGGCACGATCAGCGTGACCAGCGAGGCGTTGGTGGCGCCGGCCGAGGCGACGAGGTTGAAATAGAGGATGTAGGCGAAGGCGGTGGACAGCAGGGCCAGCGCCAACACCGCTGCCCAGACCGGCGGCGAGGCCGAAAACATGTTGGCAGTGCCGTGGCTAAGCAGGACGATCGGGATCATGATGATGGTCGAGGCGGTCAACTGTCCAGTGGCGATGACCGGTGACGGCACGCCCTTGAAGCGGCGGGCAATCATCAGCGCGACCGCATAGGACAGCGACGCGCCGACCAGCGCGAATTTCGCCCAGACCGGCCCGCCCAGCCCGGCAAGCAGGCCGGGACCGATCATCACCGCAGTGCCGACGATGCCGAGCGCGATCCCGGCAAGCTTGTTCCAGGAGAGTTTTTCGTCGGTGGTTAGCGCGTTGGCGAGGATCAACGTCCAGAACGGCGTCGTCGAATTGAGCACCGAGGCGACACCGGCACCAAGCTCAGTCTGGCCGGCGAAGATCAGCGAGAAGGGAATGACGTTGTTGACGAGCGCCAGCAGGAAGAACAGGCCGGCATGCTGCAAGGCGAGACGGAAGGACGGACCGCGCAGGCCGAGATAGAGCTGCAGCGTCAGCGCCGCTATGGCGACGCGAAACAGCACCAGCACCAGCGGCGGAATCTCGGCAACCGCAATGCGGGCAAAGAAGAACGAGCCACCCCAGATCGCACCGAGCAGCAGAAGCTGTGCCCAGTCTTTCAGGGCCATGGGTCCGCGCATTGTAGTCGTGGTTGTGATCGCCATGGATCGTCCTCCCAGATGGCTCTGAATGCCAAGCCAATCAGGCGTCTGTTCAGGCCATATCCTGTTCGACGGCAAGGGCCACCCGAAACCGGATCGGTAGGCTAGCTTTTCCTGTCGTCTGGCCTGTCATCTGGCGTAGCGCCGCAGCGTCCGCGCCGCGAGACATAGAATTGTTTTCATTCACGCATAGGTTGGATTAATTGTGCGCAGTCTAGGTCAAGGGATTCGTCCATGCAGCGATTCGAAAATGCGCGCGAAGCGGCGCTGGCGCTTCGCCCGGACGATCCGATCTATTGCTTTCGCCCGCAGGTGCTGAAGGCGGACGCCGCGCAGTTCATGGGGATGTTTCCCGGCAAGACCGCCTATGCGGTCAAGACGAACGGCGAGCAGATCGTGCTGAAGGCGCTGGTCGAGTCCGGCGTCGGCGCTTTCGACGTGGCCTCGCCCGGCGAATTCGCCGCCGTGCGCGCGGTCTCGCCCGACGCCGAGATGCTCTATATGCATCCGGTCAAGGCGCAGTCGGACATCAAGCTGGCGCTGAAGAAATACGGCATCCGGGTCATCTCGCTCGACCATGAGGACGAGATCACCAAGCTGACCCGCGTGGTGCGGGCGCTCGATATCGATCCGGGTGCGATCACCGTGTTCGTGCGCATCCAGACGAAGGGATCGGCCGCCTACGAACTGTCGAAGAAATTCGGCGCCGGGCCGGCCAACGCGGTCGATCTGGCCGAACGGCTGAACCGGACGGGCTACAAGGTCGGGCTGTGCTTCCACGTCGGCAGCCAGATCGAGGATCCCGACACTTATGAGCGGGCGTTGGCCTCGGCCGACTGGGTGCGCAACCGCGTCAGCTTCGACATTGCCGGGCTCGATGTCGGCGGCGGTTTTCCCGCCGAATACGGCCATGATCCCAATCGCAAGCAGATCGAGATGCCGTCACTCGGCCAGATCATGTCGCGGCTGTCAGGCGATCTGAAGGAATACCAGTTCGACCAGATGCCGCTGGTGGCTGAGCCGGGCAGGGTGATCGTGGCGCGCTGCCTGTCGCTGATCGTGCGCGTGCTGCTGCGCAAGGGCAAGCGGCTCTACATCAATGACGGCATCTGGGCGTCGCTGTCGGATTCATGGACCGGCAAGATCACGCTGCCGGCGCGCTTCATTCCAGACCCGGCGATCCGCTCGCGCAATGGCGAGGAGAAGACCATCGTGCCGTTCAAGGTCTGCGGCGCAACCTGCGATTCCGTCGACATCCTGTCGCGGCCGTTTTGGCTGCCGGAAACGGTCGATACCGGCGATTGGATCGAGATCGGCCATATCGGCGCCTATTCGCTGTCGCTGAGGACACGGTTCAACGGCTTCTATCCCGACACGTTCGTCGAAGTGACGACGCCGTTCGACGAAGGCGACGCGCCGCAGGGGTTTGCCAGCCTGGAGACGATGGCGGATTAGTTAGTTCGTGAACTCATAAACCGGCACGGCCAGCCGCGTACGGAAGTCTGCTTTCGATTTGAAGATGCTTCTTCTTCACGACTGCCTCCATGTCGCGGAAGTGCTAAATGCAGACACGTTGTCGAACCTAAGCCCATGTGCAACATAGCCCAGAATGTCCACATGCCACCATGACTGGATCGCCCATCATGCCGCCCGTCGGCCGGAGGCGCTCGCGGCGGTAAATCTGGAAGACGGCCGCCGCCTGACCTACCGCATGTTTGATCGGCGCATCGCGACCCTGGCGCGGCACCTGCAGGAGGCCTGCGCCGTCTCGCCCGGCGTGCGCGTAGCGCTGCTGGCGCACAATTCGACAGACACATTTGAGCTACAATTCGCCTGCTTCCGTCTCGGCGCCATTTTTGTCCCGCTCAACTGGCGGCTGGCGCTTCCGGAACTGGACGCCATCATCGGCGATTGCACCCCCGCTGTGCTCATCTACGACCCCGAGTTTGCCGGTGTCGCCGATGAGCTGACGCGCCGTCACGGCATCGTGCATCGCCTGCTGCGCGGTCCAGAGAAGAGCCCCTACGAGCGCGCCATCGCCGCGGCGCAGCCGCTCGCGGCGCCACACCGGCTCACGCATGACGCCGTCTGCACGATTCTCTACACCTCAGGTACGACAGGCGTGGCCAAGGGATCCATCGCGACCCACGGCATGAACTTCTGGAATGCAGTGAACTGCATTGGCGTGGCCGTCCTGTCGCCGCAGACCGTGCTGCTCTGCGTCCTGCCATTATTTCACGCGGCTGGCCTCAACATCTACGCAAATCCCACCTTCTATGCCGGCGGCACTGTCGCGGTGACACGGCGCTTCGATGCCGGCGAGGCGCTGCGGCAGCTGGCCGATCCGATGCTTGGCGTGACGCATCTGCACGGCGTGCCGGCGCATTACCAGGCCATGGCGGCGCACGCGGATTTCGCCGCGGCTGACCTCTCCAACGTCGTGGGTGCCTTCGTCGGCGCGGCACCCGTTCCCGTCCCGCTCCTCGAAACCTGGCGGCGCAAAGGTGTAGTACTCAGACAGAACTACGGCATGACCGAGACAGGTCCGCTGATCCTCAATCTCGAGGCGGCGGATGCTGCGCGCAAGGTGGACTCGGCCGGCAAGCCCGTGATGCACGTCGAAGTGCGCGTGGTGGCCGATGCGGCGCGCGATGCCGCCCCGGGCGAGGTCGGCGAGCTCTGGGTCCGTGGTCCCGCCGTCACGCCGGGCTATTGGAACCAGCCGGAAGCGACGCGCGCCGCCTTCGCCGAGGGCGGCTGGTTGCGCACCGGCGATGCCGTGCGGGTCGACGAGGAGGGTTTTGTCACGATCGTCGATCGCTGGAAGGACATGTACGTCTCCGGTGGCGAGAACGTCTATCCGGCCGAAGTCGAAAATGTTCTCTACAGCCATCCTGAGGTGGCCGAGGCGGCAGTGATAGGTGTGCCCGATTCGCGCTGGGGCGAGGTGGGCTGCGCCATCGTAGTGAGAAAGAATGGTGCGGCGGTCACAGAGGCCGAGCTGCTGGCACACTGCGCCACCGCCTTGGCGCGCTACAAGGTTCCGCGCACGGCGATGTTCGTGGAAGCTCTGCCCCGCAGCGCGGTCGGCAAAGTGCATAAGCCTACGCTGCGGCACCAGTTCCGAAGTGCTGTCTCTGGGGATTCGCAAACATAGCGCGATCATTCTCCCGGTCGAAATCGGGCGTACGTCCGCTCGGGGTCGGCCTTGCGGCGAGTTTGAGTGCGGCGACATAGTTCTCGGGTTGCCGTAACCAGAGATCGGCCTCGATCTCGGCTTTTGCCGTCGCACTGAACGACTTTTGTGGGTTTGGGGCATAGGCTGCGGTCGGTCAGGCCACGCCGCCGCCGGCCTGGATGTTTTCGCCGGTCAGCCAGCGGGCTTCGTCGGAGGCGAGGAAAACCGCGACATCGGCAACATCCCGCGGCGCTCCAATCCTGCCGAAGGGCGACATGCCGGCGGCCACAGCCCGGTCCCGCTCCGGAAGCAGATCGGTGTCGGTAAAGCCCGGCGAAAGCGCATTCACGGTGACGCCGCGCGGCCCGAGCTCGCGCGAGAGGACGCGGACGAACTGCTCGACGGCTCCTTTGCTGCCGAGATAAAGGGCGGTCTGCGTGAAGAACATCTTGGTTCCACCGGTGGAAACCGCTATGATGCGGCCACCGTTGCGCACGCGGCGCGCCGCTTCCTGAAGCGTGAAGAAGGTGCCTTTGGCATTGGCGCCGAAGACGTGGTCGAAGTCGGCTTCGGTGGCCTCGACCAGCGGTTTTATGACGGCGACGCCGACATTGGCGACAACGATGTCAATTGCCCCCATCTGCTTTTCGGTTTCGTCGAACAGCCGGCGGATGTCGGAAACACTGGAGATATCGGCCCGAATGGCGACGGCCTTTCCGCCATTCTCGCGGATCGCGGCAACGGCTTCCTGAGCGGCGTTCTCGTTGCCGACATAGTTGACGACCACGGCCGCCCCGTTTGCCGCGAGCCCCTCGGCGATGGCGCGTCCGATGCCGCGCGAACTGCCCGTCACGAGCGCGATTTTGCCTTCAAGCGAATGATACATAGCTGCTGTCCCTTTCTCGACTGGCTACCGACCGCTCCAAATCGAGCGGCGTCCCATGTGGGAAGTTAGGGGCATGCTATTGCTCATATAATAGCCTATGATCGAACAGGCTTGTTAAGTCTGGAGTACATAATGCGAGGGGCCGAGTTTTCCGAGCTGAAGGCGTTCGCAACGATCGTCGAGGAAGGCAGCTTTGTCCGCGCCGCGGCCAGGCTCAGGATTTCGCCGCCGGCGCTTAGCCAGACGATACGCGTGCTGGAAGAACGTGTCGGTGTCCGGCTGCTCAACCGCACGACCCGCAGCGTGTCGCCGACCGCAGCAGGCGAAACGCTGTTTGCACGCCTCGCACCGGCATTCAATGAACTCGAAGGGGCTGTCGCCGACGCGCATGCATCACGCGATCGACCGGCAGGCTCGCTGCGCATCAATGTTCCACGCATCGCCGCCATGCGTTTCATCGTGCCTATCCTCGGCGATTTCCGCCGCGCCTATCCCGATATTGCCCTCACCATAATCGTCGACGACACGCTGACTGACATTGTGGAGGGACGATTCGATGCCGGAATCAGGCTTGGTGAGCGGCTGCATAAGGACATGGTGGCGGTGAAACTCAGCGACGAGTTGGAGATGGCTGCGGTGGCGGCGCCCAGCTATCTCGAGGATCACCCCATACCCCGTCATCCCGCCGACCTGCACCATCACCAATGCATCAGTTTCCAGTGGCCCGGCGGCGGCAACATCTATCGATGGGAGTTCGCGCGAGGCCAACGCGCTTTGGAAATAGCCGTGAACGGCGGTCTGACGGTCAACGATACGGAACTGATGATCAGGGCGGCCCTGGATGGGATCGGCGTGGCTTACATGCTGGATTACCAGGTTCGGCCGTGGATCGAAGCCGGCAAGCTCATCCGTTTTCTCGAAGCCTGGTCGCCCAGATTTCCGGGCTTTTACCTATATCATGCGAGCTCCCGACAGGTTCCGCCGGCCTTGCGCGTCTTCATCGATTTCCTGCTTGCCAGGCGGTGACGCTGTTCGATGAAAGTGACGCGCCGCAGGGATTTGCCAGCCCTGGAGATGATGGCGGAATAGTGAATAGTGAATAGTGAATAAGTCAGTAGTCAGCAGTGAGTACCTAGTGGTGAAAGCCTAACGCTTGGTACCCGCAATGAACGGCAAGATCCGACCCTGTGCTGCCCTTAAATGCTTCTGCTGGAAGGTCGTGAGTGAGCCCGAAGCCGACAATCAAAAACGGAATTGCCCAATAAGTTGTCCATGCCGGCAGCCGAAATTTCCGCAGCCATCAGGAACCTATCGTTTAATGATCTTCCCATTTCCGGCCGCGCAAGTTCGATGCTTCGGCGGTGCGGATGTGTTATCTAGTTGCTTGTAGGAGTGGGGAGCGCCGATGGAACAGAAACTCTCCGTCATCATGGCCACTGACGTAGTCGGCTACAGCCGGCTGATGGAAATTGACGAGAAAGGTACTTTGTCGGCCCTGAAGAAGCATCGTCAGGAACTATTGGACGCCAAGGTCGCATTGCATCATGGCCGCATCATCAAGCTCATGGGCGATGGCATGTTGGTGGAGTTCCGCGCCGTCGAGGAAGCGGTTCTCTGCGCGGTCGAAATCCAACGGGAGATGCGGACGAGGAACACGAACGTCCGTCGCGATCGGCAAATAGAATTTCGCATCGGCATTAATATCGGCGACATCCTGTTCGAAGACGAAGACATCTATGGTGACGGCGTAAACGTGGCGGCGCGCATCGAGAGCATCGCCAGGCCTGGGGGCGTCGCGGTCTCGGCATCGGTGCGCGATACTGTGGGCAACCGCCTGTATGTCAGCTTCGAAGATGCGGGCGAGCAGGCGTTGAAGAACATTGAACGTCCGCTCCGGATTTTCAATGTCATCATCGATGATGACACGCCATCCAAGCACACGCCCACCGCCCTCATGGCACCGCCGTCGCTCAACGTTCAGGATAATCCTGCTAACGCGTCGAACAGAACGCTTCTCTATGTCTCGAGGTTTGTGAATTTGAGCGGCGATCCCGACCAGGAGTATTTCGCCGCCGGCATAACCGAGGATATCGTTGCCGCATTGTCGCGCTTCTCCGGGTTAAACGTGATCGTTCGCTTGCCTCGTTCAGAGCCGCAACAGAATGCTCCGGCCACGCATTACACTCTTGAGGGCAGCGTGAGGCGGCTCGGCAATCGCGTCCGGGTCAATGCCAATCTGACCAATGCGTTACACGAACACATCTGGGCGGAGAAATACGATTTCGACCTTGTCGATGTGTTCTACATCCAAGACGAGCTGTCCCAATCCATTCCGGCCGCCCTTAACATCAAGATCGAGGAGGCCGAGCGCCACCGTGTTCTCGGCAAACCGCTAACCGCACTGAGGGCATACGACTTTTACCTGCGCGGCAGGCATCTTGAGATGAGCTTGAATCCGGATGACGTCAGACTTGCCAGAGAGATGTTCGTCGCCGCGATCAACGACGATCCGGGCTACGCGCGCGGATACCTGGGACTCGCCTGGCTCGAGATACACAGGCTGAAATGGAATGAGCGCGTCGATCTGGAAACCACGCTGGCAAGTGCATTCGCTTCGGCGAGCAAAGCCCTTGAACTCAGTCCCTACGACGCCAACGTCCACTGGGCGCTGGGCGTCGTTTACCTCTGGCGGGGGGAAGCTGAAAGAGCAATAGGCTGTTACGAACGCGGCCGCGAGCTTGCGCCCAACAATTGCGATCTCCTCGCCGAATATTGCGATGCCTTGGGCTATCTCGGGCGTCTCGAGGACGCGACCAGAATCGGAGAACTGGCTTTACGGCTCAATCCCAGCCGACCCGACTGGTACCTTTGGAACATTGCGGCCAGCAAATACCTTTCCGGAAACTACCTCGAAGCCCTGTCCCTTTTGGAAAAGATGGCGGACCTTGGTTCCGCCTACCGCTTGCTGGCGGCAACATATGCCCAACTTGGTCGCTTGGAGGACGCCCGTCGCGCCGCTAGCGAACTTCTCAAGCTCAATCCGGAATTCTCGATCGGGCGATACAGCTCCCGCGCGCCATATCGGGATAAGGCTCTCCTTGCCCGATACGTCGAAGGGTTGCGGCTCGCTGGCCTGCCGGAATGAAACGCTGGGCATTCGTAGGTAAATCACCATCGCAACAAACGACGTGACTTTCCGATCGTCCGCAACTGTCGCTTCTTGCCCGTTCAGACCGTCAACGCGAACTCTCCACCCTGAACTGCCCTGCGCGTCGGGTACCAAGCGTCAGGCTTTCACCACTAGTACCACTCACTATTCACTACTCACTAACCTGCAGCTTCGCCAAAAGCTCCGGCGTCGGCCAGCCGTCGACCGGCAGGCCTAGCCGCATCTGCTCCTTGCGGATCGCCTCTCGGGTGTTGGTGCCCAGGATGCCGTCGACCGTTCCGACATCATAGCCTTTGGCCTCGAGTTTTGTTTGCAATGCCCTCATCTGGTCGCCGTTGAGGCCGGGTTCGGGATTGCGCGGATCGAATTGCGGCGCACCCGCCAGCCGCGCGGCGAGATTTGCAGCGGTTAGCGCATAGGTGAAAGACTGGTTCCATTCGAGGTAGACGTCGAAATTGTCGTAGACGAGGAAGGCCGGACCCTTGCGGCCCATGGGCAGCGCGAGACCTGCCTTCAGGTCGTTGTCGACAAGCGGCGTGCCGTTGGGGTTGGTGACACCCCACTGAGCCCACTGCGTCAGCGGCAGCCTGTTGGTGCGGCCAGTCTGGTCCCATGGCATGTCGTCGGGCACGCGGACTTCCTCGATCCAGGGCTGGTCGCGTTTCCAGCCGCGCGACATGATCTTGTTGGCCGTGGTCATGATCACATCCGGCGCGCTGCTGCGCAGGTCGACCAGACCGTCGCCGTCGCCGTCGACGCCGCGGCCGAGATAGTCGGACGGCAGCATCTGCGTCTGGCCGATTTCCCCCGCCCAAGCGCCGGTGACATCGGCCGGCACGACGCCGCGATCGATGAGGGTCAGCAGCGGCGTGATCTGCGGGCGAAAGAGTTGCGGGCGGCGGCAGTCATGCGAGAGCGTGACCAGTGCGTTCAGGGTGTGGAAATCGCCCTGCACGGCGCCGAAATCGGTTTCCAGCGCCCAGAAGGCGGCGATGATCGGCGGCTGGACGCCGAATTCCTGGTCGGCGCGGGCAAAGACGTCGGCGTATTTTTTCAGATTGGCGGCGCCCTGCTTCAGCCGGTAGGCTGAGATCATCCGGTTCGAGAACTCGACGAAGGTCTGGGTAAAGACGCCCTGGGCGCGGTCGCGCGCCAGCACCTTTTTGTCGGCGGTGGCCTTTTCCAGCGCCTCAAGGCCGGCAGTGCCGACGCCGGCGTTCCTGGCCTCCGCCGCTACGCCCTGCTTCCATGCCTCGAAATCGCCGCCGCATTGCTGTGCCACCGCTGGCGTCGCCGCCGTAGCTGCCAGAAGCAGCGCCGCGAGAATTTCCAAGCGCAATCGCATCGCCATCCCCCAAGAAGATCACCAGCGGTTGCAAGCATCCTTCATTTGGCTGTGTCGAAAAGCAGGCGGCAGGCCCGGTGTCAACGGGTGTTCTGCCGCAGCCACTTGTTCCAGGCTGCTTCCGAGCCATTGAAAACGTTGATATCGGCCTTGCCTGAGATGCCCGGCACAATACCGGTTCCGGTGTACTGCCAGAAGGTGAAGGGGTGGCTGCCGTATTTCTTGCGCGGGTGGCCGGCCACCGAACGCAGCCAATAGGGGTAGTCGCGGAAAACCGACAGGCCGTTGTCGTCGAAGAAATCGATCGAAGTGTAGATGATCGGCTTCTTGCCATAGTGTTTTTCGACGATTTCGAGGAATGTGCTCATCTCGCTGCGCACCGTGGCCGCATCCGGCCGCAGCTTGCAGGTCGGCGATTGCGGGTTCCATTCCATGTCGAGAACCGGCGGCATCGCCGAGCGGTCCTTGGGCACGTTCTGGATGAACCAGCGCGCCTGCGTGGCGGCCGGTGTGCAAAAATAGTAGAAATGATAGGCCGCGCGCGGGACTCCTGAGGCTTTCGTGCGGCTCCAATGCTCGTTGAAATACTCGTCGAAGCGATCGCCGCCTTCCGTCGCCTTGATGAAAACGAAGGAAATGCCGCTGGCCCTGGCCGCCGGCCAATCGACCGAGGTCTGGTATTTGGAGACGTCGGTGCCGTGAACGGCATAGCTCCACGGCGCGCCGCTGTCCCATTCATGCGGGTCGGAGTCGTCAAAACGGGGTGCGCGCACCGCAACAGTCGGGGCGCCTGGCAGCGACGGCGCAAGATCGTCGACGGTCGAGCAGGCGCCCAGCAGCGTCAGCAAGATGAAAGCCGCGAAACGGCGCATCGCTACTCCTGAACCGGTTTCAGCCGGCCGCTGATGGGTTGTTGCTGCAGGTGGTCCCTCGACCGTGCCCCCAAGCGATCGCCCCACAGGACCGCTCTATCTTTTAAAGTGCGCCGCTTCGGCGCGCCTTAATCTTTGTTATGCATGTCGTTATCCCAAAACCGCTGCGCACCCCCGGTTCGGGCCCGGGGGCATGCTTTTGGGTGACATGCATCAGTGATCGCCGATCATGGTTGATATTCCGTTGACAGCGCTCGACCAGAACCGCGATTTTGCCGAAGCAATGGCGGCAAATCGATGACATAGATGAGCGTCCGGGGGGAGTCGGAAATGCGGATTGTTCTGAGACTGGTGAAATGGCTGCTCGGGCTGGCCGTGCTGGCGGTCGCAGCACTCGCCGCCTGGCTTTACATCGCGCCGCCTGAACTGATCCGCGTCGGCTCGGGTTACACGGCCAAGATCATCTGCTCGAATGTCTTCGTCGCCGGACGCGATGCCGACCAGGTGCTCGCCGTCGACGTGCAGGCGCCGGGCCATCCGCTGCTCAGGCTGATGAGGGTCTCCGTCGACAAGGAGCAGGGCACGGTTTGGGCGGGGCTGTTCGGCGTGTTCGGCAAGAGCGTCGCGGTCGTTCGAGACGGGCTCGGCTGTGCTTCGGTTCCGGATGGCGACATCGCCACGGCCAAAGCAGTCGACGGGCCGGCGCTGATACCGGCGCCGTCGCGCGTCGCACTTTGGCCGGACGGCGACAGGGTCGACGCCTCGCAAAACCCCGAAATCGCGAAAATCCTCGACGATCCTGCAATGACCGGCGCCGGTATGCGGGCGGTGGTGGTGGTCAAGAACGGCCGCATCATCGCCGAGCGCTATGGCGACGGCTTTACCGAAAAGACGCCGCTGCTTGGCTGGTCGATGACCAAGACGGTAAATGCCGCGATTGTCGGCACAGTGGTGAAGGACGGCAAGATGGTGATTACGAACCAGGGCCTGTTCGGACCCTGGAAAACGGACGGCCGCGCCGCCATCAGTCTCGCCGATATGATGGCGATGTCGAGCGGGCTGGAGTTCAACGAGGATTATGGCGACGTCACCGACGTGACGCGGATGCTCTACCTCGAGCCTGATATGGCGGGCTTTGCCGGATCCAAGTCGCTGACCGGCGAGGTAGGCAAGGTATTTGCCTATTCGAGCGGCACGGCAGTGATGCTGTCGCGGCTCTGGCAGGATGCGATCGGCGATAAGGACGAGGCGCTGGCGTGGCCACGAGTCGCACTGTTCGACCCACTCGGCATGCAGAGCGCGGTGCTGGAGGCCGACGAGCACGGCACCTTCGTCGGCTCGTCCTATCTCTACGCCACCGCGCGCGACTGGGCGCGCTTCGGCCAGTTCCTGCTGCAGGACGGCGTCTGGAACGGCCAGCAGATCCTGCCTGCCGGCTTCGTCGCCTGGATGCGGGAAGCCGCACCGGCCTCGAAAGTCTACGGCAGGGGCCAGGTGTGGATCGAGGGGCCGGGCGACGAGGAGAACCCCGGCGCCGGCATCGCTGCGGGCCTGCCAAGGGATACCTATTGGATGGAAGGCCATGACGGGCAAACGGTCGCCGTCATCCCCTCGGAGCAGCTGGTGGTGGTGCGGCTCGGCCTGACGCCGGCCAAGCTCGGCTACCGGCCGCAGATCATGCTGGCAGCGCTGGGGAAGGCGCTGCATTAGGGTCAAAACCCAATCACCTGAACGACCGAGTTCGGACCCTTCTCGGACATTTGACGCCGAGAGCCGGGACGACGCAAGTTGGGTGGGAAGCGGACGCTCCGTCGCTAGTCGTTTTTGGAGTACGGATCCTACGAGCGCGGTAAGGCTCAATCTGTCGGCGCGGCCTCCAGTCCGGCGATATCGAATTTCACCATAGAGCACCACTCGGCGACGCGTTTGGATTGGCGCGATCGCTCGTCAGTTCACCTAAGCCGCCTCGGCAGGGTGTGAACTACTCGGGATAAGTCTCGACGCCCTCCGGCGCCGCCCTGTGGAAAAGGACAAATACCAAGGTATTGCCGGCCTCGGCCGTCGTATCGCTGCGCAGACCCGCCACCTCTCCAGCCACGCTGCTGGTGTACTCCGCAACCACCTCGCCGAAGCTTTTACGCTGAATGGCCACTTTCTGTCCGGGTCCGACCTTGTCGTTCAGCTTGACCAGATGCTCGACGAACCCGGCCTGGGTTGCCAGGATCGGGAACGCACTGTTGCCGACAAAAACATTCACATCCTTGCCTGTGCGTCCCATTGGCCCGGCAAGGATGCCATGATGCTTGAGGACGTTCATCGTGCCTTCAACGAATAGCGGAATCATCTCAAGGTCGAGGATACGCGCAGCACCAACCTCCGGACAAAAGGATGGGATCCCCGCGGCAACAAACGCGTTATGAAGGACACTTGGATACACAGGATTGTCGAAGATCTGGCCCACTGGATAAAGTTCCAGCATCGCCTTGATCTCGGGCACATCCATGTCGCCAATATTGAAAGCGGAGGCATCGAATCCGGTCGTCCCGGTATGGAAGTCGATTGCGACGTCAGCGTTCGGCCGAAGGAGCCGGTTGAACAGGAGACCGGCGTGGTGGCTGGCCGCACTGGCACCGTTCTCGTCGCCGGGCCATTCCCTATTCATGTTGATCAGGTCAATGCCCCCTGCCAGAATTGGGCCATCTGCGCTGCATGCTTTCCATGGCTGGACGGGACACGTCCGTGACCGCCATCACTGTGCCCGACATCTCCGCCGGATCAAGTTGGTTCATCACGGTCTGGACCGTATGCACAGAACTCATCTCGTCACCATGCACACCACTGACCAGGACAGCGCGCTTGCCCGGCTTTGCCCCCCTAGCGACCGTCACAGACACATACCAGTGCTGTCCGGTGGGCATCTGCACGCCCTGAAAATACAAAAAATGCTTCTTGACGTCGAGCACGCTGACGACTTTTTTCCTCTGGATCACATCGCCGGTATAGATCGTCGCTGATGGCGCACCCGGTGTCGGGCTAACAGATGAAGCCGCTGAGTCCTGGGCGTTCGCAGAACCAGCATTGGCCGCGAAGACGGCCGCCGCGCCTACCGAGGCAATGGATGCTACAATTAGATCCCGGCGATCGAGGCCGTTTTTAGGTTTGTCCGACATGATGAGGATCTCCTATCTCCTTATGTCGTGTGGAAAGCCAAAGTCGAATGCCAAATGTGTAGACTTTCGTAAACAAACCGCTCGCATAACGCACTCGTCGCAGGCAGCGATCACATCCTGCCGCGAGCGGCAAGATACTGCTTCAATCGCGCGATCTGGTCGGCAGACCAGCCCTGCGGATCAGTCACCGCGAGCCACGCGTCGACGTAGTGTTCGGGCGCAAAGACATGACCATAGCCCATCGGCGTATTGGTCGCGACGGCCATGTCAAGGGCCAACTGTAGCATCGATACCACCGGATACCACCGCAGTTCCGGCGAGACGTCCGGGCCGCGTGGAGCGTCCATCCACTCGGGACGACGATAGAAGTCGCGATAATCGAAAAACGTGATCGCATCGCTGGCATATTGGAGGTAGACAATGCGCATGGGACCCCAAGGCGCGTCCGCCGGACCGGTCTCGCCATTCTGGTTCATGAAGCGGACGAACGAACCGTTCCGAAACCGCGGCAACCAAGCGGGCGTACCGGCATTGCGATGCTCCGTTATGCTGCGCCAAATTCTGCTCTCAAAGGGCGGACCGCTCCACAGCGCCCCGTGGACAGGGTCACCAAGGATCTCGAAAAGCTCCACCGATCTCTCGGAGTTCATCGCTCCGAGGCTCAGGCCATGCAGATAGAGTTTGGGTCGCCTGTCGTGGGGAAGCGTCGTCCAGTATTCATAGACTGCGGCAAACAAAGCCCTTGCTGCTTCCGAGCCGTATTCCGGCTCGACCAGCAACGATAGCGGGCTCGACAGATAGGAGTACTGCTGGGCAACACTCGCCACGTCGCCATTGTGGAGGTATTCAACCGTATCCATCGAGGCGGGATCGATCCAGCCACTTCCGGTAGGCGTGATGACGACCAGTACGGAGCGTTCGAAGGCCCCGACGCGCTTTGATTCCTCAAGGGCAAGTTGCGCCCTTTCTTCGGCAGTGTCGGCCGCCCGAAGCCCCACATAGACCCGGATGGGTTCGCGCGCATCCTTTTGCGTGAAAGTGCTTATCTCGCTAGCGGTAGGTCCCGTCGCGATGAACTCTCGTCCTGCCCGTCCAAGTTCTTTCCAGCTGACGAGGGAAGCGGCACTGCCGGTCTTGAGCGGAGGTGTCGGCTGCGCTCGATCCGGTTCGACGAGGGCATCAAACGTTGCGAAGGACGAATCGGCGACGTAGAGCGCGTAGCGGACGAGCACGCCATTTGCGACCGCCCAGAACAACAGTATCGCGACAGTGAAACCGATCACATTCGAAACCCTGCGGGGGACGAAGCGGCCCGACCTTTCTGAAATCAAACGGGAGATGCGTTTGAAGAGCCGGGCCAGCGCGATGAGCATCAGGAACGTGACGATCGCGATGACGCAGACTTCAAGCGGATGCGCGCTCGTCACGGGTTCGAGGTGCATCAGTTGACGGATTGAATTTTGCCATTCCGCTGCCCACCATAAAAACAAGATGGCGATTGCTGCGCAAATGGCCGCGACGGCGATCTTGAGAGCAAGCAGGAACCGCTCACGCGGTTCCGGAAGCTCCATATAGGCCCACAGCCAGCGCCACGCGACTCCGATGCCGTATCCGGCGGCGAAACATGCCCCGGAGAGCACGCCCTGGGTCAGATAGGTTCGAGGAACAAGGGTCGGCGTAAGAGAAGCTACGAAGAACAGCGTGCCCACGACGAGGCCGCCGGCAGAAAGCGAGCGCCAGAACTTTGTCACCCAGTTACGCATTTGGCCGCTTCGCTTCTCCTGGGATAGCGGTCTCGCGATGAATACGACTAGCCCATCATGGCTTGCTCTCGCGTTTTGTAGAAGGAGGGCAGGATAAATTTCCAGCTGCTCCGTGTGGCAAGTCGCAATATCTGGTTGAGTTGCATTGCGATCGCCAAAAATCCCCGTCGCTGTTGGAGAGCCGATGTTTGCAAATGGCGCGACCGCACCGGGAAGCCCGGACGAGTCAAGAGGATACTCGGCTGAGCGTTGGCCTTTCGCGCCGGAAGACACAAGCGGCGTTCGCCAGGTCTAGTCTAATCCGATTCAGAGTTCGTTCTCGTGAAGAGCGTGGCGAGGTGGATGGCAATATCCGCTCCTGACGCGCGAAGTTGCCCGTCTTCGACTCCGGCTCGGCCTGACCTGAATTTCAACACACCCTGACTAGCTGCGCTGCCCGACCACGGCGAGCCATGCATAGCCGCGATAAAGTGTTCTGAATCGGAGGCTTGCGCCGACTGTTGCAGATTCCGATTCCAGGACATCGCGCAACGCTTCACGCGGCTCGACATGGAATTTTCTCAGCCAGCCGCGCAGCAGCGTGCGGAACCAGCGGGGCAGGGCTTCCTGCTGGCCGAAATCGACGACGTGCAGCGAGCCGCCAGGCGACAAGGCTGCAAGTGCCGCGGAAACCGTCTTCTCCCAACCGGGGATCATCGACAGCGAATACGAGACAAAAATGCAGTCGAAACTTTCAACAGAAAATAGCGCTTCTGCGTCGAAATCAGTGGCGTCGCCGCGTGCCAGCGTGACACGGCCGGACAGGCCTTCGCGGACCATGGCGGCGCTGGCCGTCTCCAGCATTTCGGCCGAAATATCGAGGCCGAAGAAACGGGCGCCTGGATAGCGGCGGGCGGCAAGGACGATGTTGCGGCCGGTGCCGCAGCCGAGTTCGAGCACCGTGCCGCCGGCCGGCACGTCGAGCCCTGATATCAGCCGGTCGCGGCCGAGCAGATAGTATTTGCGGGTCAGGTCGTAGAAATGGCGCTGCCAGCGATAGACGCCGTCCATCAGTTCGGCATGGCTGGCCGGCGGTTCGGCGTGCCTGGCCGGCAATTCGGTCGTGCTCATGCGGACTGCTTCACATAAAGATGGAAGCCGCCATAGATGGCCGAACGGTCGCGGGCCGAGAATTCGCGCGACGCCTCGTCTGCATAGCTCCACTGGTCGAGCAGCGAATTCGAGACCCGGCCGGGCAGCAGGCTGGGTTCGGCCGCGGTGCGGAAGATGACGCGGGCATGAGTGGACGCGGTGCGGGTGATCTCGGCCCACAGCGCATTGAGCTGGTCGTCGGTCATCCAGTCCTGGGCGTCGAGCAGGACGAAGCGGTCGACCGAACCGGCATCCTTGCCGGCGAGGAATTCGATCAGATTGGTATGGTGGACGGCAACGCGGTCGACATTGTTGCGGATCGTATTGTAGTTGCGCTTTTCGAGATAGGCGGGCAGCGCAGCCTCGCCGGGATTGGGATAGCGGCGGGCAAAAGCCTGCCAGGCGAAATAGTTATTCTGTAGCGGAAAATCGCAGGCGAGCTTTTCCAGCCGGGCCTTCAGCACGCTGGCCATGGTGCCGTCGCCCGAGGTGATCAGCGAATCGTACTGCGCCGGCGGAATGCCAAGGCCGAACAGCGAGGCCTTTCGCGAGGTGGCCCATTTCAGCAACCGTTTTTCGAAGACCGGGGCCAGTTCCTCGTCGAAGAAGCGGCGCTGGTCGGCGAGGCTTTTGGCTCCCATGATGCCGGCCGGATCGACGCCGAAGAATTTGGCGGTGCGGTGACCCATGGCGATGAACAAGCCGAGCAGGCCCGTCTGGTAGAAATTGCGGTCGAAGACGGCGATGCGGCGACGGAGGCGCCAGTTGCGACGCTCCCAGTAATGGCGACTGACCGGGTCGAGATGCGGCGCGATGAAACGGTCGTAGGCTTGCGAATTGTGACGGGTCTCGGCAGCGCCGAAGAAACGGAACAGGTCGCCCTGCGAGGGCAGATGGCGCACCGCCTCGAGCTTCATGCGGTTCAGCGCGATGTGGGCGGCGTTGAGATCGATGGCATCGATCCTTTCGGGCGACCGGGTGAGATAGGCGAGGATGTTGCAGCCGCCCGAGGCGATGGTGACGACGCGGTGGCGTTGGCCAAGCTGCATCGCATCCATGTCGACGTCGGGGTCTTCCCAGATCTGCGGATAGACGAGGCCGGAAAACAGCAACGCGAAGAGCCGTTCGGAGAGGCCGGCCTTCGACAGCGGGCGGTTCTGGTAGACGGCCTTGCCAACTTCCTTGCCGCGGCGAAAAACCAGTTCTCCGGAAATGTCGGTCATGGCAAGGCGATTCCCCGTTTGCTTTGCCGCAAGCGGGTAGCGCAGCGTCATGACAGGCCGGTGACAGTCGGAGGCATCGATAATTCTACTCCGGCGGTCATCTGATGCGGTTTTCTGCGCTTCCGATGCTCACGGACCCAAATGTCCGCTCCGCTTCGGTTCTCAAGAACCACCCCACCTGACTCGCCGGAGCGAATTCTGGATGCCTCCTCTAGGAGCGGCCAAATCCGCCCGGCGTCGGCGTCGTCACGATGACGGCTTCACCGGCGTCGAGCACCGTCTGGTCGCAAGCCTTGAGGACTTCGACGCGGCCATCCTTGCGGCGGACCTTGGTCGAGCCGGCCTCGCCATCGCCGCCGCCGTCCAGGCCTTGCGGCGGGCGGTTGCGGTGCGAGGACAGGATGGCGCATTCCATCCTTTCGAGGAAACGGATGGTGCGCTCGGTGCCGTCGCCGGCACTCCATTTGCCTTTGCCGCCGGAGCCCTCGCGGATGTGGAAATCCTCGAGCAGGACGGGAAAGCGCAGTTCCAGCACTTCCGGGTCGGTCAGGCGCGAATTGGTCATGTGGGTGTGGACGCCGGAGGTGCCGGCAAAGCCGCGGCCGGAGTTCATCCGGCCTGCCGGCGAGCCGGAGCAGATCGTCTCGTAATACTGGTACTGCTTGTTGCCGAAGGTGAGGTTGTTCATCGTGCCTTGCGCGTTGGCCATCGCGCCCATGGCACCGAACAGCGCATTGGTGACATGCTGGGAGGTCTCGACATTGCCGGCGACGACGGCGGCCGGATAGGCGGGCTTCAGCATGCAACCCTCGGGAATAATAATGTTAATGGGTCTCAGACAGCCGGCATTCATCGGGATCATGTCCTCGACCATGACGCGGAAGACATAGAGCACGGCTGCGCGGGCGACCGGCTCGGGGGCGTTGAAATTGTTCTTCATGACCGGCGAGGTGCCGCTGAAGTCGACGGTCGCCTCACGCTTTTTCCGGTCGACCGAGATCTTCACCTTGATGACTTGGCCGGTGTCGGTCGGATACTCGTATACGGAACTGTCGGGCAGCCGCTCCAGTACACGGCGCACGCTTTCGGCGGCATTGTCCTGGACGTGAGCCATGTAGGCCTCGACGACATCAAGGCCGAAATGCGCGACCATCTTGCGCAGTTCGGCAACGCCCTTTTCGTTGGCGGCAATCTGCGCCTTGAGGTCGGCAATGTTCTGGTGAGGATTGCGCGCGGGATAAGGGTGGTCGGTGAGCAGCGTCTCCAGTTCCTTCTCGCGGAACCGGCCGCGATCGACAATGCGGAAATTGTCGAACAGCACGCCTTCCTCGTCGACCGTGGTGGCGAGCGGCGTCATTGAACCGGGCGCGGTGCCGCCGATGTCGGCATGATGACCGCGTGAGGCAACGTAGAAGAGGATCTCCTCCCCCCTTGAGGGGGAGGTGCCGCCGAAGGCGGCGGTGGGGGTCTCCTCAGAAGGCACCGCCGGAACGTCGAGCACTGCCGCAGCGACCCCACCCGGCCGCTTCGCGGCCACCCTCCCCTCGAGGGGGAGGGAAAACACCGGCGTCACCACGGTGATATCAGGCAGATGCGTGCCGCCATTATAAGGCGCATTCAGTGCAAAGACGTCGCCGGGGTGGATGTCGCCGGAGTTCAGCCGGATGATGGTTTCCACCGAACGGTCCATGGAACCGAGATGCACCGGCATGTGCGGCGCGTTGGCGACCAGCGCGCCATTCCGGTCAAAGACGGCGCAGGAGAAATCCAGCCGTTCCTTGATGTTGACCGAATAGGCGGTGTTTTGCAGCGTCACGCCCATTTGTTCGGCGATCGACATGAACAGGTTGTTGAACACCTCCAGCATGACCGGATCGGCCTCGGTGCCGAGCGCCGCCTGCCGGCGCTTTTTCTCGATGCGGCGCAAGAGCACGTGGTTCTTGGCGGTGATCCCGGCCTGCCAGCCCGGCTCGACGACGATGGTCTGGTTCCGTTCGATCACCAGGGCAGGGCCGACAACCTTGTGCCCCGGTTTGAGTACCTCGCGGCGGAAGATGCCGGCGTCTCGCCAGGTGCCGTCGGCGAAGATTTTCCGACTCTGCGAAGGGCTTGCGGCGATGTCCTCAAGGGCTGAATCACTTTCGTCGCGGCTAGTGCCGCCGGTATCGATGCCTTCGACGCCGACCGATTCCACGATCATCGGCTTGTCGTCATAGACGAAGCCGAACTGCGCCTTGTGGGCCATTTCGAAATCGCCCTTGGCGCGTGCGATCGAGCCGTGCTCGAAATTCACCGGCAGCGCGGTGTCGGTGCCGTCATAGCGGACCTGCAGCACCGGTTTCGAGGCGACGGCGTCCTCGGCGATGCCTTGTGCGGCGAGCTCGTCGATGACGGCTTTGCGCAATGTCGCGATAAGGTCGTCGATCGCCGGCCTGGAGTCTTCCGCCAGCGGTTTCAGCAGCGCCTGCTGGCGTGACGAAAAAATCGAGGACAACCCAATGCCATAAGCCGACAGCAGGCCGGAGAAGGGATGGATCAGCACCGCTTCCATGCCGAGTGCGTCGGCAACGAGGCAGGCGTGCTGGCCACCGGCGCCACCAAAACAGTTCAGGAGATATTCGGTGACGTCGTAGCCGCGCTGCACGGAAATCTTCTTGATCGCGTTGGCCATGTTTTCCACGGCGATGGTGACAAACCCCTCGGCGACAGCTTCCGGCGTCCGGCCCTCGCCGATTTCGGCGGCGAGTGCTGCGAATTTCTCGCGCACGGTTTGCACGTCGAGCGGCTCGTTCTGGCCGGGTCCAAAAATGACCGGGAAGAAGTCTGGTTGCAGCTTGCCCAGCATGACATTGGCGTCGGTGACGGCCAGCGGGCCACCGCGCCGGTACGCGGCCGGGCCGGGATTGGCGCCGGCCGAGTCCGGCCCGGCGCGAAAGCGGCCGGCCTCGAAGTGCAGGATCGAGCCGCCGCCGGCGGCGACGGTGTGGATGCGCATCATTGGCGCACGGATGCGCACGCCGGCAACCTCGGTGTCGAAGGCGCGCTCATAGTCGCCGTCATAGTGGGCGACGTCAGTCGAGGTGCCGCCCATGTCGAAGCCGATGACCTTGTCGAAACCGGCGAGTTTTGCTGTCTCGACCATGCCGACGACGCCGCCGGCCGGGCCGGACAACAACGCGTCCTTGCCCTGGAACATGTCGGCGGCGGTGAGGCCGCCCGACGACATCATGAACATGAGCCGGGGGGATTCCCTCCCCCTTGCGGGGAGGGTGGCGGCAAAGCCGCCGGGTGGGGTCGTTGCGGCAGTGCTCGACGTTCCTTGACGCCTCGCGCTGCCTTGGGCGACCCCCTCTGGCCGCTGCGCGGCCATCTCCCCCTCGAGGGGGGAGAGAACGCCCAGTTCACCCGCCACTTTTTGCACATACCTTGCCAGAATCGGCGACAGATAGGCGTCGACCACGGTGGTGTCGCCGCGGCCGACCAGCTTGATGAGTGGCGAGACTTCGTGGCTGACCGAGACTTGGCGAAACCCTAGTTTTCTGCAGACCTTTGCAACCGCCTTTTCGTGATCGGGATATTTCCAGGCATGGATGAAGACGATCGCCACGGCGTCGATGCCGTCGGCCTTGGCTTGTTCGATCGCCGGCCGGCAGGCGGCAATGTCGAGCAGCCGTTCGACATTCCCGTCGGCGCGCACGCGTTCGTCGACTTCGATGACGCGTTCGTAGAGCTGCTCGGGAAGAATGATCTCCTTGGCGAAGATGTCGGGCCGCGCCTGATAGGCGATCCTCAGCGCGTCGCGAAATCCCCTGGTGATGAGCAGCAGAACACGGTCGCCCTTGCGCTCCAGAAGCGCGTTGGTGGCAACGGTGGTGCCCATCTTGATGTCGCCGATCAGGCCGGACGGGATCGGAGCGCCGGATTTCAGGTCGAGCAGCTCGCGAATGCCCTGGACAGCGGCGTCGGCATAGGCTTCAGGATTCTCGGACAGCAGCTTGCGCGGGTGCAGCCCGCCTTCCGGGTCACGGCCGATGACATCGGTGAAGGTGCCGCCGCGGTCGATCCAGAAATCCCATTTGGCGGTCACGGCAGCTCTCCCAGGCATTTTATTGATTCAATGTGTTAATTCGCCATGGCTTGGTGTTAGTTCGCCACGGCTTCGCCGGCAACGGCAAAGCAGATGATGTTACATGCGGAAACGCAACGTTATGAAACTCATAGGGCACTTGGTGCATTCTGCCCTCGATCGTCACCGGTAGCGGGGGCGTGATTAGAGGAGAGATGTCATGAAGAAACTCATTCTTGCGTCAGTTTCGGCGCTTGCCCTGCTTGGCGTTGCGGCTTGCAGCGACAGCGGCACGGGCGGGGACGCCACAACCACGCAGAGCACCAATCCGCCGGCGGCTGAACAGCCGATGCAGCCGGCTCCTGATGCCACGAAGCCGGCCGAGCCGGCTCCGACAGAGCCTGCTCCTGCGCCGGCGCAGTAGTTTATCTGACTGAAGATTGAGGGAAGGCCGGCATGATGCCGGCCTTCCCAGCATCTGGTTCAAGACACGCGCCTTGCGGCGATGGCCATCACCGCAAGCGCGAATGGTATGGTTTCGCCCGTCACTTTTTCGCCCAGCAGAAGGGCCGAAATTGCAGCAATTGTGCCTGGCTGACGCGGGCGATAGCGCCCGGCAGACCACCTGCCTGCCCGGCATTTCCCGCGCCAGTTTCCCCGAGACGACATAGCCTAACCTCGCCGCCAGGGCGGGAACGAACGGCAAGATGTCGCAAGGCCTGCGGTTTTCTCGCGATATGGCCGGTGTCGCGGCTGCCGTCTGCTTGTTTTCCATAATCGATGGTTAGCGCCACCTACTTCAGGCATC
This sequence comes from Mesorhizobium delmotii, assembly GCF_900149755.1. Classification (NCBI taxonomy): domain Bacteria; kingdom Pseudomonadati; phylum Pseudomonadota; class Alphaproteobacteria; order Hyphomicrobiales; family Phyllobacteriaceae; genus Mesorhizobium; species Mesorhizobium delmotii. The sequence goes on along the minus strand of NZ_FUIG01000103.1, from coordinate 236,822 downwards.
CCACGAAATCGGCTGGGCCGGCCCTGCGGCATTGTCTTCGCTTGATAGCGGTGGCCGGTTAGCCCTAATAGGTGATCATGTCGATTTGGGATCGCCTCGGCGACTTCATCACCCGCGTTTCGTCCTCAACCTCGTCGGGTGTCGCCGACGTCGTCGAGGCCGTGCGTACGGTTTTCTCCGGCGATCCCGATCTGCGCCGGCGCGTCGCCTTCTCGGTGGCGATGATCGCGCTGTCGGCCAAGATGGCCAAGGCCGACGGCATCGTCACGCAGGACGAGGTGCGCGCCTTCCAGCAGATATTCGAAGTGCCGAAGGACCAAACGCGCAATGTGGCGCGGCTCTATGATCTGGCCAAGCGCGACATCGCCGGATTCGAGACCTATGCCGCGCGGATGGCGCAGCTTTGCGGCTCCGGCCATTCGAACTGCGCGATGCTGGAGGACATTCTCGACGGGCTGTTCCATATCGCCAAGGCTGACGGGCTGGTCCACGAGCGCGAAGGCCAGTTCCTGCATCGTATCGCCGAGATATTCCGGATCGAGGAGGCGCATTACCAGAGCATTCTGGCCCGGCACGTCGACCTGGGTGCGGCCGATCCCTATGTCGTGCTTGGCATCGAGCGGGGAAAAACGTTCGAGGAGGTCAGGAAGCGTTATCGCAAGCTGGTTTCGGACAACCATCCCGACCGGCTGATCGCACGCGGTCTGCCGCAGGAATTCATCAAGATCGCAACGAGCAGGATAGCGGCAATCAACGCGGCCTATGAGATGATCGAACGAGGCCTGCGGCACGCATGAGCGGCTTCCCCCCCGACGAGCCGAGCGCCGAGGTAAGGGTATCGCCGAATTTCGGTCCACGACGCGAGAAGCCCGACATGATCGTGCTGCACTACACCGGCATGGAGACTGGCGCCGGCGCCGAAGCATGGCTGTGCGATCCGGCCAGCGAGGTTTCGTCGCACTATCTCGTCGATGAGGATGGCCGGATCGTCCAGATGGTTAGCGAAAGCGACCGTGCCTGGCATGCCGGCAAGAGTTCGTGGTTCGGACGCACCGACATCAACTCCTGTTCGGTCGGCATCGAGATCGTCAATCCGGGGCATTTACTGGGCTATCGGAATTTTCCGAAACGGCAGATCGATGCCGTCATCGGCCTGTGCAAGGGGATTGTCCAGCGCCATTCCATTCCAGCCCAACGAGTGCTCGCCCACTCCGACGTGGCGCCGGGACGCAAGATCGACCCGGGCGAGAAATTCCCTTGGAAGGCCCTGTTCGAGGCCGGTGTCGGCCATCTCGTCGAAGCGGCACCTGTCAGGCGTGGCGCGGTGCTGAAGGCCGGCGATGCGGATGCCGAGGTTGAGGCGCTGCAATCGATGCTGGCGCTCTACGGTTATGGCGTGGAGATATCAGGCAATTTTGACCGGCATACCGAAATCGTGGTCGAGGCTTTTCAACGGCACTTCCGCCAACGCAAAGTGGATGGTGTGGCCGACGGATCGACAATCCACACGCTGGAAAGGCTGCTTGCCTCCGTGAGGGCAGTTCCGCCCAAGTAGTCTTTTCCTAGCTGTTAAGTTACAACCTGTCACTTAAAGTGACTTGCCTCGCCTTTTTTGCCGCCAATTCGGTCGTCAAAGGCGATCCGTGCAAGTTGTCGGACCTACAGCCCCCCAGATGTTCCGATGTTGATTAGCGTAGCTGCGTGAAGTTCTTCGCGCGGCTCAAACAGAACAGGATCCCATGCAGAAATTGACCGTTTTAACGGCAGCTGTTGCTGCCGGCGTAATGACTTTTGCCATCGGTGCGGCGAATGGCGCGCCACTGAGCCAGCGAGCCGACCAGGGTTTCATTACCGCGTCCGACAAAACCGCCACGCCGAAAGCCGGCCAGGGCGCAAAGGAAAAAAGGACAGCCTCCGCAAAGGCGGAAAAAGCTGCTGCGGTAAAGGTGAAAAAGCCAGCATCCGCAAAGCCGGAAAAAGCTGGGGTAAAAGTGAAAAAGCCAGTCTCTGCAAACAAGGCAGTCTCCAAGCGGCATGTGAAGCGCAACAGGACCCGCATCGACCAGGCGACGACGGCGGCGATCGGCCGGAAAAGCAGGGCGGCGGCGCCGAAGGCGGCGGTCGCCGGCGGCAGCGGCCAGTATTCGACGATCATCGAGCGTCATGCCGCCAGCAATGGTGTGCCGGTGTCGCTCGCCAAGGCCGTCATCATGATCGAGAGCAGTTTCCAGCCGAACCAGGTCGGCAGCGCCGGTGAGATCGGCCTGATGCAGATCAAGCCGTCGACGGCGCGGATGATGGGTTACAGCGGCTCGATCAAAGGTCTCTACGATCCCGAGACCAACATCAAATACGGCATGAAATACCTCGCCATGGCGCGGAACCTCGGCGACGGCACGACATGCGGCACGATCCTGAAGTACAATGCCGGCCATGGCGCCAAGCGTATGAACCCGATATCCGCGGCCTATTGCGGCAAGGTCAAGGTGCAGCTGGCCGCGCTTGGAGCGCCGGCGTAAAAAGCCGGAACCTGCTTTTTTGTTTGCGTTTTCGGACGTGAATCCCTTTATACGCCTTGCCAGCTGGCCGGGCGGCCGTACCCGCGAAGCCGAAAGGCTGCGGGTGAGGAAAGTCCGGGCTCCATGGAGACACGGTGCCGGTTAATGGCCGGCGGGGGCGACCCTAGGGAAAGTGCCACAGAAAGCAAACCGCCACGATCCGTCGTGGTAAGGGTGAAAGGGTGGGGTAAGAGCCCACCGCGCGACTGGCAACAGGAGCGGCACGGTAAACCCCACCGGGAGCAAGACCGAATAGGGGCGGTGCGAGGGGAAACCCTCGAGGGCTGTTTCCGGCTCACCGTCCGGGTAGGTTGCGTGAGGTGCATGGCAACATGCGCCCAAGATGAATGGCCGCCACGTTCTCGCGCCGCAAGGGGCGAGGGCCATACAGAACCCGGCTTACAGGCCAGCTGGCAATTTCTTCCAGATTCTACAAGGAAATTCCCTGATATCAGCAGGTTGCGTCTTCGGGCGCGCCTGCTGGTTCAGGCGCCTCATTGACTGAATCAGCTTTCACTGGGCTGTGCATGGAGCGAGCGTTTCTTGAAATTGGTACGATTAAATCGTACCATAGGCCGGGCAATATCAGGAGCGCATCATGGGCCAGGTCGACAAACGCAGCATCACGCTTTCGCCGGAACTGGCGGCGGCCGTCGACGATGTGGTCGCCGCAGGCGAATATGCTTCGGCGAGCGAGGTGATCCGCGACGCACTCAGGCAATGGAAGGACCGCCGCGACTTGCATGGCTACACGGTCGAGGAGCTGCGCAAGCTGGTGCAGGAGGGGATCGACAGCGGGCCGGGACGGTTTGCGTCGATCGACGAAATCAAGGCCGAAGCGCGCAGGCGATTGAAATCCGATAACGCGGCATGAATTTGCTGCCCATCATCCGAACTGCAAATGCAGAAGAGGATTTGATCGCGATCTGGCTTCATATCGCGCGAGACGACGAGGCTGCAGCAGACCGGCTGCTCGACGGGATCGAAGCCCGCTGGCAGCAACTGGCGACTTATCCCTTCTCAGGCGCGCCGCGCGAAGACATTGCGCCCGGCATTCGCCACCTGGTCGTCGGCGAATATCTCACCCTGTACCGTGTCGGCGGAGATGCCATCGAAATCCTGCGTGTGCTGCATGGCCGGCGCAATATTGAAGCCGACGATCTGGCTTCCTGATCGGTTCGTTCAGCCGCCGGCGCCGTCCAGTGACGCCTGCATCGCCTGCCAAAGCTCTTCCACCGGCTCGCAGCCGACCGACAGGCGAACAAAGCCGGGCGGCACTGCATCACCCCAGCGGGCGCGCCGCTCGGCCGAAGAGTGGACGCCGCCGAAGGAGGTCGCGGGCTGGATCAGGGCGCAGGCGCCGATGAACGCTTCGGCCTTGGCTTCACTCCCCAGGTCGAGACCGATAAGGAAGCCGAAACGCTCCATTTGGGTGGTCGCCAGATTGTGCGAAGGGTCATTCTCCAGTCCAGGAAAGCGGACGGATTTCACGCTCCGATGATTTGTCAGGCGTCGGGCGATCAGTTCGGCCGACGTGCACATGCGGTCGAAGCGGACTTCCAGCGTCTCGAGGCCTCGATGGACCAGCCAGGCTTCGAATGGTCCGGGGATGGAGCCCGACAGTTTGCGCCAGTCGCGGATGGCGGTGATGATCCCGGTGTCACGGCTGGCGACATGGCCGAACAGCGCGTCGGAATGGCCATTGGGCGCCTTAGTGTCAGCAGCAACGACGATATCGGCGCCGAGATCGAGCGGGCGCTGACCGTAAGGCGTCATCGTGGTGTTGTCGGCGACGACCAGCGCGCCGGCCTCGTGCGCAAGGCGCGCCACGCCGGTCATGTCGCAAATGTCCAGCCCGGGATTGGATGGGGTCTCGACGAACACCAGCCGGTAGCCGGAAAAACTGCCGTCCAGAAAGGACTTGGTCGGTCTTGTGTCAAACGAGACGCCTAAAGGTTTGAGGAAGCGCTCGGCAAGCAGGCGCGGCGTGTAGTAACCATCGGACGGCAACAGGATGCGATCGCCTGCCTTGAGCAGCGCGAAGAAGACCGCCGAGATCGCGGCCATGCCCGACGGGAACGCTACAGACGGCGCGTCCTCAAGGTGGCCGAGCATGTCTTCCACCGCGTCCCATGTCGGGTTGTCGTAGCGCCCGTACTGGCTGACGCCGGCCGGGTTGCCGGGCAGATGGAAAGTTGTCGTCACTATCAGCGGCAGTGAGACCGGGTCGCCCTTGGCGAGCTTGACGCCACGCAAATGGGCAAGGGTGGCGGCGCGCGACTTCGCTGTTTCGGACATCGGTTTTTCGAACCCTGACTTTGAGGAGAAGAATGCGCAGACGCTATGCCGGGTCACACCGGCAGGCAAGCGCCGAACCGTGCCGGCAAACCGCTCTAAACGCTTCGTTAGGCTTAATGGAGCATAAAGACGGGAGTGCCGTCAAAGCTGCTCTTATCGGTTGTGGCGCGCGCGTTTGTGAAGCCTATTCCCGTTGACGCCCATAGCGCCCCATGATATCCCATTTCAATATTCAAGCCTTCGTTCCGCGTCAGGGTGAAGCGTACGCCAATCGGGCAGCCGCGGCGGCTGAGCGTTTGCTTGTTTTCGCCTGGAACGAAGTGAGTTTTGGGCAGGGACCGCGCCGGGGCGGCGCGGGCGGGAAGATGCAGAGGGGTGCGGCGGCGCAAGCGGCCGTAACGCGTAATGGACCGGTTTCTGTCAAGCGCGGTGAACAGGATCGATGCGAAGGGACGGGTGTCCGTTCCAGCGCATTTCCGTGCCGTTGTCCAGAAACGCGGCTATTCGGAACTCTATGCGCTGCGCTGCCTGGATCGCCCGGCGATGGATGTCGGCGGGCTCGACCTGCTCGACCGCTACGAGCAGCGCATCGCGCAGGAAGACCCCTTCCTGCAGACGGCGGACGACATGTCGTTCTTCTGCCATGGCGATGGGACATTTCTCAAGCTCGATCAGGACGGCCGCATCTCGATGACCGATTTCATCCGCGAGCACACCGGCATTTCCGCGGAAGCGGCGTTTGTCGGTCGCGGCAATTTCTTTCAGATCTGGGAACCTGGACGGCTCACCGCCTATGGGGCGGAAGCACGCGCCCGGCTTTTGCAGCTTCGGCAGGGGACGAAGCCTGGGGAGCGACCGGAATGATGGCGGGCTACGGCGATGACCCTCACGCCGCAGGCGGACCGGCTCGCCATATTCCGGTCCTCCTTGCCAAAGTGATGGAGGCGCTTTCCCCTAAGGCGGGCGAGCTGATCGTCGACGGCACCTTCGGCGCCGGCGGCTACACCAAAGCCATTCTGGCAAGCGGCGCCTCGGTCGTCGCCATGGACCGCGATCCGGATGCGATCGCTGCGGGGCGTGTCCTCGACCAACAATCAGGCGGCAAGCTCAGGCTGGTTCAGGCGCCGTTCTCGACATTGGACGAGCATGTCGAAAGTGCTGACGGCGTCGTGCTCGACATCGGCATCTCCTCAATGCAGATCGACCAGCCGGAGCGCGGTTTTTCGTTCCGCGCCGACGGACCACTCGATATGCGTATGGCGCAGGCTGGCCTCAGCGCCGCTGATGTCGTCAACAGCTTCAAAGTGGGCGACCTTGCCCGCATCTTCGGGTTTCTTGGCGAAGAGCGTCACGCCGGCCGCATCGCCCGCATGATCGAGAGCCGTCGCGAAAAACATCCGTTCGAGCGCACGCTCGACCTTGCCGACGCCATCGAGACGCATGTCGGCCGCGCGCCGAAGGACAAGATCCATCCGGCGACCCGCGTCTTCCAGGCGCTGCGCATCTTCGTCAATGACGAACTCGGCGAACTGGCCAAAGCGCTGTTTGCGGCTGAACGCGTGCTGAAACCGGGAGGACGGCTGGCCGTGGTGACGTTCCACTCCCTGGAAGACCGCATCGTCAAGCGCTTCATCGCCGATCGCGCCGATGCGGCAACCGGATCGCGGCACCTGCCCGAGGCGCAAGCGCGCACCGCCACCTTCAAAAAGGCGGGTAGCGGCGTGACGCCTGATGAGGCCGAGATATCAGCCAATCCGCGCGCACGCTCGGCAAGGCTGCGCGCTGCGATCCGCACCGAAGCACCGCCGCGCGCCGGCGACTTTTCGATTTTCGGGCTTCCAAAACTTCCTGACCCAAAACTTCCCGGTGCCGACCGCCCGGGAGAGAGGTGAGCGCACGTGTTTCGTACCAGCGACATAGTCCTTATCGCCGTCATGGTTTCGGCTGCGGCCTTGACCTTCAAGACCAAGCGCGAGGCCGAGGAACAATTGGCGGCGGTGCACAAGATCCAGGCGCAGATCCGCTATGAGGAGGATACGATCGATCTCCTGAAGGCGGACTGGAGCCTGCTGACCCAGCCGTCGCGCCTGCAAAAGCTGGCCGAGATCTACAAGTCGCAACTCGAACTCGAGCCGGTCAGCGCCCGCCAGATCATCGGGCTGGACGACCTGCCGGCAAAACCCCTCACCATCGAGGACCTTTCGTCGCAGCGGCTGGGCGGCATGGCCGACAATTCCGGCAAAGGACCCTTGGGCGACAAAGACCCCGTGGTGACCGGAGGCATCGTCCAATGATCGCCAGATTTCCATCGATCGCCAGACTGCTGAAGCGCCGCGCCAAGTCGGAAGACGGATCGATTGTGGTCGAAGGCGCCCGCAAGGCGACCGGCGGCAAGGGCAGGACCCGCATCGTGATGACGATGGCGGTGTTCTTCGGCATCTATTCGACCATCACCGGGCGGCTGGTCTATCTGGGTTTTCAGAACCCCGACCTGTCCGGCGGTCCGCAGAGCCGGGTGACGGCGTCACGGCCCGACATCGTCGACCGCAACGGCGAAGTGCTGGCGACGGACATCAAGACGGCGTCGCTGTTTGCCGAACCGCGCCGCATTGTCGACGCCGACGAGGCGATCGAAAAGCTGGCGACGGTGCTTCCCGAGATCGACTACGAGCAGACCTACCACAAGCTCAAGAGCGGCGCCGGCTTCGTCTGGCTGCAGCGGCAACTGACGCCCAAGCAACAATCTGACATCATGCAGCTCGGTGTTCCCGGCTTCGGCTTCCGCACCGAAAAGCGCCGCTTCTATCCGGCTGGCGAAACTTCGTCCTACATTGTCGGGCTCACCAACATCGACAACCAAGGCATCTCCGGCATGGAGAAATACATCGACGAACAGGGGCTGAGCGATCTTCAGGCGTCGGGCCTGGCGGTGGCCAAGGATCTGAAGCCGGTGCAGCTCTCGATTGACCTGCGCGTCCAGCATATCGTGCGTGACGAGGTCGCCACCGGCATGGAGAAATACCGCGCAGTCGCGGCGGGCGCCGTCGTTCTCAACATCAAGACCGGCGAAGTGATGGCGATGGCATCGGTTCCGGATTTCGACCCGAACAACCCCTACAATGCGCAGGACAAGGACCGCTTGAACCGCATGTCGGCCGGCCTTTACGAAATGGGTTCGACGTTGAAGAGCTTCACCACCGCCATGGCGCTCGATTCCGGCAAAGTGACGCTGGAAAGCCGTTTCGACGCTTCGCGCCCGATCAGGATCGGCCGTCAGACCATCCATGATTTTCACGGCAAGGCTCGGGTGCTGTCGGTGCCCGAAGTGTTCATCTACTCGTCCAACATCGGTTCGGCCAAGGAAGCCGAAGCGGTTGGCATCGAGGGGCACCGCGAATTCCTGCATCGCCTGGGGATCCTCGAGAAGATGCAGACGGAACTGCCGGAGGTCGCCCGCCCGACCGAGCCCAAAGTCTGGAAACAGGTCCATTCGATCACCATCGCCTTCGGTCACGGTGTGTCGACAACGCCGCTGCAGACGGCGGTCGGCTGCGCTGCGCTGCTGAACGGCGGCTATCTGATCCAGCCGACATTCCTGAGGCGCGCACAGGAACAGGCGATGTCGGTGGCCAAGAAAGTGGTCAGCGACAAGACGGTCGAGGGCATGCGCTATCTCTACGCACTTAACGCCGAGAAAGGGTCAGGCAGGAACGCCAGGGTTCCAGGTTACCGCGTCGGCGGCAAGACCGGAACGGCCGAGAAGGTTGTCAACGGCCGCTATTCAAAGGACAAGAATTTCAACGCCTTCGTCGCGGCTTTCCCGATGGACGATCCGCAATACATCGTGCTTACGATCGCCGACGAACCGAGGCCGGAAAAACCCGGCATGGGTGCAACGGCCGCCTCGAATGCTGGCGTCATGGCTGCGAACATTGTCCGACGTTCGGCTTCCATGCTTGGCGTGAAGCCAGATTTCAGCCATGAAAATGGCGCAACGCTGGTTTCCTATCAGTGATTCTTAGGGCGCGCCGGAAACAGCGCGCTATTTTGTTGCGATGAACGGGGTTCGATGAAGCTGAAAGACCTAGCCGGTATCCTGCCTGTCGAGGGGACAGCTTCCTTCGATACGGAGGTTACCGGGATTTCGTCGGATTCCCGCCAGGTAGGACCGGGCGTGGTCTTCTTCGCGCTCATCGGTACCAAGGCCGATGGCGTGGTCTATGCCGCCGATGCCGCCAAGCGCGGCGCAGTGGCGATCGTGGCCGGCAACGGCAGTGCGGTCGCCGGACTGCTGCCGGTGCCCGTTCTCGCCGTCGACGATCCGCGCCTTGCGCTGGCGCTGAGTGCCGCCCGCTACTTCGGCAGCCAGCCGCAAACCATGGTCGCGGTGACCGGGACCAGCGGCAAGACATCGGTTGCGGCCTTCACCAGGCAGATCTGGGAGCAGTCAGGCTTTGCCGCCGCCTCGATCGGCACGACCGGCGTGGTGGCGCCGGGCCGCAACGAATATGGCTCGCTGACCACCCCCGACCCGATAGATCTGCACAGGCTGCTGCGGGAACTGACGGATGCCGGCGTCACTCACGCATCGATGGAGGCCTCCAGCCACGGTCTCGACCAGCGCCGGCTCGATGGCGTGAAGCTTGCAGCCGGCGGCTTCACCAATCTCGGCCGCGACCACATGGACTATCATCCGACAGTCGAGGACTATCATCGCGCCAAGCTGCGCCTGTTCGACACGCTGCTGCCGAAGGGTGCACCGGCCGTCATCTTTGCCGACGATCCGTGGTCGGAGCCGACGATCCGGGCGGCGAGGGCGGCGGGACTGGATGTGCTGACGGTCGGCCGTCACGGCGAGTTCCTGACACTGAAGCGGGTCGAGCACGAGCGCCACCGCCAGCGTGCCGAGGTGGAAGTCGATGGCGTTCTCCACGAGATCGACCTGCCGCTGGCCGGCGATTTCCAGATCGCCAATGCCCTGGTTTCGGCGGGCCTCGCCATCTCCACTGGAACACCTGCCGCCAAAGCCTTGATGGCGTTGGAGAAATTGAAGGGCGCACCGGGCCGGCTGGACCTTGTTGGCACCACTGCCAACGGTGCGCCGGTCTATGTCGATTACGCGCACAAGCCGGACGCGCTGGAAAACGTGTTGGCCTCGGTGCGGCCGTTCACCACCGGTCGCGTCATCGTCGTGTTCGGCTGCGGCGGCGACCGCGACCGGGGCAAGCGGCCGATCATGGGCGAGATCGCCACGCGGCTCGCCGATGTCGTCATCGTCACCGACGACAATCCGCGTTCGGAAGTGCCCGAAACGATCCGCTCCGCGATCCTTGCCGCTGCGCCCGGCGCCATCGAGATCGGCGACCGGCGCAAGGCGATCCACGAGGCGGTCGCCATGCTCCATGCCGGCGACACGCTGATCGTGGCCGGCAAGGGGCATGAAGAAGGCCAGACCATCGGCGCCGAGACGCTGCATTTTTCCGACCATGAGGAAGTCCGCGCCGCGCTCCAGGAGCGCGTCGCATGAACTTCCTGTGGACCTCCGAGGATCTCGTCGCCGCCATGGGGGGACGACCGCTCGGTCCGATGCCGGAAGGGATCAGCGGCATCTCGATCGACAGCCGCAGCCTTGAGCCGGGCGATGCTTTCTTCGCCATCAAGGGCGAGGCGATGGACGGCCATGATTTCGCGACCGCCGCCATCAAGGCCGGCGCCGGCGTGCTGGTCGTCGCCGAGGGCAAGCTGCCGTCACTCGGGCGGCTGACGGCGCCGATGATCGTCGTGCAGGACGTGCTGGCCGCGCTGGAAAAGCTGGGGCTGGCCGCACGCGCGCGCTCGAATGCCAAGATCATCGCGGTGACCGGTTCGGCGGGCAAGACCACCACCAAGGAAGCGCTGCGCCATGTGCTGTCCGCCGTCGGCAAGGTGCACGCATCGGCCCAGTCTTTCAACAACCACTGGGGCGTCCCGCTGACGCTGGCGCGGATGACGGCGGATTGCGACTATGCCGTCTTCGAGATCGGCATGAATCATCCCGACGAGATCCGGCCGCTGGTCAAGATGGTCCGGCCGCATGTCGCCATCGTCACGCTGATCGCCGCGGCACATCTCGGCTTCTTCCGCAATCTGGACGAGATCGCCAAGGCCAAGGCCGAGATTTTCGAGGGGCTGGAACCGGACGGTGCCGTCCTTCTCAACCGTGACGATCCGCGCTGGAAGCTTCTGGACAAGTTGGCGAGAGCCGCCGGCGTCGAGCACATTTACGGGTTTGGCGAGAATGCCCGTGCGACCTTCAAGCTGCTCAAATGCGCGCTGCATGCCGATCATTCTGTCATCACCGCCAAGATCGGCGGGCAGGAGATCACCGCCAGGGTAGGCGCGCCGGGCCGACACATGGTGCAGAATGTGCTGGCCGTGATGGGCGCCGCGCATCTGGTCGGCGCCGACATCGCCAGGGTGGCGCTGGCGCTGGCCGATCTTTCGGCCGAACGCGGACGCGGCAAGCGCCATGTGCTGCGCCACCCCAGGGGTCCGATCACGCTGATCGACGAGAGCTACAATGCCAATCCGGCGTCGATGAGCGCAGCAATGGCGCTGCTCAACGCGACGCCGGTGTCGGGCGAAGGCAGGCGCATCGCGGTGCTCGGCGACATGCTCGAACTCGGCGACCACTCGGCGAAGCTGCATGCAGCCCTTGCCGATCTCATCGTCGGCACAGACACGCGCACGGTCTTTCTCGCCGGCCCGGAAATGCGGGCGCTGGCCGACATCCTGCCTGATGAGATCGAGACGGAGTATCGCGCCGGCGCAGAGGATCTGAAACTGGTGCTTCTGTCGGCGCTGAAGCCCGGCGACGTGGTGATGATCAAATCGTCGAAAGGCATCGGGTTTTCCAAGTTGGTCGACGCACTGCTCAGCAAATTTCCGGCGGTAGCCACAACCGCCAAACAGACCTAGAGCCAGGCCCGGGGACCGAATCGCATGTTCACACTGCTCGTCGAATTCGCGGACAAGATCTCGGTCTTCAACGTCTTTCGCTACATAACCTTCCGTACCGGCGGGGCGCTGATAACAGCGGCGCTGATCGTCTTCATCTTCGGACCGGCTATCATCAATTCGCTGAGGCTGCGGCAAGGCAAGGGCCAGCCGATCCGCGCCGACGGGCCGCAGACGCACTTCAAGAAAGCCGGCACGCCGACCATGGGCGGGCTGATGATCCTGTGCGGCATCATCGGCTCGTCGCTTTTGTGGGCGAACCTGTCCAGCATCTATGTCTGGCTGGTGCTGCTGGTGACCCTGGGTTTCGGCTCGATCGGCTTCTACGACGATTATCTCAAGGTGACGAAGCAATCGCATCTCGGCTTTTCCGGCAAGGCGCGGCTGGCGCTTGAATTCGTCATCGCCGGCATCGCCGCCTGGGTGATCATGCACAACGGCCAGGCGCCGTTCTCGTCATCGCTGACTTTTCCTTTCGCCAAGGAGTTCCTCGTCAATCTCGGCTGGTTCTTCATCCCGTTCTCGTGCTTCGTCATCGTCGGCGCCGGCAATGCCGTGAACCTGACCGATGGCCTCGACGGGCTGGCGATCGTGCCGATCATGATCGCGGCGGCGTCCTTCGGCGTCATCGCCTATCTCTCCGGCAATGCGGTATTCGCCGAATATCTGCAGATCCATTTCGTGCCCGGCACCGGCGAATTGGCGGTGGTCCTCGGCGCGGTGATCGGCGCCGGCCTCGGCTTCCTGTGGTTCAACGCACCGCCGGCGGCGATCTTTATGGGCGATACAGGCTCGCTGGCCTTGGGCGGCCTGATCGGCACGGTCGCGGTTGCCACCAAGCACGAGATCGTGCTGGTCATCGTCGGCGGCCTGTTCGTCGTCGAGATCCTGTCGGTCATCATCCAAGTCGGCTATTTCAAGATGACCGGCAAGCGAGTGTTCCTGATGGCGCCGATCCACCATCATTTCGAAAAGCTGGGCTGGACCGAAAGCCAGGTGGTGATCCGCTTCTGGATCATCGCCGTGATCCTGGCGCTGGTCGGCCTGTCGACCCTCAAGCTCCGATAGGAGGTCGCTTGATCCCCGCTGCATCCTTCGCAGGCAAGCGCGTTTCGCTCTTCGGGCTCGGCGGCTCGGGGATCGCCACTGCGCGCGCGTTGATCGAGGGCGGGGCGGACGTGCTCGCCTGGGACGACAATCCCGGCAGCGTCGCCAATGCCGCGGCCGTCGGTATCGCGACCGGCGATCTGCGCGGCGCAGACTGGGCGAAGTTCTCGGCCTTCGTGCTGTCGCCCGGCGTGCCGCTGACGCATCCGAAGCCGCACTGGACAGTGGAGCTGGCGCGCGCTTCAGGCGTCGAGATCATTGGCGACATCGAGCTGTTCTGCCGGCAGCGGACCTTGCTGGCGCCGGCAGCACCCTTCATCGCCATCACCGGCACCAACGGCAAATCGACGACGACGGCGCTGACGGCGCATATCCTGAAATCGGCCGGACGCGACACGCAGATGGGCGGCAATATCGGCCGCGCGGTGATGACGCTCGATCCGCCGGGACCCGGGCGGCACTATGTCGTGGAATGCTCGTCCTACCAGATTGACCTGGCGCCCTCGATCAATCCGACCGCCGGCGTCCTGCTCAACCTGACGCCCGATCATCTCGACCGTCATGGCACGATGCAGCACTACGCCGCGATCAAGGAGCGGCTGGCGGCCGGCAGCGAGACGGCAATCGTCGGCGTCGACGATTCCTGGTGCGCCCAGCTCGCCGACCGGCTGGAACGGGCAGGCCAGCACGTCATCCGCATTTCCAAGCGCCTGCCATTGACCGACGGCTATTTCGCCGATGGCACCGACCTGATGGAGGCGGTGCACGGCCGTTACAGCCGCATTGCCTTTCTCGAAGGCATCGGCTCGCTGCGCGGCCAGCACAATGCGCAGAATGCGTTGGCCGCTATCGCCGCCTGCCTCAAGGTCGGGCTCGATCTGGGCGAGATCCAGTCGGGCCTGGAGAGCTTTCCCGGGCTGGCGCACCGTATGGAGCAGGTCGGCCGCAAGGGCCGTGTGCTGTTCATCAACGATTCCAAGGCGACCAATGCCGATGCGGCAGCGCCCGCACTGTCCAGCTTTCCGCGCATCTACTGGATCGCCGGCGGGCTCCCGAAAGAGGGTGGCATCGAGCCGTTGCGCGGCCTCTTTCCGCGCGTCGCCAAAGCCTATCTGATCGGTGAGGCCGCACCAGTCTTCTCGGCGACGCTCGGCGAGGCGGTGCCTTACGAGATCTCCGGCACGCTGGCCGCAGCAGTCGAGCACGCCGCAAGTGACGCGGCCAGGGATGATGGCAACGGCGAGGTGGTGGTGCTGCTTTCGCCGGCCTGCGCCAGTTTCGACCAGTTCAAGAATTTCGAAGTGCGCGGCGAAGCCTTCAGGCAAGCTGCGAGCACTATTGATGGCGTGAAGCTCATCGGAGGGACACGGTAATGCAAAGTCGTCTCGACAAAAGCCCGGTTGCCACCTGGTGGTGGACGATCGATCGCTGGTTCCTGGCTGCGTTCCTGTCGCTGATGGGGCTCGGCATCGTGCTGTCCTTCGCGGCAAGCCCGGCGGTGGCCCAGCGCATCGGCCTGGACAGTTTCCACTTCGCCACACGGCAGATCATCTTCACCATTCCCGCACTTGGCGTGATGCTGGCGGTCTCTTTCCTGGAATCGCGGCAGATCAGACGCATGGCCCTGGCGATGCTGTGCATCATGCTGGTGCTGATGGTGGCGGTGCTCTACATCGGCGTCGAGGTGAAGGGCGCGCGGCGCTGGGTGTCGCTCGCCGGCGTGTCGATCCAGCCGTCGGAATTCCTGAAGCCGGCCTTCGTCGTCATCTGTGCCTGGCTGTTTGCCGAACACAAGCGCCAGCCCGACATCCCGGGCAATCTGTTCGCCATGCTGCTGCTGGCCCTCGTCATCTCGCTGCTGGTGGCGCAGCCTGATTTCGGCCAGACAATGCTGGTGCTCGGCACCTGGGGGGTGATGTTCTTCATGGCCGGACTGCCATGGCTGTGGATCATCGCGCTGGGCGCTGCCGGCATCGGCGGCGTGTTTGCCGCCTATACGGTGTTCCCGCATGTCGCCGGCCGCATCGATCGCTTCATGACCGGCGAGGGCGACACGTTCCAGGTCGACATGGGCCGCGATGCGCTGATCAACGGCGGCTGGTTCGGCGTCGGGCCGGGCGAGGGCACCGTCAAGCGGGTGATACCCGACAGCCATGCCGATTTCGTCTACTCGGTGGCCGGCGAGGAGTTCGGACTGATCATGTGCTTCTTCATCATGACCATCTTCGCCTTCATCGTGCTGCGCGGCCTCAGCACCGCGCTCAAGGAGCAGGACGACTTCACACGCTATGCGGTTGGCGGCCTGGTCACGGTCTTCGGTCTGCAGTCGGTCATCAACATGGCAGTCAATCTGCAGCTGATGCCTGCCAAGGGCATGACCTTGCCGTTCATCTCCTATGGCGGCTCCTCGCAGATCGCCATCGCCATCTCGATGGGCAAGGTGCTGGCGCTCACGCGCAAGCGGCCGGAAAAGCGCAAGCAGTTGGGATTCGCACCGTCGCAGCGCGCCATGCCGGCGGAATGAAATGTCGAAAGGCGCGATCCTTCTGGCGGCCGGCGGCACGGGCGGGCACCTCTTCCCGGCCGAGGCGCTGGCGCACGAGCTGATCAGGCGCGGCTGGGCGGTACATCTCGCCACCGATGATCGTGCCGAGCGTTTTGCCGGCCAGTTTCCGGCCGCAGGCATCCATCCGATCCAGTCGGCGACGATGAGTTCGAAAAATCCTTTTGCCGTGCTCGCCGCCTTCTGGAAAATCTGGGGTGGCGTGCGGCAGGCGTCCGCCGTGATCGGCCGGATCAAGCCAGCCGTCGTGGTCGGTTTCGGCGGCTATCCGACACTGCCGCCGCTCTATGCGGCGACGCGGCGCAAGGTGCCGACGCTGATCCACGAGCAGAACGCGGTGATGGGGCGCGCCAACCGGGCGCTCTCCGGCCGCGTCGATGCCATCGCCGGCGGGTTCTTGCCGGAAGATTCAAGCGCTGCGGGCGCCAAGACGGTGACGACAGGCAATCCGGTCAGGCCGCAAGTGCTGGCGGCGGCAAAGACGCCTTATGCGGCGTCGACCGGGGAGCAGCCGTTCCGCTTTCTGGTGTTCGGCGGCAGCCAGGGCGCACAGTTCTTTTCCGACGCAATTCCAGCGGCGGTAGCACAGCTTTCCGACGCACAACGCAAGCGGCTTGATATCACCCAGCAGGCTCGTGCCGACGACGTCGAGCGGGTGAAGGCGGCCTATGCCGCCCTTGGCGTCGAGGCTGAGGTATCGCCCTTCTTCACCGACATGGCGGCGCGCATGGCTGCGGCGCATCTGGTGATGTCACGATCCGGCGCATCGACCGTATCGGAAATCGCGGTGATCGGCCGGCCAGCGCTGCTGGTGCCCTATCCGCACGCGCTCGACCACGACCAGGCTGCCAATGCCGCGGCATTGGCAGCGGCAAATGGCGCCGAAGTGCATCCGCAATCCTCGCTCTCGCCCGAGCGCATCGCTGCGCTCGTCGGGGCGCTGATGGACGATCCGGAGCGGCTGACCACAATGGCAGCGGCGGCGAAATCGGCCGGAAAACCGGACGCTGCACGGTTGCTCGCCGATCTGACAGAGGCTATTGCGTCGAACAAAAGCGTATCGGACTTCAGGAAGGAGACGCACGCATGAAGATGCCGCAGACGATCGGCCTCGTGCATTTCATCGGCATCGGCGGTATCGGCATGAGCGGCATCGCCGAGGTGCTGCACAATCTCGGCTACAAGGTGCAGGGGTCCGACCAGGCCGACAGCGCCAACGTGCAGCGGCTGCGCGACAAGGGCATCGAGTGCCTTGTCGGTCATCATGCCGACAATATCGGCGATGCCGAAGTGGTGGTCGTCTCGACGGCGATCAAGAAATCCAATCCGGAGTTGAAGGCCGCACGCGAGAAACTGCTTCCCATCGTCCGTCGCGCCGAGATGCTGGCCGAATTGATGCGCTTCCGGCAGGCGGTGGCCATCGGCGGCACGCATGGCAAGACGACGACGACCTCGATGGTGGCGACGCTGCTCGAAGCCGGCGGGCTCGATCCGACCGTGATCAATGGCGGCATCATCAATGCCTACGGCACCAACGCCCGCATGGGCGACGGCGAATGGATGGTGGTCGAAGCCGATGAGAGCGACGGCACCTTCCTGAAGCTGCCGGCCGAGATTGCCGTCGTCACCAACATCGATCCCGAGCATCTCGACCACTACGGCTCCTTCGACAAGGTGCGCGAGGCCTTTCGCCAGTTCGTCGAGAACGTGCCGTTCTACGGCTTCGGCGTCATGTGCACCGACCATCCGGAGGTTCAGGCGCTGGTCAGCCGCATCGAGGACCGGCGCGTCATCACCTATGGCGAGAACGCGCAGGCCGACGTACGTTTCACCAATCACCGCATGAACGGCCCGATCTCGGAATTCGACGTGGTGATCCGCGACCGCAAGAGCCGCGGCCAGTCGACGATCTCAGGCCTGCGCCTGCCGATGCCCGGCCGTCACAACGTCGCCAATGCGACGGCGGCGATCGCTGTGGCGCATGAGCTCGGCCTTTCGGCCGAGGCGATCAGGAAGGGCCTGTCGTCCTTCGCCGGCGTCAAGCGGCGCTTCACCCGTACGGGTTCGTGGAACGGCGTCGATGTGTTCGATGATTACGGCCACCATCCGGTCGAGATAACGGCGGTTCTGAAGGCGGCGCGCGATGCCACCAAGGGCCGCGTCATCGCCATTGCCCAGCCACACCGCTTCACCCGGCTGCACGACCTGTTCGACGAGTTTTCCGTCTGCTTCAACGATGCCGACACGGTGATGGTGGCGCCGGTCTATGCGGCAGGCGAAGAGCCGATCGACGGGGTGACGTCCGAAGCATTGGTGTCGCGCATCCGCTCCGGCGGCCATCGCGACGCGCGCTACATCGAAGGCCCCGCGGCGATTGCGCCGGTTATCCGCGATCTGGCGAAACCAGGCGATTTCATCGTCTTCCTTGGTGCCGGGAACATCACGCAATGGGCCTACGCGCTGCCCAAGGAACTCGGCGGTACTGCCTCATGATGCGCGGCCAGGCATTGATCGACAAGCTTGGCGGCCGGCTTGCCGGCCTGCGCGGCCGCATCACGCCCAATGCCGAGATGGACAAGATCACCTGGTTTCGCGCCGGGGGACTGGCCGACGCGCTGTTCCAGCCGGCCGACGAGGACGATCTCGCCACATTCCTGAGAGCAGTGCCCGAAGAGATACCGCTGACCATCGTCGGCTTCGGCTCGAATCTGCTTGTCCGCGACGGCGGTATTGCGGGTTTCGTCATCCGGCTTTCGGCCAAGGGCTTTGGCGAGGCCGAAGTGATTGCGCCGACCACGATCAGGGCGGGTGCCGCCACGCCCGACAAGCGCCTTGCCGCTGTCGCCTATCAGGCTGGTATAGGCGGCTTCGAATTTTACCACGGCATTCCGGGTGCCATCGGCGGTGCGCTGAGGATGAACGCCGGCGCCAATGGCGTCGAGACGCGCGAGCGCGTCGTCGAGGTGCGGGCGCTCGACCGCAAGGGCAATGTGCATACGCTGAGCAACGCCGATATGGGCTACGCCTATCGCCATTCGGCAGCACCTGCCGGGCTGATCTTCACATCGGCTGTATTCGAAGGGGTTTTGGCAGACAAGGCCGCGATCCAGGCGGCGATGGACGCCGTCCAGCATCATCGCGAGACCGTGCAGCCGATCCGGGAAAAGACCGGCGGCTCGACCTTCAAGAATCCGGAGGGCACCTCGGCCTGGAAGGAGATCGACAGAGCTGGTTGTCGGGGGCTGATGATCGGCGGCGCGCAGATGTCGCCGGTGCATTGCAACTTCATGATCAACACGGGAACCGCGACCGGCTACGACCTCGAATATCTCGGCGAGACGGTGCGCACGCGTGTGCTCGAAAAGTCGGGCATCCGGCTGCATTGGGAAATCAAACGCATCGGCAATTTCCGGCCGGGGCACGAGGTCCAGGAGTTCCTCGGACAGTTGCTCTAAAGACTCACAACACAGTTTTCGCTGCCGTTTTTGCGGAAAGTGAATCTCTCGGAATCGTAAGGACTTGCCAGTGAATCAACTCTCTGATTCTCTGCCCTGAAGCGTTTCCTGATTTGAGTCGTTTCGACGCGTTGCCAGCGTTTTTCCGTCAGGGGCAACCTGCCGGGAGGCTCGGGGACTCGATGTTGCGGAACCATGGGAGCAGGGACTGCTCCGAGCGTTTGAGTGTGCGGCCCTTTCCGGGGCATGTGAGATGCAGACCCGCCGTGAAAGGGCCCGCCGTGAGAGGGAATGACGGGAAATGAAAAGCAAGCACGTGGCCGTCCTTCTGGGAGGATTCTCGTCCGAGCGGCCCGTGTCTTTGTCCTCGGGGAAAGCCTGTGCTGATGCGCTCGAGAAGGAAGGCTACCAGGTCACTCGCGTCGACGTCTCTCGCGATGTCGGATCGGTACTGGCTGAGCTCAAGCCGGATGTTGCCTTCAATGCGCTGCATGGCCCTTTCGGTGAGGACGGCACCATACAGGGCATCCTCGAATATCTTGCCATCCCCTACACCCATTCCGGCGTGCTCGCCTCGGCGCTTGCCATGAACAAGGAACAAGCCAAGAAGATCGCCAAGTCTGTCGGCATCCCGGTTGCCGAATCGAAGGTGGTCAATCGCTTCGCCATCCAGAACAAGCACCCGATGAAGCCGCCCTATGTCGTCAAGCCGGTCAACGAGGGGTCGAGCTTCGGCGTCGTCATTGTGCACGAAGGTCAGTCGCATCCGCCGCAGGTCATCGGTTCGTCCGATTGGAAGTATGGCGATACCGTCATGGTGGAGCGCTACGTGCACGGGCGGGAGTTGACCTGCGCGGTGATGGGCGATGTGGCGCTCGGCGTCTGCGAGATCATCCCGACCGGCCATTCCTTCTACGACTATGATTCAAAATATGTCGCGGGCGGATCAAAACACGAATGCCCTGCAAAAATTTCACCGAATATTTACCAAAAAATACAGACACTGACGCTCAAGGCTCACCAAGCTATCGGCTGCCGGGGCGTTTCCCGGTCGGACTTCCGTTATGATGATCGACACTCCGAGAACGGCGAAATTGTCTGGCTCGAGATCAACACTCAGCCGGGCATGACGCCGACATCCTTGGTGCCTGAAATCGCCGCGCAGGCGGGACACTCGTTCGGCGATTTGTTGAGTTGGATGGTGGAGGACGCTTCGTGTCTGCGTTGAAGTGGGGACAGGGCAAGAGGAAGGGCGCGGCCGGGCCGACGCTGTTCGGTGTTTCGTTGTCGTTCGACCATTTCGTGCTGCCGCGTCTGCTTCGTCGGCCGGCGCGCGTGCTGGCGCGTCTGGGCGAGGACGACTTCGAGGCGCCGCCTTTTTCCGCAGCCATGTTGTCGGCGGCGCTGCTCCTATCGGGCAGTGCCTATGGCGCCTATCTCGGCGGGCATGTCGACGGCATCGTCCAGGGCATCACCGCCCGCACCGGCTTCGCCGTCGACCAGATCAAGGTCGTCGGCAACCGCGCAACCTCCGAGATCGACATTCTCGACAGGATGCAGCTCGATGGCTGGACGTCGCTGATCGGCTTCGACGCCGAAGCCGCGCGGGAACGCATAACCACGCTGCCCTGGGTCGAGGTTGCGGCGGTGCGCAAGGTCTATCCGCACACGCTGGAGGTGCGCATCGAGGAGCGTGAGCCCTTTGCGCTCTGGCAGCAGGGCAGCGAGCTTTCCGTCATCGAATGGTCCGGCGCCGTGATCGCGCCATTCTCCGGCGGCAGGCAGTCGCTGCTGCCGTTGATCATCGGCACCGGCGCGCCGGCCAAAGCGCCCGATTTCCTGGCCAGGATCAAAAAATATCCAGAGCTTGCCGCGCGGGTCAAAGGCTATATCCGCATCGGCGAACGGCGTTGGGACCTGAAGCTGGAGAACGGCATCACGGTCAAGCTTCCCGAGGATGGCGAGGACCAGGCGATCGCCGATCTGGTCAGGATGGACCGCGAGAACGGGCTGCTGACGCGCGACATCGCCGCCGTCGACATGCGCCTTCCCGATCGCCTCGTCGTCCAATTGACGCCGGAAGCGGCGACGCAGCGCGAGGCTGCGCTCAATGAAAAGCCGAAAATGCCGAAGCGCAAGGCGGAGACGAAGATATGAGCTGGCTTGGCGGCAACAGCGATGCCTCGTCGCGCCGGTCCGGCATCATGACAGTGCTGGATGTCGGTTCGAGCAAGGTCTGCTGCGTCGTGGCCAAGCTCAAGCCGCGCGAGGACGGCATGCTGCTGCGCGGACGCTCGCATCGCATCCAGGTGATCGGCATCGGCCACCAGAAATCGCAAGGCGTGAAATCGGGTGTCGTCATCGATCTCGACAGGGCCGAGCACGCCATCCGTCTTGCCGTCGATGCCGCCGAGCGCATGGCTGGCCTGACCGTCGATTCACTGATCGTCAACATGACGGCGGGTCGGCTGAAGAGCGAAAGCTTCTCGGCAACCATCAATCTCGGTGGCCATGAGGCCGACGAGGCCGACATCAAGCGCGTGCTTGCCGCCGGCGCCAAGCAGGCGCTGCGGGCCGAGCGCGAGGTGATCCATTCGCTTCCCGTCGGCTTTTCGCTGGACGCCGAGCGCGGCGTGCGTGATCCGCGCGGCATGGTCGGCGACCAGCTCGGCGTCAATATGCATGTGCTGACGGGTGACGCGGCGCCCTTGCGCAATCTGGAGCTCTGCATCAACCGTTCGCACCTGTCGGTCGAGCGCATGGTGGCGACGCCCTATGCCAGCGGGCTTGCCGCACTGGTCGACGACGAACTCGAAATGGGTGCAGCCTGCATCGACATGGGTGGCGGCACCACCACGATCTCGGTGTTTTCGGAAGGCAAATTCGTCCATGGCGATGCCATCGCCATCGGCGGCAACCACGTCACGCTGGACATGGCCAAGGGCCTGTCGACCTCGCTCGACGCCGCCGAGAGGCTGAAAGTGATGCATGGCTCGGCGCTGCCCGGCAGTGCCGACGACCGCGACCTGGTCTCGATACAGCCGATCGGCGAGGATGGCGAGGTGCCGCTGCAGATACCGCGTTCGGTGATGACGCGCATTATCCGCGCACGCATCGACGAGACGCTCGAACTGTTGCGCGACCGGCTGAACAGGTCCGGTTACGGCAACGCCGTCGGCAAGCGCGTCGTGCTGACCGGCGGCGCCAGCCAGCTTTCCGGCCTGCCCGAGGCAGCGCGCCGCATTCTCGGGCGCAATGTGCGCATCGGCCGTCCGCTCGGTGTGGCGGGCTTGCCCGAAGCGGCCAAGGGGCCGGCTTTCTCGACGCCGGTCGGGCTTCTGATCTACCCGCAGATGGCGAATTTCGAGAGCCATCCGGCGAAAGGAATTTCTGGTCTCAGGATGACCGGAACGGGCGGAAAACTGCATCGAATGAGTCAGTGGTTGAGAGACAGTTTTTAAATTGACGGGGACAGCCCCATAGGCGGCCGCAGCGGCGAAGCGGCGGGAAAGGCAAAGGACGGAGACAATGACCATCAATCTGCAGAAGCCGGATATCACCGAGCTCAAGCCGCGTATCACCGTGTTCGGTGTCGGCGGCGGCGGCGGCAATGCCGTCAACAACATGATCACCGCCGGCTTGCGCGGCGTCGAGTTCGTGGTCGCCAATACCGACGCGCAGGCGCTGACCATGTCCAAGGCGGACCGCCTGATCCAGCTCGGCGCGCATGTCACCGAGGGCCTGGGTGCGGGATCGCAGCCGGAAGTCGGACGCGCGGCGGCGGAGGAATGCATCGACGAGATCGTCGATCATCTCTCCAACACCCATATGTGCTTCGTCACTGCCGGCATGGGCGGCGGCACCGGCACGGGGGCCGCGCCGGTCGTTGCTCGTGCTGCACGCGAAAAGGGGATCCTCACCGTCGGCGTCGTCACCAAGCCGTTCCATTTCGAAGGCCAGCGCCGCATGAAGACGGCGGATCTGGGCATCGAGGAATTGCAGAAATGCGTCGACACCCTCATCGTCATCCCCAACCAGAACCTGTTCCGGCTGGCCAATGACAAGACGACCTTCGCCGACGCTTTCGCCATGGCCGACCAGGTGCTCTATTCCGGCGTCGCCTGCATCACCGACCTGATGGTCAAGGAAGGGTTGATCAACCTCGACTTCGCCGACGTCCGCTCGGTCATGCGCGAGATGGGCAAGGCGATGATGGGGACCGGCGAGGCTTCCGGCGAGGGCCGCGCCATGGCCGCCGCCGAAGCCGCGATCGCCAACCCGCTGCTCGACGAGACCTCGATGAAGGGCGCCAAGGGCCTGTTGATCTCGATCACCGGCGGCCGCGACCTGACCCTGTTCGAAGTCGACGAGGCGGCGACCCGCATTCGCGAGGAGGTCGACCAGGAAGCCAACATCATTCTGGGTGCGACGTTCGACGAGGATCTCGAAGGCGTCATCCGCGTCTCGGTGGTTGCCACCGGCATCGACAAATCGGCGGCTGAAATCGCCGCCGCGCCGATCGCCATCCGCACGGCCCCGCCAAAGCCGGTCAATCGCCCGGCCGTTCCGGTCACGGAAAGCCGTCCGGCGCCTGTCCAGCAGGGGGGCTACGAGCCGCGCGCCGCCGATCCTGTAGCCGAGGCGATCCAGCTTGCCGAGGCGAATGCCGCGGCGATGGCGCGTCCCGCGCCGACTGCCCAGGCGGAAGATTTTCGTCCGCAGAGCAAGATCTTCCAGGCGCCGCCGGCGCAGCCGCAGCCGATCGTGCATCAGGTGATGCAGCCTGCTCCGCAGCGTGAAGTGCTTCAACCGGCGGCCGCAGCGCCCCAGCGCATGCCGCGCGTCGAGGACTTTCCGCCGGTGGTGAAAGCCGAAGTGGAAGCCAAGGGCCGCCCGGCCGACCATGAGAACAGCGGCCCGATGGGACTGCTCAAGCGCCTGACCAACGGCCTTACCCGCCGCGAAGAAGAACCTGCACGGCTGCAGCCGGCGCAGCCGCGTGAGCCGAAACTGCGCCAGGCGGCACCCGAAGTGCGCCGCCTTGCCAGCCAGGATCCGCAGCTTTACGCGCCACGCCGCGGCCAGTTGGACGACCAGGGCCGGCTGACGCCGCAGAGCAGGGCTGTCCAGGAAGACGATCAGCTGGAGATTCCGGCATTCCTGCGCCGCCAGGCCAACTGACCTGTTAACGGTCCGTAACAGTTGTTAACAGGCAGACAAGAAATTGTTTGCCTGTTAATATTAAAAGTGCTTGTAAAACAGGGAGTTACGAGACCGTATCCGCTGCGGATTGCGGTTACAGAGAGTAAGAAACCGTGATTTTGAGACTTCCTGCTGGACCACTATCTTCGCCCCGATCAATTTCGGTTTGCTGGGATTCGGGGAAGTGGCCCTGCCTGCCGATCAAAGAGCCGCGCCCTTGGGCTAAAGAAGCGGACGTAGGCAGTATGGGCTATGGGGTTTGTTTTGCACGACTATCAGACGACACTTAGATCGCGTGCAACGCTGACCGGCACCGGCGTTCACAGCGGCAATCCCGTTACCGTTCATTTCCTGCCGGCAGACGCTGATACGGGTGTCGTGTTCCAGCTTTCGAATGGAAGCGAAGACCGGGAGTTCCGTGCGCTCGTTTCCGAGGTCGGCGCCACCGATCTCTGCACGATGCTCGGCGATCCGGCAGGCGAGCATATCGCCACCGTTGAACATCTGATGGCCACGCTTTTCGGGCTCGGCATCGACAATGTCGTCATCGAGATCGACGGCCATGAGGTTCCGATCCTTGACGGCAGCGCCATGGCGTTCGTCGAGGCGATCGACCAGGCGGGCATCGATACTCTGCCGGTCAAGCGCCGCTATATCCGTGTGGTCAAGCCGGTTCGCATCGAGAACGGTGCCTCCTGGGCGGAGTTCAGGCCCTATGACGGCACGCGCTTCGAGATCGAGATCGATTTCGAAAGTCCAGCGATCGGCCGTCAGCTGTTCGCATCCGACATGAACGCCGACATTTTTCGCCGCGATATCGCGCGGGCCCGTACCTTTGGTTTCATGAAGGACGTCGAGCGGCTGTGGGCAGCCGGCTATGCGCTTGGCTCCTCGCTGGAAAACTCCCTGGTGATCGGCGACGACAACCGCGTGATCAATATGGGAGGCTTGCGCTATCCCAACGAGTTCGTGCGCCACAAGACGATGGACGCCATGGGCGATCTGGCGCTGGCCGGCGCCCGGTTCATTGGCTGCTTCCGTTCCTATCGCGGCGGCCACAGGCTGAATGCGGCAGCGGTGCGCCGCCTTTTGTCGGACCGTTCGGCGTTCGAGATCGTCGAGACGACACGCCGCGAGCGCGGTCGTACCGCCGAGATGAGCGCCGTCTATGCGCCCGTCTACGCGCCCTGGATGATCTGAATCTTAACGTTTTTCGGGTTTTATGGCTGCCGGCCGGTGTTGCATGAATGCATCATTGGCCGGCGAAATCACGCAAGTGTGCAGGCTGCGCCAGGCTGCCACAAAAATGTGCGATTGGCCGGAGATAGCGTTGCCGGGCACGGCGATTATGGTTATGCCTGCTGCCCCAGAGCGAAATGACGACTGAAATGACGCCGAAAGGGCGGAATCCAATCATGTTCTTCAAGCGAATTGGTCAATCGAAAGCGCCGCATCGGGCTGTTTTCCTGGCGCTTTCGGTGGTTGTTCCATCGCTGTTCCTGTCGGCCTGCATGTCGTCCGAAAAGGATGTCGACCTGTCGACCTATGTCGAGCAGACCGAGCCGGCCGACGTTCTCTACAATCAGGGCCTCGCCAATCTGAATGCCGGGCGCCTGCAGGAGGCGAGCCGCAAATTCAGTGCGGTCGACCGCCAGCATCCCTATTCCGAATACGCCCGCAAATCGATGGTGATGGGCGCCTTTGCCGATTATCGCCAGGGCAACTATACCGAGGCGATCGGTTCGGCCAAGCGCTATCTCACGCTCTATCCGTCGACCGACGACGCGGCCTATGCCCAGTACATCATCGGGCTCAGCTATTACCGGCAAATCAGGGATGTCACCCAGGACCAGAAGGAAGCGCGTCAGACCGTGCAGACGATGCAGGAGCTGGTGACGCGCTGGCCCGATTCCGAATATGTCGATGACGCCAAGGAAAAGATCCGCTTCGCCAACGATCAGCTCGCCGGCAAGGAGATGCAGATCGGCCGCTACTATCTCGAGCGCCGTGAATATATCGCCGCCGTCAAGCGGTTCCGGCTCGTGGTGGAGACCTATTCCAACACGCGTCATGTCGAGGAAGCGCTCGCGCGCCTTACGGAAACATATTATGCGATGGGGCTGACATCGGAAGCGCAGACTGCCGCGGCTGTGCTCGGCACCAACTATCCCGACAGCGTGTGGTACAAGGATTCCTACAAGCTCCTGCAGACTGGTGGGCTCGAGCCGCGCGAGAATGCCGGGTCGTGGATCGCCAAGGCCGGGAAGCTGATCACCGGCGCCTGAGCGGCGCGCCACCATGCTTTCCAGACTGTCGATCCGCGACATCGTTCTGATCGAGAAACTGGACATCGATTTCTCGTCCGGTCTTTCAGTGCTGACCGGCGAAACCGGCGCTGGAAAATCCATCCTGCTCGACGCGCTGTCGCTGGCGCTTGGCGCCCGCGGTGACGCCTCGCTGGTGCGGCATGGCGCGGTACAGGGCCAGGTCATCGCGGTGTTCGACGTGCCGCGCAACCATCCTGCCCGCATGCTGCTTGCCGACAACGCTATCGAGGACGATGGCGACATCATCCTGCGGCGCGTGCAGACGGCGGACGGCCGCACCCGCGTCTTCGTCAACGACCAGCCTTCCAGCGTGACGCTGATGCGCGACGTCGGTCACGCGCTGGTCGAGATCCACGGCCAGCATGACGAGCGTGCCCTGGTCGATCCCGGCGCCCATCGCGAATTACTGGACAGCTTCGGCGGTCATCTCGGCGCTGTCCGGGCGACCGGCGAAGCATGGCGGTACTGGCGGGCCTGCGAGCAGGAATTTTTGCGACACCGCGCCAAGGTGGAGGCGGCGGCCCGCGAGGCCGACTATCTGCGCGCCGCGGTCGCCGAATTGACGAAGCTCGACCCCCAACCCGGCGAGGAAGCCGACCTTGCCGAACTCCGTGCCTCTATGATGCGGGCGGAAAAGATCGCCTTGGAAATCCACGACGCGCAAGATGTGCTCTCGGGCCCGTCCTCGCCCCTGCCGCAACTCGCCAGCCTGTTGCGGCGGCTGCAGCGCAAGGTGACCGAGGCGCCCGGCCTGCTCGACGACGTGGTCAAATCGCTCGACGAGGCGATGCTGTCGCTCGACGCGGCGCAATCGGGCGTGGAAGCGGCACTTCGCGCCACCGAATACGATCCGCGGCGGCTGGAACAGGCCGAGGAGCGGCTGTTTTCGCTGCGCGCCGCCTCACGCAAGCACAGTGTGGCGGTCGACGATCTGGCGCAATTGCGCGACACGATGGCGGCCGATCTCGCCGATCTCGACGCCGGCGAGGAGCGCCTGCACGGGCTGGAGAAGCAAGCCGCCGCCGCGCGCGAAACCTATGACATTGCCGCGGCACAGCTTTCGTCACTGCGCCATGCGGCGGCGATCGGATTGACCAGGGCGGTGATGGCCGAACTGCCGGCACTGAAGCTCGAACGGGCCGCGTTCATCGTCGAGATGGCAAGTGAGGCCGAGAGCCGCATGGAAGACGGCATCGACCAGGTCGAGTTCTGGGTGCGCACCAATCCCGGCACAAGACCGGGCCCGATGATGAAAGTCGCCTCCGGTGGCGAACTTTCGCGGTTCCTGCTGGCGCTGAAGGTGGCGCTGGCCGACCGCGGCTCGGCGCCGACCTTGGTCTTCGATGAAATCGACACCGGCGTTGGCGGCGCGGTGGCGGACGCCATCGGCCAAAGGCTGGCGCGGCTGTCGAAGCGCGTGCAGGTGCTTTCGGTTACGCACGCGCCGCAAGTGGCGGCACGCGCGGCGACGCATTTCCTGATCTCCAAATCCGGCGGCGCCGATCGTGTTGCCACCGGCATCGCCGAGATGGACCGCGCGGCACGCCAGGAAGAGATCGCGCGGATGCTGGCCGGGGCGACCATCACCGACGAGGCGCGCGCGGCTGCCGAGCGGCTGCTTCGCGAAAACACCGCAGCATAGCGGAGCTCATGCTCGGCGTTGTGGGTCGAGTCAGGATGTGGCTCCATCCTGCTGCTCAGGAATGATTTTCTCAAAATCCTGATCTATTGTGGCGCGCCACCGCTGCAGCGCCGCGCGTCCTTTCGGACGCGCAGGGACGTTGTAGCAATTTGATTTTTGCCATGACCCCGAAAATCGTTCCGGTCTTCGGGGTCCTGCGTCGAGGAGCCGTGCATGCCCGAAAAACCCGTCGATTCACTCAGCGAAAGTGAAGCAGCCAGCGAGCTGAAGCGGCTGGCCGAGGAAATCGCCGCTCACGACCAGCGTTACCATGCCGAGGACGCGCCGACGATTTCGGACGCGGCTTACGACGCCCTGCGGCGGCGCAACCTCGCCATCGAACAGCGGTTTCCCGCCCTTGTGCGCGAGGATTCGCCCTCACGCAAAGTCGGTGCGGCGGTCTCGGAGAAATTCCGCAAGATCGTCCATGCCATTCCGATGCTGTCGCTCGACAACGCTTTTGCCGAAGCGGACGTGATCGATTTCGTCGGCCGCATCCGCCGCTTCCTCAGGCTCGGCGCCGACGCGCCGCTGGCGATGACGGCCGAGCCGAAGATCGACGGCCTGTCGCTGTCGCTGCGCTACGAGGCCGGACGGCTGGTGACGGCGGCAACGCGTGGCAACGGTCAGGTCGGCGAGGATGTGACGGCCAACGCCCGCACCATCGCCGAGATTCCCAATGTGCTTTCGGGGGATTTCCCCGAAGTATTGGAAGTGCGGGGCGAGGTCTATATGCGCCTCACTGATTTCGCCGAACTCAATCGCCGCAATGCCGAGGCCGGAAAGCAGGTTTTTGCCAATCCGCGCAACTCGGCGGCAGGCTCCTTGCGCCAACTCGACACGTCGATCACCGCCAGCCGGCCGCTGCGGTTTATTGCCTATACCTGGGGCGCGGTGAGCGCCATGCCCGCCGACACGCAGATGGGCATGGTGGCCGCGTTCGAGCGTTTCGGCTTCAGGGTCAATCCGCTGATGAAGCTGTTCGACAGCGTCGAGGGGCTGCTCGAACAATACCGGCTGATCGAATCCAACCGGGCGACGCTCGGCTACGACATCGACGGCGTCGTCTACAAGGTGAACAGCCTCGAGCTGCAGCAGCGGCTGGGCTTCGTCTCACGCTCGCCGCGCTGGGCGATCGCGCACAAATTCCCGGCCGAGAAGGCGACGACGATCCTGACCGGCATCGACATCCAGGTCGGCCGCACCGGCGCGCTGACCCCGGTGGCGCGGCTGGTGCCGGTGACGGTCGGCGGCGTCGTGGTGACTAACGCAACGCTGCACAATGAGGACTACATCAAGGGCATCGGCAACAGCGGCCAGCCGATCCGCGAAGGCCGCGACATTCGCATCGGCGACACGGTGAGCATCCAGCGTGCTGGCGATGTCATCCCGCAGGTCATCGACGTGGTCATGGAAAAGCGGCCGCCCGACAGTCTGCCATATGCTTTCCCAGTGCTTTGCCCGGCCTGCGGCAGCCACGCTGTGCGCGAGGAGGGTGAAGCCGTCAGGCGCTGCACCGGCGGATTGATCTGCCCTGCGCAAGCGGTCGAGCGTCTGCGCCATTTCGTGTCTCGAGGTGCTTTTGATATCGAGGGGCTCGGTGAGAAGCAGATTGAGTTCTTCTTCCATGCCGAGGATCCGTCGCTGCGCATCTATTCGCCGGCCGACATCTTCACCCTGAAGGCACGGCAGGCAGCATCGCTGACCAAGCTCGAGAATGTCGACGGTTTCGGCGCGACCTCGGTACGCAAGCTGTTCGCGGCAATCGACGATCGGCGGCAGATCGAGTTCTCGCGCTTCCTCTATGCGCTCGGCATCCGCCACATCGGCGAGACCAATGCCAAGCGGCTGGCCCGCCATTTCCTTTCCTTTGCCGCTTTTCGCGAAGCCGGGCAAAACGCCGTCATGCCGGCCGGCAAGGGTGACCCTGGCAACGCTGCCTGGCAGGAGTTGAACGGCATCAACGGCATCGGCTCGATCGTTGCCGAAGCGGTGGTCGATTTCTTCGCCGAAGACCATAACCGGCAGGCGCTCGATGCATTGCTGGCGGAAGTAACAGTGCTCGACGAGGAGCCGGTCGGTCGCGTGTCGTCGCCGGTCTCCGGCAAGACGGTGGTCTTCACCGGTGCGCTGGAGAAAATGTCGCGCGACGAGGCCAAGGCGATGGCCGAAAAGCTCGGCGCCAAGGTCGCCGGCTCGGTGTCGACGAAGACCGATCTCGTCGTTGCCGGGCCAGGTGCCGGCTCCAAGCTCAAGCTCGCCACCGAGCTCGGCATCGAAGTGATCGACGAGGATGCGTGGCTGGCGCGGATCGGCAAGTCGTGACGGTGGCATTTAACGGGTTCGGCCAAAAGGCCATTCCTTTCCTCAAGGCACTCGATTTTCATCAGAGCCGGGAGTGGTTTCTGGAAAACCGCGACCTTTTCGAAGGCGAGCTGCGCGACCCCTTCGGCGATCTGGTCGAAACGCTGTCCGAGCGTTTCGCGGCAGCGGGGCTGGGTTTGCGCGGCGATCGCAAGAAGTCGCTGTTCCGGATCAATCGCGACGTGCGTTTCGCCAAGGACAAACGACCCTACAACCGGCATCTGTCGGCGATTCTCTCACCCGACGGCACCAAGATGGAGCAGGGCGTGTTCTTCGTTTACATTGGGCTCGACCGCTGCTTTGCAGGCGTTGCCTGGTGGCAGCCCGGGCCGGAGCTGCTCCTGGCGATGCGCCGGGCTATTGCGACGCGGCCGGGTGAATTCCGGGCGCTGATCAAGGCGCTGAAGCAAAATCGTCTCGAACTCGATGCGGAAGGTTGCATGAAGCGCGTGCCACGCGGCTTCGAGCATGTCACGGACGCCGATCTCGCCGCGGCCATCCGCAACCGGCATTTCGCCGTCCGGCACGAAATCGACCCTGCTGGAATCCATGGGCCGGCCTTGGTCGACGAGCTTGTCGATTTCGCCTTGCGGGCAAGACCGCTGCTCGACTGGGGCAGGGCGATCGAAGGCCAGGTCGAGTAGACTGGCTGCGTTCCAGCGATCATTTCCGCTGATCATTGGCTCAAGCGAATTGGTGTGACAAGGCTGGCGGCGATCCCTACATACGGGCTTTCCCCCCGCATCGGCCCGAAAATCGGGATCGATTTTCGGATGGCCCGATGCGTGGATTCAAAGTGTTAGAGCGTCCTTTGCTCGTCCAAAAGGACGAGCGGCGCTCTAAGGAGTGGCTGATGTCGGCGGAAGCAATCTCCGAAAACCGCGCAAAAAGCGATCTCTGGCATGGCGTGCGGCTCAGCTTGCCCGTCGTGGTGGCGGCGGCGCCGTTTGGACTGCTGTTCGGGGCGCTTGCCGTCGACAACGGTTTTTCGGTGCTGGAAGCCTTCCTGATGAGCGCCATGGTTTTCGGCGGCGCCAGCCAGATGGTCGGCATCGAATTGTTCGGGCAGCATGTCGCGCCATGGCTGATCGTGCTGTCGATCTTCGCCGTGAATTTCCGCCATGTGCTCTACTCGGCGGGTATCGGCCGGCGCATCGCGCACTGGCCGCTGATGCAGCAGGCCGTCGGCTATTTCATTCTGACCGATCCGCAGTTCGCGGTGGCCGAGCGCAAGGCGGAGGCCGGCGAAACGGTCGGCTTCGCCTGGTATATGGGACTTGGTCTGCCGGTCTACGTGTTCTGGGTGACCGAAAGCGCGCTTGGCGCGGTGTTCGGCAAGCTCATTCCTAACACACATGCGCTGGGCATCGACTTCCTGCTGCCGATCTATTTTCTCGGCCTGGTCATGAGCTTTCGCAAACGGCCCCTATGGCTGCCGGTGGTCGTCGCCAGTGCTGCTGCCTCCATCATCGCCTACAAGACGGTAGGCTCGCCCTGGCACGTCTCCATTGGCGCCGTGGCCGGCGTGCTGCTCGCAGTCATCCTGCCGCCGCACCACAGTGGTGTGGAGGCGCGGCCATGAGCACAACCTTGTGGATCATCATCGCCGGTGCGATTGCCACCTATCTGACCCGCATCGGCGGCCATCTGGTGATCTCGCGCTTTGAAAACATTCATCCGCGCGTCGAGGCCGGGCTGAACGCCGTGCCTGCCGCGGTGCTGACGACGCTGGTGGCGCCCGCGGCGCTTGGCGCCGGGCCGGCGGAATGGGCGGCATTGATCGTCGCCGGGCTGGTCTCGCTGCGCGGCGGGCTTATGGCGATGTTTTTGGCCGGCGCCGCTGTGCTGGTCCTCGCCCGCCAGTTCGTCGGGTAACCGGACCGGCTGAGTACGCCAGTCCTACTTGCGCACGATGTCGGAGATCGCGGGGTCGAATCGACCTCCTGCAAAGAGCGTGCGCATCGTCTCTTCCGGATCGAGACCAAACGTTTCGGCGGCCGTCACCGCAATCAGCGCGTCGAGGTCGAGCGTCGGTGCGAGGTCGCGTCCTTGGTAGAGCGCACCGGTAGACAGTCCCGGCCAGTCGGCCAGCACCCGCCCGCCATTCACCGCTCCGCCAGCGATCATCGCGGCCGATGCCGTACCGTGGTCGGTGCCGCCAGTGCCGTTGACG
The DNA here is from genome assembly GCF_900149755.1 of Mesorhizobium delmotii. Lineage (NCBI taxonomy): Bacteria > Pseudomonadati > Pseudomonadota > Alphaproteobacteria > Hyphomicrobiales > Phyllobacteriaceae > Mesorhizobium > Mesorhizobium delmotii. The sequence goes on along the minus strand of NZ_FUIG01000103.1, from coordinate 204,098 downwards.
GCGACAGTGCGGCCAAACTCAGTGGCGACCAGCACGGTCGTATCCTTCCAGATATCCCCGAGCCCAACGTGCAACGCATCGATGAGCGCGTCGAGCGCTCTGAACTGGTTGGCCAGCCAGCCTTGCTGGCCGCTATGCGTGTCCCAGCCGCTGGTTTCGATCATGGCAACGCGCGGTCCGTCGGCCTTGGAGAGGAAGCCCGCAGCGGTGCGGCCGACGCTCGCTGCGTCCTTGCGCTGCGCGTTCACCGCGCCCAGCGCCCGTGTCTCTATCGCGCTGCTCCACAGCGCATGCAGCTGTTCGTCGGCGTCATAGAGTTTGCCGACGCGCATCATCAGTTCGTCCGGCGCCTCTGGCAGAGCGGATGGCGCATAGGAAGTGACGTCCGCCTGGCCCCGCAGCGCCAGCGGGATGGTCGGTGCAAAAGCGATCGCTTCGCCGCGAGACTTAGGCAGCATGCCGACCAGCCGGTTCAGCCAGCCGTCCTTGCGTTCATAGGGCGAACTGCCGCCGCTTTCGAGGACGTTTTGACCGTCGAAATGCGAGCGCTCGCGATAGGGCGAAGCGACCGCGTGGACGAACAGTGCCTGCTGGTGCTGATGCAGCTTCCCGAGCCCGGTGAGCGAAGGATGCAGGCCAAACGTACCGTCGAGCTTTATCGGATTGTCGATTGCCAAGGAGCCGCGCAGCGTGCGGTAGGCGGGATCGGCATAGGGAATGATCGTGTTCAGCCCGTCCGCGGCGCCGCGCTGGATGATGAAAACGAAGCGGCGGTCGGTTTCCACATTGGCGAAGACGATGCGCGGCGCGATCAGCATAGAGCCGAGGCCGGCGCCGGCGAGAGTGAGGATTGACGGCGTTTCATCTTGGTCATCTCCTCTGAAAATCGGGCGACACGAGCAGCAGCGCGATGCCGGTGCGTCGGCTCTCGGCGCGGTCGATCTCGGCCACTGTCAGGTCGCTGAGTGAGCCGGCAAAGAGTTTTCGCGCGAGATCTCGCGGATCGATGTCGCCACTCTGTGCGGCGAGGCGCTGCGCCGCCTCAACCCGGCGGACCAGTGCGTCGGGTGCCGCCCAACTCCCGGCAACGTCGTCATAGCCGGCCGGCGAACGCGGACGCCATACCGGTTGGCCGAGCTGTTTGAGCAGTTGCGCCAAACGCGGCTTGCCGATGTCGCTGCGGCCCAGGCCGCGCAGCGCCGAGATCGTCCATTCCCACGGCGTCTTGAACTTCGCCGCCGCCGGTTGCCAGGCCTCTGGACTGTCGATGAGCGCGCGGTAGACAGCGACGAGATCGCCGTTCGACCGGCGAAAGGCTTCGGCGAGCCGTGTCACGACCGCTGCCGGCGGCTCGTCGGCGATGAAGTGGCGCGCCAGCTTGGCGGCGATCTGCGTTGCGGTCGCCTCGGCCGCCGCGAGGTCGCCGAGCACGGCGAGCGCCTGTTTGTCCCCGCCCTGGTCGTAGGTCTTGCCCATGATCGTGCGTTGGCCTGGCTCGTGCAGCCCGGGTCGAAAGGTGAAGGCGCCGGCCTGGCCCCGCCCTCTGGCGCGTCCGGTGCTGAAACCGGTCAGCGCCAGCGCGAATTCGGTCACGTCGGCCTGGCTGTAGCCGGAGCGTGCACCGAGTGTGTGCAGTTCCATGATTTCGCGGGCCAGGTTCTCGTTGATGCCGGGTTTGCGCTTAGCGTTGCGTTTTGCTGCGCGGTTGGCAAATCTCGAGTTGGGACCGATCGAGCGCACCTGGTCGAGATAGAACAGCATCGCCGGGTGGCGCTCGGCGGCGAGTAGCATATCCTCGAAGCGGCCGAGCACATGTGGGCGGATCGCCTCGCGCTCGAAGGCGCCGGCGATCAGGGTCACCTGCGGTTTCTCCGCCGAGATGGCGAAATGGTTCGACCAGAAATGCACGAGCCGCTCGATGAAGGGGGTCGATGTCTTGAGCGCCGCGCGTGCCCGCATGTCGACCTCGTCGCGATAAAGCGCTTGAGCCTCCTGGCGCGCCGCTTTGCGGGCGGCCATCTTTGCGGCCCCCTCGGCGTCCTTGGCCTCGAGCATCGCCTCGGCATAGCCGTCACCGAGAGTGGCCGAGTCCCGCGCGCCGGAAAAGACCGCCGGGCTTGCGTCGTAGCTTTCGAACTGCGCTACCAACCAGGATTTCGGGTCGTCCGGCGCCTCGTCTTCGGGCCGGGCGCCCAGGCCGAAGCGGTTGAGCGCGACCGCGACCTCGCTCGGGCGTGCCAATCGTGCCTCCGTCAGCATTGTTTTCAGAGGCTTCAACGCGGCAGTGACCGGAATCCGTCGCTCTTTCCATCTCTATTTTTCGCCCGCTCGGCGCAGCATGTTGCTGCGGCCGCGCAGGCCGTCGACAAGCCGCGCCCTGTCGGCCGGCGTCAGTCCCGTCGCGAAGCTCACGATCGCCTGTTCGAGCCGGCCGCGCAGCGCCATATCGGCTTGCCGAACCGAAGCGAGCGTCTCATTGACAGCCGCTGCGTCGATCGGCTGGGCCTCGATCAGGCGCGCGACCTGCTCGCGGCCGGTCCGACCCGCTTCGATGTCGGCAGCCGACTGGCGCCGGGCATCGGCGAGTGTCTGGCGGAACGCCTTGCGCTGTTCGGGCGACAGGCCGGCCGCAGCGAAGCGCAGGCCGCGCTGGTCGCCCGCCCCGTCGCGCTGCGCCCCCTGCGTGCGCCACATATAGCCAGCGCCGGCGGCGGCGCCGAGCACGAAGATGTTCAGCGCCAGCGAGACGGCAAGCAGGATCCTGATGCTGCGTTCGCTCATTGCACGTCCCCCTGAATGTCGCCGAATGCGGTCAGCGCGTAGGCATCGCCATCGTCAGGGGCGCTGTTGAGCGACAACAGCACGGCGACTGTCAGCACACCGGCTAGCGCGCCCGCCAGTCCGATGCCGGCCAACCCGGCACACTGCCAGATGAGCCGTGTGCGGCGCCACAGCGCATGCGGCGCCGTGGCGATGATTCTTCGCGCGAGCGCGCCGTCCGGAGCTGCGACGCGATGGCGCGACAGCAGATCGTCGAGCTCCGCCGCCGGGGCAAGTGCGACTTCGGCTTGAGTCGGATTGGCGGCGATGAAGTCCAGCGCCGCCGCGCGCTCGTTTTCAGGCCAGCGCCGCGGCGACCCGCCATAGGCGGCAACGAGCTCGGAAAACCTCTCTGGAGTCATGTCATTTCGTCCCTGTCTCGTCCGAGCCTGGAGCGCAACTGCCGCCGTGCCCGCGACAAGAGGCTTTCCAATGCCTCTATGCTGATCCCCATGACCTCTGCCGCGTCGCTGTTCGAAAGCTCCTGATAATACTGCAGCACGATCGCCTCGCGCTGGCGCTCCGGCAGCTCGGCCAGCGCGCGCCGCACCTGGTGCTGATCGTCGGCTGCGAGCATATCGGCTTCTGCGCCCGGGCGTTCGTCGGGGCGATCGGGAAGTTCCGCCACCGGCGTCTCCCGCCGCCTGCGCAGCCGGTCGTAACAGAGATTGAGTGCGACGCGATGCAGCCACGTATCGAACTTCGCCTCGCCGGCGCGCCAGCCCGGAGCCGCTCGCCAGATGCGCAAGAAGGTCTCCTGCGCGACGTCCTCCGCCTCGCCGCGGTCGCCCAGCATTCGCATGGCGAGACGGATCAGCCGCGGCAGCTTGCGCTCGACCATGGCTTCCACCGCAGCCGCATTGTTTTGCGCGATCAGCGCCAGCAGCCGCTCGTCGGTCTCGCCCACGCTCTGCCTTCTCGTTCCACCACGCCAGACCTTCTGCCGACACATCCGTCATCCTGCACCCGCGATGTGTCTTCAACGAGTTTCAATGCGAAATCCGTCGGCGACCCGTGCTGGGGCGACAGAATGGTCCGGTCTGGTGGCACTCCATTGGCGGAATGTTCGGTTGAAGGACGCCCACCAATCAGTCCTAGAAGGTCGCCTTCTACGGTATCCTCCCGTCCATCTCCGGGAACAGAACGACGCTTTCCTGCGCGGTCGGTTCGTTGCGGGCGCCGATAAAGATGGCCGGCGTGCTTGCCCGGTTCACGGCGACGTGGAGCACGTTGGCCGGAATATAGAGATAGTCGCCGGGATGCACGACGTCCCGAAATTGCAGGTCGTCCCCGCTCCACATCTCCAGCTCGTCTCCGCTCAGCATATAAAATGCTGTTTCGTGACGTGCGTGGACGTGGGCCTTGGTCCGCTTCCCCGGAGGCATCGTGACGACGCCCAGCCAAAGCGCCTTCGCGCCGACGGTCTCAGCACTTATTCCCGGCAGATAGTCCGATCCCTGTTCGGCCCGATAAGCCTCGCCAGCCCCGACGATTACAGCTTTTCTGTCGCTGGGCGCCACACTGTCCGCTCCTGACGGTTGCTTCAACATCGTCATTTCGACCTCCATTTGTGTTAGTCTATACGAAGAACGGCCAAGATGACCGCACGTCCGGCCGGAGTCCTAAAAGGGGAGGCGAAAAGTTCCGAATTCTTCCGAAGCCGGTAAGCGGAATGTCGCAGCGCCGCGATGCTTAGCGTTCGGGCCGTTCGTGCTCGACATGCTGCGCGGGGGGCTTGTCCGCGAGGGCCGGCCGGTTGCGCTCGGGCACAAAGGCTTGTCGTTGCTTCAAGCCCTGCTGGAGGCACCGGCTCAAGTGCTGAGCAAGACGGCGCTTATGGAAGCGGCTTGGCCCGATGCCGTTGTCGAAGAAAGCAATCTCTCTGTGCAGATTGCAGCCCTGCGCAAGCTGCTCGGGCCACAGCCAGACGGCAGCGAGTGGATCGCCACGGTTCCCCGCACCGGATATCGTTTCGCCAGCAGCGTCCGTGTGCTGGACGCCGCTCCAGACGGCGCGCTGCCAAGTTCCGGCCAGCCGGCGGGACTCTCCGAAAGACCGTCCATCGCGGTCTTGCCGTTCGCCAATGTCAGCGGCGACAGGGAACAGGCCTATCTGGCTGACGGCATCACGGAGGACATCATCACAGCGCTGACGAGGTTCCGCTGGTTCCGGTTGATCGGCCGCAATTCCAGCTTCGTCTATAAAGACAAGCCAGTCGACTCCAAACAGGTGGCCCGCGAGCTTGGCGTCCGTTATGTGCTGGAAGGCAGCGTGCGCCGGTCCGGCCAGCATATTCGGGTCTCGACGCAATTGGTCGATGCGGCCTCGGCCAATCAGATCTGGGCCGAACGATACGAGATGGAAATGACGGAGGCGTTCGCCGTCCAGGATGCCATAGCCGAGCGGGTGGCCGGCGCGATCGAGCCCGAACTGCTCAAGACGGAGTCGCTTCCAGCCGCTGCACGCAACAGCGGAAATGCGACGGCTTGGGACCTGCTGCGGCAAGGTACCTGGCATTTCCACCACGTCGGCCGTCAAACTCACTTGAGTGCCCGCAAGCTGTTCCGGGAGGCATGCAGGCTCGATCCTGAACTCGCAGAGGCCCATCTCTGGCTCGGCCGCGTGAGCGCCGGCATCGTCGCTTACGGCTGGAGCGACAAACCGGCACAGGATATCCGGGAAGGTCTGGATGCAGCCTTGAAGGCGGTTCGGCTCGACGAGAAGAACCCCTATTCGCATTACGCGCTGGCCATCTGCAGCATCTATGCCAATGCACCGGAACAGGCCGTTCTTGCCGCGGAAAAGGCGATAGAGATCAGCCCAAGCTTCGCCCTTGGTCATCTGGTGATGGGAATGGGGCAGTTTTTCCGCGGCAGCGCATCGGAGGCAATAGCGCCGCTCGAGCACGGCCTTATGTTGAACCCTTACGATCCGCAGAACTTTGTCTGGTTCAATATCCTGGCGCTCGCCTACCTGTTTGCAGGACAGGCAAGCGAGGCGCTTGCCGCGGCCATCAAGGCGCGCAAGATCGCTCCGGCATGGCGGCCCACCCACGAAACACTCGCCTGCTGCTACGTTTCGCTCGGCCGCTTGCCGGAGGCTGGATCTTGCGTTGAGCTGATGCGGGAAATGGAAAACCCTTCAGGCGATGCCTTGGCGCCGTTCAGGCTGCGCAATCCACATTGGGCAGATGAGATGGCGCATCTGTTGAAGAAAGCCGGTTGGCAACGATAAGGCCACAGGCCGTTCCCGGCAGATTGGCATCGTCTGCGTGACGTGCTTCGCGCAACTGTTGGGGCAGCACAAGCCAAAGTCCGCTTCGCACTCATGTCATGATTCCAAAGGGGTGATCCGGTCTGTCCCGGGTCGATAGCTGACCCACCGCCTTGCCGAAAAATCAAATCTTCTGGTCGTGCGGCAGCGGCGCGGTTGCCTTTTCCAGCCAGGCCAGCGTCTCGCCTTCGAGCATCGGTCCGATCTCGGCCAGCACACGCTGGTGGTATGTGTCGAGCCAATGCAGCTCGTCGCGCGTCAAAAGGTCGGATCGCACCAGCCTGGTGTCGATCGGCGCCAGCGTCAGTGTCTCGAAGCCGTGCATGGCGATGTCGCCGCCCTCTATCTGCTCGGCCGGCGTCACCAGAATGAGGTTCTCGATGCGGATGCCGTAAGAGCCTTCCTTGTAGTAGCCCGGCTCGTTGGAGACGATCATGCCTGCCAGCAGCTTTTCGGTGCCGGTCCTTGCGATGCGCTGCGGGCCCTCGTGCACTGCCAGATAGGAGCCGACGCCGTGGCCGGTGCCGTGGGCGAAATCGCAACCGTGTTTCCACAGCGCCAGCCGCGCCACGGCATCGATCTCGGAGCCGCGTGTGCCCGGGGGAAAGCGCAGCATGGAAATACCGATCATGCCCTTCAGCACCAGCGTGAAGCGTTCGCGCATTTCCTCGGTCGGTGTGCCGATCGGCACGGTGCGGGTGATGTCGGTGGTGCCGTCCTGATACTGTCCGCCCGAATCGAGCAGGAACAACTCGCCAGACTGAAGCTTTCGGCTGGTGGCGTGGGAAACGCGGTAGTGCATGATTGCGCCGTTCGGGCCAGCGCCCGAGATGGTGTCGAAGGACACGTCGCGCAGCGGCATTTGCGTTTCCTCGCCGGTGCTGCGGCGGCACTCCTCGAGCTTGGTGACGACCGCGATCTCGTCGAGCTTGCCGGGTTCCTGGCGGTCGAGCCAGCAAAGCAGCTTGGCCACCGCGGCGCCATCGCGGCGATGCGCGGCGCGGGCGCCGTTGATCTCGGCCTGGTTTTTCGTCGCGCGTGGAATGCGGGCAGGATCGGGTGCAGTGATGACGGTGCCGCCATTGTCCTCGACCAGCATCCTGAGCTTCTCCGCCGCCAGCACCGGATCCAGCGCGACCTTCGCGCCGCCCTTGGCCAATCCTGCGATCGCCGCTTCGAATTCACTGGGTTCGTGCAATTTGGCGAGCTGCGTCAAATAGGCCGCGACGGTGCGCGAAAACTTGCGTTGGTCCATGAAAAGGAGATGCGACCCATCGGCGGCGAGCACGGCGAAGCCGAGTGCCAGCGGCGTGTGCGGCACGTCGCCGCCGCGGATGTCGAAGGCCCAGGCGATGGAGGACGGGTCCGTTAGCACGGCATGGGCGGCGCCGTCCTTGCCGATGGCCTCGGCCAGCCGTGCCAGCTTATCCTTGGCCAGTTCGCCGGCAAAGGCGATCGGATGGAGCTCGACCGGCGCCAGCGGCGGTTCGGGCTGGTCCTTCCAGATGACGTCGATTGGATTCTTCTCGAGCGGCACCAAAACCGCCCCCGATTTTTCGGCCGAAGCTTTCAGCGCTTTCACGTCGCCGATCGTCTGCAGCCACGGATCGAAGCCAAGCCGCACGCCCTTGCCGAGATTGTCCTTGATCCAGGTGGCGGGCGGATTGTCGACCAGGCTTTCGATCGAGAAGATGTCGAGATCGACCTCCTGGCGTACCTGCAGCGTGTAGCGCCCGTCGACGAACATGACGGCGCCGTCGCCGAGCACGATGGCGACGCCGGCCGAACCGCTGAAGCCAGTCAGCCATTTCAGCCGCGCCGAACGGTCGGCGACATATTCGCCCTGATGCTCGTCGGCACGAGGCACGATGAAGCCATCCAAGCCGTTGGCAGCCAGCCATTGACGCAGCAGCGCCACACGCGGCTTGGCGACAGCGGGGTCGCCGGCGGAATCAAAGGTCTGGAACATCATGGCCTCTCCTCGGATGCTGGCGCGACCGTAGCGTATGACCCCGAAAATCGGAATCGACTTTTGCTATGCTGGCCGCCGGCCGGATTCGATCCAGCAGGGCAATCGCTTCAGGTCTGCGCTGCCCCTCATTGCCCTGCCGGGCATTTCTCCCCGTATAGTGACGGGGAGAAAGACGCTATCACCAATGATTTTCGCCAATTGTCGGCGGTGCAGAAAGGGCGGCGAGGTTGCGGCAATTCCCCCTTCTCCCCGTCACTATACCTATCGCATTCACACATCTCGGTTGCGCTTTGCGGCGAAGCTCGATTCTATTTCGGCCGGAAAGACGAAGGAGGTTTGAATGACCGGCATCGAGCACGGGCTGGGGCGATTTGGCGATCGCCGCCTGGAAAAAGGGGGGCCTGCTTGCATGCCGCGCTGGTTGCGCGGCCTGGATCGTGTATCCGCCGGCTTGGCGGCAGTCGGGCGGGCGAGATGCAGTTCACGCGATTTCTGCGCAACCGCTCGGTGAGCGCTGCGGAGATGTCGCGGCATGCCGGCGAACAGACCGGGCGGCGCGCGGCCGGTCGCCATGTCGTTGCCGTGCAAGACAGCTCGGAATTGGCGCTGGGTTCTCGGCGGGCGCGGCCAGGCTACGGTCCGGTCGGCAATGGCAATGCAGCAGGTCTGATGCTGCACCCTATGCTGGCGGTAGAGGCCGGCACGGGAGCGCTGCTGGGCCTGGTCTCTATGCAGGTCTGGAACCGCGGCGCAGAAGAACTGGCGCCGCGGCGCCAGCGGGCGACGATCAACAAGGAATCGCAGCGCTGGATCGATGCAACCAAGCAGGCCGGCGCGGTTCTGGAAGGGGCGGCCAGCATCACCATGGTGTCGGATCGCGAGAGCGACTTTTATGAACTCTTCGCCGAACGTCCGCACAATGTCGACCTGATCGTGCGGGCCTGCCAGAACCGGCGCATCGAGGCCGCGCAAGAAGAGCCAGGCTTGCTGTTCGCCTTCATCGACGCCCAGCCTGAGCAAAGCCGCTTTGCCGTGACCATCCCCGCCGCGCCCGGACGATGCGCACGGGATGCCGAGTTGGCGGTGCGTTACGCGCCGGTGACGGTGCGGCGCCCACTCAACGGAGCCGATCCGGCGTTGCCCGAGACGGTCGGTTTGATACTGGTCGATGTCCGCGAGGTGTCGAAGCCGAAAGACGGCAGCGAACCGGTGCATTGGCGCTTGCTGACCACCCACAGTGTCGCCACCGTGGCCCAGGCACGCCGTGTCGTCGACCTCTACCGCTCGCGCTGGGTCATCGAGGAGTTCTTCCGCACCCTCAAGACGGCAGGCTTCGACATCGAGGCGGCCGACATCGGCGACCCGCATGCCATGATCAACTTCGCCGCCGCCGCCACGATCGCCGCCGTCACCATCAAGCAACTCGTGCAGGCCCGCGACGGCAACACCGATCAGAGGCTCAGCGATGCTTTCGATCCCGACGACCGTCCCATTCTCGAAGCCGTCTCTGCCAAGCTTGAAGGCAAGACCGAGCGACAACGCAATCCCCATCCCAAAGGATCTCTGGCCTTCGCAGCCTGGGTCATCGCTCGCCTCGGCGGCTGGACCGGCTACTACGGCAAGCCAGGCCCCAAGGTCATGCGCATCGGCCTCGCAGAGTTCCACGCCATCAAGTGCGGAGCCACGCTCGATGTTCATGATGTGTGAATCCGATAGGTCACTATACGGGGAGAAGGTGCCGGCAGGCGGATGAGGGGCGGCGCCGCCATCGACAGTGGTCATCGACGTGCGCTTTTGCGCATGGACGCCATGCAGAATCAGCGATTCAAAAAAAGGTCAGCAGAGCTTACGTTTTCGGTGTGGAGGAACGAGTCTTACTGCCCTGCAAAGGAGACCATCATGTCCACGATTTCAGCCAGACGCGGATTTTTCAGAAGCGCCATGAATGCTCTCATCGAAGCGCGCCAGCGCGAAGCGAGCCGGTATGTGAGCGGCGTTCTGCTTGGCTTTGACGACGAAACGCTGAAAGCGAACGGCTACGATCGCGAAGAACTGAAGAAGGCGGCAAGGTCGCGCTACGTCTGAGCGAATTTATGGCTGGCGTTTGAAGGCGCTGCGCGTCACCGCTTGAGGTGGATTGTCACCCAGCCCTCGCGATGCAACGTCCTGACATGGCGGAACTGCTGGCCGACATAGGCCGAGATCACCGCGTCGCGCTGCCGGTCGAGGATGCCTGACAGCACGATCGAGCCGCCCAAAGCGATATACCTGGCCATTTCGGGCGCCAGCCGCATCAGCGGCCGCGCCAGTATGTTGGCGACGATGAGGTCGAAGGGGCCGCGCGCGGCAAAGATCGGATGGTGGAAGCCCGGCGCCGTCACCGTTTCGACGAGCGCCTTGACGTGATTGAGCCGCGCATTGGCGGCGGCGACTTTTGTGGCGACCGGATCGATGTCGGTCGCCAGCACCGGGATATGGGCGAGCTTAGCCAGCGCGATGGCCAGCACCGCGCTGCCGGTGCCGAGGTCGAGCGCGTTGAGCGGGCGCTCGCGCCGCACGACCTGTTCCAGCATTTCAAGACAGCCGGCGGTGGTGCCGTGATGACCGGTGCCGAAGGCGAGGCCCGCCTCGATCTCGATGGCGAGTTCGCCGCTGTGGCGCTTCCTGCGGTCATGCGCGCCGTGGACGAAGAAACGGCCGGCGCGTACCGGCTTCAGTCCCTCCAGCGAACGCGTCACCCAGTCGATATCTGGCACGGGCTCGCGCGCAATCGGCCTCGACAAGGCAAGCCCGGCAAGGATCTCTTCCACACGCGCCTCGACGGCGTCGACATCGCCGTCGGCATAGAGCGACACTTCCTGGATGTCGCGATCCTCATCGACTTCGAGGATGGCAATCGGCAGACCCTCGTCCTCGAAGGCCGTTTCCAACGCCGCGAAGATACGGTCGGCCTCGATCTTTCCAGTGGTGAAATAAAGCCGCGTTTGGGTCATCAAACGATGTTTTTGTTTGAGCATGATCTTTTCCGAAAACCGGTCTCACTTTTCGGGATCATGCTCTAACCTTCCGCCGCCAGCCGCTTGAGCTTGGCGATGGCGGTGTCCGGGCTTTCACCGTAGGCGATGGTGCCGGCGAAATCGCCCCTGGCGTTGAGCAGCAGCACCGAAGCGGTGTGGTCCATCGTGTAGTCGCCGTTGCCCGTATCGACCTTCTTCGAATAGATGCCGAAGGATTTGGCCATGGCGTGGACCTTGTCCGGGTCACCGGTGATGCCGAGGATGCGGTCGGAGAAATTGCTGATATAGGCTTTCAGGACGTCGGGCGTGTCGCGCTCCGGGTCGACCGTAACGAAATAGGCGCGCAGGTTCTTGCCTTCGTCACCCATCGTCTTCAGCCAGCTCGCCAGTTCGAACAGCGTGGTCGGGCACACTTCCGGGCAATGGGTGAAGCCGAAGAAGACGACGCTGGGGTGGCCGCGAAACGCAGCCTCGGTGACCGGAGCGCCCTTCTGGTCGACCAAACTGAACGGCGCGCCGAACGGCTCGCCGCCATAATGCCCGCGGTACCAGTCGAAGGTGAGCCAGCCGATGCCCGCCGCCATCAGGACGAGAATGCCGACCAGAATTGAACGCATCATCAATTGGTGTCCATTGCGATTTTCATTGGCGCGGTATCGGCGCCATGGAGCTTGTTGGGCGAACACTCTTAACGGTTTGATCTCGCGCGCGCAAAGATGTCGCGTTGCCGCAACCGGCATTCCTGTCAAAAAATGATCCGCTTGCAAAGCGCTGCCGCCCGTCCCACCTGAGGTCGGCAAAACTCGAACCGCAGGAGGCTTCCTTGCGAAAACTGATCGGCGGCGCTTTGGCCGCATGCCTTGTCATCGGTGCTGGTGCGGCTGTCGCCCAGGAGGTCGGCAAGGTCGGCGTCGACTGGCTCGGCAACGACATCATCGTCGAGGCGATCAAGGACCCGAAGGTCGAAGGCGTGACCTGCCACGTCTCCTATTTCGACCGCGGCGTGATCGATCGCCTGCAAAAGGGCAACTGGTTCGAGGACCCGTCCGATTCCTCGATCTCGTGCCGCCAGACCGGGCCGATCACCATCAGCGACATCGACATGAGCGAGGCCGGCGAGGAGGTATTCAAGCAGGGCATCAGCCTGATCTGGAAGAAGCAGGTGGTGAACCGCATCTACGACAAGACCAATGAGACCCTGATCTATCTGTCGCACTCGCGCCAGGTGCAGGACGGTTCGGCGAAAATGTCGGTCACCACCGTGCCGCTCTACGGCCAGAACGTGGTGTGGAGCAACGGCAAGCCAAAATAGGCTCTGGTAACAGGTGACGGACGATTGGTCCCGCTTGCGGGACCAATCGCTCGGGCGTAAAGCCGCCGGCATGGACCGTCCCGAAAATCTTGTCCTGAAAGACCCCGAGCCGCGCATCCACCCGACCGCGGAATTGAAGGCGTGCAAGCTTGGGCGCTACGCCTCGATCGGCGAGCGGGTCATCTTGCGTGAAGTCACAGTGGGTGATTTCTCTTATTTCGAGCGCCACGCCGAGGCGATCTACACGACCATAGGCAAGTTCTGTTCGATCGCCGCCAACAGCCGGATCAACGCGCTGGAGCATCCGATTGAGCGGCTGACCCAGCACAAGCTCAGCTACCGCCCGAACGAATATTTTCGCTGGCTGGGCGTCGACGCGGCGTTCCGGGAACGACGGCGGGCGCAATCCGTCAGCATCGGCCACGATGTCTGGATCGGCCATGGTGCGGTGATCATGCCTGATGTGACCATCGGTAATGGCGCGATCGTCGGCGCCAATGCTGTGGTGACCCGCGACGTACCTGCTTATGCGATTGTGGCCGGCGTTCCGGCCAGGCAATTGCGCCAACGCTTCGCGGCGGACATCGCCGCGCGGATCGAAAGCCTAGCCTGGTGGGACTGGCCGCCCGAGAAACTGGCAAAGGCAGTCCCCGACATGCAGGCAATGCCGCTCGAGGCCTTCCTCGACCGCTGGGAAAACGAAATATCCTGATTTGGCAGGCGCGTGCACTGTTATGTCCGTGAAATCCCTCCTTGCAAGGGAACCCGGAGCGGTTGCCGGTTGTTTCTCTTGCCATGATCGAGAAGCTTTTCACCAGGATCGCCACCTACGTTGCCCATCTTGCCGGTTTGCCGACGACATTCGCCGTCTGTTTTCTGGTCATCGTTGTCTGGGCGATAAGCGGGCCGTTGTTCGGCTTTTCGGATACGTGGCAACTCGTCATCAATACCGGCACGACGATCGTCACCTTCCTGATGGTGTTCCTCATCCAAAACACCCAGAACCGCGATGGCACGGCGATTCAGACGAAACTCGATGAGTTGATCCGGGTCGGCAAAGCCCACAATACTTTTATCGGCATCGAGCACCTGACAGAATCCGAGGTCGAGGAGATCCGCAAAAAATGTGAACAGGCGGCGAAACGGCATGACCAGAAGATCGCCGATGCGGCGGTCAAGAAAGCCGCTGCGCAAAAGCACGGCTCGAAGAACCATGCGGCGTGAGCGTCAGCCTTCCATGAACGCCGCGAAAGCCTCCTTGTAATCCGGGTGCCAGCGCGACAGAGCAGGGCGGTTTTCGATAATGTCGCCGATCGCCCAGGCCATGCGCTTTTTGTCCATAGGCCGTGTCGCCTCGTTGTCGGGGCACAGGATGTAGAAGTCGTCACGCACCAGCGAGGCCAGCATGAAGTCGATCACCTGCTCGCCTGTCCAGGCGCCGGCGGGCTTTTCGGTCGCACCCTCGGTCAGGCCGGTAAAAGTGAACCCCGGGATGAGCAGATGCGCGGCGATGTTGGCACCGGGCTCGTTGCGCAACGCATGTGCCAGGCCTTCGGTGAACGTCTTCACGCCTGATTTGGAGACGTTGTAGGCAAGGTTGCCGGGCGGCGTGGTGATGCCTTGCTTGGAGCCGGTGTTGACGATCAGGCCCGGCCTGGCGGCCGCCAGCATACGCGGCGCGAAGGCCTCGACGCCATGGACGACGCCCCAGAAATTGATGTCCAGCAGCCGTTTCCAGGCGTCGCGGTTCTCCCAGGGTTTGCCGGGATTGTTGCCGACGCCGGCATTGTTCATCAACAGCGACACGCCGCCGAACGCACCGAACGCCTTTTCGGCCAGCCGGTCGAGTTCGTCGGCTTTCGAGACATCGGTGGCGACCGCGAGTACCGCGCTGTCGCCGGCAATCGTTGCAACGGCGCCGGCAGCCTCATCGAGCCGCGCGCCGCCGATATCGGCCAGCACGATTTTCAGGCCCATTGCCGCCAGCCGCTTGGCCGCGGCAAGGCCGATGCCGCTGGCGCCGCCGGTGACGACGGCAACGTTGCCGGAGGCAAGGGCAGGCAAAGCGCGCTGAATTTCGGCATCGGTGGTCATGGCTATAGCGTCCTCGTTCAAGCTGCGCCGAACTTAGCGCGGCGAGGGGCTCGCGCAAGCCCGCTTTGGCATCCTTGGGTTGACCACATCGGCACGCGCTGCGCATGCTGTCCGGGTAAGAAGGAGATTACCGATTGACCGACTGGATCGAGATCCTGAAAGAACAGACCGCCACCGGCGACCAGATGAGCCGCGAGGTGCCGCAAATGCTTGCCAATCCCGACATCAGCGAAGCGCAAGTGAAGACGCTGTTTTCGGCGCTCGAAAAACAGGCGGAATTCGTCGAGAAGCTGCGCATGGCGCTGGAAAAATTCGGCCATGATTTTTCGGTGATCAAGGCGGCCGAGCGGCTTGAGGAGCGCTATGCCGACCTTGCGGCCTCGGTGGCGGAAAAGCTGAAAGCAATGCGGGAATAGGCAGACCTATTTTTCGACCAGCCTCTCGAACCGCTTGTCCGGCACGAACCAGATCATGGCAACCAGCACATAGAGCGCGACGCTAATCCATTGATTGACGAAGGTCAGCGGAATGGCGGCGATATAGAGGACCAACGAGATCTTTTCCTTGCGGTCGGTGCCTACCGCTCTGGCGAAGGCAGTGTCGTTGCCATGCAGCCGGTGCAGCATGACGACTAGAATGAAGTAGGCGGCCGCGCAAAGCGCCAGGACAACACCGTAAACGGCGACAGGCACCGGCGCGAAATGGTTTTCGCCCATGAAGGCGGTGGTGACGGGCATCAGCGACAGCCAGAACAGCAGATGCAAATTCGCCCACAGCACGCGGCCATCCACCCGCTGCACGGTGTGGAACATGTGGTGCAAATTGTTCCAGTAGATGCCGACATAGATGAAGGACAGCACGTAGCTGAAAAACGTGGGCCATAGAGGTGCCAGCACGGAAAACTCCGCGCCATGCGGCACCTTCAACTCGAGCACCATGATGGTGATGATGATGGCGATGACGCCATCGGTAAATGCCTCGACTCGTCCCTTGCCCATGGATTTCCTCCACTGCGCCTGGCTCATCCTAGGCGATCGAAGTGGCTGGAGGGAAGGCCTGGGCGCTGTCGTTCAGCCGTTCGGCGTCTCGGGCGAAAGATGCGCGCGCTGGTGCGGCACGCCGAGGCCGGTGTCCGGCGGCTCGCCGGCGGCCGGCCTGTCTTCGATCATGTGCAGGGTGCGCCAGCGGCCGAAGCGGTAATAGGCGGCTGCCAGCGCGAGCGACGTGATTGAGCCGAACGGAAAGCTCCACCACGGCGCTTCCTCGCCTATCACGCAAGGGTTTGCACAGTCGAAAAGGGATAGGCTATGCTCCCTAGGCAAGTGTCACCACTGGATAGCAAGCAGGTCCTCTGAAAGCGGAGATGGTCGTTTGGCTTCGATCTCATCGATCGCCGTTGCTAGCCTTTCGACTGTCTCCATAAAACACCGGGCCAACCGATCTAGGTAGTCTACAGTCACGCTATCCAAGATCTTGCCGTCAACGTCGCGACCATTTCGATGCACGCAGTGGTGACGACTTTGGACGGATTGCAGAATCAGGTCTCGTTTAACTTTGTCGCCTGGCAGAAGACGGTGGCCAATGGCTGCACGCAGCATGCCATTCAGGAACTCGAACCGGTGGAACTGGGTCTTTTTCCGCAGCTGGGCGACAACCATGTCGCGCACTAAATTCGGCTGTGACGCCACCGTCGTTAGAGATACTTGCTCTACTTTCAGATCGGGGTGCCACTCCACAATGGCTTTGGCGACAGCACGATCTTCGAATGCAAGCTTGATCACGGCATCTGACAGGTAGGCTTCGATAATCGAGAACAGTTGGACAAGCAGCATTCTGTTGATGCCGGCTGCCCCCGACCTCTTGTCGCCAACTAGGTGTAGTAGACTTGTCCAATCGCTAATTGCTTGGTTGAATATGGCACGAGGATGAGGCTCCGGCTCCATTTCCTCGAGCCAGTCGTCATACGAATAGTCCAACTGTTCGAATTCGGCCTTCGTCTTGGGGTCGTCGGTGAGATGAGCTTCCCATCCAGTTAAATGAGCCGTAATCGTGACCGGAAACACGTTTCCGCAAGTCTCACATTCTATCTCGATGTCTCCAGTTGCTATCGCATCGGACGCAGACTCTGCGGTCAGATCCGGGGCGGGCACTTCCGTAAGCCAAGCATCCGCGGGTACCCCGCAACTGGGGCAATGCGCCACGACGTGGAATTCACCTTCGACCATGAGTCTCCCCCCATGAGTGAGATCGGACATAACCCCCAGAGGTCTTGGTTTGTCCGTCGGCAGTAGGACTACAACTTCTGCGACATGCGCATATAGGGCGCGGCGATCTTCGGAAACTCACCGTAGAACGCAGTCACGATTTTGAAGTTTTGGTCGATCACCTGGGACCCCGCGCTTCGGAACAAATAGGCGAAGCTCTCACACCCCGGTGACAAACCCGTCCAGCACGCGTTTCTGGCCGGCCTTGTCGAAATCGATGGTCAGCTTGTTGCCGTCGATGGCAGCAATGTTGCCGTTGCCGAATTTCTGGTGAAAGACTCGGTCGCCGACACTGAAGGGAGATGGCGTGTCGGCAACGGATTTGGCGACCAGTTCGCCGTCGATGGTGCGGCCTTTGATCGAGGTGCGACCGGCGCCATAGCCACTGTCGGTCTCGCCATAGCCGATGCGCTCGACCTGGTGGCCGGAGCGCGAGCCCCAGTTGCGGTCGGTCGCTTCGGTGCGGTTCTGTTGCGCGCGCTGCCAGCCCGGCGTCGCATAGGTGCTGGAGAAGGCACCTGATTTCTCGGTGCCGCCTGTATTGCCGCCAACATTGTCGAAGCGCGAAGCGCCGTAAGGATTCTGCCTTCCTGCGCCTTGGCCGCCCCGTCCGGAGGCGAAAGACCCGCCGCCATAGGCATTGCCGTAGCCGCCGTAGCTGTTGCCGCTTTCGGCGACCTCGACATGGGCTTCCGGCAATTCATCGAGGAAGCGCGACGGGATGGTCGATTGCCACAGGCCGTGGATGCGGCGGTTGGAGACGAACCACAAATGCAGGTTCTTCTTGGCGCGGGTCAGGCCGACATAGGCCAGCCGCCGTTCTTCCTCCAGCCCGGAGCGGCCACCCTCGTCGAGCGCGCGCTGGTGTGGAAAAAGACCTTCCTCCCAACCAGGGAGAAAAACCGTCTCGAATTCCAGGCCCTTGGCCGAATGCAGCGTCATGATGTTGACGGCGTCGAGCTCGGCGTTCTGCTCGGCGTCCATCACCAACGCGACATGTTCGAGGAACGAGCGCAGCGATTCGTACTCCTCCATGGAGCGGATCAGTTCTTTGAGGTTTTCCAGCCGGCCGGGAGCTTCCGCCGAGCGGTCGTTCTTCCACATGTCGGTGTAGCCGCTCTCTTCCAGGATGGTCTCGGCGAGCTCGGTGTGCGGCGTGGTCTCCAGCGCTTTCTGCCAGCGCTCGAAATTGGCGGCGACTTCGCGCAATGCTGCGCGCGGCTTTGGCTTCAGTTCGTCGCTCTCGGCGAGTTTTTCCGCAGCCTCCAGCATCGGGATGCGAAGCGCCCTGGCGGTGTCGTGGATCTGGCGGATGGTGGCTTCGCCCAGCCCGCGCTTCGGCACGTTGACGATGCGCTCGAAGGCGAGGTCGTCTGCGCCTTGCGCGACGACGCGGAAGAAGGCCAGCGCATCGCGGATTTCGAGGCGCTCGTAGAAGCGCGGGCCGCCGATGACGCGATAGTTGAGGCCAAGCGTGACGAAACGATCCTCGAATTCGCGCATCTGAAAGGACGCGCGGACAAGAATGGCCATGTCGTTGAGATTGTGCTTCTGCCGCTGGTAGGCCTCGATGGTTTCGCCAACGGCGCGGGCCTCCTCCTCGGAATCCCAGGCGGCATGGACATGGACCTTCTCGTCGTCCTCGGCGACCTTTTCGGTGAACAGCGTCTTGCCGAAGCGGCCTTCATTGTGGGCGATGAGGTGGGAGGCGGTGCCGAGGATGTGCGCGGTGGAGCGGTAGTTGCGCTCCAGCCGGATGATCGCGGCGCCGGGGAAATCCTTGTCGAAGCGCAGGATGTTGTCGACCTCGGCCCCGCGCCAGCCATAGATCGACTGGTCGTCGTCGCCGACGCAGCAAATGTTTACGGTGGCTGGGCGCGGGTTTCCCTCCCCCTTGAGGGGAGGGTGGCCGGGCAAAGCCCGGCCGGGTGGGGTCCGTGCGGCAGTGCTCGACGCTCTGGCGGTGCCTTCTGAGGCGACCCCCTCCGCCCGCTTCGCGGGCACCTCCCCCTCAAGGGGGGAGGATTGCGGCCGCTGGGCCAGCAGGCGCAGCCACATGTATTGGGCGGTGTTGGTGTCCTGATACTCGTCGACGAGAATGTATTTGAAGCGCTTGTGGTACTCCTTCAGCACGTCCGGATTGTCGCGGAAGATGCGGATCGGGTGGCACAGGAGGTCGCCGAAGTCGCAGGCATTCAGCGTCTTCAGCCGCTCCTGATAGGCCTTGTAGAGCTCGCGGCCCTTGCCGTTGGCGAAGGCGCGGGCGTCGCCCTCGGCAATGTCGGCGGGGCCAAGCCCCTTGTTCTTCCAGCCGTCGATCATCTGGGCGAACTGCTTGGCCGGCCAGCGCTTGTCGTCCAGCCCTTCGGCCTGGATGAGCTGCTTGATCAAGCGAACGACGTCGTCGGTGTCGAGAATGGTGAAGTCGGATTTGAGCCCGGCAAGCTCGGCGTGGCGGCGCAGCAGCTTCACTCCAATCGAGTGGAAGGTGCCGAGCCACGGCATGCCTTCGACATTGCCGTCGCCGATCAGCAGGCCAATGCGCTGCTTCATTTCGCGCGCGGCCTTGTTGGTGAAGGTGACGGCGAGGATCTGCGACGGGAAGGCTCTCTTCGTGGCGAGGATGTGAGCGATGCGGGTGGTCAAGACACGCGTCTTGCCGGTGCCGGCGCCGGCCAGCACCAGAACCGGACCCTCGGTGGTTTCCACCGCCAGCCGCTGTTCGGGGTTGAGCCCGTTCAGATAGTCGGGCGCATTGGTGTGGCCGCTGCGGGCAGCCATGGCGCGCGCGGCAATGCCGGACGGGGCCGTGGGCCGCGCATTCGGTTCGTCAAAAAAGGGCATGTCTTCCGAAAAGCCGGACATTGTCCCCGAATGTAGTGATTCGGCAGCGAAAGGCCAGAAGTGTCTCCGTTTTGTTCTCAATCCAGGCGGGGGAGTTACAAATCCGGTAGAACACCACCTATAGCGCCGGCCTGCTTGACAGCCATGGCGGGCCGGAGAAAGTTGTGCTCGGGGCAGGAACGCAATGCCGGGTTGCCCATTGACGCGTGCGAAGCGCGCACCAGTCGAAGGAGCATCGTTTTGGCTGTCGTCATCACCTCCCTCATCCTTTTCCTCATCGGCCTGGTACTCGGCGGCGGCGGCATCTGGTTAGCTTCGCTAGGCGGCAGTTGGTATTACATCATTGCCGGCATAGCCTTCCTCGTCGCTGCCTGGCTGCTCTACAGGCGCAAATCCATGGCGCTGTGGCTGTACGCGGCGATCGTCATCGGCACGCTTTGCTGGGCGGTCTGGGAAACCGGCTTCGACTGGTGGGAGCTCGGTCCGCGCGGCGGCATTATCGTGCTTATCGCGTTGTGGCTGCTGACACCGTGGGCGCGGCGCGGGCTCACCGGTCCCGATGGACGCGCGCCGCTGATCCTCGCCGTGCTGGCGTCGATCGGCGTCGCCGGCTATTCGATGACGACCGATCCAAAGGATATTGCCGGCGAACTCAACACCGACAAGGTGACGCCGACCGCCGATCTCGGCGGCAACGTGCCAGCCGGCGAATGGCACTATTACGGTCGCACGACGTACGGCCAGCGCTATTCGCCGCTCGACCAGATCACCCCCGAAAACGTTGCCAATTTGCAGCCGGCCTGGACTACCTATCGCACCGGCGATGTGAAAGGGCCCGACGACGTCAGTGAGACGACCTATCAGGTGACGCCGCTGAAGGTTGCCGACACGCTCTACATTTGCACGCCGCACAATTTCGCCATTGCCATAGATGCCGCCAGCGGCAAGGAGAAATGGCGCTTCGATCCCAAGGTCAAGTTGGACAAGGACCGCCAACACCAGACCTGCCGCGGCGTGTCCTATTATGTCGATGCCAAAATCGCCGCCGGCCAGCCTTGTGCGGCACGCATCTATCTGCCGACATCCGACGCTCGGCTGATCGCGCTCGACGCCGCGAATGGCCAGGTCTGTCCCACATTTGCCGAAGGCGGCACGCTGAACCTGCTTGCCAACATGCCATATCCGAAGCCGGGCTATTATTATTCGACCTCGGCGCCGCTGATCGTCGCCAACAAGATCATCGTCGGCGGCGCGGTCAACGACAATTATTCAACGCAGGAGCCGTCCGGCGTCATCCGTGCCTTCGACGTCGAAACCGGCGCCCTGATTTGGAACTGGGATTCCGGCAATCCGGACCAGACGACGCCACTGGCGCCGGGTCAGACCTATAGCCACAACTCGCCCAACATGTGGTCGACAGCGAGTGCCGACGAGAAGCTCGGCTTGCTCTATGTGCCGCTCGGCAATCAGACGCCGGACCAGCTTGGTATGGGGCGCAGCGCCAATGTCGAGAAATTCTCCTCCTCGATCCCCGCGCTCGATCTCAACACCGGCCAATTGCGCTGGGTGCGGCAGACCGTGCATCATGATCTGTGGGACATGGACGTACCTGCGCAGCCGACGCTGGTCGACATCACCACGGCTGGCGGCGTGGTGCCGGGGCTGGTCGGGCCGACCAAGCAGGGCGACCTCTATGTGCTCGACCGGCGCAGCGGCGAGCCGATTGTTCCTGTCGGGGAAGTGCCGGCGCCGGGCGGCGATCGAGGGCGACCACACCTCGCCGACGCAGCCGGTTTCGGACCTGAGCTTCAATCCGAAGCCGCTGACCGGCGCCGACATGTGGGGCATCACCATGTTCGACCAGCTGGCCTGCCGGATCGAATTACTGAAACTGCGCTACGAGGGCCGCTATACGCCGCCGTCGCTGCAAGGCTCGCTGATCTATCCCGGCAATTTCGGCACATTCAACTGGGGCGGCGTCGCGGTCGATCCGGTCCGGCAGGTGATGTTCGGCATGCCGACATACCTGGCGTTCATCTCCAGGCTGGTCCCGCGCGCGGACGTGCCGCCGCCGGGCGATACCAAGGGCAGCGAACAGGGCCTAAATCGCAATGACGGTGCGCCTTACGCAGTGATATTGAAGCCGTTTCTGTCGCCGCGCGGCATTCCCTGCCAAGCGCCGCCCTGGGGCTATGTCGCGGGCGTCGATCTCAGGACCGGCAAGATCGTCTACAAACACCGCAACGGCACCGTCTACGATATGACGCCGCTGCCACTGCCGTTCAAGGTCGGCGTGCCGGGCATTGGCGGGCCGATGATCACCGCCGGCGGCGTCGCCTTCCTTGGTGCCGCGGTCGACGACTTTTTCCGCGCTTATGATCTGACGACCGGCAGGCAGCTCTGGCAGACCCGGCTGCCGGCCGGCGGGCAGTCGACGCCGATGACCTACACGGTCGCCGACGGTCGTCAGTTCGTGGTCATCGTCGCCGGCGGCCATGGCTCGGTCGGTACCAAGCCGGGGGATTACGTGATGGCCTATACGCTGCCGAAATAAGGCGTTCAGTCGTTGGTTTTCGAGCGGCTGCCGGCAGGCAGGCGCCGGTTGCTGCGGACCTTGACCGTCGATCGCCTGGCCGCCAAGGCGGCGGACCGCAGCGCCAGCAGCGCAGCGCCGGCAAGCACGAATGCGCTTACGAGGATCGGAGTCGGGAAGGTCATGGGCGTTGTTCCTTCTTGTCAGAGCCAGCCACAGGGTAGGCAGGATCACTACCGGCGGCTTTCGTTCATACTGCGGCAGCACCGCCAAGATTGTCGCAGATGACCAAAATTTGATGAAGATGCGGCGCTTTCGCGTCATGGCCTTTCGGGCCGAGACCAGCAGACAGGCCTTGGCGACGACGCCGAGGACGGCCCACGGCTGTCGCCTTGAATTATCCTAGCTAAGGAAATCGCTCCGACGGTCCATAGCCAATGCAGGCCGACCGGCGTTGTGGAGTGCATGCTAGGCCCTCACTGATCCGTGACTGGACCATGCGGGCTTCCACCCTATGTTGCGCGGCGGAAGTACTTCCCGAAGCCGAGGAGAGCGCCATGACGAAACCTAGACCTGCCAGCCCAGCCGTCACGACACCCGCCATTACCCAGGCGATGATCGACGCCTATGACGAATACACGCATCTGACGCTCGACCGGCGGCGCTTCATGGAACAGTTGACCAGGCTTGCCGGATCAGGTGCGGCGGCGGCCGCAATCGCGCCGCTGCTGGCTGCGAATTCGGCCCGGGCAGCGATCATTGCCGAGGACGATTCACGCGTGACGGGCGAGGACATCAGCTATCCCGGCAGCGGTGGCGAGATGAAGGGCTATCTGGTCAAGCCGGCCGGCCAGTCCGGCAAGCTCGGCACCGTCATCGTCGTGCATGAGAACAGGGGGCTCAACCCGCATATACGCGATGTGGCGCGGCGCGTGGCGCTGGAAGGCTTCGTGGCGCTTGCCCCGGACTTCCTGTCGCCGCTCGGCGGCACGCCGGCCGACGAAGACAAGGCGCGTGAGCAGTTTTCCAAGCTCGATCCGGCGCAGACCATCGCCAATGCGGTCGCAACGGTCGCTTTCCTCAAGGGATACGCGGATGGCAACGGCAAGGTCGGCGCGGTCGGCTTCTGCTGGGGCGGCGGCACGGTGAACACATTGGCTGCCAACGCGCCGGATCTGGCCGCCGCTGTCGCCTATTACGGCATGCAGCCGAAGGCCGAGGATGTGCCGAAGATCAAGGCGGCGTTGCTGCTGCATTATGCCGGGCTCGACACCCGCATCAATGCCGGCATCGACGCCTTCAGGAAGGAACTCGATGCAGCCGAGGTCGAGTACACGATCTATGTCTATGAAGGTGCCAATCATGCCTTCAATAATGACACGTCCGCGGCCCGCTACGACAAGAACGCGGCGGACCTCGCCTGGGGCCGGACGAGCGCCTTCCTCAGGGAGAAGCTGGCATAGAGCGGCGGACTCTCAGGTCGAACCGTGCCGCCGCTCCATGTTTTGGTTTGAGCATCGGATTTTCCAAAACCGGCTGCCACTTTTGGGTCCGATGCTCTAGCCACGCGCCGGTTTGTGGAAAGCGACACCGGCCACCACCAGCGCGATGCCGAGGCAATCGGTAGGGCTGGGTATCTGGCGGAGCACAATGACGCCGATCAGCGTGGCGGTGACCGGCAGCAACGACAGCATCAACGCGAAGCTCGATCGCGGCAGCCGCGACATGGCAAGCTGGTCGCAAATATAAGGGATGACCGAGGAGCAGATGCCGACGCCGATGGCGGCGATGAGCAGTGGCGGCGCCGAGAAGGCCGGCAGCGCATTGGTGAAGCCGATCGGCAGCACGACGAGGCAGGCGACCGCCATGGCGGCACCCAGGCCGGCGATGCCGTCGCCAGCGCCGGCGCGGGCAACGCGATGGCCAAGCACGATATAGCCGACGAACAGCGCGCCGTTCAGGAAGGCCCAGAACAGGCCGATCGGGTCGCTTGACCATTTGACATCGATCAGCAGCAAGGTGCCGATGACGGCAACGGCAAGGGCTGCGAGATTGCGCGGGCTTCTGACGCCTACCAGCGCGACGCCGATGGTGCCGACGAATTCGATCGCCGCGACCAGCGAGATCGGCAAACGATCGAGCGCCAGGTAGAAGGAGCAATTCATCACGCCGAGGCAAGCGCCAAAAGCGAGAAGCAGCAGTCGGGTCGGCCGGTCGGCGCGGGCGAAGACCGTCCAGGGCCGGGTCAGCGGCGCGAAGACAAGGGTGGCCGTGACGATCCGCAGCCAGGCCATGCCGAGCACGCCGACATGCGGGAAAAGCAGCACGGCGAAAGCCGGCCCGAGATAATGGAACACGGTGCTGACGCCGAACCAGACATGCGGCGGCAACGAGGTCGCCAGCTTGCCAAAGACAGGGCCGGCGAGGGCAGGGCTTGCAGCAGGGGCTTGCGCTTGATCATCCATAGGATCATTATCGCAGGCAATCTTTCCGGTTTACATGGATAGTGACTTGCCAAACTGATAATTAATGTTCCGAAACAAAGGGGTTTTCGTTGAAACGCCTTCGAAGCGAAAATGCTGCTCTGGATGCGGCGGATCTGAAAATCCTGCGCCTGCTGGAAAAGGATGCGCGCACCAGCACCGCTGAACTGGCGCGCTCGGTCGGGCTGTCGGCGCCGAGCGTGGCCGAGCGCATCCGGCGGCTGCAGGAGAGCGGCGTGATCGAGGCCTATACGGTGCGGATCAATCCGGCCGCGCTCGGCATGAAGCTGTCGGCATGGCTGCGGATCAGGCCAGTGCCGGGACAACTGGCTGTAGTGGCCGAGATCATCCGCGATTTGCCGGAGATCGCCCAATGCGACCGGGTGACCGGCGAGGACTGTTTCATCGCGCTGGCGCATGTCGGCTCGGTGGCCGAACTCGAACGGGTGATCGACCGCATCATTCCGTTTGCGATGACCAACACCGCGATCATCCAGTCGTCACCGGTGGTGGCGCGTTCGCCGCTGGCGGCGGTGAAGCACCAGCCCTGATGTTTAAGGAATTAAGCGCTGCCGTCAGGCGTGGCCGCGCTTCATCCGCGCCTGCTTCAGGATGGCGCGCCAGCGGATCATGGCGAAGGGGATCGGCTCGTTGTTGTTGGCGATGGTAAAAATTTCATTGTTGAGGTTCTTCAGCGATCGCCAGAAATCATAGTCGGTGATGCGTGGGTCGGCGGCCA
Source organism: Mesorhizobium delmotii (assembly GCF_900149755.1). Lineage (NCBI taxonomy): Bacteria > Pseudomonadati > Pseudomonadota > Alphaproteobacteria > Hyphomicrobiales > Phyllobacteriaceae > Mesorhizobium > Mesorhizobium delmotii. Next base: position 178,747 of record NZ_FUIG01000103.1, on the reverse strand, counting down.
GCTTGTCCGCCTCGACCTTGATGTCGGTTTTCATGCACGTTCCCCGAACCGCTTCAGCCCCGCCGCCCGTGCGGACGGTTTTCGAACGCCGCGCTGAGTCGTTCAACGCCTCAATTCGGCTTGTTCACGTTAAAACCTTGGTAAGGTTAACTACGGTCTGACTGCGGTTCAAGCGTCTTGCGACGAATACCGATCGAACGGCCGGCGCGCTCAGGCATCGGCAGCGCCGCATGGGCGGCGCGCATCACTTCCACCTTGGCCAGGACATCGGCGGGGAAGGGCGCCACCTTCGGTCCGGACATGTCGACATGCAGCGATAATGATTCGGAAGTGGCAGCGAGCCAACCGTCGACATGGCGGATTTCCTGGTAGGCTCTCAGCCGCTTGTCGTCGTGGTCGAGGAGTTGGAAGGAGACATTGACCTTGTGGTCGAGATGCAGCTCCCTGATATAGCAGACATGGACTTCCGCCGTGTAGATGGTAAGCCGCCGCCGCTTCACATAATCCAGCCCCATCCCCATCATTTCGAACGCTTCGTCGGAGCAGCGGTCGAACAGCACGTTGTAATAGGCCATGTTGAGATGGCCGTTGTAGTCGATCCAGTCCTTCTCGATGTCCATGGCACGAGAGACGAAGGGGGCAGGGGTGGACATCGAAAACTTCCTTCTGGCTGGACAGGACGTGGTTGGTGAGACTACCCATCCATAAGTCCATAACAAGGGTGGACACTGGTCCATTCGCGGAGGAATAGATGGCTCTGAGCGACCTCAATCCGGTCGAGCGCAACGAAGAAGGCATCGCCGCTGTGCTTGGCATCCTCAAGCAGCGGCTCGGCGAGCGGTTCCAGACCGGCGAGGCGATCCGCGCCCAGCACGCGCATACCACCACCTACATTCCGACCCAGGCGCCGGATGGCGTGGCGTTTCCGGAGACGACGGCGGAGGTGCAGGAGATCGTGTCGACCTGCGCCGCGCACCGCGTGCCGGTGATCGCCTTCGGCGTCGGCTCCTCGCTGGAAGGCCATACCAACGCGCCGGGCGGCGGCATCTCGCTGGATATGTCGCGGATGAACCGCATCCTCGCGGTCAACCCGCAGGACCTCGACTGCACGGTCGAGCCCGGTGTGACGCGCGAGGATCTCAACCGGCATCTGCGCGACACCGGCCTGTTCTTTCCGATCGATCCGGGCGCAAATGCATCGCTCGGCGGCATGGCGGCAACGCGCGCCTCGGGCACCAATGCAGTGCGTTACGGCACGATGCGCGAGAATGTGTTGTCGCTGATGGCGGTGATGGCTGACGGCGAGACGGTGACGACCGGCAAGCGCGCAAAGAAGAGCTCGGCCGGCTACGATCTGACGCGGCTCCTGATCGGCTCTGAAGGCACGCTCGGCATCATCACCCAACTGACCCTGAAGCTGCAGGGCATTCCGCAGGCGATTTCCGGTGGCGTCTGCCCGTTTCCCAGCGTCGAGGCGGCCTGCAACGCGGTGATCGCGACAATCCAGATGGGCATTCCGGTGGCACGCATCGAACTGGTGAATGCGCTGCAGATGCGGGCGATGAAGAGCTATTCGAAACTCGACTATCCGGAGAGCCCGTGCCTGTTCGTCGAGTTCCATGGCAGCGACGCCGGCGTTGCCGAGCAGGCCGAGACCTTCGGCACGATCGCCGAGGAATATGGCGGCGGCCCGTTCCTGTGGACCAGCGTCGCCGAAGAGCGAACGAAACTGTGGAAGGCCAGGCACGATGCCTACTGGTCGTCGCTGACGCTGCGGCCGGGCGCCAAGGGGCTGTCAACCGACGTCTGTGTGCCGATCTCGCGCTTTGCCGAATGCGTCACGCAAACCGAAGCCGACATCGCCGAGATGGGGCTGATCGCGCCGATCGTCGGCCATGCCGGCGATGGCAATTTCCATGTGCTGGTGCTGATGGACGCGGACGATCCGAAGGAAATCGCCGCGACGGAAGAGTTTGTCGCGCGGCTGAACATGCGGGCGATCGGCATGGATGGAACCTGTACCGGCGAGCACGGCATCGGACAAGGCAAGGTCGGCTTCCTGCGCCATGAACTCGGCCACAGCGTCGACATCATGCGCACGATCAAGCAGGCGCTCGACCCGCTTGATATCATGAACCCTGGGAAGATACTGCCAGCCGACTAGAGCTTTTTGCTCTTAGGGCGATCGATTTGCCTCTTTATCAACACGCTGATGCGGGTAGAGTGCGGCTGATTTTCAATCAACTGCTTGGGAGTTGATGCTCGCACGCCTGTTCGTTTTCTTCGGTGGCTTTTTCGTGCTGGTGCTGTGTGCGGCGCTGGTGGTGCCGTATTTTGTCGACTGGACAAGCTACCGTGCCGATTTCGAACGCGAGGCGAGCGCCATTCTGGGCCGCAAGGTCACCGTTCAGGGCGATGCGACAGCGAAACTGCTGCCGTTTCCCTCGGTGACCTTCTCGAATGTCACCGTTGCCGGCGGCCCCGGTGGCCAGCCGGCAATGACCGTCGAGACCTTTTCGATGGATGCGGAACTGGCGCCCTTCCTGAGCGGCGAGGTGCTGATCTTCGACATGCGGCTGGTGCGGCCGAGGGCGACGATCGACATTGCCGCCGACGGCACGGTCGACTGGGCGATACGCCCGTCCTCGCCCTTCGATCCCAGCCAGATCTCGATCGAAAAGCTGACGGTGACGGAGGGAGAGATCGCGCTGCGCCATGCCGCCGGCGGGCGCAGCCACCTGCTTTCGGAGATCAATTCGACGATCTCTGCCAAATCGCTGGCTGGACCATGGCGGATGGATGGTTCGCTGCGGCTCGACGGCCTGCGCAGCGCGGTCGTCGCCTCAACCGGCAAAGCCGGTGGCGACGGACAGATGCGGCTCAGGCTCAAGGCCAATCCGGACGCCTATCCGCTGATCGTCGAAGCCGATGGCAATGCCGGCATCGTCAACGGCGCCGCCATCTATTCGGGCCAGTTCAAGGTCGCAAGTTCCGACAAGAATGGCGCCGACAAGAGTTCGGCGCGGCTTCAAGGCACCGACGATGAGATGATGAAGGCCAGCGCGGGCAAGCCGGAGCCGGGGTTCAGGCTGAACGGCAAGTTCTCGCTCGACCACCGGAAGCTTGGTGTCGACGAATTCCGCTTCGAGACCGGACGGCTCGACAATCCCTACACCGCCGACGGCAAGGCTGCCGTCGAACTTGGGCCGAGCCCAAGCTTTTCGATCGAGGCCGATGGCGCGCAGGTGCAGTTCGATGAAGCCGTCGGCGCCGCGACCGGACTGACGCTATCCGAGCGCGTCGCGGCGCTGGAGCAGGCGCTGCTCGAACTGCCCAGGCCGACCATACCGGGCACCGTCGAGGTGAAGCTGCCGGCGGTGGTGGCCGGCGACACGACGGTTCGTGACGTGCGCCTTTCCGCCGAGCCGGCCGATGCCGGCTGGTCGGTGAAGTCGCTGGGCGCGACGCTCCCGGGCCGCGCCAGGCTGGAAGCAAACGGTATGATCAGTGTCGAGGATGATTTCGGCTTCACCGGTTCGCTGCTTCTGGCGGTGGGGCAACCTTCCGGCTTTGCCGCCTGGCTGTCGAAAGATGTCGACGAAGCGATCCGCCGGCTGCCGGCCGCCGGCTTCAAGGCCAAGGTCGACCTGACCGGGAAGCGGCAGGCCTTCAGCGACCTCGAACTCGTTCTTGGCAAGGCGAAATTTTCCGGCCGCATCGATTCCAGCCAGCCCGACGACGCCAGGCCGTCGGTGCTGATGCGGCTCGAAGGCGGCGAGCTCGATGTCGACGGCCTCGCCGCCTTCGCCTCGATCTTCATCAGCGACAAGGGCGCCAACCGTTTTTCCGACCGCGACCTCGATTTCCAGATCAAGGCCGGGCCGGTCAGTGCCGGCGGGCTGACCGCCGATACGGTCGATACGGCGCTCAGGCTCCGCGACGGGCTGCTTGAAATCGACCGTCTCTCGGTCGGCGGACTTGCCGGCGCCTCGATCAGCGCCACTGGCCGGATCAAGGATTTCCCAGCGAGCCCGACCGGTAAGCTCGATGCCTCGGTGGTCGCCGTCGATCTCAAGCCGTTGGTCGATGTCGCGGCGAAGCACTATCCGGACAATGCCGTGCTGAAAGGGCTGGCGGGGCGTGTGGCCGCCTATCCCGAGCTGTTCCAGAATGCGCGCATCGATCTGGTGACGAGTGCCGCCGCCAATGGCGACGGCACGACGGGACTGGCGGTCAGCGCGCAAGGCAGGGCAGGCGGCTCGGCGTTTTCAGGATCGCTGTCCGGCAAAGGACTGGCCGATCGGCTTCTCGAGGCGCCGGTGTCCGTGACCTTCAACGCCAGGAATACCGACGCCACCGCGCTTCTGGCGCTTTACGGCCTGCCGGCGCTGCCGCTCGGCATGCTTGGCGAGGCGACGACCGATGTTTCGGCGAAAGGCACGCTTGGCGGCGGCATGGCGACGAGCTTCAACCTCATCGGCAACGACTTCAAAGCCGGTTTCGACGGGACATTCGCCGGCACGCCACAAGGCCCCACAGCCAAGGGCAAGGTCAGTCTGGAGGCTGCCGACATCGAGCCGTGGCTGATGACGACAGGCGTCGGCTTGCCGGGCATGGGGACAGGCATGTCGACGTGGCTTGCGGCCGACGCCGATTTCGGCAACGGCCTTCTGGTGCTGTCCGGCCTCAGCGGCGCCATCAACGAGTTGGCGGTTTCCGGCGACGTCAATGTCGACGTCAAGGACGGGCTGCCGCATCTTGCCGGCGCGCTGGTACTCGATGAGCTGGATCTCGACCCGATGGCGGTGGCGCTGTTTGGTGACCAGGCCTTCCTGGGCGCCGGCAGGGCTTGGCCGACCGCCCCGTTCAGCCAGAAGTCCAGCCTGCCGTTCACCGCCGAACTCGACCTGACCACGGCCTCGCTGGTCGCCGGCCCGCTTGCCACGGCCTATGACGCGGCGCTTTCGCTGAAGCTCGACCAGGAAGGCATCCGCGTTTCGGACCTCAAGGCAAAGTTCGCCGGCGGTGCGCTTTCCGGGCTGTTCGAGCTGAAGAACAATGACGGCACCGGGCTTTTCTCCGGCCAGATGAAACTTGCCGGCGCCGATCTGGCCACCGTGCTGCCACAGGCCGGATTCAGCGGAAGCGGCGATTTCTCGGCGGCGCTTTCGACCAGTGGCAAATCGGTCGATGCGATGGTTGCGGCGCTGTCCGGTTCCGGCACGGCGGCGCTGAAGAGCTTGACCATTGCCGGCGTCAATCCCGACGCCTTTGGCGCCTTCATCGCCAAGGCCGACGCGATCGGGCGCGATATCGATGCGGCCAAGACTGCCGGGTTCGCGCCGCAGATCGCCGCGGACGGCAGTTTTCCGGCTGGGGATACCGACATCGCCTTCACAATTGCCGGCGGCACGCTGAGGGCACCGCCGGTCAACCTGGAAAATCCGGCGGCGAAGCTGTCCGCCGACATCACGGCGGACCTGAACGCCAGCACGGTCGCCGCCAGTGGTTCGATCACTTATCGGCCCGGCGACGAAGCGCTGGTCGGCTCCGATCCGACTGTGAATTTCAGCGTCGACGGGCCGTTCGGCGCCGCGAAGCGGCAATTCGACAGTGAGCCGCTGGCGCAGTTCCTGACCCAGCGCGCGCTGGAAAAGGAACAGCAGCGGGTCGAGGCCATGCAGGCGGCGCTGCTTGAAAAACAGCGGCTGCGGCGCGAGGTGCGTTACTACGCGGCCCTGCAAGCCGAGCGTGAGAGGGCAGCCGAGGAATTGCGCAAGCAGCAGGAGGCGGCGCGGCTGCAAGCCGAGGCAGATGCCAGGGCGAAGGCTGAAGCCGAGGCAAAGGCTCGAGCCGAAGCGGAGGCGAAGGCCAAAGCGGATGCGCAGGCGAGGGATGAAGCCGTGGCCAAAGCCAAGGCCGAGGCGGAGGCAAGGGCGAGGGCTGAAGCGGAGGCCAAAGCCAAGGCC
>NZ_FUIG01000103.1:463-172768 GCF_900149755.1 Mesorhizobium delmotii | reverse complement strand
AGGCGGAGGCAAGGGCGAGGGCTGAAGCGGAGGCCAAAGCCAAGGCCGAGGCGGAGGCAAGGGCCAGAGCGGATGCCGAAGCGAGAGCCAAGGCGGCGCAAAAAGCGGCGGACGAGGCGGCGAAAGCCGAGGAACAGCAACGCCGGAAAGCGGAAGAGGCGAGGCGGATCGCTGCGGAACAACAGGCAAAGCTCGACGCCCGGCGCAGGGCGGCGGCTGAGCAGGCGCAGAAAATCGAGCGCGCGCGTCAGCCGCCGGCCAATGACAACCAGCCGCCAGCAGGATCCGCGCCAAAACCCACGCTTGAACCTTCGTCGATCGACAATCTGCTGAAGTCGCTGGGCGGCGGATAGCTCCACCTAGACCGGTTTCATCCCTCGCTTCGCCCAATCCAGGACGTAGAGCCTGAGCGCCGAGGACAGGTTGGCATCGCGCGGCCGGGCCTCGTCGATTTCGGCGACGAGGGCGGCGAGCGTCAGTTTGCGCGCGGCCGCGATGGCGACGAGATCGTCGAAAAACGGCTTTTCGAGCGAATAGCTGGTGCGATGGCCGCGAATGGTCACCGAGCGTTTCTCGACCGGGCTCACCGGACGTGACTCATTTCACTTCAAGCATCGGATTTATCCGAAAACCGCGGCGCACTTTTCGGTCCGATGCTCGGGGAATCCGGATCGCCAGAGGCTTCGCGGCGATGGCCGGCGACAAACTTTTCTGCCTTGTCGGCGATCAGACTGTCACGCTCACGGTCGGCCTTGGAACGGCCGTGCAGCGTCCGGTTCTGTTCGGCCAGGCGCCCCTTCTCGGCTCGTGCCTTCTGTTTGCGGGCCTGGCGGAGATTGACGATGTCGGCCATATCGCGCGGCCCGTCGGATCACTTCTTGCGGAAGGCGTCGAGCGACACCACTTCGGCGCCCTTGGCGGCGGCGTCGGCCGCGGCAGGCTTCTTTTCGGCCTCAGCGGTCTTCTTCTTTTCCGGCTTTTTCTCGGCGACGGCGGCCAGCGGTTCGGAAGCGGGCTGGCCGGCCAACTCCTCTTCTGCCGAGGTCTCCGTCTTCACGTCGAATTCGAGCTCGAAATTGACGGACGGGTCGTAAAAGCCGCGCACGGCCGAGAACGGGATTTCCAGCTTTTCCGGCACGTCGGAGAAAGACAGCCCGACCTCGAAGCCGGTGTCGGTCACCTTCAGGTCCCAATACTGGAACTGGATGACGATGGTCATCTGTTCGGGATAGCGCTCGCGCAAGCGGGAAGATACGCGCACGCCCGGGGCGCCGGTCAGGAAAGTGATGAAGAAATGATGGTTGCCGGGAAGCCCAGTGCGCGCGACCTCGGCCAGGACCTTGCGCATGACGCCGCGCAATGCCTCCTGGGCCAGAATGTCGTAGCGAATGTGGTCGTCGGCCATGTGGCTGTCGGGTTCCGTTGAATCGTCCGCATAGCTGTAATCAAGCTTGAGCGCGGCGTAAACCGGATATAGACGCCGGCAGCGCAGATGCGAGAGGGCATGCCTCAGATTTGATCGCTCAGGCGCCAGCGAGCGCGCTGTGCTTTTGCGCGTCGGCCGCCGGCTGCCGCTTGCCGAAGGCGCGCAGGAAGGTGCGCACGCCATGTGTCGCCGATTGCAGCACCTCATCATCGGTCGGCGTGCCGCCAAGCATGAAGGTCGTCTGCAATTCGGCATTGGCAAGGGCCAGGAACTGGCGGGCTGCGACGTCGGGATCCTCGATGTCGAGGAAACCGGCATGGGCGAGGCGGGCGAAACGGGCGGCGATAGCCGGCCATGTCCTGCCCGGTCCCTGTTCGCGCCATTCGGCAAAGAGCTCGGGATAGCGCTCGCCCTCGGTCTGGATCAGCTTGCGCAGGAATTTTCCATCGCGGTTGCAGATACAGTTGCGGTTCATACGCACAGCAAAAGCGATCAGATCGGCCTCGAGATCCTTCGGCTGGTCCGGAAAGGTGGAAATGGTGGCGAAGATGCCGGCATTGCAGCGCTCGGTAAGGTCGCGGACGATGGCGACGAAGAGTTTCTCCTTGTCGCCATGGTGGTTGTAGATCGTCTGGCGCGAAACGCCGGCCTCGGCGGCAATCATATCGATATTGGCGCCGGCGAAGCTTTCGCGGCAGAACACCTCGCCGGCAGCGTCCATGATGGAGGCGCGCTTGGCCTCATGGCCGCGTGGCGGGATGGTGTCAGGAGAAACGTCGTGCTTCATGAAAACTATATAGAAGTGATTGACGAATTAGACAAGAGTGTCTAATTTTATGGACTTAGCTTAAAGGAATTTCCTCTGCAGGAAGTCGGAATTTCACGGGATGGTACGTCCTAGGATTATGCGCCGGTCGGCAAACCAGATTTGAAAGAAACCCGCTATCATGAGTCCCCAATTCCTCCGCATCGCAGTCGTGCTCGGCCTGTTGTCCGCCATCGGTCCGTTCGCCATCGACATGTATCTTCCGGCGCTGCCTTCGATCGGCGCGGATCTGCAGGCCAGCACCGCTGCCGTGCAGATGAGTTTGCTGATCTTCTTTCTGTCCATGGGTTTTGGCCAGATCGTCGTCGGACCGATCTCCGACATGGTCGGGCGCAAGCTGCCGCTCTATGGCGGCCTCGCACTGTTCATGGTCGGCGGCATCGGCTCGGCGCTGGCACCCTCGGTCGAATGGCTGATCGCCTTCCGTTTCCTGCAAGGGCTCGGCGCCAGCGCAGGCATGGCGGTGCCGCGCGCCATCGTGCGTGACCTGCACACCGGCACCGAGGCTGCCAAGCTGATGTCGCTGTTGATGCTGGTGTTTTCGGTGTCGCCGATCCTGGCGCCGCTGACCGGTAGCGTCATCATCGAGAATTTCGGCTGGCGTGCCGTGTTCTGGACGGTAACGGGTGGGGCGGTGCTTGCCACCATCCTGCTGGCGACCTCGCTCAAGGAGACGCGGCCGGTCGAGACGCGTGCAGGCAGTTCGTTCGGCACCGCGCTCTCGGCCTACCGCTTCCTGATGGGCGACCGCAACTTCCTTGGCCTGGCGGCCATCGGCGGCTTCGGGCTGGCGAGCTTCTTCGTCTATCTCTCGAGTTCCTCCTTCATCCTGATAGATCACTACGGGCTGTCGCCGTCGGTCTACAGCATGTTCTTCTCGATCAACGCGGTCGCCTTCATCGGCATGTCGCAGTTGACGGGGCTGCTGTCCGAACGGTTTGGGCTGAGGCCGGTGGTGCGGGTCGCGGTGGTCGGCTATGCGACGACGATGGTGGTGCTGTTCGCGGTGATGGCGTCCGGCGTCGACCGGCTCGATGTGATGGCGGTGCTGCTGTTCGTCGGCTACGGGTTCCTCGGCCTGGTGATCCCGACGACGTCGGTGCTGGCGATGGAGGAGCATGGCGCGATCGCCGGCACGGCCTCGGCGCTGATGGGCACGCTGCACTTCGCCATCGGTGCGGTGGCCATGGGCATCGCCGGCGTGTTCTTCGACGGCACGCCGCTGCCGATGGTGGCCGGCATCACGCTTTGCGCGGTGATCTCCTTCATGCTGGCCAAGGTGACGCTCGGCCGTGGGCGGGAGGTTGTCGAAGCGCCGGCAGAGTAGATGCTTTCCAGCGAGAGCATGAAAAGGCCGGGTCAGTCCCGGCCTTTTTCATGTCGCAGTTCCCAGGACAGCAAGACAGCGTCGCGAAGGAAATAGCGCAAGAGCGCGGCCAGCGAGCATGCTGCCGTAATCGTATCGAAGGGAAGAAGTGGAGGTTTCTGTTGCCAGGTACCTCCGAACCCCGCCTAGAAGTGCGAACCACTAGGGCTTGAAATGAAGCTATCGCACCGCTTACGCGGCGAGACGTGCTTCCGCATAGTTGTCGTTGGCAACTATAAGTTTAGCCCGATAACGGTGGTACAATGCCGGGCAAAAGTACGATCTTTACACCTTCGTCGATCCTATTTCGCCCCCAGCAAAAGCCGCTCTTCGATAAAGCGGTTTTTGGTGGAGGCGCCGGGTACCGCCCCCGGGTCCGAACGGCTTATTTCATCGCCTGTTTATCGCCATAGTCGGTCGAGCCGACGAAACAGATATAGGGACCGATCGTGGAAAATGAAAGGCCTCAATTGATGCCTTGTCGTTGTGTCAAACAGCCTCGCGAAGGCTTGACTTGTCAACGGTCTCAACCGAAGCTTGCGGCGGTGAGGAGTTACCGACTTAGCGTACATTTTGCGGCAGCGCGCCACGACCCTCATCGACCCGATCCCGTGGCGCCGACGAGGGGAATTTTGATGGCCGACTATCTCGCAGACGTGAAGAAATACGACGCCGCGGCAGATGCCGACGCGGTCGCCAAGATCGTGAAACATTTGGGCATTGCGCTGAGGAATCGGGATTCCTCGCTGGTATCCTGCACGGACCCCAAGGAACTCGATCGCGTCAAAACGAACTGGGTCGCCAAAAAGCTCGGCATCGCCGACGGCAGCAAGGCGGACGCCGCCATCGAAAAGACCTGTAAGGCGATGGAGGCCGACAACACCAAGAGCCGCGTGACGTTCTATTACCTGGTCGCCAAGGATCTGGGTAAGCTCGCCAGCCTCTGACAACCGTCCTGCATCAGGCATCCTGCATCGGCGGAATGCTGGCGCGATTTCCACGCCGGCCCACAATGTAGGCGCCTGTGGGAACATTCTGCACTTTGACATGTTCGGCCGGCAGCCAGTCGGTTATGATGGCCGGTAACCCGAATCGAGCCCCGAATCGAGCAGAAGCCGATGCGCCAGTATCTCGACCTCTTGAAGCACGTGCTGGAAAACGGCACCGATCGCGGCGACCGCACCGGCACCGGAACGCGCTCGGTGTTCGGTTATCAGATGCGCTTCGACCTTGCGCGCGGCTTTCCGGTCACCACCACCAAGAAGCTTCACCTGAAGTCGATCGTGCATGAACTTCTGTGGTTCCTGGCCGGCGACACTAACATTAGATATCTCAACGACCACGGCGTCTCGATCTGGGACGAATGGGCCGACGAGAATGGCGACCTCGGTCCGGTCTACGGCAAGCAATGGCGCTCCTGGCCGGACGGCCATGGCGGCGCCATCGACCAGATTGCCAACCTCTTGAAGGAGATACGCAAGAATCCTAATTCCCGACGGCTGATCGTTTCGGCATGGAACCCGGCCGAAGTGGAAGACATGGCGCTGCCACCCTGTCACTGCCTGTTCCAGTTCTATGTCTCGGAGGGCAGGCTTTCCTGCCAGCTTTACCAGCGTTCCGCCGATATCTTTCTCGGCGTGCCGTTCAACATCGCTTCCTATGCGCTGCTCACCCTGATGGTGGCGCAGGTGACGGGGCTGAAACCCGGCGACTTCGTCCATACGCTGGGCGATGCGCATCTTTACGCGAACCATTTCGAACAAGCGCGCGAACAGCTGCGGCGCACGCCCAAGGCGCTGCCGACGCTATGGATCAATCCGGAGGTGAAGGACCTCTTTGCCTTCAGCTTTGAAGATTTCCGGCTGGAAAACTACCTCGCCGATGCGACGATCAAGGCGCCCATCGCGGTGTGAGCCGCAAACATCGGGCTTCTACTGTACCCTGTCTCGAAATTGCTCGGTGGCGGTTCTGGGTCGTCCGCCGCGAGTACCGTATCCGATGCTTTGATCCACGTCGGCCTGCAACGTTTGCGCTGTATGCACTGCTATTTATCGTGAGCGGTGGCGGCAACACGCAATGCCATTAGCGGGGCCATTGGCTGGGCCATTGTTCGGGCTGAGTCTGGCAAAAGCCGTTCCCTTGTTATATTCAGATGGATATATCGATTGGCTGGCTCGCGCCGATCGGATTTTTTCAAGCCCCAGGAGAGTTCATGCTGCTGCGCAAGGGTTTCGGATTGAAGGCACCCGCCATTGGCGGTCTCGCAGCGATGTTGATCGCCGCCATGCCGATTGCCCATGCGGATGACAGACTGATCGTCTTCGCCGCGGCAAGCATGAAGAACGCACTGGATGCCGTGAACACCGCCTGCGAGGCCGATGTCGGCGAGGCGGCGATCATTTCCTATGCGGCAAGCTCTGCATTGGCCAAGCAGATCGAGGGCGGCGCGCCAGCCGATGTCTTCATCTCAGCCGACCTCGACTGGATGAAATATCTGTCCGACAAGAAGCTGACCAAGCCGGATACCGAAGTGAAGTTGCTCGGCAACCAAATCGTGCTGGTGGCGCCGAAGGATTCGTCGGTCGAAACCAGGATCGAAAAGGGTTTTGATCTTGCTGGGCTGATCGGCGACGGCAGGCTTGCCATGGGCGATTTCAAAGCGGTGCCGGCCGGCAAATATGGCAGGGCCGCACTTGAATCGCTCGGCGTCTGGTCCTCGATCGAAGGCAAGGTGGCACAGGCCGAGAACGTGCGCGCAGCGCTCAAGCTGGTCTCGACAGGCGAGGCAGCACTCGGCATCGTCTACGCCACCGACGCGTCCGCCGAGCCCGGCGTCAAAGTGATCGGCACCTTCCCGGAGGATTCGCACCCGTCGATCGTCTATCCGGTTGCCGAGATGGCGGATTCCAAGGACAAGGATGCGCTGGCATTCCTGGAATGCCTGCAATCCGCCAAGGCAGGCGAGGTCTTCAAGGCGCAAGGTTTTACGGTCCTTACGCCGAGCAACTGAGGCACACCAAAAGATGAATTGGTTGCTGGACCTCACTCCCGACGAATGGAATGCGGTCCGGCTGTCCGTCAAGGTGGCGACCGTGGCGATGATCGCCAGCCTGCCGCCCGGCATATTGATCGCGCTTGTGCTGGCCCGTGGCCAATTCTGGGGCAAAACGCTGCTCAACGGGCTGGTGCATCTGCCGTTGATCCTGCCGCCGGTGGTTGTCGGCTATCTGCTGCTGCTCTCCTTCGGCAGGCGCGGCCCGGCCGGAGCCTTTCTGGCCGAGCATTTCGGCATTGTCTTCTCCTTTCGCTGGACGGGTGCCGCATTGGCCTGCGCTGTCATGGGCTTTCCCTTGATGGTGCGGGCGATCCGGCTGTCGATCGAGGCGGTCGATCGCAGATTCGAGGCGGCGGCCGGGACGCTTGGCGCCAATCCGCTGTGGGTGTTCGGGACGATCACGCTGCCGCTGATCCTGCCCGGCCTGATTACCGGCGCGATCTTGTCTTTCGCCAAGGCGATGGGCGAATTCGGCGCAACGATCACCTTCGTTTCCAACATCCCAAACGAGACGCAGACGCTGCCGTCGGCGGTCTACACGTTCACGCAGGTGCCGGGCGGCGATGCCGAAGCGCTCAGGCTGACGCTGATCTCGATCGTCATCTCGATGGCAGCACTTGTCGCATCGGAGGTGCTGGCGCGGCGCGTCGGCAAGCGGATGGACATCGAATGACGGTCGTGATCGATATCAGCCACCGGCTTGGAGATTTGGGGCTCGACGTCCGCTTCGGGAGCGCCGGGCGGCTGACCGCGCTGTTCGGGCCTTCGGGCTCCGGCAAGACGACGCTGATCAACATGATTGCCGGACTGATCCGGCCTGACAAAGGGCGGATCGAGGCCGATGGCCGTGTGCTGGTCGATACCGATGCGCACCAGTTCGTGCCGAAGCACAAGCGCCGCATCGGCATGGTGTTCCAGGACGCGCGGCTGTTTCCGCATATGAGCGTGGCCAGCAATCTGCGCTACGGCCGCTGGTTCACGCCGACGGCGGAACGCTATGCGGACATCAATGCCGTGGTCGACCTGCTCGGCATCGGTCCTTTGCTCGACCGGCGGCCGGCAAAGCTTTCCGGCGGTGAGAAACAGCGTGTGGCGATCGGCCGGGCGCTGCTCGCCAGCCCGAAATTGCTGCTGATGGACGAGCCGCTGGCTTCGCTCGACGACGCCCGCAAGGCAGAAATCCTGCCTTACATTGAGCGGCTGCGCGACGAGACGAGAATCCCGATCGTCTATGTCAGCCATTCGATCTCGGAGGTGGCGCGGCTGGCAAGCGACGTGGTGGTCCTGGCGCAAGGCAAGGTCGCCGCCTGCGGCCCGACCGGGGCGATCATGCAGCGGCTCGACCTGTTGCCGGCGGAAGAGCGCGGCGAGGGCGGCGCGGTGCTGGATACCGCGGTGCTGCGCCACGATGAAGTCTTTGGCATGACCGTGCTTGGCTCGGCGGCGGGCGAGATCCGCGTGCCGCTTCTGGCAATGCCGGTCGGTGCGCCGGTGCGCATCCGCATCCGTGCCCGCGATGTGATGATCGCCATCGAACAGCCGACGGGTCTCAGCGCGCTCAACATCCTGCCGGGCACGATCGTGGCGATAGAGCCGGGTGAAGGGCCTACGGTCGAGATCGGCATAGACTGCAATGGCGCAACCGTGGTTGCCCGGGTCACCGAGCAATCGCGACAGACGCTGAAACTCCGGCCCGGCCGAAACGTCTACGCGGTGGTCAAGACGGTAAGCTTCGACCGGGCGAACACGACCGCCGGCCTGCCTGTCGAGGCGGATGGATGACCGGCGGATGATTGTCGCTATATTATTTTAGAATAGCGGTATCGCCGGAGAGCTTCTAGGATGGATGTGGCGTGACTGCGGAGGAGCAAATGCCGTCGCTGAGCTTGCGGATAAACCTCGATCCAGAAGGGCGCATCGGGCCGGGCAAGATCGAGCTTCTGGAGCAGATCGCCGCTTTCGGCTCGATCTCGGCTGCGGCGCGCGGCATGGAAATGTCCTACAAACACGCCTGGGATCTCGTCGAGGACATGAACCGGGTGTTCGGCAAGCCGCTGGTCGCGGCGCAGACCGGAGGGAAAAAGGGCGGCGGCGCTCAGTTGACTCCGGTGGGGCTTGCGGTGGTCAGCCGCTTTCGAGCCATCGAACGGGCTGCGGCTTCCGCGGCGGCCACTCATATGGAGGCACTACAGGCGGAGATCGATGCTGGGTGAGGTCGGTGGAATCTGTACCGGCCGAGCCTAAAGCGCGTCGCATTTGAACGGATTCATGCGACGCGCTTTAGGTTCTTTTTTATGCATGTCGTTATCGCAAAACCGCTGCGCACTTTTGCGCGACATGCATTACTCCTCCGGCTCGCCGGGCTTGCGCAGCAGATAAGTGTCCATGATCCAGCCCTTTTTCCGCCGGGCTTCGTCGCGGGTTTTCACGATCTCGTCGCCGACATCGCCGAGGCGACCGGAAATGAGAATCTCGTCGGGCGTGCCGAGATAGGCGCCCCAGTGGATGACGAGGTCCTTGTCGTCCAGCCTATTGAAAGCGCATTTACCGTCCAGCATGACGACGGTGCTGCCGGCACTGTCGGGCAAACCTTCCTCGGTAAGCCGGCGGCCGGTGGTGATCTGAATTGCGTCGCCGATGCGGTTCAGCGCTATCTTATGGCCGGCGGCGAGCGCCTGGACAGCAGTGATGCCGGGGATCACCTCGAGCTCGAACTCGACATTGCCTCTCATGCGCACACGCTCCAGGATGCGCAGCGCGCTGTCGTAGAGCGAGGGATCGCCCCAGATCAGGAAGGCGCCGCAGCCATCTTGCGAAAGCTCGTCGCGGATCAGGTCTTCATAGGTCGCGGCGATCGCCTCATGCCAGTCATCGACGGTCGAGCGGTAGGAGGGCGCCGGCTCGGCGCGCACCGGCACGTCGAATTCGACACGGCGCGAGCCTGGATTGGTGACGAAGCGGTCGCAGATCTGGCGGCGCAGTTCTGCAAGATCGTTCTTTTTCGCGCCCTTGTCGGGAATGAACAGCACGTCGGCGCGGTTCAAGCCGCCGATGGCCTGCACGGTCATGTGGTCGGGATTGCCGGCGCCGATGCCGATGACGAGAAGCTTGCGCATGGGCGAACTCCTGCCCGATCGGAACGTCGCTGTCCAGACAAGCCTGGCACGGTGATGGCACGGTGGTCATGGCTTGTGCGCAAGCGCCGACGAGTGCACGGAAGGGCTTTGAAATGCCACGTTGAAACGGCTAGAGCGACGTGCGGCCAATCGGACGCACAAAGTACGCTCTAACACCTTAAATCCCAGCATCGTGCTTTTCGAAAATCGATTCCGATTGTCGGGCTGGTGCGATAGAGTCATACCGGCATCTCGCCAAAGGAGCTTCCATGTTCCGTTATGTCCTGACCGCCGCGCTGGCGCTCTCGGCCACGCCCGTATTCGCCAATGATTCGATCGCCGAATTGGGAACGGGCGGTCTGATCCTGTCGCGCAGCGACGCGGTCGCCATGGAGAGTGAGGACCTCTACATCTCGCCGGAAAAGGTGACGGTCGACTACGTCTTCCGAAACAACACGGACAAGGATGTCGACGCGATCGTCGCCTTTCCGATGCCCGACATCGAAGGCGATCCGAACGAGATGCCGGCGATCCCCGACGGCCAGAGCAACAATTTCCTCGGTTTCGAGGTGACGATCGACGGCGTGCCGGCAGAACCGCAGCTCGAGCAGAAGGCGTTTGCGCTCGGCATCGACATCAGCGCCGATTTGAAGGCGCAAAACGTGCCGTTCTACCCGTTCGGCGACGCGGCCAGGGCGGCATTGGCAAAGCTGCCGCAAACGGTTACCGACGACTGGATCGATCGCGGCCTCATCATCGAGGACACCACCGACGACGGTTCAGGCATGAAGACCGCCTATGTGCCGTTCTGGCAATTGCGCTCGACCTACTGGTGGCGCTCGACCTTTCCAGCCAACAGCGCAGTCCAAGTCGCACACCGCTACAAGCCGAGCGTCGGCGGCACGTCCTCGGTCAGCTTCTTCTATGACGGCCAGTTCCAGGGCCAATACGCCGCCTACAAGACCCGTTACTGCATGGACGGCACGTTCGAGAATGCGATCCGCAAGGCGGCAAAGGGTAATCCCGACGGCACCCCGAGATACTTCGAAAACCGCATCGCCTATATCCTGACCACTGGCGGCAACTGGGCGACGGGCTCCATCGGCAAGTTCAAGCTGACCGTCGACAAGGGCCATCCGAAAAACCTGGTCTCGTTCTGTGGCGAAAACGTCAGGAAAGTCGGGCCGACGCGTTTCGAGATGACGGCAGAAAATTTCTACCCTGAGCACGACATCGACATATTGCTGCTGGCGCCTTCGGGCGATGGCGGGAGCGGCGGCTGATGGACGTCGCGATCTATGTCGCCATCGCCGAAAACGGCGTGATCGGGCGCGATGGCGGCTTGCCGTGGCGGCTTTCCAGCGATCTCAAGCGGTTCAAGGCCGACACGATGGGCAAACCTATCATCATGGGTCGCAAGACCTATGAAGGCATCGGCCGGCCGCTGCCGGGCAGGCTCAACATCGTGGTGACCCGCGACAGGGCCTGGCGCGCCGAGGGCGTCGAAATCGTGCATTCGCTCGACGAGGCGATCAGTCTGGCGAAGGTGCGCGGGCGCTGCATGGCCGGCGCCGACGAAATCTGCGTCATCGGCGGCGGTGAGATCTATGCCCAGGCGCTGCCGCTGGCCGACCGCTTGCATGTCACCCATATCCTTGCCGCGGTCGACGGCGACGCCCATTTCCCGCCGATCGACCCGGATTTGTGGCACATTGTCCGCACGCAGGACGTTCCGGCCGGTGAAAAGGATAGTCATGCGACACGCTATTCGGTTTACGAGCGACGCCGCGACGTGCATTGAGAGACATTAAAGGGTCGCGACGGTCCAAAACGGACGGTGACGACGACCGATCGCGTTGAAAGCGTGCCGTCGCATCCCTATAGAAGAACAACACTGGATTTTGCGTCGTCAGACCGGCGCGTGGGGGAGCGAAAGGACATTCATGCCCTGGAATGACAAAAGCGGCGGTGGCGGCCCATGGGGCGGCGGCAACAATCCAGGACCCTGGGGGCAGGGACCGAAGGGGCCTGGCGGTCCGCAGGGCTCGCCTCCCGATCTCGAAGATATCATCCGGCGCGGCCAGGACAGGTTGCGGCGCGCGTTGCCAGGTGGCGGTGGCGCCAGCCCAGCCGTGTTCGGGCTGATCGCGGCGGCGCTTGTCGTGCTGTGGGCGTTCAAGGCGGTCTATACCGTGCAGCCCGACGAGGTTGCGGTCGAACTCAGGTTCGGCGTGCCAAAGGCGGAGTTCTCGCAGCCAGGCCTGCATTTCCATTGGTGGCCCATCGAGACGGTCGAGACGGCCAACATTGCCGAGCAACTCGTCAACATCGGCGGCGGCACGGCCTCCGGCAACGGCTCAGGGCTGATGCTTTCGGGCGACCAGAACATCGTCAACGTCCAGTTCTCCGTGGCCTATCAGGTCTCCGATCCGAGGGCCTATCTGTTCGACGTGTCCGATCCCGACGGCATGCTGCGGCAGGTCGCCGAAAGCGCCATGCGCGAAGCGGTCGGTCGGCGGCCGGCGCAAGACATCTTCCGCGATGATCGCGAGGGCATTGCGGCGTCCGTGCGCGAAATCATCCAGACGACGCTGGACGGCTATCAGGCCGGCCTGAACGTCAACGCGATTTCGATCGAGGATGCCGCACCGCCGCGCGAAGTGGCCGACGCGTTCGACGAGGTGCAGCGCGCCGAGCAGGACGAGGACAAGTTCGTCGAGCAGGCCAACCAGTATTCCAACCAGAAGCTCGGCCAGGCGCGCGGCGAGGCCGCACAGATCCGCGAGGAGGCGGCCGGCTACAAGAACCGGGTCGTGCAGGAGGCCGAAGGCGAGGCGCAGCGCTTCATCTCGGTCTATGACGAATACGCCAAGGCGCCGGATGTGACGCGCCAGCGGCTTTATCTGGAAACGATGGAGAGGGTTCTGAAGGATTCCAGCAAGGTCATTATCGAGCAAGGCAGCGGACCAGGGGTCGTTCCCTATCTGCCGCTGCCTGCCCTGCAGCAGAAGGCGCCGGCGCCGGTCCTCGGAGGAACCCAGTGATGGCCAACCGTCTTCCCATCATCGCCGTCATCGCCGCGGTTATCCTGTTCCTGCTCTATTCGTCGGTCTTCGTTGTCAATGCGCGCCAGCAGGCGCTGGTGCTCAGGTTCGGCGAAATCGTAGACGTCAAGAGCCAGCCGGGCATCTACTTCAAGGCGCCGTTCGCCTTCTTCGACGCCGACAGCGTGCAGTTGATCGAAAACAGGGTGCTGCGCTTCGACCTCGACAACATCCGCGTCCAGGTTTCAGGCGGCAAGTTCTATGAGGTCGACGCCTTCATCGCATATCGGATCTCCGATCCGCGCGTGTTCCGCTCCGCGGTGTCCGGCCAGATCGAACTGGCCGAGGCACGGTTGAGGACGCGTCTCGACGCCGCCTTGCGTCGGGTTTACGGTTTGCGCGACTTCGAGGCGGCGCTCTCGGAAGAGCGAGCCGTGATGATGCGTGAAGTGCGCGACCAGCTGAGGCCCGACGCCACGTCGCTCGGCCTGCAGATCGAGGATGTCCGCATTCGCCGAACCGATTTGACGGCGGAAGTCTCGCAACAGACATATGATCGCATGAAGGCTGAGCGTCTGGCCGAAGCCGAGCGGCTGAGGGCGCGCGGCAACGAGGCGGCGCAACGCATCAGGGCGCGCGCCGACCGCGAAGTGGTGGAGATCGTCGCCGAGGCACGGAGAGAGTCTGAAATCCTGCGCGGTGAAGGCGAAGCTCAACGCAGCGCCACCTTCGCGAATGCCTACCAGCGCGATCCAGCCTTCTTCGACTTTTACCGGTCGATGAATGCCTACGGCACGGCGCTGGACAATACTGGGACGACGATGGTGCTGTCGCCGAATTCGGAATTCTTCCGTTTCTTCCGCAATCCCGCCGGCGCGGATGCGCCGGCAGCGCCGCCCGCAGCACCTGCTGCACCGGCAGCGCAGCCAGGCACCGGCCAGTAACGGCCGGTGGAGGATTTTCTGGCGGCAATAGGCTTGGTTCTCGTGGTAGAGGGCCTGGTCTATGGCGGCTTTCCCGGCCTCGCCAAGAAACTTGCCGGCGAAGTTCTGTCGATGCCGGAGAATGCGCTGCGGGTCGCCGGGCTGATTGCCATCGCCGTTGGCGTCGGCCTCGTCTGGCTGGTGCGTGGATGACGGTTTATGATTTCGGGATAACGGAGGTTTTATCCTCCGCCGATAGCCATAGCCGCAAACGTGCCGTATTTCTTGCCAACATGGTTCGACGCAGCGTTTTCGGCGAGCGCTTTTCTTCTCAGAGACACCGGGAGACTTCTCGATGACATCCAACAGGTTTTTGCGCGCGGCGAGGCGGACGTTCACCGCGGGTGCTGCAGCACTTCTTATCGGCGCCGCTACCGTCCCGTCGCTGGTGACGCCTGCGGCCGCCGCCGACGGCCCGGCTTCGGTCGCCGATCTCGCGCAGGGCCTGCTCGGCGCCGTGGTCAACATATCGACCTCGCAGAGGGTGAAGGGCACGGAAGGCCCGGGCGCGGTACCGATGCCGCAGCTTCCGGAGGGCTCGCCCTTCCAGGATTTCTTCGACGATTTCTTCAAGAACCGTCCCGGCGAACAGGGCAACCCCTCGCAAAAGGTGCAGTCGCTGGGCTCCGGCTTCGTGGTCGACGCCGAGCAGGGCATCGTGGTGACGAATAATCACGTGATCGCCGATGCCGACGACATCGAGGTGAATTTCTCCGACGGCGTGACGCTGAAGGCGACGCTGGTCGGCACCGACACCAAGACCGACGTGGCGGTGCTCAAGGTCGATCCAAAAGGGCACAAACTGACGGCGGTGAAATTCGGCGATTCCAGCAAGATGCGCGTCGGTGACTGGGTGATGGCGATCGGCAATCCGTTCGGCCTCGGCGGCACCGTGACGGTCGGCATCGTCTCGGCCCGCAACCGCGACATCAATTCCGGTCCCTATGACGACTTCATCCAGACCGATGCCGCGATCAACCGCGGCAATTCCGGCGGGCCGCTGTTCAACAGCGACGGCGAGGTGATCGGCATCAACACGGCGATCATCTCGCCGTCCGGCGGCTCGATCGGCATCGGCTTTTCCATTCCCTCGCAACTCGCGTTGGGCGTCGTCGACCAACTTCGCCAGTTCGGCGAGACGCGGCGCGGCTGGCTCGGCGTGCGCATCCAGCCGGTGACGGACGACATTGCCGAAAGCCTCGGCATGGCGACTGCCAAAGGCGCGCTGGTTGCCGGCGTCATCAAGGGCGGGCCTGTCGACAACGGCACCATCCTGGCGGGCGACGTCATCATCAAATTCGACGGCAGGGACGTCAATGAAATGCGCGACCTGCCGCGCGTTGTCGCGGAGAGCACGGTCGGCAAGGCTGTCGACGTGGTCATCGTGCGCAAGGGCGTCGAGCAAACCGTGAAGGTGACGCTCGGCCGGCTCGAAGATGGCGAAAAGCTTGCCAGCGGCGAGAACGGCAACACCGAAAAGGACAATGGCGACGAGGCGCCTGCCGTTTCGACGGTTTCCGTGCTCGGCATGACCGTCGGCGAGCTCAACGACGAGACGCGGACGAAATTCGGCATTGCCGCCGAAGTCTCCGGCGTTGTCATCACTGATGTCGCTAAGGATTCGGCCGCTGCCGAACGCGGCATCCAGGCCGGCGAGGTGATCACCGAGATCGCGCAGGAATCGGTCGCCACGCCCAAGGATGTCATGGACCGGATTGCCGCGTTAAAGGAGCAGGGACGCAAGAACGCGCTGCTGATGCTGGCTTCAAAGACCGGCGAATTGCGGTTTGTGACGATCCGGATGGATTGAGTCCGGTAAAGGCGCAACACTTTGATTTTGAGGGAAAAGGGCGGCTAGCGAGCCGCCTTTTTTCTTGCTTGCCAATCCTTGCCTGTCAGCCTGTAGAAAACATGCCGCTTGAGCATGGCGTGGCTGTCCGGAATGCCGGGGTGGTCGAAATCGCTGGCCGGGTCGGCGGTCATGCCCAGGCGTTCCATGACGGCGGTGGACCGGCTGTTATCCTTGACGGCGAAGGAAACCGTTTCCTTGAGGCCAAGCGTTTCGAAACCATAGGCGAGCCAGGCTTCGGCTGCCTCGGTGACATAGCCATGGCCCCAGAATTCGGGCGCCAGGCGCCAGCCTATCTCGACGGTGCCGGCCGGCAAGAAGGGCAAATGATCGGTTCGGGTTATGCCGACGAAGCCGATGCAATGGCCGGTGACTGCGATCTCGGCGGCTGTGAAGCCGAAACCGTCGCGGTCGATGACGGCGCGCAATTCATCCATCTTGGCGTCGGCCTGCGCGCGGTCGCGGCGAAACGGAAAGAATTCCATGACGCGCTCGTCGGAGTTGATGCGGTAGAAGAGCTCACGGTCGCAATCTTCCCAGTTGCGCAGGATCAGGCGCTCGGTGCGGATCGGCGTCACTCTACAAATTCCTCCCGCCGGTAGCCCTGCAGATAGAGAAGCGCGGTCAGGTCGCCATGGTCGATGCGGAATTTTGCCTCCGCCGCCACGACCTGCTTGGCATGAAGTGCCACACCGGCGCCGGCAAGGCGGATCATGTCGAGGTCGTTTGCGCCGTCGCCGACAGCAAGGGCGTCGGCGGTCGTCAGCCCGAGACGCGCCGAAATCTCGAGCAGCGCGTCGGCCTTGGCGGCACGCCCCAGGATCGGCTCGGCCACCAGCCCGGTGAAGCGACCGTCCTGCTCGATCAGGCGGTTGGCGCGGTTCTCCTGAAAGCCGAGCATGGCGGCGATGCGTGAGGTGAAGACGTCGAAGCCACCCGACACGAGTGCAGTCCATGCGCCGTCGGCCCGCATGGTCTGGACAAGCGCGCGGCCACCGGAAGCCAGCGTCAGGCGGTTGGTGATGACGCGGTCGACCACGGCAGTGTCGAGGCCTTTCAGCAGCGCCACCCGTTCGCGCAAGGCCGGCTCGAAAGCGATCTCGCCATTCATCGATCGCGCCGTGATGGCGGCGACGTAATCCTTGACGCCGATCTCGTCGGCAAGCTCGTCGATGCACTCCTGATCGATAACAGTCGAATCCATATCGGCGATGAGGATTTTCTTCCGCCTTCCCTCGGCCTGCTGGACGATAACGTCGACCGGTTCGGGTGCGAGCACGGCGCGCAGGCTGGCGGTCGTTTCAGCCGCTTCGGCCGCCTCGGGCAAAGCGAACTCGCAGGCGATGTCTTCGGCCAGCCAGCGAACGGTGCTTGCGCCGACCGACAGTGACACCATATTCGCAAGCGCCGGCGACAATGCGCGGCCGGCGGGATGGGACACAAGCGTGGCGATCAGCGGCATCGAAAATTCCGGCGGGCAGGCGGGCGAGGGCCGCATTAACAACGCGATCCTGATAGCCGGGCCGACCGCCAGCGGCAAGTCCGCCCTGGCACTTGACCTCGCCGGGCACAACGGCGGTGTCATCGTCAACGCCGATTCCATGCAAGGCTATTCGGTGCTCGACGTGCTGACGGCGCGGCCGACTGTTGCCGAACTCGCCCGCGTCCCGCATTTTCTCTACGGTCATGTCCATCCCTCCACCGCCTATTCCACCGGCGCCTGGCTGCGCGATGTGATGAAGCTCATCGACGAGGGCACGTTCTTCGAAAGGCCGGTGATTTTCGTCGGTGGTACCGGACTTTATTTCCGGGCGCTTGCGGAAGGCATTTCGGAAATGCCCGACATTCCGCAGTCGATCCGTGATCGCTGGCGCTACGAACTCCAGGAGCAGGGCGCGGCCAAGCTGCACCGCATCCTGCTGCGCGAGGATTCGGCAGCCGGTATGATGCTGAAGCCGACCGACGGCCAGCGCATCGTGCGAGCGCTGGAGGTGCTCGACGCGTCGGGCCGTTCCATCCTGGAATGGCAGGCGGCGCGCGGCCGCCCACTGATCGACAGGGCGAGCACGCGCTTCTTTGTGATCGAACCGGACCGAGCGGCACTGGTGGAGCGGATCGAGGCGCGGTTCGACCGCATGCTGGAGAAGGGTGCTCTCGACGAGGTCAGGCGGCTGACCGATCTTGGCCTCGATCCCGATTTGCCGGCGATGAAAGCGATCGGCGTTCGCGAACTGCAGGCCGCAATGGCCGGCGAGTTGAGTTTTCCCGAAGCGATCGAACGCGCGAAGATCGCGACGCGACAATACGCCAAGCGCCAGGCGACCTGGTTCAGGCATCAGTTGGGTCCGGAATGGCTGCGATTGCGCCCCGATGATCGTGCGGGATCCACGATCTCGGATATCCTTTCCAGTGCAACCTGAAAAGTTGACTTTGAGGGGAGGCTTCCCGTTGAAGTTGTCCTAATTAACCCTCCGTAAGCCCGTCCATGCCATAACGTCTTTGGAAATTTTCCAACGGGGAGCAGATGCGTTTTCACAAGGCGGAATCAGCCTTTTTCGTCTTCATCTTCGTGATCCTGGCCGCCGGCCTGGTGACGCTTCACGCCTATGGGCTTCTGCAAGCCTTCGCCGAAGAGGTTCATACACCCGCCAGGGTCGACGAGATCATTTATCTCAACAAGCTGTTGTTTGGGACCGGCGTCCTTTTGGCGACTGCCTTGTTCTTCGGGATTTTCTTCATCTACCCGCTGATCCGCAAGCAGGCGACAGAAGAAGGCAAGCTGCGCGCCATGACGGTTTCGCTCAGCGCCCGTTCGGAAACGCTGGAGCACGCGGCGCTGACCGACGGCCTGACCGGCATGCAGAACCGGCGCTATTTCGACGATGCACTGAAGGAATATCTCGAGGAATTCCGCCGCATCGAGAAGCCGGTCGGGCTGATGATCCTTGATCTCGACCATTTCAAGCAGGTCAACGACACCCACGGACATGATGTCGGCGACCAGGTGTTACGCGCGGTCGCCAGCTGTCTCAAGGACATGACACGCTATCACGACGTGGTGGCGCGCCTGGGTGGCGAGGAGTTCGCAGTGGTCACGCCCAACATGGACGCCGAACTTCTGTCCAAATTCGCCGAGCGCATCCGCAAGGCGATCGCCAACATGTCGATACTGTCAGGCAATGTCCGGCTGAAGATCACCACGAGCGTCGGCCTTGCCGTCTGGGACCGTAAGGAAACCGCCGAAGAGTTTTATCGCCGCGCCGACCGCCAGCTGTACGAGGCCAAGAGGCAAGGCCGAAACCGCGTCTGCGCCTGAAATCCCGGAGAGAATTCATGAGGCCGGCCGACTGACGCAGCTTTCTCGACTTCCGGTGCTCATGGACTCAAATGTCCACTCCGCTCCGGGTTCTCGAAAGCCACGTCACTCGATCCGGCCTGATGAATTCCCTTCCGGGATTCGCCTCGATTTCCTAGGTGACAAGCGCTTTGGCCTCCTAGGCTAAAGCCGTCCGGCTCAATCGTTCTGCGGACGCAGGCCGAAGGTTGCGGGTTTCAGGCCATAACGCATGTCGAAATCGTCGTCGGGTTGGACGCGCGGGACGGGCGGCTTGCGGTAGTCGGGATCGCCGGCCTGACGGCCGGAATCCACGACTTCGGCGAAGGCCATCGCCTGCTGCGGTTTTGGCACGTTGCGCAGCCTTTCGACGATCGCCACCAGGTCGACATCATTGCCGATTTCGGACGGCAACGCTTCCTCGCGCTTGGCCGTGCCGGGAATCAGCTCATCGGACATTTTTTCGAACTTCAGCCGCATGGTCGTCGCCACGCCCTCACCGAAGGCGATGGCTTCGCGCTGGCCCATCGAAGACAGGAATGCCAGCGTCGAGGCCGAGGAATCGGCGATCGCCGAGCGGATGATCGCCTGGTCCTGCTCATTGGCAAGCCGCATGGCGAAAAAGGTCGAGCACTGCGACAGGATGGTGGGATCGAGCTCGCCCGGGCGCTGCGTGACGATACCGAGATAACAGCCATATTTGCGGCCTTCCTTGGCGATGCGCGACAGGGCGTGTCGGGTCGGCGCAAAACCAAGGCGCGGATCGGCCGGCATGTAGCGGTGTGCCTCCTCGCACAGCAAAAGCAGCCGCAGCCGGCCTTCGCTCCACAGTGCAAGGTCGAAGGCCAGGCGCGCCAGCACCGAACAGACGGAATTGACCACTTCCGACGGCATGCCGGCCATCTCGAAGCAGGTCACCGGGCGCCCGTGGTGCGGCACGCGGAAAATATTGCCGATCGTCTCGTGGATCGTATCTTCGATCAGCCGCGAATTGAACATGAAGCGGTAGCGCGGATCCGAGGCTGCCGATTCGATGCGCGTCTTCAGCGACTTGAGGGTGGGGCGGTCGTTCTTGCTTTCCAGCAGTCCCATGCGCTCGTCGATCTGCTTGATAAGATCGACAACGCGATAGGGCACCGGGGTGTCCGCGGTCAGTGCATCAGTGCCGCGCTTTAGATACGTGCCCGAATTCGGGTTGCGATACAGGTTCTTGGCCGCGGGAATGAGATCGCGCAAGGCATCGACCTCTTCCGGCACGGTCTCGCGCCCGCGAAACAGCACTTCGGCAAATTCCTCGAGCTTGAACATCCAGAAGGGCAGGTCCAGCGTCGTCGAATCGACCCTGACGCAGTGCTCCGGCAGGGACGCGGCGAACTCGTTGTGCGGATCGAGGATGAGAACGCGCAGGTCGGGTCGAGCGGCGATCGATTTGCGCAAAAGCAGCGAGACAGCAGTGGATTTGCCGACGCCTGTGGTGCCGACAATGGCGAAATGGCGCGCCAGCGTGTCGTCGATGGCGATGTTGGCGTCGATCGCCTCATCCTGTGACAGCGTGCCGATGGTGATCGAATGGCGCCCGGCGAGGTCATAGACCGCCTGCAAGTCGCGGCTGCGGATGCGGTGGGCGATGGCGCCGATATGCGGATAGGTGGTGATACCGCGGTCGAAAATCGGTTTGGCGCCGGGCTCGGCGCCGTCGCGCACCTCGCCGATGAGCTCGATACTGACCTCGATCGGGTTCTGGCCCGCATTGTGCCAGGCGCGATCCGATTTGCCGACCTCGTAGACCAGCCCGACGGTTCGCGTGGCGCCAAGGTTGATGGAGATCATCTTGCCGACGCTCCAATGGCCGGTGACCGTGCCTTCGACATCGGCGGCATGGGCGCTGATGGTGGCGCGCGCGCCGTCGCACTGGACGACATTGCCCAGAACGCGCTTGTCGTTCTGCTCCGCCTTGCGGCGCTCCTGCAAAGTCGGCTCTCCGACGGAGGCTTCGCGGTCGACGAACATGGACAGGCTGTTTCCCATTTCCCCAGGCAATCGACCTTACACCGACGGGGTTAAGGGGGGATGAGGTCGGATGGTGTAGGGGACATTAAACCATTCGCAAAAATTGGACCGATCGGCCCCTTGCTCGACTCCAAAATTTCGATATACCGGATGAATGGCTGATATAGCGAACGATATCTCCTCGACCATCGGCAAGAGAATACGCTCCGAAAGAGCCTTGAGGGACTGGTCGCTGGCGGAGCTCGCGGACCGGTCCGACGTTTCGAAAGCCATGCTCAGCACGATAGAGCGTGGCAAGACGAGCCCGACCGCGGCACTTCTCGTGCGCATCGCCGCGGCCTTCGGCATGACGCTTTCCACCCTCATCGCGCGGGCCGAGCTGCAAGGCGGCGGGCTGCTTCGCGAAAACGATCAGCCGCTTTGGCGCGATCCCGCAACCGGCTATGTCCGGCGGCATCTTTCGCCGGTTTCGGACATGCCGCTCGAACTGATCCGGGTCCAATTGCCGGCGGGGGCCAAGGTGAGCTTTCCGGCAGCGTCCTATGCCTTCATCAGGCAGCAGATATGGCTGATTTCCGGACGGCTGGAATTCACCGAGGGCGACATCGTCCACGGCCTCGAACCGGGTGACTGCCTGGCGCTTGGCGCGCCATCGGATTGCACCTTCCATGCTCCGGGACCGGCCGCCGCCGACTATCTGGTCGCGCTGGCCAGAGGCTGAGGCAATGATGCGTCGCCCGAAACGCACCGACAATGGCGGGCCGCCTCTTGACGACTATGAGGGGCCGCCATGGGGCAAGGGCGACGCCTACATCTTCCTTGCCTGGCAGGCAGCCCACGCCAAAGCCTGGAAAGCGCCAGGCCGTGACGTCATGTTGATGCGGCTGGACAAGGCCGAGCGGCTGGGCCTGACCTATGAGGAATACACGCTCGAACTGCTGGAGCGCGGGCGGCATCTGCAGGAAGAAGATGCGGAGCGCATCGCAGAAATTCGTCGGGCCAGGAGGCGAAGGCGTGTCAACCTTTCCGACTGACGGCAGCGACGATCGCGACTTCACAGACGTTTCATCTTGTTCAAGGATCAGCGCACGCATGAGTTCCATCGAAATCAAGGCTCTGACACAAACCGCGGAAACGCACGCAATGCTGGTCGATATGCTGATCGAGACGGTTGCGGCCGGTGGATCGGTCAGTTTCATGCATCCGCTGGCGCCGGGCGCGGCAGGTGCCTTCTGGAGGAAGTCGCTTATTGCGGCTGCAAGGGGCGAAAGAGCTGTGCTCGGCGCCTGGGACGGCGAGGCTCTGGTCGGCACCGTTACCTTGCTGCTCGACTGTCCCCCCAACCAGCCGCACCGGGCCGAGATCGCCAAGCTGATGACCCGCGTCGACCATCGCGGCAAAGGCGTGGCCACCCGCCTGATGCGGGCGGCCGAAAGCCTCGCCGTCGAGAAGGGCCGCACACTGCTGGTCCTGGATACAGCGACAGAGGAGGGCGCTTCCGGTCTCTATGACAGGTTGGGCTTCACGCTTGCCGGTGAGATACCGGACTATGCATTGAAGCCGCATGGTGGACTTACCGGTACCCTTATCTACTGGAAGCGCATCGGCCAGTGCCGGTGACAGCCCGAATTTCTATCCCGTGTGGTGGACCTCCTGCAGCCCGTAGACCGGCGTCGCGATGCCCTCGTGCCGTGCTTTCAACTGCAGCGACAGGAACTGCGAATAGTGGCGTGACTGGTGCAGATTGCCGCCATGGAACCAGAGTGCTTCCTGTTGCGTCGGCTTCCACATGTTGCGCTGTTCGCCCTCCCAAGGACCGGGATCCTTGGTGGTGTTCGAGCCGAGACCCCAGCACTTCCCGACCTTGTCGGCGACCTCTTTCGAGATCAGCTCCGCCGCCCAGCCGTTCATCGAACCGTAGCCGGTGGCATAGACGACGACATCGGCCGGCAGTTCGGTGCCGTCGCTGAGCAGGACCGAATGTTCCTTGATCTCGGTCACGTCGACGCCGCTCTTCAGCTTGATGGCGCCGTCGATGATGAGCTGTGAGGCGCCGATATCGATATAGTAGCCGGAACCACGCCTGAGATATTTCATGAACAGGCCGGAGCCGTCTTCGCCCCAGTCGAGCATGAAGCCGGCCCTTTCCAGGCCCTCGTAGAAGGCAGCATCGCGCTCCTTCATTTTTTCGTAGAGCGGAATCTGGAATTCGTGCAGGATCTTGTAGGGCAGGGAGGCGAAGATGAGATCGGCCTTGGCCGTGGTCATGCCGTTTTGCACGGCCTGCTCCGAATAGAGCGCGCCGAGCCCGATATCCATCAGCGTGTCGGATTTGACGATATGGGTGGTCGAGCGCTGCACCATGGTGACCTCGATGCCGGCTTCCCAGAGTGCGGCGCAGATATCGTGCGCGGAATTGTTCGAACCGACGACGACGACCTTCTTGCCAACGTAGCCGTCCGGACCGGGATGTTTGGCAGAATGGTGCTGATCACCCTTGAAATTCTCCATGCCCTTGAACTTCGGGATGTTGGGCCGGCCAGACATGCCGGTGGCCAGCACCAGCTGCGTCGGCTTCAGCGTTATGTCCTTGCCATCGCGATGGACGACGACCGTCCATTCCTTTTTCTCGTCATCATAGGCGGCGCTCTTGGCCTGTGTGGAGGGCCAGTAGTTCAGCTCCATGACCTTGGTGTACATTTCCAGCCAGTCGCCGATCTTGTCCTTGGGCGAGAAGACCGGCCAGTTCCTGGGGAAGTCGATATAGGGCAGATGATCGTACCAGACCGGGTCGTGCAGGCAGAGCGACTTGTAGCGCCTGCGCCATGAATCGCCGGCACGCTCGTTCTTCTCGACGATGATGGTCGGCACGCCGAGTTGCCTCAGCCGGGCACCGAGCGCGATGCCGCCCTGGCCGCCGCCGATGATCAGCGTGTAGGGCTGACTGACAAAGCCAAGTTCGGCGGCTTCTTTCTCACGCTCCTCTTTCCAGGTCGGCCGGTTTTTTCCGTGACCATGCTTGGCGCCCAACGGCCGGGCGAAGCCGGCGGGTTCTTCATGACCCTTCAGCTCGACCATGGTGGTGAGCAGCGTCCATATCTTGCCGTTCTTCAGCCTGATATGGCCGAAGCCGCGCGCAACTTCCGTTTCGAAACTGATCCAACCTTCGAGCAGCCCGTCGCTCTCGGTGGCGTCTTCGCCCTTGGCGATCGCCCAGTTCGAAGGTCTTGTCTTCGCCAGCTGGCTCGTCAGCATGTCGTGCACCTGGTCGCGACCTTCCATGGTCTTGATGTTCCAGGTGAAGGTCACCAGGTCGCGCCAGTAGCAGTCTTCCTGAAAGCAGCCGACCGCCTTGTCGATGTCGCCGGCGGCGAGCGCCGCACCGAATTGGTCGAGCAGGTCGGACAGTTTCTTGGCTGGAGCCTTGTCGAGCATCAAATTTCCTCCCGTGAAGTCCTGGTCGTCATCGTGGCTTTGCCGGACCCTCCCAGCCCGGTTGACCGGAGTATCGCGGCAAACTGTGCGCCGCGTCACGTCGTCAAATAGTTTGGCGTGGTTTCAATGGCTTATCGGGCCGATCGCGGAGCTTTGTACTGCCGGCGATCGTACCGGAGCGGTGTCTTGTGACAAAAATAGCTGGCTCGATGCGATGATGGACAACCGGCGCGTCTGATACGGCCGGGTTCAAAGCCTTTTGGCGTCGTGCACATTCGCCGTTGACAGCGGCGCAAAACCAATTCTATTGTCCGCCACCATGAAAACGGCACTCATTCTCGTAGTAGGAAAGCGCGTGGGCAAGGCGGTGTAACCGCCGGGCGAAAACCTCCCATGCGCAGACACAGGCTCCCTCGGGGGCCTTTTTTATTGCCCGAAACACGACTAAACGACCAGCAATCGCCCGATGGCGGACAGTACGGGACCAGACCGATGAGCAGTGGACGGAACGAACGGCGCGAAATGCCAAGAACCGAAATGACTGGCGCCGAAATGGTGGTGCAGGCGCTGAAGGACAATGGCGTCAAGCATGTTTTCGGCTATCCGGGCGGCGCGGTTCTCCCGATCTATGATGAAATCTTCCAACAGGACGAGGTCGAGCACATCCTCGTCCGTCACGAGCAAGGCGCGGGTCATGCGGCGGAGGGCTATGCGCGCTCGACCGGCCAGGCCGGCGTCATGCTGGTGACATCGGGGCCGGGAGCCACCAACGCGGTGACGCCGTTGCAGGATGCGCTGATGGATTCGATCCCGCTGGTCTGCCTGACCGGTCAGGTGCCGACCTCGCTGATAGGCTCGGACGCGTTCCAGGAGTGCGACACGATCGGCATCACGCGCCCCTGCACCAAACACAATTGGCTGGTGAAGGATGTCAACGAGCTCGCGGCAATCATCCACGAGGCCTTCCACGTCGCGACGACAGGACGCCCCGGTCCGGTCGTCGTCGATATCCCGAAGGACGTGCAGTTCGCCAAGGGCATCTATGTGCCGCCACAGACGGCGCCGCGCACGAGCTATCAGCCTAAGGTCCAGGGCGATCTGGAAAAGATCAAGGCGGCGGTCGAGCTGATGGCCAACGCCAAAAGGCCGATCCTCTATACCGGCGGCGGTGTCATCAATTCCGGCCCGGAAGCCAGCCATTTGCTGCGCGAACTGGTCGACCTAACCGGCTTCCCGATCACCTCGACGCTGATGGGCCTTGGCGCCTATCCGGCTTCGGGCAAGAACTGGATGGGCATGCTCGGCATGCACGGCACCTATGAAGCCAACATGGCGATGCATGATTGCGACGTCATGATCTGCATCGGCGCGCGCTTCGACGACCGCATCACCGGCCGGCTCACCGCGTTCTCGCCGAACTCGAAGAAGATCCATATCGATATCGATCCGTCGTCGATCAACAAGAACGTCCATACCGATGTGCCTATTATCGGCGATGTCGGCCGGGTGCTGGAGGATCTGGTGCGGCTGTGGCGGGCGACCGCCAAGGCCGACAAGAAGGCGCTGCACCCGTGGTGGGAGCAGATCGCGAAATGGCGCGCACGGGATTCGCTTGCCTACAAGATGAACCACGATGTGATCATGCCGCAATATGCCGTCCAGCGGCTCTACGCGCTGACCAAGGACATGGACACCTACATCACCACCGAGGTCGGCCAGCACCAGATGTGGGCGGCGCAGCACTATCATTTCGAGAAGCCGAATCGCTGGATGACCTCCGGCGGGCTCGGCACGATGGGCTACGGCCTGCCCGCGGCGCTCGGCGTGCAGATCGCGCACCCGGATGCGCTGGTCATCGACATTGCCGGCGATGCCTCGGTGCAGATGACGATGCAGGAGATGAGTGCCGCGGTGCAGCACGAAGCGCCAATCAAGATCTTCATCCTCAACAACCAGTATATGGGCATGGTGCGGCAGTGGCAGCAGCTTCTGCACGGCAACCGGCTGTCGCATTCCTACACCGAAGCGATGCCGGATTTCGTCAAGCTTGCCGAAGCCTATGGCGGCCACGGCATCCGCTGCGAGAAGCCGGACGAACTGGACGAAGCGATCAAGGAGATGATTTCGGTGAAGAAGCCGGTGATCTTCGACTGCCGGGTGGCGACGCTTGCCAACTGTTTCCCGATGATCCCGTCGGGCAAGGCGCATAACGAGATGCTTCTGCCGGACGAGGCGACCGACGAGGCGGTGGCCAACGCCATCGACGCCAAAGGCAGGGAACTGGTGTAACGCCTAACGCCCGAGCCGAGGCAGGGCTGTCGGAAGAAGCCGTGCGGAAACAGAAAAACAGTTCAAAAGTTTGAAATCGAGATTCATGTCATGAACGCACAGCTTCAACCGACCGGCTCGGCCTACTTCATCGCCAAGGAAACTGAAAAGCCGGAGACTCACACGCTGTCCGTGCTGGTCGATAATGAGCCGGGCGTGCTTGCCCGGGTCATCGGCCTGTTTTCCGGACGCGGCTACAATATCGAGAGCCTGACGGTCTCCGAAACCGAACATGAGAAGCATCTGTCGCGCATCACCATCGTGACGCGCGGCACGCCGCATGTGCTGGAGCAGATCAAGCACCAGCTCGAGCGCATCGTGCCGGTGCACCGTGTCGTCGATCTCACCGTGCGCTCGCACGAGCTCGGCCAGGAACGGCCGCTGGAGCGGGAACTCGCGCTGGTGAAAGTGGCCGGCACCGGCGAAGGCCGCGTCGAGGCGCTGAGGCTGGCCGATGCCTTCCGCGCCAGCGTCATCGACGCCAACACCGAGCATTTCATCTTCGAGATCACCGGCAAAGGCTCCAAGATCGACCAGTTCATCGCCATCATGAAACCGCTCGGCCTGGTCGAAATCTGCCGCACCGGCGTGGCGGCGTTGAACCGCGGCCCCCAAGGGATGTGATCATCCGGCGCTTTGGGTCCAGTGCTCTGGCACCGCCTGTATCTATTCTGTCGGCTTGATCCTGACCTTCTGGCCCGGCTGCCGCCGCGAGGTGGCCTTTGTGCGTCTGAGGTAAAAGGACAATATTGCTGACCTGCTTGGGAGAAGCCAATGACCCTCGATGCGTTCCTTGCCTTGCTGGTCTATGCCTTCGTGACCTCGATCACGCCGGGTCCGAACAACTTCATGCTTCTGGCTTCCGGCGTGAATTTCGGTTTCGCCAAAACCATTCCGCACATGCTGGGCATCAGCATCGGCTTCCTCGTGCTGTTGCTTGCCGTCGGCTTCGGGCTGGGCGCGGTGCTGACTGCGTTTCCGGTGCTGCACACCGGATTGAAGATCGCGGGCGGCGTCTACCTGCTCTATCTCGCCTCGAAGATCGCCGTGTCGCGTTCGCTCAGCGGCAAGGGCGAGGCCAAATCGCGACCGATGCGGTTCATCGATGCGGCAGCGTTCCAGTGGGTCAATCCCAAGGCGTGGGTGATGGCGATCACCGCCATGGCCGTCTATGCCATTCCGGAGCATCCGTTTCTCTCGGTGGCGTTGATCTCGATAGCCTTCACCGTCGTCAATTTGCCGAGTGTTTCGGTGTGGGCAGGTTTCGGCATGGCGCTGCGCGGTTTTCTGTCGGACCCGGTGCGGCTTAAATGGTTCAACATCGCCATGGGCGTGCTGCTGGCAGCGACGCTGTGGCCGATGCTGCGGTAGCTGACGCTTGTTGTGCACTGCACATTAAATCTTCGTAATGCCGGGTTTTGGCCCTTTTTCGCCTTCGGCGCCCTCTATCTATTCTATTTGGTGAAACCGCGGCACGAGGCTGCGAGTTACGCCAGATGTGACCACCGAACCACGGCGTGTCGGATAAAAGGCCTTTGACGATGCGTGGAAAGATCGTGCTTGCGGTCGCCTGCCTTGTCGCGGCCGGGCTGTACCTTTCGCCCGCGGCGACGGACAAAGTCTGGCAGATGCTGTCAGCGGGCCAGGCGGCGCCTGACAAATCGGCGGCCGCAAATGCAGCACGCTCGACCTCGGTGGTTGCCGCCACCGCTTCGACGGCCGACTTCCCGATCCGGCGCTACGCCATCGGCTTCGTATCCTCCCCCGCCGTAGTCAGCGTCAACGCACGGATCTCGAGCCAGATCACATCGATCGCCGTCAAGGACGGGCAGATGGTGAGGGCTGGCGACCTCCTGTTCTCGCTGGACGATCGCGCGCTGAAGGCGCAACTGGCCCGCGATCAGGCGACGCTCGCCAAGGACCAGGCGCTGCTTGCCAATGCCACGGCCGATCTTGAGCGCGCCAAGAATCTCGTCGCCAAGCAGGCCGGCACGCAGCAGACCTACGACCAGGCGATCGCCGCGCAGAAGTCCGCCGCGGCCACGGTCGATGCCGACAAGGCAACGATCGATGCGGACGAGGTCCAGCTTGGCTTTGCCACGATCACGGCGCCGATTTCCGGCAGGCTGGGTGCGGTCAACGTCGCGATCGGCGATCTCGTCACCACCAGCAACGGCAACAGCACGTCGGCCCCGCTGGTGACCATCACCCAGGTGGACCCGCTGCAGGTGAACTTCAACCTTCCGGATAGCGATCTTGCCTTGCTGCACAAGGCGCTGGCGGAGCCGCAGGAAGGTGCAGTCACGCTGACCAGGGACGGCGATCCGACACCGATCGGCAAGGGGACCCTCGATTTCGTCGATTCCAGCGTCGACACCGCCTCCGGCACAATCGCGACGCGGGCCAGCGTGCCCAATGCCGATCTTTGGTTGTGGCCAGGCCAATATGTCAATGTCGTGCTCGATGCCGGCATCATGCCGCAAATGACCTCGGTTCCCACGGTTGCGGTGCAGCCTAGCCAGAAGGGGCCATTCGTCTATGTGATCAAGCCCGACAACACGGTGGAGGTGCGGCCCGTGCAGGTCGCACTGAGCGAAGGCGACAAGAGCGCTATCGGCGAAGGGCTGAAAAGCGGCGAACGTGTCGTCGTCGAGGGCCAGGCAAAGCTGAAGAACGGCTCACCAGTCCACGAAGGCGAGGCCAGTGATCAGGCGTCTCCTAGGGTTGCCGAGGCTGGCAAGGCGGGCGGGACGCGGCCATGATCTCCGAATTCTGCATCCGCAGGCCTGTCGCCACCCTGCTCATGTCCTTTGCGCTCGTGCTGGGCGGGCTGTTCGCTTACAAGTTCCTGCCGGTGGCCGCTCTGCCTAGCGCCGAGCTTCCGGTGGTTAACGTCTCGGCCTCGCTGCCCGGCGCCTCGCCGGAAACCATGGCGACCTCGGTGGCAACGCCGCTGATCAAGCAGTTTACCACCATCGCGGGCATCGATTCGATCTCGACCACCAATTCGCTCGGCTCCACCTCGATCGCCATCCAGTTCGTGCTCAATCGTGATATCGATGCGGCCGCTGCCGACGTGCAGGCGGCGATCGCACGAACGCAGCGGCAATTGCCGCCTGAGATGACCAGCCCGCCGAGTTACCGTAAGGTCAATCCGGCCGATGCGCCGATCCTCCTGATGTCGCTGGTCAGCGACACGGTCCCGCTGACCGATCTCGATGGCTTTGCCGAGAATGTAATCTCGCCGTCGCTGTCGACGATCGAAGGCGTGGCGCAGGTCTCGATCTTCGGCCAGCAGAAATACGCGGTGCGCGTCCAGATCGATCCGACTGCGCTCGCCGCACGCGGCATTTCGATCGACCAGCTGCAGACGGCGATCGCCTCGGCCAATAGCAACACGCCGCTCGGCGTGCTGCAGAACGACAAGCAGCAGCTGACGATCACCGCCAATACGCAGCTGAACAACGCGGCGGGATTTTCCAAAATCATCATAGCCACCAGGAACGGCCGTCCGGTTCGGCTCGGCGAGGTGACCCGCGTCATCGATTCGGTCGAGACCACGACGACGGCCAGCTGGTACGACGGCACCCGCGCGATCATCATGGCCGTGCAGCGCCAGCCCGATGCCAATACCGTCGACGTCGTTGACCGCGTCAAGGCGATGCTGCCGTCCTTCCAGGATCAAATGCCGGCGGCGGCCAGTATCCGGTTGCTCAACGACCGCTCGACTTCGATCCGCGAGGCGGTCGACGACGTGCAGTTCACACTGCTGCTCACCATCGTGCTGGTGGTGATGGTGATCTTCCTGTTCCTGCGCCGGGTATCGGCGACGATCATCCCGACGGTGGCGGTGCCGATCTCGCTGATCGCCACGCTCGGCGCCATGTTCCTGTTCGGCTTTTCCATCGACAACATCTCGCTGATGGGGCTGACGCTGGCGGTCGGCCTTGTCGTCGATGATGCGATCGTGATGCTGGAGAACATCTTCCGCCACATGGAGGAGGACGGGCTCTCGGCCCTCGAAGCGGCGCTCAAGGGCGCCCGCGAAATCGGCTTCACCATCATCTCGATCTCAATCTCGCTGGTTGCTGTGTTCATCCCCGTGCTTTTGATGGGTGGAGTGATCGGGCGCATCTTCAACGAGTTCGCGGTGGTGGTGACGGTCGCCATTCTTGCGTCGATGTTCGTGTCGCTGACGCTGACGCCGATGCTGTGCTCGCGGCTTTTATCTGTGAAGGCCGAGCGCGAAGCAGCGCAGGGCGAAGGCCACAGGCACAATGTCTTCATGCGGGGCTATGACTGGCTGCTGACGTTTTGCCTGCGGCACAGTTTCGTGGTTTTTCTCGTCTTCGTTGGGACGGCCGCACTGTCGGTCTGGCTGATCCAGACCTCGCCGAAAGGCTTCTTCCCGCAGGAGGATATCGGCCAAATTTCGGTGACGACCACCGCGCGCCAGGACATTTCGTTCGACGCCATGGTGAAGTTGCAGGGGCAAGTGGCCGATGTCTTCACCCATTCACCCTATGTCTCGCATGTAGGGTGGTCGGTAGGCGGCGGAGACAGCGCGCTCAACCAGGGCCGGCTCTATGTGCAATTGAAGGACAAGGACCAGCGCCCCGATATCGACAAGGTGCTCTCGGATCTGCGGCGGCAGCTGGCCAATGTCCCCGGCATCGAAACCTTCATGCAGCCTGTGCAGAATCTGCGGCTCGGCGCGCGCGCTTCGGCCAGCGCCTATCAGCTCGTCGTGCAGGGCCTCGACATCGGCGCGGCGGACGCTTGGGCGCAGAAGCTCACCGATGCGATGGCCGCCGACCTTAGCGCCTTCACCGACGTCACCAATGATTTGCAGAACAACGCCTTGCAGGCGTCGCTGGTGGTCGACCGCGACAAGGCGGCGACGCTCGGCGTTGACACCGATACGTTGCGCTCCAGCCTCTATGGCGGGTTCGGCACCGAGCAGGTGTCGACCATCTTCGGTTCGGCCGACAGCTATGAAGTGATCATGGAACTCGACCCGAGGATCGAGTGGTCGCCAGAAAGGATGCTGGCGATCAAGGTGAGGACGGCCAGCGGCAGCCTGGTGCCGCTCGGCGCCTTCGCTCGTGTCGATCGGACCGCCGGTGCCTTGACCGTCAACCAACTCGGCCAGCTTCCGGCGGTGACCATTTCCTACAATCTGCCGCAAGGCGTCGCGCTCGGCGACAGCGTGAGCCGCATCAATGCGCTGAAGGAAAAGATCGGCATGCCGGCGACGATCTCGACCACTTTTTCGGGCACGGCGAAAACGTTCCAGGATTCGCTTGCCAACCAGGGCCTGCTGATCGGCGGCGCAATCCTGACCATCTACATCGTCCTCGGCATCCTCTACGAGAGCTTCATCCATCCGCTCACCATCCTGACCGGACTTCCGTCCGCGGTGCTCGGCGCGCTTGTTGCGTTGCGGCTTGCGGGGATGGATCTTTCGGTGATCGCTGTCATCGGCATCCTGATGCTGATCGGCATCGTCAAGAAGAACGGCATTATGATGATCGACGTCGCGCTCGAACTCAGGCGCGAGGGGATGTCGCCGCTCGAGTCCATTCACAAGGCCTGCCTGATGCGCTTCCGGCCGATCATGATGACGACGCTGGCGGCGCTGATGGGCACGATCCCGATCGCGCTCGGCACCGGCGCCAGCGCCGAACTGCGCCAGCCGCTCGGCGTGGCAGTGGTCGGCGGCCTCGTCGCTTCGCAAGCGCTGACGCTGTTCGTCACGCCGGTCATCTTTGTCTACATGGAGCATTTTTCCGGCTGGCTTGTCGGGCCGTGGCCGAAGCGCCGGGACGAGCAGCCACCGGTCGAAGCTGTCGACCAGCCGTCGCTGTTCGAGCACGGAGAAGAGTCGCAGGGCGAGCCGCAGAAGGCGGCAGCCGAGTAGAAGTCGATAGGGCTGGCCCAAGCCGTGGCGCTTGCGGTGGAATGCTTGCAGCCGTAATTTACGGCCATGTCCCGTAACCACGACCACGACAACGAGCTTGATCCTTTTGCCGCCCGGGTGCGCGCGCTGGAGACGATCCTCACCCAGAAAGGGCTGATCGATCCGGCCGCGATCGACGTGATCGTCGACACCTATGAGACAAAAATCGGTCCGCGCAACGGCGCCAAGGTGGTGGCGAAGGCGTGGGTCGACCCTGACTTTGCCGCCCGGCTGAAACGCGACGCGACGGCGGCGATCGGTTCGCTCGGCTACACCGGCCGGCAGGGCGAGCACATGCAGGCCGTGTTCAACACGGCGGACACGCACAACCTCATCGTCTGCACGCTGTGCTCCTGCTACCCGTGGTCGGTGCTCGGCCTGCCGCCGGTCTGGTACAAGGCCCCGCCCTATCGTTCGCGCGCGGTCATCGATCCGCGCGGCGTGCTCGAGGAATTCGGGCTGATCTTGCCGGCAACGACAAAGATCCGGGTATGGGATTCTACCGCCGAACTGCGTTACCTGGTCGTGCCGATGCGGCCGAACGGCACCGATGGCTGGAGCGAGGAGCGGCTGGCCGATCTGGTGACGCGCGACGCGATGATCGGCGCCGGACTGGCGCGGGAGCCGGCATGAACGGGCCGCAGGATCTCGGCGGGCAGATGGGGTTCGGGCCGGTCGCACCCGAAAAGGACGAACCCTATTTCCATGCCGAATGGGAAAGACGGGCGCTTGGCGTGACGCTGTGCGCGGGCGCCATGGGCGCCTGGACCATCGACGAGAGCCGGCATGCGCGGGAATCGCTGCATCCCGCCGACTACTATGGCTCCAGCTACTACGAGATCTGGATCAAGGCGCTCGAAACCTTGCTGAAGCGGCATGGTTTTGTCAGCGACCGCGATCTGGCCGCGGGCAAGGCGGTCGACCCTGCCGCAACGCCAAAGCGGGTGCTGAAGGCCGAAAACGTGCCGGCAGTGTTGGCTAAGGGCGGCCCCTGCGACCGGCCGGTTGCCACACCGGCGCGGTTCAAGGCTGGCGACCTCGTGCGGACGAAGAATTTCCATCCGACCGGCCACACAAGGCTGCCGCGCTACGCACGCGGCAAGCAGGGCGCCGTCGAGGCGGTGCGCGATGGTTTTGTCTTCCCCGACACGAATGCGCATGGGCAAGGCGAAAACCCGCAATGGGTCTATACCGTGGTTTTTGACGGCGCGGAGATCTGGGGCGAGGGCGCCGACCCGACGCTGACCGTGTCGATCGACGCCTGGGAGAGCTATCTTGAGCCGGCGTGAGGCGAAGTCAGTCACCGCCACGCTGCCTGCTGGCGTCGATGCGCCGGTGTTCGCAGAGCCATGGCAAGCGGAAGCCTTCGCCATGACGGTTGCGCTGCACGACAAGGGCCTGTTCTCCTGGAGCGAATGGGCAGACGCCTTGTCCGCCGAGGTCAGGAAACCGGGTGTCGCAAGCGATGGCCACGATTATTACGAGCACTGGCTGGCGGCGCTGGAGAATTTGCTGTCGGCCAAAGGCGTTGCCGGCAAGGGCGACGTCGATTCGCTCGCTGCCGCCTGGGAACGCGCCGCGCATTCGACGCCGCATGGCAAGCCGATCCTGCTCGACAACGATCCCGGCCCGACCGAAGGTCGTGGCGGCCCGACCGGCTAGGTCGTGGCGGCTCGACTTCGTTCTCTTTACGTTCCGACCTCTGCCTGATAAATAGCGTCATTGGAGGCGGTGCGGCCCGCTGCCGACGAACTTGATTAGTGGCCGTCGGCCTTGTCTTTCCCTCGCGAATCCGGTCTCTCGCGCTGATGGAATTCTCTCCTCAACAGGACGACGCGCTGAAAGCGGTCGCCACCTGGCTCAAGTCTGGAAAGCCGCAGCTCTTCCGGCTGTTCGGCTATGCCGGCACCGGCAAGACGACGCTGGCGCGCTATTTCGCCGAACATGTCGACGGCCAGGTGCAATTCGCAGCCTTCACCGGCAAGGCGGCGCAGGTGCTGCGTTCCAAGGGCGCGGTCAATGCCCGCACCATCCATTCGCTGATCTACCGGCCGAAGGGCGAGGAATCGGTAGCAGACGAGGTGACCGGCAAGACTTCGATATCGCCGACCTTTTCGCTCAACCGGCAGAGCCCGATCTCGCGGGCCAAGCTCGTGGTCATAGACGAATGTTCGATGGTCGACGAACAGCTCGGCCGCGACCTGATGAGTTTCGGCACGCCGATCCTTGTTCTCGGCGATCCCGGCCAGTTGCCGCCGATCTCGGGCGGCGGCTTCTTCACCGAGCATGAGCCGGATATTCTTCTCACCGAGATCCACCGGCAGGCGCGCGACAACCCGATCATCCGGCTGGCGCTCGACGTGCGCGAGGGGCGCGAATTCATGCGCGGCGACTATGGCACGGCGCACGTGATCGGCAAGGAAGACGTCACCCAGGAACTGGTGCTGAAGGCGGACCAGGTGCTGGTCGGCACCAACAGGACGCGGCGTCGCTATAATCAGCGGCTGCGCGAGCTGAAGGGGTTCAATGCCGACTTTCCACAAGCGGGCGACAAGCTCGTCTGCCTGCGTAACGACCCTGCCAAGGGATTGCTCAACGGCTCGCTGTGGAAGGTGATGACCTCGTCGCGCGAGACGGTGAAACCCGGCATCAATTTGCTGGTCTCGCCGGAGGAGGACGATCCGGACCGCGGCGTCGCCAAGATCAAGCTGCTCAAGGCAGCGTTCGAGGACCCGGACGCCGACATTCCCTGGCAGCAGAAAAAGCGCTTCGACGATTTCGACTACGGCTACGCGCTGACCGTGCACAAGTCGCAAGGCTCGCAGTGGAACGAGATCGTGCTTTTCG
Source organism: Mesorhizobium delmotii (assembly GCF_900149755.1). Lineage (NCBI taxonomy): Bacteria > Pseudomonadati > Pseudomonadota > Alphaproteobacteria > Hyphomicrobiales > Phyllobacteriaceae > Mesorhizobium > Mesorhizobium delmotii. The sequence goes on along the minus strand of NZ_FUIG01000103.1, from coordinate 137,190 downwards.
ACGAAAGCTGGGCGTTCAAGGAAACCCGTCAGCGCTGGCTCTACACCGCGATCACGCGCGCGGCCGAACGGCTGACGATTGTCAGATAGGCGGATCGAGCCAGGACTGTGACTGCGTCAGCGTGGCGCAAGCGGTCTGGCGCCGAGCCATTCCCAGGCGGATGCTTCGTCCTCTGCCTCGAAATGCCTGATCTCGACGGGCGAGGAAGCAGGCTGCAAGCTCTGTGCGCTGGGTACCCAGTTCGGCTCGCCGACCGCAGCGCAGCGGCCGACATGCTCCACGGCATGGGCAGTGCCCTGTTCAAGCGTTTCGTCCGACACATCGACCCAATCGACGCCATCATGGTCGATCAGGCGCACCAGCACGTCGATTTTCGGGTGCAGCGCGTAAGCCGCCTCCAGCAAACCGAACAGGTTTTCCGCATCGGCCGCCGTGACATGGCCGACGACGTCAATGGCGAACAGGTCGTCGCGGTCGGTGTCGATGCGGCGAACCGCCGGCACGGCTTCAAGATAATTCACGGGTCTTCCTCTTGCTGGATATTATACGTCCCTCTGGAACACCGGAAACCCCCTGTCTGTTCCCGCCAAAGGCGGTATAGATGGCCGCAAATACACCCGGACCCGAGAACCCATGCCTGCAAAACTCTCCGTCAATCTCAATGCCATCGCTATGCTGCGCAACCGGCGCGACCTGCCGTGGCCTGATGTGACCGGGCTCGGGCGACTGGCGCTGGCCGCGGGCGCGCATGGGCTGACCGTGCATCCGCGGCCCGACGAGCGGCACACCAGGCATTCCGACCTGCCGGAGATCAGGGCGTTGATCGACGACGAATTCCCCCAGGCGGAGTTCAACATCGAGGGCTATCCAAGCGAGGATTTCCTGGCGCTTGTTGAAAAGCACCAGCCGGAGCAGGTGACGCTGGTGCCCGACGACCCTGCCCAGGCCACCTCCGACCATGGCTGGAACTTCGCCGCCGAGGCGGCGTTCCTGACACCGATCGTCAAGCGCCTGAAAAAGGGAGGCTTTCGCGTATCGTTGTTTTCCGACCCGGATCCGGCAGGCATGAAGGCCGCGCGCGACACCGGCGCCGACCGGATCGAGCTCTACACGGGTCCATATGGCAGCTATCATTCTGATTCGGTAAAAGCGGCAAAGGAGCTGGAAAGATTGGGAAAAACCGCGGAAGCCGCGCTTGCCGCCGGGCTTCAGGTCAATGCCGGCCACGATCTGGTGGTGAGCAACCTGCCGGCATTGGCAAAGCGCATCCCGGCATTGGCCGAAGTGTCGATTGGACATGGGTTGACAGCCGATGCGTTGGAGTATGGCATGGCCGGCACGGTCAAAAGATTTCTGAAGGCCTGTGGGTGGTAGGGATGGAAGCCGCGCTTTGCGGACATGGCAGCCATCACGTTGGGGCACTTGATATTGCATCGCAGCAAGCGTAGAGCACCGCGCGCTTATCGGAGTGTCGTCCATGGCCCTTACCAACAGTGGTAGTGAGGCAGAACCCGTCGAACAATCAAGCCATCCTGAGGTCGAAAAGCACAGCACCAAGGTTTTGATGCTGGGCGCTCTCGGCGTGGTCTATGGCGATATCGGCACCAGCCCGATCTATGCGCTTCGCGAAGCACTGCATGCTTCGTCCGGCACCGATCCGCGCAGTGCCGTTCTGGGCATTCTGTCGCTGATCGTCTGGGCACTGACGATTATCGTGACAATCAAATACGTCGCCTTCGTGCTTCGGGCGGATAACAAGGGTGAAGGCGGTACCCTGTCGCTTATGGCGCTGGCCCGGAAAGCTTATCCGGCTGGTTCCGGCATCATTCTTGCCATTGGTCTCTGCGGAGCCGCACTGTTTTTCGGCGACGCGATCATAACGCCGGCCATCTCGGTGCTTTCAGCGGTGGAAGGGCTGAGCGTCGTGACCCCGGCGTTCGATCCGTACGTGGTTCCCATTACATTGGTGATTCTTGCCGTCTTGTTTGCCGTGCAGCGCTTCGGGACCGGCAGAGTGGCCTCCGTTTTCGGGCCGGTGACGGCGCTCTGGTTTCTGGCGATCGGCATTTTCGGGTTGGTGCATATTCTTGACGATGTCTCGGTACTTCTGGCAATCAACCCCTATTATGCAGTCGTCTACCTTGCCGAAGCCAAAGCGGGTGCATTTCTCACCGTCGGCGCGGTTTTTCTGGCGGTTACCGGTGCTGAAGCGCTTTACGTCGATCTCGGACACTTCGGTCGCCGTCCAATCGTGCTAGCCTGGTTCTGGATCGTCTTCCCCTGCCTGCTGCTCAGCTATTTTGGGCAAGGCGCATTCGTTCTTGCTCACGGGGGGCTGCCCGACAATCCGTTTTTCCAGATGCTGCCAGATTGGGCACTGATACCGATGGTCGGGCTCGCAACAGCAGCGACTGTCATCGCCAGTCAAGCCGTTATCTCCGGGGCGTTTTCGCTGACCAGGCAAGCGGTGCAGCTCAATCTTCTGCCCAGAATCGAAGTTCAGCATACTTCCGAAATGCAACTCGGCCAAATTTACATGCCGCGCGTGAATCTCATTCTCGCGCTCGGCGTAATGCTGTTGGTCGTGGGCTTTGGCAGTTCGAGTTCCCTGGCTTCCGCCTATGGAATTTCGGTGACAGGCGAAATGCTGATGACGACTATTTTGCTGTTCGTGGTGATGCGGTGGCAATGGAAATGGCAGACCGCGCTCGCTGCGGCGCTCGCGCTGCTCTTTGGCACGATAGACACCGGCTTCTTCCTGGCAAATATTGTGAAATTCATGGAAGGCGGATGGGTTTCAATCGCTGTTGCCAGCATCATGGGGCTGATCATGGGGACCTGGATACGCGGGAGTCGCTATCTGTTCGACAAGACGCGCAGGAACGAGATTCCGCTCGATTTCCTTGCCGGCAATTTGTTGAAGAAGAAACCGCAGCTGGTGTCCGGTACGGCCGTGTTCCTGACCAGCGATCCCGTCAGCGCGCCAACCGCGCTGATGCACAGCCTGAAGCACTACAAGGTGCTGCACGAACAGAACGTCATCCTCTCGGTGGTGACGGCGCAGCAGCCCATGGTGCCCGACAGTGACCGGGTCAAGATGGAAACGATCAACGAGCTGTTCATGCGGGTGACGCTGACCTTCGGCTACATGGAGCAGCCCAACATCCCGCGTGCGCTGGCGATCTGCCGCAAGCAGGGCTGGAAGTTCGACATCATGACGACCTCGTTCTTCCTGTCGCGGCGCTCGCTCAAGGCGTCACCCAACTCCGGCATGCCGGTGTGGCAGGACAAGCTGTTCATCGGGTTGGCGCGCACGGCAGCGGATGCGACGGAGTATTTTCAGATCCCGACCGGACGTGTGGTTGAGATCGGAACGCAGGTGGCTATCTAGGGCATGCCGATATTCAGGTGGGGCCGGCCTGCGAACGGCTGATACCTGCGCTTCCGGTGCTCACGTACCCGAAAGTACGCTCCGCTCCGGTTCTCGGAACCCACCATTCTCGACTCGGCCTGACCTGAATCTCGACATGCCCCTGACCACGGCCGACTTCAGCCGGTTAGCGCTGCCTTGTTCGCTTCAAGAAATTGCTTCAGCGATTTCGGCTTCCTGCCTGAAAGTGTCTCGATCGCGTCGGTCACCATGCCGATGCGGCCGGAGCGCGTGTTGGTGTCGAAGGAGGTGACGACGGGGGCAAAACCTTCGGGAACGCCGGCAGCCTTCAGGCCCTCGGTCAAGGCTTCATCCGAAAGCTGAACGACCTCGATGGGCTTGCCGGTGACGTCGGTCACCAGGGCCGCGATCTCGGCGACCGTGTAGGCCTGCGGACCCGTCAGCGTGTATGTGGTGCTTTCAGTATCGCCCGAGGCAAGGCCGGCGGCGATCGCCACGGCCATGTCGTCGCGAGCGCCATGGGCGATGCGGCCGTCGGCCGCCGATGTGTACCACTGCCCCGAGGCAATGGCATGCGGCAGCGACATGAACAGGTTCTCCTGATACCAGCCGTTGCGGAAAATCGTGTAGGGGATGCCGCTCGCCTTGATCGCGTGCTCGGTCCCGTAGTGATCGCCCGCAAACAGCACCGGCGATCCCGGCTCAGGATTGGGCATCGAGGTGTAGAGCAGATGCGAGACACCAGCCTTCTTGGCGGCTGCGACTGCATTCTCGTGCTGCTTGAGGCGCTTGCCCCCAAGGTCGATCTCGCCGGTCGAGATGATCAGGACCCTGCCGGCGCCCTTGAATGCCTCGACGAGCGACGTCGTGTCATCGAAATCGGCTTGCCTGATGGCAACGCCGCGCGTCGCCAAGTCGGCGAGGTTTTCCGGATTACGGGTGGCGGCGATGATGCGTGCGGGCGGAACCTTGAGCGTGTCCAGTAGATGATGGATGACGCCGCGGCCGAGCTGGCCGGAGGCGCCGGTGACGAGAAGGGTTTCGGTCATGGGAAGTCCTGTCGTTGCGCCGGAGCGGCGGGTGCTTATATAAGTCTCAAAAAGAGACCAGCACTAAAATAGGAATTGACCGACCTCCGTAAAGAAGGCAGTTTTGCGGGAGGTAGGCAGGCGCAGGGAACCAGCGATGGACAGCAAAATCGTCGGTCTGAGATCGAAACTCGAGATTTACAAAGCGGGCAGCGGCGGGGGCAACATTGCGGACTGTCCGGTTCGCGATGTGATCCAGGGCATCAGCAACAAATGGAGTTCGCTGTTGATGATGGCGCTGGCCGAAAAGCCGTACCGGTTCGGCGAATTGCGGCGGCTGGTGCCCGACATTTCACAGCGCATGCTCACCCAGACGCTGCACGATTTACAGCGCGACGGTTACGTCCATCGCGAGGTGTTCCCGACCAAGCCGCCGAGCGTCGAATACAGCCTGACCGATCTCGGACGCTCGATGTTCGGACCCCTGCACCAGCTGCTCCAGTGGGCCGAGCTCAATCATGGCGCTGTGCGCGACGCGCGGAACGCATTCGACGCTACCGAGACCTAACCATCAGTGCCGGAGCGGCAACGCCAAGCGCGACGGCTTGATTTGGCGATACCGCTGAAGGATTGTCCGGCTTGGGCGAGAAGATTCGGCGGGCAATGGGCATTTCTCTGGACATCGCGATTGCCGGCGCCGGCCCGGCCGGACTGGCCGCGGCACTCTATCTGAAACGTGCCGGGCATCGGGTCACCGTCTTCGAGCGCTTCGACGAGCCAAAGCCGGTCGGATCCGGGCTGATCCTGCAGCCGACCGGGCTGACGGTGCTTGCCGATCTCGGCCTGCTCGACGACATCCTGGCGCTGGGCAGCCGCATCGACCGTCTGCATGGCGCCGATGCGCAAACCGGCCGCACCGTACTCGACGTCCGCTATGATGCGCAGCGCCGCAGTCGTTTCGGGCTGGCGGTGCACCGGGCGGCCTTGTTCGGCGTGCTTTTCCGTGCCGTTCGGCGCGAGGCGATCGCCATCGAAACCGGCGTCGAGCTCGAGACGCTGGAAACCGGCGAACGGACAACGCTGATCTGCGGCAACGGGCGAAGGACAGGGCCATTCGACCTAATCGTCGATGCCAGCGGTTCGCGCTCCAAACTGCGGCAGTGTGTGCAGAATCCGGGTGAACCGCGGCCGCTCGCCTATGGCGCGTTCTGGGCGTCGCTCGGCTGGCGCGGCGACGGTTTCGACGAGCACGCCCTGCTGCAGCGCTACGACAGAGCGAGCGTGATGATCGGCGTGCTGCCGATCGGGAGGCCGGAACCCGGCGCTGAGAAGATGGCGGCATTCTTCTGGAGCCTGAAGCCGGCGGACGCAGAGCAGGTAAGGGCAAAGGGTCTCGACGCGTGGAAGGCGAGGTTGGTTCGGCTGTGGCCCGAATGCGAGGCGTTCACGCGCCAGATCGACAATTTCGACCAGCTCTCGCTGGCGCGTTACGGCCATCACACGCTCAAGATGCCGGCCGGAAGGCGATGGGCGGTCATCGGCGATGCCGCGCATTCGACCAGCCCGCAGCTCGGGCAAGGGGCGAACATGGCGCTGCTCGATGCAGCAGCGCTCAATTACGCGCTCATAGGAACGGATCGTGTCGATACTGCGCTCGAGGCCTACGTCCGGGCGCGGCGATGGCATGTCCGGGTGTTTCAGGCGCTGTCGCTGATGCTGACGCCCTTCTACCAGTCGGATTCGACCGTGATGCCGTTCGTCCGCGACTGGCTGGTGGCGTCGGTGGCGAAAATCCCGCCGGCGCCAAACATCCTTGCCTCGATGGTGGCTGGAACCGTGGTCGATCCGTTCAAGCGGATCGGTATCAAGGAAGCGCGGTGGCCGCCTCGTTGCGGCGGGTGAGGTTCGAAAGATGTGAACCCTTCGCTTGCAGGAATGCAAGAAGGCGCTGTGGGTAATCCGGGGCGACAGCGTTCTTCACCGACTTGCGTTCGTGCAATCCCTTCCGCCAGGCCTCGACACGCGGCTTTCCACTCAGGATGCCGAACTCGCCGATCCGATCGAAGGTGTCGAAATAGCGGAAGATTGGTCCATAGACAGCATCGACCAGTGAAAAGCGCTCGCCGGCAAACCATGGCCCAGCTCGGCCAGCCGTCAGTTCTATTTCGAGACGATCGAACATTGCCGACAGACCTTCGTTTTCGGCAAGAAAGGCAGCCTCGGTCGGAGCGGAATAGAGTCGACCGATTGCGTTGAGGATGGCCGAGCCGAACTCGATCCAGGCGCGATGCCGGGCGCGGGCCAGCAGGTCGGCAGGGTGAAGCGGGTTGGCAAGCGTTTCCTCAAGAAATTCGAGGATGACTGCCGATTCGAAGATCGCGGTTTCCTCGCCATTCTGCTGCACGCGCAGCAGCGGCACCTTGCCGAGCGGCGATATCGCCTTGAACCAGGCCGGCTTGTTGGCGAGATCGATGGTGAGGCGTTCGAACGGCACGTCCTTTTCGGCGAGCGAGATCGCCGCGCGCTGCACATAGGGACAAAGGTGATGGCTGACGAGAACGAGCTTGCCGGCCACCAGGCTGCCCGTCTCCGGGATGTCGGCGACCTTGCAGATTTCATGTTTCATGGCAGTGCTCCGATATCAATGCAATTGCATTTATATAGATGCATTTGCATCGATCGTCAAGCTTGATGCAATTGCATCTATCGGCTATGCTGCAATCATGACGGAGAAAGCCGACCCTTCGCCGACGGCCATCAAGGCCTGGGCGCGCCTGATGCGCGTTTCGCGCCAGCTGGTAGAAAGAGCCGAAGACGCGCTGAAGGACAGCAGCTTACCGCCGCTTGCCTGGTACGACGTGCTGCATGAGCTTGCCGAAGCCGGCGAGGGCGGCTTGCGACCATTCCAGCTTATTGAGCGCACCCTGTTTGCGCAATACAACATCTCGCGGCTGCTGGCGCGGCTCGAAGCGGACGGGCTGGTCGAGAAGCTCAGGGTTGCCGATGACGGGCGCGGACAGACCATCCGCATTACTGAGAAAGGGCGTGAGACGCGCCGCCACATGTGGGCCGTCTACGGACGATCGATCGCGGAGCTGGTCGGTGCCAAGCTTTCCAATGAAGACCTGGAAACCTTGTCGGCTCTGCTTGGGCGGCTGCGTCATCCGGCCATGCTGGAGTGATGTGGCCCATTGGCGCTGAAGATCGGTTGCGGCGATGTCAGGCACTCCCCCAGAGGAATGCCAGTGCCGCCAGAACGCCAAGCGCGACGCGGACCAAGTGCAGATTGCCCCATTTAACGATCAATGCCCTCGCTTGCGGATTGACAGCGCCCGCGTTCATCGCCTCCAGCAATCGGTTTGTCGGCATCATTGCGATCAGCGTCCATGGCCAGGGCAGGATGATCAGCACCGCCCCGACCAGATGCGCGAGACTGCCGGTCTGCCACCAGGCAACGACACCAAGAACACAGGCGACGACGGCGATCGACGCCTGCATGGCTGCGCCGCGCTTGTAGGAAGGCTGCCATTCCTGCAGCAGTGCCCTGTCATCGAGGCGAAGCCGCGCCGGCTGCTCGGCGACACTGATATAGATGGCGGCGCCCGCGAAAGCGGCGGTAAGCAAGCAGACCGACAAGCATCTTCCCTCCGTGACATGCCCTTCCAGTGGAGGTCGTTCCGGCCTGGAATGCGTCAAAAAGCGGAGATAGGGCTTGCACCGGGTCCGACAATACGTCATAGCCAAGCCGAACCGTAACGTACGGTACGGCCTGGCTGCCGCCGTTATCGAGCAGGAAAACAGCTTGTTGCAGGCAACCGTCGATATCGACACCGGCGAATCGCTGACGGAGCGGCAGAAAGCCGTGCTCGACGCCGCACTTCGCCTGTTGGTCGAGGAGGGCGATCAGTTGACCATGACCGCCGTGGCGCGGCGGGCGAGCTGTTCCAAGGAGACGCTCTACAAATGGTTCGGCGATCGCGACGGGCTGTTGACGGCAACGGTGCAATGGCAGGCCTCCAAGGTGCGCGTGCCGCCGGTCGACGGCAAGGGGCTCGTCCTTGCTTCGCTGACAGTGAGCCTCGCACGCTTCGCTTCGGACTGGCTCAAGGTGATTTCGAGCGACACATCGATCGCGCTGAACCGCGTCGCCATTGGCCGTGCTGGCTCGGGGAACGACGATCTTGGCGCCATCGTCCTGGAGAACGGCCGCTTCGCGCTGGCCCGGCGCCTGAAGCCGGTGCTGGAGGCCGGCCGGCAGGCCGGGCTTCTCGAGTTCTCGGATGCCGAAGCGGCATTCCGCACCTTTTTCGGGCTGGTCGCCCGTGACGTGCAGATTCGCCTGCTGCTCGGCGACCGGCTGGAATTGACTGAGGCGGCTATCGGCGGCGATGCCGTCCGGGCGACGCAGCAGTTTCTCGCTCTTTATGGAGCAAAAACCGGGCCGCAAGGCCTCTGAATTCAAAACGGGAAGGAAAGAAAAATGCGTGTCTATTACGATCGCGACGCCGATCTCAACCTGATCAAGGGCAAGAAGGTCGCCATCATCGGCTATGGCAGCCAGGGCAGGGCGCACGCGCTCAACCTCAAGGACTCCGGCGTCAAGGATATCGCCATCGGCCTCAAGGCCGGCTCGGCAACCGCCCAAAAGGTCGAGGCCGACGGGCTCAAGGTGATGAGCGTGGCGGAGGCCGCCACATGGGCCGACCTGATGATGATGGCGACGCCAGACGAGCTGCAGGCCGACATCTACAAATCCGAGATCGCGCCGAACATCCGCGATGGCGCGGCGATCGCGTTCGCCCACGGCCTGAACGTGCACTTTGGCCTGATCGAGCCGAAAGCATCGGTCGACGTCGTCATGATCGCGCCGAAGGGGCCTGGCCACACGGTGCGCGGCGAATACCAGAAGGGCGGCGGCGTGCCGTGCCTGGTCGCGGTCAACCAGGATGCTTCGGGCAATGCGCTCGATCTCGCTCTGTCCTATGCCTGCGGCGTCGGCGGCGGCCGTTCGGGCATCATCGAGACCAATTTCCGCGAGGAATGCGAAACCGATCTGTTCGGCGAGCAGGTTGTCCTGTGCGGCGGCCTGGTCGAACTGATCCGCGCCGGTTTCGAGACGCTGGTGGAAGCCGGCTATGCGCCGGAAATGGCCTATTTCGAGTGCCTGCACGAGGTCAAGCTGATCGTCGACCTGATCTATGAGGGCGGCATCGCCAACATGAACTACTCGATCTCGAACACCGCCGAATGGGGCGAATATGTCTCGGGTCCGCGCATCATCACCGCCGACACCAAGGCCGAGATGAAGCGCGTGCTGAAGGATATCCAGACCGGCAAGTTCACCTCGGAATGGATGCAGGAATACCGCGCCGGCATGTCGCGCTTCAAGGGCATCCGCCGCAACAACGACAGCCACCAGATCGAGGAAGTCGGCGCCAAGCTGCGCGCGATGATGCCATGGATTTCCAAGAACAAGCTGGTCGACAAGGCCAAGAACTGATCGAAATCCACGTTCGTTTGCTTGCGCGTCCTCGGGCTTCGCCCTGTGGGCGCGCGGGAGATTTCGAAGAACAGGCTGGTCGACAAGGCCAAGAATTAATTCACGATTTTATCAATGCCGAGAAAAGCCGGCGGAGCGTTCCGCCGGCTTTCTTCACATCAATGGCTGGTGATCTCGCCGGTCTTTGAAAAGACGCGGTATTCTCGCTGTCGTGGTATGCATGCGCAGGCATGCGTTGCCGAGGGGGCAGATTTGGAACTCAAACTTCTGTTGGTCGGGTACGCCTGCGTGGTCGCCGGCATGCTGAGCGTTGCTACGCTGTTGAAGTGGAGAGAGGTGAGGGCGGTCAGCCGCTGGTTTCCGACCCCTGGAAAGATCCTCTCGTCACGAGCGGAGGCTCGCGAGGTGACCAGTTCGGGATCCGGTTCGCAACGCAGAGGCTCAACCGAGACGCGAAGTTTCCCGGCGATCACCTTCGAGTACAATGCCGGTGGGAAAATGTTCCGCAGTTCGCAATATAGCGTGCAGGAGAATGTCGGAAATTTTGCCGTTGCCGAAACCCTTGCGCGGTTTCCCAAGAGAGCCGACGTAACCGTTTTCTACGACCCGTCCGATCCGGCCAAGGCCGTGATTGAGCGCACCATGCCCGACGGCGCCCTCAAGTTCATGATCCAGCTTTCGACGGGGCTGGTGATTGGCGCCATGGTGTTGGTGTTCTCCGTCGGCGGCGTCCTGGAGGCGATCGGACCGCATTTGCCCAAGCCGCACAACCTCGGCGCGGGGCCCCTGCTGCTTGTCATGGGACTGTTTACCCTGCGCATGGGCTTTGCCCAGAAGTCGCTCGCGGAACAGGCGGCCAGATGGCCTGTCGCCACGGGACATATCGACGCTTCGGGGCTGCAGAAATTCCAGATCCGCGACAGCATAGAGGGCGGCGGTGGATACCGGCCTTGGCGCACGGTCTTCAAATCCCGCGTTGTCTACAGCTATAGCGTCGCCGGCCAGCGCTATGCCGCCGACCGCGTCGCTTTCGGCTCGAACCTGACGGCCTCGCTGCCAGGCCTCGTCAGCGGTCAATCGCACGCTACCTCGAGGGCGACAAGGTCGAGGTCCACTACGATCCCGCCAATCCAACTGCGGCCGTTCTCGACTGCAGGGTGCGGGGACTTTGGGTCCTGTGGGTCTCCGCCTCTGCCTTCCTTGCCGGGGCCGCACTGCTCGTCGGGGTATTCTAGGAGATTCTCTCTCCTAACTTCGTCGACTGCTCAGAGGACGCGGTTCGGGGGATTTAGCCGTAGTGCCAGTGGGGCTTTGGCTCGGTGCCGGTGAACATGATGCCGATGCGGTCCTCGCGGCGCCAGCGGACCACTGCCTTGTAGGCGATGCCGTCGGTCGGCACATAGAGCAGGAATTCGTCGGGCACGCGAGCATCGATCGAGACCTTCAGTTCGGCGCCGCCGTCATGCATGTTGCGCACCGTGCACGTGACCTCGGACCTGGTCATGCCGGTCAGGATCGTCGCGCCCTTGAAGACGCGCTGCCTGCGTTTGTCCCGGTGTTCGTCTTCAGCCATCGCGCGCCAATCCCCGGCGATCGTCGCATTTCATGTGGTGCGATCGGCAAGATAACTAGGCCTGCCGGATAAACATAGCGTTATCGTCGGCGGCGAAACGATTCGCGGTGCCCTGGCCGGACAAAGAACAGTTCAGAAGAAGGCTGAGCCAGACGGAAACGGCGCCGCGAGGGGCGGCGCCGTCTGGAATGCATCAGTCGATCAGCTATAGGGCGACCAGCATTGCCGGCGCGGGCCGTTATAGGGTTGGAACGTGTTGTCCCAGGTGCGATACGACCGGTAACGATTGTAGCACCAGCGGACATGGGCGCTCGAATAGGAACCGTTGTTGTAGTAGCCCCGGTTGTAGTAGCCCTGGTTGTAGTAGCCCTGGTACAGGCTGCCAAGCCCGAACCCAAGGCCCAAACCGAGAAGCGCGGCGGCGGCGTCGTCGTCGTCGTCGTCGTAGTAACGGCCGTAATAGCCGCCACCGTAGTACCGGCCGTAATGGCCGCCACCGTAGTACCGGCCACGATTATGGCGCCAGTGCCGCCCACCGTTCCAGTTGCGGCGCCAGTGCCGCCCACCGTTCCAGTTGCCACGGTTCCAATTGCCACGGTTCCAGTTCCGGGAGAAATTACGGCCACGCATCCAGACGTTATTATTGCCGCCAGCCCAGCTATCGCGCACCGGCACGATTTCGCGTGCCGCGGCAGCAGTTGGGAGCGGGACGTCAGGCTGAATGGGCCCGGCCATGGAAGGCGCCGAGAGGCCGGAAACAAGACCCAAGGTCAACATGCCCGATCGAATGGTAGTCAAAAAGAGCGGTTTCATTTCACTCTCCGAAGATTCAGGCCCCACTCAGACTAACCCTTAATCATGGACCTTTGCGTCTGAACGGAAGATGAACGGAAAGGTTCCATCAACCATGAATGGGCATCGCCCAGCCCCCTTGTTTTCGGCTGCGCTTGTGGGCAAAGGTCACCGCCATGTCCCTGCGCCTCGCCACCTTCAATGTCGAAAACCTGATGAACAGGTTCGATTTTTCCGGATACCGCAACCAGCTCCATGAAGATCGCACGCTGGCGCTCTTCGATATCCAGAGCGAGGCCGAATACAAAATGCTGGAACAGGCGCGGGCGATCGCGCTATCCGACGACACGCGCCAGCTGACGGCACTGGCCATCGCAGCCACCCGCGCCGACATCATCTGCATGCAGGAGGTCGACAATATCGAGGCGCTGAAGGCTTTCGAATACGGCTATCTGTTCAAGATGGTCGGGCATGGCTACCGCCAGAAATACACCACAGCCGGCAATGATTCGCGCGGCATCGACGTCGCCGTGATGATGCGCAACGAGACCGCGCAGGGCCAGCCGATCGAATTCGTGCGCATGACAAGCCACGCCTATGTCACGTTCGAACAATTCGGCCTGCACACGCCGCAACTGGCAGCGCTTGGGCATCAGGCCAACCAGCGCATCTTCCGGCGCGACTGCCTGGAAATCGACCTGACCGTCGGTGGCGTGCCGCTGACGCTCTATCTGGTGCACTTCAAGTCGATGGGCTCGCCCCGCAACGGTCTCGACGGGCGCCAGGCGACAATGCCGCTGCGCATCGCCGAGGCGCAAGCGGTGCGCCGGATCATCGAGGAGCGTTTCGGTGGGGATCATGCCGCCGATAAAAGCTGGGCGATCTGCGGCGACATGAATGACTATCGGCAGCGCGTGAAGATCTCCGGCGACGCCTTTGACGGCTACCGCTTCGAGGTGATCGATGAGAGCCAGTCCTGCCTCAACGTGCTCACCGCCGGCGGCTTTTGCGAGAATGCGGTCGAGCGGCGCCCGGAGATCGACCGTTGGACCTTATACCATACGCGCGGACCGCAAGAGCGGCATCTGTGCCAGCTCGACTACATCCTGTTGTCGAAGGCACTGGCAGCCAAGAATGCGATCGCCGTTCCCGACATCATCCGCAACGGCCAGCCCTGGCGCACGATCTTTCCGGCGGGCCAGGAGGTGGACCGCTTTCCGCGTGCCGGCTGGGACCGGCCGAAGGCCTCGGATCATTGTCCGGTGGCGATCACCCTGGAAATGGCCTGAGGATCGTTTCGTTGAGCTTCGACCTGCCGCGCAACATCATCCTGCCGGTCGACGCCGTCGACGTCAGACTCGACCCCGGCCCGCATCCGTTCGAACGCGATAATGCGCAAGCGATCGCCGAGAATTGGCGGCGTGAGACCGTGGCCAACCCGGCGCTGTTCGACGGCACCGTGGTGCTGCTTTCGGCGCTCAGTTATCGCGACAACAGCCTCGTCGGCCGCTGCCATGCGGTGCGCTACTCGACCTTCATGCTTTGGCGCGGCAATCGCCAGGTGGCTGGGGCCGAGCACGCCTATGCCCATGCCATGCTGGTCGCCGGCGACAAATGCGCTGGTGGCGATCCGCATGGCGTCGCACACGGTCAATGCCGGCCGCGTCTACTTCGCCGCCGGCTCGTTCGAGCCGACCGATTTCCGCGATGGCCTTGTCGATGTCGACTTCAACATGATCCGCGAGGTGCGGGAAGAAACCGGCCTCGACCTTGCCGGCGCGACACGCGGCAGGCGCTCCTATGCCCTGTCGACGGCAACCGGCACGGTGATCTTTCGCCGCTATCGCGAGACGGCATCCGCCGACGAGGTCGCGCAGCGCATCAGTGCCTTTGTCGCCGCCGAGGCAGAGCCGGAAATCGACGGGCCTGTCATCATCCGCAATGCCGATGACCTGCCGGACGGGCTGATGCCGCATATGAAGCCACTGATCGAGTGGCATTTTGCCGACAAGGACTAACGCATCGGCCCGAAAATCGGAATCGATTCTCGGAAAGCACGATGCGCATATTCAAAGTGTTAGAGCGTGCCTTGTGCGTCCAAGTGGACGCACGTCGCTCTAACGACGCATGTTGTCTTCGATGGTTTTGCGATCGTTGCGCGCGGCGATGAAGAACAGCATAACGCCGATAGCCAGCAGCGCACCCATCGCCGTTCCCATCGTCTGACCGACAACCTGCTGGAAATCGGCGGTGACATGATCGGGATTGGCCATGCTGGCCAAGTACCACCAAAGCCCCGCCAATGCGGCCTCGATGATCACCGTCACCAAAACCACGCGCTCTTTCTTGCTCATCCCACTATTCCCCTTTGTCCCCAGGCGATTGCTATCACCGCGGATTGTTTCGCGACAGAGGGCAGGGTGAGGGCAGCGTCACAAATTTCGGGGACGTCTGAAGGCGGCGCACGCTTCCGCCGCTCTATTCATGCCTCAGTGCGTCGATCGGATCGAGCCGTGCGCCGCGCAGCGCCGGGAAGAAGCCGAACACCATGCCGATCAGCGCCGAGAAGCCGACGGCGAGCAGGATCACCGCCAGGCTTGGCGCGAACGGGATGGCCAGCGTCAGAGAGGCGAGGCCGGCCAGCGCCAGGCCGATCAGGATGCCGATGATACCGCCGAGCAGCGACAGCACGGTCGCCTCGACCAGGAACTGGATGAGGATGTGCCTTTCATGCGCGCCGATGGCCAGCCGGATGCCGATCTCGCGGGTGCGCTCGGTGACCGACACCAGCATGATATTCATGATGCCGATGCCGCCGACCAACAGGCTGACGCCGGCGACCGCTCCCAGCATGCCGGTCATCGTCGTGGTGGCGCTGGCCATGGCGTCGGCGATCTGGGTCATGTCGCGGATCGAGAAATCGTCCTCGCGGTCCGGCGTGATGCGGCGCGTGTCGCGCAAGATGTCCTCGACTCGCGGCAGCAGCTCGGTGGTCGGCGTCCGGTCGTCGGCGGCGACGTAGATCGAGTCGATGTCGCGGTTGCCTGCAATGCGGCGCTGGTAGGCGGCGAGCGGCATCAGCACGACATTGTCCTGGTCCTGGCCGAAGCCGGTATAACCCTTCGGCTCGAGCAAGCCGATGATCTTGCACGAGGTGCGGTTGACGCGGATGATCTCGCCTTCGGGGTCGCCGGCGCCGAAGAACTGCTGGCGTACGGTTTCGCCGATCAGGCAGACGCCGGTACCCGAGCGGATTTCCGAATCGCTGAACGGGCGGCCCGAAACCAGCTTCCAGTCGCGCGCATCGAGATAGGCGCTGTCGGTGCCGGTGACACCCGACGTCAGGCTTTCGGTGCCGAAGATGACGCGGACCTGCTTTTGCGATGCGGGCGAAATGGCGCGGGCGCCGCTCAGGTGTGCGACAAGCGCGGCAAGTTCCTTGCTGCCGAGCGGACGTGTGGCCTGGTCGAGCCCTCCCGGTCCGCCGGGTCCGGCTGGGCGGCCGGGACGGACAACGAGCAAATTGCTGCCGAGCTTGGAAATGTCGGCCTTTACCTTTTCGGTGGTGCCCGAGCCGATGGTGAGCATGGCGATGACGGCGGCGACGCCGATGACGATGCCGAGCAGCGTCAGAAACGAGCGCAGCACGTTGCGGCGGACCGAAAGCAGCGAGAGGCGGACGGTTTCCCAGATCACGGTCACACCACCTCGAGATTCACAGTGTCGGATGCGACATGGCCGTCGAGGAAGCGGATTATGCGCTCGGCATAGGCAGCGACGTCGGCCTCGTGCGTGACCATGGCGATGGTGAGGCCAAGTCCGGTGTTCAGCAGCGTCAGGAGTTCCATGATCTCGTGCGTGCGGGCGGTGTCCAGATTGCCGGTCGGCTCGTCGGCGACGAGCAGGGTTGGCCTGGTGACGATGGCGCGGGCGATCGCCACGCGCTGCTGCTGGCCGCCGGAAAGCTCGGCCGGCGTATGGTGCTCGCGGCCGACAAGGCCGACCTCGGCCAGCGCTTTCATGGCGAGGTCATTACGCTCGCGGGCGGCGACGCCGCGATAGATCAGCGGCAGTTCGACATTCTCCACCGCCGTGGTGCGCGGCAGGAGATTGTAGCCCTGGAAGACGAAGCCGACATAGAGGTTGCGCAGCATGGCGCGGCGGTTGCGGTCGAGACGACCGGCGTCGATGCCCATGAAGCTGTAGGTTCCGGCCGTCGGCGTGTCGAGGCAACCGATGATGTTCATCGCCGTCGACTTGCCCGAACCGGACGGGCCCATGATGGCGACGAATTCGCCGCCGCGGATAGCAAGGTCGACGCCGGCCAGCGCATGGACCGTGGCTTCGCCCTGGCCATAGCTTTTCCAGACCTTGTCGAAGGTGATGAGCAGCGAGCCTGACATGATTTCAGCTCCGCTGCTGCGCTGCGGTGATGACTTGCGCACCTTGTGCGAGACCGGAGGTGATCTCGGTCAGTTCGCCATCGGTGGAGCCGATCTTGACGTTGACCGGTCGGGGCCGGCCATTCTCCAGCACGTAGAGCGTGCGCGAGCCGTCGGTGGGCTGCGCCGTCGCCTGGCGCTGGCGGTTGCCGCCTGGACGGCCCATACGGCCCGTGAACAGGTCGCTCAGGCTCCACCTGCGGGCGGCTGTTTGCGCCGGCCGGTAACGGAAAGCTGTCGACGGCACGGTGAGCACGCCCTTGGCCTCTCTGGTGACGACCGAAACGGTGGCAGTCATGCCGGGCCGCAACAGAAGCTCGTTGTTGTCGACTTCGAACCGCGCGTCGTAGGTGACCACGCCGTCGGTGGTGACCGAAGCGTAGGAAATGTCGCGGATCTCGGCATCGAACGGCCGTTCCGGAAAGGCGTCGACGGTGAAGCGCGCATGCTGGCCGGGCTTGACGGCGCCGATGTCGGCCTCGTCGACCGCTGCCTTCAACTCCATGTTTCTGAGGTCGGCGGCAATGACGAACAGCACCGGCGCCTGCAGCGAGGAGGCAACCGTCTGGCCGGAATCGACCGAGCGCGTCAGCACGATGCCGTCGATGGGCGCATAGATGGTGCTCTTGGCAAAGTCCGTCTGCTGCGCCTTGAGATCGGCATTGGCGATGGCAAGATTGGCTTTGGCGCTGTCGAGCGTTGCCTTGGAGCGGTCGCGCGTCGCTGTCGCCGCTTCAAGCGACTGGTCCGTCGCCATGCCGCGTTTGGTGAGCGCCGCCGCGCGCACAAGCGCCCTTTCGTTTTCGGTGAGGGTTACGGTGGCGGTCTCGACATTGGCGGCCGCCGCCTTGGCGGAAGCCTCGGCGCGCTCGATCTGCACCTCCAGCTTGGCGGTGTCGAGCGCCGCCAGCACATCGCCCTTCTTCACCTGCTGGTTCTCGTTGACCGCGACCGAGCGGACGACGCCGGACAGTTCGCTCGAAATGTCGACCTGGGTGAGCGGCTGCAGCGTGCCGGTCGCCGACACCTCGACGGTGAGGTCGGCAACAGCGGCCGGCACCGTGGTATAGTCGATCTTGGCTGGAGACCCGGCATACCACTGGTAGCCGGCAAGGCTTGCGGCGATGACGACCAGCACAAGCAGGCCATAAAGCCAGCCGCGCCGGCGTTTCTTCTTCAGACCCAGGTGGTCAAGTCCGAGCGCCGTCTCTATGTCGGAAGTGGATTCCGTCTTTGGCAGATTGACAATCTGGTCCACGCTGGACCCCTATTAACAGTGATGATCCCATCAGGGCACAGATCAGGCCTAATGGTTCAAATATCAAATTAAATTTCGCCCATGTTGGGATTGAGGCAGAAGGCTTTCTACAATGCTGACCCGGAATTACTTACTTTACGACGTGTTCACCACCGAGCGGCTGGCCGGCAATCCGCTGGCCGTCGTGCTTGACAGCAAGGGGCTGGACACGGCCGCGATGCAGGCCGCCGCACGCGAGTTCAACCTGTCGGAAACCGTTTTCGTGCTGCCGCCTGACAATCCCAAGCACCGCGCCCGCATCCGCATCTTCACGCCCGATTATGAGATGCCGTTCGCTGGCCATCCGACGGTGGGTGCTGCGATTGCGCTTGCCGAAATGGCTGGCGATGGCGACACCGCCGGCATCTTCGTCCTGGAGGAGAATATCGGCCCGGTGCGCTGCGCCGTCAGCAAGCACGATGGCGCCATCTTTGCCGAGTTCGACCTGGCCAAACTGCCGGAGCCACTGGAACTTGTCGCTGACCCGGAGGCGATCGGCGCAGCACTTGGGCTGGGGCCACACGAAGTCGGCTTCGAGAATCACCGCGTCTCGTTCTGGTCGGCCGGCGTGCCTTATGTGACCATCCCCGTCGCCGACCTTGAGGCGGCGGCCCGGATAAGGCTGGACAACCAGGCGTGGTCGGAATTGGCACCCCGCAAGAGCGAATGGGCCTTCGCCAGCCCGTATGTCTACTGCCGCGAAACGGTGAACCACGACAGCGCCTTCCATGTCCGCATGATGGTGCCGGGCAATCCTTCCTATGAAGATCCGGCGACCGGTTCGGCGGCGGCCGCCTTCGCCGGCGCGATCATGCATTTCGACGGCCCGCGAGACGGAGTCTCGCGACTGTGGATCGAGCAAGGGCTGGAGATGGGCCGGCCTTCGCGCATCCGCCTCGAACTGAATGTCGAAGGCGGCAAACTCGCCGCCGCCCGCATCGGCGGCCATGCGGTAAAAGTGGCGGAAGGCAAGCTGTTTGTCTGACGATGTGCGGCACTTCAGCGATTTGTCGGGAAATGAATCCGGCAGGGCTGGACATGGCGGATGGCGGCGGCTATATGCCCGCCGACGCTGGTTTTACCGGCGAGTGGGTGCGTAGCTCAGTTGGTAGAGCAGCTGACTCTTAATCAGCGGGTCACAGGTTCGATCCCTGTCGCACCCACCAAAGATTTCAAAGACTTAGGTGGAAAGTTCCCTGGAACAGGGTGAGAACGTGAGACGATAAATGCCGTCTCACGCCCCTGTATCGGGCCGTGTCGCCTCTCATGAGTTTGCGAGCATTTACTTCTCCGACACGCCGGCCTCAGCAAAACTTGCCATGCGGGCGTGGCATTCGAGCGCCGAGCGGACGATGTTGACGGCGAGGCAGGCGCCGGAGCCTTCGCCGAGCCGCATGCCGAGATCGAGCAGCGGCGGCAGGCCGAGTGCCTCGAGCAGGCGGCGATGGCCGGATTCGGCCGAGACATGGGCGGCAAGCGTGTGGGCGAGGCCGTCGGGGTGCAATCTTGCCAGCGGTGCGGCGGCGGCGGTGCAGACGAAGCCGTCGAGCAGCACCGGCACGCCGTGATGGCGCGCGCCCAGCGTAGCGCCAAAAATGGCGGCGAGTTCGCGCCCGCCAAGGGCTGCTGCGATCCTCAGCGGGTCGGCGAGGGCCTCGGCTTGGCGCTTGAGGCCGGCCTCGATGGCGGTGATCTTGCGCACCAAGCCGGCATCGTCGACGCCGGTGCCGCGGCCGGTCCATTTTTCCGCGCCGCCGCCGAAAAGGGCGGCTGAAATGGCTGCCGCCGGCGTGGTGTTGCCGATGCCCATCTCGCCGAAACAGACGAGGTCGAGGTCTTTCGTCACGGCGCCGTAGCCGGCCGAGACGGCGGCGAGGAACGCCTCGTCGTCCATCGCCGGCTCTTGCGTGAAGTCGCCGGTCGGACGGTCGAGGTCTAGCGGAATGACGTCGAGTTCGGCGCCGGCGATGCGGGCGAGCTGGTTGATCGCGGCGCCGCCGCCGGCGAAATTCGCCACCATCTGCACGGTGACCTCTGACGGGAAGGCCGACACGCCCTGTGCGGTGACGCCGTGGTTGCCGGCAAAGACGAAGACTTTGACGCGATCGAGCTGCGGCATGTCGCGACCCTGCCAGCGAGCAAGCCAAGCCGCTATGGTTTCCAGCCGGCCGAGGCTGCCTTGCGGCTTGGTCAGCGTGTTTTGGCGGCGGGCGACGGCATTTGCCGCAGCGTCGCTGCCGGCAGGCAGGTCGAGGCAGGCCGCGCGCAATTCATTAAGCGATTTGAAAGGCATGGGGGCAATGTCTCCGAAACAGAGTCAGGAAAGGTGAACGGAAGCGACGAGCAGGATTGCGATCTCGCCAAACTGCTGCAGCGCGCCGACCGTGTCGCCGGTCTGGCCGCCGATCTGGCTGCGGCACAGTACGCGGAAGGCGGCAAACAACAGGCCGTGCAGGATGAGCGCGGCGACCGCGCCACCGAACCCTAGCGTCAGCAGTACGACGGCGCCGAGCACGGCACCGGCAATGGCGGTTTCGGCCGACACGGTGCCTGCGTCAACCGAGAGACCGTCGCTGCGCGCCGGCGGCAACAGATGCATGAAAGCGCCGACCAGGCCGCGCGAACCGGCATGCGCGGCAATGAGAGCGGCGAGAACCTGCGCCGGGCTGGCGAATTCGGAAAGCACGCTCCAGCGGATCAGCAGCGAGAGGCCGAGCGCACAAGCGCCATAGGCGCCGATGCGGCTGTCGCGCATGATCTCCAGTTTTTTCTCGCGTGTCTTGCCGCCACCAAAACCGTCGGCGACATCCGAAAGTCCGTCTTCATGCATGCAGCCGGTGGCGAGCAAGGTCGCGGCAAGGGCAAGTGCCGCTGCCGGGCCAGATGCAAGGCCGAGCCAGGTCCCGATCGCGTAAACCAAGGCGCCAATCAGAGCGACGGCGAGGCCGGCGACCGGCGCTGCCCAGATCGCGGCAGCAAGGCTGCGGTCCCGGAAATCGACGACCGGCAGCGGCAGCCGGGTGAAGAAGACGAAGCAGAGCGCGATGTCATAGAGCGCTTGGCGGGGCGAAGGGGGCATGTCCTTGAGTTTGAGCATGATCTATTCCGAAAACCGGTTCCCACTTTTCGCTGACGCGGACCTCCGGTTCGGGATCATGCTCTAGCCTCTCGCAATGGCATGGAAGAACGTGCCGCTGACATGGCCGCGGCGGTAACCGGAGGCGCCGAGCGGATTGCCCTGGCCGTCAGCGAGGTCGGCCAATGGCTCGTCATTGCCAGTCGCGCTCATCTGCGCATAGTGGAATTCGTGGCCGCGGATCAGCGCGCCTTGGGCTCCAAGCAGGCAATCGGCGCGCAGCCGCGCCTCGCGGTAGCCGAGATTCATCTTTCGCTTGGCAAAGCTGGTCGAGTGGCCGAGCAGGCCGAGCATCCCGTGCGTCTCTGCCGATGCGTCCTCCAGCGCTTCGCCGAGCACCATGAAGCCGCCGCACTCGCCATGCACCGGCCGCGTTGCCGAAAACGCCTCAATGCCGGCCCGGAAATTCGCGGCCGCCGCAAGGCGGCCGGCGTGAAGCTCGGGATAGCCGCCGGGCAGCCAGCAGACATCGCAACTGTCGCTGGGCGGTTCGTCGGCGAGCGGCGAAAAGGGGACGATTTCCGCCCCGGCTTTGCGCCAATGCGCCGCGACATGCGGATAGAGAAAGGTGAAGGCAGCGTCCTCGGCCAGTGCGATGCGCTGGCCGGGCGGTGGCAGCGCGTCGCTGAAGTTGCCCGGCGCAGGTTCAAATGGTGCCGCCAGTGCCATAATGGCGTCGAGGTCGAGCGAGCGTTCGACCATGTCGGCCAGTCGGTCGAGATGCACCATCAAATTCTCATATTCGCCGGCCTGGACGAGGCCGAGATGGCGCTCCGGCAGGTTGAGCGTCGGATCGCGCAGGATCGCGCCGACCACTGGCAGATCGAGCGCTTCGATCGCGTCGCTGCAAAGCCGGCGGTGACGCTCGCTGCCCAGCCGGTTGAGCACGACGCCGGCCATGCGCACATCGGGGTCATATGTAGCAAAACCCTTGGCGACGGCCGCCGCCGTGGTCGACTGCCCGGAAACATCGAGCACCAGCAGTACCGGCAGGCCGTAGAGCCGGGCAAGGTCTGCGGCCGAGCCTGTGCGGCCCGGAGCAGCGGGAATCCCGTCGAACAAGCCCATCGCGCTTTCGAGGAAGATGAAATCGGCATCTTCAGTTGCGTCACCGGCGAGTGCGTTGAGCAACGCAGGCGGCATCGCCCAGCTGTCGAGATTGACGCCGGAAAGTCCGGTGGCAGCGGTGTGGAAGCCGGGGTCGATATAATCGGGGCCGGATTTGGCGCCGCGCACTTTCAGGCCGCGCCTGGCGAGCGCGCGCAGGAGACCGATGGTGACGCTGGTCTTGCCCGAGCCCGAGCGCGGCGCACCGATGATGATCGCGCGGGTCATGGCTCGCCCGCCAATGCCGCGCGCATCGCGACGATGCCGCCGACAACGATCAGCGCCGGCGAGGTCAACCCGGCTGCAGCCGCTTCCTCGGCAATGGTGGCGAGCGTGGCGACGACGATACGCTCCCGCGGCGTCGTCGCGGCAACAATCACCGCGGCCGGCGTCGACGGCGCCAGCCCGCCCTCGAGCAGCGAGGCTGATATCAGCGGCAGATTGGCCATGCCCATGTAGACGACGACCGGCTGGCCGGTGCGGGCGATTGCTGCCCAGTCGAGGTCGTCATCGGTGCCGGCGGCATGGCCGGTGGCCAGGATCACCGCCTTGTTGATGCCGCGCATGGTGGCCGGGATGCCGGCACCGGCAAGCGCGCTGAGGCCCGAAGTCAGGCCGGACAGGACGCGGAACGGGATGTTTTCGCGGGCGAGCGCAAGCGCCTCTTCGCCGCCGCGACCGAAAATATAGGGGTCGCCACCCTTCAGCCTGACGACGCGGCGGCCTTCGCGCGCCAGCCGAACCAGCAGAGCGGTGATGTCGTCCTGCTTCATCGATGGCCGGCCGCCGCGCTTGCCGGCGTAGAACAGCTCCGCGGCCTCGGCGACGGCGACGATATCGGGCGATACCAGCGCGTCGTAGACGAGGGCATCGCACTGCCCAAGCGCGGCCAGCACTTCCAGCGTCAGGCAGCCGGGATCGCTGGGGCCGGCGCCGGCCAGCCAGACATGGCCCGGCTTCAGCTGGCGCGGCTTGAAGTTCAGCCGGGCCAAGGCCTGTTCGATCGTGGCGTTTCCGCTGTTGTTTCCGGTGCCGTCGTTCACAATCCGTCCCGCCCGCGAAAACGCCGCTGGTAGTCGGCGTCGTAAAGTGAACTCTCGCGAAAGCCTTCCGCTGCCAGCGAACGGCCGACGAAGATGATTGCCGTGCGCTCCATCGGATCGGCGGCCAATTGCGCCTCGATGGTGGCCAGTGTGCCGGTCAGCACGCGCTCGTCCGGCCAGGAGGCACGGAAGACGACTGCCACCGGGCAATCGGCGCCATAGAACGGCGTCAGCTCGGCGACAACACGATCGATGGCGTGGATGGCAAGATGAATGGCCAGCGTCGCGCCGGTGCGGCCGAAGCCGGCCAGCGTTTCGCCGGACGGCATTTTCGAGGCACGACCGGAGATGCGGGTCAGCACCAGGCTTTGCGCGACTTCGGGAACGGTCAGCTCGCAGCGCAGCGCTGCCGCGGCAGCAGCGAAGGAGGGCACGCCCGGCGTCAGCGTATAGGCGATGCCGTGCTTCTCCAGCCGGCGGATCTGCTCGGCGACAGCGCTCCACACTGACAGGTCGCCGGAATGCAGGCGGGAGACATCGTGGCCGGCCCGGTGGGCCGCCACATATTCCGCTTCGATCTCGTCGAGCGACATCGGCGCGGTGTCGATCAATTCCGTGCCGGGCGCGCAGTGCTGCAACAGCTCCGGGGCGACGATCGAGCCGGCATAGAGGCAGATTGGGCAGCTTGCCAGCAGCCGGCTGCCGCGCAAGGTGATGAGGTCGGCCGCGCCGGGTCCGGCGCCGATGAAGTGGACGGTCATGCCGCATCTCCGCTGATGGCGATGGCGCAGGTGACCGGGCCAAGCACGGTGCGCGGCCCGAGCAGTTTTGCGCCTTCGCCCACGGCAGCAAGCGCCGAGGCTTCGGAAACCGACGGCGTGCCGGCACGCGCCTGCGACAGGTCGGAACGGCTGAGCAAAGCGGCCCCCTCATCCGGCCCTTCGGGCCACCTTCTCCCCGCTGGGGAGAAGAGACTGGCGCCAGCGTGCGTGATCTCCTCTCCCCTCGGGGAGAGGTCGGCCGAGCGAAGCGGAGGCCGGGTGAGGGGGAGCGACGGTTCAGGACCAGCAACATCCACCACTATGACCGGGAGATCGAGTTTACGGCCGGCAGCAAAAATGGCCTCTTCGCTGCGTTTGAATTCGGTCGTCGCCAAGGCAGACAGCGCCGTCATCGCCAGCCCATGCGCTTCCAGCGCGGTTTCTATCGCCGCAAGAACGTCTTGCACACTCACGCCTTTGCGGCTGCCGATGCCCGCGACCATCATGGCTTGACCCAGCTCCATTGGGTGACCGGCATGGCCGGCCGCCAGGCCTGCATCGAGCCAACCGGCGAAGCGCGGGATACAGCGATGCGGGTGAGATCGCCGCCGAGCGCGGCGTGACGGGCGAGAAGCAGCGCCTCCATCTCCAGCGTCACCGCGCTGGCGACCAGCCGGCCGCCAACGCGCAGGGCCTTGATCGCCGCGCCCAGCACGCCGGTATCGCTGCCGCCGCCGCCGATGAAGATCGCATCGGGCGTGCCTAGCCTGGCAAGCGCCTTTGGTGCCGAACCTTCGACCACGACAAGGCCGGGCACGCCACAGTGTGAAGCGTTGCGGTGGATGCGAGCGGCGCGGGTTGGATCGGCCTCGATGGCAATGGCGCGCATCGTGGGATGGGCCAGCATCCATTCGATGCCAATTGAGCCCGAGCCGGCGCCGATGTCCCACAGCAATTCGCCGCGCCTGGGAGCGAGGGCCGACAGGGTGATGGCGCGCACCTCGCGCTTGGTGATCTGGCCGTCGTGCTCGAACAAATGATCGCCAAGGCCCGATGTCAGCGGCAGGATGCGTGCTTCCGAAGTTGAGTCAACTTCGATTGCCAGAACGTTGAGCGGATTGATCTTTTCCAGGTCGAAGGCGTCCGCGCGCGCCGAGCGCAGCCTTTCGTTCGGGCCACCCAGTGCCTCCAGAATCGTCAGCCGTGAGGCGCCGAAGTCGAGTTCGGTCAACAGGCGCGCAATCGCCGCTGGTGCATCACCGTCCGAGGTCAGCGCAAGGATGCGGGTGCTCGGATGCAGCAGCGGCCGGATCAGGTCGATCGAGCGGCCGTGCAGCGAAATGGTCTCGATATCCTGCAGCGCCCAACCGAGGCGGGCGGCGGCCAGCGACATGGCCGAAGGGGCGGGGATCACCTGCATCTCTTGGGAAGGAATCTTGCGAGCAAGGGTGACGCCGACGCCATTGAAGAACGGATCGCCTGAAGCCAGCACGCAGACCTTTTTACCCGCAAGTGCCAGCACGTCGCGCATCTCGGCATCGAAAGGGATCGGCCAGGCACGTGCCTCGCCTTTGGCGAATGACGCGACAAGGGCAAGGTGGCGCTTGCCGCCGAAGACGAATTCGGCCTCGGCGATCAGCCGCTTGGCCTCTTCGCCGAGACCCGCTACACCGTCCTCGCCGATGCCGACGATCGTTAGCCATTTTTGTGTGAGCCGGGCGGCGCGCGGACCTTCAGCAGGCATGATGACCCACCGCATTCTGATCCTCGGCGGAACCACCGAAGCCCGGCAACTGGCGAGAAAGCTGGCCGCGCGCACCGATGTGTCGCTCACGCTGTCGCTGGCCGGCCGCACCGAAAATCCTGTCGCGCAAGGTGTGCCGACGCGGGTGGGTGGTTTCGGCGGCGCCGATGGACTGGCGGCGTATCTCCGCGAGACCGACGTCGGCCTGCTGATCGACGCCACGCATCCCTATGCGGCGAAAATCTCCGCCAACGCAGCGGAGGCGGCGGGCAACACCGGCGTGCCCCTCGTTGCGCTCAGGCGCCCAGGCTGGGAGCCTGCCGAAGGTGGCCGGTGGACGCTGGTCGACAGCGTTTCCAGCGCGGTGACGGCGCTGGGCGCTGTGTCGCGCCGCGCCCTCCTGGCGTTGGGCCGGCAGGAGGTCGCCGCTTTTGAGGCCGCACCCCAACATCACTATCTCATCCGCAGTGTCGATCCGGTCGAGCCAAGGCTCGCTGTGCCTGATGCTACCTATCTCTTGGCGCGCGGGCCGTTCCGGGAAGCCGACGAACGTGCACTGCTTCTGGAACACTGCATCGACGTCGTCGTTTCCAAGAACAGCGGCGGCGAGGCGACCTACGGCAAGATCGCCGCAGCGCGGGCACTCGGCATCGAGGTGGTCATGATCCGCAGGCCGGCGCTGCCGGATGTCCCGTCGGCGGAAACCGTCGAAGCGCTTGCCGCAATGGTCGATCATTTTCTGGTCAGTCATTTTCTTGCGCCCGCCGCCGAACGCGGCGTGTAGACCAGCGCCGGTTTTTCACCGCGCTTGATGATCCTGGTTTCCGGCGAGCCGATGATGATGCAGGTCGCCATGTCAGCCTTTTCCGCATCGGCGTCCGCCAGCAGAAAAACCTCGATGCGCTCGTCGGGACGGCCGGCGGCACGGCCGAAGACGACCGGTGTGGTGCCCGGAAGGATCGCCGTAAGGCATTCGAAGGCGCGGCCAAGCTGCCAGGGGCGAGCCTTGCTGATCGGATTGTAGAGCGCGATGACGAAGCCGGCGCCCGCCGCCGCCAGCAGCCGCAGCTCGATCAGGTCCCAGGGTTTTAGATTGTCGGACAACGAGATGGCGCAGAAATCATGGCCGAGCGGCGCGCCGATGCGGGCCGCAACCGCGAGCATTGCGGTGATGCCCGGCAGCATCGCCACGTCAACGGCACGCCATTCGGCCGGGCCGGCCTCGATCGCCTCGCAGACGGCTGCCGCCATGGCAAAGACGCCGGGGTCGCCGCCCGAGACGACGGCGACATCGTGGCCCTGCGCAGCCTTTATCAGCGCGTCCTTGGCGCGGGACAGCTCCTCGCGATTGTCCGAGGCGACGCGGGTCTGGTCGGGGCGCAGATCGAGCCGGTCGAGATACGGCTTGTAGCCATAGAAGAATTTTGCCTCGGCGACGGCGCGGCTTGCCTCCGGCGTCACCTGGTCGGCATTGCCGGGCCCAAGGCCGATGACGGTCAGGCGGCCGCTCATGTTTCGGCTCCCGATGCGGCGGGCCGGCCTGACCAACCGGCGACCAGGACGATGGCGAAATAGGGCGCCTTATCGTCCTGCTTGTCGGCCAGCCGCATCGAGACGCCGCCCGGCATGGTGCCGCGCTCGACATAGACGGCGCGCGCCAGCTTGTCGGTCGCTTCGAGTGCGCGCCTGATCTTGGGCAGGTTGCGGCCGACCTTCATGATGACGGCGGCATCGGTATCGGCGAGGCGGCGCGTCAGCTCGAATTCGCTCATCGTGCCCGGCAACACGGTTAGCACGTCGTCGCCCTGGACGATCGGCGTTCCGGTCGCCGACCAGCAGCCGGACATGGCAGTGACGCCGGGAATGACTTCGGTTGGGAAGCGATGTGCCAGCCTGACATGCAGGTGCATGAAGGAGCCGTAGAACAGCGGGTCGCCTTCCGAAAGCACCGCGACCATCCTGCCGGCGCTGAGATGCTCGGCGACCTTTTCGGCCGACTCTTCGTAGAAATCCATTATCTGCGACCGGTAATCGCTGTGATC
This sequence comes from Mesorhizobium delmotii, assembly GCF_900149755.1. NCBI lineage: Bacteria > Pseudomonadati > Pseudomonadota > Alphaproteobacteria > Hyphomicrobiales > Phyllobacteriaceae > Mesorhizobium > Mesorhizobium delmotii. The sequence continues at coordinate 109,334 of NZ_FUIG01000103.1, read as the reverse complement.
CTTGTCGATTTCAGTGGTCACGGGATAGAGCAGCGGCAACTCGATCAAATCAGGACGAAAATGTGCGCCGACGATGGCGCGCGCGTTGCTGTTGTTGCCGCGCTTGGCGAAATGCGCAACCACGTCGGCCTCGGCCAGCGCTCGCACGGCCTTGAGCGTCAGCAGTTCGGGGTCGCCGGGACCGGTGCCGACGCCTATAAGCCTGCCTTTTGCAATCGCGTTCACAGGCCCGGCCTCGCCAATGCGTTGAGTGCTGCGGCGGTCATGGCGCTGCCGCCCAGCCTGCCGCGCACGATTGCGTAGGGCACGCTATAGGAATTGTCGGCCAGCGCGTCCTTCGATTCGGCAGCGCCGACGAAACCGACCGGCATGCCGATGATCGCCGCAGGCTTTGGCGCGCCGTCGCGCAGCCTTTCCAGCAGGTAGAAAAGTGCTGTCGGCGCATTGCCGATGGCGACGACTGAACCGGCCATCCGCTCGCCCCACAGGTCGATGGCTGCAGCGGAGCGGGTGTTGCCGATCCTTTTCGCGATGTCGGAGGTTCGCGGATCGCGCAGCGTGCAGATCACCTCGTTGCCGGCCGGCAACCGGGCGCGTGTCACGCCGTGCGAGACCATCTGAGCGTCGCAGAAGATCGGCGCGCCACCCGCCAAAGCCGCGCGTGCGGCGGCAACAAAATCCTCGGAAAAAACAAAGTGCTGCGCGGCCTCTACCTGGCCGCAGGCATGGATCATGCGGATGGCGACATCGGCCTCGGCATCGGAAAAGCGCGACAGGTCGGCCTCGGCGCGAATGATGGCGAAGGAGCGCTCATAGATCGCCGTGCCGTCATGGATGTAGTCGTAGGCGGTGTGGGCGGGCATGTTCAGTCCTGTCGGTAGAGTTCGGTGACACCGACCGCGCCAAGCCTTGTGAGGCAGGCGGCGGTGGTCTCGCCTCGAAATCGTGCTTCGCGGATGGCTGCGGCAATGCGGCCAATGCCGCGCGCAGCGTCATAACCAGGCCTGTATCCGGCGGGAAGGATTTTTGCCGTCCCGTCCACGACAAGTCCGGCCCCGTTTTCGCCGCCGACCAGTGTCAGCGCTGCCGGGCCGGGATGGGCACAGCCCTTGGCGCAGCCGGAAATGTGCAGGGTGACGGAGGCATCGAGGAGGTCGCGGTTTTCTGCGGCGATGGTCTCGGCAATGTCGCGCGCGGCGATCCGGCCGGAGGCGCAGGCGGGGGCACCGGGGCAAGCGGCGATTTTCGTGCGTGGGTCGGCAGCGTCGGTAACGAAGCCGAGGGTGGTGGCGATGTCCCGCAGCTGGGGGCAGGCGGCCGGTGGCAGGCCGAGAAAAAGCAGCGCGCGGCCCGGCGCCAGGCGGATTTCGGTTGCGCCGAGGGTGAGGGCCTGTTGCGTGAGCTCGATGAGTTTTTGCGCCGGCATGCTGCCGAAGGGAAGGCCGATGCCAAGGGCGGTGCCATCTGTCAGATCGAAAACGCCAATGGGCAAGCGAGCCGGCCCAGGAAGGCGTTCCACGGCGCCCCCCTCTGTCCTGCCGGACATCTCCCCCACTTGGGGGGAGATCGGCAGCTTCGCCGGCGGCTCCCCCTTAGCACCTCGGGTGATTGGCGAAAGCGGAGACAAGGGCGAAATCTCCCCCCTCGTGGGGGAGATGTCCGGCAGGACAGAGGGGGGCGCGAAGGAATGCCAACTTGCGAGAGATCTTAACTGCCTCTCCGTCAAATCCCTTGCATGAGCTTCGCGGCCTTTTTCGGCAACCATCCTGAGCATCGCGACTGCAATATCGCGCACCGCATCGTCTTCCACCGTTACGAGCGGCCTCGCATTCTGCCTATCACCCGCGACAGACACCTGCCACTTGATTCCCGCATCGGTGCGCGTTGCAACGAGCCTGACATCGGCCGTAACCGCATCCATGCTCAACTGTCCGCCACCATCGACAATTACCGAAACCTTCGGGCCGAGGCGCTGCGGAAGGCCTGCTACCTCGATCGCTGCACGAGTGCGCTCGGCTAGTGGGCGCGGATCTGCGATCTCCTGCGGGTCGAGCCCCGCCAGCGGTCCGCGCTCCACCGGCACGCCGGTGCGCACGGCGATGCCGAGCGCGTCGACCTCCATTGCCAGAAGCCGCGCGCTGGCCGGCGTCAGACCGCGTATCTGCAGGCTGCCGCGAGCAGTCACTTCCATGATGCCGTTGCCGTGCCGCGATGCGGATTCACCGAGTGCGACCAAGGACTTCGGCGAGAGTCCTCCAGCGACCGGGTTGAGCCGCACCAGAAGCCCGTCGCCGGTCTGCATCGGCGCGGACAAAGCGGGGCAGGCGCCGCGTCGGGAGAAGGCGTTCATGCCGCCACCCCCTGGGCTTGGGCGATCAATGCGGCGAGGTCGTCGTCGACGGAATTGCGCAGCGGGTGCCAGAGACCGCGCCGCCGCGCCGACAGAAACCGCTCGGCGATGATTTTCGCCGCCGCCGGGTTCTCGCGCAGGATGAAGGCGCGAACCGTGGGATCGCTAAGATAGGCGTCGTGCACGGCCTCGATCAGCGCGCCCGATATGGCATGAGTGGTCTCGGCAAAGCCGACCAGCCGGTCGACCGTCTCGGCGAATTCCGAAGCGCCGCGCGGGCCGTGCCGCATCTGGCCGGCAATGAAGCGCGGGTTGACGGCACGCGCCCGCACGACGCGCGACACCGCTTCTCCGATCGAGCGCGGCTTCGGCTTTTGCGGGTCCGTGGTGTCGAGGACGATCACGTCGGCGTTCTTGCCGAGCGTCGCAAGCGCCGCTGAAAAGCCGCCAATGAAGGCGACATCGGCGGAACCTTCGAGGATGTCGCGGCCGGGGTCATCTCCCGTATGGACGAGAAGGTCGGCCTCGGAGACACGATCCTCAAAAGCGCCTGGCGACGAAATCCCTTCCCCGTCGGCGCCGCCATAGGCATGCGAAGTGGCGTCGAGATAGGCGCGACCGATCTCTTCGCGCGCGGCCCAGTCGCCGCTCGACAATAAATCCTCGACGCCGGCGCCGTAGGTGCCGGGCGACGTGCCGAAAATGCGCGGGCTGATCTTACCGTCAGCGCGGGCCTTGGCCGCGAGCGGGTTTTCCGTCGCGTCCTCGTCGCGGGCGGCGACGGCGTTGGCGGCCGCATCGATCAGGGCGATCTGGGTCGGGAACATATCGCGGAACAGGCCTGAAATGCGCCAGGTGACATCGACGCGCGGGCGGCCAAGGGTGGCCGGCGGCAGCACCTCGATGCCGGTGACGCGGCCGGTGGCAGAATCCCATTGCGGCCGGCAGCCCATCAGCGCCAGCCCTTGCGCGATCTCTTCGCCGCCGGTGCGCAGCGAGGCCGAGCCCCACAGGTCGATGACCAGCGAGCGCGGCCAGTCGCCATGCGATTGCATGTAGCTGCGCAAGACCTCGTCGGAGGCCGCCCCGCCGAGATCGAAGGATGTCGGCGTCGGCATGGTACGTGGATCTGATGTGAACAGGTTGCGGCCGGTCGGCAGGACATCGCGCCGGCCACGCGCCGGCGCGCCGGCAGGACCGGCAGCGACATGGCGGCCGTCGAGGGCCGCGATCAGCGCAGACCTCTCGGCCGCCGCACTTTGCTGGCGCAGCGGATCGGTCTCGCCCGCGGGCGAGCGGCCAAAGATGTGAAGGCCGTCCTTGATGGCGAAATCCTTGAGGTCGCAGAGCCAGGCGTCGATGCGGCGCAGCGCCTCGTCCGGCGCGTCGGTTCCGGCGACGCCCGCCTCTGACGCGAGACCGGTCTTTTCAGCGGTTTCGACGATCAGCCTCGCCAGGCGATCGCGACGGCGGCGGTCGAGCCCGTCAGCCTGGGCATATTCGTCGACCAGCCGTTCAAGCTGGTGCTGGTTTTCGTCCAGTCCGGCGCCGGTCAGCGGCGGCGGCAGATGGCCGAGGGTGACGGCGGCAATGCGCCGCTTGGCCTGTGCGGCCTCTCCCGGGTTGGAGACGATGAAGGGATAGACGACGGGCAGGGGACCGGTGACGATCTCGGGGAAGCAGTTTTCGCCGAGTGCCACGGTCTTGCCGGGCAGCCATTCCAGCGTGCCATGGGCGCCGACATGGATGAGGGCATGGACGCCGACCGTCTTGCGCAGCCACAGGCCGAAGGCGATCAGCGCATGCCGGGGCGGCAAGGTCGGGTCGTGGTAGTCGGCGCGGCGGTTCGTGGAACGGCCGCGATCGGGGGCGAGTGCTACGGTGATGTTGCCGAAGGTGGCGGCGCGGAAGGGGAATTTTGCGGTGGTGGGCGCTTGAACACCCCCCTCTGTCCTGCCGGACATCTCCCCCTCAAGGGGGGAGATCGGCAGTTCCGCCGACGGCTCTTCCTTAACATCCTCGGTAATTGGCGAAAGCAGCGACGACAGCGCAATCTCCCCCCTTGAGGGGGAGATGTCCGGCAGGACAGAGGGGGGCGCATCGCACAAACCTGTCTCATCTGCCGCATTCCCCCACGCGGCCTCTACCGCAGCGATGGCCGCCGGCGGCAATTCCTTCGAGAACGTCAGATACTCCTTCAATGCCAACCCTTGGTCGGCCGACTCCAGCATCTCCAGCAACTCCCGCGGCGTTTGCGGAATCCCTTCAACGGCGTAGCCCTGTTCCCTGAGGTCATGCAGCATCGCCAGCACGCTGGACGGCACGTCGAGGCCGACGGCGTAGCCGGTGCGGCCGGGGGCGCTCGGATAGTCGGGGATCAGGATGGCGAGCTTGCGTTTTTCGCGCGGCGTGCGCTGCAGGCGCACGAACGCCTCGACACGGTTCGCCACCTGCGCCACGCGGTCCGGCTCCGGCCGGTTGGCGAAAGCGCGGAAAGCCAATGCGGGATCGACCTCGCTCTCTCCCTTGAAGGAAATGGCGCCGGCGAGAATGCGGCCGTCGAGTTCGGGCAGCACGACATGCATGGCCAGGTCGGCAGGCGCCAGGCCGCGCTGATTGTTTTGCCAGATATCGCGGCGTGTCGTCGCGACGATGACCTGGAAGACAGGAACGCCGGCGCGGTCGAACAGGGTTTCGACGCCGGGCTCAGCACCGGAGGCGAAGGCCGTGGCGGTGATGATCGCGGCAGGGTTTAGCGCGGCAAGCGCAGTCTCGACAAAGGCCAGCGATGCCGGGTCCTTGAGGCTGGAGACGAAAATGGGGACAGGGATGATGCCGCGCTGCCCGAGCGCTTCGAACAATGCGTCGATCGGCGCGACATCGGCGGCGAGCAGCATCGAACGGTAGAAGAGAATTGGCACGACGTCCTCCTCCCCCTCGAGGGGAGGGTGGCCCGCAGGGCCGGGTGGGGTCGTTGCGGCAGTGCTCGACGTTTTTTGCTGTTGGCGCACTTCACAGGCGACCCCACCCCCGGCCTGCGGCCGGACCCTCCCCTCGAGGGGGAGGGGGACGTCGCGCTCGACCCCCAGTCCCGGTTGATAGTAGCCGGCTTTTGGCACGCTGACAGGTTCAGCGACCGCCACACCTGATCCGGCGAGACTTGCCAGTCTCTGCACCAGCGCCGTCATATTCTCCGGGCCGCCCTCGCGGAAATAGCCGAGCAGGCCGTTGAGCTCTTCGCGCGGCAGCGTCGAGCATTCGATCAGCCGGAGATCCTCGTCGCGGCATTCGCCGGGCAGCAGTGCCAGTTTTATGCCGCGTGCGCGGGCGATCGAGGCGATCTGGTCGCAGCCGTAGCGCCACCAGTCGTAGCCGCCGAGGATGCGAACCAGAATAACCCTGGCGTGCCGGGCGACGCTGTCGATCCAGAGATCGACGGACATCGGATGGCGCAGATCGCGCAAAGCCGCCAGCCGCATCGAGGGCAGGCGTTCCGCGTCCGTCTTCCACGCTGCTGCCAGCCCGGCCAGATCGCTGTCGGTGAAAGACAGCGCCACGACATCGGCAGGCGTCTGCCTGAGATCAACAGGCTCGGCGAGATCGTCGAGCGAGGCGGATGTTGTGGTGAGGATGTGCATCGCGGCTCGTGCCTGAGGTCAGCCGGCGAGAATACGCTCGATGGCCGGGCGGTTCAGCCCTTTCAGGCCGATGACGACGAGGCGCGAACGGCGCTCGTCCTCGGCGGTCCAGGCGCGGTCGTAATAGTGATTGACGCGTGGGCCGACGGCCTGCAGCAGGAGCCGCATCGGCTTGCCGCCGACCTCGACGAAACCCTTGACGCGCAGCACGTTTTCTTCCTCGGCCGCGGTGGCGACGCGCAACGCCAGCTCGTCGGGATTGGCGATCGATGGAATGTCGATGACGAACGAGTCGAAATCGTCATGCTCATGATCGAGCTCGTCGTCGTGATGGGTCTTGCGGTTCTCGATGTCGTCCTCGACGGCAAGGCCGAGGCCGAGCAGCACAGACGGATCGACCTTACCCTGCGAGGTCGGCACGATCTTGACGGCGCGCGCGGCATGCTCGCCGATGATGGCATTGGCACGGGCCGAGCCGGCGGCGTCCATCAGGTCGCTCTTCGACAATATGATCAGGTCGGCGCAGGCGAGCTGGTCCTCGAACACCTCTTCGACCGGATCATCGTGGTCGAGCGTCTCGTCCTGCGCGCGCTGCGCCTGCAGGGCGTCCATGTCGTTGGCGACGCGGCCTTCCGCCAGCGCCGGTCCGTCGACGACCGCAATGACGCCATCGACGGTCACCCGGCTCTTGACCGTCGGCCACTGGAAGGCCTGGACCAGCGGCTTGGGCAGAGCCAGCCCGGAGGTTTCGATCAGGATATGGTCGACTTTCGGCGATAGCGACAGGATCTGGTCGAGCGCCGGGACGAAGTCGTCGGCGACGGTGCAGCAGATGCAGCCATTGGCCAGTTCGACGATGTTTTCCTCAGGGCAGGTGTCGATGCCGCATCCCTTCAGAATCTCGCCGTCGATGCCGATATCGCCGAACTCGTTGACGATGATGGCCAGCCGCTTGCCGCCGGCGTTTTCGAGCAGGTGGCGGATCAGCGTCGTCTTGCCGGCGCCGAGGAAGCCGGTGACGACGGTGCAGGGCACGCGGGAGACGGAAGTGGTCATATCTGATCCTTCACAAGGTCGAGGGGAGGAATGCGGGCGACGAGGCCGCGTTTCAGGCAATCGGGCCGGCCGCGCCATGGAATGAGGCCGTCCGTCGAGGTGGCGAAGAGCTTTGCACCGGCGACCAGATCGGCGCCGCTGGTCACGGTCAGGTCGCCAAAGACATAGCTCCAGCAGCCGTCGCGCAGGATCGCGGCGCTCAGCCGGCGCTTGCAGTTGCCGAGGCATTCGACGGTGCGGATACTGATATTTTCGCCTGATACAGCGCGGCGCGTGTCTTCGGCCAACAATTCGCCGGCGCGGGGATGGCCGTCGGAGCCGGTTTCGTCCCGGCAGGAGGCGCAGACGATCACGGTGACGTCGGCCAGAGCATCATCATCGCCGGACAATACGCCCGCTGTCTCAGCCGAAAAACTGCTGTCGCGTTCCAAATCAGGCTCCTTGCCCGGAAAACCCGCCAGGCGATCGGATTCTTATGTCCTAGACGGCAGGTCTCCTGGCTCGCGGGTCATCGCCTTGGTGCCGCCTTCCCGGGACCGTCCCAGTGGTTTTCGGCCTTGGCTCGTCGCTTACAGTTGCGGGGACAGCCGCGGATTTGAAATCGGGGATTTCGCACCGCATTCCCTCTTGGCTCCTCCCTTTGCCGAGAGGAGACCGTCTGAACCGGATTTAGGCTTGTGCAGGCAGTCGTGTCAACGCACGTCTACGACGCGGCAATGTCGGCGAGAGCCGAACCCAGATCACCGGCCGGCGCCACCTCGATGCGTTCCAGGCCGAGCCAACCCTGCATCAGCTTCAACTCGTCGAAAAGCTCGGCGGCGGTTTGCGGCGGGGCGCCGGGCTCGGCATAGGCGGCATGGACGCGCAGCACGCCGGCGGGGCGGTCGGCCTTGAGGTCGATGCGCGCCACGATCCTGTCGCCGAGCAGGAACGGCAGCACATAATAGCCGTATTGGCGCTTTTCGGCAGGGGTGTAGATCTCGATGCGATAGCGGAAGTCGAACAGTCTTTCCGTGCGCGCCCGCTCGAAGACGACGGGATCGAACGGAGCGAGCAAGGCGCGCGCCTCGATCTTGCGCGGAAAACGGGCGTCCTTATGAAGATAGGCAGGCTTGTCCCAGCCTTCGACGCGAACCGGCAAAAGGTCGCCTGCCTCGACCAGTTCCTCGATGCGGCCCTTGATGTCGGCGGGAGAGAGGCGGAAATAGTCGCGCAGGTCGCCCGCTGTCGCGACGCCGTGGGCGCGGGCGGAGATGCGCAGCAATTCGCGGTGCGCATCCTCCGGGGAGGGCACCGGCAAAGCAAGTACTGCCGGCGGCAGCACGCGCTCCGGCAGATCGTAAAGCCGCTCGAAGCCACGACGCGACGCCGTGGTGATACGGCCGGCCCAGAACAGCCATTCGAAAGCGTGCTTGGCGTCGCTCCAGCCCCACCAGCCGCCGTTTCCCTTCTGGCCTTCGAGGGCGGATGCGGCGACCGGCCCTCGTTCGACGACCTCGCGATAAATGTCTTCAATGTAGGCGGCGCGTTCGCGGCCCCACTTGGCCAGTCCGTTATACATTTCCTCGCCACGTTCGGCCCGCTCCATGCGCCAGCGCATCAGCGGATAGGTTTCGACCGGCAGAAAGGAGGCTTCGTGCGCCCAATATTCGAAGACCGTGCGCTTACGCGTCACGGCGGCGTTGTCGAGCAGCGCAAGCGGGTAGGGGCCAAGCCGCGAATAAAGCGGCATATAGTGGGCACGCACCACCGCGCTGACGGAATCGATCTGCAGCAGGCCGGTCCGGCCAAGCACACGGGCCAGATGGCGGCGATTGGGCGTGCTGTTAGGGCGAGGATCGGCAAACCCCTGGGCGGCAAGCGCGATGCGCCGGGCCATGGCGAGCGGGATTTTGTCCTTCATGCAGACGGCACTCTGTTGGCGTTCAACCAAGGTTCGGGCGAATGATTCCGCGTCATGCTAGCAGGGTTGTGGCGGCATCTATGTCAGGAGAGAAAAGTGGAGTAAAAGGTGAAGGAAATCAAACAGGAGCGGATCAGACCAGTTTATCCGGATATGCCGTTCAGCACCGTGTTTTGAACAAGGTTTGACTTGCTTCGCCGAAAGCCCTGCGCTAACCCTCGCCGCATTGCAGCATAGAGCCCCCTAAAACGGTTCAGTGGTTAAACTGTCACGCTTCCGCAAGTGGGTCCGGTGCTGTAATCAGAGTGGATTGGCCGCCAACGGAAAGCTGCAGCATGAACGCATTGTTGAGTTCGTACCTGCCCATCGTCCTGTTCATCGGCGTGGCGCTGGTCGTCGGCCTGGCGCTGCTTGCCGCACCCTTCCTGGTGGCCTACCGCAACCCCGATCCGGAAAAGCTTTCCGCCTATGAATGCGGCTTCAACTCGTTCGATGACGCCCGCATGAAGTTCGACATCCGTTTCTACCTGGTGTCGATCCTGTTCATCATCTTCGATCTGGAGGTGGCCTTCCTGTTTCCGTGGGCAGTGTCTTTCAGCCAGATCGGCATGCTCGGTTTCTGGTCGATGATGGTGTTTTTGGCGGTGCTGACCATCGGCTTTGCCTATGAATGGAAGAAAGGAGCGCTGGAATGGGATTGAGCGACAATTCCGGCACGCTCGTCGCGCCGAAGCCAAAGGGCATTCTCGACCCCAGCACCGGAAAGCCGGTGGGGGCGAATGATCCTTTCTTCCTCGAGATCAACAACGAGCTGGCCGACAAGGGCTTTCTCGTCACCTCGACCGAGGCGCTGATCACCTGGGCGCGTAGCGGCTCGCTGATGTTCATGACCTTCGGTCTTGCCTGCTGCGCGGTCGAGATGATCCACACCTCGATGCCGCGCTATGACAGCGAGCGTTTCGGCGTCGCGCCGCGCGCGTCGCCGCGCCAGTCCGACATCATGATCGTCGCCGGCACGCTGACCAACAAGATGGCGCCGGCGCTGCGCAAGGTTTATGACCAGATGCCGGAGCCGCGCTACGTCATCTCGATGGGCTCCTGCGCCAATGGCGGCGGCTATTACCACTACTCCTATTCGGTGGTACGCGGCTGCGATCGCGTCGTGCCTGTCGACATCTACGTGCCCGGCTGTCCGCCCAGTGCGGAAGCGCTGCTCTACGGCATCCTTCTGCTGCAAAAGAAGATCCGCCGCACCGGCACGATCGAGCGGTGAGCGGGATGATGAGCCTGAATGAACTCTCGACCTATCTCGGCGAGAAGCTGAGCGGCCGGATCGGCGATGCGGTGTTTGCCTATGGCGAACTCACCATCTCTGTCGAGCCGCACGATCTGATCGAGGTGGTGACCTTCCTGCGCGACGATCCAAAATGCCAGTTCATCTCGATCATCGACGTCTGCGGCGCCGATTATCCGTCGCGGGCCAAGCGCTTCGACGTCGTCTATCACCTGCTGTCGCCGAAGCAGAATATTCGCATCCGCATCAAGGTCCAGGCCGACGAGGAGACGGTGGTGCCGTCGATCACCGGCGTTTATCCCGGCGCCGACTGGTTCGAACGCGAAACCTACGATCTCTATGGCGTGCTGTTTTCGGGTCATCCCGATCTCAGGCGGATTCTGACCGATTACGGCTTCGAGGGTCATCCGCTGCGCAAGGATTTCCCGCTGACCGGTTTCGTCGAGGTGCGCTACGACGACGAGGCCAAGCGCGTCATCTACGAGCCGGTCGAACTCAAGCAGGAATTCCGCAATTTCGATTTTCTCAGCCCTTGGGAGGGGACGGATTACGTCCTTCCAGGCGACGAAAAAGCCAAGACGAATTGAGACGCCAAAATGGCTGAAACTTCCGTCCGTAATTTTAACATCAATTTTGGACCTCAACACCCTGCAGCGCATGGTGTTTTGAGGCTGGTTCTTGAGTTGGACGGCGAAGTCGTCGATCGCGTCGATCCGCATATCGGGCTGTTGCATCGCGGCACCGAAAAGCTGATCGAAGCCAAGACCTATCTGCAGGCCGTGCCCTATCTTGACCGGCTCGACTATTGCGCGCCGATGAACCAGGAGCATGCCTTTGCGCTGGCCGCCGAGCGGCTGCTCGGCATCGAAGTGCCAAAGCGCGGCCAGCTGATCCGCGTGCTTTACTGCGAGATCGGCCGCATCATGTCGCACATCCTCAATGTGACGACGCAGGCGATGGATGTCGGCGCGCTGACGCCGCCTCTGTGGGGCTTCGTCGAGCGCGAAAAACTCATGGTGTTCTATGAGCGGGCCAGCGGCTCGCGCATGCATGCGGCCTATTTCCGGCCCGGCGGCGTCCACCAGGATCTGCCGCAGCAGCTGGTCGAGGACATCGGCAACTGGATCGACCCGTTCCTGAAATCGCTCGACGATCTCGACGCACTGCTGACCGGCAACCGCATCTTCAAGCAGCGCAATGTCGATATCGGCACCGTCTCGCTGGCCGATGCCTGGGCGTGGGGCTTTTCGGGCGTCATGGTGCGCGGATCCGGCGTCGCCTGGGATCTGCGCAAGTCGCAGCCCTATGAATGCTATGCCGAGATGGATTTCGACATTCCGATCGGCAAGAACGGCGACTGTTTCGACCGTTACCTCGTACGCATGGAAGAGATGCGCCAGTCGGCGAAGATCATGCGCCAATGTGTCGACCTGCTGCTCGGCAAAGAAGGCACGGGGCCGGTGTCAAACCTCGACGGCAAAGTGGTGCCGCCAAAGCGCGCGGCAATGAAGCGCTCGATGGAAGCGCTGATCCATCACTTCAAGCTCTACACCGAGGGGTACCGCGTGCCGGCGGGCGAGGTCTATGCGGCCGTTGAAGCGCCGAAGGGCGAGTTCGGCGTCTATCTGGTCTCGGACGGCACCAACAAGCCCTATCGCTGCAAGCTGCGAGCGCCGGGCTTTGCGCATCTGCAGGCCATGGACTTTTTGTGCCGCGGCCACATGCTGGCCGACGTCACCGCTGTGTTGGGTTCACTCGATATCGTGTTCGGGGAGGTCGATCGGTGATTCGCCTTCTGAGCCCAATGTTGATCTTCACTGCTGTGTTAATCTTCACTGCTGTCGCATTGCACCCTGCATATGCATTCGAGTGCGGGGCGTCTATCGATGCTTCCGATCTCGTGAAGCAGCACTTCAAGCTGAGCTACGTCACGCTTGGCATGCAAGAAAGTGCGACAGCTGAATCTGCCGATGTCGATGCTTTCTATTTCAAGAGAGATACGTGCGAGTGTAGCGTCGCAGCGCCGGATGGCGCGAGTTTCTCTAAGGCGGAAGTATCAGCAGCCGCTTCCGGCAAAGCAGGGCTCGTGCGGCTAGTCGCTCGATTGACTGGCAAGTCCGGCGTTTGCCCGCCTGTCATGACAAATTCGCCGACTTTCCATTGTTTCGACGGTACGGCGAAACTTTGTAAGGAGGCTGCAGCAAGATGACGAACCTATACGTGTTTGGTGAGGTCGATCGCTAGATGTCAGTCCGCCGTCTCGCAGAAGCCAGCCTCCAGCCAGCCGCCTTCGCCTTCAACCGGGCGAATGCGGCAGCGGCGAAGCAATGGATCAAGAAGTATCCGAAGGGCCGCGAGCAGTCGGCGATCATCCCGTTGCTGATGCTGGCGCAGGAGCAGGAAGGCTGGGTGACCAAGGCGGCGATCGAGACGATCTCCGACATGCTCGACATGCCCTACATCAGGGGGCTCGAAGTCGCGACCTTCTACACGCAGTACCAGCTTAATCCGGTCGGCACCCGCGCGCATATCCAGGTCTGCGGCACCACGCCCTGCATGCTGCGCGGCTCGGAAGCACTGATGGACGTGTGCCGCTCGAAGATCCATCACGACCAGTTCCACACCAACGACAAGGGCACGCTGTCGTGGGAAGAGGTCGAATGTCTTGGCGCCTGCGTCAACGCGCCGATGGTGATGATTTTCAAGGACACGTTCGAGGACCTGACTCCAGAGCGGCTTGCCGAGATCATCGATCTCTATGACGCCGGCAAGGGTGCCTCGGTGAAGCCGGGGCCGCAGAACGGCCGCATCACCTCCGAGCCGATCACCGGCCTGACGACGCTGAAGAACGAAAAGGCGATCCTGAAGACGACCCGCGACAGGGAAGCCAAGGCAGCCGCCAAGGCAGCCAGGGAGGCAGCGCCAGCGGCAATTGTCGCGACGCCAGCCGCTCCGGCCCAGGCACCGGCCGGCCCCGTTGCGCCGTCGAAGGCCAGCAAGCCGAAGACCGATGCGCCCGAAACCAGCCCGGCGCTGAAGTCGCCTTCGCCAGTCAAGGTGGCACCAGAGACGGAAAAGGCGGCGAGCGTCGCCGCACCGCGGCATTCGGCCGCCAACGCCAACAAGGCCGCGCCGGAAGTCGAAAAGGTTTTGAAACAGCGCAGCGGTCCCATAATCAAGGCTGAACCAGCGGCCGCTTTCAAGGCGCCGGAAGCCAAGGGCACGCAGCTCGGCGCTGCCAGTAAGACGGCCGCCGCGAAGACGACCAATGCCAAGCCTGCCAAGCCTTCGCTCGAGGACAAGAACCGGCCGGCCGGCATCGCAAGGCCGGCATTGGTCGACGATCTCAAGCTGATCTCAGGCGTCGGTCCGAAGATCGAGGGCATCCTGCATTCGCTTGGCATCTTCACTTACGCGCAAGTCGCGTCTTGGAAGAAGGCCGAGCGCGAGTGGGTTGACGGCTATCTCAGCTTCCACGGCCGCATCGAGCGCGAAGACTGGGTCAAGCAGGCCAAGGCGCTCGCCAAGGGCGGGATCGCCGAATATTTCCGCGTCTTCGGCAAGAAACCGGTCTGAGGAACGAACAATGCTTCAGGACAGAGACCGCATCTTCAACAACATCTACGGCCGCTTCGACAAGTCGCTGGCCGGCGCGATGGCGCGCGGCGCCTGGGACAACACGCCCGGCATCATCGCCAAGGGGCGCGACTGGATCGTCAACGAGATGAAGGCATCAGGCTTGCGCGGCCGCGGCGGCGCCGGCTTCCCGACCGGGCTGAAATGGTCGTTCATGCCCAAGCAGAGCGACGGCCGGCCGAGCTATCTCGTCGTCAATGCCGACGAATCCGAGCCCGGCACCTGCAAGGACCGCGACATTTTGCGCCATGACCCACACACGCTGGTCGAGGGCTGCCTGATCGCCGGCTTCGCCATGGGCGCGGTCGCCGCCTACATTTATGTGCGCGGCGAGTTCATCCGCGAGCGCGAGGCGCTGCAGCGCGCCATCGACGAGGCCTATGAGGCCAAGCTGATCGGCAAGAACAACACGTCCGGCTACGATTTCGACATCTACATGCATCATGGCGCCGGCGCCTACATCTGCGGCGAGGAAACGGCGCTTCTCGAAAGCCTCGAAGGCAAGAAGGGCCAGCCGCGGCTGAAGCCGCCATTTCCGGCCAATGTCGGCCTCTATGGCTGCCCGACGACGGTCAACAATGTCGAGTCCATCGCCGTGGCGCCGACCATTTTGCGCCGTGGCGCGGCCTGGTTCTCGTCCTTCGGCCGGCCCAACAATGTCGGCACCAAGCTGTTCTGCATCTCCGGCCACGTCAACAATCCGTGCACCGTCGAAGAAGCGATGTCGATCCCGTTCCGCGAACTGATCGAGACGCATTGCGGCGGCATTCGCGGCGGCTGGGACAATCTGCTGGCGGTCATTCCGGGCGGCGCTTCGGTGCCGCTGGTGCCGGCGGAGCAGATCATCGACGCACCGATGGATTTCGATGCGCTGCGCGACCTGAAATCGGGCCTTGGCACGGCGGCTGTCATCGTCATGGACAAATCGACCGATGTCGTGAAGGCGATTGCGCGGCTTTCCTACTTCTATAAGCACGAGAGCTGCGGCCAGTGCACGCCGTGCCGCGAAGGCACCGGCTGGATGTGGCGGGTGATGGAGCGGCTGGTGCGCGGCGAAGCGCAGAAGCGTGAGATCGACATGCTGCTCGACGTGACCAAACAGGTCGAAGGCCACACGATCTGCGCGCTGGGCGATGCGGCGGCATGGCCGATCCAAGGCCTGATGCGGCATTTCCGTGGCGAGGTGGAGCGGCGTATCGACGAGTTTTCCCGCAACGCGCACCGCGCAGAGCCGGTGATGGTGGCTGCGGAATAGAGACGAATTCGAAATACGGGCGAGTGCCCGGTTGGAATTCGGGCGACTGCCCGATTTGAAATACGGGCAAATGCCCAATTTGAAATACGGGCAAGTGCCCGATTTGAGGAAACAGGCCGGGGCATACGGAAGAAACGACCAGGAGACCACCTATGTCGCTGAATTCGAGACTCGATCATTTGATGCCAGATTTGGACCCGTTCGAAAAAATGAACCAGGACCTGACCAGGATGATGCCGAAGGAGATGGCCAGCGCCGTCAATCTCCTGGCGCACCCTGTCGCGGGTGCGGCAGCGATGTCGGCGCTTGGCATCGGGCTTGCCAATCACGCCTTTGGGGTATGGATGGGCGTGCTCTCGGGTGCCGCCGAGGCCTCGCAGCGGCTCTTCCAGCCGATGGTCGACGATTTCGATGCCAGGATCGAACGCTTTTCGCAGACAGGGACGAGCTCCTCGACCAAGGCGCGCGCGGCGACGAAAACCTTGATTGCCGAGGCGCAGTCCTTCGCCAGGGACGTGAACGACATAGCCGCGAGCAGCATGGATGATGCACGCAGCGTGGTGGATGCGGCCGCCGCACCGGCCGGGTTGATGCCGGAGGACTTCAAGCAGCCCAAAGCCATGGATCGTCCGGCAAATCCGGCCGACCTCAAGGCGATATCGGGCATCGGGCCGAAGCTGGAAGAGGTGCTGAACGGCTTGGGCATCTGGACGTACGGCCAGATCGCGGCATGGACGCCGGAAGAGATCGCCTGGGTTGACGATTATCTGTCATTCAAGGGCCGCGTCGGTCGCGACAATTGGCTTGGCCAGGCGGCGGTGCTGGCCGCGGCCAAACATTGAATTCAATGCCGGGCGCGGTTTCGGCTGCGCCCGGAAAGAAAGATTGCGGAATGTCCGCAGGGGTTTGAGACGACATGGCAAAGCTCAAGGTCGACGGGAAAGAGATTACTGTACCCGACCACTACACGCTGCTGCAGGCAGCCGAGGACGCCGGCGCGGAAGTGCCGCGCTTCTGCTTCCATGAGCGGCTTTCGATCGCCGGCAATTGCCGCATGTGCCTGATCGAGGTGAAGGGCGGGCCGCCCAAGCCGCAGGCATCCTGCGCCATGGGCGTGCGCGATCTGCGCCCGGGACCGAATGGCGAAACGCCGGAAATCTTCACCAACACGCCGATGGTCAAGAAGGCCAGGGAAGGCGTGATGGAATTCCTGCTGATCAACCATCCGCTCGATTGCCCGATCTGCGACCAGGGCGGCGAGTGCGACCTGCAGGACCAGGCGATGGCGTTCGGCGTCGATTCCTCGCGCTATCACGAGAACAAGCGGGCGGTCGAAGACAAATATATCGGGCCGCTGGTCAAGACGATCATGAACCGCTGCATCCATTGCACGCGCTGCGTCCGCTTCACCACCGAAATTGCCGGTATTTCAGAGCTCGGCCTGATCGGCCGCGGCGAGGACGCCGAGATCACCACCTATCTCGAAAGCGCGATGACCTCGGAACTGCAGGGTAACGTCATCGACCTTTGCCCGGTCGGTGCGCTGACCTCCAAACCCTACGCCTTCCAGGCGCGGCCGTGGGAACTGACTAAGACCGAATCCATCGACGTCATGGACGCCGTCGGCTCGGCGATCCGCGTCGATTCCAGAGGCCGCGAGGTGATGCGCATCCTGCCGCGTACCAACGAGGCGGTGAACGAGGAGTGGATTTCCGACAAGACCCGCTTCATCTGGGACGGTCTGCGCACCCAGCGCCTCGACCGGCCATACGTACGCAAGAACGGCAAGCTGGCCCCGGCAAGCTGGGCCGAGGCTTTCTCCGCGATCAAGGAAGCGGTGTCGAGGACCGCACCCGACAAGATCGGCGCCATATCAGGCGATCTTGCCGCCGTCGAGGAGATCTATGCGCTGAAGCTGCTGATGGCCTCGCTCGGCTCGAAGAACACCGACTGCCGCCAGGATGGTGCCGCGCTCGATCCGTCGCTCGGCCGGGCAAGCTATATCTTCAACCCGACCATCGAGGGCATCGAGCAGGCGGACGCGGTGCTGATCATTGGCGCCAATCCGCGCTTCGAAGCGTCCTTGCTCAACGCTCGCATCCGCAAGCGCTGGCGGGTCGGCAACCTGCCGGTCGGCGTCATCGGCGATGTCGGCGATACGCGCTACGATTATGAGCAGCTCGGCGCCGGAACGGAATCGCTGAAGGATCTGGCCGACGGCAATGGCAAGTTCTTCCAGGTGCTGAAGAAGGCGACGCATCCGCTTGTTATCGTCGGCCAAGGTGCGCTGGCACGCTCGGATGGCGCGGCCGTGCTCGGCCAGGCGGCGAAGCTTAGCCTGGCCGTCAATGCCGCGAGAGCCGACTGGAACGGCTTTGCCGTGCTGCACACTGCGGCGGGGCGTGTCGGCGGTCTTGATGTCGGCTTCGTGCCGGGCGAGGGCTGCAAGAACGTCGCCGGCATGCTGGGCGACATGGACGTGCTGTTCCTGCTCGGCGCCGATGAGATCGCCATGGCCAAGACCGGCGGCGCCTTCGTCGTCTATATCGGCACCCATGGCGACCACGGTGCGCACCGCGCCGACGTCATCCTGCCGGGCGCCGCCTATACCGAAAAGTCGGGCACCTACGTCAACACCGAGGGCCGCGTGCAGCAGACCAACCGTGCCGGCTTCGCGCCGGGCGATGCGCGCGAGGACTGGGCGATCCTGCGGGCGCTGTCGGATGTGTTGGGCAAGAGATTGTCGTTCGATTCACTGCCGCAGCTTCGCGCAAAACTCTATGGCGAATACCCGCATCTTGCCCGCATCGACCAGGTCGCGGCCGGCAACGCTGACGATGTCGCCAGGGTGGCGAAGCTCGGCGGGCGGCTTAACAAGGGCAGCTTCACCTCGCCGGTTAAGGATTTCTACCTGACCAACCCGATCGCGCGGGCTTCCGCGGTGATGGCGGAATGCTCGGCGCTGGCGAAAAACGGCTTCAGGCAGGCGGCGGAATAAGCATGGACACCTTCTTCTCCTTCTACGTGCTGCCGGCGCTGCTCATCCTGCTGAAGTCAGTCGTGCTGATTGTCGTGCTGTTGATCTTCGTCGCCTACATCCTGTATGCGGACCGCAAGATCTGGGCGGCGGTGCAGCTGCGCCGCGGCCCCAACGTCGTCGGCCCATGGGGCACGCTGCAGGCTTTCGCCGACCTTCTGAAGTTCGTGTTCAAGGAACCGGTGATTCCGTCCGGCGCCAACAAGGGCGTTTTTCTGCTGGCGCCGCTGGTTTCGGCGGTGCTGGCGATCTCGGCCTGGGCTGTCATTCCGGTCAATGAGGGCTGGGCGATCGCCAACGTCAATGTCGGCATCCTCTATGTCTTCGCCATTTCCTCGCTCGAGGTCTATGGCGTGATCATGGGCGGCTGGGCGTCCAACTCGAAATATCCGTTCCTCGGCGCGTTGCGCTCGGCGGCGCAGATGGTGTCATACGAAGTCTCGATCGGTTTCGTCATCGTCACCGTGCTGCTTTGCGTCGGCTCGCTCAACCTGTCCGATATCGTGCTGTCGCAGCAGGATGGGCTGGGCACGCGGGTTGGCCTGCCCAACACCTTCCTCGACTGGCATTGGCTGTCGCTGTTCCCGATGTTCGTCATCTTCTTCATCTCGGCGCTGGCCGAGACGAACCGCCCGCCTT
Organism: Mesorhizobium delmotii; assembly: GCF_900149755.1. Classification (NCBI taxonomy): domain Bacteria; kingdom Pseudomonadati; phylum Pseudomonadota; class Alphaproteobacteria; order Hyphomicrobiales; family Phyllobacteriaceae; genus Mesorhizobium; species Mesorhizobium delmotii. The sequence continues at coordinate 90,526 of NZ_FUIG01000103.1, read as the reverse complement.
TTGACCTTGTGGAAGCCGAATCGGAACTCGTCGCCGGCCATATGGTCGAGTATTCGTCGACGCCGTTCCTGCTTTTCTTCCTCGGCGAATATGTCGCCATCGTGCTGATGTGCGCGCTGGCCACCATCCTGTTCCTCGGCGGCTGGCTGCCGCCTTTCGACTTCGCTCCCTTCACCTGGGTTCCGGGCCTGATCTGGTTTGTGCTCAAGGTCTGCCTGGTGTTCTTCATGATCTCGATGGTGAAGGCCTTCGTGCCGCGCTACCGCTACGACCAACTGATGCGGCTTGGCTGGAAGGTCTTCCTGCCGATCTCGCTGGCGATGGTGGTGATTGTCGCCGCGTTCCTCAAGATCACGGGGTTTGCGTGATGTCTGCTCTAGCCCAAGCCGCAAAATCGCTGCTCCTGCAGGACTTCGTCAGCGCTTTCTTCCTGTCGATGCGCCAGTTCTTCGCGCCGAAGGAGACGATCAACTATCCGCACGAGAAGGGGCCGACCAGCCCGCGCTTCCGCGGCGAGCATGCACTGCGCCGCTATCCGAACGGCGAGGAACGCTGCATCGCCTGCAAACTGTGCGAGGCGATCTGCCCGGCGCAGGCGATCACCATCGAGGCCGGCCCGCGCCGCAACGACGGCACGCGCCGCACCGTGCGCTACGATATCGATATGGTGAAGTGCATCTATTGCGGCTTCTGCCAGGAGGCCTGCCCGGTCGACGCCATCGTCGAGGGGCCAAATTTCGAATTCGCGACCGAGACGCGCGAGGAACTTTATTACGACAAGGACAAGCTGCTGGCCAATGGCGACCGCTGGGAGCGCGAATTGGCGCGCAACATCTCGCTGGACGCGCCGTACCGCTGACATTTGACGCATGGACGAGGCGAAGGGCCTCGTTTAAGGAACACGCGGCTTCGGCACCGGAGGCGGAACGAAGCACACAACGGACAGTGCGAAAGCCGGTCCGACAGGAACCCCGGGGGAACCCATGCTGAATGGACTAGAGGCGGCCTTTTTCTACCTCTTCGCCTTTGTCGCGGTGGCGTCGGCGTTCATGGTCATTTCGGCGCGCAATCCCGTGCATTCGGTGCTGTTCCTGATCCTGACCTTCTTCAATGCCGCAGGCCTGTTCATGCTGACCGGCGCCGAGTTCCTGGCGATGATCCTGCTCGTCGTCTATGTCGGCGCGGTCATGGTGCTGTTCCTGTTCGTCGTCATGATGCTCGACGTCGATTTCGCCGAAATGAAGGAAGGCGCCCTGCAATACGCGCCGATCGGCGCGCTGGTCGGGCTGATCCTGGCGGCTGAGCTGATCGTGGTGCTCGGCGGCTATACGTTCGCGCCGCAACTGGCGGCGACGGTTGCAAAACCCATTCCGGACCTTGCCGCGCGCTCGAACACGGCAGCGCTCGGCGACATCCTCTATACGGACTACCTCTACTATTTCCAGATTGCAGGCCTTGTGCTGCTGGTCGCCATGATCGGCGCCATTGTGCTGACGCTGCGCCACAAGCCGGGCGTCAAACGGCAGTCGATCGCCGCCCAGGTCGGCCGCACGCCGGCAACGGGAATGGAAATCCGCAAGGTCAAGACGGGCGAAGGAATCTGACAATGTTCGACCGTTTGAAGAAAAAATACTGGGGGGAGGAGATTTACTCCAAGTCAGTTGCTTCCGCCAAAAAGGCGTCGGTATTTGTCTGGAATCGCGATGGGAAATTGACGCTTAACATCAGGAGCCAGGACTTTTCCTACGTGCAGGCACCAGGTCGGAATGATGCAACAGTCACCTTCGAGGCTTCTGCAATAAACAGTCTGTTGGACGCCATCGTATCTGCGCGTTCAATCATTCAACAAACGCCGGGAAAGGTTTGATTTGGCCATGGTCGTCGGCATCGCACATTTTCTGACCGTATCGGCGATCCTATTCACGCTCGGCGTGTTCGGCATTTTTCTCAACCGCCGGAACATCATCGTCATCCTGATGTCTATCGAGCTGATCCTGCTCGCGGTCAACATCAATTTCGTCGCCTTCTCGGCAGCACTCGGCGATCTCGTCGGACAGGTGTTCGCGCTGTTCGTGCTGACGGTCGCGGCGGCTGAAGCAGCGATCGGCCTCGCCATTCTCGTCGTCTTCTTTCGCAACCGCGGTTCGATCGCGGTCGAAGACGTGAACATGATGAAGGGTTGACGGAAACCACCATGTATCAGGCCATCGTCTTCCTTCCTCTGCTCGGCTTCCTGATCGTCGGCCTGTTCGGCACGTCGCTCGGCGCCAAGGCGTCCGAATACATCACCTCCGGCTTCCTGGTGATATCAGCCGTGCTGTCGTGGGTCGCCCTCTTCGCCGTCGGTTTCGGCGAGGGCGAGGTGTTCACTGTGCCGGTGCTGCGCTGGATCCAGTCGGGCGGGTTAGAGGCCGCATGGGCGCTCAGGATCGACACGCTGACCGCGGTGATGCTGGTTGTCGTCAACACGGTCTCGGCGCTGGTCCACATCTACTCGATCGGCTATATGCATCACGACCCGAACCGGCCGCGCTTCTTCGCCTATCTGTCGCTGTTCACCTTCGCCATGCTGATGCTGGTGACCGCCGACAACCTCGTGCAGATGTACTTCGGCTGGGAAGGCGTCGGCCTCGCCTCCTATCTCTTGATCGGCTTCTGGTACAAGAAGCCATCGGCCAATGCCGCCGCGATCAAGGCCTTCGTCGTCAACCGTGTCGGCGATTTCGGCTTCGCGCTCGGCATCTTCGGTGTGTTCGTGCTGTTCGGCTCGGTCAATCTCGGCACCATCTTCGCCAATGCGGCGACGTTCATTCCGGCCGAAGGCGCCCCGCAAGGTGCTGCCGTGCTGACCTTTCTCGGCTATGCGCTCGACAAGCAGGCTGCGATGACCGTCGTCTGCCTGCTGTTGTTCATGGGCGCCATGGGCAAGTCGGCCCAGGTGCCGCTGCACACCTGGCTGCCGGACGCCATGGAAGGCCCGACGCCAGTCTCGGCGCTCATCCATGCCGCCACCATGGTGACGGCCGGCGTGTTCATGCTGGCGCGGCTGTCGCCGCTGTTCGAACTGTCGCATTCGGCGCTGATCGTGGTCACCTTCATCGGCGCCTTCACCGCCTTCTTCGCGGCGACCGTCGGCCTCGTCCAGAACGACATCAAGCGCGTCATCGCCTATTCGACCTGCTCGCAGCTCGGCTACATGTTCGTGGCGCTCGGCGTCGGCGCCTATGGCGCGGCGATCTTCCATCTGTTCACGCACGCCTTCTTCAAGGCGCTGCTGTTCCTCGGCTCGGGATCGGTAATCCACGCCGTCTCCGACGAACAGGACATGCGCAAGATGGGCGGCCTTCGGACGCTCATTCCGAAGACCTACTGGATGATGGTGATCGGTACGCTTGCGCTGACCGGCGTCGGCATTCCGGTGACGGTCATCGGCACCGCCGGGTTCTTCTCCAAGGACGCGATCATCGAAAGCGCCTTTGCCGCGCACAATCCGGTCGCCGGCCTTGCCTTCGTGCTGCTGGTCGTCGCCGCCTGCTTCACCAGCTTCTATTCCTGGCGGCTGATCTTCATGACCTTCCACGGCCAGCCGCGGGCGAGCCACGAGGTGATGCACCATGTCCATGAATCGCCGCCGGTCATGCTGGTGCCGCTGTTCATCCTGGCGGCGGGCTCGCTGTTCGCCGGCCTGATCTTCCATGGCGCCTTCATCGGCGAGGGCTATGCCGAGTTCTGGAAGGCGTCGCTGTTCACGCTGCCGGAAAACCATATTCTGCACGACATCCACGAAGTGCCGTTATGGGTGAAGCTGGCGCCGTTCATCGCCATGCTGATCGGCTTTGCGATTGCCTGGCAATTCTACATCCGCGCGCCGGAAATGCCGAAGAATTTGGCGGCGCAGCATCGCGGGCTCTACGCCTTCCTGCTCAACAAGTGGTATTTCGACGAACTCTACGACCTCCTGTTCGTGCGGCCGGCAAAACGCCTCGGCCACTTCCTGTGGAAGACCGGTGACGGCACCGTCATCGACGGGCTTGGTCCGGACGGCGTTTCGGCGCGCGTGGTCGACGTCACCAACCGGGTCGTCAAGCTGCAGACCGGCTACCTCTATCACTATGCCTTCGCCATGCTGATCGGCGTTGCCGCACTCGTCACCTGGATGATGCTCTGATGAAGATCCTCTCGCTGGTCACCTTCCTGCCGCTGGTTGGTGTGCTGCTCATCCTGTTCGTGCGTGACGACAGCGAAAATGCCCGCCGCAACATCCGCGCCATCGCGTTGTGGACGACGAGCATCACCTTCATCATCTCACTGTTCATCTGGACCGGCTTCGACAATTCGGAGCCTGGCTTCCAGTTCGTCGAGAAGTTTGCCTGGCTGGATTCCGGCATCTCCTACCATATGGGCGTCGACGGCATCTCCATGCTGTTCGTCATCCTGACCACCTTCCTGATGCCGCTGTGCATCCTGGCTTCGTGGGAATCGATCGAGCAACGCGTCAAGGCCTACATGATCGCCTTCCTGCTGCTGGAGACGCTGATGATCGGCGTGTTCTGCGCGCTCGACATCGTTTTGTTCTATGTCTTCTTCGAAGCCGGCCTGATCCCGATGTTCATCATCATCGGCGTGTGGGGGGGCAAGCGGCGCGTCTATGCCTCGTTCAAGTTCTTCCTCTACACGCTGGCCGGCTCGGTGCTGATGCTGCTCGCCATCATGGCGATGTTCTTCCAGTCCGGCACCACCGACATTCCGACGCTTCTGACGCACAACTTCCCGGCCACCATGCAGACCTGGCTATGGCTCGCCTTCTTTGCCTCCTTTGCCGTGAAGATGCCGATGTGGCCTGTGCACACTTGGCTGCCGGACGCGCATGTCGAGGCGCCGACGGCCGGGTCGGTGATCCTGGCCGCCATCCTGCTCAAGATGGGCGGATACGGCTTCCTGCGCTTTTCGCTGCCGATGTTTCCGATCGCCTCGGAGATGTTCGCGCCGCTGGTCTTCGCGCTGTCCGTGGTCGCCATCATCTACACCTCGCTGGTGGCGCTGATGCAGGAGGACATGAAAAAGCTGATCGCCTATTCGTCGGTCGCCCATATGGGCTTCGTCACCATGGGCATCTTCGCGATGAACCAGGAAGGCGTCCAGGGGGCGATCTTCCAAATGCTGTCGCACGGCCTGGTCTCCGGCGCGCTGTTCCTCTGCGTCGGCGTCATCTATGACCGCATGCACACGCGCGACATCGACGCCTATGGCGGGCTGGTCAACAACATGCCGAAATACGCCACCGTGTTCATGATCTTCACCATGGCCAATGTCGGCCTGCCCGGCACCAGCGGCTTCGTCGGCGAGTTCCTGACCATGCTCGGCGTGTTCCGGGTCAACACCTGGGTGGCGTTCTTCGCCGCTACCGGCGTCATCCTGTCGGCGGCCTATGCGCTCTGGCTTTATCGCCGGGTGATCTTCGGCGCGCTGACCAAGGACAGCCTGAAAGGCCTGCTCGACCTGTCGGCGCGCGAGAAGGTGATCATCTATCCGCTGGCCGCGCTGGTCATCTTCTTCGGCGTCTACCCGGCGCCGGTCTTCGACGCGACGGCCGAATCGGTCAAGGCGCTCGTTACCAATGTCACCGCATCCATCGACACCGCGCAGACCGCGGCGGCGAACTGACTGAGAGGTTTTGCGAACCATGACGCCGGACCTTCTCTCCAGCCTGTCGCTGTCGACACCAGAGCTGATCCTCGCCGTCGGCGCCTTGGCGCTGCTGATGCTCGGCGCCTATTCGCGCGCCAACACCACCACCACGGTGAGCGGCCTTGCCGTCGCCTTCCTGGTGGTTGCGGGCGTCTGGACGATCGTTTCCACCGGGCAGGGCAACGCTTACGGCGAAGCCTTCGTCCAGGATCCCTTCGCCCGCTTCATGAAGGTGCTGGCGCTGATCGGGTCGGCGGTGACGCTGGTCATGTCGATGCGCTTTGCCAAGGCGGAGCATTTCGACAAGTTCGAATATCCGGTGCTGATCCTGCTGTGCACGCTCGGCATGATGCTGATGATCTCGGCCAACGGCATGATCGGGCTTTATCTCGGCCTCGAATTGCAGTCGCTGGCGATCTACGTGCTGGCGGCGATCAACCGGGACAATCTGCGCTCGACCGAGGCGGGACTGAAATATTTTGTCCTCGGCGCGCTGTCGTCGGGCATGCTGCTTTACGGCATCAGTCTCGTCTACGGCTACACCGGCAACACCGGGTTCCAGGAAATCGCCACGGCGCTGGGCGGCGGCGAGCGGCAGCTTGGCCTCGTCTTCGGCCTGGTCTTCGTGCTGGCCGGTCTCGCCTTCAAGATATCGGCGGTGCCGTTCCACATGTGGACGCCCGACGTCTATGAAGGCGCGCCGACGCCGGTGACGGCCTTTCTCGCCGCGGCGCCGAAGATGGCGGCGATGGCGCTGATCGTGCGCGTCACCATGGGCGCGTTCAAGCCGATCGCCGCCGACTGGCAGCAGATCATCGTCTTCATCTCGATCGCCTCGATGGTGCTCGGCGCCTTCGCGGCCATCGGTCAGACCAACATCAAGCGGCTGATGGCCTATTCCTCCATCGGCCATATGGGCTACGCGCTGGTCGGCCTCGCCGCCAACAGCCAGGCCGGCGTGCGTGGCGTCGCTATCTACATGCTGATCTATCTGGTGATGACGCTCGGCACCTTCGCCTTCATCCTCGCCATGCGGCGCAAGGAAGGCAATGTCGAGCAGATCAGCGATCTCGCCGGCCTGTCGTCGACCAATCCGATCATGGCGACGATCCTGACGATCCTGATGTTCTCGCTGGCCGGCATCCCGCCGCTGGCCGGCTTCTGGGGGAAGTGGTACGTGTTCCTCGCCGCCATCAACGCCAACCTCTACGCGCTGGCGATCATCGGCGTGCTGGCCTCGGTGGTGGGCGCCTATTATTATCTGCGCATCATCAAGATCATGTGGTTCGACGAACCGGTCGGCGGCTTCGTGCCGATGGCGACCGAGCTTCGCGTCGTGCTCGGCGTCTGCGGCGCCTTCGTGCTGTTCTACGTGCTGATCGGCGGGCCGATCGGCACCTATGCCGAAGCCGCAGCCAAGACATTTTTCTGACGGGATGGCATTTCGGCTGGCTCCAACAGCGGCCTCGGAAGGGTTTCGGCTCGAGGCACATGACACGGTCGCTTCCACCAATGCGCTGGCGCTGGACCATGCGCGGGCGGGGGATCCGGGCAAGCTCTGGGTCGTTTCAAAAAAACAGGAAAGCGGTCGTGGCCGGCGAGGCCGGGTCTGGGCGACGCCCGAGGGCAATCTGGCGGCGACGCTGCTGGTGGTCACCAATGCCGAGCTTCGCCTGGCTGCGACGCTCGGCTTCGTCGCCGGCCTGGCGCTGGCCGATGCGCTCGACGCCGTCGTGCCGAAGGGCCGGATCGCAATCGGCCTCGACGGCGGCAGCGATGGAAGAAGCCGTTTCGAGCTGAAATGGCCAAACGATGTGCTCGCCTCCGGCGCCAAGCTTGCCGGCATCCTGCTGGAATCGGCGATACTCGAAGGCGATCGCTTCGCGGTGGCTGTGGGCATCGGTGTCAATGTTGTGGCTTATCCCAAAGATTTGCCTTATCCGGCGACATCGCTCAGGGCGCTGGGCGCTGCTTGCGATGCCGAGACGTTGTTTCTGGCGCTGTCGGATGCCTGGAGCGAGAATGCGCGGCTGTGGAATGATGGGCGCGGGCTTTCCGCCGTCAGGCGGCGCTGGCTGGCGCGCGCGGCAGGGCTTGGCGGGCAGGTTGCTGTCAGAATTGACGGTAATGTGGTGCGCGGCACGTTCGAGACCATTGACGAGGACTGCCGTTTCGTGATCCGCGACGATGAGGGTTCGGTTCTGACGATCGCCGCCGGCGATGTGCATTTCGGTGCAGTCGCGTCGGCCCAGTTTTGACGGGTCAGGTTTGACAGGCCCCGTTTGGAAGGGCTTGGCTTGACCGGCCAGGAAAGGAAAGAGCATGGCGACAGCGGAAAACGCCGAACTCGTCTTCGTGCCGCTCGGCGGCGTCGGCGAGATCGGCATGAACTTCGCCCTCTATGGCTACGGCCCGGCCAATGCGCGCGAATGGATCGTCGTCGATGTCGGTGTCACCTTTCCCGATGCCAGCCTGCCCGGCGTCGACCTGGTGCTGCCAGACACGCGCTTCATCGAGGAGAACATCGCCAATCTGCGCGGCATCGTCATCACGCACGCGCATGAGGACCATTACGGCGCGCTGCTCGACACATGGCCGAAGCTCAAGGCGCCGGTCTGGATGACGCCGTTCGGCGCTGGATTGCTGGAAGCCAAGCGGCAGGGCGTGCAAGGTGCACCGAAAATCCCGGTGACGATCTACCGCGCCGGCGAAAAATTCAGCGTCGGCCCGTTCGAGATCGAGGCCATCCCGGTCGCGCATTCGATCCCCGAACGGATGTCGCTGGCGATCACCTCGCCGGCCGGCACCGTCATCCATACCGGCGACTGGAAGATCGATCCTGCGCCGACGATCGGGCCGATGACCGACGAGGCCCGCTTCCGCGCCTATGGCGACAACGGCGTGCTGGCGCTGATCTGCGATTCCACCAATGCGCTGCGGGAAGGGGAGTCGCCGTCGGAAGTGGCGGTGGGCGAGGGCCTCAAGGGCGTCATCCAGAGCGCCAAGGGCCGGGTCGCGGTCACCACTTTTTCCTCCAATGTCGGGCGCATCGTCTCCATTGCCAAGGCGGCACGCGACGCCGGCCGCCAGTGCCTGGTGCTCGGCCGCTCGCTGAAGCGCGTCATCGATGTTGCCGGCGAGCTCGGCTATATGGACGGGCTGCCCGAATTCATCGCCGAGGAGGACTTTGGCTTCATCCCGCGCGAAAACCTCGTCATCATCTGCACCGGCAGCCAGGGCGAGCCGCTTGCGGCCTTGGCAAAACTGTCGCGCGACGAGATGAAATCGGTGTCGCTGACGGCAGGCGACACGGTGGTGTTTTCCTCGCGCACCATCCCCGGCAACGAGAAGGGGATTCTCGAGATCAAGAACCGCCTGATCGATCTCGGCATCAAGATCATCGAGGACGGCGATGCGTTGGTGCATGTCTCCGGACATCCGCGTCGCAGCGAATTGCGCAAGATGTATCAATGGGTGCGCCCGCAGATCGGCGTGCCGGTGCATGGCGAGGCGGCGCATCTGGTGGCGCAGGGGTCGCTGATGTCGGTGTCCGGCATCGGCCAGGTGGCGCAGGTCCGCGACGGCGACATGCTGCGGCTCTATCCCGGTGCGGCGACGATCATCGACCAGGTGCCGTTCGGCCGCATCTACAAGGACGGCAGGCTGATCGGCACTGACCAGGCGATGGGCATTCGCGACCGGCGCAAGCTGTCCTTTGCCGGCCATGTCGCGGTTAATGTCGTGCTCGACGACAGGTATGAGCTCGCCGGCGATCCCGATCTGGTCGCCATCGGCGTCGCCGAGGCCGATGCCCGCGGCGAGAGCCTGGAAGACCTGATGATCGATGCGGCAATCGGCGCCGTGGACTCCATCCCCCGTCAGCGCCGAAGAGATCTCGACCTCGTGCAGGAGGCAGTGCGCCGCGCCGTCCGCGGCGCCGCCAATGAAGCCTGGGGCAAGAAGCCGCTGGTGACGGTGTTCGTCACAAGGTAAGGGAATAGGGGAGTAGGGCAGTACGGCAGTAGGGGGAGAAGTAGTTTTTCCCTACTCCCATACTGCCCTATTGCCTTACTGCCCTGAGGAAAACCTATGCTCGGACGCCTGAACCATGTCGCGCTTGCCGTGCCGGATCTGGCCGCGGCGACGGCGGCCTATCGCGATACCCTCGGCGCTCGGGTGAGCGCGCCGCAGGCGCTGCCGGAGCATGGCGTGACGGTGGTGTTCGTTGATGTCGGCAACACCAAGATCGAATTGCTGGAGCCGCTCGGCGAGGATTCGCCGATCGCGGCATTCCTCGAGAAGAACCCCTCGGGCGGCATGCATCATGTCTGCTACGAGGTCGACGACATTCTTGCCGCGCGTGATCACCTCAAGGCCAGCGGCGCCCGCGTCCTTGGCGACGCCGACCCGAAGATCGGCGCGCATGGCAAGCCGGTGCTGTTCCTGCATCCCAAGGATTTCTTCGGCACGCTGGTCGAACTGGAGCAAGCATGAGCTGGGTTTCGTTTCTCGCCCTGTTCTTCATCACATGGTGGGTGGTGCTGTTCGCCATCCTGCCGTTCAGTCTGAGGACGCAGGACGAGGATGAGGACGTGACGCTGGGCACGGTACCCAGCGCACCGCGCGGACCGCATATGCTGCGCGCCGTGCTGCGGACGACGATCGTCACGATGGTTCTTCTTGGCATCTTCTATGGCATTACGAGGGGGCTCGGCCTCGGCATCGACGACATCCCGCACATCGTGCCGGATTTCAGCCAGAGACCCGAAAATTAGACCGCCGGGCACGGCTGGCCACATCTTGTATGCGAGCACCAATCCGGGCTGGAAGCCGATGCAGGTTCCGAACCCGCTGTGCTGGCGCTAATGCATGTCGGCGCAAAAGTGTGCAGCGGTTTTGCGATAACGACATGCATAAAACAGCAACCTAAAGCGCGTCGCATGGGGCCGGTCAAACGCGGCGCTTTAGGTAAAGTGGTTTAGCAATTTGTCGTGCTAACCAAATGATTGCACAAAAAAAATGCAAGGCACGAGGCCTTGCAATTTAAACGCGTCCGATCTGTTTCCGGTGTCCGGCGGCAGCGAGTAACCGCGCCTAGATCGCATCCTCCCAAGACTTTGACCGCGTAGGAGGGCAGATTTCTTTCCGCCCTCTCGGTTATCGGGGCACATTAGACCAAGGCAGGTGAAAATGTCACGCAGAATTTTGCCCGGAAATAAGCAATCTCGTGCTGCAGTGCACAATAGTATGGCAGGCGTTGCTTGCGAAACGACCAGCAAGGCGGATGAGGCACTGCGGACCCTTTGCGGCGTCCCGAGGGGCGGGTTTCCATTCCGTCATGAAATGGCTATGAAGCCGGGGCAAGCAAGCCTGCGCTGCGCCGATTCCGGTGCGGCAATCCTCTCTCTCACGGACCAGTCCATGCGTTTGTCGCGCTATTTCCTGCCTATCCTCAAAGAAAATCCGCGCGAGGCCGAAATCGTCTCGCACCGGCTGATGCTGCGCGCCGGCATGATCCGCCAGCAGGGGCAAGGCAGTTTTTCCTGGCTGCCGCTCGGCAAAAGGGTGCTGGACAAGGTCTGCCGCATCGTTCGCGAGGAGCAGGACCGCGCCGGCGCGCTCGAGATCCTGATGCCGACCATCCAGTCCGCCGAGCTGTGGCGCGAAAGCGGCCGCTATGACGACTACGGCAAGGAGATGCTGCGCATCAAGGACCGGCAAGACCGGGACATGCTCTATGGACCGACCAACGAGGAGATGGTCACCGAGATTTTCCGCGCCTATGTGAAGTCCTATAAGGATCTGCCGCTCAATCTCTATCACATCCAGTGGAAATTCCGCGACGAGGTGCGGCCGCGCTTCGGCGTCATGCGTTCGCGCGAGTTCCTGATGAAGGACGCCTATTCCTTCGATCTCGATTTCGAAGGCGCCAAGGCGGCCTATAACAGGATGTTCGTGTCCTATCTCAGGACGTTCACGCGCATGGGGCTGCAGGCAATCCCGATGCGTGCCGACACCGGGCCGATCGGCGGCGACCTCAGCCACGAATTCATCATCCTGGCCGACACCGGCGAGAGCCAGGTCTATTGCCATCGCGACTATCTCGCGCTTGATGTGCCGGGGGCGGACACGGACTTCTCCAACGATGCCGCGATCGGCGATATCGTCAAGACATGGACGACGCCCTATGCCGCGACCGACGAGATGCACGACGAGGCGGCGTGGGAGAAGGTTGCGACAAGCGACCGGGTCTCGGCGCGCGGCATCGAGGTCGGCCACATCTTCCATTTCGGCGACAAATATTCGAAGCCGATGGGTGCCAAGGTGACCGGGCCCGACGGCAAGGATCATTTTGCCTCCGGGGGGTCCTACGGCATCGGCCCGACGCGGCTGGTCGCGGCGATCATCGAGGCCAGCCATGACGACAACGGCATCATCTGGCCGGAGGCGGTGGCGCCTTTCGACATCGGCCTGATCAACATGAAAGCCGGCGACGCCGACTGCGACCGCGTCTGCGACGAACTCCATGCGGCGTTTGTCGCCGTCGGCAAGGACGTGCTCTACGACGACACCGACCAGCGGCCGGGCGGCAAGTTCGCCACCGCCGACCTGATCGGCCTGCCGTGGCAGGTCATCGTCGGGCCACGCGGCGTGGCGGCCGGCGAGGTCGAGATCAAGAATCGCAGGACCGGCGAGCGTGAGACGCTGCCGATCGTGGACATGAAGAAACGCTTCGGTTTTGCCGGATGAGCGAAGCCGCAGCGAAACCCCCGGCCGCCGGAGCTTTTTCCGTTTTCGAACGCATGGTCGCATGGCGCTATCTGCGCTCGCGCCGCAAGGAGACGGTGATCTCCGTCATCGCATCGATCTCCTTCCTCGGCATCATGCTGGGCGTCGCCACGCTGATCGTCGTGATGGCTGTCATGAACGGGTTTCGCGCCGAGCTCCTGACGCGCATCCTCGGAGTCAACGGCCATCTGATCGTGCAGCCGCTCGACATGCCGCTGGAGGACTATGCGCAGGTTGCCGGCCGCATCAACGGCGTGCCCGGCGTCCAATACGCCATTCCGCTGATCGACGGGCAGGTCCTGGCGCAAGGCAATATCGGCGGCGGATCAGGGGCGCTGGTGCGCGGCATACGCGGTGAAGATCTGGGCAAGATTTCAATCGTCGCCAGCAATATCAAGCAGGGCTCGATCGCCGGCTTCGACACAGGCGAGGGCGTCGCCATCGGCAGCCGCATGGCCGACAATCTCGGTCTTGTGCTCGGCGACACCATCACGCTTATCGCGCCCGACGGCGATGTGACGCCGCTCGGCACGACACCGCGCATGAAAGGCTATCCGGTCACGGCGATCTTCGAGGTCGGCATGTCAGAATATGACAGCTCCATCGTCTACATGCCGTTCTCGGAAGCACAGCTCTATTTCAACATGGATGGCCGGGCTCAGGCGATCGAGATTTATGTCGACAATCCCGACAATGTCGATGCGCTGAAGCCGAAGGTCGAGGAGGCGTCGCAGCGGCCGATCACCATGGTCGACTGGCGAGAACGCAACAGGACTTTCTTCGATGCGCTGCAAGTGGAGCGCAATGTCATGTTCATGATCCTGACGCTGATCGTGCTGGTGGCGGCGCTCAACATCATCTCGGGCCTGATCATGCTGGTGAAGGACAAGGGCCACGACATCGCCATACTGCGCACCATGGGCGCCACGCGCGGCGCGATCCTGCGCATCTTCCTGATGACGGGCGCGGCGATCGGCGTGGTGGGCACCATCGCAGGGGTGCTGCTGGGCGTTGTAATCTGCCTGAACGTCGAGCGAATCCGCCAGTTCTTCTCCTGGCTGGCCGGCGAGAGGCTGTTCAATCCCGAGCTCTATTTCCTGAGCCAACTGCCTGCCCGCATGGACGCCAGCGAGACGATCTCGGTGATCCTGATGGCTCTTGTGCTGTCGTTCCTGGCGACGCTGTTTCCGGCATGGCGCGCGGCCAGGCTCGATCCGGTCGAAGCGCTGAGGTACGAATGATGGCCGAGGCCATTATCGAGCTGAAGAGCGTCGAGCGGCACTATGTCCAGGGGCCGCGCAAGCTCACCATTCTCAACGGCGCCGATTTTTCGCTGAAGCGCGGCGAGATCGTGGCGCTGGTGGCGCCTTCGGGCACCGGCAAATCGACGCTGTTGCACACCGCCGGCCTGCTGGAGCGGCCGGACGCCGGCGATGTCATTCTGGCCGGCCGCGCCTGCGGGCGGCTTTCCGACGACGAGCGCACGGCGATCCGCCGCAACGATGTCGGCTTCGTCTATCAGTTCCATCACCTGCTGCCGGAGTTCACGGCGCTGGAAAACATCATGATGCCGCAGCTGATAAAAGGCCTGACGCGCAAGGAGGCTGCCGAGCGGTCGGCGCAACTGCTCGACTACATGCAGATCGGCAAGCGCGCGCAGCACCGCCCCTCCGAACTGTCCGGCGGCGAGCAGCAGCGCGTCGCCATCGCGCGCGCCGTCGCCAATGCGCCGCTGGTGCTGCTTGCCGACGAGCCGACCGGCAACCTCGACCCGGTCACCGCCTCCTATGTGTTCGAGGCATTGGGAGCGCTGGTCCGGCAATCGGGGCTGGCGGCGCTGATCGCCACCCACAATCACGAGCTTGCCTCGCGCATGGACCGTCGCGTCACGCTCGCCGACGGCAAGGTTGTTCCGCTTTAGGTATATCAGTATTCAGCCGGCCTGCGAACGGCTGATACCCACGCTTCCGGTACTCACATACCCAACAGTACGCTCCGTTCCGGTTCTCGGAACTCACCCAGTCTGGTTGCATCGCGCCCTCTTCGACTCCGGCTCGGCCTGACCTGAATCTCGATACACCTAACGGGCTGATCGCCAGCGTGCCGTCTGGCTGCATTTTTCGCCACATGCAACCAGCGCGGAAACAGCGAAATCCGTTCTCAACCTTTCCTTAACCCTGCCGAACTGAGCGCCCGAATTTCGCGACACGCTCTGATTGCGGTCGTTGACATTCGAACAAAATTAGAACAAAATACGAACATACTGAAAACAGGAGAGCGTTATGACCGGTCTTGTTCAGGATGTCGTGTCACTAGTGTGCATGAGCACGTTTCTCATTTCCATGGCGATCTGGATCGGAGCGATGTGAGGCAGCGCGCCCCGTTCTTCACGGGGTGAGGGGCTGCGTCGGAGCTCGGTGGTTCAGCGCCGCTTTTCAGCCGGCCTTGCGGGCCGTTTCGACAAGCAAAGGTGCCGCGGGTCCGAAGACATGCTCGAAGGCGGATTTTAGCGCGAGGTCGAGATCGGCCATCGTTATGGGAAGACCGAGATCGACGAGACTGGTGATGCCATGATCCTGTACGCCGCACGGCACGATGCCGCTGAAGTGGGCGAGATCCGGCTCGACATTGATGGCAATACCGTGAAAGCTCACCCAGCGCCTCAGCCTGATGCCGATGGCGGCGATCTTGTCCTCGGCGAGCGATCCGTCGGCCAGGGGCGGGCGATCCGGCCGCACCACCCAGACGCCGACGCGATCCTCGCGCCGTTCGCCACGCACGTTGAAGGCGGCGAGCGTGCCGATGATCCATTGTTCAAGTGCCGCGACGAAGGCGCGGACATCCTCGCGCCGCCGCTTCAGGTCGAGCATCACATAAGCGACCCGCTGGCCTGGCCCATGATAGGTGTATTCGCCGCCGCGCCCGGCCGCGAACACCGGGAAACGGTCCGGCTCGATCAGATCCTCGATGCGGGCGCTGGTGCCGGCGGTGTAGAGCGGCGGGTGCTCGACCAGCCAGACCATCTCGCCGGCGGCGCCGCTTCGGATCGCTTCGGCACGCGCCTCCATCACGGCAAGCGCATCCGGATAGGCGGTGAGGCCGGGTTCGATCCGCCATTCGACCGGCGCCGAACCGGGCTGGGGCAGGAACGACGTGGCGATCTGGCTGCGTTCTGTCATGGTGTGTCTCGTGTCGCCCCACATATGGCGGCAATCAGTTGAAACGTCCAGTTCCGGGCGCGTTCCAACCCCTTTGGAGGGTTATGCTGAATGCCGGGCAATTATTGCGCGACGCGCCCTTGTTTCGCCGGAAACGATTTGCTACACGCCGCGAGCCGGTTCGTTCCGGCTCCTACCACGTGCGGTCGTGGCGGAATTGGTAGACGCGCAGCGTTGAGGTCGCTGTGGGGCAACCCGTGGAAGTTCGAGTCTTCTCGACCGCACCAGCTTTATCCAATAAGCTACTATTTTTATTGCGCAATTTTGTGTTTCCCTGCAGTTCTTCCCAAGACTGTTTATGCAAGCTGAAACACTGCCCGGACCTGCGGGTGGTTTGGGCGCGGAACGCCGCGCACTAACCGCGTGGTTTGACGCAAAGCCGTCATACGGCAAGGCCGTTGCCGGAAGGCAATGCATCTCTCAGCTACTCATTCGCCCCCACGCCTGAAAGATGCGCGGCAGGGATATGGTCGTGTCCGGCCGGTCGGCAAAGGCTTTGATCTCGCGCGTCACATGGTCGACCTCTTCGGCGGAGGCGATGCCCGATGTCGCGATCGCCTCGGCAATCGCCGCCATGGTGAGCGACGTGGTCTGCTTGACGTCGCGGCTTCGCCCGAAGGGCTGGACGAGACAGGAGTCGACACTGGCAAAGCCCGCGCTCTCCAGAAGGCGGACCAGCCTGCGCCCGATGAACGGGTCGCCGCCGCGCGCCTTGAGCGTCGCGACAAAGAGCTCGCGATAGCGGTCGACGGCCGGACAAGGCGGATCGCAGAACTGGCCGGCATAGTCGATGTCCTCGACGATCAAGACCCCGCCGGGCGCCAGTGCCGCCCTCGCTCTCGCCAGCACGTCCTCCGGCCTCGCGAGATGCGTGAGTACGAACCGGATATAGCCCAACGCGGCGCCCGAGACCGGCCACGGATCGAGCACGCTGGCCTGGTGAAACGCGACATTGGCGAGGCCGCGGTTGGCTGCCTCTTCGCGGGCCGCCGCCAGCTTCTCTTCGTCGAGATCGAATCCGACGACGCGGCCGTTTGAACCGATCCGAGCCGCCAGTTCGAAGCTGACGTGACCGCCGCCGCAACCGGCGTCCAGCGCCAACATTCCGTTCAGTGGTTCGAAGCGGTCGAGAAGCGCCCGGGTTGCCGGCGCCAGCACGCGCGAAATGAGGGTGAGCCGCGACCGCCCCTCCTCGCCACCCTTGATGATGTAGGTCCGGAGTTCCTCTGCCTTGGCCATGGGTTTTTCCCCAATCGCTATTGCCGCTGGTTGCTATTGACGCTCACGTTGGGCCAGCATCGGCGCCAAGCGGCCCGCCTCCTTCCACAGCAAAGTGCCATAAGGCGCCGCGGGCGATCAACAACGAAGCTCCCCGTTGTTACAGACGTAACCAAACTCCGTTTCGCTGAAATCATTCTGTAGCGAAATTCTCCGAGACAATGCCGTTCTCGACATGAGAGCAGCGGAGCGCGAAGGATGAGCCTATCACCAGTCATGTAACGTCGTCAGAAACCTTGTCTCGGCGGTCGGGATCATGGCCACCGTACTTGCTCTGATCGCGGCGGCACCCGCGCAGGAAGTGACACTGACGGTGGCCGACCAGAATCCGCCGACTATCCGGGCCAGACCCTGGTGAAAGGGACGGAAACGTGGAACGCGGTGCGCGCCGGCATCGTCGACATCGGCTGGTGCTTCCACGGCTACTGGCCGGACATCACCCCGCTGTCGGACGTGATCACCCTGCCTGGCCTGCCGATCACGTCCGCCGAAAAAGGCAGCGAGGTGTTGTGGAAGCTCTACGAAAAGTTCCCCGCCATGCGGAAGGAATATGCCGAGATCCAGCCGCTGGCGCTGCGGACGAGCCATCCGTACTTCCTCCTCACCACTAGCAAACAGGTGAAGACGCTGGATGACCTGAAGGGTCTCAAGATACGCGTGACCGGCGGACCGCCGACCGAGCAGATGAAGGCGCTGGGCGCCGTGCCGACACTGGTCCCGATGCCGGATGTCTACCAGGCTCTCGACAAGGGCTTGGTCGACGGCATGGGAGCGCCCTGGGAGGCGGTGAATGCCTTCCGGCTTTACGAGGTCGCGAAATACGACACGATCGCGCCGCTTTCTGCCGTGTACGGCTCGCTGTGCGCCAACAAACAGAAATAGGAGAGGCTGCCCACGGACATCCGCGACGCCATCATGAGCGTCAGCGGCCTCGAAGGTTCGAAATTGTGGGGCAGGAACTTCTTCGACGCAGCCGAACAGGCAGCCCTCGACAGGGCCGAGGCGGAAAACCGTGAGATGATCCGCTACGCGATGCCGACGGAGGAGGTGGCGCGCTGGAACAAGATCGCCGCTCAGCCGCTCTGGGACGCGTGGGTCAAAAAAAATGGAAGCCAAGGGCCACGGGGAGGCTCGACAGATTCTCGAAGCCACCGTCGAGATGTTGAACGACTGACGGTCGCCGGTTCCCAGAGCGAGACGACGCCTCGACGAAAATTCATCCTTCAAGAAGCCGATGTCCGACACGATGCCACCTTCCCACGACATGACCGTTTTTGGACGAATCGAGACGTGGCAGCGGCGTTGCGAGCTCATGCTCGCTTACGTCGCCGTCACCGCGACCGCAATCATGATGCTGCTGACCAGCGCCGACGCCGCCTGTCGCTATTTTTTGAACAGCCCGATCCTGATCGCCTACGAGCTCACCGAGAAATACTTGATGACCGCGGCAATCTTTCTCGGCCTGCCCTCCGCATTTCGAGGCGGAGCCTTCGTCCGGGTGACCTTTCTGGTGGATCGGCTTTCGCTGTCGCTGCGATCGATTGCTGAGCACCTCGCATACGTCATTGCCATACTGTGCTGCCTGGTATTCGCGGCGGCGACCGTGCAGCAGGCATACCGCTCGCTCTCCGACCCAACGACACTGAGTGCGCTTCCAGTTCCGGTCAGCCCGGCGTACTTGCTGGCGCCGCTCGGCTTCCTTGTTCTTGTGCTGGCAATCCTGACCAGTCCGCCGCGTCCTGACCGGTCCGCCGCATCGTGAACGTTAGCCGATGCTTACCGCGCTTCCCCTTGTCGCCCTGGTCGCGCTTCTGCTGCTCGGCGTGCCGATCGCGGTCGCGCTTGCCGCGTCGGGCATGCTGGGCATTTATGTGGTGACCGGCGATCTCGCCAAGATGCTGGG
This sequence comes from Mesorhizobium delmotii, assembly GCF_900149755.1. Classification (NCBI taxonomy): domain Bacteria; kingdom Pseudomonadati; phylum Pseudomonadota; class Alphaproteobacteria; order Hyphomicrobiales; family Phyllobacteriaceae; genus Mesorhizobium; species Mesorhizobium delmotii. Next base: position 71,650 of record NZ_FUIG01000103.1, on the reverse strand, counting down.
CATCGTCGCCCTGACGCCGTTCGATACGGTGGCGAACTATGCGCTCACGACGATCCCGATGTTCATCCTGATGGCCTATTTCTCGGCTTCGAGCGGGCTGGCGCGCGACCTTTACACGGCGGCGAGCAACTGGTTGTCGCTCATCCGCGGTGGGCTTGCTATCGCCACCATGTTCTCCTGCGGGGTTTTCGGCGCGATGTCTGGTGCGAGCGTCGCCGCGGCCTCGGTGATGTCGAACATCGCCATGCCGGAGATGCGCCGGCACGGCTATTCCGACGAGCTTGCCGCCGGCGCGATCGGCGTCGGCGCGACGCTCGACATCCTGATCCCGCCAAGCGTCGCCATGGTGATCTACGGGCTCGCCACGCAAACTTCCGTCGGCAAGCTGCTGGTCGCCGGCATCGTGCCCGGCATTCTGGCCGGCATCCTGCTGGCATTGACGATCTATCTCTGGGTCACGATCAGCCCGGCGCATGCGCCTAAGACCTATCGCGCTCCGGCCAGGGAGCGCTGGGCAAGCCTGGCGCGCGTATGGCCGAGCCTGTTGCTCATCGTCGTCGTGATCGCGTTGCTCTACCTCGGAATCGCGACTCCGACCGAGGTCGGTGCGGTCGGCGCGTTGATGGCGGGCGTGATCGGCGTCGCATTAGGCAGGTTGTCGGCGCACGACGTGTTGCAGGCGCTGAAATCGACGATTCGCATCTCCGCGATGATTTTCCTGATCCTGATCGGCGCGACCTTGTTCGGCCACTACATGACGCTCAGCCGTATCCCGCAGGAGATCGTCGCGTTGGTGACCGCTATCGATCTCAATCGCTGGGTGGTGATCATCGCCATTTTGGCGGTCTACTTCGTCATCAGCATGTTCATGGACGAGATCCCGCTGCTGCTTCTGACATTGCAACTGACGTTCCCGCTCATCACTTCGCTCGGCTTCGATCCGATCTGGTTCGGCGTCGTTTCCATGATGATGGTCACTATCGGGCTTGTCTTCCCACCGATCGGCCTTGTCGCGTTCGTCGTTGGCACAACCGCGGGAGCCGACCTGACGAAGGTCTACAAGGGCACCAGCATCCTGACGATTGCGCTCGGCGTGACGACAGTGCTGCTGATCATCTTCCCGCAGATTGCCCTGTGGTTGCCGGCGACAATGCGCTGATCTCCGTTGCTACAACTGTAATCAAATTCCTCCTCCTTGAAATTATTCCGTAGTGCCGCCCATCGACTATCGCGCCCAACATTCTCGTCAATCAGGAGAGCGCGATGTATCGAAACGGCATTTTTCCGCACGAAGTGCGCCGAGCCCTCGATGGACAGATCAAGGGAATCAACTCGGCAAGAACCGCAGGCAGGCGCGTGTCAGATCCTGACATTCAGTCGCTGCTGCGACCGCTTTACGAGAAGCGCTACGGCTCGCGCCGAAAACACGCCGGCTATCAGCGATCCAGCCGCTGACTCGGTTCGGTATCGCTTTTTCCCAACGAGCCGGGAGGGACAACACCGATGTGTCCGAACAAGGATCGGCAAACCCGAGAAACCGATGATCTTCTGTTCAACTGGCGGCAGCGGCAGGGTCCTTTGGATCTGCTGGCGCTGGAGCATAGGGCGCGCCAGGCGCGAGCCGAGGCTCTGCGGATCCTGGCCCGTAGCGCAGTCCGGTGGTGCCACTCGCTCCCCTTGGCGGGTTCGCCGACCGGACCCGGCGTCAATGCGCCCTCGGTCGAGGCTCACGCCCGCGACCAAAAGTCAAAAAGCTGAAGACGAAAGCTAGAGCGTTAGGCAGCCAAAACGTCTTCGTCTGGCGTTCGACAAAATGCGTTGAAACAAAGAGTTAGAGCGCGGTTTTGGTTCCATCGAGACGCAAGCGCTCTAGACGCGGCTTTCCAGCCGCGAGAGCAGGTAGTCGACCTCTTGTCTGGCCGCCGCCGACAACGCACTGCCCGGCTTGCGCTGGGCATCGGACGCGATGGCACCCCGCTTCATCATCACATATTTGCGTACCGCAAGTCCCACGCCGGGTTGCTGTTCATAGCGCAGATAGGGCAGGTGGGCGTCGAAAAGATCGTGCGCCTTGTCGCGCTCGCCGGCGGCAGACAGTTTCACCACGTCGACCAGCATATCGGGGAAGGCGTAGCCGGTCATCGCGCCATCGGCGCCGCGCTCCATCTCGAAGTCGAGGAAGAGTCCGCCATTACCGGTGAGGATGGACAGCGGCCGCAGCGAGCCGTCCTTCTGAAAGCCGCGCAGCGCGCTGATCTTCTCCAGGCCCGGCCAGTCCTCGTGCTTGAGCATGAAGCAGGCCGGATTGTCGGTGACGATGCGGCGGATGACGGCCGGCGTCATGACGACCGAGAGGGTCAGCGGATAGTCCTGCAGGACGAAAGGAACATCCTCGCCGACCGCTTCGGATGCGTTGCGGAAATAGGTGACGATCTGGTCGTCGGTGCGCAGCGCCGGCGGCGGCGCAATCATCACGCCCTGCGCGCCAACTTCCATCGAGGCGCGCGCAAGGCTGCGCATGGCGGCGAAGCCAGGGGCAGAGACGCCGACGATGACCGGCAGCTTAGTGCGCGCCACGATACGTTTGACGATCTCGAGCGATTCGCCGGCGTCGAGCTTCGGGGCCTCACCCATGATGCCGAGGATTGTCATCCCATCGACGCCGCAGCGCTCGTAGAAATCGACCATCGAATCAAGTGATTCCCAGTCGATCTTGCCATCCGCCTCGAACGGCGTCGGGGCAATGGTGTAGACACCTTTGGTGTCAGGACCGATGGCCATGAGATCCTCCTAAATTCAGCTTTCAGTCGTAGCGCAGGACCGATGGTCCGATCCAACCCGGCAGTTGGTCCGGACGGGCGGGCGCGAAGATTTCGTAATGGACGCAGCCTTCCGGTCCCGTGCCGATCGCGCAATGGCGGGGCCGGCGGGAAAGAAAAGAAGGTCGCCCGGATGTGCGTCGAAGATCTTGCCGTCAATGGTGAGCTTACACATGCCCGATACCATGACAAGGATCTGCTCGTTGTCGTGCCAGTGCGGAACGGAGCCATCTTTTGAGTGACAGCCAGGCATTGAAGTAACCGCATGGTAAGCTTGCTTCGCTATCACATTCATAATGCTACCGATGTCGGCATTTGAACCTTGGTAAATTAGTATGCTCTTAATTGCGGAGGCAGGGGACTACAGTCCATCGACAAAATGGTCATTGCGCCTTGCGTTCTTTTTAGCAATCTACGTGGTGTGCGCGTCTGCAATAAGTCCACAGTCTTTCTTCCACCTAACGCTGGTTTATGCCCAGAAGTTCGCCGCCGGTATTCCGATCTTGTTTGTTGCTGGTGTCTGTTCCGCTGCGCTTATTTATGGTCGAGGAAAACCAACTCGCTACGCCGTAGATTTGGTCCGAGCGCGCTGGCGTGGCTGTTTTCTGGTGCTGCTGTTCTTCTTCGCCAGCTTGACCGCGTTCTCTACCTACAAGATGGCCATCCCGTTCGTCGTTCCATTCTATGCGGACAACTGGTTAGCCGATCTGGATGAATGGTTGCACGGGGCAGCGCCGTGGGAACTCACGCACAAGCTCGACAGCAACACTTGGTCGATCGTCGTCTTCAACAGCTATGAGGTCATTTGGTTTTTCCAGTGGTTCGGCACCATGCTTTTCGTGTCTCTCTGGTCGGACAAGATTGGCCGCGTCCGCTACCTCTGGGCAGCCGCGCTGACGTTATCCATCCTCGGCACTGTCCTGGCCTTGGCGCTGGCATCGGTTGGGCCGATCTACTACCACCAGTTTGTTGGCGAAGACCGCTTCAACGGACTCAACGCCGCCATGGACGGTCTCGACTATAGCCACATGGTGCGGGAGCCCGCTGCATATCTGCTGACGGCTTACCAGAGCGGCCGGCCAGACCTTGGCGGCGGCATCTCGGCCATGCCAAGCATGCACGTCGCCTTTGCCACACTGAATGCCTATCTGCTTTCTTCCCTCAATCGCTGGCTCGGTGTTCTCGGTTGGATCTTCGCAGCCCTGATAATGTACGGTTCGGTATATACCGGATGGCACTATGCTGTTGACGGCTACGTCTCCATCATTGTGGTGTCGGTGATCTGGTGGGTAACCGGACGCCGGCCAGCGCAAATTGAGACACAGTTTGTGATACGCCAACCCATAGAAGGTTAGGTGCGCAGCGCCTGGCAATGTCAGCCAGAGGCAACCCGCGGAAAAGGGAAGGTCTTGCGTCGATCCGGGGAATGACTTTGCCAAAGTGAAAATCCAGCTTTAACCTTCCGCAACGCATTCCAGGTCGAGCACCCGGTTTTGATACTCGACCTGCCTGGGAAAGCCGGACGCAATGGAGGCATCTTTATGAGTGACAGCCAGGTGAGGATTGCAGGAGGGGACACCATTCGAAGCCTGCATGCCGACCTGCCAGTCAACGCCACGTTCCATATCTGGCTTAAGGCGACCAAGCCGGACGTTCCGGGCTCGCTGTCTTTTTCCAATGTCCGTGGCAAGTTCGGCGAGGTGAGCGTTACGAACGCCGAAGAGTATGAATTCAGAATTTTTCACGTCTTCGGCGGCGGCAGTGTCGAACTGGATTACGACACCTACCAAACATCGGTATCGGTTGCCTATTGGTTCGCATTGGCCGACGTGCTGGAGACAGGCATTACAGTTCTCCACACCAATCCCGGAAATGCGCCGCCGAACATCCCTGACAGCTATCATTTTCGTCCGCCCTTCGGCTGGATGAACGATCCAAACGGATTCGGTCGGTTTGGAGGTCGCCCACATCTCTTTTACCAGCATTATTCACATGGACTTCGGTGGAATACGATGCATTGGGGCCACGCCGTCTCTTCCGACTATTTGCGGTGGCGTCACATGCCCATCTTCCTGTTCCCGTCGGAAGATCTTACCGCAAGGCCCGACAAACGGGGCGGTGCATATTCCGGCTCAGCCGTCCCGCTTGCCGATGGCCCGGGCATTCGCGTCTTTTTCACCGAGCAGGTACAGGACCGTAGCCCGGAACAGCAAATCCAGCTCACTGCCACTTCCAGCGACCTCATCACGGCGGGAAATGCTGACGTCATCCTGCCCTACCGCCCGCTTGACGAAGGATTGACCACCGATTTTCGCGACCCGTACGTCTTCAAGGGACCGGATGGCCGTTGGAAAATGCTGCTGGGCAGCCAGAGCGATGAGGGTGGCGTTGTCCTGCTCTACGAAACCCATGACCATACGGCCGCCACCGGCTGGACATATATCGGCAAGCTTCTGGTCGAGAAACACTATCGGACGACGGCGATCGAATGTCCCTGTCTGCTGCCGCTCGACGGGCCCGCGACCGATCCCGCGACGCGCTGGGTTCTAATTCTCGGGCTGATGAACAGCGAGGACCAGTCCACCCGGCGCAAGAACCTGACAATGGCTATTGTCGGCTGGTTCGATGGTCAGACCTTTGCCAAGGAATTCGAACAGGAACTGGACTTCGGGACGGATAACTACGCCTTCCAGGCCTTCGTCGACGGTGATGCCATTGTCGGTATAGGATGGCTTGCCAACTGGGCCGACACCGGACCGGCGATCGATTTCCCCACAGCCATGACGTTACCTCGCAATATCCATCTGTCTGCAGGCGAGTTGCATACCCCGCCCATCGGTGCTGCCGAGAGCCTGCGGAGCCATATTCTGGACCGAACACGCCTTGCAGCCGGAGAGCAGGTAAGCTTTATCAATGGCGCCGTCGAAATCCTGTTCGAGTTGGAAAGGCCGGGTGCCCATTTCCGCCTGAAACTCCAACATCCAACTGTCCGACTTGAAGTTGTGGTTGACGACGAGGGACTTGCCATTTGTCATGAAGACGGCGGCGCAGCGGAATCTCCTCACTATATCGCCAAGGGAGCCCGTCCAAAACGGCTGCGGATATTCCTCGACTACGGATCGATAGAGGTTTTTGCGGATCGCGGTCGTTGGGCTGGCACGAAGCGGATCAGCGGTTTTGAGCCGGTACAATCGGCACGTCTCATCGCCGAGACGGGGGCCGTTCTACACGCGACGGTATGGGCGCTCAAACCTTGACAGGGAGATCAATATTTTCAGCTCAGGATCGGGCGTCCGCAAACACCGACCAATGAGCGAGGCCTTCGACGACGCCAAGGGCGAACTGTTTCTTCGCGCTGTAAATCAGCGGGTTGTCCCGCGCCATGTCAAGCAGTTCGGGAAGGGCATTGGCAACGACAATCCCACGCGCACCCGGCAGGTCGAACATACTGCGATCGTTGTTGGTATCGCCGGCGACCACCACCTCATCCAGACCGATGCCGAGTTCATTGCAGAGCCAGGCCAGCGCCTGCCCCTTGTCTGCTGAACGCGGCAGGATGTCGAGATCGCGTCCACTCGAATAAACCATCGTCACCGACAGGCCGGCTTCGGCCAGAGCACGCTCGATGCTGGCAAGGGCTTCCGGACTTGCGTCGAGCAGGTACCAACTCGATTTGAAGGCGTGTTGATAGCCGTCGGGTTGACGGACGGTGTCTTCGAGCGATCCGAGCACCGCATCGACCTTTTCAAGAGACCAGCCTTCCGAAAACCTCTGGGTAAAATGCCCGAGGCGCGAGGTGTGCCGCGGACCGGCGAGCATCGTACCGACACCGCCGATCACGTAGTCCGGCGCTGGCAGGGCGACTTCGTCGACGAAGTTCAAAATGTCGTCGGCCAGACGACCGCTGTTGTAGACGAGAACCGGCCGGTGCTCGGGATCGAGAGCTTCCCATTTTAACCGAAAGCGTGACGTCGCCGGCGGATCGCCCGCCAGAGTCCCGTCGAGATCACTCGATAGAAGCGCGATCGGTTTCAATCGCCGTCGTTCCACGGCTCGTCCCAATCATGGTCGTCGACCGCCTTCAACACTGGACGTCCCTCGACAAGGCTGACCAGCTGCTGCGCGATACCTGTCCAGGTGAACAGGCTGCGCGCCTTGTGCGCACCCATGCGGCCCAGTCGGCCATAGAGGCGCGGGTGCTTCATAGGCTTGACGATGGTGATGCCGAGATCTTCCTTGTCGAACGGATCGCCAAAAAGCGCGTGGCGGCCATAGCTGATCCCGCGATAGAGGCCGCCATGGATCGTAACCACGGTCGGCGTTCCGCAGGCCATCGCCTCGATCGCGGTCATGCCGAACGGCTCGTAGCGACTCGACAGGACGAACATGTCAGCCGCCCGATAAGTATCGGCCAGATCCTCGTCGGCAACATAGCCTGAAAAGACGACACGATCCTGCAAGCCTAGCTGTTCAACCTGTTCCTTGAGCTGGTTCAGGATCTTCTGTTCCTGCTCGTCCATATTCTCGCCGCCGACAGCGAGCCTCAGGACCGCATCCGGCACGCGCGGCGCCACCACGGAAAATGCGTCGATCAGCAGGTCGTAGCCCTTGTTGGTGGCGAGCCGGCCGAGCGCCAGGATCGTTCGCCCCTCGAAGCCGAGCCGATGGCGGATCAGCCGGCGAGAAGCCTCGCTGACAGGAAAGAACCGGTTGTCATCGTAACCGGGCGGGATCATGTGCACGCGGTCGCGCTCGAGACTGTAGTCTTCGACCAGCATGTCCACCTGCGGCGGCGTTGTTGCGATCACCATCGCGCAGCTTCGATAGATGATCGTCTCGTGCTTTATGCGCTCCGTAAAATTGAACTCGGCCTCGAATGTATCGGCCTTGTCCGGGTAGTCCGTCTTCATCTGGCGCTGCTTCCATATGCCGAGGGAATGCGGCGTATGGATGTGCGGGATAGTGAGCGCTTCCGACAGTCGCTGCCCCGCCACGCCCGCATCCCAGTAGTGGCTGTTGATGAAGTCGTAGGAGAGGTTTTCCCTGCGAATGAGGCGTAGCGCGTTTTCACACCACTCGAGAAGGTGGCGGTGAAGATATTCCTTCGGAATAAAATCGCGTCCGCCACAGGCGACACGCAGGACACGAACCCCGTCTGCCACTTCATCGACAGGAGGCTGGTCTTCAAATCGCCGCGTCCAGATATCGACGGCATAGCCCAACTGGGCCAGCTTTTTTGCAAGCTCCAGGACGTAGACCACCTGTCCGCCGGTATCGGCCGCGCCGAGTGGTGGGTTGGCAGCTACGTAGCCGTGGGTTGAAATGAGTGCAATTCGAGGTGTCGCCGCATCCGAGTTGACGTCCGGCATCTGTATCCTTCTCTACGATTCTGCACGCCCGCAGTCGAAAGCGTGCGCCAATTCACAACTATAAGGATTCCACCCTCCATTCGCAAATTCCGAGCATGCGCTCAGGTCAACGCATTTGACGTGATGATAAGGCAAACCGGCTCTGTCGCATATTTCGGTCACCGAGTTGCCTGGAATCGACGTTCGACGGTTCTTCGAGGATTTACGGTGTCCAACGGCTGCCATTTCGATCAGTCTGTCATCCCTTGCGCCCGTTGGTCTCTGACCTCATCGCCCGAGCCTTCGCGTCCTTGAGGAGAGGGCCGAGTGCGGCATCAACGTCTGTCGGGCGATCCGGTTGCACCAGCCTTCGCTCCACGGCGGGGAAGGGCGTATTTCGTTTGATATTCCCACGCGTTGCGCAGAGGCGGACTCTCAGGTCGAATCGTGCCGCCGCACTATCTTTGTGTTTGAGCATCGGATTTTTCCCAAAACCGGTTTCCACTTTTGGGTCCAATGTTCTAGACGTGACAGGCACCTTTTCCGGAATTCTGATGGCGGGAGGCGCTGGTGGAAGGCCAGGACGAACAGACGACCGGCGCCAGGGCCGCTGACGGCAGCCATGCCGACATTTATGGCGAGGACGGCGCCATTCTGTCGTCGTTCTTGGCCCAGATCGGCGCCGCGATCGCCGATCGCGACACGCTGACGCTGAAGCGTGAAGTCGACGACCTGCACCAATCGGAACTCGGCGATCTGCTCGAGGCGCTTCATCCCGAACAGCGCCGCGCGCTGGTCGAATTGCTAGGCGCCGATTTCGATTTTTCCGCGCTGACCGAGGTCGACGAGGCGATCCGCCGCGACATCGTCGACAGCCTGCCCAACGCGCAGATTGCCCAGGGGGTGCAGGATCTCGATTCCGACGACGCGGTCTACATTCTCGAGGATCTCGAAAAGGAAGATCAGGACGAGATCCTGTCGCAACTGCCGTTCACCGAGCGGATCAGGCTGCGCCGCTCGCTCGACTATCCCGAAGAGACCGCCGGCCGCCGCATGCAGACGGAGTTCGTCGCGGTGCCGCCGTTCTGGACGATCGGCCAGACCATCGACTACATGCGCGAGGACCAGAACCTACCCGACCGCTTCAGCCAGATATTCGTCATCGACCCAAGCTTCAAGCTGCTCGGCGCCATCGACCTCGACCAGATCCTGCGCACCAAGCGCTCGATCAAGGTCGAAGAGGTGATGCATGAGACCAGGCACGCCATTCCGGCCACGATGGACCAGGAAGAGGCGGCGCGCGAATTCGAGCAATACGACCTTCTCTCCGCCGCCGTCGTCGATGAGAATGACCGGCTGGTCGGCGTGCTCACCATCGACGATGTCGTCGACGTCATCCAGCAGGAAGCAGAGGAGGATCTGCTGCGCATGGGTGGTGTCGGCGATGAAGAACTGTCGGACAGCATTCTTTCGACCTCGCGCTCGCGCGTTCCGTGGCTTCTGGTCAACCTCGGGACGGCCTTCATCTCGGCCTCGGTGATCAGTATATTCGGTGCGACGATCGAGGAAATGGTCGCACTTGCCGCACTGATGCCGATCGTCGCCTCGCTGGGCGGCAATGCCGGCACGCAGACGATGACAGTGACCGTGCGCGCGCTCGCCACACGCGACCTCGATATCTACAATGCCGGTCGCGTCATTCGCCGCGAGGTTGTGGTCGGCTTGCTGAATGGCATGGTCATTGCGGCGATCCTCGGGCTGGTCGCCGGCCTCTGGTTTCACAATCCCGATCTCGGTTTCGTCATTGCCGCGGCGATGATCGTGAACATGCTGGCTGCGGCACTCGGCGGCATTCTGATTCCGCTGTTCCTCGACAGGCTCGGCGCCGATCCGGCGATTTCATCATCAATCTTCACGACGATGATTACCGACGTTATCGGTTTCCTCGCCTTCCTTAGCCTTGCCACCTGGTGGTTGCATCTGGGCGCGGGAGCCGGATAAGGCGTTTCAATTGACTTTTACGTAAGTTGCGTGCGAGGTTTGGATGGAGAGCTGCCGGTCGATTCCGGTGCGGGACGAGCCCTTTTGTGAATGAAGGCATCGCCGCATGATGGCAATCGCGCCGTTTTCCGGGGTTTTGGAGTAACGATGCGGGAATATTATTCGATCACCGAACTGACCCGCGAATTCGATGTTTCGACGCGGACTCTGCGCTTCTACGAGGACGAAGGGCTGGTGCAGCCGGTACGGCGCGGCCGCACGCGGCTGTTTCGCCCGTCGGACCGGCACCTCATCCGCCAGATCATGCGCGGCAAAAGGCTCGGCTTCTCGATCAACGAAATCCGCGAAATCATCCAGATGTACAAGGAGCCGCCCGGGGAGGTCGGTCAGCTCAACCTGATGATCAAGCGCATCGAGGAAAAGCGCGAGGATCTGCGCCAGAAGCGCCGCGACCTCGAAGAGACCTTGGCCGAACTCGACCAGGCCGAGGAATCCTGCGTCGAGCGATTGGTGGAACTCGGCGTCAACACCTGAGCGGCATTTTTGATAATTCTACTGGCGCTCAGCTAGCGTGGTTTTCTGCCAGAGCGAATTCTTAAAAAGACCTTGCCGCACGCCTCAAATCCAGCGCCGCACCTTTTTAGCGTAATCCCGGTATTTCTTGCCGAATTTCGCCGTCAGAACTCTTTCCTCGCCCTCGATCGCCATCTTCTGCGTTGCGAAGGCGGCGATGATCGCCAGCGGCAGGAACCATACGATCCCCGAGATAAGGGCCACGCCGATCAGCAGCAGCGTGTTGGCCAGATATATCGGGTTGCGGCTGACGGCGAAGGGGCCTGATGTGACCAGGTGATCGGGCACGGCGTTTGGGTGGAGAGTCGTCTTTGCCCGGATCATGGTGCGGATCGCCGTGAACCAGAGCGCGACGACGCCGAACAATGCCACCCAGCCGGCCGCGAACAGGATGTCGCCCAAAAGGCCGCCGATCCATGGCAGCGGATAGAGCAAGCCAAGCGCGACGCTGACGGCGATGGCCGCGACATAGATCAGCGGCGGCCAGGGTATACCCCCCGGTCTCGGCTGCCCCGGTTTCTGTTGCCCAGGTTTCTGTTGATGGTCGGTCATTGTGCTCCTCCCTCCATCAAAGTGCTGTCGGCTTTGGCAGTGCAGGCGCCGGCGAGCTCGTCGAGATGTGCCTTCCATTCCGCAGCCTGGTCGTTGCGGTAGAGCCGATCAAGCGTGGCCTCGCCCTCGAGCGTATCGAGCATGCACACACAATAGCTGGAGCAGAACTCCGTGTCGCGCGATTGCTCGCACGAAGTCTGGCATTCTTTCAGGAAGGTGACCTGCCTGGTCTCGACCGGTGCCGGCATGACTTGCGAAAAAAGCCAGATCGAGCCGATCAGCACCGGCTGGTGGATCAGATAGAAGGCGAGGCTGTGCCGGCCGATAAAGACCAGCGGATTTGTCCAGCGGCCGGGCGTCAGGCCTGCCAACCGCGCCAGCAGGCCGGAAGCGGAGGCGAGTTTTGCCGTCGCGATGCCCGCAAGCACGGCGCCGAACCATGGAAACAGCGGGACATAATCGTTGGAGCGCGGATTGGTTGCCGACAGGCCGACCCACCACAGGGCCGGATGATCGAAGATCTCGGACCTGAGGTAGAGCGGTGCGGTGATGACGAAAGCCGCGACAACCAGCGTCAGCAGCGCCGGCAGCCGCAGGAACGCCAGGCCGAGCAGGCTGGCGAGCGCGATCTCGTGCAGGATGCCGAAGAAGATGAAACTGTCGGGCGTGGCAAGCCTTGTGGCGGCCGATATGGCGAGCGCCGCCCCGGCGACCATGGCGAAGCGTTTCCAGAAGCCGCTCCAGCGGATCTGTTTGCCATGGGCAAGGAACAGGCTGACGCCGACCAGGAACAGGAAGGTCGAAGCGATGCAGCGCGCGTAGAATTTCCACCAGCCGAAGGCGGTCAGGCCGGGATCGGTGTAGCCGAAGAATTCGAGATCCCAGGTGAAATGGTAGCTCGCCATGGCTAGCAAGGCGAAGCCGCGTGCGACGTCGATGGAGATGATGCGCTTGGATCGGTCCTGAACGGCCGGCGTAGGAATGCTCATGATCTCGCAATCTGATTCAGCACTGCAAGACGACTATCATGGTTGCCCCGGACAAAAGAAGGCGGGCTATCGCCGGTACCGCCCCAAGGTTCGCTTTTAACCTCTGGATCGCAGCACTCCACGGCCGTGACCTTGGAGCGTTGCAGCGTTGCAGCGTTGCAGCGTTGAAGCGTTGAAGCAATCAGATCGTCTCATTGGAAGGCTGAAGCCAAGTGGCGCTTTCGCGCTGGTAGCTGGCGGAATTTGGTTTGCCGGGCGCAGCGATTCTGCCTATAGTCGCAGCCGTCGTCGGTTCCGTTTTGGAACCAAGAGGGAATGCGGTGAGGGCGATTTTTTTGCCCAATGCCGTGGCTGCCCCCGCAACTGTGTGCGGTAGTCCTCTCCATGTGCCACTGAAGAGTTTCTTCGGGAAGGTGGGGAAGGGCGCTGATCCGCGAGCCAGGAGACCTGCCGGCGACAGGAGAACTGACTTCTATGCCCTCGGGTGGAGGGCGAAAGGACAAGACATGAATACCGCTTCCGTCTCGCTCGGCGCTTCCGTCTCCTCGCAGTCGCGCTTCGTGCAGCTGGCGCTTGCTGCATTTCTCGGCATTTTCGTCATGGGCTTTGTCGGCTTCTCGCATATCGATGCGGTCCACAATGCCGCCCACGACTATCGCCATTCGATGGCGTTTCCCTGCCACTGACGAGGGGCTGACATCATGACACTGTTTCGCAACGTCGTGTTCATCGCGGCGATCGCAGGGCTTGTGGCTGGCGTCGTTCTCGCCTGCATGCAGGCCTTTGCCACCGTGCCGCTCATCCTCAAGGCGGAAGTCTACGAACAGGCCGGCGGTGGTCACACGCATGACCATACCGCGGCGCCCGCCGCGAACGCCACGGACGCCAATGCAATGAGCAGCGCCGAACCGGCCGAAGCTGCCGCTCCGGCTGCGGAAGACGAAGGCTGGGCGCCGGCCGACGGTTTTGAACGATTCGCCTTCAATGTCGTTGCCAACGTCGTCACCGGCATCGGCTTTGCGCTGATCCTGGTCGCCGCTTCGGAGTTCGCCGGCGGCATCGGCAATTGGCGTCAGGGCCTGTTCTGGGGCCTTGCCGGCTTTGCGGTGTTCACGCTGGCTCCAAACCTCGGCCTGCCGCCCGAACTGCCGGCTATGCCGGCGGCCGATCTCACCCAGCGCCAGATATGGTGGACGGCGACGGTGGTGGCGACCGCGGCCGGTCTCGGGCTGCTCGCATTTCGCAAATCGCTGCCGCTGGCGCTGCTTGCCATGGCGTTGATCGTGGCGCCGCATATCGTCGGCGCGCCGCAGCCCGACAGTTTCAAATCGCCGATCCCGGAAGGCCTGCACCACCAGTTCGTGGTGGCGGTGACGCTGACCAATCTGGTGTTCTGGCTGGTGCTCGGCGCCGTCGTCGGCGCGGTGCGCGGCCGCTTGACCGGCACCGCGACCGGCCTGCGCGACAGCTTTGCCTGATCCCGTTGCTCCCGGCGGGAGGCTGACCCTGGTCATCGGCGGTGCGCGCTCCGGCAAGAGCGCGCATGCCGAAAGATTGGTGACGGCCTGTCCGGCGCCGTGGGCCTATATCGCCACGGCGCAAGCCTATGATGACGAGATGCGCGAACGCATCGCGCTGCATCGGTCGCGGCGCGACGAGGGCTGGACGACCATCGACGCGCCGCTCGATCTCGTCGGCGCGATCAAGGCGCTGCCTGACGGCCGGCCCGTCCTGATCGACTGCCTGACGCTGTGGCTGACCAACCATATGCTGGCCGAACATGACATTGAGGCCGAATGCCGATGGCTGGCGGATGTGCTGTCGCGGCCGCGAGGGCCGTGGTTCGTGGTTTCCAACGAGGTTGGCCAGGGCATCGTGCCCGACAATGCGCTGGCTCGCCGGTTTCGCGATGCCGCCGGCCGGCTCCACCAGCAGGTCGCGGCCGTCGCCGGCACAGTGCTGCTGATGGTGGCGGGACTGCCGCTCAAGGTGAAATGAGATGACCGATATCGACGACCGGGACGAGGAACGCCACCGCGCCAAGATGGCCAAGCGCAAGGCGGTGCAGGACGCAGAGGTCGCGGCAAAGACGGTCGAGAAGGGGCTGCTGATCGTCAACACCGGGCCCGGCAAGGGCAAAACCACTGCCGCCTTCGGGCTGGCGCTGAGGATGCTCGGCTACGGCAGGCGCGTCGGCGTCGTCCAGTTCATTAAGGGCAAATGGCACACCGGCGAGAAGGATGCTTTTGCCGCCTTCGGCGACCGGGTCGTCTGGCACACAATGGGCGAGGGCTTCACCTGGGAAACGCAGGATCTGAAGCGCGACATCGCTGCCGCCGAAACTGCCTGGGCCAAGGTGCTCGAATTGATGGCCGATCCTTCGATCAGCCTTCTGGTGCTCGACGAGCTGAACATCGCACTGCGCTACGATTATCTTGATCTCGACAAAGTGGTGGCGGCGCTGAAAGGGCGCCGCGAAAACCTGCATGTTGTCGTCACCGGCCGCAACGCCAAGCCGGCGCTGGTCGATGCCGCCGATCTTGTCACCGAGATGGGCGTGACCAAGCATCACTTTTCCGCCGGCGTGAAGGCACAGCAAGGCATAGAGTTCTGAACATTCCGAAGGAGGCGTCATCGGCGAAGCGGCCGATCTCCTCCTTGCAGGGAGATGCCCGGCAGGGCAGAAGGGGTGCTGTCCCTCGAAGCCTCAAGACGTGGGTTCCTCGCCCACCGAGGTGGCCGCCAAGCGGCCGGAGAGGGGGCTTGTCGTAGAGCGCGGTTCCCCCTCTCCGTCTCGGCTTACCAACCTCCAAGGCTGAAGGCTTCCTATTTTGTTCTTGCTTTGTGCCGGCAGTTATGCTATTGAAATGAATATGCTGCTGATTTGCCCCAGCGACCCGCCTCCGAGGCGGGTTTTTTGTTTCAGCCGATGTCGACCGGCCGCGTTGCAGGTCTGGACTGGACGTCACGCAGCGATGACGATCACCGACAGCAAGCCGAACAGCGCGATCAGCAGAAAATCGGCAACCCGGTAGAGTTTCAGCGCCTGTCGGATATCGGCGCTCTCGGCATCGCGGTGGCCGCCTTCGCCCATGAACGCATCGTCGACCATGACGCCGTCATAGGAGCGCGGCCCGGCTAGCGCCAGGCCGAGCGCGCCGGCCATCGCGGCCTCAGGCCAGCCGGCGTTGGGCGAGCGGTGTTTCTTCGCGTCGCGCAGCACTGTGCGCCAGGCGTTACCGGCATCGGCGCCTTTGACGAGGAAGGCGGCCAGCACGATGAGCAGTGCGGTCAGTCGCGACGCCGGCAGGTTGATCAGATCGTCGAAGCGCGCCGCCGCCCGGCCGAAGGCCTCGTGGCGCGGCGTGCGGTGGCCGATCATCGAATCGGCGGTGTTGGCGGCCTTGTAGGCGACGCCGCCGGCCAGCCCGCCGACGCCGATCCAGAAGACAGGCGCGACGACGCCGTCGGAAAAATTCTCGGCCAGGCTTTCGATCGCCGCGCGGCAGACGCCGGCTCTGTCGAGCTTTTCCGGATCGCGGCCGACGATCCGTGAGACGGCAGCACGGCCGATTTTGAGTCCGCCATTGTCGAGCCCGTCGGCCACCGCCTCGACATGCTCGGCCAGGCTCTTCTGCGACAGCAGCGATGTCGCCAGAATTGCCGTGAGGACCAGTCCGGCTGGAATGCCCGAAAGCACGGTTTCAACCGCGAAAGCGATGGTGGCCGGCACCAGCACGATGATCAGCAGTGCATCAATGCCGCGCCGACGACGGACGGCGTCGGAATCAGTGGCGCGGTTGAGCCTGCGGTCGAGAAAGGATATCAGCCTGCCGAACCAGGTGACGGGATGGCCGATGGCGCCAAGCAGCCAGCCCGGGTAGCCGACAGCGAATTCAACAACCAGTGACAGGAAAGCGATCAGGATCGACATGAAGTCTCTTGATGGAGCGGCGGCAGTGTTGGATCACGGCGGAAGCCTTGGCCGGGCGATGGCGCTTTTTCCCAATGCGCCGCAGCCCTTTGTCGACCTCTCGACCGGTATCAATCCGCACTCCTACCCGTTTTTTGAGTTGCCCGCCACCGCTCTGTCAAGATTGCCGGAAGCTGCGCGGGTCCGTGATCTGGCCGACGTTGCGGCAAGCGCCTACGGCGCGCCATCGGCAGCGAATGTGGTGGCCGCGCCGGGCACGCAGATCCTGTTGCCGCGCGTCGCCTCGCTGGCGAGCCCCGGCAAGGCGCTGGTGCTCGGGCCGACCTATGCCGAACATCAGCGGGCGGCGGCGATCGTCGGTCATGCGGTGATGGAGGTCGACGATTTCGAGGCCCTGGCAGGAGCCGACCTCGCCATCGTCGTCAACCCCAACAATCCGGACGGGCGCGTCATCGCACGCAAGAGGCTGCTTGAGCTTGCCGGAAAATTGCGCGCCAGAGGCGGTCTGCTGGTCGTCGACGAGGCGTTCATGGATGTCGGCCCGCGCGCGGAAAGCCTGGCCGGCGATGTCGGCCAGGGTGGCGTTGTCGTGCTGCGGTCCTTCGGCAAGTTCTTTGGTCTTGCCGGCCTGCGGCTTGGCTTTGCACTGGCCGACGCGCTGACGGTCGAACGGCTGGAGGCGCAGTTCGGGCCGTGGGCGGTTGCCGGACCGGCGCTCGAATATGGGCTCCGCGCGCTTGCCGACAGCGGCTGGCAGGCCGAAATGCGGCGCCGTCTGGCAGAGGATGCCGCGCGGGTCGATGCGCTGTTCGGCCGCTTCGGCGTTGCTGTTGCCGGCGGCACCACGCTGTTCCGCTATATCAGGCTGTCGGACGCCGCCGGTCTGTTTTCGGTGCTTGGCGAGCGCGGCATCCTGCTTCGCCATTTCTCCGACCGTCCGCATGTGCTGCGCGCCGGGCTGCCGGGCGGCGACGAGGAATGGCAGCGGCTCGAATCGGCTCTTGCCGACTGGGCGCAACAGCGCGACGATGACGCCAAGGAGATCAAACAATGATCCATGTCTGTTCGCTGTCGAAAATCGAGGAAACAGTCGCGAAGACCGGCGCCGAGTGGCTGCTTTCTCTGCTGGCCGCCGGTACCGAAGTGACGCGCCCGGCCTCGATCTCCCGGGAAAACCATCTGCATCTGGTCATGCACGACATTGCCGTGGCGCAAGAGGGCATGACCATGCCGGGCGAGGAGCATGTCCGCAACCTGCTCGATTTCGCGCGCCGATGGGATCGTGCAAGGCCGCTGGTCGTGCATTGCTATGCCGGCATCAGCCGGTCGACCGCCTCGGCCTACATCATTGCGGCAGCACTGGCGCCGAAGCGCGACGAGGTCGAATTGGCTGAGACTTTGCGCGCGCTGTCGCCCTCGGCAACACCCAATCCGCGATTGATTTCGGTGGCCGACACGCTGCTTGATCGCAACGGCCGGATGATCGAAGCGATCCAGGCGATCGGGCGCGGCGCGGATGCTTTCGAAGGCACGCCGTTCGAATTGAGAATCTGAGCCTAAAAACAAATTTCAGGAAAAGTGCGTAGGAGTTCTAGGACGCGGCCAAAGGGGGCGAATGATGATCGGGAGAATTTTGGCCATCTTTGTTAGCGTGGTCTGCGCGACAGGCAGCGCCACGGCCGCGTCCATGCCGGCTCTCAAGTCGATCGACCTGGCAGCGCTCCAAGCCACCGTCGAAGGTTTGGCCAAGGAACTTATGCTGCCCGGTGCCATGGTTTTGCTCACGACTCCGCGGGGCAACCTCGTCTTCGGCTACGGTACGACTGAACTGGGTGCCACGAACCCGCCGCGCGCCGATACCCACTTCCGTGCGGCCTCGAACACCAAGACGATGACCGCCGCTGTCATCGTGCAACTGGTGCAGGAAGGGAAACTGAGTTTCGCTGATCCGATCTCGAAATACGTCCAGGGCGTTCCCAACGGCGACGAGATCACCATTCGGCAGCTCATAACAATGCGGAGCGGCCTCCCTAACTTCACCAATGCGCCGGAACTTGCCGAAAGCCTGGACAAGGAACCTTACAGGGTATGGACCGCTGACGAAGTACTCGGCATGGCGTTCAAACGGCCGCCGGACTTCGCGCCGGGTGCCGAATTCGAGTACAACAACACCAACTACTATCTGCTCGGCCTTGTTGCCGAGAAGATCGACGGCAAGCCGCTCTCGACCATCTTCCGGGACCGTCTGTTCGGGCCGCTCGGCATGAAGAACACGGCGTTGCCGCCGGCCACGTCGAACGACATCCCCGAGCCATACTCAAACGGCTACCTCTACGGCAGTACCTCGTACGCCCTGGCTGATTCGCCCTATCCGGACGACCTCCAGGCTGCGGCCAGGGCGGGAACGCTCAAACCCAACGACGATACATGGCAGAATCCGTCCGCCTATTTTGCGGCTGGCGGAGTCATCTCCACCGCGGATGACCTCGCGACCTGGATGCGCGCGCTGGTCGGGGGCAAGCTCTTCAATGCCGACTTCCAGCGGCAGTGGCTAGCAAGCCCTGAGGCGCCGGAGCCGGGCGAACCTGCCATGCAAAAATACGGCTATGGCATCCTCACGCTGACCTTCGGGCCTAACGAAATCTACTATCACGAAGGCGAGATGCCCGGTTACCAGTCCTTCATGGGCTACGATCCGGCTAATGACGTCACCCTGGTCATATGGACCAACCTGACTCTCGCGCTCGACGGCCAGGCGACCGCCAACACCTTGATGGTGAAGATACTGGACGAAATCTACACGGTGTCGCCGCTTCAAGAGGTGAAGTGAGGACCCTCGCGCGCGAATGGAATCGCCCCTCGTGAGCGAGGCCTGAGCTGTTGGGATCAAACACCTAGAGCGGTTCATCGTTTCACGGAAACGATGAACCGCTCTAACTCTTTGTTTGACGCAATTCCGGACGGAAAACCGTTTCACACTTTTCCTGGAATTGCTCTAGGTCAGCCAGTCGGCGAGCTTGGCCTTTCTCACATCTCTGATCAGGCCGATGAAACCGTCGGCCTGATGCTCGGCGGTCAGCCGGCCCTTTTCGGCTGCTGCAATGCCGGCGTCGCCGACCACGCCGTTCGGGTTGAGATCGGTGGCGATCCAGGCGAAGGCGTGCGTTCCCGTATGGCGCAGCAGCGAAAACTCCTTTTCGGCGCGAGCGACGTTGGAAATGAAATTGTCGGCCTTGGCCATGTCGACGAGTTCCGGCCGGAAATGCAGCATCAGCGAGGTCTCGACGTCGCCGCCATGGATGCCGTGACGGTCCTCGAGCTCGGTGAACATGCCGGCCGGCCGGCCAAAGCGCTGCCAACTCGTCTTCACCGCCAGCATTTTGGCGCGCACGCGCAATTCGCGCGTGATGATGCCCATGATCTCCTCGTTACCGCCATGCGAGTTGACGACGATCAGTTTCCTGACGCCGGCCCGCGCAATCGACAGGCCAAGCTCGGTCCAGGCTTCGATCAAGGTCGCCGCCGGCAAAGTGAGCGTTCCCGGTGCATGCAGATGCTCGTTCGACTTGCCCACCGCCTGGACCGGCAGGATGCGGATGTCGAGATCGCCGGGCAGGCGAGCGATCACCGTTTCCAGCATGCCGTTCATGATCGAGGTGTCGGTCGAAACCGGCAGATGCGGCCCGTGCTGTTCGATCGCCGCCACCGGCAGGACGGCGATCGTCGCCTCCGGATCGACGGTGGCGTATTCGGTGGTCCGGTAATCGCCCCACCACACGCGTTTTTTTGTTCCGGCCATTTTGAACCTCGAAGAGACTGAATACGCGTCTGCGCTGCCCCTCACCCTTGCCCTCTCCCCGTAAAGGACGGGCAGAGGGGATCGCCAGTGTTGCGGCCAGCCTCTTCTCCCAATCACTAACGCGGAGAAGGTGCCGGCAGGCGGATGAGGGGCAGCACCAGCATTTGTCGTGTAACTTGAGATCGCTGGCCTGTCGATTCTCAGCCTTCGGCCAGCGCTCCTTGCCCTGCCGCGATGACCTCAATCTCGACCTTGAATTCCGGCCGGGCGAAACCGGACACGATCATCAGCGTCGAAGCCGGCGCCTGGCTGGTGAACAACCGGTCGCGGACGTCCATATAGGGCCGCAGGAAGGCGTGGTCGGTGACATAGGCGTTGATGCGGACGATGTCGGAGAGTCCAAGTCCGGCCTCGCCGAGAATCGCGGCGATGTTCTGAAAACAGAGTTCGGCCTGCGCGCCGGCATCCTCCGGGATCTGATCGTCCGGAGTGATGGCGACCTGGCCCGAACACAGCACCAGCCTCTTGCCGGGAGGCACCTCGACGCCATGGCTGTAGCGGGCGAAGGGCGGCTTGATCGACTTCGGCGTGAGGAATTTGAACACGACAATCTCCAGTCTGCCGCCAGCTTAAAGCCGGATTGGCGGCCCCTTCAAGATGCAGTGCATGTTATCAGGGCGATTGTGGACAGGCGTTCAAAAAATAGGCACGATGCCTTCGGTACAGCATGACCGTCCGGCCTTCGCGCACCACCGTTGCGCAGGCGGGCGGTCTCGGCGATGGCATGTGTCTTGCTTCTTGAATCGATGGTGTCGAGCCCGGTGCGTGGCGCGCCGGAGCCAACAGAGGGTGGTGTGGATGGACGGAAAACTTAAGATTTCGGTGGGCGCGATCGTGCTGCTTGCCGCAAGCACGCTGAGCGCGGCAGCAAATGAAAAAGTCACGTTCGGCACCAACTGGCTCGCCCAGGCCGAGCACGGCGGCTACTATCAGGCGGCCGCTGATGGCACCTATGCCGCTTGCGGGCTCGACGTAACGATCATGCAAGGTGGCCCGCAGGTCAGCGGTCGGCCGCTGCTGCTCGCCGGCAAGATAGACTTCTACATGGGCGGCAACATGCTGCAGGCCTTCGACGCCGTTCAGCAGGAGATTCCGCTGCGCGTGGTCGCCGCCTCCTTCCAGAAAGAGCCGCAGGTGATCATGGCCCATCCAGGTCAGGGGCTCGACAGATGGGAAGATTTGAAGAACGCGGACCAGTACATCATCGCTGACGAAGGTGCACAGAGCTTCTTCCAATGGATGGTAACGGAATTCGGCTTCGATCCGGCCAAGCGCGTGCCCTACACTTTCAATCCCGCACCTTTCATCGCCAATCCAAAATCGATCCAGCAAGGCTACGTGACCTCAGAGCCCTATGCCGTCGCCAAGGAAGGCGGCTTCCAGCCCAATTTGTTCCTGCTCGCCGACTACGGCTTCGACACCTATGCGACGACGATCGAGACCATGCAGGCCACGATCGACAAGCGGCCGGAAGTGGTTCAGTGCTTCGTCGATGGCTCGGCCAAGGGCTGGTACAATTATCTCTACGGCGACAACACTGCCGCCAACGCCGCGATCAAGAAGGACAACCCCGACATCAGCGACGAGCAGATCGCGTTTTCGATCGAGCAGATGAAGAAATTCGGCATCGTCGATTCCGGCGACACCGAAAAACTCGGTATCGGCGCGATGACTGACGCGCGCATCCAGAGCTTCTACGACAAGATGGTCAAGGCCAAGGTCGTGCCGGCCGGCGTCGACATCAAAAAGTCCTACACGCTGGCCTTCGTCAACAAGGGCGTCGGGATCGAGCTGAAGAAATAGCGCCCAGGCATGATGCAGGAAAAAGTGGCGCAAGCGCCGGCGAGCGCATCGGGCAAGGGTCCGATGCTGCTCGCGCTGCGCGGCGTCGGCAAGGTCTTTTCCAATGGCGTGACAGCGCTCAGCGCCGTCGACCTGACGATCCGGGAAGGCGACTTTCTCAGCCTTCTCGGCCCGTCCGGCTGCGGCAAGTCGACGGCCTTGCGCCTCATTGCGGGTCTTGCAACGCCGACCTCCGGCCTGCTCGACTGGCGCGGCAGCAGCTCTGTCGACCGCTCGAATATCGGCTTCGTCTTCCAGGAGCCGACGCTGCTGCCCTGGGCCGATGTCTTCGACAATGTCTGGCTGCCGCTCCGGCTGAAGGGCGTGTCGCGGGCCAAGGCTGCGCCTGTCGTGATGGAGATGCTGGCGCGGGTCCACCTGACCGGATTCGAGAATGCCGTGCCGCGCGAGCTGTCCGGCGGCATGAAGATGCGCGTCTCGATCGCCCGCGCCATGGTGACCAAGCCGCGCGTGCTTTTGATGGACGAGCCGTTCGCGGCATTGGACGAGATCACCCGCTTCAAGCTCAACAATGATCTTCTGGAACTGTGGCAGGACGAGCGTTTTACCGTCGTCTTCGTTACCCACAGCGTCTTCGAAAGCGTTTTCCTCTCTAACCGCGTCGTTGTCATGGCGGCCCGACCGGGCCGGGTATTCAAAGAACTCGTCATCGAGGCGCCCTATCCGCGCAACGAAGCCTTCCGCACTTCGCCCGACTATGCCGCGCTCTGCCGAAAGGCGTCCGATGTGCTGATCGGCGCCATCAACTCAACTGCCGGACCGCATCATGACGGCCATTGATCATCCTGCCGTAACCCTGGATCCCGAGGAGGCGCGTCGCGTGCGCCAGGAGCGGCTCGAGCGGATCGGCCGATGGGTGCTGCCGCTGGCGATCATGATCCTGGCGATCTGGCTGTGGGACCGCATCTGCGTCTGGAATGGCATCCCGAAATATATCCTGCCGCGCCCCGGCGTGGTGCTGCAAACGCTGTTTGACGATGCCGGGCTGCTGTTCTCCTCGCTGCTGGTGACTCTCAGGATCACCTTCCTCAGCCTGCTTCTGGCCGTCATCGGCGGGGTCGGGCTGGCGGTGCTGTTTGCGCAATCGAAATGGGTCGAGATGTCGTTCTTCCCGTTTGCCATCGTCCTGCAGGTGACGCCGATCGTCGCGATCTTCCCGCTGATCAACATCTATGTCGACAACCAGACGACGAAGCTCCTGCTGTGTGCCTGGATCGTCGCCTTTTTCCCGATCCTGTCCAACACCACGCTTGGCCTCAACTCCGTCGACCGCAACCTGCGCGACATGTTCAAGCTCAACGGCGCGACCCGCTGGCAGCAATTGCGCTATCTGCGCCTGCCGGCGGCGATGCCCTATTTCCTCGGCGGGCTGAAGATTGCCGGCGGCCTGTCGCTGATCGGCGCGGTGGTGGCGGAGTTCGTCGCCGGGGCCACCGGCCAGTCGTCGGGGCTTGCCTCGCGCATCATCGAGGCCGGCTACCGGCTCAACGCACCGCGGCTGTTCGCGGCGCTGATCCTGATCTCGTTCACCGGCATTCTGATCTTCCTGGTGCTGTCGCTGATCTCGCATCTGATCCTGCGGCGCTGGCATGAAAGCGCGCTGAAGCAGGAGCGATGAAATGTTCGAGATACCGGCCTCTGGTCCTTATCATCTCACCAACGCCCGGCTTCATTCATCTCTGGCACCGGGACTCTCCGCTGCCTATGACAGCGATGGGTTTGCGCTCGCCGACATAGCCATTGCCGACGGCAGGATTTCCAGCATCGTCGCGAATCGCCAGTCCAATACGCCCGCAGGCGCCATCAACCTTGGCGGCCGTATCGTCATGCCGTGCTTCGTCGACTGCCACACCCATATCGACAAAGGCCATATCTGGCCTCGAAAACCCAATCCGGACGGCACGTTCATGGGCGCGCTGAACGCCACCGGCGCCGATCGTGCTGCACGCTGGAGCGCCGACGACGTCGCCCGCCGCATGGATTTTTCGCTGCGTTGCGCCTACGCGCACGGCACCAGGGCACTGCGCACCCATCTCGACAGCGTCGCGCCGCAGGAAGAGATCTCCTGGCCGGTGTTCGAGACGATACGGGAGAAATGGCGTGGCCGCATCGAACTGCAGGCGGCCTGCCTGCTCGGCATCGAAGGCGTACGCGACAAGAAATGGTTCGAGAGACTGGCCAAACGCGTCGCTGCGGCCAAGGGTGTGCTCGGCGTCGTCACCTATATGCTGCCGGACCTGGAAGAGCTTCTCGACCAGGTGTTCGCGCAGGCGATCAAGCATGGCCTCGACCTCGATTTCCACGCCGACGAGACCGATGATATCTCGGCGATCTCGCTGAAGAAGATCGCCGAGGCGGCCCTGTGGAACGGTTTTGAGGGAAACATCCTCGTCGGCCATTGCTGCTCGCTGGCACGCCAGCCCGATCTCGACGTGCTCGACACGCTGGACAAGGTGGCGAAGGCGCGGCTTGCTGTGGTCTCGCTGCCGATGTGCAATCTCTATCTGCAGGACCGGCGCAGCGACAAGACCACGCCGCGCTGGCGCGGGGTAACGCTGCTGCACGAGATGAAGGCGCGCGGCATTCCTGTGGCCGTCGCCTCCGACAACACCCGAGACCCGTTCTACGCCTATGGCGATCTCGATATGCTGGAGGTCTACCGCATGGCGACGCGCATCCTGCATTTCGATCACCCGGTCGGCGACTGGCCGCAAGCGGTGACTTCGACACCAGCCCAGATGATGCGGCTCGATGGCTTCGGCACGCTCGCCGCCGGCGGTGCTGCTGACTTCGTCGTCTTTAGGGGACGGAACTGGACGGAATTGCTGTCGCGGCCCGAATCGGATCGCATCGTGGTACGCGAGGGTCGCACCATCGAACGCCGCTTGCCCGATTATGCCGAACTCGATGATCTGATGGTGGAATGATGGACCTGGCTGCCCTGAAAAGCGATCTCGACGGCCTGAAGATCGACGACCATCCGGCGATCGTCCAGCAGAAGAGCCGCGACTTCTACTGGTACAGTCCGGTGCTGAAGCAGCAACTCGACCATGTCACCGGCGACATGATCGTGACACCGAAGACGGAAGACGAGGTGATCCGTGTGCTTGCCGCTTGCCACCGGCATGGCGTTCCGGTGACGCCGCGCGGCAGCGGCACCGGCAATTACGGGCAGGCGATGCCTTTGTCCGGCGGCGTCGTGCTCAATCTCGCCGAGATGAACGCAGTCAAGACGATCGCGCCCGGCCGCGTCGTGACCGGACCGGGTGCGGTCCTCGCCGAGATCGACAGAGCGACGCGCGCGCATTCCGGCCAGGAGCTGCGGATGTCGCCATCGACCTACAACACGGCGAGCATAGGCGGCTTTGTCGCCGGCGGTTCGGGCGGTGTCGGCTCGATCCGCTGGGGTGGCCTGCGCGACCTCGGCAATGTCATCCGGCTGCGGACCGTGACGATGGAGGCGGAGCCTCGCATCATGGAACTTAGCGGCGAGGAGGTGCTGAAGGTGATGCACGCCTACGGCACCAATGGCATCATCACCGAGGTCGAGATGCCGCTGACCGCTGCTTACGACTGGATCGACGTCATCGTCGGCTTCGACGACTTCATGGATGCGGCCGGCTTCGGCAATGACCTGGCCATCCAGGACGGCATTCTGGCGAAGCTGATCACGCCGATCGCCGCGCCGATCCCCTATGACTATTTCAAGCGGCATCAAAGGTTCTTCCGGCGCGAGCAAAGCATCGTCGTCTGCATGATCGCGCCGCAGGCGATGGCCGCCTTTGTCGCCCTCACGGGACGCAGCAAGGGCGAGATCGTCTTCCGCGCCGACAAGGAGGCCGATCTCAAGGGCCTGCCGCCGGCCTATGAGCTGACCTGGAACCACACGACGCTGCGCGCCATCAGGGTCGACCCGACGATTACATATCTGCAGACCCGCTACCCGTCGCCGGATCATCTCGCTCACGTCAAGGCGATGATCGACCGCTTCGGCGACGAAGTGCCGACACATCTCGAATTCATCCGCTTCGACGGCGCGATCGGCGTGGCCGGACTGCCGTTGGTCCGCTTCACGACGGCCGAGCGGCTCGACGAGATCATCCGCATCCACGAGGACAATGGCTGCTGGGTCTTCAATCCACACCGCTACACGCTGGAAGAGGGCGGCATGAAGCAGACGGACGAGGTGCAGCTCGCCTTCAAGCGCGAGACCGATCCGCAAGGGTTGCTCAACCCCGGCAAGATGATCGCCTGGGAAAACCCGGATTACGACTATCGCTCGGGCAAGTCGTTCCTGTTCAAGGGGTTGCAGAAGGCGGGGTGATGAACATCCTCGTTCTCTACGCCCATCCGGTCGAGATCAGCTTCAATGCCGGTTTGCACAAGGTGATCGTCGAGCGGCTGACGGCCGCCGGCCACGCGGTCGACGACTGCGATCTCTATGCCGAGAATTTCGATCCGCGGCTGACGCGGGCCGAGCGGCTCGGCTATCATGACGAGCGCGGCGCCGGTGATCCGGCAGCGCCCTATGTCGAGCGCCTGCTGCGGGCAGAGGCGCTGGTGCTGTCGTTTCCGGTGTGGAACTTCGGCTATCCGGCGATCCTGAAAGGCTTTTTCGACCGCGTCTTCCTGCCCGGCGTGT
This sequence comes from Mesorhizobium delmotii, assembly GCF_900149755.1. NCBI lineage: Bacteria > Pseudomonadati > Pseudomonadota > Alphaproteobacteria > Hyphomicrobiales > Phyllobacteriaceae > Mesorhizobium > Mesorhizobium delmotii. Next base: position 45,070 of record NZ_FUIG01000103.1, on the reverse strand, counting down.
CGTTCAAGCTGGCCAATGGCAAGGTGCAGCCGTCGCTGCACAACATCTGCAAGCTGGCGGCGGTTACCACCTATGGCGGCAGCCGGTTCCACGCCATGCTGATGGGCGACCCGCCGCGCAAGCTGGTCAAGCGTGTGTTGCGCGCCGCGGTCAAGCCAGGTGCCTCGGTGTCCTATCTGGCACATTATTCGATGAACCTGTCGACCGATGAAACGCGGAAGAGATTCACGGCGAAGGTCGCGGCCAGCATGGAAGCGTTCTGATGCGGGTCTTGGTGGTTTACTGCCATCCTGTGCCCGAAAGCTTTTGCGCCTCGATCCGGGATAGTGCCATCGAGGTGCTGAAGGCGAGGGGCTGGGAGGTGCGGCTGCTCGACCTCTATGCGGAGAATTTCGATCCGGTCATGGGCTGCGGCGAGCGACGCTCCTACAATGAACACGCCCCGCAGGATCCGGCGCTCAAGCCGCATATCGAAAATCTCAGTTGGGCCCAGGCAATCCTCTTCATCTATCCGACATGGTGGTACGGGTTGCCGGCAATGCTGAAGGGCTGGCTCGACCGGGTCTGGGCGACCGACGTCGCCTTCCGGCTGCCGGCCGGCAAGGGGCGGATTCAGTCGCTGGTGAGGCATGTGACGAAGATCGGGGTGATCACGACCTGCGGCGCACCGACCTGGTGGAGCGTCGTCGTCGGCCAGCCGGGACGCAAGACAATCCTGCGCGGCATGCGGGCGCTCTGCGCCACCCGCTGCAGGACGTTCTTTCTGGCGCACTACCTGATGGATGCGTCGACACCGAAGACGAGGGCGGCGTTCCTGGAGAAAGTGCGAACGAAGCTGGAGCGGTTTTGAGCCGGCGGAAATTTCCTTCTCCCCTTGTGGGAGAAGGTGGATCGGCGCGCAGCGCCGAGACGGATGAGGGGTGCTGGAAGAAACGAGGCCATGGGAAAGTCAACCGTTTCGAGGCGCTTAGCTTTTCGGCGCAGCGATCCGTCCAACACCCCTCATCCGACCTCGCTTCGCGAGGCCACCTTCTCCCACAAGGGGAGAAGGAAAAAGGTTACATCCGCACCCGTTCCGCCTTCGGATCATACATCGGCTTCAGCGACGCCTCGGCGGCGAAGCGCTCGCCGGCGATCTCGATCTCGTAGGACGACGACAGCACATCCGCCTCGCTCTCGCCCTGGCACGGCACGTAGCCGAGCCCAATGGCGCCGCCGAGATGATGGCCGTAATTGCCCGAGGTGACCGGGCCGACGATCTTGCCGTCGCGCAGGATCGCTTCATTATGGAAGAGCAATGGCTCAGGGTCTTTCAGGCGGAACTGGACCAGCCGTCGGTTCAATCCGGTTTCCTTCTTCCTCAGCACGGCATCGCGGCCAAGAAAATCGCCCTTGACGGTCTTCACTGCGAAGCCGAGGCCTGCCTCCAGCACATTGTCCTCGTCGGTGATGTCGTGACCGAAATGCCGGAAGGCCTTTTCGATGCGGCAGGAATCCAGCGTGTGCAGGCCGCAAAGCTTCAGGCTGACATCGGCGCCGGCCTCCTCGATCGCCTCGTACACGTGGGCTGCCTGGTCGGTCGAGACATAAAGCTCCCAACCCAGTTCGCCGACATAGGTGACACGATGGGCACGGGCCAGCCCCATGCCGATTTCAATCTCCTGAAACGTCCCGAACGGATTGGTTTCGTTGGAGAAATCGTTCGGGCTCAGCTTTTGAATGAGCTTCCTCGCATCCGGACCCATCAGGCAGAGCACGGCTTCGGCAGCGGTGACATCGGTGATGACGACGAACTCGTCGGCGAGATGCTTGCGCAGCCACGCGAGATCGCGCTGCAGCGTCGCGCCGGGCACGACGAGGAAGAAGGCCGTTTCCGACAGGCGCGAGACGGTGAGGTCGCTCTCAATGCCGCCGCGCTGGTTGAGCATCTGGGTGTAGACGATCTTGCCCGGCGCCACGTCCATGTCATTGGCGCAGAGCTTTTGCAGGAAGGCGCAGGCATCGCGGCCCTCGAGGCGGATCTTGCCGAACGAGGTCATGTCGAACAGGCCGACGCCGTTTCGGACGGCCAGATGTTCGTCGCGCTGGTTGTCGAACCAGTTCTGCCGTTTCCAGGAATAGCGGTATTCGCGCTCCTGGCCGGGCCTAGCATACCAGTTGGCGCGCTCCCAGCCGGCGACTTCGCCGAACACGGCGCCGCGCGCCTTCAGATGTTCGTGGAGAGGCGAGCGCCTGATGTTCCGCGAGGTCGCCATCTGGCGGTACGGGAAATGGTCGGCGTAGAGCAGGCCGAGCGTCTCGGACACGCGCTCCTTCAGGTAACGGCGGTTCTTCTGGAACGGCTGGACGCGGCGGATATCGACCTCCCACAGGTCGAAGGGTGCCTCGCCGTCGTTGATCCATTGCGCCAGGGCCATGCCGGCGCCACCGGAGGAGACGATGCCGATCGAATTGTAGCCGGTCGCCATCCAGTAGCCGGAAAGCTCCGGCGCCTCGCCAAGATAATAGCGGTCGTCGGGGGTAAAACTCTCGGGACCGTTGAAGAAGGTGTGGATGCCGGCGCTGGCCAGCATCGGCATGCGGTTGACGCCCATTTCGAGGATCGGCTCGAAATGCTCAAAATCCTCGGGCAACTGGTCGAAACAGAAATCTTCGCTTATGCCGTCCATGCCCCAGGGCTTGGCCACCGGCTCGAAAGCACCGAGCATCATCTTGCCAGCGTCTTCCTTGTAGTAGGCGCATTCGTCCGGCACGCGCAGCACCGGCAGGCGGGCCAGGCCGGGGATCGGTTCGGTGACGAGGTAAAAGTGCTCGCAGGCATGCAGCGGGATGGTGACGCCGTTCTGGCGCCCGAGCTCGCGCGCCCACATGCCGGCGCAATTGACGACGACATCGGCTTCGATCATGCCTTGCTCGTCGCCCTGCGTCCAGGAAACGCCGGTGACGCGATCATCCCTGGTATGGACTTTCGTGATCTTCACATTTTCCACGATCGTCGCACCGCGCTGACGCGCACCCTTGGCCAGCGCCATGGCGATATTGGCCGGGTCGCATTGGCCGTCGAGCGGTAGATGCACGGCGCCGACCACATCGGAAATGTTGAGATGCGGATACATCTCCTTGACTTCACCAGGCGAAATCTCGCGCACGTCGACATCGAAGGCGCGGGCGAGAGACGCCTGCCTATAAATCTCGTGCTTGCGCTCCTCGGTCAGCGCCACGGTGATCGAGCCGACCTGGCGCATGCCGGTGCGGACATCGGTCTCGGCTTCCAGCTTGACGTAGAGATCGGCCGAATATTTCGCCAGCCGCGTCATGTTCTGCGAGCCGCGCAACTGGCCGATCAGGCCGGCGGCGTGCCATGTCGTGCCCGATGTCAGCTGCTTTCGTTCGAGCAGCACGATGTCGGTCCAGCCGAGCTTGGCCAGATGGTAGGCGACCGAGCAGCCTGAGACACCGCCGCCGATGATGACAGCCCTTGCCTTGGGAGGAATGGCCCTGGTCGGAATGGTTTTGAGGGACGGGGCGCTCATGCGGCCTCACGGCGATAGCCGGACGCGAAGCGGCGCAGCCGAAGGGCTGCTTCCAAAAGCACCGCCTCGGGCTGGCAGAGGCTGACGCGAATATGGCCGGCGGCCGCCTCGCCGAAGCTTGAGCCCGGCATCACGCCGACCTTTTTCTTGTCGAGGAGAGCCCAGGCGAATTTCTCGTCGTCCGGCTCCAGAGCCGAGATGTCGAGCATGACATACATGCCGCCTTCGGAGCCGCGCACGGTGACGTTGTTCATGCCGCGCATGGCATCGAGGACGACGGTGCGCCTTGCAGCATAGCGTTCGGCAATTTCCTTGACGCCGTAGCCGTTTTCCAGCGCCTCGGCGCAAGCGAGGCTGATGAAGGCCGGCAGGCCGTAGGTCGTCACCAGATTGAGGCTGGTCAGCAGCGAGATCATCTCTTCGGGCCCGGTCAGCCAGCCCATGCGCCAGCCGGTCATGCCGTGGCTCTTCGACATCGAATTGATGACCAGCGTGCGATCCGCCATGCCGGGCAACGAACGCGGCGAGATGTGCTCGCCACCGCCCAGCGTCCAATAGACCTCGTCCGACAGCAGCCAGAGGTCATATTCCCGGCAGATCTGCGCCAGCTCTTCAAGCCGCTGGCGCGAATAGACAGCACCCGTCGGGTTGTTCGGCGTGTTGATCAGGATGGCGCGCGTGTTCGGCCGAAGCGCCGCGCGAATGTCGGCTTCTCGCGGCTGAAAACCATCCTCGGCGGGCGTCTCGACCACCGTGAAATCGGCGCCCGCTGCACTGAACGTGTTGGGGTAGGTCGCGTAATAGGGCGCGACCACGATGGCATGGTCGCCCTGGTCGAGAACGGCCTGCACCGCCGCATACAGCGCTGCCTGCCCGCCTGGTGTGGCGATGACCTGATCTGGGTTGGTCGTAACGCCGGTGCACGCAGTCGAGGCCGCGGCCATTGCCTTGCGCAGGCGCGGAATGCCGGCAAGCGGGGTGTAGTGGTGGTTGCTGGCGCGAACCGCGGTCACGCAGGCTTCGATCGTCTGCGCCGGCGTGTCGAAATCATGGTCGCCGACCGACAGCATGATGATGTCCTCGCCGGCCTGCTTGCGCGCCCAGGCGGCGGAATGAACCTCCCAGCCGTCCTTGCCGGAAGGCACGATGCCGGAAATGCGCGATGATGGTCTGGGCATTTATGCTACTCCCGAAATTTCGTAGCCGGCCTGTTCGAGCCGGTCGCGCAGGGCGGCGATATGGGGCGGTCCGACTTCGCAGCAGCCGCCGACGATGGCGGCGCCGGCCTCGACCCAGCCGACCGCCTGGCCGGCATAGGCATCCGGATCGAGGTCGTGGCGGGCGTGCAGCACCTCCACGGTGCCCCCATGCTTGAGCGCCTCAATCGAGGTGAAGCCGTTGGCATAGGCGCCAACCGGACTGCCGAGGCCGATCAGTTCGGGCAGTGCTGCAGCAATCGCTTCGGGCCGGCAGCAATTGATCAGTCTAGCTGCGACCGGCAGCCCGTCGAGAGCGCTCAACGCAGCCGCTATGGCTTCGCCGCTGCGCAGGCGCGGCGTGCCGTGATCGGCAAGCGTCCACGACACCCACACCGGCTTGCCGCTTTCCGAAGCTGCGGTGACAGCGGCGCGCGCCTCCTCGGCCGACGCCATGGTCTCGCACAGGAACAGATCGACGCCGTCAGCCTGCTCGGCAACGATGCGGCGGTAGATGTCGAGCGTATCCTGGAAGGAGATCGTCAGTGCCGGTGCATAGCTGCCGAACAGCGGCGACAGGCAGCCGGCGATGGCCGCATCGCCGGCCTGGTCGCGAGCTTGCCTTGCCAGCTCGATGCCGCGCTTCTGCAGCGGCTTGAACAGCTCTTCCGCGCCCTCCCGCGCCAGCCGCTCGGGCGTCGCGGAATAGGTGTTGATGGTGATGACGCGGGCGCCGGCCCGGATGAACTCCGCATGCAGGTCGCGCACCAGGTCCGGTTCGTCGATCAGCACCCTGGCCGACCATAGCGGGGTGGGTTCGGAGCTGCTGCGGCATACCAGTTCCTGGCCCATGCCGCCATCGGTGAGAATGACAGTCTTCACGCGCGCAACCTCTCGTTCTTTGGATCCCACAGCGGTTCGTCCTTCTGCACGATTGCCCTGAAGCGCTCGCCGAAGATTTCGACCTCGACCGCGGTTCCCGGCTCAGTAAGATCGGCGCGCAGCATGCCGAGCGCGATCGATTTGTCGATGCGATGACCCCAGCCGCCGGACGTTGTCTCGCCGACAATCCGGCCGTCATGCCACAGCGTCGACATGGCGGGCGCATCGCAGTCGCCGGGGTTTTCGACGACCAGTGTGACGAAACGCTTCTTTACGCCCTGCTGCTTCTCGTTCTGCAGTGCCGCCTTGCCACGGAAATCCGGCTTGTCCCATTTCACAAAGCGCTCCAGCCCACCCTGCAGGATCGAATAGTCGGTCGACAGGTCACCTTTCCAGGCGCGGTAGCCTTTTTCGAGCCGCAGCGAATCCAGCGCGTACATGCCGAACGGCTTCAGGCCATGCTTCCGGCCGGTCGCCCAGACGGCGTCGAAGACCGCGGCGGTGTCGTCGACCTTGGTGTGAATTTCCCAGCCGAGTTCGCCGGCGAAGGACACACGCATAAGCCTTGCCCAACGGCCGGCGATTGTCGTCTCCTGGTGCGTCAGCCAGGGCAGAGCAAGGTCGGCGGCGCAGACATCGGCGAGGATTTTTCGCGCGTTGGGACCGGCGAGGATCTGCGTGGCGTATTCCTCCGTCCGATCGATCAGCTTGAAGGAAGCGTCCTTCGGCATGCGGGATTTCAGCCACTCGAAATCATGCCACTGCGCCACTGCGGCGGTAATCAGCGTCATCAAATTCTCGTCGTGGCGCACCACCGACATTTCGGTGACGATGCGGCCCTTGTCGTCGGCAAAGTAGACGAGGCCGATGCGGCCGGGTTTCGGCACCAGCCCGGTAACCTGTCGGCTCAGCCATTCGGCGGCACCCGGACCGTCGAGATTGAAGCGGCTGAAACCGGGCAGATCCAAAATGCCGGCGGCATCGCGCACGGCGAGGCACTCTTCGCGGACGCGATGCTGCCAGGGCCCGTCGCGGCGGAAGGTCAGCGTCGCGGCTTCCGAGACGTCGTCGCCGGCTTGTGCGTACCAGGTGGCGCGCTCCCAGCCATTATAGGCGTCGAAGCAGGCGCCGATTGCCTTGATGCGATCGTGGATCGGCGACAGTTTGCGGTCGCGCCCAGCCGGCCAGGCATGGCGCGGAAACTGGATGGCGTATTCGTTGCCGTAGATCTCCATGCCCTTGGCGACGCAATAGTCCGGCGCGGCGGCGAATGAAGTGAAGCGGCGCGGATCGCAGGACCACATGTCCCATTCGGTCTGGCCCCCAGTCACCCATTCGGCCAGCACCTTGCCGGCGCCGCCACCCTGGGCGATGCCGAAGGTGAAGACGCAGGCCTCGAAGGCGTTCGGCACGCCGGGCATCGGGCCGATCAGCGGGTTGCCGTCCGGCGCGTAGGGGATCGGGCCGTTGATGACCTTGGACAGTCCGGCGGTGCCGAGAATCGGCACGCGGGCAACGGCATCGGCCAGATAGTCCTCCAGCCGGTCGAGATCGTCGGGGAACAGCTGGAACGAAAAATCATCAGGCATCGGGTCATTGTGGCCGACCCAATGCGCACGGCAATTGCGCTCATACGGGCCGAGATTCATGCCGTTCTTTTCCTGGCGCAGATAATAGGAGGTGTCGACGTCGCGCAGCAGCGGCAGTTTCTTGCCTTGCTCTTTCGACCACGCGGCCAGTTCGGGGATTTCCTCGAACAGGATATATTGATGGCTCATCACCATCATCGGCACGTCGCGGCCGAACATCTTGCCGACTTCGGCCGCACGGTAGCCGGCGGCGTTGACGACGATCTCGCAGCGAATCTCGCCCTGCGCGGTCTCGACCACCCACTCGTCCTTCTCGCGGCGCACGCCGGTGACTGGACAGAAGCGAATGATCTTCGCACCCATGTCGCGGGCGCCCTTGGCCAGCGCCTGGGTCAGCTGCGCCGGGTCGATGTCGCCGTCGCTCGGATCGTAGAGCGCGCCCTTCAGCTCATGCGTTTCGATGAACGGGTAGCGGCGCTTGATCTCGTCGAGCCCGACCACATCGATGTCCATGCCCTGATAGCGGCCCATGCCCTTGGCGCGCTGGAACTCCTGCATGCGCTCGGCCGTATGGGCCAGCCTGAGCGAGCCGGTGACGTGGTAGTTCATGGGATAGCCGACCGCGTCGGCCAGCCCGCGATAGAGCTCCGTCGAATAGCGCTGCATGTTCATCAGCGACCATGACGAGGAGAAGGTCGGCACGTTGCCGGCCGCATGCCAGGTCGAGCCGGAGGTGAGCTCGTTCTTTTCCAGGAGCAAGCAGTCGGTCCAGCCCGCCTTGGCGAGATGATAGAGCGAGGAGGCGCCGACAACACCGCCTCCGATGATCACCACACGTGCCGTGGTCGGAAAACCGGCCATATTCTTCTCCAAACCTTCAATAAACAGGTGGCGAAACCACCCAAATGACTACCGCTGGCTCCGCTCCAGGATTGCGCCAGCGGAACGGCTTGCCGTCGAAGCGAAAGGAGTCGCCTTCGCCAAGCTTGTGCCAGACGCCTGATATCTCGATGTCGAAGCTGCCGGAAGCGACATATCCGGCTTCCTCCGTCGGTCGGCGCGCTTCGGTCTTCAGTTCAGCACCCGGCGCGAAGACCGAACGCAGCATCTCGAAGCTACCGCCGAGATCGGGCGACAGAAGCTCCTCCACCAGGCCGGAATCGCTTGTGCCAAGCGTGCGGCGGCTGCCGGCGCGCACGACCACGCCGCGCTCGTTCTCGACGGGCACGTCGTGACTGAAGAACAGACTGACCGGCACGCCGAACAATTCTGCGAAGGCGCGCAGATCGCTAAGCGATGGTATCGACAGGCCGCGCTCGACCTGACTGACCCAGCCGACGGAGCGGCCGAGCTTCAGTCCCGTCTCGGCAAGCGTCAGCCCGCGCGCCCTGCGCAGCGCCCTGATATCGCCGGCCAGCAGCCGTTCGCGGTTTTCCTGCTCCGATCTGACGGCGGATGAGGGCAAAGCCATTTTTCTTGATGAAATTTCTCTTGGTGAAAAATTCGGGGCAAATTTCATGAGAGGTCAAGTTCGTGAAAAAATCAAGAGGATTTTCATGAGGCCACAAGATTTGCTTGCGCCATTTTGACGGTTCAGGCAAAGGCTCGGCCACGAACGGCGAGTGAGGGCGCCCGGTCGAGACCCACGATAGAGCGCCGCGCGTCCAATTGGACGCGCAAAGGACGCTCTATCATTTCTAGACTGCGCATGATCCTTTCCGGAAACCGATTTCCGGTTTCCGGGGTCATGCGCTAAGGACGGCCCATGCTGGAAAACAACACCCGAATTGCCAAGGATGCGGCGATCGTCGACGAGGCGATAACCTCGCGCCGTTCGGTGCGTGCCTTCCTGCCTGACATGGTCGATGACGAGACGATCCGCGCCATTCTCTCTGTTGCCGCGCGTGCACCTTCGGGCACCAACATGCAGCCCTGGCGGGTCTACGTCACCAAAGGCGAGGTCAAGCAGCAGATCACCGACGCCATCCTCAACTCCGGCATCCGCGCCGAAAAGGCCGATTGGGACGAGTATCGCTACTATCCCGACCAGTTCTTCGAACCCTATCTCACCCGGCGGCGGGCCAACGGCTTCGGTCTCTACGGCGTGCTCGGCATCGGCCGTCGCGAGGTCGACAGGATGCGCGCGCAGCACGACCGCAACTTCGTCTTCTTCGACGCGCCGGTCGGCATGATCTTCACCGTCGACCGGCGGCTGAACAAGGGATCGTGGATCGACTACGGCATGTTCCTGCAGAACATCATGGTGGCGGCACGGGGCAGGGGCCTGCACACCTGCCCGCAGGCCGCCTTTGCACCCTATCACAAGCAGATCAGGCCGGTGCTCAACATTCCCGACGAGGAGATCGTCGTCTGCGGCATGGCGCTCGGCCATGAGGACACGTCCAAGCCCGAGAACGAGTTCCGCACTGACCGCGCGCCGCTGGAAGAGTGGGTGACGTTCGCCAAGTGAGGGTGACGATACGCCGTCTCGGTCTACTGTACCTCGTAGCCGACTTCCTCGCTGGCGTGACAGAGCGCCTTCCAGAACGAGCGCGCAAACGAACGGAATACATAGATGTCGAACTGGTCGGCGCCGGTGCGCTGGATCTGGGCGAAGACGTCATGATGCATGGTCGAGCGGCCGGCACCGACCGGGAAGGCCGGCAGCGCGAAGTCGATGGCGAAGAATTTCGCCAGCACCCATTCGGCCTTCGGTCCGGCGATGCGGATCGCGGTGCGGCCATGCGACAGGTCGGTCACCGTGCCGATCGCCGGGGTGACGACATTGGCAAAGGCCGATGCCAAGCCTTCGGCCTCATCGACGACAGTGAATTTTCCCGGCGCAAAGCCGAACACCGACCTCACGCCGTCGGTGCTGCCGGCGCCGGCGCCATCGGGCAGAGCGAGGCCGGTCACGGCGCGGATACCTGATATCAACTCCTTCTCCTGGCCCGGCCAGGCAGCGAGCTGCAGGATCGACCCCGGCCTGGTTTCGGAGAGGATGACATCGACGCCGTGTTCGAAATCGCCGTGCGAGCCGGTGCGCAGTTCCGGCTCAAGCGGTGCCAACTCGAGCGGTGATTGGCGCTCAACCATGCATGCGGCTCCCGTCCGGATCAAAGAAGTGGTTGGAGACGATCTCGACCGGGCCGAACCGGTTGCGCAGGGGATCGGAGATATGGGCGCGCGTGCCGCGCCGCGCCTTGCCGTCCTTGACCAAAGCGAGCGCGATGTACTTGCCGAGCGCCGGCGAATAACAGCAAGCGGTGATGTGGCCGATGGAGTCGTGCGGATTGGCTTCGTCAAGCGCCTCGACGATGTGCGCGCCGCCGTTGAGCGGCTGGTTGTCCAGCGAAATCAGGCCGACGAGTTCCAGACGGCCGGGCGCGATCAGGCCCTCGCGATCCATCATCGCCGAGCCGATGAAGGGCTTCTTCTTGGACAGCATCCAGTCGAGATGCAGGTCGCGTGCCGTGGTGCGGCCGTCGATCTCGGCGCCGGTGACGTGGCCTTTCTCGATGCGCATCGTGCCGAGCGCCTCAAGCCCGTAAGTCACCAGTCCGAACGGCTTGCCGGCTTCGATCAACGCTTCCCAGACATGGGTGCCGTAGCCGGCGCCGGAGTAAACTTCGAACGCCATTTCGCCGGAGAAGGAAAGCCGGCAGATCATCACCGGCACGCCTGATATCTTGCCGTGCACGATGCCCATGAAGGGCAGTGCGGCGTTGTCGACGGCAGTGCCGGTGACGCAAGCAGCAAGAATGGCTCGCGCCTTTGGCCCGCCGATCGCCGCCCCCGCCCATTCGTCGGTCACCGAGGTGACATGGACCTTCAGCTCCGGCCAGATGACGTCGAGGAAATACTCCAGATGCTGCATCACCTTGCCGGCATTGGCGGTGGTGGTGGTCATCAAGAAGTCCTGTTCGCCGAGCCGCCACGTCGTGCCGTCGTCGAAGGCGAGGCCGTCCTCGCGCAGCATCAGCCCGTAGCGGGCCTTGCCGACGGCCAATGTCGAGAACATGTTGGTGTAAACCCGGTCGAGGAATTCTGCCGCGTCCGGGCCCTGCACGGCGATCTTGCCCAGCGTCGAGACATCGACGATGCCGGCGCTCTCGCGCGTCGCCCTGGCTTCTCGCACATAGGCCTGCTCGATTGTCTCGCCTGAAAGCCCGTAGATCATCGGGCGATGCCAGAGGCCGGCCGAATACATGGTCGCGCCGTTGGCGACATGCCAGTCATGCATCGGCGTCAGCCGCTCGGGCCTCAGGTCGCCGAACCGTTCGGCGGCCAGCGAGCCGATCGACACGGCCGAAAAGGGCGGACGAAAACGGGTCGTACCGACTTCGGGAATCGGCTTGCCCAACGCTTCGGCCATGATGGCGAGGCCGGGTATGTTGGAGCTCTTGCCCTGGTCGGTCGCCATGCCGAGCGTGGTGTAACGCTTCAGATGCTCGACCGAGATGAAGCCTTCGCGATGCGCAAGCCGCACATCCTCCGCGGTCACATCGTGCTGGAAATCGACGAAGCTTTTTCCATCGGCCCTGATCTCGAACACCGGCGCCGGATCGGGATCGCCGGGTGCGGCTTCGACGACCGGCAAGGCCGCTGGCGTACCCGTTCCACCCGCCGCGGAAAGGCCGGCGGCGCGGCCTTCGGCGATTGCCTCGGCGGTGGAAAAACTGCCGGTGAAGGCGCCGGCGCCAATCCATCGCTGGGTTGGCCACTGCTGTGTTGGCTTCGGTGGCAGGAAGGCCTGTCGGGCGGCATTCCATTCCGCCTTGGCGCCGGCCTGGCTGGCCAGATGGATGGTCGGCGACCAGCCGCCCGACATCAGCAGGCAGTCGGCTTGAATGCTGCGCGCCTCGCCGGCAAGCGCGCCGTTGGCCATGTCGAAGCGCTGCACCTTGATGCCGGACAGCGCCTTGCCGCCTTCGGTGGCGACCACGGCGTGACCGGAAAGGATTTTGGCTTCCGCTTCATCTGCCAGCTCGCGCATCTCGCTCGAAAGCTCCGGCCGCACGTCGACGATGGCGACAATCGCCGCACCGGCCTTCTTCAGCGCCAGGGCGGAGCGATAGGCGCTGTCATTGTTGGTGAAGAGCGCGATCCTGTGGCCCGGCAGCACGCCGTACTCGTTGGCATAGCGCTCGGCGGCTTGGGCCAGCATCACGCCTGGCCGGTCGTTGCCCGGAAACACCAGCGGCCGCTCGAAGGAGCCGGTGGCCAGGACCACCGACTTGGCGCGAATGATCCAGTAGCGATGGCGCGGTTCGCCCTTGCCGGGCCTCTCCTTGTGGTCGGTAACCCGTTCGAGCGCGGCGAGCACGTTGCCGTCGTAATAGCCCCAGACCGTGGTGCGCGGCAGCAGGCGGACATTGTCATAGCCTTCGAGCTGGCCGGCGGCTCGCGCTGCCCAGTCCGCCCCGGGCATCCCGTCGATCGTCTCGCCCGACCAGTTGGCCGAGCCGCCGAAACGCGGTTCGAGCTCGCTGAGGATGACACGCGCGCCCTGATCGGCGGCTGCCCTGGCGGCCATCAGCCCGGCCGGACCGGAGCCGACCACCAGCACATCGCAGAAAGCGTTCATGCGCTCATAACGCGCCGTGTCGGCAGCGGTCCCGGCGCGGCCGAGACCGGCGGCGCGACGGATGAAATGCTCGCAGAACATCCAGAAACGCGTGCTCTTCAGCGGGCCGATCGCGGGTCCCATGAAGGTCTTGTAATAGAAGCCGGCGGACAGAAGCCTGCCGCCGAGCTGGTTGGCGGCGCTGACATCCCAGGCCAGCGATGGAAAGCGGTTCTGGCTGACGGCGGTCAGCCCGTCATAGATCTCGACCATGGTTGCGGCGATGTTGGGCTCGCGAACCTCGTCCCGCAACACCGTCACCAGGGCGTTCGGCTCCTCGACGCCTGATGTCAGCACGCCGCGCGGGCGGTGATATTTGAACGAGCGCCCGAACAGGGTGACACCGTTGGCCAGCAGCGCTGAGGCAAGCGTGTCGCCGGCATGACCGGTGTAGGGCGCGCCGTCGAAGGTGAACCGGATGGTTCGCAGCCGGTCGATCCGGCCACCGGAATCGGTGCGGCGCGGGCTCATGACTTGCCCTCCGTCTTGTGCCGCGCAACGGATTTGTGGTCGCCGCGCGCGAAGGCGACGCTGGAGATCTCGTGTGTCAGCGTGTTGCGAACGACCCTGAGATGGGCGCGGCAGCCGCCGGAATGCTGCCAGATCTCGTTGTGGTCACCCGCCGGATTCAACCGGTCGTAGACATAGGCGTTCCAAGCATCGAGGTCCTGCGAGGCAGGTTGAGGGCGCTCACGGTTGCCGTCACCCTGATAGGTGAACTCGATGACGTCGCGCGGGCCGCAATAGGGGCAGGTAATCAGCATGGAAATTCCTAATGCAGCCGCGGCGTCGCGCCCTGGCCCTTGTCGTCGATCACCAGGCCGCGATGGAAGCGATCCAGCGTGAATGGCGCATTGATGTCGTGCGGTTCATCCTTGGCGATGGTCCAGGCAAAGCACCAGCCGGAGGCGGGCGTCGCCTTGAAGCCGCCGTAGCACCAGCCGCAGTTGAGATACATGCCCGGCAGCGGGCCGATGGTGATGATCGGCGAGCCGTCCATCGACATGTCGCAGACGCCGCCCCAGGAGCGCAGCATGCGAACGCGGGCGAGAGCTGGAAACAGCGCCAGCATCTCGCTCATCACCTCGTCGACAACAGGCAAACTGCCGCGCTGGGCGTAGCTGTTGTAGCCGTCGAGGTCGCCGCCATAGACAAGGCCGCCCTTGTCCGACTGCGACATGTAGAAATGGCCCATGCCGAAAGTCAGGACCGTGTTGATGAACGGCTTCAGCGATTCCGTCACGAAGGCCTGCAGCACATGGCTCTCGATCGGCATCGTATCGATGCCGGCGAGCCGCATGACTTGCCCGGTGCTGCCGGCCACCGCGACCGCCACCTTCCTGGCGCGGATCTCTCCGCGCGAGGTCGAGACGCCTGATATGCGGTCGCCGTCGCGCAGGAAGCCGGTGACCTCGCAATTCTCGATGATGTCGACGCCGCGACGGTCGGCGCCGCGCGCATAGCCCCAGGCGACGGCATCGTGGCGGGCGGTGCCGGCGCGCCGCTGCATCAGGCCGCCGACGATTGGGAAGCGCGCCGTGGCGGAGACGTCCAGCGCCGGCACCAGGCGTGCGATCTCGGCCGTGGTCATCAGTTCGGCGTCGACGCCGAGATGGCGCATGGCGTTGCCGCGGCGGGCAAAATCGTCGAGCTGGGCGGGTGTGTGCGCGAGGTTGAGGCAGCCGCGCTGCGAGAACATGACGTTGTAGTTGAGGTCGTGCGAGAGGTTCTCCCACAGCTTCATCGAATGTTCGTAGAAGCGCGTGTTGGCCGGCAGCAGATAGTTGGAGCGCACGGCCGTCGTGTTGCGGCCGACATTGCCGGAGCCGAGCCAGCCCTTTTCCAGCACCGCGACATTGGTGATGCCGTGCTCCTTGGCCAGATAATAGGCGGTCGACAGGCCATGGCCGCCGCCGCCGATGACGATCACGTCATAGGACGCCTTCGGGTCCGGCTTGCGCCAGGCCGGTTTCCAGTCCTTGTTGCCGGTCAGCGCGTTTTTGAGAAGCGAGAAGGCCGAATATTCCGCCATTCTTTTTGTTATCCGTTCTGGCTTTTTGTCATCCGTTTTGGGCGATGCGGCACACTATAGAGCAGGCCGCTGCCGCAAAGCCAATATTGCGCCATCGCTTTTCGACTGGCCGACGCCAAGATCGACGAGCAGAGCGGGACGGCTTGCTCCCTGGTATGAGCGTCTTTATCAAGGACGAGCTTTAGAACGCCTTGCCGCCTGTGAGTCGCCAAACGATCATGCTTTTCCGACTGCTCCGCTTCGTTCTGGTCCTGGCGATCGTTGCCTCGGCGCCGCTGTCGCTTGATGCGGTGGCGCAGGGGCTTGACCAGGCTGCCTCCGGGGTGGTCGCCGACCAGCAGAAAATCCTGCAGGACCTGACGACGAGGACCGACAATCTCGAAAAGAAAGTCCAGGAGGACGGTGACGACGACGCCAGCCTCGTCGATATCCGCCTGCAGCTCGAGGAAATGTCGCGAGGTGCGCTGAACAGCGCGCTTGCCTTCCGCCCGCGCCTTTCGGAGATCAACGCAAGGCTCGATCAGCTTGGGGCGCTGCCGGCTGCGGGCCAGCCGCCCGAGCCCGACATCGTGACCAGCGAACGCCAGGCGCTGGCGTCCGAAAAGGCCGAGATCAATGCTGTCATCGCCGCGGCGCAAAATCTGTCGATCCGCATCAGCGGCCTCATCGCCAAGATCGCCAATATGCGCAGCGAGCTGTTTCGCAATCTGCTCACCAAGCACTACGTGCTGTCCGACGCCCTGAGCCCTGAGGTCATTTCCGATGCCAACGGTGAATTTACCGGCTTCTACAAGGCGGTGTCATCGTGGCTGACCTTCGCCTTCAAGTTCAAGTTCCAGGCCGTTCTGGCCGCGACCTTGACGGCACTTTCCCTGGCGGCGGTACTTTTTGTCGGTGGGCGGCGCCTGTTCGGGCGTGTCTTCGAAGCTGACCCTTCCGTCGAGGATCCGTCCTATCTCAGCCGGCTGTCGGTGGCGTTCTGGTCGACATTGCTGCCGACGCTGGCGGTCGGCGTCTTCCTGGTCTCGACCGTGTTCTTTTTCAACTACTACAACGTGTTGCGCGGCGACATTGGCGTTTTCCTGAATGCGGTGGTTGCGGTCATCGCGGTGGTGTTCTGCGTCAACCGGCTGACCAATGCGGCGCTGGAACCGCGGCTGCCGAACTGGCGGCTGATACCTGTTGAATCGGGTCCGGCCCGCTGGCTGGTGCGGCTGACGACCGCTATGGCGGTGGTGATCGGCGTCAACAATTTCCTGTCGGTCGTCAACGACAAGATGGGCTCGCCGCTGTCGCTGACCATCGCCAGAAGTTTTGTCGCCACCATTATCGTCGGCGTCATCCTGATCCTGATGGGGCTGCTGAAACCGTTCAAGGCCGCCGACGGAAGCTGGCGTCCCTGGCCGGCGTGGCTGCGCTACACGGCCGTCGCGCTCGGCGTTTTCACGATCGCCACGGCGCTGCTCGGCTATATCGGCCTCGCCATCTTCGTCTCGCGGCAGGTCGTGGTCACCGGAACCATTCTGGTCACCGCCTATATCGGCTTCCTGTCGGCGCGGGCGATCAGCGAGGAAGGCGGCTTTGCCAACACGTCGATCGGGCGCTGGCTATCGACCAATTCCAGCTATGAGGAGTCCGCGCTCGACCAGCTCGGCCTGGTCGTCAGCGTCGCCATCAACCTGATGATCGTGCTGGTGTTCCTGCCGCTGATCCTGTTGATGTGGGGCTTCCAGCCCGGCGACATCCAGGCCTGGGGCTACAAGCTGGCGACGGGCCTCACCATCGGCTCGGTGACGATCTCTGTGACCGGCATCCTGACCGGCATCATTGTCTTCATTATCGGCTATTTCCTGACGCGCTGGTTCCAGGGCTGGCTCGACGGCTCGGTGATGGCGCGCGGCAAGGTCGATACCGGCGTGCGCAACTCGATCCGGCTGGCGGTCGGCTATGCCGGCGTGGCGCTCGCAGCACTCGTCGGCGTCTCGGCGGCGGGGATCGATCTCTCCAATCTGGCGCTTGTCGCGGGCGCCCTGTCGCTCGGTATCGGCTTTGGCCTGCAAAATGTCGTCTCCAACTTCGTCTCCGGTCTGATCCTTTTGGCCGAGCGGCCGTTCAAGGTCGGCGACTGGATCGTCGCCGGTGAGATCAGCGGCACGGTCAAGAAGATCAGCGTGCGCGCTACCGAGATCGAGACGTTCCAGCGGCAGTCGGTGATCCTGCCCAATTCAAACCTGATCAACAATGCCGTCGGCAACTGGACGCACCGCAACAAGCTCGGTCGCATCGACATCAAGGTCGGCGTCGCCTACGGCAGCGACGTCAAGCAGGCCCATGCTGTCCTTTTGGAGATTGCGCGCGGCCATCCGCTGGTGCTGAAAAATCCGGAACCCTTCGTGCTGTTCACCAATTTCGGGCCGGCCGCTCTCGAATTCGAAATCCGCGTGTTCCTGGCCGACGTGATGAACGGCAACATCGTGCAGAACGACATCCGGTTTGCCGTCCTCGATGAGTTCGCCGACCAGCATATCGAAATTCCATCGGCGCCGCGCGCCGTCGTCGAGAAGAAGAAGCATGAGGCGTGGCCGATCGATGACGATCAGATCGAGGCCGAATTCGCCGAGCAGGAACGCGCGGCTGCTGAAGCCGCGGCCGAGACGAAACGCCTGGCTAGATCCGGGCGCAAGACCCGCAAGCCGGATCCCGATTGAAGGCTGAGATCCAAGCAAAAGCGTGGAAGGCGGATCACCCTAGAAGTTTATGTGATCGAGTTGATCTGACGGATAGGTTCTTGAGAGGTGATGCCGGTTCTGCTCGTCGGTGTATCCGAGGAGCTTTCCCGATAGCCATTCCAACTGCGGGCACCAGGCGTCGCGGTGTAGAAGCTCGAGAAGCAGCGAAAAGGCTTCCACTCTCCATGCTTCGCCCTCGCGGGCGTAGAAATAATAGTCGATGTTGAGCCGGGTTCCTCCCGGTCCTTTTGCTTCGAAAGCTCGGAGATGCTCGGACAGCGTTCCATTTGCAACATGGGTCGCGAAGTCCTGATTGGCCAATGCATCGGATTTTTCAAAGCCGTCCACGCGCTCGTGGGCGAACATCGCAAAGGGCTTGGCCCCAGCAAGCATCATCTCCAGTTCACGGTTGGTGTGCGGCGGGTATGGATAAGGCTTTTTGCCATTCATCTATTTCACTTCCCAACACTGCTGTGGAACGACACGGCGCTTCGGCTGAACGTTCCGAAAACCAATTGCGGCATGAATGCGGCATTCAGTTGCTGTTCAGCTTGCATCTCATATAAGCTCACATGCAAAGGGCGAGAATGCCTTGCGAAATGCAACAGAGGCGGTGGAAACACCGATATTGCAAATGTGGAAGTCTCTCGTCGCCGCCATCGCTTTTCTTGCCGTGGGCGGTTCAGCCTTCGCCGCCAGCGCGACCAACAAGGACGCCGAGACCCGCACACTGGTCGTGACCGAAGGCGGTGGCAAGACGGAGCTGGCGCTGGCCGCCGGCGAAACCGCGGAATTCTGCCCGACCGGCTGTTTCGTTACCATGCCGAATGGCGACCTCGAGGCGCTGACCGGTTCGGAAACGATCGAAATCTCAGGCGGCGTCGCCCGTATCAAGTAACCGCGTCAAAAAACATTGACGACTTGTTTTTCGAAGGCCGGGCAAATGCCCGGCTTTTATGGTTTTGGATCATCGAAACTTAACGATTCCCGCTCCGCCGGCGTCCTGTCTACGGCATTGGTGCTCGGGGTGCTGGCCCACGACACCCGCATCTACTTTCCCAATCTGATCCCGCCGTTCCTGCTGCTCGCCGGTCCCTTCATGGCGCTGTGGGCGAGCATCAAAGGGCATCGCGCCGCAGTGTTGCACATCGTTCCAAAAAATGGATCATGAGTTCCGTTCCCAGCCTGGCGCGCATCATTTTCCTTTGAAGCGCCGATCTCAACCACCAGTGCCGCGCCTCCTTTTGGACGCGCAAAGGACGCTGTAGAATTTTTTCTGCGCATGATCCTAGCGAAAATCGGTTCCGATTTTTCGGGGTCATGCGCCGGGGTCGCGCCGCACCTGCAGCGTGTCGCAAACAGGCGGTAGCACGATGGCCGTCGCCTGCATATTGTGCGCCGATCAACCGGGGCGCCTGGCGCCCGCAGCAGCACTTTTGGAGTCGCGGGCAATGGCAGGGTTTCCGGAAAAGGCGAAGGTCGTCATCGTCGGGCTGGGCGGCATTGTCGGTGCATCGGTCGCCCACCACCTGATCGAGCGCGGATGGGACGACCTCGTCGGCATCGACAAATCAGGCATCCCGACCGATATCGGCTCGACGGCGCACGCCTCCGACTTCTGCTACACGACCAGCCATGATTTCCTGTCCTGCTGGACGACGCTCTACTCCATCGATTTCTACGAAAAGATGGGCCATTACGCCCGCATCGGCGGCCTTGAGGTCGCCCGCGTTGGCGATGACGCCCGCATGGAGGAGATCAAGCGCAAGATCGCCTCGGCAAAGGCTTTCGGCACGCGTGCCCGCCTGATCGAACCGGCCGAGATCAAGCAGAAGTTCCCGCTGATCGAAGAAGAGATGGTGCAGGGCGGCCTCTGGGATCCCGATGCCGGTCTCGTCATCCCGCGCTCGCAAACGGTCGCCGGCAAGCTGGTCGACCAGGCGGAAGCCTCCGGCAAACTCAAATCCTTCGCCAACACGCCGGCTAGGTCACTTATCGTCGAGAACGGTCGCATCAAGGGCGTGGTGACCGATCGCGGCACAATCGAAGCCGACTACGTGATTGTTTGCGCGGGTATCTGGGGCCGGTTGATCGCGGAAATGGTGGGCGAGGACCTGCCGGTGATGCCGATCGACCATCCGCTCACCTTCTTCGGGCCGTATACCGAGTTCGCCGGGACCGGCAAGGAGATCGGCTGGCCGCTGCTGCGCGACCAGGGCAACTCGGCTTACATGCGCGACACCGGCGATCCCAAGACCGCCGAAGGCGGGCAGATCGAGTGGGGCTACTACGAAGAGACCAATCCGCGCCTTTGCCATCCGCGCGACCTTCTGGAGAAGGACCAGGCCCGTCTTTCGCCCTCGCAGCGCGACCTCGACATGGAACAGATCCTCGCCCCGCTCGAGCGGGCCATGGAGTTGACGCCGATCCTGGGCGAACTGGGCTACAATGAGAGCCATTCCTTCAACGGGCTTCTGCAGGTGACGGCAGATGGCGGCCCCTCCATGGGCGAGAGCCAAAAGGTGCGGGGCCTCTGGTATGCCGTCGCGATCTGGGTCAAGGACGGCCCCGGCATGGGCAAGCTCATTGCCGACTGGATGACGGACGGCCGGACGTCGATCGACCACCACGCCATCGACTATTCGCGCTTCTATCCGCACCAGACGCAAGAGCAGTTCATCTGGGACCGCTGCACCGAAACGGCGATGAAGGTCTACAATCCAGCCGTCCATCCGCGCGAGCCCTTCTCCAAGGCCCGCGACGTGCGCCGCTCGCCTTTCTGGGAGCGCGAGAAGCAACTCGGCGGCTATTTCATGGAGCTCGGCGGCTGGGAGCGCGCCCATGGCTATGCCGCCAACGAGCACCTCCTCGAAAAATACGGCAACCGGGTGCCGTTACGCGAAAACGAGTGGGACAACCGCCATTTCTGGCGCGTCTCCAATGCCGAGCATCTCGCAATGAGCGAGGATTGCGGCATCGTCAATCTATCGCATTTCGCGATGTACGATGTGGAAGGCCCGGATCATGTCGCGCTGATGGAATGGCTGTGCGCGGCCAAGATCGGCGGCGACGGCAATATCGGCAAAGGCATCTACACCCATTTCCTCGACGATCACGGCATGGTGCGCGCCGACCTGACGGTCATCCGCATGGCCGACCGCTGCCGGGTCATCGACGGCGCAGATGCCGGCCCGCGCGACTTCCAGTACATGCGGCGGACGGCAGAAGACAAAGGGTTCGACGTCACCATCACCGATGTGACCGAGAAGTACGTCACCGTCGGCATCTGGGGCCCAAACGCCCGGGCAACATTGAGCAAGGTCGTGGAAGACCCGGATGGCCTGACGCCAGAGAACTTTGCCTTTGCGGCAATCAAGCCTGTCAGGATCGCCGGAAAGGACGTGACCGCTTTCCGCATCTCCTATGTCGGCGAGCAGGGCTGGGAACTGCATATGCGATACGAAGACGGCCTGGCCGTATGGGACGCGTTGCGTTCGACCGGCGTGATGGCTTTTGGCGTCGAGACCTATGCCAACACTCGTCGCATGGAGAAGAGCCTGCGCTTGCAGAATGCCGACCTTCTGACCGAGTACAATCTGCTGGAGGCCGATCTTGCCCGCCCGAAGGTCAAGGAGGCTGATTTCAGCGGCAAGGCAAAGCATCTGGAATATCGCGCCCGCGCGCATCAGCCGGCCATGCTTTGCACGCTTGTCATGACGGATAATGTCGATTCCAGGGGCGTTGCCCGTTATCCCGTCGGCACGATGCCGGTGATGGACCCGCAAACGGGTGAGACGCTGGTCGACGAACTCGGCCGCCGGTCTTTCACGACCTCGATCGCCTACGGCCCGACCATCGGCAAGAACATTGCCCTCGCCTATCTGCCCTGGGCGTATTGCCAGGAGGGCCGCAAGCTGACTGTCGAATATTTCGGAGAGAAATACCCGGTCGAAGTGGCCGCCGTCGGCTACAGGCCGCTCTACGACCCGGAGAACCTCAACCCACGCAGCTGAGCGTCGGTTGTCTAGCGATCCCCACAAGAGGGTAAGGTGCGGACTCGCAAAAATGTGAACGCAAAGACTTGAAGCGCGTTGCGTCTGAAGGGATTCATGCGACGCGCTTTAAGTCCTTGTTTTTATGCATGTCGTTATCCCAAAGCCGCTGCGCACTTTTGGGCGACATGCATTAGCCCGGCGCTGGGCTTTTCGCTTTGTGGCACGACGATTCTCGCTTACCTTGCGGCATGTCTGCTTTTGCCCGCGCAAGACATCTCCTTTCAGGCGCCGCCGCGCTGGCGCTGACGCTCGGGCTGGCGCCGGAATCCCGCGCCGCCGAACCCGTCGACATCGAACTGGTGCTGGCGGTCGACGTTTCGCTCTCGATGTCGCCGGCCGAACTCGAAATCCAGCGTCGCGGCTATGTCGCGGCGCTGACGCACGACACGGTGCTGCAGGCCATCGCCGATGGCGCCCATGGCAAGATTGCCGTCACCTATGTCGAATGGGCCGGCACGACCTGGCAGCATGTCATCGTGCCGTGGACGGTAATCGCCAATCGTGCCGACGCCGAGCGGGTGGTCGAGCAACTCTCCGCCCATATGCCCAACAGCGCCCGGCGCACCTCGATTTCCGGTGCCTTGCAATTCGGCAGCGATCTCTTCGCCGAAAGCGGCTTTCAAGGCGTCAAGCGCGTCATCGACATTTCGGGCGATGGCCCCAACAATCAAGGTGCTCCCGTCGACATCACCCGTGACGGGCTGGTCAAGCAAGGCATCACCATCAACGGCCTGCCGCTGATGACCCGGAGCGGCTTCACCAGCGTCTACGACGTCAACTATCTCGACCGCTACTACACCGACTGCGTCATCGGTGGGCCCGGCGCGTTCATGATCCCGGTCAATGAGTGGACGCAGTTTCCCGAAGCGATCCGCCGCAAGCTGGTGCTCGAGCTTGCCGGGCCTGACTCACCGCGATGGGCGGCGGAAGAAGCGGCGCATCCGCCGGTCGTGCTGGCGCAAGACAAGCCGGCCACCGACTGCCTGGTCGGCGAGAAAATGTGGCGCGACCGAAGCTGGATGTTCGACATCCGCTAGAGCTGGCGAGCATTCCCCGCCGGCGGCCACACATTCAAGATGTTGCTTGTTTACGCGACCAGCAATTGCTTGCGGTCGACGCGCTCCTGCTGCGGTGAGCGCGCATAGAGCTCGCGGTAGCATTTGGAGAAATGCGAGGCGGAGACGAAGCCGCAAGCGACCGCCACTTCGACCACCGGCATCGATGACTGGATCAGCAAGTGCCGGGCCCGGTCGAGGCGGATCTCCAGATAATAGCGGGCAGGGGATCGTCCCATCTCGGTGCGGAACAGGCGCTCGATCTGCCGGCGCGACAGGTCGACATGATCGGCGATCTCGATCAGCGACAGCGGCTCGGACAGGTTTGCCTCCATCAATTCTATGATGGTCAGCACCTTGGAGTTCTGCACGCCAAGGCGTGCGCGCAGCGGCAGGCGCTGGCGATCGGTCGGGCTGCGTACGCGGTCAGTCAAAACCTGCTCGCAGACCCGGTTGACGAGGTTGTCGTCGAAATCGTCGCCGATCAGCTTCAGCATCATATCGAGCGCCGCGGTGCCGCCGGCGCAGGTGTAGATGTTCTGGTCGATCTCGAAGAGGTCGGCAAAGACATTGGCCTTCGGGAACGCCTCGGAAAAGCCCGGCAGGTTCTCCCAATGAATGGCGCAGCGCTTGTTGGACAGCAGGCCCGCGGCGGCCAGTATATGTGCGCCAGTGCACAGGCCGCCGATGGCGACGCCGCGGTTGTATTCCTCGCGCAGCCAGGCGAAGGTCGATCTGTTCTGGTAGCGCTCGACATTGATGCCGCTGCAGACGACCGCCATGTTCGGCCGTTCGGGGCCGGACATCTTCTTGCGTTCGTCCTCCAGCGAGGTGTTGACGGCGCATTCGACGCCGTTAGAGGCGCGCACCGGCTTGCCGTCGATGCTGGCGAGCCGCCAGCGGTAGGCCTCGTAGCCGAGCATCCGGTTGGCCGAGCGCAACGGATCGAGCGCCGTTGCAAAGGCGATCATGGTGAAATCGGGGACCAGGAAGAATACAAACGATCGCCTGATCGGATGATTTACGACGTTCACAGGGTAGCCCTCACGCTGCAATGGCGCGAACAGGATGTCGCGATCAGCATAGCGACATCAGGAAAAACCTTTCCTGTCAATTGGCTAGGCTGCAACGGAAAGACTTTATTTGCGACATGGGTCGCAAATGGGCAATCGCTATGCGGTGACCGACCCAACATGCTGCCGGATTGAGCAGATATGCCGCATGTGGTTGGCGTATGAAAAAATGCGCCGCCTCGGCAAACCGAAGCGGCGCTGTGATCGACTTCGAAGCAGCAGGGAGCGCCGCTTGCGAACTTGTCAGATCAGGCGACGAAGCCGAGCCGCGCGGCGGCCACGGCGCCGGTCTGGCCAGGCATGGTGTTGGCAAGGCGCTGGCGCTCGAGCGCGGTCGTCAGGTTCATTTCACGGCGAGCAAAAAGGCGGGCAAAAAGCTTCATGATCATCTCCATTCGGTTGCTCAGACGGGTCGCCTTCGCTTGATGGAGTGGGGCAGCTCGTTGGCTGGCGCTGATATAGGCTTACGTAAGGGGAAACTAGATCGCAAAAGCGAAGCACTTGACATGAAAAGCGACACGGAATGCGACAAATTTTGGCAACTGCCAAGATTTGTGATCACTTACAAGGCGTTAGCTCGAAATGTGGGCTGCTATGCAGCCTGCTCATATGCGACATGCAGCGGTGACATGGCTCAAAAAACATTTGATTACAAATAAAAAGGCCTGCCGGACATGATCTGCGCGGCAGGCCTTCAGCTTTGAATACACACGATCTATTTTGCTCCACCAGCCCAGGATCCAACGCCATAGCGAGTGCCGGTCTTGGTGTCGGCGGCTTCGGGCCAGCCGATATCCTTCTGCAGTTCGATCGGCAGAGAGCGGATGGCGCGTTCGGTCTGGTAGCGGGCGCGGGCCGCGCTGAATTCGGTCGCGATGCGGCCAATGGATGACAGGATGGACATTTTCATTCTCCTTTACGTTGAGCCGGGAGTTTGCCGGTCGCTCCACATACGAAGCGCTACTTCAGGTTTGTTTCAGCTTCATTTCGTGTCGATTGCAGATCCGTGTCATCGGCCGTTTCAAGGCGCTTTCGATACGTCTGCCTTCGATGGAGTTGACTATCCTCCCAAAGTGATGTTCAATCAAACGAAATGGAATGATAGTTTGCATCAGAAAAATTGAAGGTCAATCCCAATGAACGCCCCACTCAATCATCCGTTGCCGCTGCTCGATCTCGACGTCTTGCGCACCTTCGTGGCGATCGCCGAGACCGGCAGTTTCACCACCGCGGCCAATGCCGTCTTCCGCACACCTTCGGCCGTTTCCATGCAGATCAAGAAGCTTGAGGACATTCTTGGCCGTTCAGTGTTCGCGCGCGACGCGCGCTCGGTGACGCTGACCACGGATGGCGAGATGCTGCTCGGCTACGCTCGTCGGCTGTTGTCGATCAACCGCGAGGTGGTGTCGAAGTTCATCATCCCCGACATTGTCGGGGTGGTGCGGCTCGGCTCGCCGGACGATTATGGCGAGCGCGTGCTGCCGCATGTGCTGAAACGTTTTGCGCAGTCGCATCCCTCGATCGCGGTCGACGTCACCATCGACCAGAGCAGCAATCTGCGCCGGCGCATGGACGACCGCGCGCTCGACATCACGCTGCTCACTAATTCCTACAAGACCAGCGCGCTCGGCGCCGAAGTGCTGCTCACCGAACCGATCGTCTGGGCCGGCGCCAAGGGCGGCTGCGCGCATCTGCGCGAGCCGCTACCGGTCTCCTTGTGGGAAGAGGGCTGCGCCTGGCGGGCCGGGGCACTCGAGGCGCTCGGCCGTGAGGGCCGCAACTATCGCGTCGCCTACATGAGCGCGCACACGGCCGGCCAGCGCGCCGCGATCATGTCCGACCTCGCGGTGGCGCCGCTGCCGAAATCGTTCCTTGGCAGCGACATGGTTGAGCTTTGCCCGAAGGACGGCATGCCGGATATCGGCACCTACAATCTGGCCATGGTCGTGGCGCCGGACGCCAGCGCGCCAGTGAAGGCCGTCGCCGACCATATCCGCGCGACCTTCGAAGTGTTCAGGGAAACCGGCAAGTTCTGACTTAGCTATAACCTCAAGGGCGCAGCCAGGTCGTGAGCGGTCACGTCTTTACCTGCTGCTTGCAGCGCCAATTCGCCGGCTTTGGCGTGATAGCTTTCGCTGTCGCTGGTCAAGAACGTCACGATGCTGTCCCGCGCGCGCCGCGCCTCTGGCATGTCGATCAGCGGCCAGACATGGAACATGCCCTGCTCGTGGACGACCTCTATCTCGACACCGGCGGCACCGGCCTTTTGCGCGAAGATCAGGTTGTCAGGGGTTAGCATATCGCGCGAACCGGTCAGAAGCAGCGTTTTCGGCAACACCGAGAGGTCGCCGTAAAGCGGGCTGATGCGCCAGTCGCTGGGATTTATGCCGGCGCTGTAAAGCCGGATCGCCTCGAGGCCACCCGGAATGCCCAGCCAGGGATCGTTGCGTTCCGCCTCGAATACTTCGGGGTTGGCGAGCGACATGTCGAGGCCTGGCGAAATCAGCACATGGCGCGACGGCAAGGGCAGGGCTTCCTCCGCGGCCATCATGGTCAGCACCACGGCCATGTTGCCGCCGGCGGAATCGCCCATGAAGACGATGTCCTGCGCTTCCGTTTCGTCGAGCATCTGACGGTAGACCTCGCCGACCATGCCGAACATGGCGTGGAAATCGTGTTCGGGAGCAATGGGGTAGATCGGCACGGTGATGCCGAAGCCCAGCCGGTCGGCCATATCGGCGATCAGCCCCCAATGATAGGACGTGATTTGAAAGACATAGGCACCGCCATGTAGGTAGAGGATACGCTTTCGCTCGCCGGCCTTGGGCGCGATTTCGTAGACGGGAAAGCCGTCAACGCTGCGCGTCGTGATGTCGAAACGTGATCGCAGCGAGGCGGGCGGCTGATGGTTCTCCGTCTTGCGCGCATAGGCGATCCAGCGCTGCAGGTTTTCCGGGCTGGAAAAGGCTTTCTTGCGGCTATACCTGAGCACGAAGGAAACGACGTGGCTTTTGATACTGGGCATGCGGACACACGGACTTCGGCTGAGCCGACTAAGAGAACCCCTCGCTATCGAAGATCGTGCCTTCGCCCAGAATGTCAAGATTTGCGCGGTTTCAACACGGTTGTGTGATCCAGCCATAAGCAAAGACCGGCGGTGGTCATTGCCCATGTGCTGCCGCAACGCTCATCGCGGGGGCAGCAGTGCGGCGCGCAGCCGACGGTCGCTTGCTACGGAGCCGCATGACGGCTCCGGCGCTTGGCCAGTCGCTTAAATTTGTCAGCGAAGGTCATCAGCGCGCTGAACCGAGAAGCAGGGCCGACAAGGTGGCCTGCGGGTCGTTGCGCGGCGACACGGGCCAGCCGATGTCCCTCTGAATTTCGGGCGGCAGGCTGTTCATGGCCCGGACCGACTTGTTCCTGTTGTGTGCATGCTTGATGGCCATACCATAGCGGCCGAGGCTTTCGAACATCGACATCTTCATCTCCCTTGGAGTGCTGCGGCGGCTGAAAGTTATTTCCTGCCTGCCGTTCGATGCCGGTTAAATGCGCCGTGCATGTATCTGGTGGATTTCACGGAAAACAGCGTCTTGTTTCAGTTTGAGCTGATCCGGAAACATTTGCATGCAAATGAAAATGAGGACGAAGTGCGGCTTTCGCCGGCGGGATGCTACCCCCGGCCGCGCCGTGCCGCGTGGCCTTCGCGCGAACGCCGCCGCGGGGCGGCATCGCCGGCAATGCCGTCCTCGCTGACGGTCTTGCGCGGTGGCAGTTTCACCGCCGCCGATAGTTTCGGGAACGGGTCGACCTTGTTCGGCAGCGCCATGGCATAGACGAAATGCTCCTGGAATCTCGGCTCCAGAGCGGTCTCGATCTTCTCGATCCGGCTCACCGTTTCCTCGATCTCGCGGCGATAGCCGCGGTTCAAGAGCGCCATGCGCGCGCCGGCCCCGGCGGCATTGCCGACGGCCGAGACCTTGTCGAGATCGCAGTCGGGGATCAGTCCCAGCACCATGGCGTATTTCGGATCGATGAAGGAGCCGAAGGCACCGGCGAAGTGGATGCGATCGACATGATCAGCATGCTGCTTTTCCATCAACAGCTTGGTGCCGGCATAGAGGGCCGCCTTGGCGAGTTGGATGGCGCGCACATCGGTCTGGGTGATGGTGATCCTGGGCTCACCCTCCTTCAGCACGTAGGAGAAGGTGCGGCCATTCGCGGTGACGCGCGGCGAGCGGGCGGAGAGCCCGCCGTCGACGACGCCATCCTCGGAGATGATGCCGGCCAGATACATTTCGGCTACCACCTCGATGATGCCGGAGCCGCAGATGCCGGTGACGCCGGTCGCCTGCACGCTGTCGAGGAAGCCGGGTTCGTCGGACCAGAGTTCCGAGCCGATGACCCGGAATTTCGGTTCCAGCGTGTCGGGATCGATGCGGACGCGCTCGATGGCGCCGGGAGCGGCGCGCTGGCCGCCCGAGATTTCCGCGCCCTCAAAGGCCGGGCCAGTGGGCGAGGAGGCCGCCACGACCCGCTGGCGATTGCCGAGCACGATCTCGGCATTGGTGCCGACGTCGACGATCAGCATCATCTCGTCCTGGCGGTGCGGGCCTTCGGACAGCGTCACCGCCGCAGCGTCGGCGCCGACATGGCCGGCGATGCAAGGCAGCAGGTAGAGCCTGGCACCCTGGTTGAGCTTGAGGCCGATATCCGAGGCCTTGATGTGCACGGCACCCGAGACGGCCAGCGCGAAAGGCGCGCCGCCGAGTTCGGTCGGGTCGATGCCGAGGAACAGATGGTGCATGATCGGATTGCCGACGAAGACGGAATCCAGGATGTCGTTGCGCTGGACGTTGCCTTCTGCGCAGACCTTGTCGACGAGACCAGAGATCGCCTCGCGCACCGCGACCGTCATGCCCTCGCGACCGTCGGGGTTCATCATCACATAGGAAACGCGGCTCATCAGATCCTCGCCGAAGCGGATCTGCGGGTTCGACGTGCCCGACGAGGCGGCGACGCGGCCCGACAGCAGCGACACCAGATGCATGGCGATGGTGGTCGAACCGATGTCGCAGGCAAGCCCGTAGGCCTCGTTCTTGAGGCCGGGCCACAAAGAGATGACCCGCGCGGTCTCGCTTTCGGCATCCTTGTGGATGGCTGCGGTCGCGGTCCAGTTGCCCTTGCGCAATATGCCTTGCACCTGCGTCAACAGATGGAAGTCGAAATCGAGGCTCTTGAGCCCCCAGTCCTTCATCAGCGCGATCTTCAGGCGATCGAGATCGCCTGATGGATTGTGCATGTCGGGCTCTTCGATCTCGACATAGCACATGTGGATTGCCGAATCTCGGGCGATGACCCTGGTGTCGGCGTCCTTGCGGATGGTCTGTGCGTTGATGACCGTATCCTGCGGCACGTCGACGACGAGATCGCCGAGGATCTGCGCCGAGCAGGACAGGCGGCGCCGTTCGGGAAGGCCGCGCACGCGTTCGTAGCGCTCTTCCTTGGCGCCCTTGGGCGAGATGTGGTCGTTGGAGGAGACGATCTTGTGCTTGGCGAAATTGCCTTCCTGCACCTCGACCTGGCAGCGCCCGCAAGTGGCGCGTCCGCCGCACACGCTCTCGACATAGACGCCGAGCTGGCGTGCGGCATCGAGCACCGGCGTGCCGACCGGAAACCGCCCGCGCTTGCCGGACGGCATGAACAGCACGAGCGGATCGGTGATGTTGGCAGGAGAGTTCACGATTGCGCGCTTATCCTCGGGCCATACGGGCTTCACGGCCACCGCGCCGGCGGCCGCCATTGCCATTGCCTTCGCCCGGCGCATTGACTTGTGTGGGCGCCGCGATCGCCTGGCCGCCTTCGGCTGGCTTGTAGTCCTTGTAGGTCCTGATCCAGTTGGTGCAGTTCTCGTCGGTGCCGTTCAGCACGTTGGCGCCGCGCACGGCCTCCATCTCTTGCGGCCGCACCGGGTTCATGATCGCCGAGGTCATGCCGGCGCCGATCACCATCGGGATGAAGGCGGCATTAATGCCGTGGCGATGCGGCAGGCCGAACGAGATGTTTGACAGGCCGCAGGTGGTGTTGACCTTGAGCTCTTCACGCAGCCGGCGCAGGAGGGCAAAGACCTGGCGGCCGGCATCGCCCAGCGCGCCGATCGGCATGACCAGTGGGTCGACGACCACGTCATGCGCCGGAATGCCGAAATCGGCGCAGCGCTCGACGATCTTCTTGGCGACGGCGAAACGCACGTCCGGATCCATCGAAATGCCGGTCTCGTCATTGGAGATGGCGACCACCGGAACATTGTATTTCTTGACCAGCGGCAGGATGGCTTCGAGCTTTTCTTCCTCGCCGGTGACGGAGTTGACCAGCGGCCGGCCCTTGGCGACCTTGAGCGCCGCCTCGATCGCCGCGGTCACCGAACTGTCGATCGACAGCGGCAGGTCGACCAGCCCCTGCACGATTTCCAGCGTCTGCACCAGCAGGCCGGGTTCGGTCTCGTTCGGGTTGACCGAGGTGACGCCTGCATTGACGTCGAGCATGGTCGCGCCGCAGGCCGCCTGTTCCAGCGCGTCCCTGATGACGGTGTCGAAATTGCCCGCGATCATCTCGGCCGCGAGCTTCTTGCGCCCGGTCGGATTGATGCGCTCACCGATCACGCAGAAGGGCTGGTCGAAGCCGATAATGATTTCTCGTGTCGCCGAGGCGACGATCGTCCGGGTCATGAAATCTCTCCCTCGTGATATAAAGACTTCTTTATATCGTTTCTGATTTCGATCAAGCGAATGGTGACCGTCCGCGCCATCAATGCGCGGTCTTGACCATGTCGACCTGCGTTTCGGTGATCTCGTCGTGTAGTATGTGGTCGAGACGGTCGGCGACGAGCTGGTCGTCGCGGCGGATTTCGCGTTTCCAGGGCTGGCGGCCCTTCAGCACGCCCGATTCATCGACGATCTCGGCGACGTACTCCTCCTGGCGATAGGCCATCACATGGACGCCGGAGACGCCGGGAATCTCTTTCACCTCGTTGATGATGTCGATGCAGAGCTGCTTGCCTTCCTTTTTCTGGTCCTGGGCGCCTTCCAGCCGCTTGACGATCGAATCGGGGATATGAATGCCCGGCACGTTGGAGCGGATCCACTTGGCCGTCTTGGCCGAGGCCAGCGGCCCGACGCCACACAGGATGAAGCATTTTTCCGTGAAACCGAGATCGCGGACCTGCTGCATGTAGGTGCGGAACATCGGCACGTCGAAGCAGTACTGGCTCTGCACGAACTGCGCGCCGGCGGCGATCTTCTTGCCCAGCCGGTAGGGGCGGAAATCGATCGGCGGCGCGAAAGGGTTGATCGCCGCACCGAGGAAAAGCTGCGGCGGCGTCGTCAGCTTGCGGCCGGACAGGAACTTGCCGTTGTCGCGCATGATGCGGCAGGTTTCCAGGAGCGACATGCAGTCGAGGTCGAATACCGGCTTGGCGCCTGGCTGGTCGCCGGCCTGCACGCCGTCGCCGGTCAGGCACAGCATGTTGGCGACGCCCATCGCCGCCCCGCCCAGCACGTCGCCCTGGATGGCGATGCGGTTCCTGTCGCGGCAGGCGATCTGCATGATCGGAGCATAACCCATGCGGGTCAGCAGCGCACAGATGCCGACCGACGACATGTGGCAGTTGGCGCCCGACGCGTCGACGGCGTTGATGGCGTCGACCCAGCCGTCGAAGATTTTGGCGCGGTTGTAGACGTCTTCCGGATCGGCGCTGTCGGGCGGGTTGAGCTCGGTCGTCACGGCGAACTCGCCGCGCCTCAGGACGCGCTCCAGCCGGCCGCGCGAGGTGTGGCCGGGCAGCGGGTCGAGCGGCAGATGGATGCCGGCCGGGTTCTCGTCGGGCTGGCGGCCGATCATGCCGGTGCCCCGGTGTTCGGAGCGTTGCGCGCGGTCTCGCGCGCGGCGGCGGCCTGTGCGGTCACCCGCAGCCATGCCGAGGTCTCGCGCAGCGACTGGTCGACCGGCTTCTGCACGTCGAGGATCTTGTCGCCATGCACCATGTTTCGCGAACCTTCCCAGGCCTTGACCCAGACGCACGGCATATCAGGCTCGACCTCGCAATTGCCGTTGGCGCGCACACCGCCGCAAGGGCCATTGCGCAATTGCTTGGGGCAATTCATCGGGCACGACATGCCGGTAGAAGAAAGGATGCACTGGCCGCACATGCGGCAGTCGAACATAAAACCCTTGACGCGTTTTTCGACGAATTTGATCGGACCTTCGACGCGGCCGTAACCGATGCCCTTCCACAGCGGATGGAGGAGCAAAAACATGTCGGAGAACCTGGCGTAGAACCATTCGAGCAGTCGCGAGTGGCGGACGGACCACAGCCGGACAGCGAAGGAGCGCTGCACGCGCCGCTGCGGCGACACGTCGGCCGGCTTGTAGTCGGATTTCGGCGCTGCCTTCTTGACCAGAGTGGCCTGGGTAATCGCCGGGGTCGTTTCAGACATCTTCTTTTCCGCCCGCCTTGACCAGAGCGACCAGCCGCTCGCGGTCGTATTTCGCGTCGATGTCCTGAAAGGCTTTTTCAGCCTCGCCTTCAAGATCGTCGCTGACCGGCACGGGGTCGGCCTTGCGCCATTCGGCCAGGTAGTCGTCGGTGCCGCCGGCGCCGGTGCGCATCGCGCACATGTCGATCGCCTCGGTAAAGCGCAGCGGCAGTTCGCGCTTGGCGTTCTGCCGGCCTTTCTTGACGATGACCTGGGCGGGGATGTCGCGCCAGTAGACGACGATCAGATCGGCCATGAATTCCTACTCCCGTAGAGCGCCGTGCGTCCAATCGGATGGACAAAGGACGCTCTACTACTTTGACTCAGCTGCATCGTGCTTTCCGGAGATCGATCTTCGGGCCGATGCAGTGGTTCCGAGCATTGCCGGAAGCGCTGTTGGGCTGCTTGTTATGGGACGACGCGCGCGCATTCAAAAGCGACGCAATTGGAGGCCGCTAGGGAAAGATGAAAGTTTTCGGTATTTGGCTTGGTATGGATCAGCCGGCGCGACGATCGAAGCTGCCGACAAGCTTCCTGTGGAAGCGGACATAGCCTCGCTCGGTCGTGCGCAGATGTTCGGCGACAATCTGGTGGAAACGCGGCAGGCGGTGAAAGGGAACGGCCGGATAGGAATGGTGCTCGGAGTGGTAAGGCATGTTCCACGCCCCGAAGCGTACCAGCCGTGTGGTAAAGGTGGTGCGGGTGTTTTCGAGCATGTTGGCGACTTGCGGGCAGAGCGCGTGCTCGGCCAACAGATAGGCCCGCAAAAACGGCTGGCCGACGAGCACCGGCACAATCCAGACCCACAGTAGCAGCGCCGACTGCACGGCCAGGGAGGCCGCCAGCAGCACCGCATAGGCGATCAGAAACCAACGTGCTTCCGAAATCACCTTGTCGCGGCCCTTGTCCGGCACGAAGCCGTCGCGGTTGCGGCCGGCCGCGTTGACGACGATCACGCGCGCCATGCCGGTCCAGTAGGGGGCGCCGGAGAGATAGCGCAGATACTGGGCAATGGTCTCCGGTTTCGGGCTCATCAGTTCGGGATCATTGTCCGGATCGTGCGTGTGGCGGTGGTGCGCGAAATGGAAATAGCGGAACCATGCGGGCGGCAGCAGGATCAGGAAGCCGGTCACGGTGGCGATGGCGCGATTGAGCCACGGCGTCCTGAATGCCGTTTCGTGGATGGTCTCGTGCAACAGCGTGAAGAAGAAGACGATCAGGATTCCCTGCGGCAGCATGAGAACCGGCCAGAACGGAATGCGCGCGGCGATCAGCACGCCCAGCACGACAACCAGCCCGCCATGCACGGCGAGCCGGACAATGCCGGGCCTGTCCAGCTTGGCGGTGAGGTCGCGACGATCCTCTACCGACAGACTGGCGATGATGGTGCGGTGGTCGATTTCGCTCATGGGGGCCAAGCTTATCGCCGGGGCGCTGTCCGGTAAATCGGTGCTCGTTAACAGACGCCGGTTTTTACGCCGGTCCAGAAATAGAACCAGATCGTCGGATGGCCACTGTTTCGAGGGCAGGCCGGGATATGATGTGGCAAACTTGCCGGCTGCGCATCCCTGACCGCCTCGATGCTATCGCGTGAGAATGCCGCCTGCCGCAGCGCGTAGCTTGAAATCGTATCGCCTGCCTCAGGCTTGCCGCGCACCTGCCGCAGCACGCCGCAAGCCAGGGATCGCGGGCTCAGCGCTTGAATTCAAGGATGTCGAGCTTCGATTCATAATAGGGCGCCGGGAACTCGATGCGCCATTCGTTGGCACTGTTGCGAAAGGTATAGCCGACCTGATCGCTTTGTGGGCCGCCGCCATAGGGTTTTGCAGGATCGTCGTTGACAGAAAGGGAGCCGAGATAGATCGAGCGCTTTTCGCCGTCGTCGAAGAAACGTCCCTTGGTGCGCTGCGAACCGGTGATTTTTTCCAGCATCCAGCCCGAACCGTCGTCGCTCACCTTGCACTTGAACCAGCCATAGATGACGAGCGGGCTCAGCCCGCCGGCCTTGATGGTACGGCACTGCCAGTTGCCGGTCAGGTCCTTGTCGGAAAACGAGACCAACGGCTTTGCCAGCAAGGCGTCGAGCTGCTTGATATCGGCGGCGTCGCCAGCCCTGGCTTCGTCAAGGCTGCCTTGCGCGTCTCGTCATATTTGTCGAGCCGCACCTTGTCGGCGGGCGTGATCAGCTTCTGCACCTCGCCATCGGCGAGCGCGGGCAGAGCGAAGCAGACAACGCCTGCGGCAATCAGGAGGCGAGCGACCATCGATGCGTTTCCTAGTCGAAAGCTGGATCAGCCTGTTTTCTCGTTTGGCATACAACTTACCCGTTCGCGGCGACCTGTCATCCGTGCTTAACAGCGATCGGGTTAAAAATCGTGATTTCGCCGATGCGGATCTTGCTTACGGGATCGTCAGGCTGGCTGAGCAGCGCGCTAGCGCCGCGCCTGCGGGCTCTTGGCCATGGCGTCATCGGCCTCGATCCCGCCCCGTCGGCGCAAACGCAGGTGATCGGCTCGGTCGCCGACCGTGATCTGGTCATGCGGACGGTCAGGGAAAACCGCATCGAGGCGATCATCCACAGCGGCGCGCTGCACAAGCCTGACATCGAACACCAACGTAATGAGGATTTCATCGAGACGAATGTGCGCGGCACGCTCAACCTGCTCGACGCGGCGGTGGTATCAGGCGTTCAGCGCTTCATCTTCACGTCGACGACCTCGCTGATGATCTCGAAAGCCATACGCGCCGGCTTGACCGGCGGTACGCGCAAGGCCGCCTGGCTGACGGAAGACATGTCGCCCGAGCCGCGCAACATCTACGGCGTCACCAAGCTTTCGGCCGAGCATCTTTGCCGCCTCTATCACATCCAGTCCGGACTGCCGGTGATCGTGCTGCGCACTGCCCGGTTCTTTCCCGAAGCAGACGACATGGCGCATGCGATCGAGCAGTCGGACGCCAACACCAAGGCCAATGAACTGTTGTTCCGCCGGCTGACCGTGGAAGATGCCGCCGAGGCTCATGTCGCGGCGCTGGAGAAGGCGCCACAACTAGGCTTCGACATCTTCATCATCTCGGCGCCAACGCCGTTCCGGCCTGATGATTGCGAGGCATTGATCGCTGACGCGCCGCCCGTCGTCGCCCGCCATTTTCCGGAATTTCCGGCGCTCTATGCGCGAAAGGGCTGGACGATGTTTTCCTCGATCGACCGTGTCTACGACGCCTCGCGGGCGCGGGACAGGCTGGGCTTCGTCTGCAAGACGAGCTTTGCCAATGTGCTTGCCGCGCTTGCGGCGGAAGATGGCGCCGCCTGATCGAACGGTCAGCCGTGTGCCGCGGCGCTGGCCAGCTCCGTCGTCAGGTCGCCATAGCCGGTCGAGCGGCGCTCATAGGCGAGGCCGAGCATTTTTGCGGCTTTCTCGGCGACCTTGTCGAGTTCCGGGTCGTCGGTCTGGGCGATATAGACCAGCTTCTCGTAATTGCCGAAATAGTCCTTGATCAGCTCCGGATGCCTGTCGAGGCCGAGCGGCTTCATGAAGAAGGCGTCGAACTGCCGGCAGAGGAAATCGGTCATGTAGAACGACATCATGTCGTCGTCGGCGACCTTCGCATAGGCGTCCATGCCCTGGTAGAAGGCAAAGCAGTGCGGACCGGCCATGCGCTCGACGCCATGCTTCTCGCAGACGCGGTCAAGCAGGCCGCCGGTGCCGCAATCGGCGTAGCCGACGAAGATGTTTCTATAGCCGTCCGCCTTGGCCTTCTCAATTGCCTTGTCCATGGCCGGCGCGATGCGGTCCGGGTAGAAATGGAACTCCGCCGGCAGGCAGGTCAGGTCGAGATGGTCGAGCCCCAGCTGCTCCTTGACGGCCAGAACTTCGCGCGCAATCATCCCGCAGGCGATGACAAGCAGCCTGTCGCCTTGATCGGGTTGTAGCTTTCGCGCAATGCTCATGGAACCAGTCTAACCGATTTTCGTTGCTGTCCCACGAATCTATCTGTTGAGGGAGATACCATTCATGAAACCGCTACGCATTGCACCGATCGCCATTCTCGCTTGCGCGCTGGCACTTTCGGCCTGTGCCAACACTGTCCGTGGCGTCGGCAGGGACGTCAAATCGACAGCCAACGCGGTTGAGGACACGGTCGAGAACCCCTGATCCGCAGTCTCGCCAAAGCGCATTGCTCTCAAGACAGTTCAAGCGATGCGCATTAAGTCCTTGTAACATCTGGGAACAAGAAAGTCGTGCTGCAAGGCGCGGATCGGTTTATGGTCCATGCCGAATTCGCCCAGATGAGGGCGAAGCGCGGACGTCGTGTCCGCCTATTGCAATTATTTTCGTTGGGGCGGGCACGAAAAGTTGACTTTTCGAGCGGGGGATATGCCGTTAATCTTTCCCTGTACCCTCAACAACGAAGCTAGGAGCCATAGGATGAAGACCGCTCTCTTAGTTGTCGCCGCTCTGGGCCTTTCGGTGTCTGGCGCCGCAGCGGAATGTGTTGGCCACACTAAAACGACGGCTTCCGTAGATCAGCAAACCAAAGCTGCAAGCGTAGATCAGCAGACCAAAGTCGCAAGCGTCGCGAATACGCCGACAACTGCCGAAACGCCGATCCTGAAAAAGGAAGAGGCGAAAGAGTCAGAATAGGCGCTTCAACCGGCCCGAACGCTCCGAGCGAGGCTTGCCGCGCTCAACTTCCCGTCCAAAGTTTCACCGGGTATGTTCGCTGCGGGGCGCTGTTGCTTGTCGATGTCAAGACATGCCAGCGTCGCGCGCCGCCTCGGCCTAGCATAGCATAAGTACGGGCTGTCGTACTTATGCTTCGGTCTCCTCCCTGGTCTGCCATCCCCCAGCCGCGCGGGCGGAATATCTAAATATCCTGCGATCGCCATCCCAACGGCTATTCCCATAAGCCCATTGCAACGCCGTGACGAGGAAGCAGCAACAGGTGGTGCTGGCGTGGTGGCTATGGCACCTAGGGTGGTGGCAAATGAACGTTTGCAGTGCGCCTAGGGAGATCCGCCTTTCAGGGCGATCAGGCCGATCAGGATTGCGCTTGCCGCAGCAATCGACGCCCACCAAGTCGCATTGCGCGAAGGTCGCCAGTGTCGGCGGTGTCTAGCGCGCTTTCGCCACTGGCCAGACCGATTATCGTAGCGCGATTTTTCCACTCCTCCCACTCCCAGAGTCAGCAATGCGTTTGTTGCCGATTGGAGTCCAGACGCGCGCCCAAGGGTCGGCTTTAGGCGGCGCGCGCCAAGCCAACGGCTATTCCCAAGGCGATCGGCCCGCGCATGGCGGGAGTGCAGGTTTTAACCTCACCGATCGAAACCGACTTCATCACAATGAACGGCGACAATCTCAAAGAGTCAGGGCATGACCGGCGCATCGGAATTCTGCTGGATCGAATAGATGTGTTGGCTGGGAAATAGCACAGTTAGGCGCTCCGCGAAGGTAATCGCTGAGGCTGAGCGCGCCGAACGCGCCGCAAAGACGGCAAGATTGAAATCCCTTCGCATGGCAACTCAGAGTGACTTGAATGTTTCGTTTCCGGAGGAGCTCGATTGCTCGCTCCTCGTCGCGGCACTGATTCAAGGCGAATCATCGGGCCAGCCTTTCAACCGTCTCAATGATGGCTTTGGCAAGGGCTTCGCCTTCATGGACAGGCTCGGAACCGAATAGCAACAAAACTGCTTCCTCGCTTGGAAGCAAGCCGGGCCGGCAGGTCTGTTCAATAGCCATGCGAACAAGTTTGAGGGCGGCCCAGGCGCTGCGGATGTTCTGTTGGACTTCCATGCTAGCCCACCATGTCACGCAGCGGCTTCTTGCGCTCCTGCGGCCGGTATTTCTCCACCCGCCTGACCTTATCCAAACCCACCGTAACCAGCGATCCAAGGTCGATCGTCACCTTGCCGGCCCCCTCGTCTATGCGCGTAATCTCGCCAGAAAGCTCAATATGCTGGCCGCGCTTGACCTTTGTAGAATCGCGGATGGAGTGCGGGAATCCGTAGGAGGGGATGGAGACGCTTGCGCGGTCCCTCGCTTACCCGCCTTCGCACTGTGGCTGTGATCGCCACCACGTCAAGAGGTTGCTGATATACGAGACAACGCGCTTCGCTCTAGCGGGAACGGCCCAGCGGCTTGGTTGCGAGGGGGACTGGCAGCTGGAGGCCGCTGGGCCTTGACCAGCTACCTAAGAGGAGGCGCTGTGCTGGCTGACCAAAAACTTACGCTCACGGCAACGGAATAGCATCATTCGAACGAACGCTGTTCGTCAGCATGTTCCTGATGCTGGACATCCGAAGGGCGCTCAATCTGCTCAAGGCAGGCCAGCGGACTATGAGGAGCCGCATTTTGCCCCCATGTCGAGAGGCTGGCGGAACCTATTGTTCGGCCGGCAGCGGCTCGTGGTGGGGGAGATGATGATGCAGCACCTCGGCAAGGTTCCGCTTGTCGAACGTTTGGCCACAAACGGGGCAGAACTCGAGGTAGCCTTCCTCGTCGTTGGCAGGCGTCCCGTGGCGCTTGCCCTTGACGCTGGTTGCGGGGTTGTTGATTCGATCTCGTCTCACGTTTGGTCGCTACCGTGCGTTTGATAGACGGCCCGACAGCCAATCGGGGGGCGACAAGCTGGCCGCCGGGCCTAACCAGCGGGCAATTGGGTCCGTTCGCCGGTTGGGCCGAACTATAGGCATTTCATGCAACATTTCTAATTTAGTAAAATGGTCATGATCCGTTCCCTTAGTCATCAAACCGGATGAGCCTAGAGTCAATTTGGTGCCTAACGGGAGGAAGAGTGACCGGCATCCCGCCTCCGTTTTGCGGTGCTGATCAAGCGGAACATTAGTAGTTTCTAACTGTTGTCTGGGAGCAGTGGACCTATCCCCCCGCTTAGCCTCCCGCTGCAGATCGGGCCGCAGCCAGATCGGCCCGCGCTCAGAGGAGGAGCGCGGGCCTCTCCTTGTCAGTGCGATGCAGATAAGGGGTGGCCGGCGCCGCTTTGGGGGGCGTTGGGGTAGAGTGCCTTGTAGGGCGCCGGCCGGGCGGCGTTGGGGTCCGCCGTACGAATAAGCTAACACAGGTTAGGACCGTGGGTATGGCGTGATCGCGGAAGTACCGTGCTTCCAATAGCTAGCCGGCCAGCGCCATGACGACGGCAATGCCTATGCCGATCGAGAAATCCAGTGGCGATGGGGCGCGGGGCCGACGGCACCGGGCCAGTCCCTGCGGGGAATTGGCTAAAAAGCTCAGGCCGAAGCGCGGACGTTGTGTCCGCCTTTTATCGTTGTTTTTATTGCCTGAATCTCGATTATGTTGCCAGATGTTGCATTCTAGCCAAGGATCGCGGCCACGCCAGAGGCGAGTTCCTCGGCATCGTCGCCGCGCGGAAATAGATGCGCGTATGTGCCAGCCGTGATCGCAACGGACGCGTGCCCCATGCGCTCCTGGTGGATGAGCGTGGCTTGCCGGTGGAATGGATTGGAAAGGCGCCAGATATTGAGACGGCAGTTTATGCTGCCGAGTGCATGGGACCGGGCTACGTGGCAGGCACTTGGGCATACTGCGTCGCCTGACCGCCTCGCACCGCAACCTAGAAACCTCGCTTCGGCGGGGTTTTTCGTTGAGGGAAGCGTTGCGGAGAAACTGAAGGGTAATGCGCCAGTTCCTTAGAAGGACCAGCCTCGGCTGTCAGTTCTGAAGAAGACGACGGTAGGCCAACCTCACCGAGCCACTCGTCGTAGTGATGGTTTAAGGCGAACAACAACTCGTCTGGCTTGTTGATACCGCTTTGGAATAACTCGATAATTTGACGGCCAAGACGCCTCCTGGCCGGATCGCCAACTGCTATCCCGGCCTGATGGCAATAATCGTCGACCACCGCGGCAAGCATTGAAAGCTGTGCTGGATCCGTTGCGCGGTTGAAGGTCATATCGCTTCTCCCTTTGTTTTGGGCGAAAGCGTGGTGATCTCTTCCAATCGACGGCTTGCCGTTAATGTGCGGGCGACTTCCGTTATATAGTGTGTCGGTTTGGTACATACGAGTCGCAGCGTCAACCTAACGCAATGTCAGGTTGCGGCAACCGCGAATGATGGTCAATGCACAGGAAACGAACCTAAACGCGTGGCGCTTGAACACTGCGCCGGTTCCCGAAGACACAATTCGTCACTACCGCCGTGATCCCGATTCACCGTAGTCTCAAGTCGGGCGCGGCGGTGAACCGTTTTCGGCAACACCGATGCCGGCGGCTCAGGCAACATCTGCCGCGTCCACCAGCCCGCCTCGCGCGGGCTTTTTGGTTTTGTGTTGCGTCTGTGTTGCATGGACTGAATTGCAACACGTTGCAAAGCGCGGAAATGCGCGGAATATGTTGCAACGTGTTGCGCTAAGCCTGGTAACAGATCTGAGTCTAAGTATTTGAAATTGTTGCATGAATTCGTTAAAAAGCTCAGGC
Source organism: Mesorhizobium delmotii (assembly GCF_900149755.1). Classification (NCBI taxonomy): domain Bacteria; kingdom Pseudomonadati; phylum Pseudomonadota; class Alphaproteobacteria; order Hyphomicrobiales; family Phyllobacteriaceae; genus Mesorhizobium; species Mesorhizobium delmotii. Next base: position 4,320 of record NZ_FUIG01000103.1, on the reverse strand, counting down.
CGAAGCGCGGACGTTGTGCTTGCGCTTCATGAAGTCCTTGGCGGTCTCGACCGCCACCGCCGCGTCGCGGCAATAGGCGTCGGCGCCGACTGCCTTGCCGAACTCCTCGTTGAGCGGCGCGCCGCCGACCAGCACGACATAGTCGTCGCGGATGCCCTTTTCCTTCATCGTATCGATGACCACCTTCATGTAGGGCATGGTCGTCGTCAGCAGCGCCGACATGCCGATGATGTCGGGCTGGTGCTGCTCGATGGCGTCGAGATATTTTTCCACCGCATTGTTGATGCCGAGGTCGATGACGTCGAAGCCGGCGCCCTCCATCATCATGCCGACAAGGTTCTTGCCGATGTCGTGGATGTCGCCCTTGACGGTGCCGATCACCATCTTGCCCTGCTTTGGCGCGCCGGTGGCGACGAGCAGCGGACGCAGGATGAACATGCCCGCCTTCATCGCGTTGGCCGACAACAGCACTTCCGGCACGAACAGGATGCCGTCGCGAAAGTCCTCGCCGACGATGCGCATGCCTTCGACCAGCGCCTCGGTCAGCACCTTGTAAGGCGCCCAGCCGCGCTCGAGAAGGATGTTGGTGCCTTCCTCGATCTCTTCCTTCAGCCCGTCATAAAGATCGTCGTGCATCTGCTGCACGAGCTCGTCGTCGGAAAGCTCGGAAAGGATGATCTCGTCGTCGGCCATTTTTAATCCAGCTCCTTGCCGCACGGATACAGTTGCGGGGCCTCAAATATCACGTCAATACCTAACCCGCTACAGGCTTGCGTCCATAGCTGATTTGCGACTTCCCGCAAAAGGAAAGCGACTGCAAATCTATTGGAATTCTTGTCGATTTTGCGACAGGCGTTGGCGCTGGCGGGCCGTTTCGAATAGGGTGCATGACTACGATCCGGCCAGAAGCCGCGATATGCGGCCGTAACAATTGCGCCAGAACAAAGTCAGGGAAGAACGATCATGAGTGAGAACGCGCCGGTCGACCAGGAAGCGTCAAACGCGCGGCGCGGACGCGCCGCCAGCGGTGGCGCCGCTGCCCGGCGGGCGGCGCGCTCGGGTGGCGGCCCCGGCACCCAGCTCACCTACATCAAGCGCAAGATCAACGTCTATGAGGTGCTGGACGAGGAAGGGCTGGCGCTGATCGAGAAGAACACCGACACGGTGCTCGAGGAGATCGGCATCATCTTTCGCGACGACGCCGAGGCGCTGCAACTCTGGAAAGAAGCCGGCGCCGACGTCAAGGGCGAGCGCGTGCATTTCCCGAAGGGGCTCTGCCGCTCACTTTTGAAAACCGCGCCGTCCGTCTATACCCAGCATGCCCGCAATGCAGAACGTTCGGTGCAGATCGGCGGCAACGCCACGGTCTTCGCGCCGGTCTACGGCCCGCCCTTCGTGCGCGACCTCGATGGCGTCAGGCGCTATGCGACGATCGAGGATTTCCAGAATTTCGTGAAGCTCGCCTATATGGCGCCGTCGATCCACCATTCGGGCGGCACGGTGTGCGAGCCGGTCGACGTGCCGGTCAACAAGCGCCATCTCGACATGATCTACAGCCACATCAAATATTCGGATAAGCCGTTTATGGGCTCGGTCACCGCGCCGGAGCGCGCCGAAGACACGGTTGCGATGGCCAAGATCGTGTTCGGCGACGATTTCGTCGAGAACAACACGGTGCTGACCAGCCTGATCAACGCCAACTCGCCGATGGTGTTCGACGAGACCATGCTGGGCGCGCTGAAAGTCTATTCGCGCCACAACCAGGCCTGTATCGTCACGCCGTTCATTCTCGCCGGCGCAATGAGCCCGGTGACGGTCGCCGGCACGCTGACCCAGGTTCTGGCCGAAGTGCTGGCCGGCGCGTCGTTCACGCAGCTGATCCGGCCGGGCGCGCCGGTGCTGTTCGGCACCTTCGCCTCGTCGATTTCGATGCAGTCGGGCGCGCCGACCTTCGGCACGCCGGAGCCGTCGCTCGTCTCTTATGGTGCGGCGCAACTCGCCCGCCGGCTTGGCCTGCCGTTCCGCACCGGCGGCTCGCTGTGTGCTTCGAAGATACCGGACGCGCAGGCGGCTTATGAGAGCGCCAACACACTGAACTCGACGATCCTCGCCGGCACCAATTTCGTGCTGCATTCGGCCGGCTGGCTCGAGGGCGGGCTCGCTTCCTGCTACGAAAAGTTCATGATGGACATCGACCAGCTCGGCATGACGCAGAAGTTCTCCGAAGGCGTCGACCTGTCGGAGAACGGCCAGGCGATGGACGCCATCCGCCAGGTCGGTCCGGGCAGCCACTATCTCGGCTGTGACCACACCCAGGCCAATTTCCAGACCGCCTTCTACCGTTCCAATATTGCCGACAACAATTCCTACGAGCAGTGGTTGGCCGAGGGCGAAAAAACCGCGCCGCAGCGCGCCAACGAACTCGCCCGCCGCTGGCTGGAAAGCTACGAGGCGCCGCATCTCGATCAGGGTATCGACGATGGGCTGAAGGAGTTCATCGCCAGGAAGAAGGCGTCGATGGCCGACGCCTTCACCTGAAAGGAGCCCGAGTCAGGCGGGGCTAAAGTCGCCAACATCATCCACAAGGAAGTCTGGCGGAGCGCCTTTTCCGAGCCGGACAAGAAGGGGTGACTCCTGCGCGCAGCCTGATCGAAAATATCGCGGCAGCGCTTTCCGCCCACGGCCTCGTGCTTCGCGGCAGCTTCAATTTCGCAACCAGTGACCCGCCTCCGCCTGGCGCGTCCGGCGCTGCCGCCAAATCCGCTCTGCTGGTGGGTCAGGCGGGCGCCGCGCCGTGGCCGCATTTCCTGCGCTGGAAGGAAAGCCGATCACGGACCATCGCCAATCCGCTGGACACATGGTCGCGAGAAGTAATCGGCGCGGTGGCTGAGACATTCGGGGCGCGCGCCGCTTCGCCCTCCGACAGGCCATATCTGCCGTTCCAGCAATGGGCGATGCGGGCGGAGGGCTTGCGGCCGTCGCCGCTCGGCATCCTCATGCATCCGCAATACGGGCTCTGGCACGCCTATCGCGGCGCGCTGCTGTTCGAGGACGAGATTGAGCTTCCGGAACCTCGCGACGTGATTCACCTTTGCGATGCATGTGTCGACAAACCTTGCCTGAAGTCCTGTCCGGTCGACGCTTATTCTGCGGATGGTTTCGCGCACAAAACCTGTCTGGCGCATGTGCGTGGGCAAAACGGCGCGCCTTGCCGAACCGGCGGCTGCCTCGACCGCAACGCCTGTCCGTACGGCGCGGCCTACCGTTATCCACCACAGGTTCAGGCCTTCCACATGGCCGCGTTCGCGGGTCTGTAGCGTCGCCGAATGCCGCATGAATCTTGAATGAGGCTGCCTCATTACGACTTGCCCTGTTGGCTTGCGCGGATATGTATCGCACGACAATCGATCGTGCCCACTGGCGTGGTGTAGCTGACGGCATTGGACGCCGTGCTCTCCGGCATGGGCCGGACTGATCAGCGCGCCACTGCCGGCAGGCTGATGAGCGGATCATCGCTCATCTGGCTGATGGTCTCAAGCGTCATGTAGCGGGCCCGCTGCACGGCCCGTTCATCGTTCTGTTCGAGCAGCAGGGCGCCGACGAGACGGACGATGGCCTCGTCATTGGGGAAGATGCCGACGACCTCGGTCCTGCGCTTGATCTCGCCGTTGAGGCGCTCGATCGGGTTGGTGCTATGCAGCTTGGCGCGGTGCTCCTTGGGGAAGGTCATGTAGGCGAGCACGTCGGGCTCGGCGTCGTCCATGATGGTGGCGAGCTTGGGCACCTTCGGCCGGATCTGGTCGGCGACGGCGCGCCATTGGGTGCTGGCGGCCTCGGCCGTCTCCTGGGCGAAGGCG
>NZ_FUIG01000103.1:0-453 GCF_900149755.1 Mesorhizobium delmotii | reverse complement strand
GAGCGCGTCGAGATACCCTGGACGTAGGCCTCCTGGATGATGGCGGTCAGCGCCTTCTCGGCCATGCGCCGCGGCTCCAGGAAGCTCGGGAAGTAAGAGCCCTTCCTGAGCTTGGGGATGCGCAGTTCGACGGTGCCGGCCCGCGTCTCCCAGTCTCTGTCGCGGTAGCCGTTGCGCTGGACAACCCGCAGCGGGTTCTTCTCGCCATGGGGCGCGCCGGTGGCGGCGCCAACCTCCAGCTCCATCAGCCGCTCGGCGGCAAAGCCGATCATCTCGCGCAGGATATCGGCGTCGGGGGTCTTCTCTACGAGCGTGCGCAGGTTCATCATGTCGTTGGTCATCGGTGGTTCCTTCGAATCAGGTTGTGTCAGCAACCCAACCCTACCGAAGAACATCGATGACCGCCGCTACGCCGCTCGCTCGCTACAGCGCTGTTGAGGGCGCGCTCGCGAG
>NZ_FUIG01000011.1:0-345 GCF_900149755.1 Mesorhizobium delmotii | reverse complement strand
GTGGATTCCAGGCGGTTCCGGCCCAACATCGTGATCGAAACCGACGCTTCGTGGGACGGTTTCGTCGAGCAGCAGATCATCGGGAAAGTGTTGTCGATCGGGAAGGCGCGGATCGTGATTTCGGAACCGTGCGCGCGCTGCACCTTCACGGCGCTGGCGCAAGGCGATCTCGCCTTCGAACCGGCAGTGCTGCAAACCATAGCGCGCCATGGCGAAGGCGGCTTCGGCGCGCTCTGCCACGTCGTGCAGCCGGGCAAGATCAGGCTGGGCGACCAGGTCACCTTGAACGAAGCCTGACCTTCTTCCAGCTTTCGATGCCGGACGGCGGCACGTCGTGACGCTAGT
>NZ_FUIG01000001.1:18599-21457 GCF_900149755.1 Mesorhizobium delmotii | reverse complement strand
ACTGCCGGGACTAAACATCTAGTGACCTCGATCAGGATCATTTCCAGCGGCGAAGCCGCCAACCCCGACGTACGCATCTGCCGGCGCCACGTGAACAACAGGTTCGCATTGATGTCGTGCCGCCGCGCCACCAGCGACACCGACGCTACAGGCTCATAGCTCGACAACCAGCGTTTGGTCTCCTCCCGGGGGCTTGAGCTGAAGTCCCGCGAGGGCATTCTCCTGGGCAGCCGACGGTCTCTGGATGGTTCCGCCGTCATCATCCCGGCCAAGCGGCGCACCTCTTGCGAATTACGAAGGATGGTTTGCACCAGGATTCGCTCGCTCCAACCTACCAATCGGGAGAAGTCGATTATGACGGCCATATTCCGGCGCGGCGATCGACATTTGCGGGGAGTTCTGAAAATCGGCGAAAGCCGGTTCGGCCTGCTCGGACGCTTCGACCGGGTATTGCGACACCCTCCATTGCGCCTTGAGTTCGCAGAGGCCAAGGATTGGTGATCTACACAAACGTTCGGTCCTCCACCGCCTGGGGCATGGGGAACATGGTCGCCCGGCGTGCATCGACGTCGAGAAAGTGCCGAGCACGTCCATGGCGTACGTCGACGTGAAGCACGGCAGCGCCTGCTTCGAGACAATTCGCCGGGCGGCAGTTCGACCGGGCGTTAGCGGGAATACCGGATGATCGGCTTTGGTTCGGGTTCCACAGTTAGGCACGCCTGTCATCCGACAATTGTCGGGTGTCTGACAGGGCGCAAGATCCGCCAATCGGTGATTCAATGAAGATTCCTTCTCTGGCACGGTTCATGCTTCGTGGCTTACGATCGCATTAAGAAAGGAGTCGTCTGATGATCTTCTTCATCGAAAAGGTCGTCCCCGCCTTAGAGATCGCACCTTTTCGAGCTGAGCGGACGAGAGACTTAGACATCATGGCCCGAGCAAGGAACTGCGCCAGCGCACCGGCGACCACTGTCATTGAAAACGGGTAGGGAGTTTGCCAAATGCAGGCTGCAGCGCGGCACCGCCCCCACCACAGGCCGAACCTTTTTGGCGAAAATGGGGTCGAGCTTTGCCCTCAAAAAATGGCTTGAGATTATGACTGACATAGAGAAGAAAACCGCGGTGAACAGGCGCGGCCGGACGTATCGGGCAAGCGATCTCCAGGCTGTTCGTCGCGAACGGCTACCGTGTCGTTGCGGGCGACGCCGACCAGGCTGGCCTGGACAGGCTCGAGGCCGAGCTCAACCGAACCGGGCAGACTGTCTGGAGCAGGGCCGGCGACCTCAGGAACAAGGCCTATTGCGAGGAACTGATCGACTACTCCATCCGGGCCACGGGACGACTGGACATGCTCGTCAACAACGCCGGCATCATCACCCGCGGAAACATCCTCGAGACGACCGACGAGCATTGGGAGCGAACGTTCGACATCAATCTGACGTCGATTTTCTACACGTGCCGGAAAGCCATCGGACACATGAAGGGCCACGGCGGCGGTGCTATCGTCAACGTCTCATCGTGTTGGGGTCTTTATCCCGGACTGGGCCATGCGGCCTACTGCACCAGCAGAGCCGCGGTCGCTTCTTTCTCAAAATGTCTCGGCCGGGATCATGCGCATGACGGGATACGCGTCAATGCCATCTGTCCAAATGAGGTCAACACACCGATGATCCGGACGGGCTTTGAACGACGCGGCTTCATTCCGGACACAGCCATTGCGGAGCTCAACAAGACCGTACCACTTGGTCGCATCGCAGAGCCAGAAGACATCGCCGACGTTGTGTTCTTTCTGTGCTCCGACGCCGCCCGCTACATCGCTGGCACGGCGGTCGAAGTGAACGGCGCGAAGCCGGTCTACAGAGGACATCCCATGACTACCAGACTGGCAGGCAAGATCGCAATCATCACCGGCGGCGGCCGCGGCATCGGCGCCGGCATCACCCAGCGCTTCGTAGAGGAGGGAGCAATAGTCGCCATCGTGCAGAGGAACGCACCGCCTGAACCCATGCTCAACGAGCACGCGATCTATGTGAAGGCGGATCTTTCGAGCTCCCAGGAAATTTCCTCAGCCGTTCAGGCTGTCGTCGAGCGGCTTGGCGGCCTGGATATCCTCGTCAACAACGCCGGGATCATGTTCGAGAAGACGGTCGACGAGATGACCGAGGCGGACTGGGACCAGATGATGGACATCAATCTGAAGGCCCCGTTCCTGCTGACCAAGGCGGCAATGCCACACCTCCGGAAGTCGGGCAGGGGAAGCATCGTCAACATCGGTTCGATCGAAGGGCTGGCGTCCAATCCCGGGCATCCTGCCTATTCCGCTTCGAAAGCGGGCATTCACGGCTTCACGGCGGCGGTCGCCGTGGACCATGGGCATGAGGGTATCCGCTGCAATGCCATTGCGCCGGGCTGGATCAACTCCGATCTCAGCGAGGTTTATATCGACAGCATGGCCGACAGCGCCCGCGTCCGCAAGGAACTGCTCGCGATGCATCCGGTCGGGCGCCTGGGCGAGCCGAGGGACGTCGGAAATCTTGCGGTCTGGCTGGCCTCGGACGAGAGCGCTTTCGTGACCGGTCTGGTCTCCGTCATGGACGGTGGCCGCACCAAGAAGCTGCCGCTGCCGATCTCCTAAAAATGAAAATGTCGACAATCTTACCGGCCCTAGGAGCTGAAGCTGCGCGTCGTCCATGGCCTCCGTCGAAAATGGGCGGCTACGACATTGAAATTTGCACCTCAGGTAGGAAACCGGCTGGAGGGCTATGCCAAAAATTATTGATGTTGAGCTGACCCAGCTTCGTATCGCTAAGGCAGCGGGTAAGGCGATAGCGGAGAAGGGCATTTCCGCAGTTACAATG
>NZ_FUIG01000001.1:7743-18589 GCF_900149755.1 Mesorhizobium delmotii | reverse complement strand
TGACAAATCGTGCCGTCTGGACCACTTCCGTTCTGCGCTCACAATTGGAGCTACATTTGCGCATTGTTCGCTATTGGGCACGACAACAGACGCTTATCGTTTGCGACAATGAGAATTAGATAATCCGGAATAAATCATTGCGCAGTTTACATTTTTGCGAACTCCCACTGCAATTAATTGTGCTATCGAAGCTTCAAGCCTAACAGCGTGTTGGGGAGGGATTTGTTAAGCGCGGTCGGGCCCCTGACAGCCTGCAGGGACATATGGCTGCTAGGTCTACGGAGTCGCCGACCTCGCACCAGATCTCGCGTACGACAGAGGAGGAGAACTGCAAGGGGCCTTGGGTAAACATTCGAACCCAGCTATGACCGTTAGCCAAAGGACCATCCTGAAATCCTCAGCTGCGGTTGGTGCGCTGGCCATCACCCTCTCACGCGGAATTCTTCCGGTGGTCGCCCGAGAATCCGCAGACGCAGGAAGAGCATCGCAAGCTTGAGTTGTGTGCGTCAAGTTCTGCAAAAATGGCGTGGCATTCAGCGGTGACGTTGGCGTGTCCGCCGCGCAGCCCCCGTGTTTAGCGGAGCGGCGGACATGGCGGCCGCGTCTCAGGCGGCCAATGCCCTCAGGTTCCTTCTTGGGCTCGCGCAGATGATCCATGTTGAGGTAGCGGGTCGCCTCGAGCCAGTTCTCGTGGATCTCCACCGCCAAATGCCCGAACCAACCGAAAACAGCTCTGCGGGTTGGGGAAGATGCGAACGACCAGAGTGCGCCGCTTGATCTCCTGGTTTAGCCGCTCCAGCATGTTCGTCGACTTCATGTGCTTGTGATGCGGCAGCGGCAGCCGGTAGAAGCTCAGCGTCTCCTCGATGTTGTTCTCCACCCAATCCACCAGCTTCGGGTATTTGGCCTGCCATTTGGCGATCCACTGCGCCAGGTCGCGCTTGACCTCGGCTAAGTCGCGCCGGTCATAGAACCATCTGAGCTCCATCAGGCAGTCGTCATCGACCTTGCGCGGCACGTAGTCGAGCGCGTTTCTGAGGAAGTGCACGTAACAGCGCTGCCAGACTGCCTCGGGCAGGACTTCGCGGATCGCTGCCCGGAGCCCCGGATGGTCTCGGAGACGACGAACTCGACGCCGGCGAGCCCGCGCTGCTTGAGCCCTGCCACGAACGCGCCAGCTCGAATGGCTCTCCCGGTTGGCCAGTTCCACGCCCAGCACCTGGCGCCGGCCCTCCCAGTCCACGCCGATCGCCACCAAGACCGCCTGGCTGGCGATCACGCCGGCTTCGCGCACCCGCTCATAGCGCGCGTCCAGAATGAGGTACGGGTAAGGTTCGGCAAGCCGCTGCTCAAAGAACGCCTTCAGGGCTTCATCCAGCCGCGCCGTCGCCTCGCTCACCGTCGAGGCCGAGAAGGCGTGGCCGCACAGCTCCTCGGTGATCGCCTTCACCTTGCGCGTCGACACGCCTTGCACGTACATCTCGACCAGCGCCGACACCAATGCCTTCTCCGAGCGCTGATAACGCTCGAACAATTCCGTCGAGAACCGGCCGGCCCGATCCTGCGGAACGCGAAGTTCCAGGACCCCAACCCGCGTCACAAGCTTGCGCTCATAATAGCCGGACCGGTAACCAACCCGCTCCGCCGTCCGCTCCCCTTTCTCGGCCCCGATAGCCTCCGTCATCTCGGCTTCCAAAGCCTCCTGCACGACAGTCTGCAAAACTCTGCGGAAGCCGTCCTCATCCGACAACAGCAACGCTTTCAACTCGCCTCTGCTCAGTCTAACGTCTCGCTTGGTCATGGCACTTACCCTTCCACGGGAATCGGTGATCGCAACGTCACCAGCGTGCCATGGCCGCCCCTCGCCTCAGAGTAAGGGCTGTTCTCTCTCCAGAGCTTTTTGCAGAACCTTCAGGACACTATCCAAGCTCGGGATCACGGTCGGCGCCACATCCGACTCCCTTGATCCTGCAGCATGATCTAATTCACAGGATTCGAAAGTCCGCTTTAATAGCAAGAATTACGCGAAACTGCGCGCTGCGCTGATGACTCTCTTACCAAGGAAAGGAAGCCCTGGCGCCGTTGCCGATTTGACGAGCGGCGTCATAATATATAATGTCCATTTTATCTCAGAGGGATGACTGCCGGCGGCTGGCCAACCTTCGGAACGGTTCTTGAAGTAAAGGGATAGGCTAAGTGGATCTGGGGCTAGAGAATAAGCGTGTTCTGATCACAGCGGGTTCTGCCGGTATTGGAAGGGCGGCAGCAGAACACTTTGTTCCCGAGGGAGCAAAATTGCTCATCTGTCACGCACGTTCAAGTCGCTAGCATGACTCTTGCTGTTCCAGGCGCTCATCCGACCCAGATATCCTTGCAGTGCAGGCAGAAAGCCCCTGTCCTCCGTCCGCGACGAATTTAGGTCCACACGTGCAGCCGCTCTTGGTCACCCACCGCGTAGGTCACCTTGTCGGCCCTGCCGGTGAAGCCGTGTAGAGGCGGCAGCGCACGGGAAACCTGAGCGTTCGACGGCGAAAATATGCACGAATACTCCGCCCCCTCGACCGGTTTCGTCGACGAAGGGCGAAGGCGTGATATCGGCGAGTTCCGCCTTTGGTGGCCGCTAACCGTTGAGGGGCAGCGCCGGCCTTGCACCGGCTTCCCTCTTAGCTCCGCTGCGGCCGCGCCGTACAGAGAACCACGACACAGCAGCCCGCGCTTTTGCCAATATCGCATAACGAAATGTTTATATCGTTATGTGAGCGCTTTTTGCGCTGTCCGCGTTGCCCAAAGTCGCATGGAACAAGAGGGGGCGTTTGCATTGTCAACATGTTCAGTCTGCACGCCGTTGGCTATGAAGGCATGGCTTCACGACAGGACTGCCGGCAAATCGGTTTCAACAAGATGTTGCCCGGAAGCGATCGCGTGCAGCCGCAAGATTGGCATACATCATCTGTCGGGATTGCCGACGTGGGACCGAGCAGGCTTGTCCGGTTTTGGCGGCTGACCGATCTTTGAGAGCACGAATCATGCTTTCGGCCACGGAGACCGGCACGGCCGATACCCGTGCAAAATCTCCGCGCGGCCACCGCTCTCGCTTCGAGAGGTGGAGCAGCTTCTCATGCTGCGATACAGGGATTGAAAACGGGTCGGATATGCTCAGCCACCATGTCATCGAGGTAGAGAGCTAATTATGTTAGATGTAAATCGTTTGCGACATCATACTGAAATATAAACAACATATTCATCAATCTATTAAATAAGCAGTTTGCGAATGAAACAATTCAGCGCCAATTTTATGTAATATTTTATAAGTACATCTGGCTTCTTGCGTTGACTTCCGGCAAGGAGATATTACAACTGGCCAACAAATAAGGAAGGAATCACAGTGTTAGGCTTGCTCCAAGATCCGTCACAATTCAGTGGCTTCGGCCAAAGCCTCCCCCTGAGAGGAAAATGCCCTTAGCTCAAGCCAAAGGCGGATGAACTTGTTACGTGCCCCCGAGAGGGGGGGGGCGCAAGAGACACCCAATTCGAGGCACCATGGCCAAAGTAGCAATTGTGACAGGATCGGCAACGGGCATGGGGGCGACTTGTGCCATCGAGCTCGCGGCGCGGGGCTGGAACGTTACGATCAACTATACTCGAAGCAAGAAGGAAGCCGACGAGACTTATGCCAAAGTCAAAGCGCAAGGTGTTGAAGCCATCGTCGTACGGGCCGACGTGGGGCACGATGCCGATTGCCGCAATCTGGCCGCCGAGACCCTGAGCGAATGGGGGCGCATCGACGGCCTTATCAACAACGCTGCCACCACAAAGTTCCAAAAAGTCGGCGACCTTGAAGACGTCACACCGGAGGATTTCGACCGCATATTTCGCGTGAATACCACAGGCGCTTTCATGATGGGCCGTGCTGTGTTTCCGGCCATGAGAAAACAGTGGGAGGAACGCAAAGAACGCGGCGCGATCGTGAATGTGTCCACCAATGCCACCCTTATCGGCAACGGCAGCTCGCTGCCGTATATCCTGTCTAAGGGCGCCCTAAATACTCTTACCCTGATGCTGGCACGCTGGCTCAGCCCCGCCGTTCGGGTGAATGCCATTTCCCCCGGCCTAATCCAGACCGGTTGGATGCTGAATGGCGTGGGCGAAGTTGAATACAACAAGATGAAAGAAGAGGAGGAACAGCGAACGCCCCTACGCCAGGCAGGCACACCGGAACAGATGTCCGAGGCTGCGCTGTTCTTCCTGACGGAAGCGTCAAACATTACCGGTCAGAACATTGTTGTCGATGCCGGCAGCCATCTTGGATTACTGCCGAAGCCTTGCAGCTAAACTTGGACCGGCATGCGAGCGAAAGGGAATCCCAAGCCGGACTCTTATGTTGAAGAGGTAAATATGGACCTGCAATAGAGAGACGATTGCCATCCTCCGGCGAACCGGGGCGTCGCGTAAGGCCGGTCGGGCTCATCGTCTTCTGCGATAGAGACTCGCGTTTCGCTCGCTGGCGGCTCGAGCGCTCTCCATCACATAAAGTCATTGGCCGCATTACATTTTTGGGCGGTTCCCAACGCTTCCAAACGTGCTACCTGAGTGCAGTGGCGGTGGAGAGCCCGCCCATGCCGGAGCTTCCTTGCAGGGCCTGGCAGATCGCTTGACTGCCTGGTGAATGCGACTCGCTGCCCATGTCTCGGATGACTCAGCAACTAAGAACAAGAGGAGAGCTGCTATGAGCAAATGGGGTAAAAAGTCGAGCCCGCCTATCACTGCTAGCCGAAGGGAAATCCTCAAATCCGCGGCCGCCGTCGGCGCTTTGGCCATCACGTCGTCGAGCGGAATTCTTCCAGTCTTCGCTCAAGATCCCGCCCCGAATAAGGGCGGCCACTTCAAAATTGGAATCGGAGCAGGTTCGCCTTCCGATTCCCTCGATCCTGCAACTTACTGGAACTCCCACATACAACTGCTCGCCAAAACCCTGCATGGCTATCTAACACAGATAGACGCCGACGGAAATCTTAGCGGTGAGCTCGCCGAATCCTGGGACGTGACGAAAGATGCCAAGACCTGGAGCTTCAAGCTGCGGAAAGGCGTCGAGTTCCACAATGGCAAGAGGTTGGAAGCCGATGATGTCATTGCCTCCATCAATCACCATCGTGGCGAGCAATCTAAGTCAACAGGGAAATCCCTCGTTGACTCAATCGACGAAATCCGAGCGGACGGCAAAGGCACAGTGATCTTTGTCTTGAGAGAAGGGAACGCCGACTTTGCGTACCTTCTTGAAGACTTCCACTTGGCCATTATGCCGGTGAAGGATGGAAAGGCGGACGTCTCCGGAGTAGGTGCCGGAGGCTATGTGCTCGATCACATTGATTATGGCGTCAAGGGCACGGGCAAACGCTTCGCCAACTATTGGAAATCGGATGCGGCCTGGTTCGATTCATTCGAGGCTCTTTCCGTCCATGATGTCACAGCGCGCACAAATGCGCTGACGACCGGCCAGATCCACGCGATGGACCGATGCGATCTGAAAACGGCCCATCTATTGGAGAGGAATAAAGGTCTGGAGATTTCATCTCTCGCCGGAACCCAATTCTACTCCATGGTCATGCTTTGTGAAGCCGCCCCGTTCGACAACCCGGACGTGCGACTGGCGCTCAAATACGCGATCAATCGGCAGCAGCTGCTAGACACCTTGCTTCACGGACACGGAAAACTTGGCAACGATAATCCGATCGGGCCTACCTATCGTTATTTCGCCAAGGATCTGCCACAACGCGAATTTGACCCAGAGAAGGCGAGGTTCCATCTGAAGAAGGCTGACCTTTCGGAGTTGAAAGTTAGTTTGTCTGCTGCAGATGCTGCTTTTGTAGGCGCAGTCGACGCCGCAGTGCTTTACCAGCAGGACGCAGCCAAAGCCGGCATCAGTATTGATGTAGTCCGCGAGGCAAATGATGGCTATTGGGAAACAGTTGGCGGCAAGAAACCGTTTTCCGCGAGCTACTGGCTAGGCCGGCCTACCGCCGATTGGATATTCTCCATAGGTTATGCCGCTGATGCTGTGTGGAACAACTCTCATTGGAAGAACCCCCGTTTCAACGAACTGCTGCTGGCTGCGCGGTCCGAACTTGACGACCACAAGCGCCAGGAGATGTACACAGAAATGCAAGGCCTTTGCAGAGACGATAGCGGAGAAGTTATCCCGGTCTTCGCGAATAACGTCAATGCGCTGTCGAAGAAAATCGGCCATAAGAAGATGGCGCCAAACTGGGATTTGGACGGTTTCCGTTGCGTAGAGCGCTGGTGGTTCGCTTGATGCGTGACTTGATGCAGCGTTGAAATGGCTTCGATCTCTAAGATCATCGGTCAGCGCGTCGCTTTGGGCGGGGTGACCTTATGGATTGTTTCTCTCGTGGTATTCGCCGGAGTGCAATTTCTACCAGGTGATATAGCTACTGAAATGCTCGGGCGGGCAGCAACCCCCGAGACAGTCGCGGCATTCCGCAAAAGTCTCGGCCTGGACTTGCCCCTTTATCTACGGTACCTTCATTGGCTGGGTGACGTACTCCGAGGAGATTTGGGAACGGCGCTCGCCAGCGGCCGAGATATCGGCGAATTGATCCGACCAAGGCTATTCAACACTCTGTTTCTGGCGCTAACCGCCGCGACGTTGGCGGTGCCTCTAGCGCTGCTAGCCGGCCTACTTGCGGCGCTCCATCGCAACACGTTCTTTGATCGCATGATCAATGTGCTTACGCTCACCTCAATTTCGTTTCCTGAATTTTTTATCGCCTATATCCTCATCATAGTCTTAGCGGCGAACGCTGGCATTTTCCCGAGTCTCTCCGATGTTGATTCTGCGGCCGGCCTTGCCGGCCGGCTGAATGCTGTCGCCCTTCCTGCACTTACGCTTACGCTTGCGGTACTGGCCCATATGACGAGAATGACCAGAACGTCGATTATCAATCTTCTTGCAAATCAATATATTGAGACAGCTCGGCTCAAAGGTCTGTCAGAATGGCGCGTGCTTGTTCGACATGCGTTGCCGAACGCTTGGGCACCGATCGTCAACGTTATCGTATTGAACTTGGCATATCTAATCACGGGCGTAGTGGTCGTCGAGGTTGTCTTCGTCTACCCTGGCCTTGGGCAACTCATTGTCGACTCGGTACAGAAAAGAGACATTCCTGTCGTGCAGGCCTGCAGTCTGATTTTCGCGGCAACTTACATCCTGCTTAATCTCACGGCCGATGTCCTGTCAGTCATAAGCAATCCGCGCCTTATGCATCCAAAATGATGGGCGATCCCTGTGAACAGCCGATGAGCGAACCAAATGGCAATCATTGAACCGCCAGCAATGCTTATTTTGGGAGCCAGGAAGTTTGCCAAAGCGCCGCTAAGCGCAAAATTCGGCATAGTAGTCATCACGATATACGTACTTACCGCCCTGTTGGCCCCGCATATGACTCCTTACGGTGAAGCCGAGATTATTGGCATGCAATTCGAACCGTGGAGTTCCAAGTTTTGGCTCGGCACCGACAACCTTGGGCGGGATATGTTAACACGACTTGTATTCGGTGCTCGAAACACAATCGGCGCCGCGTTTCTCACGACCTGTCTCGCGTTTTCTATTGGCGCCTCCGCGGGCTTGGCAGCTGCCACCCTGGCCGGATGGCCGGACCAAATCTTGTCACGCCTCGTGGATGTTCTGATGTCCATACCACAGCTGATCTTTGCGCTGCTGCTGCTCTCTATTTTCGGCACCTCCGTTACCGCGATGGTGCTCGTCATTGCTGTCCTGGACTCGACGCGGGTGTTTCGGCTCACCCGGGCCGTAGCGATCAACGTCGCGGTTTTGGACTATGTCGAAGCAGCAAGGCTTCGCGGTGAAGGATCCACCTGGATCATGACACGCGAGATACTGCCAAACATAGCGCCTACCCTTATCGCCGAGTTCGGCCTCCGGTTTTGCTTCGTGTTCCTGCTAATTAGCGCTTTGTCATTCCTCGGACTTGGGATGCAGCCGCCTATAGCCGATTGGGGTTCGATGGTCCGTGATACCGCAGGATTGATTTCTTATGGGGACATCACTCCGCTTCTTCCAGCCGGTGCGATTGCTCTACTGGCGGTGGCAGTGAATTTAGTTGCGGACTGGTTCCTCCACTCAGCAAGTGGGCTCAAAGAGGAATGAGGTCGCTCGCAAAGCGCCGGCCTATTCTCCCGGGTGAGCTCAAGCGCGACGCCGCTGCCTCGGTTCAGTCGTTTGATGTGATTGTGCGACGAACGTCGCATTCAGTGCGGCGCCGGCCCTTCGTAGCGCCCACAATTAATAGCCGGCGAAGCGGATCAACAAGGCGGACCCTGCAAATGTCAAATGGACTCTCATTGTCGGACAAGCCGGGTAACGTGACGCTCTCCACGGCCGCGCAAGCCAGCCGGCCTGGAAAACCCGACACGTTGCTCAACGTACGCAACCTCCGGATCGAGGCGACGATCTACCCACCGGGCGAGAGCCCAAAGAACATGGTTCTCGTCCACGACGTTTCGCTAACGCTGAAACGGGGCAAGGTTTTGGGACTGATTGGCGAATCGGGCGCTGGCAAGTCCACGATAGGTCTGGCCAGCATGGGTTATGGTCGAGGCGGGGTCAAAATAACTGGCGGCGAGGTCATCCTTAACGACCGTGACATTCTGAAGGTCGGCGCAGGCAGTATGCGCAAACTCCGGGGCCGCGAGGTCTGCTATGTTGCGCAGTCGGCGGCCGCCGCATTCAATCCCGCCCACCGGCTGATGGACCAGGTGGCGGAGGCGGCACTTCTTCACGGCATGGTAACGCGGACCGAGGCCGAGAAGCGGGCGATTGCTCTGTTCAAAAAGCTGGGCCTCCCTCATCCCGAGAACATTGGCAAACGTTTCCCCCATCAGGTCTCAGGCGGTCAATTGCAGCGCGTCATGACGGCCATGGCGCTTTGCTCGGAGCCTGACCTCATTGTCTTCGACGAGCCAACCACAGCGCTCGACGTCACCACACAAATTGACGTGCTGGCGGCGATCCGGGACGCCATCCGTGACACGGGCGTTGCGGCACTCTACATTACCCACGACTTGGCGGTGGTGGCGCAGGTCGCGGACGAGATAATGGTGCTGCGCCACGGCAAACTCGTAGAGCAGGGAATGACGCAGCAGATCATCAACCAACCGCACGAGCAATACACGCGAGCCCTCGTTTCAGTGCATCACATAGATCACGAGGAGAAGGACGGCGGCACTGCGCCTTTGCTGTCAGTCAAAGGCGTGACAGCAGGTTACGGCGACGGAGCAATCAAGGTCTTACGCGATGTTTCCCTGGAGCTTCGTACTGGACAGACGCTCGCTGTAGTCGGGGAATCGGGCTCTGGAAAATCGACGCTGGCGCGGGTGATCACTGGGTTGTTGCCGCCTTCGGCAGGCAACATCCAGTTCGACGGGCGTGACCTTCCCCGGCACTTGGCCGAGCGCTCGAAGGAGGACCTTCGGCAACTTCAGATGATCTATCAGATGGCGGATGTTGCAATGAACCCGCGCCAGACCGTGGCAACGATCATCGGGCGACCGCTCGAATTCTATTCTGGGATCGGCGGCGCCGAGCGTGACCAACGCGTGGCCGAACTGCTTGACAAAATCGAGATGGGCAGGAGCTTTGCGGATCGATATCCGGCAGAACTGTCGGGTGGCCAAAAGCAGCGTGTTTGTATCGCCCGAGCGCTTGCGGCAAAGCCGAATCTGATCATTTGCGACGAAGTGACTTCGGCCCTCGACCCCTTGGTCGCCAACGGTATCTTGAAGTTGTTTCTGCAATTGCAGAAGGACGAGGAGGTAGCTTACCTCTTCATTACCCACGACCTTGCAACGGTGAAGTCAATTGCCGATTCGATCGCGGTGATGCATCGCGGACGAGTGGTACGCCATGGCCCAAAGGGTCAGGTTCTCGCCCCACCGTTCGATCCCTATACCGATCTTCTCCTGTCATCCGTTCCGGAAATGGAGGTCGGCTGGCTAGATAAGGCAATCGGTTGCCGACGCATGGAGAGCGGCGGGAACTAGCCGCACTCTGTCGCTCTTCATATGGCACACCGACTTAGATTCAGGCATATATGTCGTCGCTGCCAGTCCTAGTGCAAGCACTATTAAGAGTATCCCTGTGACGAAACAACAGATCGACGTGATCACGTCGATTGAGCGGCGCCGGCCCTGGTCTCGCGAAAAGAAGGAGCGCCTTATCGCAGCGCGTTTGGAGGCTGACAGTGTTTCCGGCGTTGCACGATCCAATTGTCGCCTTTCACCCAATAGGGCATCGACAATCTTCGGCTAATCGTTGACGAGCGCAGGACTACCGGGACGCTCCGCCCAAAACCCGCCGCAGGAATTTTCCGAGACCGTAGCCAATGCGGTCATGGCCGTATGGATATGCCAAACCGGTTGCGGCGTAAGGCGCGCGCGTAGCCGCCTTCTCGCTTCATAGAGCGCTTACCGGTTCTGCTTTGAATCAGACACTTCCCAGCGACTTGCCCTGGAGACTGAAGTCGAGCTCGCGGAAACCCAGTTGATGTTGGGTTGACGATATTGCATTAGCTCGTCAAAGCAGATGACAGAGCATTCTGGCACGACCACAAACGTGCTAGGAGCTGGCGCTTCGTGGCCGTCCATGGCCTCCGTCGAAAATGGGCGGCTACGACATTGAAATTTGCACCTCAGGTAGGAAACCGGCTGGAGGGCTATGCCAAAAATTATTGATGTTGAGCTGACCCGGCTTCGTATCGCTAAGGCAGCGGGTAAGGCGATAGCGGAGAAGGGCATTTCCGCAGTTACAATG
>NZ_FUIG01000001.1:0-7733 GCF_900149755.1 Mesorhizobium delmotii | reverse complement strand
TGACAAATCGTGCCGTCTGGACCACTTCCGTTCTGCGCTCACAATTGGAGCTACATTTGCGCATGGTTCGCTATTGGGCACAACAACAAGCGCTTATGATTTGCGATGATCAGAATAGAGTCAGGAATGTAAAAGGATAGGTAATCAGCACCGGCGCTGAGATGGTTGACGTGCCCCGGATTACCCGCCGCACGACACAGGAAACCTGGAGAGCGCAGACCGACCTGCTCTCTGCACCTGTGACCTGACCGGCGACGTTCCGAAGAGAAAGCCTTCCGCCCGCGCTTGCACCACGTCGACCGGATAGCGCCTCTCTTGCCGTCGGGCGCCTAGCATTGACGGACTGCAAAAGGCGGGATGCCACTTGGGATTTCGCCAGTTCACGATGGTTCGCGTTCGGACAAGGGCGCAAACGTCATCCAGCGATAAAGGCGCGCGAACTGGAGGGCAGACCGGCCCATTGTCGGTGCGCGTACTGCGCCACAGCGTGTGCATTTTACAAGGCGAACTGGAGATTTGACCCCCTCTCATTGTTTTGCGGTTTCCTTGATTTCGAGCGTCGTTCCGGCCTTCTGCAATAGGCCGGAACGACGCTTTTCGCGAAGCCGGTAGCTGTCGCCACGGATGGTAAAAATTGTTTGATCCCGGACTTTAATGGCGCATCATTGCCGTCCGAATCAAAGGATGCGCTATGGGACAGGTTCTACACCGCCGCGCCACGACGACAGAGGCAGTCCGTCGAGCGATACAGCATAGTCAAGAGAGCCTGAGAGCGCTGGCCAAGCGCTACGGCATCGATCAGAAGACCGTTAGAAAGTGGAGGAACCGGACCTCGACCGCCGATCTTCCCACCGGCCCGAAGAAACCAAGATCGACAGTGCTGTCGCTCGAAGAGGAAGCGGTGATCGTCGCCTTTCGCAAGCACACGTTGCTGGCGCTGGATGATTGCCTCTATGCCCTACAGCCCTCGATCCCGCATCTGACGCGCTCGTCGTTGCATCGCTGCCTTCAGCGCCATGGCATTTCGCGGCTGCCGCAGGACGCCGACAAGCCGGCCAGGAAGAAGTTCAACGCCTATCCGCTCGGCTATTTCCACATCGACCTCGCCGAGGTGCAGACCGCCGAGGGCAAGCTGCGCCTTTTCGTGGCCATCGATCGGACGTCGAAATTCGCCTATGCGGAATTGCACCCGACGGCGGGCAAGATGGCGGTGGCCCAATTCCTTCGCAACCTGATCGCGACCGTGCCCTATGCCATCCATACCATTCTGACCGACAACGGCATTCAGTCCACCAACCGGACCTGCGACCGGCATGCCCTTCAGCACATCTTCGACGGCATCTGCGACGAACATGACATCGAGCACCGGCTCACAAAGATCAACCATCCCTGGACGAACGGCCAGGTCGAGCGGATGAATCGGACCATCAAGGACGCCACCGTCAAGCGCTTCCACTATGACGATCACGATCAACTGCGCCGGCATCTCGCCGACTTCATCTTAGCTTACAATTTCGCGCGCCGGCTTAAGACCCTCAAGGGCCTCACACCCCACGAGTTCATCTGCAAAATCTGGGCAAAAGAGCCTGAACGGTTCCGATTCGATCCCACCCATCAAATGCCGGGACTAAACAGGTAATCACTGTCGAATGATGAAGCAGGCGATCAAGGATCGCGGTTGCCACCACGGGATCGCCAAGCACGCTGCCCCATTCGCCCACCGGAGCGGTTGGAGGTGATTAGGATCGACCCCGCTCATAACGCCGCGACACCAGCTGGAAGAACAGATGTGCGGCATTGGCTTCGAACGGGAGATAGCCGAGCTCGGCGAAGTGTCATGCACTCTTAAAGTGCTTGAGCGATCCTGTACGGCGTGGCCAACCGCCACCCTATTGGCCCCATAGGACGAAGCCCTGCTTCAAGCTGGCTCAACAGGAGGCGGACAGGAGAAGGTGGGGCTACGACACGGAGAAATTTGTGGCTTACGCAATCCAGTCCAATTTGGGAAGTTCGTTGTAAATAACAAGCATTACGCAAAACGTTTGTCACGCTGATGATTTCTCACTCATTAAGTTGACGCGGTCATCTAGGCCGGTCACTTCCCAAGACTGCTCCGCGGCCTACGCAAGCTGGCTCATTTCAGCGCGCTTCACATTTGCGAAGGTGTGAACAAAAACAATCGAGTAAGGGGGCCCTTACTGAGACAAATCCATTCGCCTCCAATGCGCCACCCTCCATTTGGGGACTGGCCAAAGAAGCGAAGCGCGCGATGGACTTAGCCGAGCTTGACGAGCTGTATTTTAATATATAACGTCCATTCTATCTCCGAGGGTGACTTCCTGCCCATGCAATGCGCGTGGTGAGTCAAACTCGTTATCCTTTCGCAACCAATCGCTCACAAAGTTTGGGTTCGCGAACAGAATTCTTGATGTAAAGGGATAGGCTAAATGGATCTGGAGTTAGAGA
Source organism: Mesorhizobium delmotii (assembly GCF_900149755.1). Lineage (NCBI taxonomy): Bacteria > Pseudomonadati > Pseudomonadota > Alphaproteobacteria > Hyphomicrobiales > Phyllobacteriaceae > Mesorhizobium > Mesorhizobium delmotii. Next base: position 5,267 of record NZ_FUIG01000001.1, on the reverse strand, counting down.
ATAAGCGTGTTCTGGTTACAGCGGGTGCTGCCGGTATTGGAAGAGCGGTGGCAGAACGCTTTTCTGCCGAGGGAGCGAAAGTGCTCGTCTGCGATGTCGACCCCGAGGCTATTCAAAGTGTTCAGCCAAGCACAGGCATAGTTGCAGTCGCCGCTGACGTTTCGAAGTCCGAAGCGGTGGCTAAACTCTTTGAGGAAGTTGATCTCCGCCTGGGCGGACTGGATATCTTGATAAACAACGCTGGCACCTCGGGTCCGTCGAAGCCGGTGGAAGCTGTGAGTGACGAAGAATGGAGAGCCACCCTCGCCGTAAATCTGGATGGCGCCTTTTATTGCGCGAGATCTGCGGCGCCATTGATCAAGGCGGCCGGAGGAGGATCCGTCATAAACATGTCTTCAACCGCCGGCTTCCTGCCGTATTCACTGCGCTCCCCTTACTGCGTCGCTAAATATGGCGTTATCGGACTTACAGACGTCATGGCAATGGAGTTGGGCCAGCACAACATCAATGTGAACGCGATTTGCCCCGGTGCTGTTGATACACCCAGATTGGAACGCGTACAGCTTATGGCTGCGCAATCACGTGGAGTGCCAATCGAGCAAATCAGGCAGGCAGAGCTCAAACTGTTTTCGATGCGAAGGCTGGTGAGTGTCCAAGAAATCGCGAGTATGATTCTGTACCTTTGCAGTCCTCATGGCCGAATTATTTCAGGACAGTCGATCGCGATCGACGGTCAAACAATATCCTCTGAATACTAAGAGAGCAAAACGTTTCGGCCAGAGCGCCGGCACGGCAAAACGCACCACCGCTGCTACCTGTGCTCAGCTAAGGAGAAAATTGATGCCTCTATCTATGAACCGCGAAGTCTTTATCACATGTGCCTTGACCGGCGCAGCAGATACTGCATCCACTTCCCGCCACGTTCCTCGTTCCCCGAAAGAAATTGCAGCCGCTGCCGTCGAGTCTACAAAGGCGGGAGCCGCAGTCGTGCACATTCATGTTCGTGACCCTGAAACCGGGGCACCGTCTCGAAAGCATGAACTATATAAAGAAGTCACTGACCGTATCCGACAGGCGGATACCGACGTGGTGCTAAACATCACCGCAGGTATGGGCGGTGACATGATTTTCGGGAGTGTCGAACAGCCCTTTCCACTCGACCCCACTACTGATCTTGTCGGTGTATCCGAAAGATTCAGCCACATTCTCGAGTGCGCCCCGGAGATCTGTACACTTGATTGCGGCACGATGAATTTCAAGCTTGGCGATTATGTGATGGTGCATACGCCATCGACACTTCGCGCGTTGGCGAAGATGATGACCGATTTTGGCGTTCGCCCGGAGATGGAGGTCTTCGATACGGGACATTTGTGGTTCGCAAAGCAACTTGTCGAAGAGGGCCTGATTGAAGACCCTGTCTTGGTTCAGCTCTGCATGGGTGTTCCATGGGGGGCCCCTAATGACCTCAACACTTTAATGGCGATGGTGAACAGCGTTCCCTCGAACTGGACCTTTTCAATCTTTGCGATAGGACGCGACGCGATGGCATATCCGGCGGCGGCTGTGCTAGCAGGCGGTAACGTGCGCGTTGGTCTCGAAGACAATCTTTACGTTGCCAAAGGTCAGCTTGCAACCAACGGTCAGTTGGTCGAGAAGGCCGTCAATGTCGTCGAAAACATGGGCGGCAGGATTATCGGCCCCGATGAGGTACGGCGGAAGCTTAAACTCACAAAGCGGTAAGTGCCATGCTTCCTACAGGAAGCGGGTCATCGCGAGCTGCGTCCTTGGAATGCTCGCCTCAGACTCGATGAAGAAGCAATTCGGAACCTAGAAGATGGCTAAAATCAGTAAGGCGGCTTGTATCGGGGGTGGCGTTATAGGTGGAGCTTGGGCGGCACGCTTCGTCCTAGCCGGCACCGATACCAGAATCTTCGATCCGCATCCGGAAGCTCAGCGGCTCATGTCCGAAGTCATGGCAAATGCCGAACGCGCGTATGGTATGCTCACGAGCGCCCCGCTTCCCGTCAAGGGCACTTTAAGTTTCAGCGAGTCGCTCGAGGAGGCCGTGCGAGGCGCAGACTGGATTCAGGAGAGTGTGCCGGAAAAGCTCGACCTTAAGCGCAGCGTGCTCGCCCAGATAGACGCTGCTGCCGATCCCAAGGCGCTGATCGGCTCTTCGACTTCCGGCCTGATGCCGACCGATCTCCAGCGCGACATGAGGCACCCAGAGCGCATGTTCGTCGCTCATCCCTACAACCCTGTCTATTTGCTCCCGCTGGCCGAGCTCGTTGGTGGCAAGAATACCACGAGAGCGGTGCTCGAAGACGCCAAGGTCAAGCTTGCGACTATCGGCATGACCGGGATGATCATCAACAAGGAAATTGAAGCTTTCGTCGGGGACCGCCTTCTGGAGGCCTTCTGGCGTGAAGCCCTCTGGCTGATCAAGGACGACATCTGCGATACCGAAACGCTTGATAATGTGATCCGCTACTCTTTCGGTCTTCGCTGGGCTCAAATGGGCCTCTTCGAGACATACCGCATGGCTGGCGGCGGAGCCGGCATGCGCGACTTTCTTTCCAAGTATGGTCCCAGCCTTTCCCGGCCTTGGACCAAGCTAACCGATGTGGTCGACCCGGATGCTGACCTTGTCGAAAAGATCGCCGTCCAGTCTGACGCCCAGTCGGGGCAGCGTGGCATTCGAGAGCTCGAACGGATCCGCGATCAGAATCTCGTCGGTATCATGCAGGCGCTAAAAGCCGGCGATGAGGGGCGTGGCTGGGGCGCCGGGAAGCTGCTGGCCGAGTTCGAGGCTCATCTCTGGAAGACGGCGCCGAAACATCAAGCCAATCCCAGTAACGAGGCATTAAAGCTTCTCGAAGTGAAAGTTCCTGCTGTTTGGATCGACTATAATGGCCACATGACCGAATACCGATACACTCAGTGCTTCGCCGATGCTAGCGAGGCGCTCCTTCAAATGATTGGCGTCGACACGGACTATGTGAGGTCAGGCCACAGCTACTACACGGTGGAGAGCCATGTTCGGCTCCTTGCTGAGGCGAGGCTTGGGGACGCACTATATGTCACGGCTCAACTCCTGCCGTCGGACGGCAAAAAGATCCATACCTTTATGTCGTTGTATCGAGCTTCCGACGACACCCTGCTGTCGACTTACGAGCACCTATTGCTCCATGTTTCGTCGAAGGAGAGCCGCTCCGTTCCCCCACTGCCTGAGGTGATGGGGAAGCTCAAGCTTCTCATCGAAGCCCATGCAGTACTGCCAGCACCCGACGCCGCGGGACGATCGGTTGGGCAGAGGAGTTGATTACACCCTTGATGCGGGGGACGGTATGGCTTGTCTTCCGGCGCCGGATTTCGGCCGACAGAGACAAAACCCTTTGCTCGTCGTGCAGAGGTTGCGATCAATCCCTCACCACAACGAGCGTCTAACCCAGCGACCTCTGGAGAAAGGATGCAGGGGCCTTCAAAGATTAAGCGAAATGGGCCGATCTTTGAAATCATTCTGGACGGGCCGAAGGCCAATTCAATCGACCAAGGCAATGCACGCTTGATGGGGCCTTTGAAGGAAAAGTTCGCGCAGGTGCCGATCGCCGGCGAGGTGCGCGGGGTGGGACCTGGGGGCGAGATCGAGTTCGTGGCGACCGGAGCAATCGCAAGCCATATGATCGGACACTTGAGATTGGTGAGCGGATTCCAACGCGGCCGCGATCGCGATCTTGTCGCTTGCGCAATGCCACAAGGGACATTCCCGGCTTGGCCCGCACCGCCCGTAGCAACTAAAGCCGAAGTCGAGGAGCTATCTGCCGCGTTGGTAAGGGACTATCGCGGAAACAACGTCAACCGCCATTGGAGAGCTTCGTGAACAGGATCTATATGGAAGCCGGTTCTGCGCTGGAAGGTCTATTGTTTGACGGGATGGTGATCGCTGCGGGCGGGTTTGGGCTTTGCGGGATCCCGGAGCTTTTGATCGGGGTGATCCGGGACGCCGGCACGACGGGGCTGACGATTGCATCGAACAATTGCGGCGTCGACGATTTCGGGCTCGGCGTGCTGCTGAAGACGAAGCAGATAAAGAAGATGATCTCGTCCTATGTCGGCGAGAATGCCGAGTTCATGCGTCAGTACCTGAGCGGTGAACTGGAACTGGAACTCGAATTCAGGCCTCAGGGGACTCTGGCCGAACGCATGCGCGCTGGGGGCGCCGGCATCGCAGGCTTTTATACGAAGACCGGGGTAGGCACGATCGTTGCCGAGGGCAAGGAACACAAACCTTCCACAGCGAGACCTATTTGCTTGAAACCGCGATCGTTGCCGATTTATCCATTGGGAAGGCTTGGAAGGCGGATAGTTCGGGCAATCTTGTCTTTCGCAAGACAGCGCGCAACTTCAACCCGCCGGCTGCAACCTGCGGCAGGATCTGCGTCGCCGAGGTCGAGGAGATCGTACCCGTCGGCAGCCTCGACCCTGACCATGTTCACCTGCCAGGCATCTATGTGCATCGCTTGATCCAAGGTGTGCACGAGAAGCGCATTGAACAGCGCACAACGCGCGTGGCAGCTTGAGTGGGGGAAACTTCCATGGGCTGGGATCGGAACCAGATGGCGGCGCGCGCCGCCCGCGAACTTCAGGACGGCATGTATGTCAATCTTGGCATTGGCATTCCGACCCTGGTTGCCAATCACATTCCCGAGGGAGTTCGGGTGACGCTGCAATCGGAGAACGGGCTGTTGGGTATCGGACCGTTTCCGACTGACGATGAAGTCGATGCCGATCTTATCAATGCCGGCAAGCAGACGGTGACCGCATTACCGCATTCGGCCTTCTTTGACTCGGCGCAGAGCTTCGCAATGATCCGCGGCGGCAAGATCGCCATGGCGGTCCTCGGCGCGATGGCGGTTTGCCGAAAGCAGCGACCTGGCAAATTGGATGGTACCGGGCAAGCTCGTCAAAGGCATGGGCGGGGCGATGGATCTGGTCGCCGGAGTGAAGCGGGCGGTCGTGGTCATGGATCACACCAACAAGGCTGGGAAATCCAAGGTGCTGAAAGGCTGTAGCCTGCCGCTGACAGGGCGAGGCGTGGTCGATCGGATCATCACCAACCTTGGCGTGCTCGACGTCGTCGAGGACGGGCTGAAGGTGGTGGAACTCGCCGACGGCGTGACCGACACCGAACTCCGCAGGGCCACTGAAGTGTAAAAGTTTAAACTTTATCTGACAGACGGAGTCCTAGATGTTTAGTCCCGGCAGTT
>NZ_FUIG01000050.1:0-3909 GCF_900149755.1 Mesorhizobium delmotii | reverse complement strand
CGGCCGGAGAAAAGCCCTGAGCGCCGCCTTGTTGCTATATTCGCGGCGGACGTAGCCGGCTATTCGCGCCTCATGGGCGAAGATGAGATCGAAACCCTTCGCCTGTTGACGGTTCACCGCGAGATCGTAGACGGCCTCATCGTGCGACACCGAGGTCGGATCGCCAACACAGCCGGTGATAGCGTCCTAGCCGAGTTTCCAAGCGCAGTGGACGCAGTCCAGTGCGGTACTGCCATACAGCAGCAACTTGGGGAGGCAAACGCAAACACGCCCGAGGATAGCCGCCTCCAGTTCCGGATCGGCATTCACGTCGGCGACGTGATGATCCGGGGCGGCGATCTGTTCGGCGACGGGGTGAACATTGCGGCGCGGCTCCAAGCCCTTGCCGAGCCGGGAGGTCTATGCCTCTCTGCTGAGGCTTACGCGCATGTGCGCAAGACGCTTCCGCTCGACTTCCAGGATCTCGGTCCGCAGCAGGTCAAGAACATCGCCGAGCCGGTTAGAGTCTATTCGTACAAACCTCAGCCCACCGACCCCGCGCTGCACACGAATACGCTGTCGCTGCCACTTCCCGAGAATCCCTCGATCGCCGTGCTGCCGTTTACGAACATGGGCGGTGACCGGTACTTTGCGGATGGGGTGGTCGAGGACATCATCACCGCGCTGTCTCACGTACCCCGCCTTTTCGTGATCGCCCGAAATTCCACCTTCACTTACCGAGACAGGATGGTCGATATCCGCCAGATCGGGCGGGAGCTCGGGGTGCGCTACGTCCTTGAAGGGAGCGTGCGACGAGCGAGCGGTCGCATCCGGATCACAGGCCAGTTGCTCGATGCCGCAACCGGAGCGCACCTGTGGGCCGATCACTATGACGGTGATGCGGACGATGTTTTCGACCTCCAGGACGAGGTGACTGCCAGCGTTGTCGGCGCGATCTCACCTCGCCTGCTCGACGCCGAGATTGCACGGATGAAGATCAAGCGTCCCGAGAACCTCGACGCGTACGACCTTTTCCTGCGTGCGCTCGAAGCGGTGAGGGAGATGACGCTCGAGCGCAACGAGGAGGCACTGTCGTACCTCGAACGCGCACTTCGGCTCGACCCCGACTATGCCGTTGCGGCGGGGCTCGCGGCCTGGGCCCACACGCTTCGCTTCGCACAGATCTGGCGCGGAGACGCTGAAACTGAAAGGAAACGTGGCATCGAGCTGGGACGAACCGCAGTCGCGAAGGGCCCTGATGATTCCGAGGCGCTGGCAATGGGCGGCTATGCCGTGGCGTTCCTCGGCAACGAGCTCAAGGAAGGACTCAGCGCGATCGAGCGCGCAATCAGCCTGAACCCGAATAGCGCCTTCGCATTGGCGAATGCAGGGTGGGTCAGGTGCTATCTCGGACAGGCGGAGCAGGCGATAAATAACTTCGAGCGGTCCGTCCGGCTGAGCCCGAGAGAGGGCACCTTGTTTCGTGTGGAATCCGGCCTTGCTTTTGCGCACCTCTTCCGGGAAGAGTTCGAGGAGGCTGTCATATGGGGACGGCGAGCGCTCGCCGGCAATCCAAACTACACTCCGACTTATCGGGCATTGGCTTGTGCCCTTGCTCATCTCGGGCGGATCGACGAGGCGAAAGGCGTTGGCCAGCGCCTTCGCGATCTGGTGCCGAATTTGAGCGCCGACCTCGAGCGGGTCCTCTTCCGTGATTCAGGGAAACTGCCTCTCATCCTGAGTGGCCTGCGCCTCGCGGGCCTGCCCGCTTGACGGCGCCTCAAGTCGACATATGGACAGTCATCATTCCGCGAGTGCCGGCTTAGGGTGTGTAGGCCCGTCAGGAGCGTCGCACCACTGCAACGGTATTGAAGCGCCATGTGTGGACCTTTGCCAGTGATGGTACGAAGGTCCTGTCTCGACCCTATCAGGACGTTCCGAGACGGAGGCTTGAAGGGCAGCAAAGGGTCAGATCGCGTCATGCAACGCTCGCAACTGAATGACCGCAAAAGGGTCGAACTCGGTCGTTTAGAGTAATTTGGGTTTGGGGCGAGAGCGACCGGCCATGAGGAGGTCCCGAACCTGAACGAGGGTGTCGGTCGGCGGGCCTGATAGGGGCCCCACAATCGATCCCCACACCCGCCACCGACGAACCCCGGCGGGGCGGTGCCGGCGACCGGCCGTCCCGGTGGCGACGATCTCACACGCTGGCGTTCTAAGGTCAAAACTCTATCAGCTGGCTGCCGCCAATGGGCGAGATGCGTGCGGTGATGACCCGGGCGGGACGCCGACCGCCCCAATAGCCGCAGGCCAACCGGTTCCGGAACAAAGTGCCGGGTAATTCCTTTTGGTATTCTGAAAGGTAACGCACACGCCTCCAGGGAAGTCTCGACCACCGCACAAGGAGCAACGATAATGCGTAAACGACTCGCAGCCATCACTCTTGTCGCAATCGCCGCGTCCATTTTGCCCAGCGCGGCTCAGAAGGCCAACACGGCGGTCGGCCTGCTCGACTGCGTTGTCGAAGCTGGCACACGCTTCATCATCGGCTCGAAAAAAGCTCTGAGTTGCACCTTCACGTCGGCCAACCCGAAGGTCGCACCCGAAACATACATAGGGGTCATTAGGAAGTTGGGGCTGGACGTCGGTCCGACGCCGAGGGCAGTGCTGCGGTGGCGGGTGCTTGCGCCAACCGGTAACGTCTATGCGCCCGGCGTGCTGGCCGGCGACTACAGCGGCGTCGGCGCCGAAGCAACGGCCGTTGTAGGCGCCGGTGCCAATCTTCTGGTTGGAGGATCCAACAGGACCTATACGTTGCAGCCACTCAGTGTCCAGGTGCAGACTGGCCTGAACGTTGCAGCCGGCGTGACCAGTTTCCAACTTCGCGCCGCCAAATAGAGTGTTAGCCCTCGGCGCGCCCAGACCGCCAGCCATCACCTACGTGGTCTATCGGTTCGGCGACAATCGGCGCGGGCACGGCATGTTGACCGACCAAGGACGAAGCGCCGGCCTCGCCGACATGACCGTGTCCGCTATAACCCGCCTCGCGATAGGCCTGCGTGGCGCTCTGGCCTTTGGCCACACCATGACAGAAATTTTCGCGGCGGTTGTTCTTGAGGATCGGCATAGCGGGAGGATAGCGCGGGATTGGCCTTTCCGCCACAGGGGCCTCTTCCTGTTTGCGCCATTGGTGCGCCATTAGGAAATACAAAAGGCGCACCTCAATGCGCCATTGAATTTCTCTTAGGGCACCTTCATCAATGGCGCACCCCGGTTTGCGCCATTGGCGCGCCATTACAACTAGCCAATGGCGCAGGTCCAGAGGGCTCTTCAGGTGACCTTTCCCGGTCGTTTCATGTTATCGACGTGGAGCCCTTCTCGGTCCTTTCGAGTGGGCCAAAATACGGCTCCTTGAGAAGCATGCCGTTCTTGACCCAAGTGGCGATGATCTCGCGGCATTGTTGTTCTGTCTTCTTCGTGGAGGGGATTAAGCACCTTCGGGTGCCTCACATTTCCGATTTGTCCAGCATCTCCTCACGGTGAAGATGCCGCTGGCCGACCATGCTCAGCAGACGCTGAAGCTGATCGAGCGCCAACTGAAAATCGGATCGCGTTGTCGCGCAGAAGCGTGGCCGCCATGATCCGCGGCGTCATTTGTCCTCCGGCGATCTGAACGGCCACGAGAAGCGAGCCAAAGGTGAACACTATGAACGTCAGCATCATTGTGACGATCGTTTCGAGAACGTTTTGTGTTCCCAACGGTCGCCAGCCCCACGAACTGAGGAAAGGCCGCCATACGGTCCAACCCTCGATCGCGAAGATTAGACGTATTGCTACCGCGTAGATCAGGAGGGAGATGAACGGAACGATCCATAGTGAGGATTTGACGTAGCTCCTGACCCTGTACAGACAGTGATGGGGTCAAAGGCC
>NZ_FUIG01000085.1:0-383 GCF_900149755.1 Mesorhizobium delmotii | reverse complement strand
TTGATGCCGAAGGGCTTTGGTGAGAGCCAGGAGACGACGCACTATTCGATCGTCGACAATGATGGCAACGCCGTCGCGGTGACCTATACGCTGAACGGCTCGTTCGGCGCCGGCGTCGTCGCCGACGGCACCGGCATCCTGCTCAACAACGAGATGGACGATTTCACCCAGAAGCCGGGCGTGCCCAATCTCTACGGCCTCGTCCAGGGCGAGGCGAATGCGATCGCGCCGAGGAAGACGCCGCTGTCGTCGATGAGCCCGACCATCGTCGCCAAAGACGGTAAGCCGTTCATGGTCATCGGCAGTCCCGGCGGCTCGCGCATCATCACCATCACGCTGGAAGCGATCGTCAACGTCGTCGATCACGGCATGAACATCCAGGA
>NZ_FUIG01000063.1:0-25385 GCF_900149755.1 Mesorhizobium delmotii | reverse complement strand
CCTTAAATCGCGACACGCTTTAGACAATTACGCCGCGCACAAAAAAGACAAGGTCCGCGCTTGGCTCGACCGCCACCCGCGCTGGACCTTCCATTTCACCCCAACAGCCTGCTCCTGGCTCAACGCCGTCGAGGGCTTCTTCGCCAAACTGGGGTCGGTTCCGGCTAGGGGCGAAATGACACCGCAGGCAATTGTGGGATGACCGGGTTCGGCCGCCCCATGCAGACCTTGAGGTAGCCCCGCAGCGGCCAAAGTCCGATCAGTCGCGCCACCAGGCGGCCGGTGGGCCGCGCTGCCCCGCCAGATGGGGCGAGGAAACGCCGCCTGGGCGACATGGCGGCACTGCCGCCCCACGTCCGCGACCGCTTAGTAAGCATGGAGTGGCTTGCAGCGGACAGCGCACCCACCAATGAACGCGCATTATCCAGCTCGACAGGATGAAGCGGCGCAGGTTCGCGCCCCAGCCGCCAACAATCCCCGCCGGCAGCGGTGCACGAGCCTCTCGCCGCTCGGTGTCACCCAGCACTCGCGGCGATAGCGCACCACCTAGGCGGACAGAACGAGATCGCGCACCAGGATCGTCTCGTATCCCTTGAAGCGTGAGCCCGCAGGAGCGCTCACCGCAACCGTCATCTCGCGGCTCACGCGACCGCCGTCGCGCTTGGGAAACCCCGGCAATGACATTGGCAGTACGCGCGGACGGACCGTCAGCACTGCGTCGCGATCCCCTTTGGCGCGATTCCGGGGCGGACACAATTGAGGAGTACGTTCGCTGGGCTGCCAACTTGTGCGGCATGGCCTGCCTAAAAATGATCCTGGCGGCGCGCGGCGAACCTCACTCGACAATTAGCCTTGCTAGAACCTGCACGATGTATGGTGGCTATGTCGTCAACGAGATTGATGGCTCTATCAAAGGGCTAATCTACGCGCCCTTCGTCACTTTTGTCGTCAAGCGTTTCGGCCTAAGAGCAGAAGTGATGACGAATATCCAAGCCGTCGACATTCCCAAAATTCTCTCGAGGCAGCGGTTTTTTATGGCCTCGGTGCATCCCTCAATCCGTTGGCCGGATAGTGAGCCACCATCCAAAGGTGGACATCTCGTGTTGGTCACGGATGCGTAGAACGGAGTCATTCGTTTTCATAACCCTTCAGGTCATGACGAGACGAACCAGGAAGACGTCATGCTGCCGCTCGCCAGCTTCGACCGGTTCTTTGCGAACCGCGGAATCGCAGTGACGTTTTGATCTTTCTAATAGAGCTGCTGCCAAGCGTGTTTCGCGCCGCTACGGGTCGTCAGATGCGCCGAAGCCGAAATGGAGGCGTCAGCATCAAATCAGCTGTAGATGTCTTTGGTTGATAACGGCCTCATACGCTTAGGTCGAACTGAACATGAGCATTATGCGCCCAAGACCGGCAAGCGAAGCGGCCTGAAGCCCCCCGTAAGGTCGGGCGCGACGTCCCAGGAGAGATGCCGGTAAGGTTGATGTGTTCCCAGCTCAGGGGAGAGATATGTTTGAGCAGGGTGTCGGGAATATTCCGGCCACTCTGACGGAGGTGCTCGGTGGCCCGGCTGAGATATACGGTATTCCAGTGGACGATGGCACTGACGACAAGATTGAGACCACAGGCGCGGAATGCCTGGCGTTCGAATGATCGACCCCTGATTCGCCGCGCTCATGGAAGAAGACGGCACGCTTGAGTTTGTGCGCTGCCTCAACCTTGTTGAGACCGGCTTGGCACCGACGCAAAGCCGGACTGAAATACCACTCGATCATGAACAAAGATCGCTCGATACGGTCGAGCTCCCGCAGGGGCTTTGGCCAACTGACTCGGATTCGGTGACGCAGCCAGCTTTTTGAGAATCGTCGAGGGTGCAACGGGTGCGCGCGGATCGACGCCGCCCGATTGGTAGCGGCGACTCAGACCGAGCCAGGGCGCCGACAGAGCGGGACTTCTTGAAGTTGTCGGGATCTTCAACGCCTCGCTCCCGCGATTACCCAATGTCCAAAGTTGATGCTGCGCTCGGCTATAATCGCTTTTTAATCCCGCAGGCCCAGACTCTAGGCCAGAGACCGGCGCACCCAAAGCGGGATCACTGATCGGCCGAAATGCCGCCCTTTTGAGCATCACACAATCTCCAGAAGAGACGGAGAGCTCCTCATCCCCTCAACCCATTGCCGGAAGTTGTGGATCGGAACCAGGAGAAGGTCTAGGTCGAGACCAGGTGAGGCTGGTGCTTGAGCGCTTCCTCACGCCCCTGCTTCGCTTGGCCTAAGTCTTCAGATGTAAGTTTTACGGGCCAAACTGGCGTCCCTCGAACGTCGCAACCCTCCGAATGGTCGAGACGCTTCGTGCCACACCTTCGGCAACCAAAACACCGCAACAATACCTTCACCTGAATTTACAGAATCTTTGCGACCGCAAATCGCTCACAATGGTACCTTCACTGCAAAGTCTGAGGTCAGGCACGGCTAAAAAGCTGATGCCGATTCACGCTCAGCCTACCGCGCAGCACGCAACGGAGGTCGACGCCAATGGCAAGAAGAGCGCTCATCCTGGTTGAAGGACACAGGAGTATTGGTCTGCTATACGTGAAGGCAGCTCAGCGTCTTGGTCTTCATCCAATTACCCTGTCGGCTGATCCAGCTCAATACGACTACATTGCGTCGGAAGGAATTGAGGCGATACGTGTCGACACGGACAGTCTCGATGCGCTGATCCGCGAATGTTCCCGGCTGTGTGCGACCTATGACATTGCTGGCATTACTGGCTTTACGAACCTCGACGAGTCAGCCTATGCGACAGTCGGAAAGCTCTGCCGGCATTTGGACCTACCGGGACCGAACCCCGCATCGATTGAACGATGCTGCGACAAATTCTCTCAACGTCAGCTCCTCGCGGAGGCCGGCGTACCAATCCCTGCTTATCGTTTGGCCGTGAATGCGACGGACGTAGAAAGCTCTGCCGCCGAGATCGGCCTGCCGGTGGTTCTTAAGCCAGCAACAGGCAGCGGTAGCAGCGGTGTCCGATTGTGCCGCAACGTCGATGAGCTAGCCGAACATGCGGACTATCTGTTGGGCGGGAGGCACACATGGCAGTCATCGCCGAAGATATTGGTCGAAGAATACGCACAAGGCCCATCCTACAGCGCTGATACGATGGGAAATGAGGTCATTGCAATTGGTGCCGCTGACTTCGACTGCCCACCGCATTTCGTCGTTCGTGAGAGCATCTTTCCGGCCCTGCTGACTGATGACGAGAATATACGTATCGCCGATGTTTCGCTGAGCTGTTTGCGAGCTCTCGGCCTTGGCTGGGGACCAGCGAACATAGAATTGCGATGGACGAAGCGTGGCCCAGTCGTCATCGAAGTCAATCCGCGACTTCCGGGCTGGACCACTCCTCGGCTGATTCAGCTCGCTTACGGTGTCGATCTCGTCACCGAGCACATCAAGCTTGTCATCGGCGAGGAATGGGACTTGCGCAGAAGGCATTCGCACATTGCGGCCGCGCGGTACCTAAATCCTGATCGCGACGGCATCCTCGATTGGATCGATGGCGACCGTCAGGCGGCTGGTATACCAGGTGTCGCTGACGTCAAATTTTATGTTGAATCCAAGACGCCGATCGTCAGAAAAGGCGATTACCGAGACACGATCGGACATGTCATCGTCGCTTCATCCAGCCCAGCTCAGACCAGGGCGATACTGCAGCGTGCCGTCGACTTTATAGATTGGTCGATCACACCATTTCCGATGAGCAGGAGCAATCTGCGGCCGTCACTTTCCCGCACTAGCGCAAGTGGCGCTGGTAACGAGTGATCGTTGCCGAAGGTTCAGGCAATCGAGAGCACGAAAGAGTGCAGATCGATGAGGATAGAACCCGATCAGGCTGGTTTTGGCTGAACCGAGAGAACCTGTTGCAGCGACTAGGACCTCTGCACAGAGGATTTGACGGGTTCGATGGGTTGTAACCTGGGCAGGCTATCGGGTTCGACGAGCAGTTCAATGCTGCGCGCGAGGCCCGGTTGCCTGCGGATCAATCCCGCGCGCTCAAGGGTGAGCATCATCTGATGGACGGAAGGCGCGGTGACGCCGAAGAATCGCTGCATGTCGCGTTCGGCCGGCGAACGCCCGTTGAGCAGGCCGTAGGTCCAGATGAAGGCGAGATACTGTCCCTGCTTTTCGGTAAAGCGGGGTTGGGCAGGCGGCTGTCCGTCAAGTAATTGATTCATTTTCCGATTCTTCCGGAACCTCCGCAACCGAAGGAGGCCATCCGGATGAATGTACGCTATCGCGTCGATCTCGACCAACCCGAGCGCGACGAACTCACAGCCATGCTGCGAAGTGGCAAGCATCCGACGCGCAAGCTCACGCGGGCGCAGATCCTGCTCGCCGCCGACGCGGGCCAGAACGACGAGATCATTGCGACGACGGTGGTGGTCGGCGGCTCCACGGTCTACCGCACCAAGCACCGCTTCGTGGAGATAGGCCTCGAGGCGGCGCTCAGCGAAAAGCCGCGCGCCGGGGCAGAGCGCAAGCTGACCGGCAAGGAGGAAGCCTTGGTGGCCACCGCCTGCTCCAGCCGCCGCCCGGACGGGCCCGCTGGACACTGGAGCCTGCTGGCCGACGCGTTCGTCAAGTTGACTAAGCACGAACAGCTGTCGCGCGAGACGGTGCGTCGGCGTCTGGCCGAGAACAATCTCAAGCCATGGCGCAGGAACATGTGGTGCATTCCCAAAGTCGACGCCGAGTATGTCGCGCGCATGGAGGATGTGCTCGACCTCTACGCCGAGGCGCCGGATCCACAGCGGCCGGTCGTGTGCTTCGACGAAAGCCCGACCCAGCTCATTAGCGAGGTGCGGCAGCCGATCCCAGGAGCGCTATGACTGCGAGTACAAGCGCAACGGCACCACCAACCTGTTTGTCTTCCTCGACGCGCACCGCTCCTGGCGCAAGGTCAAAGTCACCGAGCGGCGTGCGGCACACGACTTTGCCCACTGCATGCGCGAGCTCGTCGATATCCATTATCCCGAGGCCGAGCCCATCCGCGTGGTGCTCGACAATCTGTCGACCCACACGCCCGCTGCGCTCTACCAGGCCCTGCCGCCATCAGAGGCGCGACGCTTCCTCAAAAGACTGGAGTTCCATTACACCCCCACGCACGCCAGCTGGCTGAACATGGTCGTCGAGATCGGCGTCCTGCGCGGCCAATGCCTCGACCGCCGCATCGAAACTCGCGGCAGCCTCACTGCCGAGGTCGCCGCTTGGGAAAACCAGCGAAACAACAGCGGCGCCCGCATCAACTGGATGTTCTCAACCAAACAGGCCCGCCTCAAATTGGCCAAAGCCTATCCAATACCAGCCAAAGAGTCATAATCCCTGTGCAGAGCCACTCTCATGATTGCTGACAACGGCCTTTGGCGTAGAAATTGGCCCGCCGAACCCGATTGGCGGCCGAGGCACTTGTACGGCGGATATGAGGTGCAAGAGGCGGGACTTGAACGTCGGTCAACAATCTCTCATCCGCGGGTCGGCCCGCATGACCTTGTTTCGTTTGGGGCTGCCTCTGTCTAGATGGCGAGCATCGAGGCTCATAGTGGTGACGAGGGCTCCCCGGCATTGTCCCGCCTCCAGCGCCGCATATCGCGCCGAGGCTGATCTTGGGGTCTGCGATCTCCTGCCTGCTGGCTGTCTATCAAATAGCGGTCACGCCGCCTTTGGCGCGGATTGAACCGTGCAGGCGATCGACCAGATGAAGCCCACCATCCCGCGTGCGATGGCGACGGTGACGACGTTGGCGTTCTTGCCGCGCGCACTCAGCCGACGGTATCGGGTGCACAGCCGAACCTGCGCTTTCCATCCGATGTCGCGAACGACTTTTGGCAACGCCTCGATCCGGTCGACCTTGTGCCGGCCGATGCGTGCTCTCATCCGGTAAGCCCAGGCGCCTTCGACCAGCGCGCGCCGGGCATGGGTGTTGCCGGTCTTGGTGATTCCGCCGCGCCAGACGGTCTCGCCACTCGATTGCTCACCAGGAACCAAGCCGAAGTAGGCCATGAGCTGGCGTGGATTGGAGAAGCGTGTGAAGTCACCGACCTCCGCGACCAGCACCACGGCATTGATCAGCGCGATCCCCCGCATTGCCTGCAAGGCGTCAACAACCCGGGCGCTGGTCCTATTCCGGGAGAAGGCTGAGTATCTGTTCCTCGACCTGCTGCAGGCGCCGTTCCGCATCCATGACGGCATCGACGTAGTCCTGAAATGCGATATGCTGCGCGGGATGTTCGAAGGCCAATGTCGAAAGCCATCGCCGGTAAGCCATTCGCCAGGCTGTCCCACGCTCGTGCTTGCGTCCCTGACGCAGCAGAAATCCTTGAAGATGTTGGCGCGCTCGCGTCACCACCCGTCGCACGACGCTGCGCAGCCGGACCAGGTCGCGCATGGCTTCATGATCGGCGTCGGGCACCCAGACGGGCGTCAACTCACCGGCCCGATTGAGGCGGGCGAACATGGTGGCATCGCGGCGGTTCGTCTTCACCCGATCGCCGGGCTTCCTCGGAATCAGCGACGCCGCCACCACGTCGCATCGATGGCCGAGGCTTGTGAGTTGGCGATGAACGCCATAGCCACACGGACCAGCCTCATAGCAAAACGCCAGCGGCTTGCCGAGCGTCCCAGACGCTCGCACAGCTTGTCGATGGCATGGCAATCTCCCCAAGATATTCCACTGATCCAGAGCGTCCGCTCTCCGCCACCGCGATCGAAATCCGTTGCTTGTGAATATCCAAACCAACAAATCTGGTATGTTCCATGAGGCCCGTCTCCTGTGCATGAGGCTCTGTGCCGGCCAGCCGGCTTAACCCTCGTACAGTTGCATATCGGATGACGGGCCACCCCAAGCCCAGCAATCATAGGGCTAGAGGAATCAGGACTTGGCGCAGCAAAGCCTCAGCCAGTTGAGAGGTGGGCAACGAGCGGCTGGGATGAAAAATCGTGGAGGCCTGGAGGAAGCCAAAGCCGGACGGGGCGCGCGCGCCTTTCGCGGCATTCGAGAACGCAAGTCCGGCAGAGGGCCAGCAGCAGCTGGTGTCCCTGTGGGACTCGAATTGGGATGACGTCGCCCGGTGAAATACTGGGCCGAAGCGCACATCGAGCCAGTCTGCTTAAACGGCTCCGTTATCGGCTTGGTTCGGTCCCCCAGTTTGCGGCGTGGGATTCGCCGATCGAGCTCGCCATCTCCGCCTGGGATTCTTGATCAGCGGCTGGGCCTCTTCGCAAAACAGCCATCGAGTGGCGCCGCCCGCTTGTTTGGCATCAGCAAGCGCCGCGAGCGATTTGCGTATCTTCGTGATCCACGGCGCTTGCGCCGCTTTGGGCGCGCCCGCGGCAACAGGATCGCGCACCCTATGGTTCGGCAATTTGCGGCAACGCAGCCGTCCCAACGTCGCGGCCGTTGTCTTGACAACAAGCATGCGCGCATCGTGTTGGCCATGCCCTGTGGCGACATGCTACGAGCCGGCGCTGTCAGTGACGGCGGCCTAAGGCAAAGCTGAAAGGGAGAGGAAAGGAGGTCTCACCCGGCAATTGCAACAAATGGCAGGAGAGGGCAAAAACGGTCACCCCCCGTCGCTTCCCGAACCTGATGTGTGCGGCCAATTTCACAGGAGCATTGAATGCAAGTGGGCGAAAACCCATCGATGCTCGCGGCGAAGAACGCCGAGCCGCATCAGGAAACTGGATATACGTCAGCAGTTGTGACCGTTGATCCTGACCCAGCCAAGCTGTTGCAATCGGCCGGATCCATATATCGACAAATGGGGAATCCCTTCCGATTCAGCCTCGCTTCATCCCGTCTTACCGCTGCAATTTGGAAAACGCGCGCAGACATCAGTATAGTCGCCGAAGTCGGTTCAAGTATATGACGGAATTTAAATATTTATGTTAAAAATAAAACTTTTCGAAAATCTGGAGCAGATACACTTAATCTAAAATAATTTCTGCTTTGGGGCCGTATGCTAGAATTTATGACGTCCGGCGAAAATGGCTGCGGAGCAGGGACTATGGAACACGTGCCGACGACTGCGGTCTCTCAACTGCCAGGGCCGACAACCAGAGTGCCCGACCAGTTTTCTTTGGTCCCGTCGATGCATTTTCCGAATGCAGCGAGGAAAGCGCTCGCGATCGAGTTCGGCCGATTTCTTGACCAGACTGACGGCGTTGATCAATCCAAGCAGTTGTTCGACCTGTTATCTGCGTTTGCGCTGAACTTTGATTGCCCATGGATCGCCTATGGTTCTCATACACCCGACGGAAAGCTTTTGAAGCCGATCCGACGCGGTCCGGCGGTCATGCTGAATTATCCTGATGAATGGCAGCAGCGCTATTTCGAAATGGGTTATGACAAGATAGACCCCATCATCAAGGCGAGTCGAACGCGGCCAGGCGCCTTTCGATGGAGCGAGGTGCACAACGACGCAAGCACGACTGAGGACGGACGGCGCGTTTTCGACGAGGCTGCGACGTTCGGCTTAAGGTCAGGCATTAGCGTTCCGTTGCGCGGCCCCGGCGGCAGCTTTGCGATCATGAGCTTTGCTCGACCCGGGGGTCGCGAATTCCCAAATAGAGCAGTCACCTACCTGCAACTTGCCGCGTTGCATTTCCATCTTAGGGCCACGAAGTTCGCGACCTCGACTGCCATCGAGCAAGCTCCTAATCTTTCCGTAAGAGAAAAAGAGTGTATTCTATGGACAGCGAGAGGGAAATCGTCGTGGGAAATTGGAGTTATTCTAGGTATATCCGTAAATACTGTCAATTTCCATATAAAAAAGGTAAAGCAAAAATTGGACACTTCTAGCAGAACGGCCGCCGCCATAAAAGCAGCAAACTTGCGCGTCATAGAATTGTAAGAAACTCTCCGGGCCGCAAGCTGGCACACCCCGCCGGTGGCTTAGCTGTGCCGCCGACCAAGGAGGAAATGGCATGCCTTTGAATACACTTGCGTCAGGAATGACATCGAGCATCGCCTCACAAAGACCAAGCACCCCCGACGGACAAGTCGAGCGGATGAACCGCACGATCAAGGAAGCCACCGTCAAGCGCTACCACTACGAAACCCATGACAACGACTTCGTCGCAGCCTACAACTTTGGGCGCAGGCTGAAGACCCTGAAGGGCCTCCCCACCCTACGAGTTCATCTGCAAACAATGGACGGTCGAGCCTGAAAAGTTCAGGCTCGATCCACTCCACCAAATGCCGGGACTAAACATCTAAAACTTTGGTGCTCTGATCCCTGAAAACTGGATCGTTCGAAAGTGGAGTTTTCCGCGGTAACATCCCGGCTGGGAGGAGCGGAAGACGATGAAGGCATCATCAAAGTTCTCGGACGCGCAGAAGGCGTTCATTCTGAAGCAGGGGGCGGACGGAATCCCCGTCGCGGAGATTTGTCGTCGGGCGGGGATCAGCCAAGCGACGTACTTCAACTGGAAGAAGAAATACGACGGACTGCTGCCGACCGAGATGAAGCGGCTGAAGCAGCTTGAGGACGAGAACGGCAAGCTCAGGAAGCTGGTGGCCTCTGTCCTTGGACAAGGAGATGCTGCAGGACGTCATTCGCCGAAAACTGTGAGGCCTGATCGCAAACGCGAGCTGGTGGCGGAGACGTGTGATGAGTGGAACGTGTCGATCCGGCGGGCATGCCGGGTTCTGGAGTTCGACACGTCGACCTATCACTACAAATCCCGCCGCCGCGATCAGGCCGGCATCGGAAGCTCGGATCAAGGACATCTGCGCCACACGGATCCGCTACGGATACCGGCGCGTGCACGTAATGCTCACGCGCGAGGGATGGGACATCAACATGAAGCGAACCTATCGAATTTACAGGGACTTGGGCCTGCAGCTCAGGAACAAGACGCCGAAGCGGCGTGTGAAGGCGAAGCTGCGGGAAGGCCGAGAGGAAGCCGTCGGCCCGAACGACGTCTGGGCGATGGACTTCGTCCACGATCAGCTCGCGACGGGCAAGAAGATCCGTGTGCTGACGGTCGTCGACACGTTCTCCCGCTATGTGCCTGTGCTCGACCCGCGCTTCAGCTATCGCGCCGAGGATGTGGTCAGGGCACTGGAACAGGTCTGTCCGAAGATCGGCTATCCGAAGACGATCCGCGTCGACCAAGGCTCCGAGTTCGTCTCCCGCGACCTCGACCTATGGGCCTACGCGAAAGGCGTGACGCTCGACTTCAGTAGGCCGGGAAAGCCCACCGACAACGCCTACATCGAAGCCTTCAACGGCCGCTTCAGGGCGGAGTGCCTGAACGCCCACTGGTTCCTGACCCTTGCCGACGCCGCCGAAAAGTTGGAGAATTGGCGCAGATACTTAAATCCTGTTTCATAACACCCATCTGTCTATGTCGTTGAAGTGAATAGGTTTTGCTGATCTGGATGCGATCCCATGGGGTATTTTGGGTTTTGCCGCGCGCGATGAACGATGCGCTGAGCCGCCGGTTCGTCAAGCGTTGATCGGCTGAAGACCCATGGACCATCCGGCAGAGGATGAACGCCTTCGATCTCGCCCGCCTCGGCGGCGAGCCTGAGGGTCTTCGGTGCAACGCCGAGAAGGCGCGCCGCCTTGTTCAGGTTAAGCCATGGCTCTTTGCCGTCCGCCGCTGGCCGGAAGACAGGGATCTTATGATGCGACCTGTGCGCGGTGACCCGCTCGCGTGTCCATCGATTGCCGTGGCCGGTCACCAGTCCATTGCGGTTGAGGATGCCGGCAATCAGATCATCATTGGCGATGAGCACCAGTTGGCGGACGGCCGCGATGATATCGCCGGACGTGCTGTTGCGCTGTCCACGGCGCCGCTTCGGCAGGCGCAGTTCAGTATGGACGCCGCCAACCCAATGGATCAGGAAAACGATCTCGGAGGCTTCGTCATCGATATCGGCGACCACCTCCCGGATGACGGTACGAACGATGCGCTTCTTGAGCCTTGCATCCGTCGTCGGCGCCGCCCACACAGCCTTGAGATCGGCGGCGAGCGCGGTGACGTGTATTGGCGACAGAAGTGATGGCTCCGATGTCGAGGCATCATGCGCGGCAATCCTGCTCTCGATCTCGCCGACACGCGTAAGCGCCCGGTTCCATCGCAACTCCAGTTCCGCCGCAACCAGCCGGTTCTGCGGATCGATGGCGTCGTATTGTCGGAATGCCCGATCGGCGCTGTAGCGTGCCGCCTCGCGATCGCGCATCAGAGCATCGCGGACCTGATCGCGGCGACTGGCCGCTTGCGCTTCGGCCTCGACGGCCGCGGCTATCGCTCCCGGCTCGACAACCCGCAGAAGAGCTTCCTCGATGACGTCGTCGACGCGTAGTCCACCGAAGGCGATGCAACGCGGCTCGCCATTGTCAAGCAGACCACGCCAGCAGGAATAGCGCGGAATGTTGTGTTTGGTTCCCGTGTAGCGGACCGTCAGCTTGCGGCCGCAGCGCCGGCAGCGGACAAGGCCGGCGAGCAGAGCGTCGCCATGCTTGGGCGCCCCGTGATGCCGGCTCGTGGGCACGTTGTCGCTCACCATCTTGCGGATCGCTTCCGCCCTTTCCCAGCCGACGTAGCCTTCGTGTGCACCCGGGATCAGCGCCAGCCATTCATCACGCGCCTTACGGCGGCTGCGCGAGCGAATGGCTGTTGCATCATATCCCGACGCAGCACGAGTCTTACCATAGGCGTAGGCGCCGCCGTAGATCGGGTTCTCGATCATTCGGTGGATGGTCGCATAGCTTGGCCTGCGCCAGACCACATCGCCATTGTTGCGCTTGGCAGGCAAATCCAGCCCATGTTCGAGAACCAGAGCAGGGCCTGGCGGGCACTGCCAAGTTCCGCCACCTTGTCAAACACAAGGGTGATGGCCTCCTGCATGCGACGATCGGGATCCTTCTCCAGCCGGTCGCCGACCTTCACAAAGCCGACCGGGGCAGCGACGACGAGTTCACCGCGCCGGGCCTTCTCATAGCGGGCCGACAGGGAGCGCTGACGCAGAAGATCGAGCTCATACTCGTTGAGACTGCCCTTCAATCCCAGCAGCAGCCGGTCATTGCCCTGGCGCGGTGCGTAGACCGTCTCCTGGTCGATCAGCACGGTATCGACGACGCGGCACATCTCGATGAGCTGCTGCCAGTCGCGGCTGTTGCGGGCGAAGCGCGATACCTCCCGCGCCGCAACCGCCCCAACCTTGCCGAGACAGACTGCGGCGACCATCCGATCGAAGCCCGCTCGCGCGATACCGCCAGCAGCAGAGCGGCCGAGATCGTCATCGACCGTCTCGATGCAAGACCAGCCGAGTGCCACCAGGCGATCGCGCATCGCATACTGCAGGGCGCGGCTCTCACGATTGTGCAGAACCTGATGGGCCGAGGACTGCCGCACATAAAGGATCGCCTTGCGCTCCAGATGATGGGGCCGGATCTTCTCATGCATCATGGCGCGCCTCCTCCAGTGGAACGGTGCGCTCGCCGTCGACGTGGTCGAGGATCAGGCGCACCATCAGCTTTGTCAGCGTCAGGCGCGTCTCTTCCGGCAGCGCCTGCCATGGTGGCATCTGCGCGGTCTGCGCGTCGTGCGGGTTGGAGAACAGATCGAACTGATATGTCGTAGGCTGGCGCGGCATGGACCTCTCCCCGATTCGCGTCGTGAGGACCCGATGCTGCGCCCGAATCCTCCAATTGCGATGGGGTGTGGGAATTGGCCGTCGCGTCCTGCAGCAGTGTCACCAAGACGCCAAGCGTTCTGGGATCGACATGTGGGGCAGCGGCAATGCGCCACGCGGTGCAGACCGCGCGATCAAACATCCAGGCCGGAACCTCCAGCCACCGATCGGAGGCGTGGCCGGAGAGACTGCAGCGGAAAACCTCCCGGTCTGCCTTCTCGATCACCTCATGAACGTGAACACAACGCCCGCCCAAGGATGCCATGGATAAAGAAACTTGCGTTCCTCGGTCCTGTGGGCGTTCTTTCGTCGTGTTGTACAACGAGGTGCGCCCGCATGGGGCGATCGGGCACAAGGCCCCGATCTCGTTGCTTAATCCCGATGGCGCCGCCAGCCCGCCATCGTGAGAAAGCCGGAAACTCTACCTTCCGGCGGTCCAGAGAATGGTATCGGAGCAAAACGGCCGAGGCTCTAATCGCCACTGGATGAAAGTTCAGTGGCAGGTCACCATGCCGATCTTGGTGCGGGCGCGGGCGATGCCGATCGTGCGGACAATAAGGCCCATGCGGGATTTCTGCTGCGCGAAGACGTGCTCGACGAAAGCGCAGTCCTTTGAGCGCCGGCCATTGGCCCGTGCCATCGACTCATCGGCCGGCCCTTCGGCTTCTTGTGATGAATCTCGGAGACGTAGCCGTTCTTATCCAGCCACGCCTCATTCTTTCTTCGAGCGATAGGCGGTGTCGGCCCATACCGTCGAGCCGGTGTTGTTCTTGTCCAGCACGTTGCGAAGCTGCGCCCCGTCCCAGGCCGAGGCGCCGGTGACGTTCCAGCGGCGGATGAAGCCGTGCCGGCGATCAATCGAGGCATGGTTCTTGTAGCGGAAGGCGGGAACGGCGATATCGCGCTGCTTCGTCTTTCCCTCCTCATCGGCCTTGGCCGTCAAGAACTTCACGGTCCAGCGCGCGTCCCGGTCCTTCTGGCGCAGCTTGGCTGGCTTCTTCTGCCACTCGTCCGGCACCTTTCCTGCCTTGATGTCGGCCTTTTCAGCATCGGAATTGCGTTGCTTCGGCGTCGCCACGATCGTGGCATCCACGATCTGGCCACCCATCGCCAGATAACCGGCCTTGGTGAGGTGCTTGTCAAAACGGGCGAACAGGTTCTCCACCGCCCGGGCCCTGCGTGAGGTGCTCCCTAAACAACAAGATCGTCTTGGCGTCGTGAACGTTGTCGCCGAGCCCCAACCCGAGGAAGCGCATGAAGGAAAGCCGGTCCTGGATCTGGAACTCGGCCTGATCGTACGAGAGACTGTAGAGCGCCTGCAGAACCAGGACCTTGAACATCATCACCGCATCAAAGGGCGGCCGACCGCCTTTGGCGCCATCGGAGCGCTTCAGCGCCTTGGCCAGCGGTTTCCGGAAAACCTCCCACGGCACCACCGCGTACAGCTTCTCCAGTGGATCGCCGGCCTCGCTCAGCAGGACATAGCGCTCGTCAATGTCCCAGAACCCAGCCTGGCTTCGCATCCAACGCCTCCGTGCAAATCACTAGGCGAAGTGAATCAAAATGCGTTCTCGATTGCTAGGTTTTTCGAGGTGTCCAAGGGCCTAACACCCTATAGGTCATCTGCAACGCCTGCGCTGCACAGCCAGACGCTTCAGGTTAAATTCGCTCCAGAAAATGCCGGGACTAAACACCTAGATGCACAGTCCCCAGGCGAAAAAGTTAAATCAGAAGCTGCGCGTGCAATGGGTCATCAGAAAAAACGCAGGTTTCAGCACAACTCACCGAAAGCTACACCTTGATCCGTGGCTCGAACTTGACACGATCAAGGGTAATCATGCTCTTAAATTTTCGCACGTTCGGATTGGTATAGAGCTTTGTCTTGACGAAGACATCAAAGGCCTCGACGTCCTCAACCCCCACGATCAGGACGAAATCGGCGTCGCCCGTAACCATATAGCATTGGGTTACCTCCTTGGCCGCGCGCATGGCGCGTTTGAAATCATCCACGAGGTCAAGACGCTCACGGTCTAGCTCTACCGTGAGGACAACGGTCAGTGATTTGCCGAGAGCCTTCGGATCCACCAACGAGATGTCCGCAACGATCACTCCTTCCGCACGCAACTTGTTCACTCGACGCATGCATGAGGCGGCTGAGGAACCGACAAGTTCCGCAAGTTCCGCAAAGGAGAGCCGGTTGTCCGTCTGTAGTGCCGTAAGGATCCTTCGATCTAGGTCGTCCACCGAATGATGCTCTATGCCTAGGGAATTTACATGATCTTAACAATCGCATGAATTTGCGCAACATTTGTTGCAATTCACTCTGCAGAGTGAAACAAATATGGCGTTCCTGGTCCGGCAGATGCTCAAATCCGCCTGCTTCCCGGTCGACCCAGGTCGCGCCGCTATTTCTACCAAAATCCCGAGATCGATTGTCAGCTACAACACAGCGAAGTTTGTGACGGAAAAGCTGGCCTCGTGCGGTGTCAATCACATGGAAACAGGAATTGCTGAAGCATCGCCGCACTGATTCAGGGCGAAGGCGGAATCGGTCGGACGGCCGGGTTGAAGGCGGACATGGACGCCTTGCCAATACATGAGGCGTCAAACCAACCCTGGTCCTCATGTGTGGAACGGCCGTTTGTTGCAAGAGAGAAAATCAGTGATGGCGCTCTGGTCGGGTGCAAGCCATGTGTCCGGCCTTTACGAGGCGGCACCTATGGCCGCAGGCCCTGATGAAGTCCGCAGATCGGGTTCCAATCAAATTGGCGCGCTCGAAGCGCCCTGAGAATCTCGGATTGATCCAATCCCCGGTTCGACCGGTTTGCCATCACATCTCATCACCCTCGCTACCTACCGTCCAGCTTGCTACTCGGTACTGCCGAACGGAAGATTCTGTTATGGCGCCACTGCTCCAGCGACATAGGTTTCGTTCCGCGCCAGCAGGGCCCAAGCGATGCGCGCTGTCTTGTTGGCGAGGGCCACCGAGACTAGCCGGGCCGGCTTACGCGTAAGTAGCTTGGCGGCCCAGTTCTTGCTGGCATTGTCCTGTCGCGCTCGACGGATCACCGCGCGTGGCCCCGATAACGAGCAATCGCCGAATATAGCTATCGCCGCGCTTGCTTATACCGACAAGTTTCTCCTTGCCGCCGCTGCTATATGAGCGCGGTGTCAGACCAAGCCATGCTGTGAAGGAGCGGCCCGAAGAAAATAGCGTCGCGTCGGGTACCGCCGCCGTGATGGCGCTCACGGTGATAGGTCCGATGCCCAGGATTGCGGCTAGACGCCGGCTCGCCGCGTTCTGGCGGTACCAGGTCAAGATCGTCTTTTCGATCTTTTCGATTTCACGGGCAAGAACGCGCATCTGGTCGATCAGTCCGTGTAGCGCATTGCATGCCAGTGCGGGCAAGTTGTCCTGTGCCATATGAAAAGCTTCGATTGCCGTTTTCACACCAGCGGATCCCTGCGCAGCGATGATGCCGAGTTCAGCAAGGTGTCCACGATAGGCGTTGATCAACATCGTGCGTTGCCGGATCAAGAGGTCTCGAGTTTTGTGCAGCATCAGCACCCCCTGCTGTTCCATGCTCTTGACCGCGACGAAGCGCATGGTTGGCCGTGTAACGGCCTCGCAGATCGCCTCCGCGTCGGCCGCATCGGTTTTGTCACGCTTGACATAGGCTTTCACGTAAGCTGGGGGCACCAGACGGACCGTATGGCCCAGCTTGCCTAATTCCCGGCCCCAATGATGAGCTGTCGCACAAGCCTCGATGCCGATCAGGCAGGGGTGAAGGCTCGCGAAGAATTTCAGCACCTCGCCACGGCGCAAAGGCTTGCGGATGACATCCTGCCGTGCGGCATCAATGCCGTGGACCTGAAAAATATTCTTGGCGAGGTCCAGTCCGATTGTGGAAATCTCGTTCATGGAGTGCTTCCTTTCGATCTTCGTCACAGCTGCCATCCTGGCATACTGCGAGGCGTAGGCCGCTCCACCCCATCAAATTATCTGGCAAGAACGCATGCGACCATGACGGCCACACGGCCGTGCTGCTGGCCTACCCAAAGCGCGGTGTTTCCTGCTGTTGCGAAAGGCTGTGATTACCCGATCTTCGAGACGGGCGAGTTGGACACGATCGCAGACTTCGCGGAGGATTCGTAAGCGATGTTCCGAGGGCACCTTTCGGGGATCGGCGTGAAGGACGATGTTCGGAGTCTTTGAGGGCTTCGATATATGACGATTTCAGAGCTTACGCTTAAGTCGAACGACGTGGAGCCGGTGCGCCGGTTCGAGGTGTTCACGGGCTCCGGCCGGCGACGCGAATGGCCTCCAGAGGAGAAGGCGCGGATCGTTGCGGAGAGCTACGAGGCTGGCGAGACGGTTTGTGCTGTAGCTCGCCGATATGCGCTTTCCCCGCAGCAATTGTTTGCTTGGCGCCGGGCTGCGCGTCAGCCCTCGGCGGAGGCGCCGGCATCAGAATCCCTGTTCGTTCCTGCGGTGGTTGCAGCGTCTTTGCCGGAACCGGTGGCGCAGCGCCCAGGACGACCACGGAAGCAGAAGGCGGTCCGCGACGCCGGAGTGATCGAGCTTGAGATCGGCGGTGTCGCCATGCGCGTTGGCCGCGGCGCCGACACCAAGACGGTGGCTGCTATAATCCGCGCGCTTAAGGCAACGACGTGATCGGGCCGACGGGTGCGGTCAAGGTCATGGTGGCGACGAAGCCAGTGGACTTCCGCAAGGGCGCGGAGGGGCTGGCGGCGCTGGTGCGCGAGACGATGGGCGCTGATCCGTTCTTATGCGTCGGGCGAGATTATGTGGCGGAGCCGCCCTGACCCCTTCCGGGCCGGCCAAACCCAGCTTGCCTCCGCCACATAATATTCAGATGGAGTTCAGCAGTTGCAGAACGGAGTCATTTGGCCGGAAACGCACGCCGCGATCGCCGGTGACGCCCGCCTTCTCGAGTCCATTGCGCATCATCTCGACATCCGCTGCGGCATCGCGATGGGTCGTGGCGACCTGTGCGTGCCCGAGCCAGGCTTGGATCGTCAAAAGGTCCACGCCGGACTGGAGAAGCTTCATGGCGAGGGAGTGCCGGAAGATGTGCGGCGATATGGGCTTGTCGGCCAAGGCCGGCCTGGTAGGCTCGGCCTCGGTGGCCGCACGCCGCTCGATATAGGTCGCTCCGAAACGAGTCAGGCACTCGTTGCGGGCGCCGACGAATATCGGTCGCGGCTCGTGATGGGTGATCCCGCGCTCGCCCAACAAGGTCGTCAGCGCTCGCGCCAGGTCCTTAGGAATGGGCACGACGCGGTCTCTGCGCCCCTTGCCGCGCAGCAGCACTTGCGGGTGAGAGCGCTCCAACTGAAGGTCGTTTGCGTTGACGCCGGTGGCTTCCGAGACCCGGGCGCCGGTCCGTGCCAGGAAGAGCAGAAAGGCTCGGTCGCGCCGACCACGAGGCGTCTTTGGATCAGGCGCCGCGATGAGGGTATCCACTTCGGCCTTGGTGAGATGGTGCGTTACCTCGACGTGCGCCCGATTAATGGGAATCGACAGCACGCGTTGGGCCACACCGAAGGACGCCGGGTCGGCGGCAGCGACGTGGTGGAAAAAAGATCGGATCGCGGCCAAGCGGGCGTTGCGCGTGGCGACGCAATTGTTCCGCTTCTCCTCGAGTTCGTCGAGAAAAGCGAGAACGAGGTCTCGATCGAGATCTTCGAGCGCCAACGCCGCCGGCTTCTTACGCAACCGGTCGGCGGCAAAGAGGATCAGCATGCGCAAGGCGTCGCGATAGCTGGACACGGTCGCGGGAGTCGCATTGCGCTGCTTCGTCAGGCGCCGGCGGAAATAGGACTCCAGGAGCGGCGCCAGGAGCAGGTGTTCGCTCATGCTGCGCCTCCATCGAGGGCGGCACGCTCAGCCGCGATAGCGAGGAGCTCCGCCGAGCCCGTGAGGTAGTAGGCCGTGTCGCTGTAACTAACGTGGCCGAGATATGTGGCGAGCAAAGGCAATAGCGCCTGAACGTCGGCGCGCTGTTGGTGCCAGAGGCTGAGGCGGGTCACGGCAAACCGGTGCCTGAGATCGTGCGGCCTTAACGGTTTACCGCCATCAAAGTCGGCGAGTTTACGGACCTCGGCAAAGCCGTTTTGCAGGCCGGTCGCCGAGAGGCGGTTGCCCCGGGAACTGAGGAAGAAGGCCTGATCCTTGGGTATGGGGAAAGCGGCGTCGCGCTCACGGGCATAGCAACCAAGGGCACCCTGGGTTGTCGTGTGAACTGGAACGAGACGATCCTTGCGGAACTTTGTCTTCCGAACGAGGAGAACCCCGTTGGTGAGATCAACGTCGGAACGATCAAGCCCGACTGCTTCCCCCGATCGCAGCCCCGAACTCGCCAACAATCCGATCAGCGTCGCCATCGTCCGCCCTCGCAGAGGGACGCTAGGCGAAATGCGGGCGCATGCTTCGATGAGTGACGTCAACTCAGCCTCGCTGAGAATACGCGGAGGCGGAATCGCTCTGGATCTGGGGAAAGCTCTGCGGTCCAAGCCCTCGGTCCGGGCGTCGTAGACGGCGAGATACTCGTAAAACCGGCGAAGCACGCCATGGCGAATGGCGCGGCTGTTGGCGGCGCCGCTGATCATCATCTACCCTGGGAGCGGAAGCAATGAAGCGCTCCGGAGCCACTCGCCGTGCATGTCCCAGCGCCGATGCGGCCCCAATGCGTGGAGAATCCGTAGTAAACGTGCATAAATAGCTGTCGACGACATCTTGATGGATCGGCATCCGACCACAGCGCGTTGCGGCAAACTGGCTAAAGCGCGCGATCCGGCTCAGGTAAATCTTGGCGGACACTCGCTTGTAACCAAGGGCGAAAAAATGCTCTGCGAGGCAATCCATCTCGCCACCGAGTGCACCGCTACGCAGGCGCTTGAGCACCCCACAATAGGAAAAATAGAACTCTAGCATTCTGCCCCTCCGGCGTTGTGGCACCAGGGGAATCCCGCGCCATGAGAGAGGCATGAAATATTATGTGGCGGAGGCAAGCTGGGTTTGGCCGGCCCGAAAGGGGTCAGGGCGGCTCCGCCACATAATCTCGCCCGACCCATAAGAACGGTTATGTGGCGCGCCACATAACCGTTCAGCGGCACGGTCTACGATCTTCCGGGCGAAGCGGACGGACCGGATCAAGCTGATCTTCTGGGACGGCACCGGCGTCTGCCTCTATGCCAAGCGTCTGGAGGATGGAGTTCCGCTGGCCGAAGTGCACGGCGTGATGAGACTGACGGCTGCGCAACTATCGGCGCTATTGGAAGGGCTCGACTGGCGGCGGGTCCACGAAGCGCGCCGGACTCGCGTTCCAGCCCAGGCGGGCTGACCCGCGACGAAGTGAATCAGCCTGGATTCCGCTGTCGCGGACTGTCGGCGAATATGGTCTGATCCGCTCATGGCGATGACGGCTGACCAGCTTCCCGACGATCCGGATGCGCTGAAGGCGATGGTCCTGGCGCGCGACGTCGAGAATGCCCGTCTGATTCAGATCATCAAGGAATTGCAGCGTCATCGCTTCGGCCGGCGTGCCGAGACGCTCCCCGAGGATCAATTGCTGCTGGGGCTCGAAGAGGCCGAACAGATCGAGGCCGCCGGTGACGAAGAGCAGGCACAGACCGCTCTTGGCGAACGTCAGGCGCCTGTCGCCAAGCGCAGGGCGAACCGCGGCGGGCTGCCACCCCATCTGCCGCGCGTGAGATGGTCGTCGACATCGAGGATCATGCCTGCCCGTGCTGCCGCAATGGCTTGCATCGGATCGGCGAGGACATGAGCGAGCGGCTCGACATCGTTCCGGCGCAGCTGCGCGTGATCGTCGTGCGCCGGCCCAAATATGCCTGCCGCGCCTGTGAGGATGTAGTGGTTCAGGCTCCGGCGCCCGCCCGGCTGATCGAGGGCGGCCTGCCGACCGAGGCGACGGTCGCCCAGGTGCTGGTCTCAAAATATGCTGACCACCTGCCGCTCTATCGTCAGGCGCAGATCTATGCCCGGCAGGGCATCAATCTCGACCGGTCCACGCTCGCCGACTGGGTCGGCCGCGCCGCCTGGCATCTGCGTCCGGTGCATGAGCGGCTGCTTGGCAAGCTGAAGTCCTCGCCAAAACTCTTCGCCGACGAGACGACCGCGCCAGTGCTCGATCCCGGCCGCGGCAAGACCAAGACAGGTTAACTCTGGGCCTATGCCCGCGATGACCGACCATGGGAGGGGAGCGACCCGCCGGGCGTCGCCTATGTCTATGCGCCGGATCGGAAGGCCGAGCGTCCGATCGCTCATCTGGTGGGCTTTGCCGGAATCCTGCAGGTCGACGGCTATGGCGGCTATCGCGTGCTCGCCGACAAGAGCGGCGTGACGCTCGCCTTCTGCTGGGCACATGTGCGCCGGCGCTTCTACGAGCTCGCCGCGGCCGGTCCCGCGCCAATCGCCAGCGAGGCGCTGAGACGGATCGCGGAACTCTATCGCGTCGAAGACGACGTCCGTGGACGATCGGCCGAGCAGCGCCGTGTCGTGCGCCAGGACAGGAGCCGCCCGATCGTCGTCGAACTCGAACCATGGCTTCGCGAAAAGCTCGGGCTGATCAGCCAGAAGACAAAGCTCGCCGAGGCGATCCGCTACACGCTCTCGCGCTGGGAAGGCCTCTCGCGCTTCCTTGACGACGGCCGCATCGAGATCGACAGCAACACCGTCGAACGCTCGATCCGTCCGATCGCGCTCAACCGCAAGAACGCGCTCTTCGCAGGCTCTGACGGCGGCGCCGAACACTGGGCAGTCATCGCCTCGCTGATCGAAACCTGCAAGCTCAATGGTGTCGAACCGCTCGGCTATCTCGCCGATCTCCTCACCAGGATCGTCAACGGCCACCCCAACAGCCAGATCGACGATCTCCTGCCTTGGGTCTACATCAACAAGCTCGAGCTCAAGGCCGTGACCTGAGAACAGCGCTTACGAGGATTCGTGCAGAGTCGGGCTACTCATCTTGCGTACGTGATGGTCTACAACACGGGAAAGCCAGGCCGGCAAGCCGCGGCCGGCTTCCTGGTCGCGTAACAAGTGTCCTAGCGTTCGCACGCTCGTTTCGGCGCCATACGCCGCGACGTCCGCGAAGTCCTGAACCGTCTACCCCCGGTGCGCCCTTGTTCGAGCGACACTGCGCGTAGGCATGTGCCAGGATGGTAAATACGGAGTTGAAGGTCGGTGGGTGGAAGCTCTCCTGGCGGACCACGCGCCTGCGAACGCTCTCATCCAAGAACATCGACCGCGTTTCGCCAACTTGGACAATACCGAGCCGCATACTCGCAAGTGGGACGTCCTGGCGAGCTCAGGCGCGAAATTTAGTCGATAGCTATCGGCAATAGAATCCCGCTTCGCCCAACGTTCATCACAGGATCGAGGCTTGCGCGCGATTGAAAACCTGCCAGGCGGCCACCGAATACGTAACAGTCAATTCCATACGCCATTTTCTTGAACGACCGGCTTGGCGGGTGCAGAGCCGTAACCTCTCCGG
Organism: Mesorhizobium delmotii; assembly: GCF_900149755.1. Classification (NCBI taxonomy): domain Bacteria; kingdom Pseudomonadati; phylum Pseudomonadota; class Alphaproteobacteria; order Hyphomicrobiales; family Phyllobacteriaceae; genus Mesorhizobium; species Mesorhizobium delmotii. The sequence goes on along the minus strand of NZ_FUIG01000063.1, from coordinate 3,144 downwards.
GCGCGATGTACTCTTGAACGACGTAAGGGTTGCGAGCGGCCCGGTCAATGTGTTCTTCCCACGCCTCTGAGGATGTGAGGCGCCCAACCAAGACATGCTCACCACGCGTCGCGTTAGAGGGCTTCAGAACAAGATCGGTCTTGTTCTTCCGGATGTAGCTGATGAGCTCGATCCGACGCCGATTTGGGTCAGTCGTTACTCCCTCCCTAACGAGGCGGGTCCATGGAACGTGGCGTGCAATAAGCGAGATCTGCTCGGCGTTGAAGTTCGAGCTGAACCGATCATCGCTGAGTAAAGCAAGGATAGCCTTGTCAGACAGTACGCACTGGGAGACCCACGGGTTTATCGAAACTACCTCTTGAGCCGCACAGGCGCGTAAGTAATCCTCAGCTTCACAGGCTTCAATAACGTCCCTAGGATCGAGTTTATTGTAAACAAGCTCTATGAGTTCCCCATCTGGGCCGACTAGCCCACGAGGGGTCAGCTTCATCGTGCTAACATCCAGCAACGTCGCTTTGACGCCCGCGTCTCTTAGCCCGTTAACGATCCAATCTACTTCATTCGCATAGCGTCCACGAAAGTTGACTACGGCTGCAGTTTTCAGTTCGCTGCCGGCCGCAGAGTGATAGGCAGACACCAGCTCCCGGACAAAGCAGGTCGGATCTTTCGCGAAAGGCTGCTTGCTCACGTCTAGTGACAGGCCATGTGTCAATGGGTTGGGTATACGGCTCCAGACTTTTGCGGCGAGGCCGTTCTGAATAACTCCGCCGGGCGCTTCGGTATTCGTTTCAATTATCTTATAATAGCCATCGCTGCCGAAAAGGCCATCCAGTCGGCAAATTCTTACAATCGGCCGATGTTTTGGGAGAATAGTGATCCAATGCCGCAAATGTTTATAAGCCGGAAATAGGTCTTGTACGTCTTCATTGCAGCAATACAACTCAGCGGCGACATCAAGGAGCTTGATCACGGCCTCAGCGGTAGCGGTGAGGTGATTTGCCAGACCGCAGTCTATCGCAAGGGGCCGGAGACATACCGGATACGCACGCCCCTCAAAGTGCATGCCCGCCTCTGCAATCGCGCTGGATAGTTCGTCTTGAGCCTCCCAGATTGAGGCTGAATCGTAAGTTGCAAGCTCGCAAAGTCGGCGCTCAATTCGCGCATCCGCCTCGCTGATTGCAGGCACCGTCGCAATTGTCATGGGCAGTTCCTCTCTAGTGGCCCTATGGTATTGGTAGTTTCCGCAACCCGACGGTATCCTGAGCACAGCGCGACTTAGCGCGATCCGGTCAGCCAGTCAGCAGGCCCAGACCTCGGACAATATCATCCCGTTTAGCGTCGCGTGGCCGGGCCATTTTGTGCCCGGTTAGTCGCTGACAGGCCTTGAAGATAGTGTGTTGACGTTTTTCAGGAACTGCCAAATCTAGTGGCTTGACGCTGACCGCAATGACGTGCCTTCGGCACTGTTCCGCGGTTCATCCCTGCAGAGAGTGAAGGTGACCTGCCACTGAACTTATCCTGCGACGGTCACAGCCTCGGTCGTTTTGGACCGCTCCCCAATGCACTCTCGGCAGGCGCCAGAGTTTTTCTGACCCTGATCAACAACACGGGTTGGCTTCGTGTGCCGATGTCATGAGCGCTGCCGGGACCTTCTTCCCGATCGCGCCGTGTGGCCGTTGTTCTCTGCGCCAAGATCCGACTTCTCCGCCGCATCTACAAGCTCAGGAACCAGTGAGCGTTCAAACATTCCGCCCGCAGCCGGACTGAACGCCTCGATGATCGCATTGTCCATCCGTTTGCCTGGCCGCGAGAAGTCGAGGGTGACGCCGTTCTAGTAGGCCCCACAGGTCCAGGTCGCGGGAGATGAACTCCGAGCCTTGATCAACGGGAATCCGCCTGGCTCGTGACGAATCCGGCTTCCCGCAGCCTCTCGTAGGGCCTTGAGGATGAGGTAGGCAAACGGCTCTTGCGGCGGGCGCGCGGAAAAGGCCCTCAGGCTCTCGTCCGGGCGCTCGTTGATGGCCGAGATCGACGAGGGCGTGGAGACGCGCCCCTGCCGGTCCTGCGGAACCCAGCTCGAGCTTGCCGACCCGGGTGAGAGGCGAGCGCCTGATAGTGCAGATCACCACAGAGGCGCTCGGCATTTACGAACCGTAGCAACAGATTAGAGTGGTGCAGGTGACAGAGGCGCCGGAAGCAGCATCCCTGGCATTGCGCGAATTCCTGACGGGGCCTGAAGATGAAAAGCCCTTTGCTGATTTCCTGGCCTGGCTCCAGCGGGAGCGGGTCCTGCCGCAGATCATCCTCTACGAGCCGGCCGAGACCATACGCCTCGCAGAACTGCAGCGTCGCGGCTTGATCCCCTGGCGCGACCTGCCCGTCCTCTTTGTGCTCGGCGCTACACCGTCGGCCAGACCTCGCATCCCAAGGGCCTTTCGTCATTTCTTGCTCCCGACATGACCCGCTTCCGCTTTTGGAGCCTGTGTGCCTTCGGCCGGCACGACGCAGCATGCGTTGTCGCAGGCGCATTGCTCGGCGGCCATGGCCGGGTTGGCTTCGAGAACAATTTCTGGAGGCCTGCTGGCTCGATTGCAGCAAGCAACGCCGATCTTGTCCACCTGACAGCGGCAACTCTCGCCGCTGCAGGAAGGAAACCTATATCAGCGCAACAGCCTCGTGAATTATGGAGAGGGATCGAAGACTAGCATCGACCAAGTGGAGGTTAAGGTGGGCAGCAGGCCCATAGCTATGATCGGCTTGAGGAGGATGGCGTGACCGTTCTGCGCTGCAGCCGATCTGACGGGGCGTCGCAATCAATTTTCGGAGGGTTTCGCGTGATTTTGTTCCACTGGGCGGTGAGCGCGAGTTGGCGCTCACTAGTGCCGTGCGCGTTGACCTTTCCGTCCTTTGCGGTGCCATCACCTCTCGGTGGCGCCGCGCCCGATGAGGTCGGCCTCGCGCTTACTCAAGGACTGCCGCGGTACAGTTTGAAATATCGGACCGCTGGAGGTCCTGTGGGTGGCGGCTAATTTCTTGCGGTCTGAGGTTAAAAATCGATTTTATTGCTTCAAACCGCAAAGCGACTGCAATGAAAGTATCGCCACTTACGGCGACTATTGAAAGAATCCTCACGGCTTTATAAAA
>NZ_FUIG01000008.1:0-309 GCF_900149755.1 Mesorhizobium delmotii | reverse complement strand
GCGGCAGCGGTTTAGTTCAATCAAACTTACTCTGATTTTGGTATCCCCTCCGATTCCGTGAGAAGACAGAATATTCTAGACTAAGACTAGTCCCCAGCAAAACGAACCCGGTGACCGCTGCATGGCGCGCCGAGACTGGACCCTTCCGCCCTAGCAATACTCATTCGGCTGAGTTGTCGGGTCAGATATGCAAGGGTCCTGACCGGTGCCGGCTTCAACATGATCGGGAATGAAGCTGTAGGTCTGAGTAGCGTTCGCCTGTTGGCGAGGGATGGTTACGAGAACGCGAGGAACCGGGTCGCTCTGATG
>NZ_FUIG01000034.1:0-19872 GCF_900149755.1 Mesorhizobium delmotii | reverse complement strand
GGTAAATCGTCGGAATCCGCAGTATTCGAGAATCGGATGACGAGCGGTCCTTCTAAGAAGCTTCTGCGCGGACAGATTTTTCAACTCTCTTGTCCAGCGTTTTCGAAAGAAAAATGCAGCATTTCCGCGCCCTATCCCTCGATTACGCCGCTATACGACGAGGCCGTCGCTATAAACTCCTGCCGAGATTATCGTCGGGGTTATGAATGCGAGTGCCAAAACTGCCGCGCTACGCGCGATCAATGCCCTCAAGGCGAGCATTTCTAATTTCTAAAGTGAGAGTTGGGAAAGTCCCAGACGCTTCTCGTTGTGAGCAGCCCCCTCACCGGATGGTGGAGTCTACCTCGGGATGCCGACAGGGCCGTTCTGCAGGATTTGCGCCAACTTCACTCAAAACCCGCTAGTTGTTGCATGGGCGGGCTGTTGGCGCGTCATCATTACTTGCATGTGTCTGCCTATGGAGAACCAAATGAAGAATACCGCACACACGGGCGGTTGTGATTCGGCCTTGCCGAGCGGCAGCTATGACACAGCCGGTTCGATCGCGACGAACATTGCGGACGGCTTCACGATGGTCGCAGTTGGCGATCTTATCGTGACGCGACCGCTGACCAAAGCACAGGATCCTGACTTCGGCGCCGTCATCAAGATCCTCCGTGAGGCTGATGTCACATTCGGAAACATGGAAACCAATATTTTCGATATTCGATCGTTTTCCGGAAGTCCCCAAGCTGAGTACGGCGGAGCATATCACGTCAGCCTGCCAGAGCTCGGGCCTGATCTCCAAGAAATGGGATTCAACCTGCTTAGTTACGCAAACAACCATACGCTTGACTGGGGCGTTGAAGGAATGCGCGAGACGTGCCGGGCGCTTGATCAGAACGCGATCGTTTATGCAGGTGTGGGCGAGAATCTCGCACAAGCCGGCGCCGCTCGCTTTCTGGAGACCGCACGCGGTCGCGTGGCATTGGTGTCGTTTGCTTCATCGTTCACCCCTATGTCTCGTGCGTGCGATCCCGCCGGAGAGGCGCCAGCACGACCAGGACTCAACGGCCTTCGTTTGGCGCGAAGTATCGTAGTCTTGCCGGAAATGCTCGAGAACTTGCGCCATATCCGCGATGCGCTGCCCGACACCAAACCTGGCAGCCGATCGGCTCCGGCTGCAGTCTCGGGGACCGCAGAGCAGCCAGAGGATTGTGAGGATCCAAACCAGGTCGTGGTCGCTGGGGCGACATACAAAACGGGCGACAAAGTTGGCTACAGCTATGAAGCGGACCCGCGCGATGTCGCCGGCATTCTACGAAATGTTCGGCGAGGCAAACAGTTCGCCGACTTCTGCGTAGTCACGAACCACGGTCACCAGCCCGGGAATTGGAGCCAGGAGCCGCCCGATTGCGAACGATCGTTCGCGCACATGGTTATCGATACCGGAGCGGACGCATATGTCGTACATGGACCGCATCAGTTGCGAGGCATCGAAATCTACAAGGGCCGGCCCATCTTTTACAGCGTTGGGAACTTCATCATGGACGACCTGCGGACCCCGGTGGGCGCTGACATGTTTGCCGTTTACGGTAAGGACCCACGGGTCGACACGGATGCCGAGGTGACGGTCGCCGAGATGGCAAGAGGGTTTTCAGACCCGGTCTTCTATGAAAGCGTTGTCACCGTCAGCCGTTTTGAACAGAACCAGCTTGCCGAGTTGCGGCTGTATCCGATCGAACTCGGTTACACCAAGAGGTTTGCCAATCGGGGCATCCCGCAGCTGGCCTCTACGCCGCAGGCAAGAGCCATTCTGGAGCGCCTCCAGAAACTCTCTGGGCCGTTTGGGACCGAGATCGCCATCGAGAATGACGTGGGAGTCATCAGACTGTCCTAGCTCTCTGAATTGCGCGGACTTGGAAAGGTGATTGGCGGTTTGAGGAAGGCGGGGATCGTGGAGGTGAGCTTTGTGCCCGGCAGGCTCGTTGTGGACTTTGCGCATAAATACGAGGCTACGCGCTGCCAGGTCTGGCGGAAGCAGCTTCTGAGCGGCCGGTTGGCGCTACCAGAAAGCATGAGCTACGGATGCGGCGCTGAGGATGTTCAGTTCGCCCATCACGCGCTTCTGTGAGGCCGGCGCATGCTCTGCGATCCGCGCCACCATCTCAATCTGATTGAAACCAAGCCACGGGCTGGACCAAGCAGTCCCGTGGCGGCTGGGAGCTGTCGCCAGCCTTTCGAGATGCGGCGGATTTGGAGGCGCGCACCGGCCGGCCTGTCGATCCACGGCGTTCGCGCGCCTTTTGCTCGTTGCAAGACCGAGCGCCCAGCACTGAAGGAAGTTGGACCTGAGCGAATGAGCGCTTGTCATCTGAATGATCGTTAGCATGCTCGCAGCAGCGGCGTGCCAGCTGAGAACACCCTGTACATCTTCTCCTCTTTCTCACAGGCAAGGCTATGACCTCTTCTGATCCGTTGAACGCTGTTTTCGAGCATATCGAGGCGAACCGCACGCCCTTCCTCGATCGCCTGATCGATTACCTTCGGCACCCGAGCATCAGCGCCGAAAATGTCGGCATCGCCGAAGTCGGCGCGCTGCTGGTCGAGATGCTCACCGAGATTGGACTCGAGGCCAGCCTGGTGCCGACCGACGGGCACCCGATGGTGGTCGCGCGCTGGGAGAAGGCGCCGGGCAAACCGACCGTTCTGCTCTACGGCCATTACGACGTGCAGCCGGCTGACCCGATCGACAAATGGCTCTCGCCGCCCTTCGAGCCGACCATCCGTGACGGGCGCCTTTACGCACGCGGGGTGGGCGACAACAAGGGACAACATTTCGCGCAGATCCTGGCAATCGAGTCCCACCTCAAGGTGTATGGCGCGCTGCCCTGCAATGTCATCCTGCTGCTGGAAGGCGAAGAGGAGATCGGCAGCCCGCACATCGCCGATTTCGTGCGTGCCAACAGGAAAATGCTAAAAGCTGATCTTGCCGTCACCGCCGATGGCCCGCGGCATGCAAGCGGCGCACCTGTGATCAAGTTCGGATCGCGCGGTGAGGTGTCTTTTGAACTGCGTTGTCGTCATGCTAGTCGCGACCTGCATTCGGGTAACTTTGGCGGCGTCGTGCCCAATCCAATCTGGACGTTGGTGCATCTGCTCGGCACCATGAAGAATGCCGACGGTGAGATCACCATTGACGGTTTCGACGCTGACATCGAGCCACCGTCAGAGGGAGAATTGGCCGCGGTCGACCGTTTACCTCTCGATGTCGAGGCTGTGAAGCGTAGTCTCGATCTTGCGCGACTTGACGCGCCGGCGGAACGACCCTTCTATGAGCGCCTCTGCTTCCGCCCGACGCTGACGATCAATGGCTTCCATGGCGGCTATGGGGGCCCGGGTAGCAAAAGCGTCCTGCCCAACGAAGCCTTTGTAAAATGCGACATACGGCTCGTGGAATCACAGGACCCCGCGGACATCCTGTGCAAGGTCGCCGCCCATGTGAAAAAACACGCGCCCGAAGTGGAATTCATAGCGCAAGGGAGCATGTGTCCCTCCAAAACGCCCATTGCCTCCCCATTCACCGCGCCTCTTCGCCGTGCTTTCGTCGCGGCGCAAATGGAGGAGCCTTTGCTGGTCCCCGCAGGTTTCGGCACTCTCCCTAATTATGTATTCACCAAGATCCTCGGCATTCCTGCTTTCGACACGCCTTACGCAAACTACGACGAAGCCAACCACGCGCCGAACGAGAATCTAACGCTCAGCTGCTTCTATAGCGGGATTCGCACGGGCGCTGCATTGCTGCATGAGCTTGGCCTGTTACGACATCCTGTGCGCGAGGTCGGTGGAGTGCGATCCGCCCCTAATCAGATGGCCAGCTAGTCAGGGACGAGTAGCTGAGACGGGATGACTTGCGCGTATGACAACGGACGTCGTTGACCAACGGATGGCTCCGACCGGTGCGCGGGTGTCAGACTTCCCTCACCTCGGTAGAAGCCGCAGGCTGAATGCTGGTCGGAAAATGGTCGAGCTTGCTCTTCAGATTAGGCGGCACCGCTGCACATGAAACCCAGGGGCCAGCTCTGGGGGGCATGCATCCGCGGTCATCTAGTCAGCGGAAGGTTGATGCCCCATCGTAACGGGCGGCTGCACTCCGCTGCGTTCCGTACCAACTAAAAGGACAGTACAGAGGATGCCAAACATCAACGCCGGACGGTTGCTCTCGGATCTCAGACGTCTCGCCCAGTTCGGTGCGTACCGGACCGGTGTCCATCGCCCAACCTATTCGAAAGAGGACATGGACAGCCGCCGCTGGCTTGCGCAGCAGTACGAAGCCGTAGGGCTTCAGGCGCATATCGACGGGGTCGGCAACGTGTTCGGCACGCCGCGGTCGGACCGGCGATCGCTGTTGATCGGGTCGCACGCAGAGTCCCAGAATCATGCCGGATGGCTCGATGGGGCGCTTGGTGTCATCTACGGCCTTGAGATTGCCCGGACCTTTGCGGAAACGCCGGACTGCGCAAGTCTTCCCATCGCATCAGTGGCGTGGGCGGATGAAGAAGGTCACTACGTCTCAATGCTTGGCAGTCGTTCATTCGTTGGTGACATCGACGAGGCGGAGATCGATCGCGCGGGGAATGTCGATGACGGGCTGCCGCTTAGGGAGGCGCTCCGTACGGCCGGCCTGGCCGGCGTTCCCCGATCTCTGGCGGAGCCGGAACGCTACGTCGGTTATCTGGAAGCACATATAGAACAGGGCGACGCGCTGGAAGCCTCGCGCAAACGGATTGGTGTTGTTACGAGCATCGTCGGGACTTGGCAGTACTCAATCGTTTTTCACGGTATCCAGAATCACGCCGGGACGACGCGCATGGCCATCCGAAGGGATGCCGGCGTCGCAGCAGCGACGCTGGCCATGGCCATAGCCAGGCGCTTTCCTGAGGTGGCCGGTCCGCGTTCCGTATGGACCATAGGCCGTATTACGCTGGACCCGGGCGCTCCGAACATAATTCCGGGGAAGGCAGAAATGCTGTTCCAGTTCCGGGATTCTGAGATGCCGGTGCTAGAGCGCCTCGATGCGGTGATAAGGGAGTTGGTTGAGGAGACCGCGATTAAAACGGGTTGCCGTGCCGAGATCGAGCAGACCGAGACCGGCAAACCATGGCATATGGATCCGGCCTTCCAGGACGCGATAGAGAACGCAGCCGCGCGCCGTGCACCGGGCGCCTATGTCAGAATGCCAAGCGGCGCCAGTCACGACGCCCAGGTTGTGGCGCGTAAACTGAGGGCCGCTATGCTTTTCATCCCAAGCATTGGCGGTGTCAGCCACCATTGGACCGAAAACACAGACGAAGCCGACCTGGTACTCGGCTGCCAGGTGCTGGCTGATGCCGCCGAGACCATCCTGCGTCGCGAGGGCCAACCAATGGGGGAGGAGGCCCTGTTGAACGACCACGGCTGATGCCGTTCGCCATTTATTTAACCTCCATCATGGAATTTCATGCGCCTAAGAGTCGGTCCGGAAAGTTATTCAGTTTGAACAGAGTCTTCGCAGCATGAGGCGGATAGACGCCAGTTTGAGGAGGGCGAGCGCGTTGCGCGACAGGTTTTCGAAGTCCTTGGCCAACCTGCGGCATCGCCCCAGCCATGAGAAAGTCCGTTCGACCACCCAGCGACGTGGAAGGACTTCGAAGCCCTTGGCGCCGTCGGGCCGCTTGACGATCCATAAACTGAGAACCACTATGTCGCGCTTGTGGGATATGAACCCCCGTGTCTTCCGATTGCGGAAGGAAATCTGCAATCAGTTCAGCTCTACGCCCGAGAACGCCCTCGGCTATGGAAGGGGCATCCTCTGCAAATGCCGGCTAAATGCAGAGCAAGTAACAGCGCCAACGGGCTGTTCATCCATTCCTCGAATAGTGACTAGAAGACGCTCGAGCTTCCTCCATCAGCCAATCTTTCAACAAGTCAACCTCCTCGCGGCCAGAGCTAGGATCGGGCTCAGTTAGATAATAAGGCTGGGCGTTAGGCAGCGCAAAGCCGCAGACATCAACCAAATCGCCACTTGAAAGCTCACGCTGAACCAGAAAATCTGGAACTAACGCGAAGCCCGCACCAGCAATGCAGGCTTCAATGACTAAATGAACCAGATTGAATGAAATCGATATTGAAGGCATGAGATCTCCCAGGCCGGCTGCCGCAAACCACGCCTCCCATCCATGATCCTGCCAGCCTGGCTCATCAAAATCCACCGCGATCAGGGGACCCTTCAAAAGGTCGGCAGGTGTCGACATCCTCGCCATTGTTGCAATAAGTGAGGGGGCGGCTACTGCTATCAGGTGCCCGGAAAGCAGCATGTTTTCTCGATACCCTGCGACTGAGCCACGGCCATTATAGATGGAAAGATCAGGTACTTTCTCGTCGGCATTCCACCGATGAGGTCGTGCCTGCACGATTACCGAGATATCCGGGTTACTAGCAAGAAACCCGTTTATTTTAGGACCGAGCCATTTAGCGGCCACTGAATGCTGGCACCTGATATGTACTTTCTTGTTCTCGCTTTCTGCGGATCGAGCGGCAGCGCCTGCGGAAATGACCTGGCCAAAAATGGAGTTAAGTCGACTTGCAAAAATCCGCCCGGTTTCGGTAAGAGCAACCCGATTAGCTTTCCTTTTGAATAGGGGGCCTCCGACCCAGTCCTCCAGTTGCTTAACCTGGTGACTGATTGCACCTGGCGTGACCCTCAATTCACCTCCTGCTCTCGCAAAGCTAAGATGCCTCGCGGCCGCTTCGAATGCCCTCAATGCGGGTAACGGGGGGAGGATCATAACAGACTCAATCTGATTGATGCTAAGTAATAGGAATATTGGTTTGCGACGTGGCGTTCAAGTGTTTTATCCCTGAATAGCTGTTTGGCGAACACCTACTGAAGGCATTTTTTTGGGCTATTGCCCGATGTAAACGGACGCTCCAAGAGGCGGTGTTTCCAAACGGCATCGCGTATCCGGCACATTAAACTAGTGACTACCGGAACGACGTTGTCGGCTTTGAGGAAGGCCGTTTGAGGGAGGAAGAAATTGAACATGTTCAACCTATTGAGGAATGTTCCGCTTACCGCTTGCAGAACTTCATTTTACAGCGCTGGTGTGGTTCGTAGTCTGACAGGAGAGGCGCCTATGAAGCGAACTCGGCAGACGACAATTGTGGCGCTTGCCCTAACCGCTCTTTTGTCTGGGCCATCCCGGATGTCTGCATCTGTGCTGTCGCGGATCAATCGGGGCAATCCGCACCATTCAGGATGCCGTCAGGAACTGAGGAGAACGAACATGCGAAAGCTTTTTGCTGCGTTTGCTGTCATGGCCATGCTGTCCCCCGGAGCGGCGACAGCGCAGAATCCTCCGACCGGCGGCACCTTCAGTCTGCCGATCAATGATGATCCGCAGATGTGGCCCCTGGCCGGGGGGCTCTACAACATCCTCGTGGGCAAGGCGCTTTACAGCGGCTTGGTCCGCTACAACCTCGAAACGCTCGATCCCGTTGGTGATCTTGCGGAATCGTGGACTGTCTCCGAAGACGGTAGGACTTATACGTTCGCACTCCGGAAGAACGTGAAGTGGCACGACGGCGAGCCGTTCGACGCCGACGACGTGGTCTTCACCGTGAAGCTCTGGACGAACAAGGCAGTCCCATTCTACCTCGCCAACAACTTCCGACTAATCGAGAGCGTCACTGCCACGGACAGTTCGACCGTCGTCATCAAGCTGACCAAGCCACAGGCGGCGTTCCCGGTACTGCTCGGGTATAATGCGAGCATCTTGCCCGAGCACTTGCTGAAGAACCTGACGCCTGAGCAACTCATCAATCCGACCGAGTTCCTCAAGAAGCCCATCGGCACGGGACCGTTCAAGTTCGAGCAGTACCAGCCCGGCTCTTTCGTCCGGCTCGTCAGGAACGATGACTACTTCGACGGCAAGGCGAAGCTGGACGCGATGGTGTTCCGCATTGTTCCCGACGCCAACTCCCAGCTCGCTCTGCTTCGCGCAGGAGAGGTGGATCTGGCCGTCATCGAACCGTTCCAGCTCTCTTCGGTCGCCAACACCCCCGGCATCAAGATCCAGTCCGTACCGATTGTGCGGAGTGAATACATCGCACTCAACAACAGCGTCGGTGCGCTGTCGGACAAGAGAGTCAGGACGGCGCTGACGCTGGGCCTTAATCGAGAGCTGCTGCTAAAGACCGTGTTCCAAGGACGCGGAACCATCGCAACCGGCCCCTTCCCTCCGTCGGTCTCATGGGCGCACAACGCGGACATCAAACCGTTGCCCTTCGATCCGAAACAGACGCAGGCCCTTCTCGATGAGGCAGGATGGAAAGTCGGAGCCGACGGTGTCCGTACGAAGGATGGGCAGCTGCTCACCTTCACGGTCCTGTACGACCCGAGCAATCCAACCCGCGCCCGCACGGCACTGATCGCACAACAGCAGTGGAATGCGATCGGTGTGAAGACGACGTTTGAGACTTCAGAGTATCGCGCCATCGTCGAGCGCATGCGCCAGCGTCCGCCAGCATATCAGATCAACCCTAACTACCAGGTTACCCCGCCCGACCCGGATGGTGTCGCCAACAACTACCTCAGTAACTCACTCGCCAACGAATCGCAGTACAAGAGGCCGGAAATCGACAACCTTCTTGACCAAGGCGCCACCGCGCAGAGTCGCGAGGAGAGGGCCAAGATCTACAAACGTGTTCAGGAAATCATCCATGAGGATCAGCCCATTGTCTACACGGTCGATCCGGACGAGATCCAAGCCTTGAGCGCCAAGGTCGAGAGCTTCCCGAAGGCGGGGTACCGTGACGCCCTCGCGTGGTCTCACCTGATCGTGAAGCGCTAAGAGAAAGGGAGGCATAGAGGTGATTCAGTACATATTGCGTCGATCGATCGAGTCCATCGCCCTGATCCTGGTAATCACAGTCTTCACCTTTATCCTCATCAAGTCTGCACCTGGGGGGCCGAGCATCCTGCTCGACCCCAACATGGCACCGGAGGATACCGAAAGGCTGCGAGAGGTGTATGGGCTCAATCGTCCCTTGTACGAGCAGTACATCCGCTGGCTTTGGCAAGTCATGCAGGGCAACTTCGGCTTCAGCATCGGAGTTGGACGACCAGTCAGCGAACTCATCGGCGGCGCTCTCCCGGCCACTCTCGTCCTGTCCGGCTCGGCCCTCTTCCTCGCCCTGATCGTCGCCATTCCCCTTGGTATTCTCTCCGCCGTGAAGCGCGATTCCTGGTTCGATCAGCTCCTGACGCTCGTGAGCTTCTTCGGCCTGTCCCTGCCGATCTTCTGGTACGGACTGCTCCTCATCATCGCATTCGCCGTATTGCTTCCATGGCTGCCGGCCGGAGGCATGTACACCCCCGGTCACGAGACATTCGGCGACTTGGCCCTGCATCTCATCCTGCCGACGCTGGCCCTAAGCACATCGATCATGGCCGAACTCGTCCGCTACACGCGATCCGCGATGTTGGGCGTCCTGCGCCAGGATTACGTGCGCACGGCTCGTTCCAAGGGAGTTGGTGAGTTGGCCGTCATTTATCGACATGCATTCCGCACCGCGTTGATCCCCATCGTCACGCTCCTCGGAATGCTGATCCCCCGCCTCGTTGGTGGAGCGGCGGTGACGGAGAGTGTCTTTTCGTGGCCCGGCCTCGGTCGGCTCGCCGTATCAGCGGGGTTTAATCAGGACTTCCCGACGATTATGGGGATCACGCTCATCATCTCCGTCGTCGTGGTGATGTCGAGCCTGATCGTCGATCTTCTTTACGCAAGGTTGGATCCTCGTGTCAGCTACCGCTAGGAAGTCAACCGCCATCCAATCGTCACGCAAGTCCGACTCCCCCGGGACGAGGATCTGGCGAGCCTTCTGGAAACGACTGACCGTACGCATCGCGTTGCTGGTCATCGGTGGGTTCGTCGTGATCAGCGCTCTCGCGCCTTGGCTCACGCGATATGAACCGGAGACAATGGACCTGATCAACGTGATGGCCCCGGCGTCATGGGAACATTGGCTCGGCACCGACGAGAACGGTCGGGATATTCTTACGAGGCTGATCTACGGCGGCCGCGCCTCCCTGGCGGTTGGGCTGGTGAGCATGATCGGCGCCGTCGTTCTCGGCAGTACCCTGGGAGCGCTGGCCGGCTTCTTCGGCGGCTGGATTGATACCGTGGTGAGCCGTTTCATCGACGGCATGCTGAGCATCCCCCTCTTCTTCTTTCTTCTTACGGTCCTGTCGCTTTTTGGATCCTCGCTACCGAACCTCGTCCTGGTCATCGCCTTGACGGGATGGATGTCTGTCGCCCGCATCGTGCGCGGTGAAGTGACGGCAAACAGGGAACACCAATACGTCGAAGCGGCCACCGCCCTCGGCGCCTCGCGGTCGTGGATCCTCTTTCGGCACGTCCTGCCCCAATCGACGCCATCGATCATTGTCGCGGCGACCCTCGGGATTGCCTACGCGATCATCGCCGAATCCGCCCTCAGCTACCTCGGTCTCGGAGTCAGGCCTCCGACACCGTCATGGGGGAACATGCTCAGCGAGGCCCGAGGGTTCATCTGGCAAGATCCACTCCTCACCCTCTATCCCGGATCGCTCATCTTCCTGAGCGTCCTCGCCTTCAACACCATCGGTGACGGCCTGCGTGACGCCACCGATCCGCGAGCCTCTTGACATAAGGATCAACATTGATGCGCCTATGTTTCCTCGGCACCAACGAACGTCTCAATTACCTGCGTCTGCATGCGAGTCCGGCCGTCGAGCTCGACAACATGGATAATTTCAAAGGCACCGCATCGCGACCTGTGAGCATTGAGTCGCGGATGGAGGAGCTGGAACTCGCTCAATGGATCATTGAGCGCTCCATCGAGGCAGAGCGACGCGGATTTGATGGCGTCATCACGGGATGTTTCGCCGATCCGGGAGTGGATGCCGCGCGCGAGCGCGTTCGGATCCCCATCATCGGACCCGGTGAGACGGCTTTGCTGACGGCTCGCATGCTCGCCCATCATTTCAGCGTCATCACGCCGTTGAAGGAGACCGTTCCGATCGCACGCGAACAGGTCCGGCGGATTGGGATTGATCCCTTTGTTGCGTCAATCCGCCCATTCGGGATTTCCGTCGAGTTGATCCGCGAGGGCGATCCGGCAACCGTCCAATCCCTCGTGGATCTCGCCAACCGATGCATCGAGGAGGATGGTGCCGAACTGCTGGTGTTCGGCTGTGCCAGCATGAGCCTTCTTACAGATGAGCTTCAGCCCCGGATCGGTGTTCCCATCATCAACTCCGTAAAGCTGTCGCTCCGGGCAGCCGAGATGATGGTCGGCGCAGGTCTGACGCACAGTCCAGTAACTTTCCCTCAGCCAGTCAAGATCGCCGCGGGAGCGCAATCATGACGATCAGGAAAATTGCCGCCACGGTGCAGCGGCTCGACAACACGACCCTGAAAACGTCCTATGGGTCGAACATGACCCAGCGAGAGCACGTCTTCGTCGCTGAGGAGGATGACGCAGGCACCATTGGGTTTGACGAGGGATCTCCCCTTCCCATTTCAGCGGCGAGCGAGCCATTGAAATGGTAAGCCTCATCCGGGACGTGCTAGCGCCAACCCTGATCGGGCTTAGTGCCTTCGATGTCGAGCGGGCGGGTCACGCTCTCGACAAGGCTTTGCCGCACCACAGCCCCTCCAAGGCATCCCTGATCAATGCGATGTACGACCTTCAGGGAAAACTTCTCGGCCAACCTGCAAACACCTTCCTAGGCGGTTGTTTTCACAATCAAATCCCGGTGGCCGTCGGCATCGACGATGAGAACGATGTGATCAATCGCGTCAAGTCGCTCTGGGATCAGGGCATCAGAACGATCAAGTTCAAGGTAGGAGGCGAGGTCGACCGGGATATCCGGCTCATCAAGCGCCTTCGAGACAGCTTTCCGGACACTCTCGAAATTCGGCCTGATGCAAATGCCGGATTCACCTTCTCCGAGGCATTCCGCTTCCTGAAGGCGGTCGGGGATTGCAGGCTGCAATATTTCGAGCAGCCCTTGCCTCCTGGCGACCTCCGCGGACTTGCTCGCCTACGGGAGCTTGGAACGCCGATTGCCGTGGACGAAAGCCTCTTCGGGCTCAACTACGCCCTTGGACTGGCCCGTGCCGATGCGGCCGATGTCTTCATCATCAAACTGATCAAGCTGGGCGGGTTGCATCAAGCCAGCAAGGTCGTGGCCATTGCCGAGGCGGCCGGAATCGCATGCGTGGTGGTCAGCCCCTATGAAACTTCGCTGGGCGTTGCAGCCAATCTCCACCTTGCCGCCAGCTCGCGTGCATTCCCGTATGCGGCGGAACTCGGCACCGGAGTCTCGACGGCTCATCTGCCGGGTATCGACAGCCTTGAGTCCATTCACGGGTTCCACCGCCGTCCCGAGGGGCGCTGGACTGGGTGTGAACGTTCCTCTGTCCGTTTTTACCGGAGACGCCGGGATCTTCTGAACTCTCACGGGCCCGGCGTTTCGCGGATCGCCGGATCCTCCTTGCGTCCGTTGATCTCCCAACCCAGGCGCAGCTTTCAGTCACTGAAGAACGGTAACCATGGCTAGTTCGAAGCGAATCCTCGAGGTCAGCAATCTTCAGACCCGCTTCCTGACCGACAATGGCGTCGTGAAGGCTGTTGATGGAGTCAGCTTTCACATCGACCAGGGTGAAACCCTGGCCGTCGTAGGTGAGTCAGGATCCGGCAAGTCTGTAACGAGCCTCTCGATCATGCGACTGCTGGAGGCGCCTCATGGGCGCATTGCAGGGGGCTCGGTGCTGTTTGAAGGTGCGGATCTGGTCCAAAAAACCGAGCGCGAGATGCGCCGCGTGCGTGGCAACGACATCTCCATGATCTTCCAGGAGCCCATGACCAGTCTCAATCCGGTCTACACGGTGGGAGCGCAGATCGCGGAGTCGATCCGCATTCACCAGCACAAGTCCCATCAAGAGGCCATGAAACGGGCCGTCGAGATGCTGGACCTGGTCGGGATCTCCGAGCCGGCACGACGCGCCAACACTTACCCCCATCAGATGTCCGGCGGCATGCGGCAGCGCGTCATGATCGCCATTGCCCTCTCCTGCAATCCAAAGCTGCTGATCGCCGACGAACCGACCACCGCGCTCGACGTCACCATCCAGGCACAGATCCTCGAACTCATGCAGCAACTCCAACGTGAAATCGGGATGAGCATTCTCTTCATCACCCACGACCTCGGCGTGGTCGCGGAGATCGCTGACCGGGTCGTCGTGATGTATGCCGGGCGCGCCGTCGAGGAGGGGTCCGTGCTTGATATCTTCGCCCGCCCCCGGATGCCTTATACGGCGGGTCTCATGAACTCGATCCCTCGGATCGACAGGGCGGCAGCACGGCAGGAGCGGTTGCAGGCTATTGTTGGCAACGTGCCCAGCCCCTTCTCTCTGCCACAGGGGTGCTCCTTTCATCCGCGCTGCGGCTTCATGCAGGACAGGTGCACAGCCGCAGTCCCACCTTTAGACGATAGCGGCGGGGGCCATATGGTTCGCTGCATCCGGTGGGACGAACTGGACCTCCGGCAACAGAGGAGATCGGCATGACAGGGGGATTGGTTGGAAACCGTGTCGGCCATGCCGTGAACGGATCCGGGCAACCGTCGACCGAACAGGAAAAGCTCCTGTTGGACGTCAATAGACTCAGCAAGCACTTTCCGACGCTGCTGTCGCAATCATCCACATCCGTGAAGGCGGTCGAGGATGTCTCGCTCCAGATCAAGCCGGGCGAGGTCGTCGGTCTCGTCGGGGAATCCGGTTCGGGCAAGACAACGTTGGGAAGAACGATCCTGCGTCTCACTGAGCCGACCGCTGGCGAGATCGTCTTCGATGGTGTCGACCTAACCAAGCTCTCCAATCAGGAGATGCGCGAATACCGGAAGAGGATGCAGATCATCTTCCAAGATCCGTTTGCGAGCCTTAACCCACGCTTCGTGGTGAGTGACATCGTCGGTGAGGCGCTCGACCTCCACAAGCTGGCCCGGGGAAAGGCCCGCCAGGACCGTATCGTGCAGCTTTTGGAGCTCACGGGTCTTTCTGCCGATCACATGTATCGCTACCCTCACGAGTTCTCAGGTGGACAGCGGCAACGGATCGGCATCGCCCGAGCCCTTGCAGTCGACCCCCAATTCATCGTCGCTGACGAGCCAGTGTCGGCGCTGGACGTCTCCATTCAGGCCCAGGTCGTCAACCTGCTTCAGGACCTGAAAGAGCAATTGGGGCTGACCCTTCTGTTCATCGCTCATGATCTGGGGGTGGTGGAATACATTTCCGACCGTGTGGTGGTCATGTACCTAGGGCGCATCGTCGAGGTCGCTCCCGCGAAGGAATTGTACCGCAATCCGGTTCATCCTTACACCGAGGCCCTCTTGTCCGCAGTACCGATCCCGGATCCGACGGTTCGACGACAACGAATCATACTGCGCGGCGAGATCCCAAGCCCGATCAATCCCCCTTCCGGCTGTGTTTTCCGGACAAGGTGCCCGATCGCTGTGTCGGCCTGCGCGGAAGTCGTTCCGCCGCTCGAGGAGGTTTCCCTGGGGCATTTCAAGGCCTGCATCCGACGATGAGCAATCAGGCCAACGACCACCGACGCCGTCGTGACACGTTTTTTAGCTCAAAGAACAGTAAGAGAGTGAACGCTAATGAATACTCTGGAACAAGAAATACTTGATACCGTCTCGCTTGAGGAACCTTGGGCGCTTATCGAGAGCTTTGCTACTTTCAAGCGCGAGCATCCCGATGACGTTAATCGCGGAATGGACGAAGTCATCTTGCGGCTACGAACGCATGGTGTGGAAGTTTCCATTCATAATGCGAATCTCTTTCTGAGCCTGCCGAAACATGCGCGTGTTGAAGCCAAGGGGAAGACATATAGAGCAAAGCCAGCTGCCTATAGCGCAGATGTCCGCGCGGGACTTACGGGGCAATTGGTCTATGTCAAGAACGTCGAAAGGAGGCCAGAATTGGCCGACTGCGTTCGGGGCAAGGTTGTTATCTCGTATGGGCTTGCAAGGACCAGGCTAATCTCGGCGTTCGAAGAGATGGGCGCGGTTGGCGTTATCTGCATCAATCCGGGTATCGACATCCATTCGGGCACCTGCACTACCATCTGGGGCACGCCTGACCTGGACGATCTCCCACGTAAGCCGAAGATCCCGGCAGTTGCGGTCAACAAGCAAGACGGCGACGAACTGGCCGCGATCGCTGACCGCGGCGACAGCGTCACTATCTTCACGGAAATGGAAGAGGGCTGGTTCGCCTCGAAGCTGCCAGAAGTCTTCATAAAAGGCGCTGAGGAGCCGGACAAGTACGTACTTCTGCACGGACATCTTGACAGCTGGGATGTCGGCGTCGGCGACAACGCTACTGGTGACGCAACGATGCTCGAGATTGCCCGTGTCCTATGGCAGCACCGGAACAAGCTTAGACGTTCCGTCCGTATTTGCTGGTGGCCCGGGCACTCGACCGGACGCTACGCGGGCTCAACCTGGTTCTCTGACACCTTTGCTCTCGATCTTGAGGAAAATGCGGTGGCGCACGTGAATTGTGATAGCCCAGGGTGCCGCTGGGCAACCGAGTTCACCAATCTGCCTCGCATGAGCGAGACGGAAGAGTTCTTGGCTAGCGTCATTCTTGAGGTTGCCGGCAAGCAAATAGAGGGTGAACGGCCGGGGCGAGAAAGTGACTACTCCTTCAATGGCATCGGGATCTCAGGTTATATGAGCGGATCGTCCATGATGTCGGATGTTCTGCGCGATGAAAAAGGATATTACTCAGTTGGCGGCTGTGGCGGCAACATCGGGTGGCATACAGAGCACGATACAATAGAGATTGCAGACAAGAGCAGCCTGTTGCGCGACATCAATATCTATCTACTCGCCGTCGTTCGCAACGCCAACGCTGAGATACTGCCCTTCGATTGGCGCTATACCGCGCGGGAATTTGCTGCGACTGTCGCCGACTATCAGGCGAAAGCGAGTGATCGTTTCGACCTGACGCCGTCCCAGGATGCTATCGCTATGCTGGCAGCTGCGCTGGATATCTTCTACAGTCGCGTGGAAAACAAAAACATCGAGCCAAAGATAGCGAACAGGGTGATCCAAGACCTCGCGCGTATTCTAGTACCGATCAACTTTACCCGCGTTGACCGCTTCCGTCATGATCCGGCTATGGAGATCCCACCTCTGCCTTCGATTGCCGCTGCGGCCGAACTAGATATCCACAGCGGTACGACGCTCGGATTCGCTCAAACACAACTCATTCGCGGCCAGAATCGTTTGACATCGGCATTGCGGCAGGCTTGCCGGCATATCGACCTTTTGGTGCCCTAATTTTCGATGAAACCGCGCTCCGGCAGATCGATGAATGGATCACGATTACAATGAAATCCATCCCCATGCGGCGCTGAAGATGGCCCCCCTCTGCAGTTCATCAAAGCATTATCTCAATAGCTGAACTGTCCGGCGAATTGGGGAGCACTCCAATAGAGAAGCCTTGGAAATGTCTTCGATGAAGCACTGTCAGCGATATGAGACTATTTTGCTCGGGCGGGTATCAAGCAACATCGCTGTGCCTAGTTCCACAATCGCGATGATCGGCAGGGATGCGCAGACGGACCAATGGGCTGCGGCAACGGTGAAGGACTAACACTTCTAGTAAATGCGTGCGTCAAACTCGAATGTACAGTTCGTCTAAATGTGCAGTATTCGATTTGTCCAAGTAATACTTGGAGAATAGTTGTATAAAAGAAAAATCTAAATTATATAAACTTGGAAGCTAAACTGTGAGCTTGCACAAATCCGTGCTGCGGATAGCGTGGCGCTGCGAAGGATGCACTGCGATGTGCGTCTCTTTCGATCGTGGGGACAAAAACGGTCGTCCATCGACGTTCTCCCCTTTTGTTTAGAGGCGCAAGTTGAAGCCCCAAGACGGCTGCTAAGTCGCGAGCATACGAAAAGGCAACACATCGCCGTCCTCCAACTTCATGTCTTCAACGCTCTTTCGGCGGCTTGCTGAGGGAATGCCATTGGGAAAGCCGCATATGTCCGGGTCGACTAATGTTGGGGATGAAGCGCCAGACCGAGCTTTCAAGCCTTCTCATGAGGGAGGTGCAGCGCATTCTTGCCCAATGCGATTAGGCGAGGCAGGGTGACAAGGCTGTAACTTCACGGTGGCCCAGGTGGCCAAGCGCATAGAGCAGGTAGAGCCGGACATCCCACTACCTGACAGCCTTGAACCACGCCGACCGCTCAGGACGGTGATGTGGTGGCCAGGCGCAAGGGAAAATTGACGGCCTGCGGTCTAAGGCCGCTATCCCTTTCTGGGTCAGCGGGCACGCGAGCGTGGCAGCTTGGCTTTAATGGTGTGGGCATGTTTGGGTGGCTTGCAAAAATCCAGCCAGCCGTCGATCCTGAAAGTTTCTACAATGGCAAAGAGAACATCTCCACTCGTACCATTTCAACACAAGACTTTCCGTTCTCTGTGGTCGGCTGCACTTGTTTCAAACCTTGGCACCCTGGTCGAGGGCGTGGCTGCTGCATGGCTGATGACGAGCATTTCCACGTCGCCTGGAATGGTGGCACTCGTTCAGTCATCGACCACGCTGCCATACATGATCTTCTCGCTCGCAGCGGGAGCGCTCGCAGATAACTTTGATCGCCGCCGGATTATGTTGACGGCTCAGCTGCTGATGGTGTGCGTTTCTGCGTCTCTGGCATTTCTGGCCTATGCGGAGGCACTCACACCCTGGACCCTGTTGGGTCTTACGTTCCTGATCGGCTGTGGTTGGGCATTGCATGACCCATCGTGGCAAGCTTCGATGGGGGATATCCTTCCTCGTGAGCACCTGTCGAGCGCAGTTGCACTTAACGGCATGAGCTACAACCTTATGCGCAGCATCGGACCGGCCATTGGTGGACTAATCGTAGCGACAGCCGGTGCGGCCTTTGCTATTCTTTTCAATGTCTTTTGCTACTTCGCCCTCATCATCGCGCTCTCGCGATGGAAAACTGTACGTGCGCGCCAGTCGCTTCCGCGAGAGGCTTTCGGTAGCGCCATGGGGGCGGGCTTCCGCTATGTGCTGTTGTCGCCGAACCTTCTCAAGGTGATGTGTCGGAGTTTCGTTTTCGGTTCCACCGCCATCGTCATACTGGCTCTGCTGCCGCTCATTGCCCGAGAACAGGTGAAGGGTACTGCGATCACCTATGGCGTGATGCTCGGCTTCTTTGGCCTGGGTGCGATTTGCGGCGCGCTTCTCATAGGACGGACCCGGGAAGTACTCAGCAACGAGTGGGTCATTCGTGGCGCATTCTTTGTGCTGGCGATCAGCTGCTTCTTTCTGGCATCGAGCGAACACGTTTGGCTGAGCTGCCTTCTCCTCATGCCGGCTGGTGCGGCGTGGCTGCAGGCGTTCTCGCTGTTTAACGTGACAGTTCAGCTTTCGGCGCCACGGTGGGTCGTCGGACGAGCCATGTCCCTGTATCAGACGGCTACATATGGCGGAATGGCGGCGGGCAGCTGGATCTGGGGTGAATTGGCGAACATCCAGGGTGTTTCTGGCGCCTTGTTCGTTGCCAGCCTCGTTCTTGCCTTCGGTGGGCTGATCGGCATTCTGCTTCGCCAACCGGATTTTGATACGCTCAATCTCGACCCAACCAATACATTCAGCGAACCGGCGCTGCAACTTGACCTGCGCTCGCGAAGCGGACCGATTATGGTGATGGTCGACTATCACATTGATCAGAAAGACGTTCCAGAATTCCTCACCGTGATGACATCGTGGCGAAAAGCCCGACTTCGAGACGGCGGCAGGCAGTGGGCGCTGCTGCGCGACCTTGAAAAGCCCGAACTTTGGACTGAGTGTTACCACGTGCCGACCTGGGTCGAATATTTACGCCATAACCAAAGACAGACCCACGCCGACGCTGAAATCGCAGCGCGCCTGGAAGCACTGCATCAGGGCGATTGCCCGCCCAAAATCCATCACAAGATCGAACGGCAGACTGTGCGGGTACATGACGATATGCCGCTCAAGCCTCACTTGGACAGGATTTGAGCAAAAGCCCACAAATGGCTTCCCATGCGGCGCGGCAATCAACGTGAGGCAATGAGACCGGTAATTTCTCTGGGATCAAACACGGGTTGTTAGGCTCGAGCATTCCATCATCATCGTTTTGATCGGAGACAAAGCGATGGCGGTGGAATGGACGGTTACGATCGAGGGGAAGAACGAGTTCGGCGACGTTTGTCGCCGGGAAGTCCGGATCGACAAGAGCTGGGAGCGCCTGTACGACGGTGAGATTGGCCTGTCGATCGACGATGACAAGAAGATCATGGTGGCGCTGCAGAGCGCGGTCGTTAACCATGAGGCGAATACCTATCCCCTCTTTCGTCGTGTCTGCCCCGATTGCCATACGTTTCGGTCGGTCAAGGACTATACGACGCGACGGATCAGAACCGTCTTCGGCACGGTGGAGGTTCGCAATCCTCGCTGGATGATGTGCCGGGACTGTTACCCCGGCATGGTCGTTGCCTTTGCGCCATTGAAGGAAATCTGTCCCGATCGAGCGACACCGAAGCTGATGGAACTGACGGCGCGGCTAGGAAGCATGCTGCCCTACCGGCAGGCGGCGAAGGTGCTGGCCGATTTCCTGCCCACTGAACCGACTGAGACGCATGCGACCGTGCGCAAGCGTACCATCAGGATCGGCAAGCGGCTCGACGATCAGGTCATGCAAGAAACTTGGCGCGCGAGGTCCCAAACTGCGGATTCCGACGATTTACC
>NZ_FUIG01000107.1:0-225 GCF_900149755.1 Mesorhizobium delmotii | reverse complement strand
GGCCAGGAAAGTCAAATCTTCGGACGAGATCGCCCAGGTTGGTACGATCGCCGCCAATGGCGACGCGTCGGTCGGCGCCATGATCGCCAAGGCGATGAACAAGGTCGGCAATGAGGGCGTGATCACCGTCGAGGAAGCCAAGACAGCCGAAACCGAACTCGACGTCGTCGAGGGCATGCAGTTCGACCGTGGCTATCTCAGCCCCTATTTCGTCACCAATGCCGA
>NZ_FUIG01000004.1:0-844 GCF_900149755.1 Mesorhizobium delmotii | reverse complement strand
CGGCGGTGCCGGACACGGTCACCGATCCGCCGCCGACATCGAGCAGCAGCTTTTCGATGCTGGCCGTGCCATTGGCGATGCTTAGGGTCGAGGGCTGCGCGATCGCCGCCTTGATGCCGCGAATGGTCGCTTCGCCGGAAGCGATCTCGACACTTGTCGTGCCGTCCGCGATCTTCACCCTGCCCTCGGCCGTGGCCGGAATGTCCTTGACGGTGGCGCCGCCGGAAAAGCCTGTCCAGTCGCCGTCACGCTTGAGATCGACATCGATGCCGCGAATGACGGTGCCGCCGGAGGTGACGCTGTCGGCACGGATTTTTCCAGAGATCACCGGTGCGGCGAGATAGTTGGCAATCAGCGCATCGATGGTGACCGTCTTTGCCGAAAGATCGCCGCGCGAAATTGAATCCGTGGTCGCCTTGATGGCGACATCAGGCGCATTGCCGGTCTTCGAGAAGGCGATCGTGCCACGCACGTCGCCGTTAGCTTTTTCCAGCGCCAGGGCTGCGAGCGGACTGATATCGGGTAGATCGAGCGCCACCGTGCCGAGCGGCAGGAATTGATCGTCGAGAGCAAGGTCACCCGAAATTTTGTTGTCGCCCAGTGACAGGCTTAGTCCGTTTATGGACCGCTTTCCCCCGCGCGTTACCAGCGACGCCTTGAAATCGAGTGGCTCGTCATTGACGGATCCGGTGAGCGAGATATCGGCCGCCGGGCTGGCGATGTCGCCCTTCCCCGTCGCGGTGAGCTTTAGCCCGGTGATTTCTCGCGCCGCCACCGAAAGCCGGTCGCTGTCGACCGTCAGCGACAGGTCGGGCGCTGTACCGGCGCCCTGCGCGTTCAGCGC
>NZ_FUIG01000041.1:73906-198308 GCF_900149755.1 Mesorhizobium delmotii | reverse complement strand
AACCTTCAGGACACTATCCCGAAGGGTGGTTCGGCGAGCAGCGATCATGACCTTGAAGTCTATCGCGACCAGTTGTCCGAGCTTGACCGGGACGTGGCGCGTGGCCTGATCCAGCCGGCGGAGGCCGAAGAGGCGCGTGCGGAGATCGCCCGCCGCATCCTTCGCCTGGACAATGCCGCCGACAAAGCAGCGGCGCGGCAGCCGTCGATGGCGACCAGGCTGGTTGCGACGGCCGCGGTCCTGGCGGTTCCGCTGGTCAGTTGGGGCTTGTACAGCCAGCTCGGCTCGCCCGATCTGCCGTCGCAGCCGCTCAGCGAGCGACTGGCCAGGAATCCCGCCGACAGTTCGGTGGACGAACTGGTGGCACGCGCCGAGGCCCACCTTGCCGCCAATCCGTCCGACGGCAGGGGTTGGGACGTTCTGGCGCCGGTCTATCTGCGCATGCAGCGGTTTTCCGACGCGGTGACGGCGTACCGCAACGCCATTCGCCTCGACGGCGACAGCGCTGCCCGCCAGGCCGGCCTCGGCGAGGCGATCGCCAGCGCAGCGGGCGGCATTGTCTCGGCCGACGCTCAGGCCGCCTTCGAGGCGGCGCTGAAGCTCGATCCGGCAAATCCGAAGGCCAGCTTTTATCTGGCGATGGGCATGGCGCAGGAAGGCCGCATTAAGGAGGCGACAGCTGGCTGGCAGAAAATGCTCGCGGCCCTGCCGCAGGACTCAGCCTGGCGCGCCGCCGTCGAGCAGGCACTGGCCGAATCCGCCAGGCAGAGCGTCGCTTCGGGAGTGCCTGCAAAAGGCCCGGACGCCGGGGATGTCGATGCCGCCTCGTCGATGTCGCCGCAGGATAGGGAAGCGATGATCAACACCATGGTTGCGGGACTTGATGAAAGACTTCGGCAAAACCCGCGCGATGCGGAAGGATGGATGCAGCTTATTCGTTCCTATGTCGTGCTGGGCAAGGCCGATCAGGCACGCGACGCGCTCAATCGCGGTATCGCCGTTTTTGGCTCCGATAGTGAGGAAGCGAAGAAATTCACCGCCTTTGCCGTCTCGATTGGCCTGACGGCGACGGAGTAAAACATGACGCGCAAGCAGAAAAGACTGTCGGTGATCGCCGGAGGGTTGGCCTTTCTCGGTGCCGCCACCGGTCTGACCTTCTACGCGCTCGGCCAGAAGGCCTCCTACTTCTACATGCCCGCCGATCTGACCAACGCCAGCCTGCAGCCCGGGCAGCGTATCAGACTCGGCGGCCTCGTCGAAAAAGGTACGATCGAGCGCGGTCAGGGGGCCACCGTCGCCTTTTCGGTGACCGACAACCAGAAGCAGGTCAAGGTCACCTACACCGGCATTCTTCCCGACCTTTTCCGCGAGGAGCAGGGCGTCATCACTGAAGGCACGTTTCGCCCGGACGGCGTCTTCGTCGCCGACAGCGTGCTGGCCAAACACGACGAGAACTACATGCCCAAGGAGGTGGCCGAGAGCCTAAAATCCAAGGGCGTGTGGCAGGAGAGCAAGAGTGACTAAGCAGGTTCCGCAAAAGTGTCCCTCGGTTTTGCGGCAAGATCCTGCGGCAAAACAAAAACCTGGCGGGCTTGGCCACAATGGTTGAAACTGGACATTTCGCGCTGGTCCTGGCGTTCGCGCTGTCTTTGGTGCAGACGCTGGTGCCGATGTTCGGCGCGCGCATGAACAACCAGAAGATGATGGCCGTCGGCGGTCCGGTCGCGGTGACCGGCTTTGCCTTGACCGCTCTGTCCTTCGCGGCGCTGGCGATAGCCTATGCAACGTCCGATTTTTCGGTGGCCAACGTCTGGGACAACTCGCATTCGCTGCAGCCGCTGATCTACAAGATCACCGGCACCTGGGGCAATCACGAGGGCTCGATGCTGCTCTGGGTGCTGATCCTGACCTTTTTCGGCGCGCTCGTCGCTGCTTTCGGCAGCAATCTTCCCGCGACCCTTCGAGCCAATGTGCTGGCCGTGCAAGGCGCGATCGGCGCCACCTTTTTCCTGTTCATCCTGGCGACCTCCAACCCGTTCGCCAGGCTCAATCCGGCGCCGATTGAGGGCCGCGATCTCAACCCGATCCTGCAGGATCTTGGCCTCGCCCTCCATCCGCCGCTGCTCTATCTCGGCTATGTCGGCTTCTCGATCTGCTTTTCCTTCTCGGTCGCCGCCCTCATCGAAGGTCGCATCGACGCGTCCTGGGCGCGCTGGGTGCGGCCATGGACGCTGGTCGCCTGGATGTTCCTGACCGGCGGCATCGCCATGGGTTCCTACTGGGCCTATTACGAACTTGGCTGGGGCGGTTTCTGGTTCTGGGATCCGGTCGAGAACGCCTCCTTCATGCCTTGGCTGGCCGGCACCGCGCTGCTCCATTCGGCGATCGTCATGGAAAAGCGCTCGGCCTTGAAGATCTGGACGCTGTTGCTGGCGATCCTGACATTCTCGCTATCGCTGCTCGGCACGTTCCTGGTGCGCTCCGGCGTGCTCACTTCCGTCCACGCCTTCGCCACCGATCCGACGCGCGGCGTGTTCATTCTCTGTATCCTGACACTGTTCATCGGCGGATCACTGGCGTTGTTCGCCTTTCGCGCCTCCAGGTTGACGGCCGGCGGCCTGTTTCATCCGATCTCGCGCGAGGGGGCGCTGGTCCTCAACAATCTGTTCCTGACTACGGCCACCGCCACCGTGCTGATCGGCACGCTGTATCCGTTGGCCGTCGAGGCCGTTTCTGCCGACAAGATTTCGGTCGGCGCGCCATTCTTCAACCTGACATTCGGCCCGCTGATGGTGCCGCTTCTGGCCGTGGTCCCGTTCGGACCGCTGCTGGCCTGGAAGCGCGGCGACATTTTCGCCGTCGCCCAGCGGCTGATGGCGGCTTTCGCCGCAGCGCTTCTGGCCGTGCTGGTGACGGCCTTGTTCATCGACGGCGCGTCGGTGTTCGCAGCACTTGGCGTCGGCCTGGGCTTCTGGCTGATCTGCGGCGCGCTCACCGATATTGCCGTCAAGTCCGGCTTTGGCAGTGTCGCGCCCGGCGTTGTGCTCAGTCGCTTCGCCGGCCTGCCGCGTTCGGTCTTCGGCACCGCGCTCGCCCATCTCGGCCTCGGGCTGACAACGCTGGGGATCATCGGCACGCTTTGCTTCGGCACCGAAAGGATCTTGTCGATGCATGCAGGCGAGACCGTGCAACTGTCCGGCCACACACTGCGTTTCGAAGGGCTCTATCCGGCCCAGGGGCCTAACTATAGCGAGGATCGCGGCCGCTTCGCCCTGCTCGGCGCCGATGGACGCACTGCCGCCGTAATCACCTCGTCCAAGCGCTCCTATCCCGTCCGGCAGATGACGACGACCGAGTCCGGTATCAAGACGATCGGTTTCAGCCAGCTCTATCTCTCGCTTGGCGACGAGGCGACCGACGGCTCCGTCGTGGTGCGGCTGTGGTGGAAGCCGCTGGTGACGCTGATCTGGGGCGGCGCCCTTGTCATGATGGCAGGTGCTGCGATGTCGCTGATGGACCGGCGGCTGCGCGTCGGCGCACCGTCCCGCCGCCGCAAGTCGACGGGCGCCCTGTCTTCTGCGAGCCTGCCATGACCGCGAGATTTTCGCTGGTTTCGCTGATCCTGCTGCTGACACTGTTGTTTGCCGGCGCCGCACTTGCGGTGAAGCCAGACGAGGTTCTGGCCGACCCGGCGCTCGAGGCGCGGGCGCGGGCGCTTTCGGAGCAGCTGCGCTGCATGGTTTGCCAGAACCAGTCGATCGACGAATCCGATGCCGAACTTGCCCGCGACCTGCGCGTGCTGGTTCGCCAGCGCCTCGTCGCCGGCGACACCGACCGGCAGGTGATCGACTACATCGTTTCCCGCTACGGCGAGTTCGTGCTGTTGAAGCCGCGCTTCAGCCTGCGCAATGCGCTGTTGTGGGGCACGCCGGTCCTTCTGCTGCTTGCCGGCGGGATTTTCATCGTGCTGACCGCCCGGTCGCGCCGTTCGACGCCTGCGGCCATGCTCACCGCCGAGGAGAAGGCGGCGTTGGACAAGATGCTGGGTAACTAATTCGGCCATTCCTCCGGCGGCCAGTCCCGGGACGTGTGAATGACGTGCAAGATAACGACGCTCTCACGCCCGGCGATCGGCCGCGGCTCATAGGCAATGACGTAGGGCAGGCGGCTGATGGGCTTCTCATAGGTGCCTGTTACTCGGCCAGGCCGGCCCGTCGCCATGTCGCCAAGACCGCGGCCCGCATCACGAATGCGATCCGCAAGGCGTCTGGCGGCGGCTGGATTGTCCCGCGCGATGAAGGCGATTTGCTGTTTGATGTCGCCAGCGCTTCTCGCGACCAAAAGACGAACCGCTTCACGCCTTGTCCGCACGCCTGGCTTTCGACGCTTCGATGATGGCGTCGATTTCCGCCATGGCTTCGTCGTGCGGCACGACACGGCCAGCTGCCGCGTCGGCCATGCCGCGTTTGATGACTTCGATGATCTCAAGCTCGCGATCGACATAGGCCGATATCGCCTCGGCCGCGAGGAAGGATTTGCAGCGCCGAGTGTCGGCGGCGATCCGCTCCGGCTTCAGCTTGGTTTCGGACGAAACCCGAATCGTCATGGTGGCGCTTGCGGTCATGGTGAAGGCCTTGTGCTGAACTGTGTACAGCATAGGGCAACGGACGGGCGCAACCAAGGCGTTTGTGCCCGCAAACATTACCAAAGTTTCATGCACCGGAAATGGCGCCGTAATGTGCGCGCCTCTATTTCTCTTGGCTGAGGATGCCGACCGAAGCGCATCCCTTGAAAGAGGATACGACACCCATGAATATTGCCCCCAATTCATATCCCCGCACCCGCAAACGCCTGATGGCCGCCGCCGCTTCAGTTGCCATTGCCGGCGCGATCGGCTTCGGCGCGGTTGCCACCGGGACAGCCCCGGTCCTGGCCGAGGCCGTGCGTGTCGAGGCACCGCAGGTCCCAAGCTTCGCCGACGTGGTCGAGCGCGTTTCGCCGGCGGTCGTCAGTGTCCGCGTCAAAGCCAAGATAGAATCGACCGCCGACGACGGCTCCGACCTGCCCGACGCCTTCGGCAATCTTCCCGATGATCCGCAATTGCGCCGCTTCTTCAGGGAGTTCCGTGGCTTTGGCGATCAGGATGGCCGGGATGGAATGCGACGTTTCGGACGCCGTGACCGCCAGCCGCGGCCGGTCGCCCAGGGTTCCGGTTTCTTCATCTCCGAGGATGGCTACCTCGTCACCAACAACCATGTCGTCGGAGAGGGCTCGTCCTTCACGGTCGTGATGCATGACGGCAAGGAACTCGACGCCAAACTGGTCGGCACGGATCCTCGCACCGATCTCGCCGTGCTCAAGGTCGAAGGCGACGGCAAGTTCACCTATGTCGACTTCGCCGATGATTCCAAGGTTCGCGTCGGCGACTGGGTCGTGGCCGTCGGCAATCCGTTCGGCCTCGGCGGCACGGTCACCGCCGGCATCGTCTCGGCCCGTGGCCGCGATATCGGCGCCGGTCCCTATGATGACTTCATCCAGATCGACGCCTCAGTGAAC
Source organism: Mesorhizobium delmotii (assembly GCF_900149755.1). Classification (NCBI taxonomy): domain Bacteria; kingdom Pseudomonadati; phylum Pseudomonadota; class Alphaproteobacteria; order Hyphomicrobiales; family Phyllobacteriaceae; genus Mesorhizobium; species Mesorhizobium delmotii. The sequence continues at coordinate 192,752 of NZ_FUIG01000041.1, read as the reverse complement.
CGCGGCAATTCGGGCGGCCCGACCTTCAACCTCAACGGCCAGGTCGTCGGCATCAACACCGCGATCTTCTCGCCGTCCGGCGGCAGCGTCGGCATTGCCTTCGACATTCCCGCCTCGACCGCCAAACAGGTCGTGCAGGATTTGATGGAGGACGGCACCGTGCAGCGCGGCTGGCTTGGCGTCGAGATCCAGCCGGTCACCTCCGAAATCGCCGAATCGCTCGGGCTGAAGTCCGATAAGGGTGCGCTCGTTTCCAGCGCCCAGGACGATGGTCCCGGCAAGAAGGCCGGCATATCAGCTGGCGACGTCATCACTCAGGTGGACGGCAAGGACGTCGCTTCGCCGAAGGAACTCGCCCGTCTGATCGGCGCCTACCAGCCCGGCAAGCCGGTCGACGTCACGCTGTGGCGTGACGGCAAGAGTGAGACCGTCAAGGTTGATCTCGGCACGCTGCCTTTGAGCGACAAGCAGGCTTCGGCCGACCAGCAGCCTTCCGCTCCGCCAAAGGCCGATACGCTGGCCGATCTCGGCCTCACCGTCACCAGGTCCGATGATGGCAAAGGGCTTGTGGTGACCGATGTCGATCCCGATAGCGATGCCGCCGATCGCGGCATCCAGCCCGGCGACGTCATCACCTCGGTCAATTCGACGGAGGTCAATGGCACCGACGACGTCGCCAAGGCCATGGCCGATGCGGTGAAATCGGGCCGCAAGGCGGTGCTGATGCAGATCACCCGCGACAACAGCAACCGCTTCGTCGCGCTGCCTGTCGCCAAGGGCTGACGTTCCAGACTTTTCCGGTGCGGCGGTTTCAAACACCCCGAGCCGTCACATGGGGAAAGCACGGGGCTTGAATGCGTTAGTCAGTCATCGTGTTCCGCCCCAGCGGCAGCGGGCTCCCATCGCCCGCTGCCGCTCGAACAGTGCATGACGATATGCTCGAACAACAGAGCATCTCGCCCAGAAGTGTGAAGCGGTTTTGGGATGAGCCTCGGGCTTGATCCGAGGGTGCCGATGGCTCTGGGGCAACGACATTTCAAAACAAAGACTTACTGCGTATCCTTGAATCAAATTTGTTCGCGATACGCCCTGGTGAAGGCCACGATGCATTATGCCGGCCACTCAATCTTCCAGCGAAATCGCGTATAACGGTCCCATGAAGATTCTCGTCATAGAAGACGATCGCGAGGCGGCCGATTACCTCCAGAAAGCCTTTACCGAGGCCGGCCACACCGCCCATGTCGCCGGCGACGGCGAAACCGGCTTCGCGCTCGCTGACTCCGGCGACTATGACGTGATGGTCGTCGACCGCATGTTGCCGCGCCGCGACGGCCTGTCGGTCATCGCCGGTCTGAGATCCAGAGGCAATACAACGCCGGTGCTGATCCTGTCGGCGCTCGGCGAAGTCGACGACCGGGTCACCGGCTTGCGCGCCGGCGGCGACGACTATCTGACCAAGCCCTATGCCTTTTCCGAGCTTCTGGCCCGGGTCGAGGTGCTGAACCGCCGCGCCAGCGCCAAGGAAGCCGAAACCGTCTACCGGGTCGGCGATCTCGAACTCGACAGGCTCTCTCATTCGGTGCGGCGCGCGGCGCGCGAGATCACGCTGCAGCCGCGCGAGTTCCGCCTGCTTGAATATCTGATGCGCCATGCAGGTCAGGTGGTGACGCGCACCATGCTGCTGGAAAATGTCTGGGACTACCATTTCGATCCGCAGACCAACGTCATCGACGTTCACGTCTCGCGGCTGCGCGGCAAGATCGAGAAGGGCTTCGACAAGCCGATCCTGCACACGGTTCGTGGCGCCGGCTATATGCTCAAGAGCGGGTAGCATGGCTCTCTCCATGCCGGCCATCATGAAGACGACGGCAGCGCGGCTTTCGGCGCTCTATCTCCTGCTGTTCGCCATCTGTGCGGTGCTGCTCGTCTTCTACATGACCTCGCTGTCGGCACGCATGCTGACCGGCCAGACGCAGGAGACTATCAACGACGAAGTGCTCGGCCTCGCCCGGGCCTACCAGCGCGGCGGCTTGCCGCTGCTGGTCCGCGTGGTCGAGCAGCGCTCCCGCCAGCCCGGCGCCAATCTCTATTTGATCGCCGACACCAACGGCCAGATCCTAACCGGAAACGTGCAGAGCCTGGAGCCCGGCGTTCTCGAGGCCGAGGGCTGGACGACGGAGCCGTTTTCCTACCGGCGCTTCGGCGAGGGCGAGCTCGAGCGGCAGCGCAACCCAGTCGCCGACCCGAACGAACCCAGCCAGAGCGAAGTCCAGGTCGAAGGCGAGAAGGGCCACAACGCCATTGCTTTGGTGCTGCGCCTGCCGAACCAGATGATCATGCTCGTCGGCCGCGATCTCGGCGAGCCGGAGCGGTTCCGCGCCGTCATCCGCCGCGCTTTGATGCTGGCGCTCGGCATGATGGCGCTCGGCGGATTCTTGATCTGGTTCTTCGTCGGACGCGCGGCGCTGAAGCGCATCGACTCGGTGTCGGAGGCCAGTCGCCGCATCATGGGCGGCGACCTTTCCGGCCGGCTACCGGTCACCGGCGCCGGCGACGAGTTCGATCGGCTCTCTGAAAATCTCAATTCCATGCTGGCCAGGATCGCCACGCTGAATGAAGGGCTAAAGCAGGTCTCCGACAACATCGCCCACGATCTGAAGACGCCGCTGACCCGGCTGCGCAACCGCGCCGAGGCGACGCTCTCCGGCAAGCACAACCCCACCGACTACCGCCAGGCGCTGGAAGCGACCATCGCCGAGTCCGACCAGCTGATAAAGACCTTCAACGCCATCCTGATGATCTCCAGGCTGGAGGCGGGCTATTCCTCAGAAAGCACCAGCCGGGTCGATCTGGCTGCGTCCGTGCGCGATGTCGTCGAGCTCTACGAGCCGGTGGCGGAGGAGGCGGGAGTGACACTCGAGACCTCGGTGCAGGATGCCTTCGCCGTTGAAGGCAATCGCGAGCTGATCGGCCAGGCGCTATCGAACATCGTCGACAACGCGATCAAATATTCGACCGATTCGACATCCAAGCCGATCGTCCGCGTGACGCTCGATCGCGTCGGTAGCGAAATCAGGCTTTCCGTCACAGACAACGGCCAGGGCATTCCCGACGATGCCGATCGCGCCAGGGCGACCGAGCGTTTCGTGCGCCTGGAGAAGAGCCGCTCGCAGCCGGGCTCCGGTCTGGGCCTCAGCCTTGCCAAGGCAATCATGACATTCCACAACGGACGGCTTGATCTTCTGCCCGCCGATCCCGGATTGTCCGTCGTCATGAGTTTTCCCGAACGGGAGGATCGCTGATGGCGGTGAGGGCGGCTGCGGAACAGACCAACTGGCTTCTGAAGCCGGCGGCAAAGCTCGTCCCCCTGGATCGGAGCCGCGCCAGGCGGGAATTGTCGGAAATCGCTTCCGCTGCGCAGGAAGACGGGCTTCCCCGGCTCGCGAAATTTCTCACCGGCAAGGGCGCCGTCCAGGATTTCCTCGCCGCAGTGTTCGACCTGTCGCCGTTTCTCCGCGACACAGTACGCCGCCGCCCGCAGATCGTGGATGCGCTTTTCGATGAGACCGTCGTGGCCCGGCTGGCGTCGATCGGCGCCTCCATCGACAAGGCTGCGCGGGCGGAAGCCATCTCCGAAAACAGCCTGATGATGGAGCTGCGGCAACTGAAAGCGGAAGCGCATGTCCTGATCGCGCTGGCCGACCTTGCAGGCGAGGCTGAAACAGCAGTCACAGTACAGCGGCTGAGCGATCTTGCCGACGCCTGCACCCGCGCTGCCGTCGACTTCCTGCTTCGCGACGCGCACGGACAAGGCAAGCTCAAACTGCCGGACCTCGAGGATCCGGCGCGCCGGTCGGGCTGGATCCTGCTCGGCATGGGCAAGCTGGGCGCCCATGAGCTGAACTTCTCCTCCGACATCGACCTCGTCGTTTTCTTCGACCCGCAGGCGTCTGCCGTCGTCGACCCGCTCGATGCGACGGAGCTGTTTTCGCGCCTGACCCGCCGGCTGGTCCGCATTCTCCAGGATCGCACCGAACACGGCTATGTTTTCCGCACCGACCTCAGGCTTCGTCCCGATCCCGGTTCTACGCCGCTGGCGATCCCGGTCGAGGCGGCACTGCGCTACTACGAGGCGCGCGGCCAGAACTGGGAGCGCGCCGCCATGATCAAGGCGCGTCCGGTGGCCGGCGATCTCGCCGCCGGTGCTGCGTTCCTGAAGGATCTCCAGCCCTACATCTGGCGCAAATACATGGACTATGCGGCGATCGCCGACGTCCATTCGATCAAGCGCCAGATCCACGCCCACAAGGGTCTTGGTGAGATCGCGGTGAAGGGCCACAACGTCAAGCTCGGCCGCGGCGGCATTCGCGAGATCGAATTTTTCGTCCAGACCCAGCAGCTCATCGCCGGCGGTCGCTTCCCCGAGCTGCGCGGCCGCGAGACCGTGCCGATGCTTGGCCAGCTTGCGGCACGCGGCTGGATCACGGCCGATGCGCGCGACGCGCTCGCCCGGCAATACTGGTTCCTGCGCCGCGTCGAGCATGCCGTCCAGATGGTCGCCGACGAGCAGATCCATGTACTGCCGGAAGATGACGAAGAGCTCGAACGCATTGCCCGCATACTCGGTTTTGCCGATGCGGCGACGTTTGCAGAGGCGTTTCGTGCCGCACTCCACCAGGTCGAACGTCACTATGCAGCGCTTTTCGAAACCGCGCCCGAGCTTTCGGCGGGCATCGGCAATCTGGTCTTTACCGGCGATGTCGATGACCCCGATACGTTGCAGACCCTGCAGAGATTGGGGTTCCAGCGGGCGAGCGACATCTGCCGAGTCATCCGCGGCTGGCATTTCGGCCGCTATCGCGTCACCCAGTCGGCCGAGGCGCGCGAGCGGTTGACCGAACTGACGCCGGCGCTGCTGCAATCCTTCGGTCAGACGCGCCGGGCGGACGAGGCGTTGATGCGCTTCGACGAATTCCTTGCCGGCCTGCCCGCCGGCATCCAGCTCTTCTCGCTGCTCCAGTCCAATCCGGCTCTGCTGAAGCTGCTGGCGACGATCATGGGCGCGGCCCCACGGCTGGCCGCTATCATCACGCGCCGGCCGCACGTGTTCGATGGCCTGTTGGATCCGGCCCTTTTGACCGAGCTGCCGGACCGCGCCTATCTGTCCGGCCGTCTCGCCGCCTTCCTCGAGGGCGACAGGGCCTATGAGGACGTGCTCGACCGTTTGCGCATCTTTGCGTCCGAGCAAAAATTCCTGATCGGTGTCAGGCTGCTTGCCGGCTCGATTGATCCGGCCCGCGCCGGCCGTGCCTTTTCCGATCTGGCCGATCTCACCATCGACGCGGCGCTGCAGGCGGTCATCGCCGAGTTCGCGCTGCGTCACGGTCGCATCGCCGGCGGCACCGTTGCGCTGCTCGGCATGGGCAAGCTCGGCAGCCGCGAACTGACGGCCGGCTCCGACGTCGACCTCATCCTCCTCTATGATCACGATGCGGATGCCGAAGAATCCGACGGCGACAAGCCGCTCGCCCCATCCCACTATTACTCCAGGATGACGCAGCGGTTGATATCAGCCGTGTCCGCGCCGACCGCCGAGGGCGTTCTCTACGAGCTCGACCTTCGCTTGCGGCCATCCGGCAACAAGGGGCCGGTTGCCACCCATGTCGATGCCTTCAAGAAGTACCAGCGCAAGGACGCCTGGACATGGGAGCATATGGCGCTGTCCAGGGCCCGCGCGATCGGTGGCGATCAAGCGCTCTGCACCGAGGTCGAGGCCGAGGTGGCGGCGGTGCTTGCCCTGCCGCGCAACAGCGTCAAGGTGATGGCCGAGGCTGCCGAGATGCGCGCGATGATCGAGAAGGAGAAGCCGCCGCGCGATCTCTGGGACATCAAGCTGATCCCGGGCGGTCTCATCGATCTCGAATTCATCGCGCAGGTGGCGGTGATCACGGGAAAGGTCGAAGCCGGCCGCCGGGTCACTGGGACAGCGGAAGTCCTGTCGAGGCTGGCGCCGGATTTCGCCGAGGCCCAGGTCAGGCAGGAGCTTTGCGATGCCTATGAGCTTTATCTGGCGGTGACCCAGATGACGCGGCTCTGCCTCACCGGCGTGTTCGAACGGGACGATGTTCCGCCGGGGCTTTTGGATCTGCTTCTGGCGGTCACCGACCTGCCGGATTTCGCTGTGCTGGAAGCGCACCTCAAGGAGACTTCGCAAAAGGTCAGAAAGGATTTCGACCTTTTGCTTCGTGCGAAACGGTCATGACGCCGCAACATCAAACAGCTGTTTCGAATTGCGTCGGGGGCGCTGTCCCTCCGGCCATCCCGAAAGTTCCAACCACTTCACGACAACAGAGGGTCAGGCGGCGGCCCTGACCGGCTGCGTCGGCTTCCTGGTCGGAATGCGCACCGACACGATCGTGCCGGTGCCTTCGGTGGAGCGGATTTTCAAAGCGCCGCCCTGAAGCTCGGCCAACGAGCGTGAGATGGCAAGGCCAAGGCCAGATCCGGCATGGCTCTTGGAAAACTGGTTCTGCACCTGTTCGAAGGGCCGCCCGAGCTTGCTCAGCGCCTCCTTCGGGATGCCGCAGCCATTGTCTTCGATCGTCAGGACCAGAGCGCTGGATGTGTTGCGGGCCCTTACCGCGATGCGGCCGCCCTGGCCAGTGAATTTCACCGCGTTCGACAGCAGGTTGATGATGATCTGCTTGATCGCCCGGCGGTCGGCGAACAGCGTCAGCGAATCGGGGATGCGTGTTTCGACGGTGATCGACTTTTCCGCTGCCTGCAGCGAGATGACGCGCACCGTTTCCCGCATCAGCGGGCAGAGGTCGATTTCCTCCTGATCCATCGAGAACTGGCCGGCCTCGATCTTCGACATGTCGAGGATGTCGTTGATGACGCCCAGAAGGTATTTGCCGCTGCCGTTGATGTCGGTGGCATATTCCTCGTAGCGCGGCGAACCCAAGGGCCCGAACAGTGCCTGTTCCATCAGCTCCGAGAAGCCGATGATCGCGTTTAGCGGCGTGCGCAATTCATGCGACATGTTGGCCAGGAACTCGGATTTGGCCCGGTTCGCGGCCTCGGCGCGCTCGGTTTCCTTCATGTATTTGTGATTGAGCTCGACCAGTTCGCGCGACCGCTCTTCCTCAGCCCGGCGGGCAAGGCTTAGATCGTGGATCGTCGCCATCAGCCGGCGCTCGCTGTCGACCAGCTTCTCCTGGTGCAGCTTGATCTGGGTGATGTCGGAGCCGACCGAGACGGTGCCGCCGTCCCTGGTCCGCAACTCGTTCACCTGCAGCCAGCGGCCGTCGGCAAGCTGCCGCTCGAAGGTCACGCCGCCTTGCTGCCCGTTGGTGTTGGCAAGCCGACGCTCCGAAGCGAAGGCAAGCATGCGATCTTCCAGAACGGCGCGCGAGGCGCCCGGCATCACGTCGCGGTCCGACAGGCCGTTGTCCTGCTGGTATTTGGAATTGCACATGATCAGGCGCTGGGCGGAATCCCAGAGCACGAAGGATTCGTTGATGTTTTCGATGGCCGTTCGCAGGCGAAGATCCGCGGCCTCGGAGCGCAGCGCCAGATGCCGCTGCTCGGTGACATCAACGGCGATGCCGATCAGCTGGATCTCCGGCGCTTCCGAGTCGATCACCTGCGCCCTTGCGCGCATCCACACCCATTGTCCGTCGGCATGGCGCATCCGGAACACCTGGTCGATGTGATCGATCTCGCGTGCGACGATCCTGTTGGCGAGCTGGAACAGGTCGCCGTCCTCGGGATGGATGATCTCGTCGACCTCGCCGAACGACAGCATTGTGTCGCAGGGCTCATAGCCCAGCATGTCGTACATCGAGCGCGACCAGTACATCTTGCCGCGCACCATGTCCCAGTCCCACAGGCCGCAGCGGCCGCGCACCAGCGCCATATCGATGCGCTGGTGCGCTTCGAGATAAATGCGGTCGGCGGCCCGGGCGCGCGCCGCCTGGCCGAAATAGGCGTAGAGGATGACGATCAGCACGCCGGCTGTCAGCACGAACAGCGTGACGTTGAGCGAAACGGTCTTGCGCCACGTGTCGAAGACCGCTTCCTGCGGTACGAGCGCTGCGGCAGCACCGTTCCTGGCATTTGTCAGGCTCACCGCGGCATACCAGTCCTTGCCGCCGATGCTTACCTCCATCACCCCGGCGCGGTCGCCGAACATGAACAGCGGTTGACCGCCCTGGGCGATGGCATCGAGCGACCGCCCTTCCCAGCCCGTCGATTGCGGTGTCACGGCAACGATCTTGAACGTGCCGTCGGTGACCGCAAGCACGTGGCTTCGGCCCATCGCCCCCTGACGGCTGATCCCCTCCAACAGGTCCTGCGTCGCGCCAGGCGTTGAGGCCATCTTCGCATCGGTGCTCATCGAACTGGCGAGCTGGCCCGCCGCGAGCGAAAGGATCGCCTTGGCGTCGCGTTCCACGTCGTCACGTTCGTTCATCAGCGACAGGAACCGCAGCGCCGCGATGACGAGCAGGAAAATGATGATGAGGGCCGGTATCGATCGACGCAACAATGGCTCGGCTGCCAGAAGCCGTCGGTAGGCGGGTTCGGCGATGAGCCGCGCGTTGCCGGCGAGACCATCGCTTCTCGTCTCACGCTGCTCAAAACCCGTCCCTCCGGGCGCGCCCCACGCGTCCGCCTTCGCCATAAATGGCTCTCCCCGATTTTAAATCTGCTTGACGATCCGGCGACGCCGCACTTCCGAATCTTCAGCTAAAGAATCAAAGGTGATTCGGCTTGTCCATAGGCGCGGCGAAAAAAGATTAAAAATCGACTAAAATAATGGCTTTTCCGCCCGATGCCGGGCGGCAACCTTCAAAGGTGTGTTGAGATTCAGGTCAGGCCGAGTCGAAAATGGTGGATTCCGAGAACCGGAGCGGAGCGTACTTTTGGGTACGTGAGCACCGGAAGCGCAGAAAACCGCCGTTCGCAGGCCGGCATCACCTGAATATCGACATACCTTACGCCAGCGTGCGCTCGACGATGTCCCGCAAATCGGCTGACAGGTTCTCGGCATTGGAGATCGAAAGCAGCGCTTCCCTTGCCTTGGCCCGCCGGGCGGGTTCGAGCGAGCGCCATGATCTGAGTGCCGTCGCCAGCCTGGCGGCCAGCTGCGGGTTGCGCTTTTCGACCTGCAGCACCGTTTCGACGAAAAACCGGTAGCCTTCGCCGTCGGCGCGATGGAAGCCGGTCTGGTTGGCGCTGGAAAACGTGCCGACGAGCGAGCGCACCCGGTTCGGATTGGCCATCGAGAAGGCCGGGTGGCCGGTGAGGGCGCGCACCGCATGAATGGTTTGCGGGCCCGGCACGCTGGCCTGGACCTGGAACCATTTGTCCATCACCAGCGGATCGGTCGCATATTTCGCTTCGAAGTCGGCCAGCGCCTTGACCGTCTCGGGCGAACCGCGGTGGCGGAGCGCAAGCACGGTCAGTGCCGCGGCACGGTCCGTCATGTTGGTCGCGGACTGGAAATGCCGGGCCGCAAGCGCCGCACCTCCCGGCAGTAGCGAGAGATAGTCGAGCAAGGTATTGCGCAGCGCCCTGCGCCCTGCGCTCGCCGCATCAGGACTGAAAGCGCGCTTGTCGACCAGACGATCGTAGAGGTCGGAGAATATCTCGCGGTTGGCCTCGGCGATTGCAACCGTCAGCGCCTCGCGGGCCGAGAAGATGGCATCGGGGTCGATGTTCTTGCCGATGTCACGGGCGATATCGGCTTCACCCGGAAGCGCCAGAGCCAGCGCCCGATAGGCCGGTTCGAGTGTCTCGTCGCCGGCTATCTTGCCGGCAAGCCCGGTCAACCGTGATGCGAAACCGGGCTGCTTGCCGCCAAGGACCTCGCGGAAGGCTGATATCAGAGCGTCGGTCAAAAGCGTGTTGAATGCCTGCCAGCGCGAGAAGGTATCGTTGTCATGGCCGGCAAGGAAGAATTGATCGTCGGCCTTCTGCTCGACGGAAAGCGTCACCGGCGCCGAGAAGCCGCGGTTGAGCGACATCGCCGGGCGCTCCGCAACGCCCGAGAAGCGCACCATGTGCCGGCGCTTGCGGATATGGATGACGCCGTCCTCGACGCTGGCGCCCTCGACGCCGCTATAGGCTATCGCTTTGCCGTCGGCGCCGACCAGGCTAAAGGCCAGCGGAATATGCATCAGCCGCTTGCGGCTTTCGGACGGCGTTGGCGGTACCGACTGCTCGATCTCGAGCATGAATTCCTGGGCTGCCGGATTGTACGTCGAACTGATCGTCAGATTGGGCGTGCCCGCCTGATGGTACCAGAGCGAAAATTGCGAGAGGTCGCGGCCGGACACATCCTCGAACACCTTGATGAAGTCCTCGATCGTCGCAGCCTCGCCGTCGTGGCGCTCGAAATAGAGATCCATGCCGGCCCGGAACGTCTCGCTGCCGAGAATGGTGCGGATCATGCGCACCACTTCCGAGCCCTTTTCGTAGACCGTGGCCGTGTAGAAATTGTTGATCTCGCGGTAGCGGCGAGGTCGCACCGGATGCGCCAGCGGTCCCTGGTCTTCGGGAAACTGATGCGCCCGCAGCGTGCGCACTTCGGCAATGCGTTTCACCGCTCGCGAGCGTTGGTCGGCGGAGAATTCGTGATCGCGGAAAACCGTCAGCCCTTCCTTCAGGCAAAGCTGGAACCAGTCGCGGCAAGTGATTCTGTTGCCAGTCCAATTGTGGAAATACTCATGCGCGATGATCGCCTCGATATTGGCGAAATCGGCGTCTGTTGCGGTCTCCTGGTCAGCCAGCACATATTTGTCGTTGAAGATGTTGAGGCCCTTGTTCTCCATCGCGCCCATGTTGAAGTCGGACACGGCGACGATGTTGAAGACATCGAGGTCGTATTCGCGGCCGAACGCCTCCTCGTCCCATTTCATCGATCGTTTCAGGGCGTCCATGGCGTAGCCAGCGAGCCGCTCCTTGCCCGGCTCGACATAGATGCCGAGCTCGACCTTGCGGCCGGACAACGTGACGAAGCTGTCCGCAACCTTGCCGAGAGCGCCCGCCACCAGGGCGAACAGATAGGACGGTTTGGGGAAGGGGTCGTGCCAGACTGCATAGTGCCAGCCGTCGGCAAGTTCGCCGCTGCCTGCCGGGTTGCCGTTGGAAAGAAGCAGTGGCGCCTCGTGCTGCCGCGCCTCGATGCGCACCGTATAGACGGACAGGATATCGGGGCGATCGAGAAAATAGGTGATGCGCCGAAAGCCCTCGGCCTCGCATTGCGTGCAATAGACGTTGCTGGAGCGATAGAGGCCCATCAGGGCTTCGTTGTGCGCCGGCGCCAGCTCGGTTTCGATCAGGAGCTGGAAGCGGGTTGCTGCGGGCGGCGAGGTGATCGTCAGCTGATCGGGCGTGGCAAAAAAATCGGTCGGCGCAAGTGTCCGGCCGTCGATTGCGATGCGGCTGAGCGTCAGCCCATCGCCGTCCAGCACCAGCGGCACTGATGCCGCGATGCCGTCGCGGCGTTCGACCGTCAGCACGGCGACGACGCGCGTGGCTTCTGGCGACAGGCGGAAAGTCAGGCTGGTTTCCGGAATGAGATAGTCGGTGGGGCGATAGTCTTCGAGCTTGAAGACCTGGCCGGTGTCCGTGCGCATTCCGTGAGGTTTCCTGTCGATTCCCGCAGCGGCAGGTGAGTCCGCTGGTCCAAGAAATTTGAAGCCCGCGCTCTTTACACGAAACCGTCACTCGACAAAACTGGCGCAGCGCCTATTTCAGGCACTCGTTTTCCAATCATCATCGCGAGGTATCCATGACCGTCGTCACACCGAAATTCGGCATGGGCGCCTCTGTGCTGCGTCGCGAGGACCAAGCCTTGCTCAAGGGTCTCGGTCGCTACACGGACGACATCCAGCCGGCCGGCCTCCTGCACGGTTACGTCCTGCGCTCGCCGGTGGCCAAGGCAAGCTTCACCATCGGTTCGACCGAGGCGGCCAAGGCAGCACCTGGCGTCCATCTGGTGCTGACCGGTGCGGATATTGCTCATCTCGGCAAGCTGAAATCCGGCGTCATGCAGAGGCAGCCGGACGGCACCAAGGCACCGACGCGCGACATTCCGGTCCTTTGCCGCGACCGGGTCAATTATGTCGGCGACGCTGTCGCCTTCGTCGTCGCCGACAGCCGCACACTAGCGCAGGACGCGGCCGAACTGATCGAGGTCGATTACGATAGCGAGGATGCCGCGTCCGGCACCGCCACGGCGCTTGACGAGGGCACGCCGCTGGTGTGGCCGGAACTCGGCTCCAACCGGGCCTTCAGCTACCACATCGGCGACAAGGCGAAGACCGCGGCGGCATTCGCCAGGGCGGCGCATGTCACCCGCATCGAATTCATCAACAACCGGCTGGTCTGCAACTACATTGAGCCGCGCTCGGCGATTGGCGAGTGGAATACGCAAGAGAACCGTTTCGTGCTTACCACGGGCTCGCAGGGCGTGCATTCGATGCAGTACATCCTGGCCGACGTGTTCAAAATCAAGAAGAACCAGCTGCGCGTCATCACGCCGGATGTCGGCGGCGGCTTCGGACCGAAAAGCTTCGTCTATCGCGAACATCCGCTGGTGCTCGAGGCCGCCAGGCGCCTCGGCCGTCCGGTGAAATGGGCCGGCGACCGCAACGAGCATTTCCTCACCGATGCGCAAGGCCGCGACAATGTCGTGACCGCCGAGATGGCAATGGACAAGGACGGCCGCTTCCTCGGCATGAAGGTCGATCTGCTCGCCAATATCGGCGCCTATATCTCGCAATACGGCCCTTTCATCCCCTATATCGGCGTCACCATGTCGACCGGCGTCTACGACATCCAGGCGCTCGATGTTTCGGTGACCGGCCTCTACACCAATACCTGCCCGGTCGACGCCTATCGCGGCGCCGGGCGGCCGGAGGCGGCATTCCTGCTGGAAAAGCTCGTCGACGCCTGCGCCCACGATCTGGGCCTTCCCGTCGAAGAGATCCGCCGGCGCAATTTCATTCGGCCTGAGCAGTTTCCCTATCGCACCCAGACCGACCGCCTCTATGATACCGGCGAATTTGCGGGCCATATGGACCGCGCCATCGAACAGGCCGAGTGGCAGGCGTTTCCGGAGCGGCTGGCGAAGTCGAAGGCGGCTGGAAAGATCCGCGGCATCGGCATGGCGACCTATATCGAGGCCTGCGCCTTTCCGGGCTCTGAACCGGCCTTTGTCGAACTGAACGGCGACGGCACCGTGACGCTGAAGATCGGCACCCAGACCAACGGGCAGGGGCATGCGACCGCCTATGCGCAGTTCCTCTCGGAAAAACTTCATCTAGACATCGACAAGATCCATGTCCGCCAGGGCGACACCGACGAGCTGAAGGCCGGCGGCGGTACCGGCGGCTCGCGCTCCATTCCGCTTGGCGGTGTCTCAGCTTCTCGCGCGGGCGAGGATCTGGCCAACAAGATCAAGCGTATCGCCGCGGATGAGCTGGAAGCCTCGGCCGGCGACATCGAACTATCCAACGGCGTTGCCCGCATCGTCGGCACCGACCGCACCATCGATTTTTCGAGCATCGCCAAGGCCGCCAAGAACCCGGACGATCTCAAAGGCTTTGGCGAGTTCGTGCAGGACGAATGCACCTATCCGAACGGCACCCACATCTGCGAGGTCGAGATCGATCCCGACACCGGCACGACGGAGATTGTTCGCTATACGATCGTCGACGATTTCGGCGTCACCGTGAATCCGATCCTGCTGGCCGGCCAGGTGCATGGCGGCGTCGTCCAGGGCATCGGCCAGGCGCTGACCGAGAACACGGTCTATGACGAGGACGGGCAGCTGTTGACGGCAAGCTTCATGGACTACGCCATGCCGCGCGCCGACGATTTGCCGTTCTTCCATTTCGAGACCCGCAACGTGCCCTCGACCACCAATGCGCTGGGGATCAAGGGCGCCGGCGAGGCTGGCACGATCGGAGCGACGCCTGCCGCGCTCAACGCGGTGACGGATGCGCTCTATCGCGCCTACGGCATCAGGCATATCGACATGCCGGCAACGCCGGCGCGCATCTGGGCGGCGATCCAGGAAGCAACTGCTAAGTGAGCCCGACAGATCATCCCGGCGGGCACAACACGCTGACAGGGATCATGCTCAAGATCGTGTCGGTGGCGGTTTTTGTCGGCATGTCGTCCTGCATCAAGGCGGCGGGCACGGTGCCGGCTGGCCAGATCGTGTTCTTCCGCTCCTTCTTCGCCATCTTTCCGATCATCGTCTTACTGGCCTTCCAGGGAAAGCTTGGCACGGCGTTCTCGACCAAACGTCCGCTCAACCACATTGCGCGCGGCGTTGTCGGCGTCTGCGCCATGGGCCTCGGCTTCTTTGCGCTGACACGGCTGCCGCTTCCCGAGGCGATCACGCTGAACTACGCACAACCGCTGCTGGTTGTGGTGTTCAGTTCAATCTTCCTCGGCGAAGCAATCCGCGTCTATCGCTGGAGCGCGGTTGCGGTCGGACTGGTCGGGGTGTTGGTCATCTCGTGGCCGGAACTGACGCTGCTTGGTTCGGGCGCTGCACTCGGCGATCAGGAGGTGCTCGGCGTCATCGCCGCTTTGGTCGCGGCAGCGATCTCGGCCGTCGCCATGCTGCTGGTGCGCAATCTCGTCCAGAGCGAACCGACGGCAACCATCGTGCTGTGGTTTTCGGTGACGGCGAGCGTCCTGGCGTTGCTTTCGCTGCCGTTCGGCTGGCAGGCGCTGACACCGGCGCAGGCGGGTCTTCTCATAGCTGCGGGCTTTTGCGGCGGGCTCGCTCAGATTCTGATGACGGCCGCCTATCGCCATGCCGAGGCCTCGGTCGTGGCGCCCTTCGAATATACGTCGATGCTGCTTGGCATAGCCGTCGGCTATCTCGCCTTCGGCGACGTCCCGACGGTTCACATGCTTGTCGGCGGCACGATCGTCGTCGCCGCCGGCATCTTCATCATCTGGCGCGAGCGCCAGCTTGGCCTCGAACGTGCTCGCACCCGCCAGGCGACCCCGCCGCAAGGATGATCAGGACGGCTCGGCCCGCTCCTTCGCCAATCGCACCAGCACGGTCCTTGTCTGCTCATCGGCGGGGAAAAAGGACTCGATCGCCAATTCCGACAGCGTCACGTCGAGCGGCGTGCCGAACACGGTGATGGTGCTGATGAACGAAAGCACAGCATCGCCATGGGCAAGCCGCAGCGGGTGCACGATCGCGTTCGGCTCGACCGGTACCGGCCGTGTTCCGTTCAGGCCGGACGGATAGGTCCGAAGCTCGCGCTCCAGCTCGACCAGAACCGGGTCGCCTGAAGCGTCGTTCTGGTGTTTCAGCCGATCAAGAAGATGCGCGCGCCATTCGGCCAGGTTGACGATACGCGGCGCGACGCCACCTGGGTGTAGGCTGAGTCGCAGCACGTTGACCGGGGGCTTCAGCAAGGAGGGCTCGGCGACATCGGCAAGGAACGGGCCGATGGCCGCATTCGCCGACACCAGGTTCCAGTGCCGGTCGACAGCCAGAGCTGGGAAGGGTTCGTGCCCCTTGAGCACGATCTCGACGGCAGCCATCGCCGGCGCCAGTGAAGCATCGGTGAGCGAACGCTCGCTGAAGCTGGGGGCAAAGCCTGCGGCCAGCAGGAGCTGATTGCGCTGCCTCAGTGGGATCGACAGCTGCTCGGCCAGATGCAGCACCATATCGCGCGAGGGTGCCGCGCGGCCGCTTTCCACGAAGCTCAGATGCCGTTGCGAGATTTCGGCTTCCATGGCGAGATCGAGTTGGCTCATGCGCCGGCGCGTGCGCCATTCGCGAATGAGGCTGCCGGCGGAAGTCTGGGTTGCTGTCATGGCGGCACACTATGCCGGCAGCGATCGCATTTCCATCACCTGTGAGGTTATAGATGCCGCTCTTCCTTCTCCCCTTGTGGGAGAAGGTGGCCGAGCGAAGCTCGGTCGGATGAGGGGTGTTCCAGCTTGGCGAAACACCCTCATCCAAGTCGAGAAGCTGGCGCACGGCGACAGAATCATCAGCGCCTCATTTCTTCCAACACCCCTCAACCGTCTTGGCTCCGCGCGCCAATCCACCTTCTCCCACAAGGGAAGAAGGGAAGCTGCGCCCCACCTCAACCCAGCGCCCGCAGCTTCGCTTTCACCTCGAGGAAATCCCGCCACGCCAGCTTCTTGTGCGCGGGGGTTCTCAAGAGATAGGCCGGGTGAAGGGTCGGCATGGCGGGAATGGCAATACCGGAGGCGGTCGTATGGACGCGCCAATTGCCGCGCAGCCGCAGGATGCCCTCGGTGGTGTTGAGCAAGGTCTTTGCCGAGGGGCCGCCCAAATTGACCAGCAGCTTCGGATTGACCAGCTCGATCTGCCGTTCGATGAATGGCCGGCAGATCTCGGTCTCGTGCGGCGTCGGCGTGCGGTTGCCCGGCGGCCGCCAGGGGATGACATTGGCGATATAGGCCGACGTCCGGTCGAGGCCGATCGCGGCCAGCATCCGGTCGAGCAGCCGGCCCGAGCGGCCGACGAACGGCAATCCCTCGAGGTCCTCGTCGCGGCCGGGCGCCTCGCCGACCAGCATCACCGCGGCATTCGGATTGCCGTCGGCGAACACCAGGTTCTTGGCGGTGAATTTGAGATTGCAGCCGTCGAATGCCGCCATGTGCTGGCGAAGCTCGTCCAGGGTCGCCGCGATCGTTGCCAATTGGCGCGCCAAGGCCGCTTGCTGCTCGTCGGGCACCGTCGCCGCCCCGGACGGCGCGCGCACCGCCGGTGCCGCAGCTTGCCTTTCGCCCATTCCGGCGCGTGACAGGCTTGTCGAGCGTGGCAGTGTGGCGCTTCCACCAACTGGCGGAACTGTCGCCGGCGCCCGCTCAGGCGGCTTTGACGCAGCCTCAGCAAACCTGTTCAGCGGCTCGTCTTCGAGCGCTTCATCGACGCCGGCGCTGGCGTAGAAGGCCAGCAGGTCGGCGATATCTGGTCGGTCGTCTCGGGAAACGGCAGTCATACTTTCACATTCCGCCGCGCGGCAGCAATTTGCAAGTAATGCATGTAGCCCAAAAGCGCGCAGCGGTTTTGGGACAACGACATGACGAAAACAAGGATTCTTAGCTCGACGGTATACGCGGATCCTGCACCAAATAGAACGTCCAGCGCGGTGTGTAGTCGGTGATCAGGTAATCGAATTTTGCTGTCTTCAACGGGTCGATCTTGCCGCTCTTGAACAGCAGTCGGTCATAGGGTTCGAAGTCGCGATCGAAATCGACAAAGCTGCTCGACCAGATGTTGTCAGGCGTTTTGTTGCGCTGGTCGAACGACAGGCCGTCGCCGAACACGCTCGGCCGGTGGAGTATCTCCTGGAGTTCGAACTGGAACTCGACCCAGGCCTGGCCGCTGTTGTTGAGCACGTCGACGCGCATATACATGAGGCCATTGGCAAATTGGCCCGCAGTGCCGAAGGGCTGGATCGGCTTTGTCGTGCGGATCGTCAGTGTCACCGGTGTCGCCGAATTCAGCTCTTCGGTGATGACAAGCGGGTCCTCCTTTGTCCCGATGCCCGAGGCGCTGGTGATGCGGAAGCCGCCCAGTTCGTCGGAAAAGGAGTAGGCTCCGGCCACCCAGACCCTTTGCGGCTCGGCGTGGGCGCCAACGGACGCCAGCGGCAAAAGGGCCAAAACGAGCGCCCGGCAAATCCGTCCGGGCGACGAAAAAAAGCGCGTCGATGAAAAGCCGGATGGCCCAGGAATGCGCATGGTGCGAAGTATGGCCGATAAGCAAGCCGTCGAACAATTAAAAACGTCAGGGCGCCGGCTCTCTTTGGAATGGCTTGGCCCGGATCGATGTTCCGGTGGCCGCAAACCGCGATTTTGTATACGATGCGCGACTTTTTGACGAAATCGGCATTGTCACGTCAGCGCCGGTTTCACGTCGCGAATTGATGCGCTATGCAGCGGATAAGCCAGCAAGATGCGCAAATGCGGTAGCCAGTGAGATGTTGATGAGCGAGATCGAACGCGAAAGCATGGAATTCGACGTGGTCATCGTCGGCGCCGGTCCGGCCGGCCTCGCCGCCGCGATCCGTCTCAAGCAGGTCAATCCCGAGCTTTCCGTCGTCGTCCTTGAAAAGGGCGGCGAAGTCGGCGCCCATATCCTGTCCGGCGCCGTCGTCGATCCGATCGGCATCGACCGGCTGCTGCCGGGCTGGCGTGACGAAGAAGGACATCCCTTCAAGACGCCGGTCACGGCAGACCATTTCCTGGTCCTCGGCCCCGCCGGTTCGTTCCGTCTGCCCAACATCCTGATGCCGCCGCTGATGAACAACCACGGCAACTACATCGTTTCGCTCGGCAATGTCTGCCGCTGGCTGGCGACCAAGGCCGAGGCGCTGGGCGTCGAGATCTATCCGGGCTTTGCCGCCGTGGACCTCATTTACAGTCACGAGGGCGCGGTCACCGGCGTTGTCACCGGCGATATGGGCGTCGAGAAGGACGGCACGCATGGCCCTGGCTTCGCACCGGGCATGGCACTGATGGGCAAATATGTGCTGATCGGCGAGGGCGCACGCGGCTCGCTGGCCAAGCAGTTGATCGCCAAATACCATCTTTCCGACGGCCGTGAGCCCGGCAAATACGGCATCGGCCTCAAGGAACTCTGGCAGGTCAAGCCGGAGAACCACCGGCCAGGCCTTGTCCAGCATTCCTTCGGCTGGCCGCTCGACATGAAGACCGGCGGCGGCTCCTTCCTCTACCACCTGGAGGACAACCAGGTGGCGGTCGGCTTCGTCGTCCACCTCAACTACAAGAACCCCTATCTGTCGCCATTCGACGAATTCCAGCGCTTCAAGACCCACCCGGCGATCAAAGGCACATTCGAGGGCGGCAAGCGGCTCGGTTATGGCGCCCGTGCCATCACCGAGGGCGGCTGGCAGTCGGTGCCGAAACTGTCCTTCCCTGGGGGCGCGCTGATTGGGTGTGCTGCCGGCTTCGTCAACGTGCCGCGCATCAAGGGCTCGCACAATGCCGTGCTCTCCGGAATGCTGGCGGCCGAGCATGTCGCCGAGGCGATCGGCGCCGGCCGCGCCAATGACGAACTGGCTTCTTACGAGGCGGCATGGCGGGCAACCGACATCGGCAAGGATTTGAAGAAGGTGCGCAACGTCAAGCCATTGTGGTCGCGCTTCGGCACCGCCATCGGCGTCGGCATTGGCGGCCTCGACATGTGGCTGAACACGCTGTTCGGCTTCTCGCCTTTCGGCACGCTGAAGCACGGCAAGCCCGACTATGCGACGCTGGAGCCGGCCGCCAAGCATAAGAAGATCGCCTATCCGAAGCCGGACGGCGTGCTCACCTTCGACCGCCTGTCCTCGGTGTTTCTCTCCAACACCAACCACGAGGAAAACGAGCCTGTCCACCTGCTGGTCGCGGATATGGATCTGCAGCAGCGTTCCGAGCACGATGTCTATGCCGGGCCTTCGACACGCTACTGCCCGGCCAGTGTCTACGAATGGGTCGACAAGGATGGCAACGCCGCCGCCGATCCCGAGGCGAAAGACGTGCGCTTCGTCATCAACGCGCAGAACTGCGTCCACTGCAAGACTTGCGACATCAAGGACCCGAACCGAAACATAACCTGGGTGCCACCACAAGGTGGCGAAGGCCCAGTTTACCAGAACATGTAGCGTCAGATATTAGCTATTCCTAATTGACAGAACGAGTGGCAAGACTGCTGGCACATCTTGCACTCGACGTGGGATCGCGCGGTGCTGTGCCGAGCAGATCCGGCGAGCGTATTGAATGCTAGAAAATTGCCGTTCTGGTCTTCGCGCAAATACCGAATCTACGCCACGGCGGCGATGGTCGTACCCTCCACCGGCCGCGGCACCGGCGTTCCATAGACCCAGAAGGAATCCGGAACCGGAGAGCCGCTCCAGACCACGGCATCGGCGATCTTGGACGCCTCCCACACCACGGTTTTCCAGGCCGGATCGAAGATCATGTAGCCGGGATCGCCCATCACCTCGATGCGATTGCCCCCTGGTTCCAGCATGTACAGGAACGTCGCCCCGCCGATGCCGTGCCGGCCCGGCCCGTGCTCTATCGAAATGCCGGCTTCCCTTGCCAGCTCCGCCAGATCGAAGAGATGCTGCACCGAAATGTAGTGGAAACAGACGTGGTGGAAGCGTCCACGCATCTCCGTCGGCTCCGGGACGATTGCAATATCGTGCGAAAGGTTGGTCACGCTGAGCCAGCTCGCGATCGCCGACCCGTTGTCACCAACGACCCGCTCGCGCTCGCGAAAGCCTAGCACGTCAACCATGAAATCGCGGCAGGCGCCGGTGTTGGCGGCCATCAGGTTCAGGTGGTCGATGCGGCGAACCGGAATGCCGTTGAGCGGGCGTCTCTGCGGGCGATTAAGCAATTTCGTAGCCTGCCCGGGCGGTATGCTGACATAGTCGACGTCCCACAGCAGCTCCATCGGGTGCCCCTCGGGCGTTGCGAATCTGAAGGCGCGTCCATGGCCGGCGTCACCGTCGATCCACCCTCGCCCGAGGCCGATCGCCTCTACCGCTGCGACTCGGCGCTCCAGCGCCTGCGGGCTGCGCGTTCGCCAAGCAACGTGCCCCAGTCCGGCGTGCTGTGCCTCGGTCACCTTCAGCGAGTGGTGGTACTGCTCCTCATAGCCGCGCAGATAGACCGACTTGCCGCGCCGCTCGGTCTCTTGCATACCCATGAGGTCCATGAAGAAGCGTAATGTCCCATCGAGATCGGGCGTCAGCAATTCGACATGCGCGAGCTGGGCGACATCGAAGATTGGTTCGGAAAGGGTGTTCATAACGACACTCCTGAAGGTGAACGGGTCTATATTGAGGGAAATGTACTCCTGTATTCGTCAAGTGGCCGCACAACAGTTCGCGTAGTTCGCGCGGCGCGGTGTGATACCCTGTCAGGCCGCCGGTACCGGCTGAATGATCCCCTGCGCACAGAACAATTGCCCGTCGGCCAGCCGCGCATAATTATGAACGACTTTGTTCTCGTGATCCTGAACCTGCACGACGAAGTTACCGCTCTGCTCCGTCCAGCTCATGATGAACAGATCAGGGCGGACGCCTGTCAGATCGCTCTTCACGACCTCGTCGATCTGAGTAGCGCCGAGCGTCGCCCGTACATGCAATTCTGTCGGCGACAGAACCGTCAGCCGCGGCACGAACGGGCCGAATGCACAGTCGAAAGTCTTCCCGACGAGCGATGTCGCCCCACCACTGGTAGCAGCCATCCTATTCCTCCTTTGATGTGATGATCTAGCGCTCACACGCCCAGAGTTGGGCACACGAGCCTTCGCTGGCACAGAATGCTTACAAATCTGCTATTTCTGCTAATTGGAGCGCTCCAATGCAGGGTCTGCCTATTATGATGACGAGTCAAGAATAAACTTGGAGCGCTCCAAAAAAGTGTTTAATTGAAGGGGTGAACCATTCCAAAACGCCGACCCTCGCGGATGTCGGGAGAGTTGCCGGGGTCTCCCGCGGCACTGTCTCCAATGTCTTCAATCACCCGGACCTGGTTCGGTCCGACGTGCGCGAGCGCGTCGAAGCTGCGGCGCGCCAGCTTGGTTATGATGGTCCCGACCCTAGGGGGCGGGTACTGCGTAATGGCAAATTCAACGCCATCGGATTTATGCCGCCGGGCGCCTATGCCATTGCCGACGTGATCAGAAGCCCATATGGACGAGAACTTGTGCTTGGCGTTTCGCTTGCGTGCGACGAGGCCGGGGCGACGCTGAGCCTAGTCAACGGTACGGAAGAAACGCGCACCTCCACCATCCGGGAGGCGTTGGTTGACGGCTTCATTTTGGGCCATAGCGTAGACATCGACCTGATCACCTCGGCGCAGCGCCGGCGCTTGCCATTCGTCATCCTCGAAAGCGATGCCGGCCCGGATATCAATTCGATCCGGATCGACGGCAGGAGCGGAGCGCTGATGGCTGTCGGGCACTTGGCTGCTCTCGGGCACCGGCATTTTGTGATCCTCTCCATCCGGCGCACATCCGGACCACCGATTGTCCACATGCCGGGCAAGGGCAAGATTACCGCGGGCTTTCAGCTCGACTATGAAAGGCTTGATGGCTTCGCCCAAGGCTTGGCGGAGGTCAATCTGTCGATCGATGATTTTCCGATCATCGAAACCACCCCTGGGGAGCCTTCGGCCGGAGCTGTCGTGTTCGATCGATTTCCAGAAGCAACGGCAATCCTGACCATGTCGGACTGGCAGGCAATCACCGTGCTCGACGAAGCGGTTCGTCGCGGCATAAACATACCCGAGCACGTGTCGGTTGTGGGCTTCGATGGCACCGCGGAATCGGCACGCACCACGCCCCCACTCACCACTGTCACGCATGACATCGTCGGGAAGGGTCGCCTTGCTGCCCAGATGGTGTTTGAAAACGGCCAGCCGAGGCAGATCATCATGTCGGTTGAACTGGCGGTCCGCGGATCGACGGGTCCGCCGCGTTGAGGAAATCCGCAAGGATCGCGATTGGCGCAGCACGCCGCCCTGCCGAACGCATGACGCGTCGCCCCCTTTCCGTGCCGCAGGCGCTTAAGAGACGCCGCGTTTGCGCCAGCCAGCGGACCATCGGGAACTCGGGGTGTGTTGAGATTCAAGCCAGGCCGCGCCGACATGGCGGTTTCCGAGAGCGTATGTTCGGGTACGAGAACCCCGGAAGCGCAGGAAGTCCGCTTCTGGATCGAGAGACGTTCCGGCCAGTTCAATGTGCGATCGAATGCGTCGCTGTCATGCGTGGATCAATGGAGCACAACGTCAGCGTGTGAAGTCCACCGGAACCGTCGACCAAATGAAAGCCGGGGAAAGCCCGTTATATTTGCGGCGTCTAAAAGAAGTTGAAGCGGCGCGGCGCTTGTGGTTCCCTTCCCTCCTGACCCGGAGAAATGACCATGCGCCTGGCGGTTTTGACGTGCCTTGTGGCTATTGGTGGCTTGTGCGGCTTCGCACCGTCGGCATCGGCTGACACGAAGGTGCTGGTCAAGACCCGAACCTACGACATATCAGGAACCACGGGCGCCGCCCTGATCGAGGCCATGGACCGGAAAGGTCCGAAGCGGCACGGCTTCATGACACACGCCATCGCGCTGGCCGCCTATACGGTAAATTGGGACCTTGAGATCACCAGGGAGGGTGGTGTCTGCCGTCTGCGGCAGGCCAATGGGACACTCGATCTCACCTACACCTTACCGCGCATGATCTCAGCCGCGACGCCGGCGCTTCAGAAGCGCTGGAAGCGGTTTTTCGCGGGCGTTCGTGCCCACGAGCATAACCACGGCCGCATCGCCAGGACAATGATGCGGGCGACCGAGAAATCGATCACCGGACTGGAACTCGCCGACAACTGGGTTTGCAGCAAGACGCATCGCGAGGCGAGGCGCCGGATCAAGGCTGTCTATGCCGAATACGAGGCGAAACAGAACGCTTTCGACGCGCGCGAGCATCGCGCCGGCGGCCATGTCGAACGCCTCATCGGTGCCCTGTTGCGCAAGCAGTAGGCGCTCAGCTTCGCGTCTTGCCGTTCTGTGTCACGGATGCTGTCGCGGTTTCATGTTCGTCGACTGGCTTTTTCTGTTCCGGCCTGAGCGAGAATTCCACCATCAGCGGAAGATGGTCGGAGCCTGTGCCTTCCAGCCTCGACACCGAGTGGATGAGAACCGCGCCCTTGCTGAAAACCAAGTCGATCGGCAGTCCGGCGAAGCGCAGGAATTCCGGCAGCTCGATATAGAGCCAGGTCGGTCCCGGCGAAGGCGCCACGGTCAGCTTGCCAAGACCTGCGACGCGCCGGACGGCGGCGCTCCACGCCACTGCATTGCAGTCGCATGCCATGATCGATGTCTCGCCAAGCGAGGCGAGTTCCCCCGACAATCCGCCGATCTGCAGTGACTGGTTGCGCGGCCATGGCCAGGTGAGGTGCATGGCGGCGACGTCGACGTCGGTTCCGCCGAAATCGACCGTCGCGATGGCCATCGCACCGCGGCCATCGCAGCGCGGTTGCGTGCCGGCGGCAAACGGCCGTCTGGACAGCAGCGCAACGCCGAAAACGCCATTGGGGTAGGGGCAGAGGATCCGGTAAGGATAGGCACTGGCGAGAAGGCCGAGCTTCGCCTTCCACATGTCGGATACCTCATCGAGGGTGATCACATCAGGCTGGGTCCGGCCGATCAGCGACAGGACTTTTTCAGGCGTTGGATTGTTGAACCGCAGATTCATCTGCAGCAGGCGGTAGACCGCCTGGTCACCGGGGACCGCCTGATCGCCGGCCTCGGCTTCGTCGGCTGCCTGGACCGGCCACAGGCGGGGCACCGACAGGGCGTTCGAGGTGGTGGCAAAGGCAGCCACCGCAAAGAGCAGTGCTGTGGCCGCCTCCAGGCGAAACGAGGTCGCGAGCGGCGGCAGCGCGCAAAGCGCCATCAGCACAGCAAGATGAGCGCGGAAATGAGCGAAGGAATCGAAGGCCGGATGCAGCGTTCCGAAAAACCCGGCCACCAGCGCGACCGAGAAGACGAGCATTGCTACGAATGCTGCCGACGCCATCATGTTTCGAACGCGTGCCATCTACTTTGTTTATCGGCAGAAATGCAGCCAAATCAAGATTACGAAATGCCCTGCCGCGGTTACCAAGGTCCGGTCGATGCAAGCCGATCGGTGCTACTGGAACGCCGTCTCCGAAAAGCTTCTGAGCTTGCGCGAATGCAACCGTTCCATCGGCATCTCGGCCAGCTTTTCCATCGCCCTGATGCCGATGGTCAAGTGCTGTGCCACTTGTCGCTTGTAGAACTCGGTCGCCATGCCGGGCAGCTTCAATTCGCCATGCAGGGGCTTGTCCGAGACGCAAAGCAGGGTGCCATAGGGCACGCGGAAACGGAAGCCATTGGCTGCGATCGTCGCCGATTCCATGTCGAGCGCGATCGCCCGTGACTGCGACAGCCGCTGCACCGGCCCCCGCTGGTCGCGCAACTCCCAGTTGCGGTTGTCGATGGTGGCGACGGTGCCGGTGCGCATGATGCGCTTGAGGTCGTAGCCGGAAAGGCCGGTGACTTCGGCGACCGCCTCCTGCAGCGCAACCTGGATTTCGGCCAGCGGCGGGATCGGCACCCAGACCGGAAGATCGTCGTCCAGAACATGGTCTTCCCGCACATAGGCATGCGCCAGCACATAGTCGCCCAGCGCCTGGGTGTTACGCAGCCCGGCGCAATGGCCGAGCATCACCCAGGCATGCGGCCTGAGCACCGCGATGTGGTCGGTGATCGTCTTGGCGTTGGAGGGTCCGACGCCGATGTTGACCATGGTGATGCCGCCATGGTTCGGCTTCTTCAGATGATAGGCCGGCATCTGCGGCAGGCGCGGCGGCGCCACGCCATCGCCAGGCGCGCTTTGTCCAGCCTTGGTGACGACGTTTCCCGGCTCGACGAATTCGACATATCCGCCGCCGCCATTCGCCATCAGCTTGTGCGCACGGGCGACGAATTCGTCGATGTAGAACTGGTAGTTGGTGAACAGCACGAAATTCTGGAAATGCTGCGGACTGGTCGCCGTGTAGTGCGACATCCGGTGCAGCGAGTAGTCGATGCGTTGCGCCGTGAACGCCGCCAGCGGCCTGGCTTCGCCTAACGCCACTTCGAACGTGCCGTTGGCGATCTGGTCGTCGGTGCCGTCGAGGTCCGGCACGTCGAACAGGTCACGAATCGGCCGCCTGATGCGCTCGGCTGCCGCGCCGTCGACATGGGAGCCTTCCAGGAAGGCGAAATGCAACGGGATGGGCGTCGTTGATTCCGAAACCGTGACCGGAACGCCGTGATTGCGCATGATCAGGCCAAGCTGTTCGGTAAGATAGCGTTCGAAAAGGGCAGGCTGGGTTATGGTGGTCGAGAAATGCCCAGGTGTCGGCATGTGGCCGTAAGCCTGCCGCGAGTCGATCTGGGTGAATGAAGTCGTGGTGACGCCGACCTCGGGATAGAAGGCCCGGTAGCGCTTGTTGTTGTCGCCGCCTGCGGCGAGCGCCGTAAATGAATCGCGCAGGAATTTGGTGTTGCGATCGTAGAGGACCTGCAAGGCCGCGACGGCCTTTCCTGCATCATTGAAGCTTTGCCGACCAAACGGCTCCGGCATCACGACTGCGTCTATGGCTTGGGGATAGATTCGCTTTTCCATGACCCAATATAGAGGCTTGGCCATGCGGTTGGGAGGGGCCAAAGGGTCGTTTTTTGTTTTTGGATAGTCTCGATGAAGGCCGATTGCGCCTAGCCGCGCCGCAGGCTGACCAACAGCACAAAGCCGACGCCGGTCTTCTTCAACGCCGGCGCTTCGATCGTCGAGCCGGCATCGGCGCGCATCGAGGGCACGGCCAGAACCGGCGCTGCAAGAACCATCAGGATGAGCGTCGCCCGCGGCACAAGCCGAAGGGTCTTGAGGGCGTTGGCGACGATGCGGTTCATGGTGTGTTGCTTCTCTCTAAGGGTTTCTGTCGGCGTCAATGGCGAAGGTGGCTCGGGCAACCGAACCGGCAGGAATTGGCCTGGTCCCAGGAGCGGGCTGGGCGGCCGGCCTCGGCAACGAGGATGGCGAACGACATGCCGAACAGGCTCATCAGCAGGCAGACGATGGTGAAGCGGCGGGCGAACATTGCGTGGTGTCTCCTTCAACACGCATGAGAATGCCCTGATGCAACTGAACCGGTTCTGATGCCGGCGTTCATCTGCGGTTCAAATTTATCGACAGAGGGTCGAGTGCCCGCCGCCACTGCGCCGTCGCCGGCCACGAGCGCCGCCGCAGTCTTGCTACCGACACCCAATCTTGCTGCCGACAAGGGCGGGTAAAATTGTTATTAGGGCGCTGAAGGCGCGGCCCGCACGATTGATCCGTTGTCCCAAACAGACGGCGCAAACAAAAAAGGGGCCTTCGCGGCCCCGTTTTCAATTTGTGGCAGCGGAAACGATCAGAGCTTGTGCCAGATCTGGCTTTTATTTTACGGAATGTGATGAGTGCATAGCTCGACAGCACGAATGGGGAGGCAATTTGAGGTGCGATAAGAGGGTTCTGGGGACCTCCGCAGGGCCATGCGTATAGGCTTTGCTCGCCGCCCGTGGGGCTGGGTTGCGCAGAGGGCTGAAGCCACATTGCGAACGGTGCCTGAGATTCGTGCCCAGGTCGCAGGCATCGGATGATTTCCAGACAGTTCTGAGGGGGCACGGGGGGGGGGAACTCAGGGTCTCGGGTATACGTATAAGAGGAAACTAATTTTTCCCAAAAAGGTCCGACCCCCTATGCGCTACGATCTCGTCAAGGAACCCGAGGGCACCTGGTCAGTCTGGGACAAGCACACCAGGAAACCTGCGGACAACGACGGGCACCCTGCGGTCGGCCTGCCGAAGGAGTACGCGGTCGATCTTCAGGCGCTCCTGGAGAGCATCGACATGCGCCTCAAGCTCACACGAGGGCAAATAGTCTGATGGCAACCTTCTGGTTTTCCCCTCCGGTGTTCGTGAAGACCGAGCTGGTCGGTGTCAGCTATGCCTGCAACAATGTCCGAGGGGCATCCGAGCAGCTACTTAAGTGGCCCAAGAGGGGACCCAAGTGGCACCGTGCGTCGGCCCTCTGCCTTGCAGCCTGGAGGGTGAGGAGGTCGACCCCAAGGAAATCCGAAGTGCCTTCGAGGCTGCCGCTAAGGAGGCCAAGATGCTTATTCCCCACTAGGTGGATGGGTGATCACGGAAAAGTATGTGAATCAGGAGTCGCCAGTAGAATCATAATCACTATTGTTTGAGTCATCGAAGCAAGAGGAATCAACCCGGTGACGCAAATCGAAATCGCCTACATGATGATAGCACTGTCGTATTTGGCAGCTGTCTACGCGCATTACTCCTCCCACTAGGTGATCGCATGATCTGGATTCTGATAGTCGCCATTTCGACGCCAACAGGTGCCGCGATCACCACTACCGAGTATTTAAGCAGAGACGCTTGCATGTCGGCTGGGCAAAACTTCACTGCTGCAAGCGCAAACGACGGCTGGAAAACAGCCTGGTCTTGCAATTCGGCAAACGGTGCGGGTGAATGAAATGACGCGACAGGACCGAGAAGACCTACGCGAAACGCTGGCAGCGGCCGCCGTGGGTGCATTCCTTGGCTTCATGGCTTTCAGATCTTTTTGGCACGCGGGGCTTTTCGGGTTTCTAGCGTATGGGATTAGCGCAGTCGGCAATCGTGTGGTGTGGGAGCTACAGCGAGCGCGTATCGACCTCCACCGAGAATCTTGACGGTCCACTCGAGCGGCTACAGCGCACGGCACCGGACGACGCCCTTGTCATCGTCGAGAAACCCGCCACGCAGATCAAGTTTCCGGCAGCCCCCGCACAGGGGTCCTTATTCTAACCAAGATGGGACCAGGGAGACGGCTTTAGTGAACCGTCTGCAATGGGGTGGAAATCGGAAATCCAACGCGTACGCACGGAACAGCCGCTTTGCGGATTATCAAGTCCTCTGCGGCTGCGACGGACAAAGTCGTGTGTCCGATCCGCAAAGAGACGTTCGGCTTTAGTACATATTGGAGGCCTTGGCGCAGCCGAATGGGGCAGAGTCCCACAGCTCGGAAGAGCAATATCGACTTTCTCCTTCGCGTTGGGGCATTGTGCCTACCTCGAAATCAAAGTCGAGCCTGTCGGGGAGGAGCACGGCGTAGTTCCGTTGTGATACTACTTTTGATTGGCTTGCCAACGCACGCGACTTGGTTCTAGCGTCAAGGAGTTGACGACCGTCGCGGACTCCACCGACAGTTTTCCTCCTTCGAGGAAGTCTTTAGCCGAGGAAGTCTTTGGCGCAGCAGTTGAAGAAGTGGTCGTTGCACCGTAAAGCATGATGCCTCCTATCGATGCTGAAATGCGAGCCAAGTCTCATCGACTCTCATCGAAAGTTCCGCTTGATACTGGCGGCGTTTCTCTTTGCGTCTGCGCCCCCTCGAAATGGCACGCGCCATCGAATTCTTCAGTTTGCTTCAAGCTATACCATCGACGGGGTAAGGAGGACTGATCGATGACGCGACCTATGCACTTCTCCGGCTTCCTCGAGCGGCGCAAGACCGCCGAGCGGGCGCTCGTCGCCGTCATCCAGGAAGCCTGGATCAAGGGCATCGGCATGGCAAAGGAGAGGTGACATGGTAAGCTTTTCGAGAACGGACTACGCGACCGGAGCCGGGCCGATCTCGGTTGCGATTGCGGATTTGAACGGCGATGGCAGCGACGACCTCGCCGTCGCGAACGGCAATTCATTCAGCACGAATTCGATTCTGCTCGGCAACGGCGACGGCACATTCCAGCCTCAGACGACAGTCGTGACCGGCGAGTCTCATCAAGTTGTCGTCGGCGACTTGAACGGGGACGGGGATCTAGACCTCGTAAACGCCAACAGTAACTCCAGCACTGTCTCAGTCTCGCTCGGTAATGGCGACGGCACGTTCCAAGCCAGGACCACCTGGGCGGCGGGGTTTCGGCCGACTTCGGTTGCGGTCGGGGATGTGAATGGAGACGGCAAACTGGACCTCGCGACTGCAAACTTCGGCGAGCACACGACTGGCGTGCTGCTGGGCAACGGCGACGGTACGTTTCAGCCACCGACTACCTACGCAACCGGAATCCAGCCTGTTTCTATCCAAACAGCGGACCTGAGCGGGGACGGCAATTTGGATCTCGTGGTGGCAAATAATCTTTCTGACAGCGTATCGGTGCTGCTCGGCAACGGCGACGGTACCTTTCAGGCCCAGACCCAATATACGACCGGGACTGCTCCGACTTGGGTTGCTGTCGCGGACCTGAACGGAGACGATGAGCTGGATTTTGCCGTGACGAATGGTGCTTCCGCTACGGTGTCAGTGCTGCTCGGCAACGGCGACGGCACATTCCAGGCGCAGACTTCATACGCGGCGGGAATCGGTCCTTTCTTTGTTGATATCGGAGACCTCGACGACGACGGCGTTTTGGATCTCGCAACCGCCAATATCGCCGAGAATACGATGTCGGTGCTGATCGGAAACGGCGACGGCACATTTCAGCCTCAGATCAAATTCCCCACTGGGAACGTGCCTACCTCCGTAGAGATCCGGGACCTGAACGGGGACGGAATGGCAGACGTAGCCGTTACGAATGGTGACGATAACGACGTATCGATTTTCCTGAACACGACGCCGCCGATTGCCGGAGAAGTCTGGGTCGGCACGAATGGGGATGACACACATACCGGCACAGCAGGTCCGGACACGCTATCGGGCCGGAATGGCAACGATTCCATCGATGGCGCTGGCGGCCACGACCAAATTTTCGGTGGCAATGGGCACGACACGCTCAATGGCGGTGCGGGCAACGATACCCTCGATGGCGGCAATGGCAACGACACGCTCAATGGCGGATCGGGCAACGATACGCTCCACGGCGGTAACGGCAACGACACGCTCGATGGCGGCACGGGCGATGACACGCTCGACGGAGGCAAGGGGAATGACGTCCTGATTGGCGGCGGGGGCAACGACACGTTCGTTTTCAGTTCGATTTTGAACGCGGCGACAAACGTGGATGACATCCGCGATTTTGATCCGGTCGCCGACCTGATGCATCTTGACGACAGCATCTTTACGGCATTAGGAGGCACTGGCACCTTGGCCGCGACCGCATTTCAAATTGGCGCCACTGCCACTGATGCTTCGGATCGCATCACCTACGACATCGCGACCGGCGATCTTTCCTACGATTCGGACGGCACAGGCGCCGCAGCGCAGGTCAAGTTTGCGACGCTCGATTCCGGACTGGCTCTCACCAATCTGGACTTTTTTATCATCTGACCCGCCCGCTCGCTGGGGCTTCATCAACAGCGATTTCGTGCTCTCTTAGTGCGGCCGAAATTCCTGCGATCATAGGCGTTCGGGGAAGAAGGATCCAAATCTCGCTTGCCGCGGCGCTGATGCTCGGTGCCGACGGCGTGCTGATCGGCACGCGGTTCATTGCAACTGCGGAATCTGGCGCGCCGCACGGATTCCGTGAGGCAGTCGTCGCCGCCGATGGCGATCGGACGATCAAGACCACGACCGTGGATATCGCCCGCAACTATCATTGGCCGACAGGCGAATTCGTCGCGCGCGTGCTGAACAATCGATTTGTCGCCGCCTGGCACGGCCGCGAAGATCAGTTGGCTGAAGAGCCCACGCTGACTGCTCAGGGCAGGCTTTATTGGGAAGCTTTCCACGCCGGCGACGCCGAAAACACTGGTGTGCTCATGGGAGAAGCGGCCGGCGTGATCCAGAGCGTGGAGTCGGCCGCGCGCGTGATCGAGGACATGGTCGGACAAGCCGAGCGTCTGCTCGCGGACGGCCCGCGACGTATCGTCGATTGACTGCTCAGTTTCTCTTCGAACCTACCTGATTATATTGCAGAAATCACAACATATGAGTTCCCACTTCCATCTCGTCCGGCGCGCCGCGCGCGATTTCGAACTGGGTGCGAGCTTGTAGGACCGCTTTCGATGGTAGCGGACCTTATAGGCTGAGAATTTGGTGGTCGCCTTTGGGCTCTAAGCGGTCTTAAACGGGCACATCGTGGACGCCGCGACGGGGCGAAAGCAGCCTCTCAATTTTCATCCCGCCAGACCACTCGGCGTACTACTCTTATCTCTGCAAGCCGCCTCACGCGGATGCTCTGCCGTTCTCGGGCCGATGGATTTTGTGTCTCGACATGCATGAACTCGTTTTTGCCGCATCGCTCGCATGTCATTTTGCTCCCCACCATTTCGGCCTCAACATCCCCGAAGATTTCCTTCAGGTCACCCGGCTGGTACCAGCGCCTGACGTTGCAGAGCCCGCACTGGACGCGCACGAGCTGCCCGACCTCATGGGCATTGCTGAGCTTCCATTCGCTGCCGCGTTTACGTCTTCCACCAGTGTCAGGCATGGCGCAAAATAGGAACCCATTCCTCTTCTGGTCAATTCACTCTTGACAGCTTTGTTCCTATTTTGTTCACTGTGCCCATGGAACGTTTTGGAGGCACTGCCATGGACCACATTGTGACGCTCGACAGCCGCCAAGAGGCCGCCCTTCAAGCCGTCGCCGACAAGTTCGTTGCCGTCCACAAGGGCGAGTGATGAAGGCGCTCAAGGAGATGATCGTCCTCAATGGGCGCCTTCAGGAACAACTTGACGCACGCTCCGCACCGCGCCGGGCGACCCGTTAGGAGGAGCAGCAATGGGCATTTTGCATCTGGACGCCGAAGCCAAGGCCGAACTGCATTCCGAGGCGATCAAGCTGATCGCTTGGTACGACAGCCCACTTGAGACGGTGAAGGCGCTCATGGCCTACAACTGTGAGCTTGAAACGAAGATACTCGCCATGGTCTACCGGTATCCAGGGGTGGCAACTGTCAGCTACGACGACACGCCGGTCATGTTGGGGTGACAACCGCAGTCATGCAGGACCTTATCACCTTTTTAGAAGCCAACTCGGCGCTGGTGCTGGCGAACCCGGCCGTCTTTTCCACGTTTGCCGTTCTCTTCGGAGGTGGGGGCTTCCTAGTCGGCCGCTACTTGCTGACCGAACGCATCGCCAATCTGGAAAGCCGAATTGCTAGACGTGACGAGGAAATTACGGACCTGAAGGCCAAACAGAAAGCACCAAAGCGGGAGTCGATGGTGCCGTTGATCGGTGCGACTGCGATTTATCCCAGTGAACCGGAGCGACTCCCCATGCCTGCTGCCCAACTCCCCGCCCAGCGGAAAGGCAACCAACGTGTCTGAGAACATCCTTCCGCAGCAGAAGACCCCAAGCTGATAGTGGTCACTGCCTTCGACCGCGACGAGAGCGGCGACCTTCAGCCTGTCTTTGGGCCAGCCGAGCAGCAGACCGAAGATCGGGCGATAAGGACCGCGAGGGGTTTGGCGGGGAAACATGCCGGTGTCATTGCGTGGTCGCGTGAAGCTAACCCGGCGCTCGGCGAATACGGCGAGCCGACAACGCTCTTTGTGGGTGGCGACGTGCCAGATATGGAGTGACGGTTGGCCAGTACCCCTTAGGCTGCTCCCCTGAAGTTCTCATCAGGGTGTAGCCGAGGGGGGCACAGGGACAGGAGATCCGCCTGTTTGTTGGTCCAGACCGTAACCAATGCCCCCTGACAGCTATCTACCGATAGAGCCACGGGTACTTGGCCTTCTCAGTCTGGCAATCATCCCTGCGCCGCACCGCTTTGTAGTAAGCGGCTTCATAGGCGCGGATGGCCCTTTTGAACTTAGGTGGATTGGGTGTCAGGTGTTTATCCACACCGTCCCACAAAAGGCTTGGAACAGCTATAATGGCTTTTCCATCTTCGGTTGGCCTCAGCGCCCGGCATCTTTGCATAGCACCGATGACGTTACCTGCCATTGTAGCGGCCAAATTCAACTTGGCGTCCGGCATCCGAGCCATGAAGTTAATGTTTTGCTGCAATCCCTGTCCGGCTGAAGCAGCCGAAGATATGACGCAGACTGCCGCTCCGAGGGTAATCAAAATGCGGTTCAAAAGTTGCCTCCCTCAAGCCCAGTGCGAATCCCAATGAACACGGATGGCCTGAACTCGACAAGTGGGCCTTTGACTTACCGGTAAAGAAAGCATGTACCCGCTCGAAAGCTCCTCCAAGGCGATTATCCTGTTTACAAACCCGCCTTGGTACAGGCGACGAATCATGGTTCAAAGGCGGTTGTCTTGGGGGAAACACATGATCCGCATAGCCAACGCTATAGCCATTGCCGTCAGTGCATCGGCATGCACTAATCAGGCGAACGTTGCTTATGATACGAGTAAAATGACCTGTAGACCCTATGTTCATCCATGGACAGGCCACAAACGTGAACTTTGCCTCCCAGACACTCCGAATAAACACTGTGTTCGTCGTTACTTTATATCCACACCAGGTCCAGACATGATCACGTGCGGCCCACTAACCCGCAAGGCAACCACTGCCGAGGGTCGCGCCAGACAACTTGCGGGGAGTAGATATCCCTAATTCCACGCTAGGCGCCTCCAGCCGTAGTGGCTTCAGTGGTAGTTAATGACCACGGTCGCGATGATCGCAGAGATAGCGAAGCCGACGAATGCCAGCTTAATCACCAGAACGACGATACCCTGCATCCGCTCGAATACTTCGTCTCTTCGATTGAGTTCTGCGGGGTCGCTGGTCGGGTTGAGATCGCCAGAACGTATCGCGAGCTGATCCGCTCTAACAGACTGAATTTGAGTGGCGCTTTGCCCAGGGTGCTGCTCCGGTGGTGGCATTGGATCGCCAGTTTACCCCGCTACCCAGCCGTAGGGAAATGGCCAACGCAGCTAATTCGCTATTGGTTACTATTGTCATTTGGGATGATCGCAACGTGAAAAACCTCCCCGGTGTGCTTGCCGTAAGAGCCTCGGATTAGGAGGCACTTGCTCAACCGGCAGAGGCGGGAGAGGTATTCTTCACTTACGTTTCGGCTGCATCCAAGAGGCGTTCCACGTTCTTAGGAAGCGAGCAGGGATGGTCAAGGTTACCTGGTCCAGATCGTCCCGGTGCCCACGCGTCGACCGTAACAAAGGACGCATGGGCACCGGAAGAACCCCGCGCACCCCATCCCGCCGTCTCCAAACGGAGCTTGAGATACGAAAGAAGGGCAGACATAGGGGCACGGGTGTCAGACCGTTATTCCGCCTTGGCGATTTCCAAAGCGGTCTTGAGTTCCGACAGATCGGTATCAGCTAAGGCGTCGGCGGTGTCCGTCACGTCGACCTCAGGGCCACTCAGGGACGGAAAGAAAGACGCGAGTTCCGTCTGGGTCACCTTGGGTGCCCCTGCGGTCAAGTCACGCTGCGGCTTGGTCTCAGCGGTATAGGGCAGGCCTGTCTCTGGATCGTGGGTACCCTTCTGGATTCCTACCTGCACAGCAGCCCATTCCATGCGACTGGCGCGCTCAGCCGCAGCAGTAAGCTCAGCGTGGCCGGGGCGGTCTGCGCCGTGAGAGCGTGTCCGAATGTCAACCTTCCGGATGGCCTCGCGGACCAGCTGCAAGGCCTCGCGTTCCTGCTTAAGCTGGCGCTCAAGTTCCTGGCGCTGGGAGAGAAGGGTGGCGTTTTCCTCGGTCAGTCGAGAGACCTCGGCCTTGTGCTTGCCGACTTCGGTGGAGTTGTCGAGGGCTTCGAGTTGGGCGAGGAGTTCCTCGCGGGTCATTGGTTTCTTGGCCATAGTGGGGGTTCCTTTGCAAAATCAGAATTGGAGTACAGCGAGCAGGGTCGCGGTTAGGGTCGTGAGGGTGTAAGCGGTGATGATGTGGCCGAGCATTTTTTAGACCTCGTCGGCATCCGGCAGAGACTGCCACCACAGTGAATAGGCGTTTGCCAGTCGGGCAGGGTCCAGCCTACCGGTCACCACATCCGAGACGATGCGACGGGCAAAGCTGTCGTCGGTCTTAGAGGCCGCATAGACAAGCGAGTTCCAGCGCTCAGAGCCAATCTGTTCGGACGCAATTGGGGTCGCTTCCATCACAGTTGTTTCGAGCAGGTTGGTGGCTGTCGCCGCATCCAAGCCGGTGGCCTCAGAGAGACGGGCGATGGTGTCGTTGAAGTCCCCCGTTTCAACCATGGTTTCCACCCCGTCCACGAAGGCCTCAGGCGTGAAGCACTCGGCAATGTCATCGAGGGTTTCGGAAAGGGACGGTTCGCGGTCGCTGGTCTCGACCTCCAGCCGATCCTGAAGGGCCTCAAGATCCTCGTCGGACATCTCTTCAACGTCGATGTGTTCGAGGGGATCGTCGCCAGTTGGCACCGCAAGCGGGTCGAGGGCCGCGCCATTGGCAGGGACACCAGAGTTCCCCTGAGCTGCCATCAAGCCAAGCTGTTCGGCAATGTCAGCATCGACATAGGTGTTGAGACCGGGAACAAACACCTTACCATCTGGGGCGGGACCAGCGGCAGAGCCGATGGCGTAGTTCGGATTGCTTTGGGGACCTACCCAGCCGGACCTATCGTCCATAGGGTTGGGCATACGCATCGTCTCGGATGCGGTGGGGTCGAAGTAGTTGGACATGGGGTTTTTTTCCTAAAGGAGGTTCGCGGCCTTGAGGGCCATTCGGGTGTAGTCGAGGAGGGTCATTGACTGACCGTCGTTGGTGGAGACGACGAAGGACCAGAAGTCCTTGCCGTATGTCTGTTGAGCGTGGCGCACGAAGTCCCGGCCAAGGTGACGATGGGTTGCCCCTGAGGCCTTCTTGACCAGCGTGGAGGTGCCGATGGTTTTGCGGAAGTCTCCCATGAGGGCACCCGCTCGGGTCTCAAGAAACCGGTTGCGGTTCTCCCAGAGGCCCCCGGCTTGATCAGAATGGAAGTAGACTTGCATCCACCCAATGAGAGCCAGGGCGTGTAAGACCGCTTCGGTATAGGTTCGGCGGTCCTTGTGTTGCCAGTTGGCTAGAAGCCCCTTGGCCTTGGCGATCTGCGGAAGCTTTGGGTGGATATCAGCTACACTCAGGCAGAAGGATGCGGGAAGGACCATGCGGGCCTCAAGAGCTCTGAGGTCTACCCCCACACGCGCGGCAAACTTGGGGTCTATTCGCATGTAGAGGTCGATAGCCTTCTTGAAGATGGCCAGTTCGTTGCGTGACGGAAGGCGAGCCAAGGGATCACCCCGAGAACTGGCCGCATCGCGGTGGGGGCCGCAGTAGCGGGAGACGCCGGAACGTTTGCGGGTGCAGCCGGGGCAGTCGCAATGTTTGGTTTCATTGAGGACCTGGCGGCGGCGCAATTGCTGGCCGCTAACCAAGGCTTGGGCACCAACACGCCAGTCGCGAGGGCGCCCCAGGGTGACGGGGGATGCCATGGGATTTCCTAAGGGTCACTGAAAAGCGCCAGCTGCAGAAGCCTGGCCTGCAGCATTGGCGATCCCGGCAGCAATGCCGAGGGTAAGGCCTAGATCGCACACGGCGACCTCCTTTGGTTGAAGTATAGGGGACCTTTGCAGGGAGCCCGGATGGAGTTGAAGTTTGGATTGGTGGAGCAATGGATCGATCAACGCCGCAATCTGACTCCATCCACGATCTACGCCCGAAAGAGAGCCTATCGGACGGCCTTCGGGACATTTTGATGGGGGAGGAGCGGGGAACGATGAAGGATCGATCTTAGAACCAACGGTGAGGAGAACATGAGTTCACCCTGTGGGTTCTGGTGCTGAACGTGAGTTATCTTGAGTGGTATCTCTACTGGTATAACTCTTGGAAGAAATCCTAAAGGGTAACCTGAGATTCTTGAGACACTCAGGTATAACTTAAGTTCCCCCCTATAGTCCCCCCATTGAGAGGACATCGAGGTGCAAGAACCTGGTTGTTTGTCTTCCCTGATTTTTGGTCTTCCCACCTCCCGTCTGCGCGCTAGTGGTTTCCGCCTAACATAAGAGTCCGATTTGGGATTCCCTTTCGGGAGTGCGCATGCGAGACGAATGGGCTTGTCAGACATGCGTTAAGAGGGGGAAGGGCCACCTCAGTTGGCGCCCCCCCAAAGGAGAAACGCTTAGGCAGGTATCAGAACGGAGATCCGGTGGATCCCGACTTCCTTGCTTATGTTCGTGGCTTGGTCCGTTTTGCCTTTGCCGCAGGTATAGTACTCACCTTTCTTAACGTTAAATTTCTTATCGGGGTTCGTCTTCTTGATGGTGAACTCACCAGCGGTGATAAAACAGACCATGTCGTTGTCCATGACGGATTCTTTGTCGGCAGCCCCAGGTTGGAATACTACATCGAGCACTAGAATGCTTTTGACGCCTGTCATATCCGAGTCCCAAGTGCCTACTTCCACTATGCGAACGCCGGGGGCAAGCTCCTTACCGTCATTTGGGCCATATGTCGGGACGATCTCTGCGGCTCCCGCGGGCGTCGCTAAAGCAAATAGAGGCGTCGCGGCGGCTGTCGCTAGACCGATCGTCAATGCAGACCGACGATTGATCTCTTCCATGGGGTTTTCCTCCTTAGTCCAAACGTGCGCGCATGCGCACAAAAAGACTCGGCGCTTGGGATGGCCTACTGTCAAATCAATTTTGGCCCAAGCTACCCTGTGGTTTCCGCCCCCGACCCCGACAAGATCATCGCTGCCGTCAGACTCGGGCACCAAGCGTTAGACTCTATCCACTAGGAGGTCAGACGCATCCGTGAATCCTTGGGAGGGCTTCAAGAGCCTTCCGGTTCTCGGGTGTCAGTGCATAGTCCCCGTCCGCTTGTGCCTCGAAATCGAGTTGGTTGATGAGCGCATCGCGTCTCCTCCAGAAACTGCAGGAGCGCCAGCGGCGGCCGGAAAGCGTCTGGACGATCCATTGAATGTTGTTGGGGCAGTTGATGATGCGGGTGGTGTCGTTGAGCGTGACGATGATGTCACCATAGTTATTGCTGGTTTCTTTGTTCGTCATAGGTGCTTGCGAATGCAAGCCGACACATGGTCGGCGATAGGCCTCCATCGCCACGGGGAGGGCGGATGGAGTCGAATGGTCGGACGGGACGTAGTTTTCCCTGTCCGAGATCAAGGCGAGTTCCATCCACGGTCTGAGAATGGAGTGGGTAGGGAGGCTTGGCCGGAAGCTACAGGTCGATCACGCTGACATTAGAGCGGGAGCTACCCAGCACTTCCGACCAAGGGTGCAGCGATGGCGTTTCTCGACTCGCAGAGGGTGGATTGAGTCGGTTGCGAAGTTTGCCGGTTATAGACAGCCCGGCGAGTGGCGAGCGCGTTCGGTCCGGGCTCTGAGAGTCCGCGAGGCTATGCTTCGTGACCATCCCGAAAGGACTTCAGTTCATCGTCTGAATAGCGCTGGGTGAACCAGCGGGGCATGAGGTCTCGGGTGTCCTTGGGGCGACGCCTGCCAGCCGCGACGATCTCGGAGATCTGATCGTACTCCAGGTAGCAGGTGTCCGACGGGAGCCACCCGAGGAGTCGGAAGGACCAAAGCGTCGAAAGCACGGCCTTGATTCCATCGACGTTGAGCCGGTGGTTGTCCCGAGCGCGTTGCAGGTCTTTTGTTGAGCAGCCCTCGGGCACCATGGCCCCACAATGGGCGAGCCTTCGAGCGGTTCGGGTGTAGCGTACTGGCAGAGGAGCATGGCGGCTGTGATGCCAGTTGTGACCAACGGGGAAAGTCGCGGCTAGAGAGGGTCTGGCGGGAATTGAACGCATTGCATCGACTGCCGCAGTGACTTCGGCATCAGCGGTATAGGTCATAGGTTGTCCATAGATATAGTGTTTTAGGCGCAGATAGGCGCAAGATATCGTAAGTTGCCCTCGGCGGTCAGAAGGCACCACCTAGACAAACAAAAACAGGGAACAGACGTGAGGACACGTTGGTATCTCATTATGAGGGGGTAAAACAGGGTGCCGTGTAGACGCGACCACCAAGCCGTTCGCATGTATTTCTATACGGGAGGCCCAAACGCTACATTAGTCAAATCTAACGATTGGTTCTCTTATCTGAATGGGTCCCTAATGTGGTGCCAAGATCATGATTGGATTATACCACCGGCCAAGTCATCCAAAGAAAACAGCAGCTTGATGACCGCTGCGTAAACTCTGTATCAGGTACAGAGTGGGGGCGTTGCAGTCGTCGAGGCAGCAGCCTTCGCGGCCAGAGCTTTTACGCAGCCGGTTATGTTTTGCTCACTAGTTTCAGTATGGCAACTTAATCAACCCGGCTCTCCGGTGCCGTCGAAAACGATGGAGTGGGTGTAGCCGCTTCGCATGGTGACCACGGCCCGCCTGAGGGTCTTGCTGTCGCTCTCAAGGTCGATGCGCTGCACGAGACTGGAGATCAGCCTTTGGGCTTCCTTCCGGTCCTCCTTGGTCAGCCGCCTAACCTCCTCTTGGTCCATTGTAAAGTCCACAACAGCAGCCTCGCTCTCACGATACCGCGCGTCATTCTCGCGGATGGCCACTATCTCCTTACGCTTCGCCTCTATCTGGCGGGCCAGTGCATCGGCCTGCCCTAGGAGAACCTTGCGGACATCGGCAGTCTCAGCATCGGCAATTCCGGCAAGGATGTTGCTCTGCTTGAACTCAAGTGCCCTTATGTCCTCCTCAAGTTTCTCAGAGAGATTGGGGGCCGTGTGGTCCTGCGATATAGGAACGGCCAAGAAGCCGATGCGGTCAATCAACTCCCGCTCGAACTGGTCATAGCGCCAATTAGGTGCGGTGCATCCTGTGCGCTTGAACGTCTTCCCGGTGCAGATGAAATATCCCCATGACACCCCGCCCTTCTTGGAAGACGTGAGAACCATCGGGGAGCGGCAGTGAGCGCAGTATACCATGCGAGAAAACAGGTTCGCTGTGCGACCTATCTGTCTACTGTGGCGGCGGGCCTTGGTTCGCTGCCGGGTGGCCAGCCATTCCGTCTCACTGATCAGTGCAGGAAAATAGCCGGGGACCTCATCGCCCTTGAGGACGAGGCACCCATAGGCGGCTGGGGAGCGGAGGACATCACCGACGACAACCTGAGACCAAGTGTTCCCTCCGGGGCTTGGGATGCCCCGAGTGTTTAGTATTTG
The DNA here is from genome assembly GCF_900149755.1 of Mesorhizobium delmotii. Classification (NCBI taxonomy): domain Bacteria; kingdom Pseudomonadati; phylum Pseudomonadota; class Alphaproteobacteria; order Hyphomicrobiales; family Phyllobacteriaceae; genus Mesorhizobium; species Mesorhizobium delmotii. The sequence continues at coordinate 152,132 of NZ_FUIG01000041.1, read as the reverse complement.
TGCGATGGCCTGCTGCCCATGTCCCTCCTGGGCAAGCTCGAAGATCAGCCGCGCGTCGTTGGCGCGTTCATTCAGCCCGTTGGTCTCGCGGTCAATCCAGAAGGGCAGCTTCGCGACCTTGATCCGCCCACCGCTTGCCACAGCTGCCTTCGCTTTCGTAGCCTTACGCTCCCATGCCCCTTTGACATTGTGAGAGAGCCTGAGTGCGTAATCGTTTGCTGCCTTCATCATCAACAGCGATGAAATCGACTGCATGATGTCGTTGCGATATCCATCCCAAGTGTGAACACGATTGTCGATCAGCGTCACGACGGTAACGCCAAGTTTTAGAATCCCCTCGAAGCTATCCCTGGCGTCCATCGGGTTTTGACGACTGAACCTGTCCATCGCCTCCAGCAGTAGGACTGTATCGAATGGGATCGTTCCAGACTTCACGCCATTGATGAAGCGCCCGAGCCCCTGTTCGAGATTACGGCCTTTGAACGCGCTTACGCCATCATCAAGCAACTGCCTGTCGAGGGTGAGACCGAAGGATATGCAGAAGTCCTCAGCGTTCTTGGTTTGCCGGGCTAAGCTGTCGCCGCTGGCTTGCTTGCCAGAACTCCAGCGAGCGTAGGAAATCGCGAGGCGTCCTTTGAGGTCGCGCGGTTGCAGCATGGTTCGAGCGTCTCCTTGGTCTGGAGATCACCCGATATCAGTATGCAGAGTTAAAGTCTAGTCCAGGTCTGGCTCCTGCAGATCAGCCCGCCGAGCACGCAGCCGCTCATCTTGAGCGAAGCGCCCGAGACCGAGGCCTTGCCCGAATAGGTCTTGTCGGTTTCCGGGTCGGTTATGGTGCCCGAATATTTGTTGGCGCCGGACACCTTGAACGAACCGATCCGCTTGCCGGCAAATTTGCCTGATTTGAGCGTGATGGAAAATGCACCGCCGCCGCCCGCAATGGCGGCAGTCGAACCGGCTTGCGTTTTCCAGTTGCCTTCGATCGGATCGGCCCAAGCCGCGCCGGCCATGATCAAGGTGGCCGCAAGGGCCATGCTGATTTTGCGAACCATGTTTCTCCTCCCTGTGGGCATCCGGCCGGGTGTTCCGCCCCGCCGGTCTGCCTTTTACGCAAACGTAAGCTAATTCACCTCCCGACAAAACAAAAGCGGTGCCGCTGCGGAAGACTTCAGGATTTTCTGGGCGGTCTCATCGGTGGGAAATGAAACGTTCGCAACTCCGTCTTTGTCTCCCGTGGTTAGCGGAGTCTTGATCTTCGCCTCGCAAATTTTCGTCAAATTTAGTGCAAACCGGCGCAATTGCTGGCTTTGCATCCTTAACGAATTCTCGCGTTTACCTCTTGTTTTAGCTTTGTTTTCCTCAAATTAAGCACGCCACTTAACCCCGGATTCAAGCCTCCGGTTCATTCTCGAAAGCATCGAAAGAGCGGCCGCCCCCAAGGGTTATCAACAGACACCAAGGGACAGAACGAGGCAGCTCTCGGGAGCCTGACAGGGGCTAGAACAGGGGATTGAAATGGCACGTTTTGAAATGCCTGAAGCCGGCTTCGGCGCCATGGGGGCAACTGCCCAGGCCGACATCCTTTTCGAATTGGGCATGATGTATGCGACCGGCCGCGATTGCGAGACCGATGTCGTCGCCGCCCACAAATGGTTCAACATCGCTGCGATCAAAGGCTCGGTCCGCGCCGCGGAACTGCGCTCGGAATTGTCGGCTGCCATGTCGAAAGTCGAGATCGCCAGGGCGCTGCGCGAAGCCCGCGAATGGATGACGATGCACTAAGCTGGCCCTGAGTTCATCAGGCACTGAGATCGCCGACAGGGACGCTTCAGGTCAAGGCCGCGCAAGACGGTCGTACCAACAATGACAAGAACGCGGCAGGCCGGATACAGCCAAGCTGCGCGACGGACAGGGAAGGCGAGCGGTTTTCGGGCGCGGGAGCGTTCGGGATTGTTCGATCGACAAAAGCCGCGACCGGCCGGAACAAGGCAGGCGCGGCTTTTGTGTTCAGGCCTCAGGTTGCAGGCCCAATCGAGTGCCGCCGATGCGCCTAGACAGGCTTGGCGAAGGGTGAGATTCTCCCGGCCACTCTGGAAGAGGCGCGACCGGGACGGCCGCGCGAGAGTGGAGGAGTTGTATCACCATGAAAAAGTTGGGTATTTTGAGCGCGGCCATAGTGGGCCTGGTGATGAGCGCGCCGATTGCCTTCGCCGAAGACATCACCTTTTCGGTGGTCGGACCGATGACCGGACAGCTTGCCACCATCGGCGACCAGTTCAAGCAGGGCGCGCAAGCCGCCGCCGACGCGATCAACGCCGCTGGAGGTGTCGAAGGCCGCCAGATCAAGCTCGACGTCCAGGATGACCAGTGCGATCCGAAGCAGGCGGTTTCGGTCGCCAACCGCATCGTCGCCAACGGGGTCAAGTTCATCGATGGCCATGCCTGCTCGGGCTCGAGCATCCCGGCCTCGGCCGTCTATGCCGAAGCCGGTGCGCTGATGATGAGTCCGGCTTCGTCGAACCCAGAGCTGACGGACGCGGCGGCGAAAGCCGGCTGGCCGACGATCATGCGCCTTTATACGCGCGACGATGCGCAGGGCGCCTTCATCGGTCCATGGATCGCCAAGAAATATGCCGGCAAGAACGTCGTCATCATGCATGACAAGAGCGCCTATGGGCAGGGCGTCGCCGATGCCGTCAAGGCGACGATGAACCAGAACGGCCTCAACGAGATCCTCTACGAGGGCATCAACGCCGGCGAAAAGGACTACTCGGCGCTTGTCACCAAGCTCAAGGAACTGAAGGCTGATGTGGTCTATTTCGGCGGCTACCACCCCGAGGCCGGCCTCATCCTGCGCCAGTCGGCGGAACAGAACCTCAAGTTCCAGCTGATCATGCCGGACTCGATCGCCACGCCGGAATTCTGGCAGGTTGCCGGCCCGGCCGGCGAAGGCACCATGTTCGTCTTCCCGTCGGATCCGCGGGCGAAGCCCGAAGCCAAGGAAGCCATCGAAAAGATCAAGGCGGGCGGCTTCGTGCCCGAGGGCTTTACGCTGTTCTCCTATGCCGTGATCCAGGCCTTTGCCGAGGGTATCAAGCGCGCCGGCAGCGACGACCCGGCCAAGGTTGCCGAAGCGTTGAAGAACGGTGAGCCGATCAGCACCGTCGTCGGCTCTGTCACTTTCGATGAAAAGGGCGACCTCAAGAACGTCAGCTACGACATCAACCAGTGGCACGACGGCAAATACGCGCCGATCCAGCCGTAACAATTGGCGTCGCTTGCGGTAAAACGGAAATGGCCGCGTCAGACCGGCCATTTTCATTTGGGCATGCGTCTGTGGCGCGTGTCTTCAACGTCACCTTTTGAATGGGGGAACAGCGGTCAGCCGTGGGCTTCCTCGGCAAAACGCACCAGCACGGTCCCGTCGGTGACCTGCGCGCCTTCCGCTGCGATTTCGGCGATCGTGCCGTCATGGGTGGCGGAAATCGTGTGTTCCATCTTCATCGCTTCCAGGATCAACAGCGGCTGGCCCTTGATGACGGCCTCGCCCTTGGCTGCACGCACCAGCTTGACCAGACCCGGCATCGGCGCCCGCAGGCTGTCAGAACCGGCAGCGATTTCGTCGGCCCTTGCCAACGGGTCCGGCACCGCGAAGCTGTAGCCGACGGCGCCCGAAAAGACAGTGACATGGCCCGGCCAGCGGGCAATGCGAGAGGCAGCGCGCAGATCAAGCGCGCTGTTATAAGGTGCGTCCAGTGCCACTTGGAAGCGCCCGTCCGGCGGCAGTACCGACACTAGCGCGACAATCTCGTCCTCGCCGTAGCGCAGTCGCGTGCGCCGCGGAACAGTGTGGAAATGCGCATAGCCGGCAAGCGACGACCATGGATCGTCGGACAGCGCCTGAGCCCCTGCGCCCGATGCCGCGAGCGCGGCTGCTGCGATGATCTCGCTGCTCGGCGGCGGGACCGCGGTGAGCGCTTGCTGATGCCTGCCGATCAGGCCGGTATCGACATCGCCTGCCGAAAAATCCGCGTCAGCGGCAAGAGCAGCGAGAAAGGCGGTGTTGACGGTCGAGCCGGCGATCTCGGTCTGCGAAAGGGCTATGCCCAGCGCTTCGAGCGCCGCCTGCCTGCCCTTGCCGTGGACGATCAGCTTGGCGATCATTGGATCGTAGAACGGCGAGATGGCATCACCGGCCCGCACGCCGGTCTCGATCCGCATGCTGGTGCCCTCGGGCGCGGTATCCGGAAATTTCAGGTGATGCAGCGTGCCCGTCGCCGGCAAAAAACCCTTTGCCGCGTTCTCGGCATAGATGCGCGCCTCGAAGGCGTGACCGGAGAGCGTGATCTCGCTCTGCGTCTTCGGCAGCTTTTCGCCGGACGCCATCCGCAACTGCCACTCGACCAGATCGATGCCGGTGACCATTTCGGTGACGGGGTGCTCGACCTGCAGGCGAGTGTTCATTTCCATGAACCAGAAGCGGTCGGCCTTCAGCCCTTGCGAGGCATCGACGATAAACTCGATCGTGCCGGCGCCGGAATAATTGATCGCCTTGGCGGCCTTCACCGCCGCCTCCGTCATCGCCTTGCGCAATGCCGGCGTCATGCCGGGGGCGGGGGCTTCCTCGATCACCTTCTGATGTCGGCGCTGTGCCGAGCAGTCGCGCTCGTAGAGATGCACGACATTGCCGAAGACATCGCCGAATACCTGAACCTCGATGTGGCGCGGCTTCTCTACATATTTCTCGACCAGCACGCGGTCGTCGCCGAAAGCGGCCTTGGCCTCGCGCCGCGCACCCGACAGCGCCTCGGAAAAGTCGTCGGGGTGTTCCACGCGCCGCATGCCCTTGCCACCGCCACCGGCGCGCGCTTTGATCAGGACGGGATAGCCGATCTCGCGTGCCTTGGAGGCGAGCAGCACAATCTCCTGCGCCTCGCCGTGATAGCCAGGCACGACAGGCACGCCGGCCTTCTCCATCAGCCGCTTGGCCGCGTCCTTCAGCCCCATGGCACGGATCGAGGCGGCCGACGGGCCGATGAAGACGAGCCCCGCCGCCGTCACCTGGTCGACGAAATCAGGGTTTTCCGACAGAAAACCATAGCCCGGATGGATGGCTTCCGCGCCGGTGGCCAAAGCCGCCGCGACAATCTTGTCGCCGCGCAGATAGCTTTCGCCAACAGGCGAGGCGCCGATATGCACCGCCTCGTCGGCCATCTCGACATGCAAAGCCCCGGCGTCGGCGTCGGAATAGACGGCAACGCTACGTACGCCCAGCTTGCGCGCCGTGCGGATCACCCGGCAAGCGATCTCGCCGCGGTTGGCGATCAGGATTTTGGCGAACATGAAACCTCCCGGATTTTCCGCGGGCGGTGCCAGTCAGCCAGGCGACTGACTATTTGGAAAGCGCGATCTGACAGCCGCCGCTCGCAAGCCTGACTTTCCACTTTTTCAAGCCTGACTGACAGTTCCGCAGCGCCAAATCTTCCGCCGCCTTTTGCGACGGTGCGTTCAGCCGCGCGCCGCAAATGATGGAGATGTCGACGACGCGCGAATAAAAGGTCGTTGCATAGGCTGAATGGCCGCTGGCCGCCACATAGGCGTTGTACGTCTTGGTACACGGATCCTTCGGGTTTCCAGCCAAAGTCGGGTAGAAACGGATGTCGCCTTTGTTGCCCGCCAGTGATTCCGCAGCGCTGCTGCCTGGAGCAGCTAATATAAGAAGCCCTACAAGTATCGATACAGTAGTTTTCTGAGAAAGTCGCAGTCTCATCTTCGCCCCATCCCCATGGAAATTGCAAATCAGCAATAGCCGCAATTTTTCCGTCTGGCCAGTTCGATGTTTGAAAATGAGTCTGAAGGGTGTGGATGGGATTTCTCATCGGGACAGGTCACGCTCCCGCCAGGCGCAGCAACGCCTGCTGGTATAGTTCTGCCGTCTGCTGGTCGAAGCAGCAGAAAATGACAGTTTCCGGAACCGCGTTCTGGCCGACGAAGGCGCTCACAGTGCCAACGGCGATCTGCGTCGCCTGGTCCTTTGGATACCGGTATACACCGGTCGAGATCGCCGGGAATGCCACTGTCCGGCAATCCTTGGCGACGGCGAGTTCGAGCGACCGGCGATAGCAGGAGGCGAGCAGATGGGCTTCACCTTTGCCGCCGCCTTGCCAGACCGGACCGACTGTGTGGATGATATAGCGTGCCGGCAGCCTGTAACCCTTGGTGAGTTTTGCCTCGCCGACCTTGCAGCCATTGAGTGTTCGGCATTCGGCCAGAAGCTCAGGGCCGGCCGCCCAGTGAATGGCGCCGTCGACGCCACCGCCGCCCAGAAGTGACGTGTTGGCGGCGTTGACGATGGCATCGACCGCCAGCTTCGTAATGTCGCCGATATGAACGCGAATCCTCTGATTGATTTCGCTCATCTCACATCCTGAACACGCCGAACCGTGTCTCCTCAATCTCGGCGTTCAGCGCGGCTGAAAGGCTGAGCGCCAGCACCTCGCGCGTCTTGGCCGGATCGATGATGCCGTCGTCCCAGAGCCGGGCGGAGGAATAGAGCGGGTGGCCTTCATGCTCGTATTTCATCAGGATCGGCTTCTTGAATTTTGCCTCCTCCTCCGCGCCCCATCCCCCGCCTTTGCGCTCGATCCCCTCGCGCTTGACGACGGCCAGCACGGTGGCCGCCTGCTCGCCGCCCATCACCGAAATGCGGGCATTCGGCCACATCCATAGGAAGCGTGGCGAATAGGCGCGTCCGCACATGCCGTAATTGCCGGCGCCGAACGAGCCGCCGATGATCACGGTTACCTTCGGCACCCGGGCCGTGGCGACGGCCATCACCAGCTTGGCGCCGTCCTTGGCGATGCCGCCGGCCTCGTATTTTCGCCCCACCATGAAGCCGGTGATGTTTTGCAGGAAGATGAGCGGGATCTTGCGCTGGCAACACAGCTCGATGAAATGCGCGCCCTTCAGCGCGCTTTCGGAGAACAGCACGCCGTTGTTGGCGATGACGCCGACCGGCATGCCACTGAGATGGGCAAAGCCAGTGACCAGCGTGGTGCCGTAATTCTGCTTGAACTCATCGAAGTCGGAGCCGTCGACGATGCGGGCGATCACCTCACGCACGTCATAGGGCTGGCGCAGATCGGTCGGCACGATACCGTAGAGCTCATCGGCTGCATGAAGTGGCGGACTCGGATCGCGAAGTGCCAGCCCGATCTCCTTCTTTCGATTCAGGTTCTTGACGATGCGGCGCGCGATCGCCAGCGCATGCTCGTCGTCCAGCGCAAAATGGTCGGCAACGCCGGAAAGCCGCGTGTGGACGTCGGCGCCGCCCAACTCCTCCGCGCTGACGTCCTCGCCGGTGGCGGCCTTCACCAGCGGCGGGCCGCCGAGGAAGATGGTCGCCTGGTTGCGCACCATGATCGTCTCGTCCGACATCGCCGGCACATAGGCGCCGCCCGCCGTGCACGAACCCATGACGCAGGCGATCTGTGGTATGCCCGAAGCCGACATGTTGGCCTGGTTGTAGAAGATGCGGCCGAAATGGTCGCGGTCGGGAAACACCTCGTCCTGATTGGGTAGATTGGCGCCGCCGCTGTCGACCAGATAGACGCAAGGCAATCTGTTCTGCAGCGCGATTTCCTGGGCGCGCAGATGCTTCTTCACCGTCAGCGGATAATAGGTGCCGCCCTTCACCGTGGCGTCGTTGACGACGACCATGACTTCGGTGCCTTCGACGCGGCCGATGCCGGCGATGATGCCGGCCGATGAGATGTCTTCGCCGTACATCGACCATGCAGCGAACTGGCCGATTTCAAGGAATGGCGAGCCGGTGTCGAGCAATTGGGCAAGGCGCTCGCGCGGCAAAAGCTTGCCGCGGCTCTGGTGCCGTTCACGCGCTTCCTCCGAGCCGCCACGCTCGACGGTTGCCGCCTTTTCCGCAATGTCGGCGACCAGCGCCCGCATGCGCTCGGCATTGGCGCGGAAGCTGTCGGAGGCGGGCGAGATCTGCGAGGTGAGGGGGGCCATGGTGTTACCGGATCAGTTCGATCTTGCAGCCGATATCCAGGTCGCTCCAGTCACGGTCAGCGGTGACGGCAATGGCGTTCTCGCGAATTGCCAGTGCGAGGCAGGCCCGGTCGCCCAGCGACAAGCCGCGATGCCGCGTCAGCTCGCGAAGCTGACCGGCGGCGATGCCCATCATTTCGTCGAAAACAGCGACCGGCATGCCGAGGCTGGCGAGGTCGTCTGCGGCCTCTTCCATGCTGCGTCCCCTGTCGATCAGCTTGGCGATGACTTCAGCCGCATTGACGGAGCTGCATTGCGCGTCCGGCGCGAATCCCAAGGCGATATCGGTGCCTGTCTCGTTGAGCAGGATCGCGAGCGCCGCCGAGCTGTCCATAACGTAGAGTTTCACTTCGCTCCTTTCCTCGCCGTTCCTTCGGCGTGAAGCCGGTCCAAACGCTTGTCGCTTCGGTGCTGTTCTTCCCGCCGCTCCTTCAGAAATTCGTCGACGACACTCTCGCCCGGCTTTTTCAACGCCGACAATTCCGCCTGGACGCGCCTGAGATTCCGAAGCCACGACCTTACCCGCAACTCGCCGTTCTCGACATGAAGGATCAAGTCTTCGCCAGGCTTCACGCCCATTTCCTCGCGCATCGCAGCCGGGATAACGAAGCGTCCGCCCTCGCCAAGTCTAACGCGCTCGCGTTTCGCTGGAACCCGGAGCGGAGTTTTCCGAGCTCCGGCCTCGAATTGTGTTTGCGGATTTTCGTCAAACCCAGCCCTTTCGGTTCCGTTCGCCATAGTCTGCCTCGTTCCCAAAATGTGGCACATTCCAGTCATTGTGGCACAATTTCCTATTCATGGCAAAGATTCAAGAAAGGGACCGCTAGATCGCCTCCGCCATGATTTCGCGCCCGATCAGCCAGCGGCGGATTTCGCTGGTGCCGGCGCCGATCTCATAGAGCTTGGCGTCGCGCAAAAGCCGCCCGGTCGGATAGTCGTTGATGTAGCCGTTGCCGCCCAGCAGCTGGATGGCGTCGAGCGCCATCTGCGTCGCCTTCTCGGCAGCGAACAGAACGCAAGCGGCTGCGTCCTTGCGGCTCGTCTGGCCGCGGTCGCAGGCGGCGGCGACGGCATAGACGTAGGCGCGCGCGGCGTTCATCGTCGTATACATGTCGGCCAGCTTGCCCTGCACTAGCTGGAACTCGCCGATCGGCTGGCCGAACTGCTTGCGCTCATGCACATAGGGTACCGTCACATCGAGGCACGCCGCCATCAGCCCGATCGGGCCGCCGGCGAGCACGGTGCGCTCGTAGTCGAGGCCCGACATCAGCACTTCGACGCCGCGCCCTTCCTCATGCAGCACATTGTCGAACGGCACCTCGACGTCTGAAAAAACCAGTTCGCCGGTGTTGGAGCCGCGCATGCCGAGCTTGTCGAGCTTTTGCGCGACGGAAAATCCGGCAAAATCCTTTTCGACGATGAAGGCGGTGATGCCGCGCGAATGGAGCTCCGGATCGGTCTTGGCATAGACGACCAGCGTCTCGGCGTCTGGGCCGTTGGTGATCCACATCTTGGTGCCGTTGAGCGCGTAGTGGTCGTTGCGCTTTTCGGCACGCAGTTTGAGCGACACGATGTCGGAGCCGGCGCCGGATTCCGACATTGCCAGCGCGCCGACCTTTTCGCCGGTGCACAGCGCAGGCAGATATTTCTGCTTCTGCGCCGGCGTTGCCCAGCGATTGATCTGGTTGACACAGAGGTTGGAATGAGCGCCGTAGGAGAGGCCGACCGATGCCGAGGCGCGGGAAATCTCCTCCATAGCGACAACATGAGCGAGATAGCCCATGCCGGTGCCGCCGAAATCCGGATCGGCGGTGATGCCGAGCAGGCCGAGCCCACCGAGCTCGGCCCACAGATGCGCCGGAAATTCGTTCGAGCGGTCGATCTCGGCGGCGATCGGCGCAATCTTGTCCTGGGCGAAGCGCCGCACCAGGTCGCGCAGCGCCTCGATGTCTTCGTCAAGCCCGAAGTTAAGTGTGTGCGTGTACATGCCGTTCCTCCCGGCGCATGACTCCGAAATCGAATTCGATTTTCGCGGTGGATCATGCGCAAAATCAAAGTGCTACAGCGTCGTTTGCTCGCCCGGCGCTGTAGGTCGTTGTCGCGCTGCGGGCCTTTGCTCCAACCAGGCGCATCGTCATTGAAAGATATGTGGCGGTTACCTCCGAGATCGATAGCCGCTCGCCCGGCCGGAACCAGACGATGACGCCGGTCATCATCTGGATCAGCGCCATGGCAGTCAGCCCCGTGTCTTCGACGTCGAAGACACCGGCTTCTGCGCCGTCGCGCAGAATGGCGCGCAGCTCCTTTTCATAAGTCGTGCGCATTCGCAGGATCTGCGTCAGGCGATCATGCGACAGGCTGCGCAATTCCATGTTCGAGACATGGGTGGAGTGGCGGCGTTCGATGTGGAAGGCGATGTGGTTTTCGACATAGGCGGCGAGCCGCGTCGCCGGATCGGCCACGACGGGGCGCGCCGCATTCCATGCCTCAATCAGCCCTTCCATATGCTCGCGCATCAGCGTGAACAAGAGGTCTTCTTTGGTCGGAAAATAGCGATAGAGCGCCGCGGCCTGCACGCCGACCTCGGCGGCCAGCTGGCGCATCGACATTGCCTCGTAGCCAAGACGCGCGATCAGGCTGACCGCCGCCTCGCGGACCGCTGCCTCGGTCTTTTCCCCGTCAGAACCGGTCGTGCGCGCCATGATCGCCTCTCGAATGGCGCAATAATAAAACGAACGTTCAATTAATTCAAGCGTGGATTCGATTCCAAGATAAATGACCACGTCTTTTAAATAGTTGACTTAGTCAATCGATTTGGCGATGATCCTGCAGCGTAGAAATCTCCTGAGAAGGAGCCTGCCATGCCGGATGAGCGGAATGCCATGGTCACCGAAATCCGCCATTTCAACAGGTTCTACACCAGCTTGATCGGGCTGCTCGACGAGACCTTGATGCAGAGCACCTACACGCTGACCGAGGCGCGGGTGCTGTTCGAGCTGGGTCACCGGGCGGGCGCCGTCGCTAGCAACCCGAGCGGCGAGGCAGGGTTTCTCGCGCGAGCGTTCCATCTCGATCTCGGGCCGGCGGCGTCCTGGATTGCCGGCGAACTCCGGCTGGACCCTGCCTATGTCGCGCGGATCCTCAGAAAATTCGCCGCCATGGGCCTGATCGAACTGCGTGCCGACCCGGACGACCGGCGTCGGCGCATCCTGTCGCTGACCGCGCGGGGAAACTCGGAACTGGCCACGCTGCAGGCGGCGGCGGACCGCGATCTTACCCGGCTGACGGCCGGCCTGGCCGACAACGAAGCCGCCGAGCTTGCGGACGCCTTGAAGCGGGTCATGTGCCTGCTCGGCGACGGGGGGAAATAGCGGCAGGGCCGAAACGATGTTTTGCGATCCTCAGTTCCCCCGCGCCGCCGACAACGCACCGGGCAATTCCTTGGCAAAAATGTCGAGCTCGTGGTCGAGGCCGACGCTGACCCGGATGCAGCGGTCGAGCACCGGCACCATCGGCTTGCGGATGAACACGTCCCGCGACAGCAGCGCCTGCAGCACTTTAAGCGCGAAGGCGCCGTCGCCGCCGCAGTCTATGGTGACGAAATTGGTTGCCGACGACAGCGGCTCCAGCCCGTTCGCCTCGGCTATTTCAGCGATGCGGCGGCGGCCGGCTGCGACCCTCGTCACCACGCTTTGAAGATAGTCCTGATCGGCAAGCGCCTCGACGCCGGCGATCTGCGCCATGCGGCTGACGCCGTAATGGTTGCGGATCTTCTCGAAATCGCGGATCACCTGGGCGTCGGCCACCGCGTAGCCGCAGCGGATGCCGGCCAGCCCGTAGGCCTTCGAGAAGGTACGCATGCGGATGACGTTCGGCCGGGCGACATCGATCGGCGGCAGCGCCGAGGCCGGGCCCAACTCGCCATAGGCCTCGTCGAGCACCAGCATGGTGGTCTCCGGCAGGGCTTCGATGAAGCGGATGAGTTCGGCCGCCTCCCACCAGCTTCCCATCGGATTGTCCGGGTTGGACAGGTAGACCAGCGGCGCATGTTCTTTGCGCACCGCAGCCAATAGGCCGTCCAGGCTTTCCCGGTCGTTCTCGTAGGGAACCGCGACCAGCCGGCCGCCGGCGCCGGCAATATGGAAATTGAAGGTCGGATAGGCGCCGAGCGAGGTGACCACCGCGTCGCCCGGCGCCACATACATGCGCGCCACCAGGCTGAGCAACCCGTCTATGCCTTCGCCGACCACCACGTTTCCGGCGCTAACGCCAAGATTCGCAGCGACAGTCACCTTCAAATCGTGATTGTCGGGGTCGCAATACATCCACATGTCGCGGGCGACGCCGGCCATGCGGGCGACGACGCGCGGCGAGGGCCCGAAACTGCTCTCATTGGCGCCGATGCGGGCGCGAAACGCGCGGCCCCGGTCACGTTCCTGCGCCTCCGGGCCGACAAACGGCACCGTCGAGGGAAGCGCACTGACGATTGGCGTGAGGGAAGGGCGCTGGCGCATGGCAAAGGCTCGTTCGAAAAGGGCCTTCTTGCTAGCGCGGCACAGTTGGCCGCGCAAGCTCCCGCCTTGGCTGCGACCATCATGCTGGATTCCCCCCGCTCTTTTTGCTAGCGAGATATCTCTTTTTGCTAGCGAGATGTTCATGAACAATCGACTCCCACCTGCTTGGTCAAAGCACATCAAGCCCGGACCCACGCCGAAAGCGAAAGTGCCGATAGCGAAGCCGTTAGCGAGCCCGCAGAAAGGAAACGCCCAGTCGCGTGCGCAGGCCGACGACGCGCTCCTCAAACAGGCATATGCCTTTCACCAGGCCAAGCGGCTCGACGAGGCTCAGGACCTATGCCTTCGGGTTCTGGCGCGCACGCCGAACCATCCGCTCGCCTTGTACATCCTGGGGACCGTATACCTGGGTTACGATGACGAGAGGGCCTTGCGATATTTCGCACGGGCGGTCGGCGAGGAACCTAAAAACCCCTACTACCACCTCAGCCTGGGCGAGGCCTATGTGAAGGTCAGCGAGTATTCGCCCGCAATCAGGCATATGCAGTACGCCTTGGAACTGCAGCCCGGCCTTATCGAAGCACTTTGTGCATTGGGGCGCACTTACACGGCGTTTGACAAGCCTGACATGGCTTTGCCGCTTTACGAGAAGGCGCTGAAAATCAACCGCGATCATCCCAAGGTGCGAGCCGGGCTGGCCGGCGCGCTCAGCGGCCTAGGGCGTATGGATGAAGCCGCCGTCTATCTGAAAGAAGCAATCGAACGTCGTATTGGGGTGCCGGCTGCCTACAACGATCTTGTACAGACGCAAAAGTTCACCGAGGAGCCCGAGGAACTCCAATCCATCCTTCGTGAACTCGGTAATCCGAAGCTTGGTTCGGAAGCCGCGCAGCAGCTCCATCACGCCGCCGGCAAGGTGCTGAACGACCTCAAGCGCTACGATGAGGCATTCGACCATTTCAACAGGGCGAAACAGGCCTCCGGCTACAAGTTCGACATCTACTTGTATCGTCAGTGGATCGATTCGATGATTGAAACCTTCACGCCGGACTTTTTGGCTGCCCGGGCCGGCTATGGAAATCCTTCCGAAATGCCTGTGTTCGTGGTTGGCATGCCCCGCTCGGGAACGACGCTCACGGAGCAGATCTGCGCCAGCCATCCCGATGTTCATGGTGCAGGGGAGCTTAGCAAACTAAGGCGGGTCGCGAATGCGATCGGTCTCAAGACATCATCGGCTGGAGATTTGCACCAGCCAATCACGTCGATCACGGAAGACCTGTCCAGAACCTTGGCCGAAGAGCATCTGTCCTACTTGCGGGAGCGGGCGCCTGCCGCACTTCGCGTCGTGGACAAGACGCCGCACAATTTCGAACTGATCGGCCTTATCGGGCTTCTCTTCCCCAACGCACGCATCATTCATTGCCGTCGTGACGCCATCGACAATTGCGTCTCCTGCTTTGTCCTCAACTTTAGCGAGGCACACAGCTATAACACCGACCTGAAAACACTAGGCCTGTACTATCGCGAGTATGACCGCCTGATGCAGCATTGGAACAAGGTTTTTCCGGGCCTTATCTTCGAAAATCGCTACGAAACGCTGGTTGAGGACCAGGAAGCGCAGTCACGCCGCCTCATAGATTATCTTGGGCTGCCTTGGGATGACGCCTGCCTGCGCTTTTTCGACAGGGATGGTTCGGTCAACACGCCCAGTCGCTGGCAGGTTCGTCAACCGATTTACAAATCGTCGGTCAAGCGCTGGAAGAATTATGAAAATGAAATTCAGCCGCTGATACAGTCGCTGGGCGATCTTGCAGAGATTTGACTTGAGGATGGCGATCCGCATTGCGTGGACCGCGAGGGTCGCAAGCGCATAGGCTTAGCCGATCTTCTGCGATCAGGCCACCATGCCTTGGCAGGGCAGGAGCGAACGCCCTATCCTGTTCCTTCCAAGCGCTGCTGCGGTGCAGAATCTTTCAAGACGCTGGAGGAACAGCGCCCCCCTCTGTCCTGCCCTCTTTGCCAAAACTTGGCATCTCCCCCACGAGGGGGGAGATTGGCCGTCATTGCGGCTTTCGCTAATCTCCAACGTTGATGAACAGGCGCTGTCAGCGAAGCTGCCGATCTTCCTCCTTGTGGGGGAGATGCCACCATTTTGGCAAAGAGGGGCAGGACAGAAGGGGGCGCGAAGGATCGCTGCTGCTTTCATTCTGCGCAGCCGATCGGCTTCCAACCTGTCAGAAATCACAGACCGAGATCCAGCACAGAACGACCTTGGCCGGCATTGGCGGCGTCATGCATCACGCAACGCGACAGCCACGCCGATACGAAAAAACCCGGCGGTTGCCCGCCGGGTTGGAGTTCAGTCAGACAAAGTCTGTTAGAACGAGCGCTGGAAGCGGAGCATGCCGCCGAGGCTGTCTTCGTCGTCCGCATTGGTCCAGTTGGAGAAGCCGTCCTCGCCGAACTCGCCGGCGTGCAGGTAGTCGACTTCGGCCGTGATCGTCAGGCCGGGAACGATGTCATAGGCAATGTTGGCGGCGATGCCGAGGTTTTCGCCTTCGTCATACGAGATCTGGGTATTGAACGAGGTCTTCTCGTTGAAGGTGTAGGTGCCACCGCCCCAGACCGCCCAGTTGCCGGACCACAGCTTGTAGAAGCCGCGACCGCCGGCGGTGGGGAATGCAAAGTTGTCGTCCGTGTAGTTGTCGTCCGTGCCGTAGCCGGCCATGATGAACAGCGACAGGTTCTCCATCGGGGTGACGTCGAGGCGAACCTTGCCGGCCACTTCTTCGAAGTTGGCGTCGTAAGCAATGACGCCGGTGATGGCGCCCCAGCCCTGCGTCCACTTCAAGCCGCCGACGACATGCGGAACATAGCTGTCGATCGTGAAGGGGCCATAACCTTGTTCGAGCGAGACCACGGCCGAGAAGCCGTTGCCGGCGTCGAAATAGTACTGAACGACGTTGGTGTCGAAGCCGCCGTAGGGAACCAGCGTATCCTGGATGACGTTGCCGGCATAACCGATGAACGTATCGAAGGCCGATTCGTCTTTACCGACGCGCAGGCCACCGAGCTGGATCCAGGCGAAGTTCAGCGAAATGCCTTTGTTTTCGGCAGGGTTAAAGACATATTCTATGGTCTCTTCCAGCGGACCATCGCCGTCCGGATCGGGAATGACTGTTCTGCTGACGTGTCGGTTCCGGTTGCCGAAGTTGAAGCGGGTCTCGGTGTAGGTCTTCAAGGTGCCGAGCTCGGTTTCCTGGCCGGTCCAGGTCTTAAAGTTAAAGCGGGCCTGCTTGTAGTACGTGTCCTGAATGTCGCCGTCTTCGGCGTCGAAGTTCTCAGCACCATCGAACGAGCCGACGTCGCCGACGCCGATGTCGTAGCGGACGTAGCCGCCGATGCGCAGGCAGGTCTCGGTGCCGGGGATGTAGAAGTAGCCAGCGCCGTAGACGTCGCAGATGCGGACGTATTCAGCGGGTTCCGGCTCGGCAACGACGACGGCGTCGGCGGCGCGCGCACCGGAAACTGCGACCAGTGCCGCAGCGGAGCCAAGAAGAAGGCTCTTGATGTTCATTTTCTGACCTCCAGTCAAAAGTTAAAAAACGGGTCTGGGTATTCTTTGCTGAAGGACAGCGTTCCCTGCCCCATCCCCACTACCGAAAAAGATGCGCACCGCGCCGCTCCTTCGAACTCGACATTACCCATGAGGCGGCGGCGTTCAACAACCATCGCATCGGCGAAAGGTCTGTGCAGGCGCTATCAGGCTGCCTTGTTGCACAAATGACACGATTTGGCCTCACTCGGAAAGCTCCCATTAACCATTGAGCCCCTTGTGAGCCCTTGCAATCCGGCCGATTCCGGCAATTGCCCCTCCCGGAATTGCGACGATGTCGTGAGTCGTCAGCCAAGGGATTGCCGCAGAATCGCCGCATGGCAAAAGCGCCGTTTCGGCGGAAGCCGGTTTTTTCAACGATAATGGGTCAGGCTTGTTGATTGTGCCGGCGCTTTTCTTTATCCACCGGCGCAACGGAGAGGTGGCCGAGTGGTCGAAGGCGCTCCCCTGCTAAGGGAGTAGAGGTCAAAAGCTTCTCGTGGGTTCGAATCCCATCCTCTCCGCCAGATTTTGTCAATTACCTGATTGATTTTGCTACCTATTCGTCGACGCCATTTGCCTCCTTCCCAATGCGGTTCCCAAGGAAACCGCAACCGAAAGGAGACCTGGATAATGCACCGCTTTTCTGACCAGACTGAAAGCTCCACCCCCATCGCTGGGCAACTCGGCACCTTGATCGCCGCGCATGTGAGGGCTCTGGCGGCATATGATGCCACGCCCGGCGATAACCCGAAGTCGCCGGCCGTGGCGCGGGCCAGCGCGCTCGTCACCAAGACGCGCCAAGCCCTGTTCGATCATCGGCCGACGAACATGGCCGAAGCCGCGCGCAAGGGCGAGTTCATGGCATCGTGCAGGACGTTCATAGAATGGGATGACTTTGATCAGGTCCAGTTGATAAACGCCCTGACGCCGAAAGAGCGTCCCTGAACGCCACGGAAAAAGTTTTCCGCCACGCAAGCCCGCTGCCTCACGGTTGGCGGGCTTTTTCGTCAAGCGCGCCCTTGCGGGGGCGGAGCTTGCGCGCGCCGGATTGGCGTGATCTCCTGCGATATGCAAAATGGAGGGGCGCGCGGTGACGGGAATTGACGGCGTATATTCGGTGGTTGCGAGCGGTCCTGCTGGTGGTGCCGCCGGAGTCATATCGATCTCAAATGGTCAAATCACCGGCAACGATACTGCTGGCGCAAGATACGGTGGCACCGCGTCTCGTGAACCGGACAGCTCTGTCAAGCTAGATGTAACGATGACGACTCCGCCCGGCGTCTTCCATATCTGGTCAGGAACAACTGGCGAGACGTTCCAGACCCGGAGCATTCAATTGACTGTGCCAGGAGACGCCTTCGACAACGGAAAGGCTGTTGATGTGCCTGGCTACTCAATGGTTGTCGTTTTTCGACAGATACCTGCCGACTTCGGCGTATTTGCGGGCGAACAGGGCATCAGCACACAGATCAAGATCCTTCAAGCGGTCGAGCGCGCCTGGGCCTCGCATGCCGAGGAATGACCAACGCGATACCTAGCGCTTCATCATCAGCCGCAATATCCAAACGCGAGAGATGACCGCCAGCCAGAAAGCGATGTTGCTGGCCATGGAGTTTCCCGACCTGGAAAGCGTGGGCCTAAACCGAAGGGTGATGATATTTCGGGACAAAATCCCGAAATAGATTTTGATCCGAAATTATTGTCACGAGCGCGAGAGATCGTGCGGTGGGGCACCTGAGCACGCCAACGGTGTAGCCAACGGCACCATCAAATTTGCAGCGGCTCTCCTCGATCAGCCTCATGCCCCTTCACTGTTAGACCCCGCCGAAGCAACTCCCGCACTGCGTCAGATCGGCTCGACATTCCTTTCTTAAATCGCCAAGCGTCCAGGACGGCGAGTTCCTCGGCATTGAGCATGATCTGTAGACGGTAGGTTCGCTTTACGGCTGGCATCAGTCCGCCACGCCGGCATCGTGATGCACGATCGCGTCGAGGATCACCTCATAGACGCTGCCCGTGTCTTCCTCGATTTCGGCGCTGTTGATCCCGAGCGCCTTGGCGTCGGCGAACAGCTTTTGCGTCAGATCGGCGACTGAGATGATGTCGGCGCCGACCGTCTCGGGGACGTTGCCGGAAAGCCACTTGTGAAGGAAGTTGGTGCCACGTGTGCTCACCCTCTCAACGCTCCTCGGCAAGAAACGGGCATTAAACGCCTGGGCGGAGCATCGTTGTCAGGGAAGCCGATATGCCGGTCTGCCGGCGCGGATTGTAGCGCGCTTTCAATATCAGCCCAGGCCTTAGGCCGGGTCATCATCTTCAATAAAGCGGGGTGCAAGCCATCGCCGCGCGCTGCGGCAATTTCATGCATTGATCTAAAGAGCAACATAGGACGCATCCGTTATCCAGTGAAACCTGGGAAAAGCAACGGCGCGTTCGAACCGATGTTCCAGCAAGAAACAAAAAAAGCCCGCTGGCCGAAGCCATCGGGAGTTCTGGAGTAGCCAAAGAGCCCCCGCCAGCGCGCGTTTCGGCTGGCCGCTGTCCTACCGCCGAAGCGTCCCGCGCGTCCTGGCTCCCGCCTGTGGCCAGCCGCATGCACTGCGAAGCCATACTGCGGGAAAGCCCTTCCTGTCGATCGAGCCATGGGACGAAGTGGCCATGAGGCACCTTGGCGCGGGCCGAGTTTCGCTTATTTAGTAGATGTCGACACCGTTGATGGGCACCAGCCATGACGCCATCTTCGGTAGGACGTTACGGATTTGATCGTTGGTGAATGTCCCCCAAACCGCACCGTGGCAGGGATTGTCGGGAAGGGGATCCCATCCGATGCTGAAGCCAACTGTGTGGAGGTTGCCGGCTTCGTAGCGAATTGAGCCGATCCAGCGAGGCGTGGTTACATAGACGGTGGGGTCGTCTCCCTGTTCGATGATAAGCGACTCGATATCGACCGACTTCCCGCGATAGCGGTCGCTCGAGGGTTTAAAAGCCATGGATGATAGGCGACGACGCCCCTTGTCATCGACGATCCAATTCGCCGGTATCCGCCTAATTATGCCATCGGTCGGCTGGATTTGCGCTTCGTTGTAGGGCGTTACTTCGCCGAACTCATCACGCGGCGGCTGCGGAAACGGCATCCGTCGGCTCCGATATCTCCTGTATCCAGCCAGCCACGAGATCGAAATCGGTGCTGAGGAAAAGCTCCTCGCCATCCGGGTGCTCGGCGCTTTGTCGCCACGCATGGACATCGTACGGAGCCCGAACATGAAGTTCGATGTCCGCGTTATCGACGTGCCATTCGATCTGCAGGTCGCCGCTTGCGCCAGGAACGATTTGCGGCGCCGGCGCCGTCGGGCCGCAAGTCGATTCGAGGACGGAGATTGCGAAGTAGATATTGTCGGAAGTCGAGGGAATGCCGTTGTAACCGTCCCAGCCAGGACTGAGCCGGAGCAATTCTTCCATCTGACGCTTTACGCGTGGAATACTGAAGAGTTGGGGCCGAAAGGCTACGTCCACCAAGGAAGGCTGCAGTTCGAATACGTTGGAATAGGCCGAAATGCTCTTAAGCGCATTCATCTACTTCACCCTTTGCCAAACTTTGTGCGCCCTGGCGGTCGTCGCCTGGGCGAACAGTCGCACGACGCGGTCGCGCCCATCGTGCAGAAATGCTAGCGCCCCGCCGATACCGGTGTCGCCAAGCGGAATGCCACGCGCCGTCAGCGTCAGCTGGATTAGGCGCTGCCCCTGCGGGTTGGCTGCCGAGGCGGCGTCGCAATGGAGCCGCGCGCGTGGCTTGCCATCATCCGCGCGCACGACATCCCGCAGCGAAAGCGTGAACTCCTCCGAGGCGAGGCGGTCGCCGAAATTCAGGAACGAGAGCCAGTCGGTTGGCTTCGGCGGCAGGCGCCGTTCCTCACCGAAGATATGGTTTATGTAGGAGACTTCGCACTGGTTGACGACCAGTTTCTCCTTAAAAGTTGCTAGGAAATAGTTCTCGAGCGCTCGCAGCTCCACCTCGAACTTTTCGATCATCTTCTCAAAGCGGGGATAGTCGGCTTCCACGGCGCCGTCGACCTTGCGCCAGTTGTGTAGCAGTCGGTCACCTTGGAATTGGAGCAATTCCGACGAATCCGGCCCGATAAACCAGTAGCGTGCTGGCATGGCCCCGCTGATCATCTCGAAATTGAGTTGCTGACGGCTCGGTAGCCCAAACGTCTCGAACTGCGGCACCAATGCCGGCTGCTCTTGGACGACCGGAAACCGCTCGCGAAAGAGGTTCCAGATCTCATAGCTGAGAATCTGGTGATAACCACGGACGGCATTGAACTGCACGCCGAGAACCACTTCATGGAGCGGCGGATTCTTAAAGTCCGGGAGATCTGGCGATCTGATCACAGTGTAGGGGCTGATCCGTGAGGCGCGATTCGAAATTCGCATTCTGTTTGAAACAAGTAAGCACTTCGCTACCGCGACGGCAAGATCAGCGCGCCATGGTCCGTGCCCTATGCCGCCTGCTTGTCCTGCTTATAGGCCCGCGCCAGCGCCATGCACTGTTGCGCCATGCTCAGAGACAGGCCCTTCTGTTGCTCCAGCCAAGGGCCGAAATGACCATGAGGCAGCGAGGCCTTGGCCTGGAGCAGGCGCCGGCCTATCGCGAGCTTCTGGTCGATCGATAGATGCCCACGCGGCAAGGCGCGAGTCTCGGCCGGCTCGCGATCAGCCGCGACATTGGCCGGCGACATGAGCGCGAGATAGGCCTTGTGCACTTCGGCCTGGAGCGCGGCAGTGAGCTTCATGAATTGCCGGACGGTCATGCCGGCGCCCGAGGCTAGAACCGCTGTGTGCCGCTTTTCGCCACGAAGGCGCCGGAGGCGATGTGCCTGCCATTGGTTCGGCAGCCGATAGGTACCGACGCCCTCGATCTCGATCTCGGTGAAGGGAGTCCGTGCCAGCATTTCGCGCCTCGCTGTGCTGAAGTCGCGGATAATTGCATAAGTGTCTACTTATGCGCAAGGCGTCCAGCCGCGGCCAGGACGCTCGGTCAGTTCGCAATCTTGCATGTATGGACTCGCTCCATGATTAGCCGCATTCTCTCGCCGCAAGCGGCCAGTTGGCGAAAGGCGGGGCGATGAAGCGCGTTTGCCTGGCAGCACTAATCGCAACGGCTGCTCCATCTGCTCACGCCGATGGCGAGCGCTGGAGCATGATACCTGTTTGCGTGTCGGCAGTCAGGACACATATGGCTTTCAGGATGGCAGACGGGATCGTTTCGCCCGTCAGGACAGTCAGGATCTTTCCGTATTTCGGCTTTCGGCTCCTGCATGCCGAAGAAGATTTCGCGGCGCGTACCGCAAGGATTGAGTTCGCGACGCGTGACGACCACGGCACATTCGTCCATCATTCGGCACATTGCCTTTTTTGGCATCGCCGCCTGAGTGGGATTAGCATCGACGGAGATGTCGAGGGACACATCATCGTAGACTGACCCGCGTGATGGCTACTAGCTTTCGTCCCAAAAATCCTGCAACGACGCGTGCCGCAAGTCTTCCTCGCCGCGCAGATGCTTCACACGGCCGATCAGCCCTGGCTTGACCCATATCGTCGCCGGCCGCTTTATGCCCTTGGGCGGCTGTCCTGGCACCTCCTGAACACGCTTCCAAAGCCGCTCACGCATCTCCCGGTTCAAGGTGATGAACGCAGAGCCGACATAGCGGCCGGTGCCTCGCTCGGCCATCAGGGCAAAGGCTGGCTTGCCGGCCTCGCGCTCTACGCCGAGCAGTTCGTATTCATCGATGCTGTAAGCTTTCGTCTTTAGCCAGACCGTCGAGTTTCCGCTTCGGTATTTGCTGTCTCTGCGCTTCGACACCAAGCCCTCGAGGCCGGCCTTGTCGACCAGTTCGAAGATGGCTTTCGCATCTCCCGGCAGCGCCTGGCTAAACTGGATTCGACCGCCGGCCGGGATCATTGCCTGCAGGATCTCGCGCCGGTCCTCGAGCGACATGTCGCGTAGATCATGGCCGTTGAGGTGCAGCAGATCAAAGGCAACAAAATAGAGGTCATGCTGGCGGCGCGTGATGGCTTTGCGCAAGGCCGCGAAGTCGGACAGGCCAGCCTCATTGACGACGATGATTTCGCCATCGATGATGGCGCTTTCCACCTCAAGTTCAGCGGCGGCCTTGGCAAGGTCTCGGTATTTCGTCGTCCAGTCGAGACCCCGGCGCGTGAAGATGCTAACGCCTTCGTCGTCAATGACGATCTGCGAGCGGTAGCCGTCGAATTTGGCTTCATGCATCCAGTCATCGCCTTGGGGCGGCTTTGCCACCAAGGTAGGCATCATCGGAGGAATGAACTCAAGCCGCCCAGCGCCGGCACACACTCGTTTACGCACCGATTCAACTCTAGGTCCGTGCAATCTGGCGGCTAGGGGAACGGATCATGACCATTTTACTAAATTAGCAATGATGCATGAAATCACCTATAATTCGCTCCAGCCGGCGAGTGCGAGACCTCACGAGCCGGTCAGGCCCGGCGGCCGGTTGGTTGACCCCCGAAGGCTGTCGAGCCATTCACAGACCACTGTAAATTGGTAGCGAAAAGATAAATAACTCCGTGTTGGTCAAATATTGATACGACACGAGTATAAACTTTGGAGGAATACCCATGAAAGTGACTATATTGGCAAACTATGAGCCCCATGCCGCTAAAGGATTGATACAGGGCTCAGACCGAGAAGCTGCAATCAAGACGGTTTTTGAAAGCGTCGGCGGCAAGATGGCCGGCATAATGTTTACTCGCGGCGCCTACGACGTCGTCGTCAATGGTGAGGTGCCGGACCAGGCCGCTGGGATGGGCCTAGCCCTGGCGGTGCGGGCAAGCGGCTCGGTGACCGACCTCGTTGTCCTCGAAGAGCTCGACATGAAGGCGGTGCTCGCAGCGGCCAACAAAGCTGCCAGAGTTTACAAGCCCGCCGGCTGATTGGACTGACTGTGCATTGGATGGCAGCACGGTTTCGATTGAACCAGCCGTGCTGCCGAGCGAGGAGGCCGTGCTATTGCTCTACGGGCCGGAGCCTATCCACGAGGGCGAAGCACTCGCGAAGGCAATCATTGAGACCGTCGAAAGGCTGTCGCGATAATTCTGGCCGGTTTTCCTCGCGAAAATCCGGTAACGAGATTTTTTCATATAAGCCCCCACAGCGAACACTCAAAAGGTTCTGGGCCGTGGGTTTTCTCGCTGTTACCCCGCTGTTTTATCAGCGGCAGGGCTACGAGGAACAAGGCGTCCAAAGGACCGGGATCAATCGCCGCCGAGCAGACGGCTAGGAGGCATTGTTAAAGGGATTTAGCCGTAGTGCCAGTGGGGCTTTGGCTCGGTGCCGGTGAACATGATGCCGATGCGGTCCTCGCGGCGCCAGCGGACCACTGCCTTGTAGGCGATGCCGTCGGTCGGGACATAGAGCAGGAACTCGTCGGGCACGCGCGCGTCGATCGAGACCTTCAGTTCGGCGCCGCCGTCATGCATGTTGCGGACCGTGCACGTGACCTCGGACCTGGTCATGCTGGTCAGGATCGTCGCGCCCTTGAAGACGCGCTGCCTGCGTTGGCCCCTCTGTTCGTCTTCAGCCATTTCGCCATCCCCGGCGACCGTCGCTTCATGGGCGACGGCTTGGTTCCATGACGGTTACTCGACAAGCCGAACGGACTGCGCGGCCGGAATCTCTCGCATTCCGAGGCTCGTACAATCCTGGTTGACGGTGGCGTTGCCGGACCACTGCACGGTACTGGCGACGACCTGTGTGCATCCACCTTTGCCCGAGAAATTGCCGAGGTAATTGACCGCCTGCGTTGGAAAATACAGGGCGCCGGTCAAAAGCGAATCCGCCGTGCCATTAAACGTGTTCGATCCCGCCAGGTTTGCTCTGTCGCCGTAAAACAGCACACCCGAATAGGTGCCCGATGTCGGTGCGCTAAGCTTGACGGTGGCGTTGCCGTTCATGCTGACGCCGGAGCTGCCGGCCAGATAGATGATGACTCCGTCGCCGGAAATATTTGCATTCGAGTTCGCTTTGAAATCGCCCCCCTGAATAACGTATACCCCGGGCGAGAGGGTTACATTGCCGCTCAGGCTGAGTCCCTTGCATTATGTCCCAGGCTGCAACGTCGACTGATTGCTGTTTTGACAGGGGTTCGTGGCCGGTGGCGCCGGCAGGTCGGCAAAAGGATCGGCAGCGGGCAGCGCCTGGGTGATCGGGCTGGCGCAAACGGTCTTCACCGGATTGGCCAATGACATCCCACCGGCCGATATCAGGCAATCGGCGTCAAGGCTTGCCGATCCCTGAAGCTTGAGGGCGTCCGGGGCTATCGAATTCGACATGACGGAGCAGCCCGTCAGTTTTGTGGTCGAACTGCCGGAAAAGAGCGCCGCTCTCGAAGCGGAAGGATTGAGCGCCAGAACGCAGGCTTTTGACGCGTCCGTGATAAGAGCCACGGCCCTTGCCTGTGCTCTGACCGCGCTTTGCGTAAATATCGATGTAAAAAACCGATCGAGGTTTTGATGAATGATGACCTCGACAGCCTTTTTCGCGACGTTTGGGCCGGACGACGGGGGGGTGAAAACTTCGATGGTGCCTGTTGACGCTGCAAAACCGTTCGAGGCCGCTGACTGTGTCGCGGCGGAGACAATCGTTGGCTTGTCGGATCCCGAAACTTTTTCCAAAGCGCCAGCATAAGCTGCCGCATCCGCCACCGCCTGTAATTTCAGGCTACTATAATACCAATAGGAAGTCTCGACACCGAGGGCCGCACCGCCGACAACAATCGGCAAAGACATGGCAAAAATAACGGCAACGTTGCCACTCCTGCCGATGCCTCGTCGCAGACAGCGGACAATCCGCCTCGAGATATCGGCGCCCCATTCCATGGAGGTATTTAAGAAAAAACTGATGAAGGAATGGCTAATATCGCTCCATTTGATATGTCCGCTCCTTAGCGCGGCAGATTTCCGGGATAGTCCTTGCACCGATAGGAATAGGCCATGGCTTCAGCCTCCCTTGTTTTTCGGCAGGATAGCATGCACCGGCCTGAACCCCGAGAGCCGGTAAGCGCACAGCAGAGAGGCCCGCGCCTCTGGCGGAGAGCGCGGGCCCGATCGGGTTTAGGGCCCCGATCTGCAGCGGGCAGCGGAGGGGGCGTGCCCGCTGGTCACAAACAATAATTTAGAATGCACTAATGTTCCGCTTGAGTGTCAGAGGGCGGTTGTTGTTCGACCCTCCTATACGCGTAAGAGCCAGACGCTCCAGACGCGTCTTTTGGATTGATGAGGTCATCCAGGGTCATTGCCGGCCTCGACCAGACGATACCTGAAGTGGTTGCGGATGTGGTCGTTGAAGTAGCGGCCCTTGGCAAAGGCGGCTCTGAACGCGGCAAAGGTCTCCAGCGGCACGTCCTCAAACTCGTATCGTTTTCCGCTGGCCACGAACCACACCGAAAGGATTCTGCTGTCCTGATCGTATTCCGTTTTGCGAATCGAGGTGGATGGCATGACGGCGGCTCGATCAAAAGGCTTCAACGATCGACAGACCGTCGCGTTCCTTGCGGCCCCCCGTAGGGACGTGTGCGCCCTCGACGGATTGCGCCAGTCGGCTAAGGCTTCTGGACTCTCGCCCGCAACGGATGCATCCTCCTCTCGGGAGAAGGGGCGTGGGCAAAGTCCACCGTTATCAAGGCGCTAATCAGGCTGACCGGTGGCGAAAGCGCGCCGGCAGACGAATGCCGTCAGCGCCGTCATTTTAACCGACCTCACGCGAAACGGCGCGCCGGCCGGGCGCAGCGAGGCCGGTGGCAAAGTTGAGGATGTAAACTTTGCCGATCTCTGGGGAGGCTCATCGGTCGCTGTATTCCTTGGATGTATTTTCGCGATCGACCAGTCGCAACTGGGCTTCGCAGCGCTGGCACCTGTCGAGCGTGGAATTGATCTCACGATTTAGCGAAATGGTCAGTGCCGCATCCTTCTTGCGCAGCGCCGATCGCACCAGTTTGCGCAGCCCGTCGAGACGGCATCGAAGATCGATCAAGTCGGCAAGTTGTTTTGTCTCGGTCGCGGTTGCGTGGCCTTTCCACTTGTTTTCGAACGCTACCAGCGCAGAAAACTCCCGTTTCGAGGCCGGATTCATCCATGTTGGCGCGGCCGGAACGGCGGTTTTCCGCGGCTTTGCGGGCGATTTAGTCATCGGACGCCCCTGAAACGCGGCCGCAGAAGAAAAAATCTCTCCGTGACCCCCAAGCGGTTCCAACCCCGAAATCGGTCTTCGAAAGCGTGATACCCCCCCTGGTTGCAGTTGGCGACGGCCGCTGCCTGCGTCCTGAAAACGGGTCGCAGCCGTCGCCCACAGATGACCAGTGCCAGCCATCCATGTTCATTGAACCGTCTGCTTGTTGCGGCGCCTCACATGATTGATCAGCACGTTCATTTCCGATGGCCTCGGATCTCGACCGAACACCTCCCGCACAATGTCGACTTCGACGGCGAGCTGTTCCTCAAAGGTGAGCGGAGGCGGTTGCGTGCGGCGGATGATATCTTCAGGATCCTCATCGGCGCTGCCAACGCGTGTCCACTTTGGGCTGCTGCCAGGGATATCAGCCATCGGTGGTGACCTCGGCTGCGGAGTGAGTGCGATTCCAGAGTTCCCGTTCGCGCTCGGCGCGGCGGGCGATCACGGCGAGGTGCGCTTCCGCCTTGCGTTCGCTGAAAAGCTTGCGGAACAGCGCCTCGATGTAAGCTGCCTTCCGCGCCTTGAATTCCTGTCGCTCGGGTTCAGTCATGATTGGCGCCGTCCCTTCCCTTTTTCACGGCCAAAACCCAGAAATCGCCATTGAAGATTCCAGTGCATTCGGCGCGGCAGATCCACATGCTGCCGGCCTTCGTCACCACATCGCCTGGGAGGTAGAACGTCTTTTCACTGTAGATGCCGCGATAGATCATCGCCGCTGTTACGTGGCGCTTCTCGCTGATAAGCTCGCCGTTGCGCATGAACCGGCGGACGACAATACGGCCGCCGTCTTCGATGGTCTCGTCGATATCGAACGGCTCGCTCTCGAGCTTCGCTGCCCTGACCTCGACCTCTGCCAAGCGATCGACTGCCGCAGCCACTGCCGAAGCCGCAGTCTTCGCAACCTCGACCAGCCGTTCCTGGAGTTCGTCGCCGCGGCGCTTGAGGTCAGTCTCGATTTTCTCGATCCGCTCGTCTCGTTTGCGCAGTGCGTCGATAAGATGCTCGATTACCCCGGCATCAGATCGCAGTTGCGTTCGAAAGGTCATTGGCGCATCGAGCTGGGCGGCGGTGATACCAGACTCCTTGACCGCGGCCCGATACCTCTCGATCGCTCGGCGCTCTATTGCGGCCTCTTCACCGTCCAGGCCAACGAGGTCCTTGAGGAGTTCCCCGATTTCCTCGTCGACTTCGAGAGGTTTGGATGCCGGCTGTCCGGTCTGTCCGAAGATCGTTTCCCAGTCCTGCCGCTTATCTCCGGTGCCGTTGGTAAGCTTCCAGACGCAACCCTCGGCTACGATCAGATCGCCTCGCTTGTAGACCTTGTCACGCTCCCATCCTGCTATCGGCGGATGGCTCGCAATCAAGCGAGGAACCATGCCTTCCAGGACACGCATTTCTCCCAAGACGAGATCGCGCGGCCCATCGAGGCTTCGCCGTTTGAAATGCTCCGCTCGTTCGGTCAAGGTCCGCATCATGCGACTGACTTCAACGAGGGTGATGCCGTCGGCGCCGCCCACCGCTTTGATGAGGTCCTGCACCGTGCCGTGAGGTGAGGTTTTCGCTTTGGGCTTGCTCGCCATTTTGCGGTGCTTGCTCGACCGGTTGTTTCTCTGATTCTTGTCCTAGCACCGGGAATTTCAGCGTTACGGTTTAGCGTAACGCTCTAATTCTCAATTGAGGTCGAGCCGCATGCGCCGCAGCAGCGCGGCAAGGACTTTCGCTGGGTCGCCATCATCCCAAGCCGGGAGATCGCCATTCGTCACCAGGCCGTCGATTGCGTCAGCGATCTTGTCTTGCTTTCGCCTGGCGCGGCAGGCGCGGCCGCGCAGCTTAGCCTGTTCTCGCCGGCGCGCCTCTCTTGCCGCTTCCTCTTCCGCCGTTAGCGTCTGGCGAGGTCGACCAACTTCCCGTTTGGCGCCCCTCACGGAAGCACCAAGAAAAAACGGCAGACCGAAAACTTCTTTTCTAACGCTTGTGCAAAAGCGTTGGACCCAGCGGTTGGCGCCTGTGACGCTGCAGGGAAGGCGACCCTCGCCCCCCTCATGCGCCCGACCTCAGGGAACGATATAGCTCGCCATGTGTTAGAAACCCATGGACACCATGGAACCCCACGGACGCGGGACAGCGGCCGATCTTTTGATCTTCGAACTGGCCAAGGCCAGGCTCCGCATTAACCGAGCGGAACTCGTCCTTGAACGTGCGGAAGAGATGCTGGACGAGGACTGTGGCGTCGGAATCAACATTGCGCTTTGCAGCAGGATAAGGTCGGCGCAACGGCGCGTGGTCGAGGCCAGGGCTCGTCTGACGAAGATCAAACTCGCCAACACGGACACGGTTCGCAGCGCCCACTGACGCTACGGTCCCAAAAGTAGCGGCGTGCAACATTTGGACAGCACGGCGCTCTACGAAAGCCGCGTGCCCCTTTGCGACAGCGTAAGGTCGGACATCGGAACGAAAGAGGTTTTCGCGAATTCTACTGCTGGCTAATTGGAATCTTAGCCCATGAGGCTCGCGACCCTCCACCTTGAAACTGCGGAATTCGGGGACGTTTATCGCGCCGCAAGGCTTGTGCTGCTGAGGCAGCAAGTGTTGCTGCACATCAAGCGCACGGACGCCTCGGCGCAGAAAGTCGAGCAATATCTGGCCATGTTGGCTGAAGCCAACGCGCTCACGGACCGGCTCGCCCGGCATCAGTAAGGCCGCGCTCATGCCGGCACCGCCGTTGGTTGATATTGCGATCCTCCCGCCCTGGTCATGCGGTAATCTCGTCGATGTCGGACCAATCGAGCTCGCCGCGGAGCATCTTGTCGATGCAATGACCGAAACACTCATCACCGGGAAAGAGGCCTTGATCGGATAACCATTGCCCGGCGTCGAGTTCGGTCTTCACCAAAGGGATAGCTTCTCGCGCGTGCGTGTATGCGTGTGTAAGCGTCTTTCCTTCATAAGCCGGAGAACTGGTGATGGTGCTGGTGGCTATTGGTTCCGCATTGCCTTTGCCATTGGCAGAACCAATGCGAGTGCCATTGGCAACCGCATTGCCTTTGCCATTTCCCCATCTGCTCGCGGCGCCTTTTCTACCTGCCGCGATCTTGCGTTCTCGCTTGTCGGCAGCGTTGTTGCGGAGGCCATCGAGGCCGGCGTTCGTCCAGCCCGGACCGAACAGGGACTCGATAGAAGGGCGCGCGCTCTGCCACCGCTCCAGGTCAAGGCGAGCAATCCGGGCAAGCCTGACGTCGTCTTGTGGTAGGTCGCCGGCCTGCCAATATGCGAACAGCAATAGGATGTAGGCGCCGAACTCATCGGTCGACAGACTAGCTGTCTCGGCAAGGACGTCGCCGGTATAGATCGGCATCCAGGCCAGTGAACTCATGTCGACCTCGCCTTGATCAGGTTGGCCGTAGCGATCGCCTGGCAGGCTTCAGGAGCACTTAGGCCGAAACGCTCGCGCAACAGTGGCACCGCCGGCTTGTCGCACAGCCGGCGCGGTGTGGTGGCCAGCCATTGCGCAGCCTCGTCGATCGCGGCCGTGGTTTCGTGGCAGAGGCCGCTGGTGCCGCCGACAGGGAGGGAGGAAGGATCGGCGCTCATGGGAGCCATCCGGCCAGGAGAGCAAGCAGGAACAGGAGCGCGGCGCCGGAAACGATGAACGGGAGCGCACGCATTTATGCGGCCTCCGATCGGCGCGCGGCGATACGGTCGCGAATCCACTGGTCGACTTCCGACTTGACGAAGGCAATGCGCTTGTCGCCGAGCGGCACCGGCTGCGGGAATTTACCGGCCGAGCGCTTTTCGTTGATGGAGGTTCTGGAGAGGCTGGTAATCCGAGCCGCTTCTTTAATCGAAATCAGAACAGCGTCGCTGTCCATGTCTGCCACCTTTCGCTGCTGCGACTTAGGTGGCCGGTATGGTCGCCACCGTTGTCGCTGTTGACTTGGTGACACTGTGAATAGACATGATTCGCGAGGCGAAAAATCTCGCGACCAATTTAATCTTTGATTTTTTTGCGTGGGCGCCCACGGCGCCCTGCCGGTCGTGTTAGCAGCGGCTTTTCCTTTGGTCGGACACGATGGAGGAATGCCTCAAGCGCCGCAACATAGAGATCCGTCGCAGTCCAGGCCCATGCATCCGCCAAGTCGTGGTCTCCGCTTTTCAGCGCATCGAGCCCACTTAGCGCCGCCGAATGTGCCTGGCGCCAATGCAGTCGGCCACCTGCTAAGTCGTCGAGCACTTGCCGCTCGCCCGCCACGTCGCCGACCCACCATCCACCGGGCCCAATGGCCTCGGCGCCTGCAGTCTTTGTAACCAATCTGGACAAGCGATCATGAAGCGGGTCTGCGCTCATGATTGCCTCCGGAGGTGTGTGACGTTCGCGCCGCCCTTGGCGGTCGACACATAGGCCGCCCATGCATCCATCAGCTTGCGGCGCTTCGCCAGCGCCGAGCCGCGGCGGTACGCTTGCTCGACCTCGTCGCCGACTTTGTGGGCCAGCGCCATCTCGGCGACGTCGCGGGGGAAGTTTGTCGCATCGCCGCACCAGTCGCGGAAGCTGGACCGGAAGCCGTGCACGGTGAACTCGCCCTTTTCCATCCGGCGCATGACGGCAGTCATCGCCATATTGGACAGCGGCTTGCGAGGTGCCGCACCTGGGAACACGAATTCAGACAGCCGCTTCGCTTGAAGGCCCTTCAGCACAGCCAGGGCGCGCGGTGAGAGAGGTACGACGTGTTCGACGCTGGCTTTCATCCGCTCGGCCGGGATCGTCCACAGCGCCTTCCCTATGTCGAATTCAGGCCATTTCGCATTCAGCACTTCGCCCGACCGTGTCGCGGTCAGAATGCAAAGCTCGAGCGCCCTGGCGCCGAAGCCGTCGACGCCGGCAAGCTGCAACATGAAGGCCGGGACATCGGAGTAAGCCATAGCCGCGTGGTGACCTCGCGCGAGCCTCTGGCGGGCCGGTAGGATATGATCGAGGTGGCCTTTCCACCGTGCAGGGTTCTCGCCTGATCGCAGCCCGACAGCCTTGGCATAGTCCAGCACCTTTTCGATGCGACCGCGCAGTCGGGAGGCGGTTTCCTGCTTGTCAGCCCAGAGCGGCCGAAGTGCCCGGACTACGTCATCGGTCGTGACGTCGCCGACGGGGATCTTGCGCAGCGGCTGCGCGTATTCCGTCAACGTCATCTTCCACTGCGCGGCATGCTTGGCATTTCGGAAGGTGTTCTCTTTCGAGATCAGCAACTCGTCGGCGCACTCGCCGAAGGTGCGCAGCTTCACCGATCGCCGGCGATGAGCCATCTCTTTCGACGGGTCGCCGCCGTGCTTGATAATCTCTCGCGCCTCGTCTGCCCTATTGCGCGCGTCAGCCAAGCTGATCTTGCC
The DNA here is from genome assembly GCF_900149755.1 of Mesorhizobium delmotii. Taxonomy (NCBI): domain Bacteria; kingdom Pseudomonadati; phylum Pseudomonadota; class Alphaproteobacteria; order Hyphomicrobiales; family Phyllobacteriaceae; genus Mesorhizobium; species Mesorhizobium delmotii. The sequence goes on along the minus strand of NZ_FUIG01000041.1, from coordinate 120,307 downwards.
GGATGCATTGCCGTATGAGCCGAGCCCCATTTCCCGGCGCACGCCCTGACGTATCCAGATGAAAACCCAGCTTCGCGTTCCGGACTTCTGGACATAGAGCCACAGACCATCGCCATCGCCGTGCCGACCGGCGGGAAGGCCTTTTATCTGCGTGTCGCGGAGCTTGTGGCGCGCCATAATTTCCTAATGGATTTCCTAACCAACATGCTTGCCAGCAAAGTCAATAAAGCGCAATATGGTTAGGATAATCGCACGGGGATTAGGAAAAGCAAGGGGTCGCTTGACAATAAAGTCAGCAAAATCAATCGACTGTCGGACATCCTCTCCGCCATCCTGCTTCGCGCTGCGCGCTTCGCAGGACAAGCCAGCGAATCCATCCTGCCTCGCGCTTCGCGCTTCGCAAGACAAGTCCGGCAAATCCCTTTCTGCGCGAAGCAGGATGCCCTCCGAAGCCTTGGCGAAGGAGGGCTCTCGCGAAGCAGGATACCCTCCGCGTAGTCCTGCTAGGCGCGAAGTAGTGAAGGAGGGGCGATTCGTGCGGTACGTATATCTGCTAGAAAGCAAGGCTGCCGAAGGTGAGCGCTATATCCGCGTAACTTCCGACCTGAAACGACGGATTGTCGAGCACAACTCCGGAAAATCCAGCCATACTTCCAAATTCATGCCATGGCGGATCGTGACCTATGTCGCCTTCTCGAACTGGGCTAACGCGACTTCATTCGAGCGTTATCTTAAATCCGGTTCCGGGCACGCTTTCGCCAACAAACGTCTGTTGTGAATGTCCGCCTCCTTCGCAAAAATTCGCTTTGAGCCGAAGCGCTCGGCCCCGTCCAGAAAAGCGGCGATGGCGCCGGGCAGGCCGCCGGTGTCGAGGAAAGGCGCATGACCCTGGCCCTCGGCCGTGATCGTCTCGACACAAGGGTGGCGCGTTCGCATCTGTTCGAGCGTCTCGGTGGACAGCAGCTTCGAATTGGCGCCGCGTATGGCGAGCAACGGTATCGCCGCCAGCGCCTCGAACTGCTGCCACAGATCAGGCAGCTTCTGGGTCAGGTCGAGTCCCGCCAGCGTGTCGACCAGCTTCGGGTCGAAATCCGGCACCAGCCCCTCATCCGTCTCTCGGTAGAGGGCCGATACCATCCGCTCCCAATCCGCCTCGGTCAGAGCTGGAAAGTCGCTGCCATGCGCGCCGCGCTGGGCGCCGACCGCCTCGGCATGGGTTTTCGGCTTCGGCACGCTCTCGAGATAGGAGCGGATATGGTCGAGGCCGCCGGCCTCGACCACCGGGCCGATATCGTTGAGCACGATAGCCCTCAGGACTGCCGGCCGCATCGCGCCGAGCACGTGGATGATCAGCCCGCCGCGTGACGTGCCGATGAACGCCGCTTCCTCGATGCCCAGCGCCGCCAACCCGGCGAGGATGTCACCGGCTTCGACGCCAACATTGTAGTGGCTGATGTCGGGGTCGTAGGCGGATTGCCCGCGCCCGCGATAGTCGAAGGCGATGATTTTTCGCGGACTTTCGGCCCGTCGCGACAGGTGCAGCGCCAGCTCATGAAAATCGCGGCAGTTCCGTGTCAGGCCAGGCAGGCAGACGACCGGCCAGTGTTCGGAATTCGCTTCGCCGTAGATGCGGGCGTGGAGTTGCAGCCCGTCCGGCGAGGCGTAGAAGAAGTCGGAAAAACTGCTCGACATTTTGGACTCGATTCCTCGCCATTGCCGGATCGTCGAGACTGCTACAGGCGAGGGCGGGGGTGGTCAATCGAGGGCGGAACGGCCAAGCTGCCAATCTCCCCCCTCGTGGGGGAGATCGGCCGTCATCGACGTTCGCCAATCTCGAACGCCATCGACGCCTTCAACTCCGCCCATTCACCAAATCCCCCACGATGTCGTACTTACCGGAAATACGCATCTTGTAGACTTCGTAATTCTCCATCACGCGCTGGACGTAACTTCTTGTTTCCGTGTATGGAATCCGTTCGATCCAGTCGACGACGGCGTCGATGTCCTTGCCGCGCGGGTCGCCATATCTAGCCACCCATTGGGCGGCGCGTCTAGGGCCGGCATTGTAGCCGGCGAAGGTCAGCACATAGGAGCCGTCGAAGCGGCCGAGCTGCTCGCCGAGGAAGGCGGCGCCCAAGGTCGCATTGTAGCCGGCGTCGGTGGTCAGCCGCACCTGCGAGAAGGTCATTCCGGCCTTCTTCGCCAATTGCCTGGCGGTCCCCGGCATCAGCTGCAGCAGTCCGCGCGCGCCGGCGCTGGAGACGGCGCCGATGTTGAACTCGCTTTCCTGGCGGGCGATCGCATAGGCCAGCGCCTTGCCCGAGCCGGAAATGTTGGCGGTCTCGGGAATGACGCCGAGCGGATGCGACAGCGCCCCGACATCGACGCCGCGCGCGCCGGCGATCTTGCCGACTTTCAGCGCCAGGAAGTGATTGCCGTGCTTTTCCGCCATCGCGGCCAGCAGCGCCAGCTCTCCGGGGCTGGTCAACTGTCCGGCGAGGTCGCGATAAAGCGTGTCGGCGTAGCGCTCATAGCCCGCCTCCTGCAGCCGCCTGATGGCGCTGACCGCTTCGCGATCGGCAAAATTCCGCTGATCGGCGGCGCTCGGCTGCGGATGGGCGATGTTGAGGACCTGCCGACCGACGCGCTCACCGGCGAGCTGGCCGTAGAACGTCGTGCCGTAGGCGGCGGCACGGGTGAAATGATCTCTCGCACTGCCGGGGCCGCCGGCTTCGGCCGCACGGCCGAGCCAGTAATAGGCGCGCGACAGCGATATCGGCCCCTGGGCGAGATCGGCGATCCGCGCAAAATGCCTGGCGGCGGTGTTGGGGTCGTTGAGGCCGCGCAGCGCATACCAGCCGGCATGGAACTCTGCATCCGCCGCGTTGGCAGCACTTTCGGCGGCGTGTGCCGCGGCTATTCTGTAGGCGGTCTTCATATCGCCCTGGTCGGCCAGTTCGCGCGACAGCACCCGGCGCTCGGCCCACCAGGCATCCGGGTCGACAAGCGCGATGCGATCGCTCGGCGCCTTCATCATCATAGCGGCGGCGTCGGAAAACTTCTGCTGCTTGCGCAGATATTGGGCTTGCGCGAAGAGATAGCCGGCCGAACGCTGCGGGGCGGGCACCGCCTTCAGCAGTTTGGCCGCATTCTTGTCGCCCCTGTCCGCTGCCGCCCAGGCGTCGGCCAGTTGCTGGGCGCCGGCAAGGCCAGCAACGCGCAGCGCGGAATTGATCCGATCGGCATAGAACATGCGCTCCATGCGGAAGCGGTGGTCGGCTGCGGGGATCAGCTTGCCGAATTCCCGGATGATCGCCGCTTCGTCCCTGGGTTCCAGTTTCTCGGTGCGCCAGAAAGGCGACAGCACCGAGCGCGCCGCCTCGACGTTGCCCTGCGACACATAGGAGCGGGCGAGGATGACCACGCCCTCGACTGTCTGCGGCTGGCTGCCGCCAAATGCCTGCACCACGATCTCCGGCGCGGGGTTTTCGCGGTAGAGCGCGCGCTCGCTGTTCTTGCGCAAGGCGATCAGGCCCGGCCAATTCGGCAGCATTTTCGCAGCATCGGCGATCTCGCCGCTTGGCACCTTGTCGCCGCCATGGAGCGCGATCGACCAGGCAAGGATATGCTGGTCGAGCGAGTTGACCGGCAGGGCATCGCGCACTCGACGCGCGCCGGCAATGTCGTTTGCCGCCAGCGCATCGAGGCCGCTCTTCAGCCTGGCGACATTGGCGGGAGGGGATTCCGGACCCTGCAGGCGGTTTGGCATCGGAATGGCCGACGTGACCTGCACATCGATCTTGCCTGCGGCCACAAGGCTCGGCGTCAGCAGGAGGATTGCGCCAAGCAGCGCGAAAAAATGAGGCTGCCTGGTCGGCATGGTCTTCGTCAATTCCTGCCTTGCACATTACCAACAGGCACAGATCAACTGAAGCCTAGTTGGCTGTGATGAAGAGCCCGTAAACAAAGGGCTGTCGAGGTCTTTCAAATTGCGCTTGTTGGCACTACCGCCATGCTTGCCGCGCAACGGTGTCGAGACTATGGTGCGCCGCTTCGCTTTCGGCTAGAAGGCGCGCACGACAAAACACCTACAGCGCCGCGCGTCTTCTCAGACGCGCAAAGGACGCTGTAGCACTTTAAATTTGGCGCATGATCCCCAGCGAAAATCGGGGTCATGCGCTAGTCCCCAGGAGTTGGACGACATGCTGAGAGGCTCGCTTACCGCGCTCGTGACACCGTTCGAAAAGAGCGGCCGTTTCGACGAGAAAGCCTTTCGCGCTCTCGTTGCCTGGCAGATCGCTGAAGGCACGACGGGCGTGGTTCCGGTCGGCACCACCGGCGAGTCGCCGACGCTGTCGCATGACGAGCACCGCCAAGTCGTCAAGGTCTGTATCGAGGTGGCCAAAGGCCGGGTTCCGGTCGTCGCCGGCGCCGGCTCCAACAACACCGAAGAGGCGGTCGGCCTGGTCCAGTATGCCGAGAAGGCAGGCGCCGACGCGGCGCTCGTCGTCACGCCTTACTACAACAGGCCGACGCAGCGCGGCCTCTATGCGCATTTCGCCGCGGTCGCCAAGGCGACCAGCCTGCCGATCATCATCTACAATATTCCGCCACGCTCGGTGATCGACATGATGCCCGAGACGATGGGCCAGCTGGTGCACGACTTCAAGAACATCATCGGCGTCAAGGACGCCACCGGCAAGGTCGAGCGGGTTTCCGAGCAGCGTGCCAGCTGCGGCAAGGATTTCATCCAGCTTTCCGGCGAGGATGCCTCGGCGCTCGGTTTCAACGCCCATGGCGGCGTCGGCTGCATCTCGGTGACGGCGAATGTCGCGCCACGGCTGTGCGCCGAATTCCAGGAGGCGACGCTTTCCGGCGAGAACGCCAAGGCGCTGGACTTGCAGGACCGCCTGCTGCCGCTGCACAAGGCGATTTTCCTCGAACCCGGCGTGTCCGGCGCGAAATATGCGCTGTCGAAGCTGGGCAAGGTCGAGAACGTGCTGCGCTCGCCGCTGGTCACCGTCGAGCAGTCGACCGCCGAGAAGATCGATGCGGCGATGAAGCACGCCGGCTTGATTAATTAGGGATGAGGCGCCACCTCTCCGCATCATGAATCAAGTCAGAAAAGCCGACCCCAACAACAAGACCGTTGCGGAAAACCGCAAGGCGCGGTTTTCCTATGAGGTGCTCGACACGATCGAGGCCGGCCTGGTGCTGACCGGCACCGAGGTGAAGTCGCTGCGCCAAGGCCAGGCCAACATCCAGGACAGTTACGCCTCGGTCGAGGGCGGTGAGATCTGGCTGATCAACTCCTATCTGCCGGAATATCTGCAGGCCAACCGCTTCAACCATGAGCCGCGCCGGCGCCGCAAACTCCTGCTCAACAAGCGCGAGATGGCCAAGCTGGCGCAGAGCGTCGATCGCGAAGGCATGACGCTGGTGCCGCTAAAGATCTATTTCAACGACCAGGGCCGGGCGAAGCTTTTACTCGCCGTCGGCCGCGGCAAGAAATTGCACGACAAGCGCGAAACCGAAAAGCAGCGCGACTGGTCGCGCGAAAAGGGCCGGCTGCTGAAGGAGCGTGGGTAGGCTGGGAGCCGCTCTTTTGAAGAACCGGATCGTCTTTTGGGGTGCGGCCAGCCTGATCCTGGTGTGCCTAGTCGCGGTCGGCGGCTATTTCTATTTCCATCCGTTTTCTCCGGACCGCGGCAAATATCCAGTCAGGGGCATCGACGTTTCCCATCATCAGCGGCAGATCGACTGGCGGCGTGTTGCCGCCGATGACGTCGCCTTCGCCGTCATCAAGGCAACCGAAGGCGGCGACCATGTCGATGATGCCTTCGCCGCCAATCTGCGTGAGGCCCGTGCGGCCGGTCTGGCTGTCGGTGCCTATCATTTCTTCACCTTCTGCAGGCCTGGCGCCGATCAGGCGAAGAATTTCATCTCCGTCGTACCGCGCGGTCAACCGCTGCTGCCGCCGGTGGTGGATATCGAATTCGTCGGCAATTGTCCGCGGCGGCCATCGCCCGAAGAATTGAGTATTGAACTCTCGGCTTTCGTTGGTCCTGTCGAGGCAGCCTTCGGCAAAACGGCGATCCTCTACGTGACCGACGACGCGGCGCGCGCCTATGCCGGGCAGATTGTCGGCCGCCCGCGCTGGGTTCGTTCGCTGGCGCTGCAGCCAAGCCATGACCAGTGGATCTATTGGCAGTACCACGACAAGGGTCGCGTCGACGGCATCACAGGCGATGTCGATCTGAATGTCCTTCAGGGCGGGCAGGAGAAATTGGCCGAGCTGGTTGCGCCACCGCCCGAATCTATCTCTCGAGAAACGCCGCTATCTCCCTGAACACGTTGACGAACATCGCTTCCGTCAGCACGCCGGTGTTGGTGTTGTAGCGCGAGCAGTGATAGCTGGAAAATAGCGTCACGCCATTGGTTTGCTGCTGCCCGCCATGCCTGAACGGATAAGCGGCGACACGCTGGCCGAGCGCCCGCACCGTCGACTGGTGCGCGATCGAGCCAAGCGCCAGCACGGCGCGCAGGTTCTTAAACCGCGCGATCGTCGGCACCAGGAACCTCCGGCAGGTGGCAATCTCGGCACCGACCGGCTTGTTGTCCGGCGGCACGCAGCGCACCGCATTGGTGATCGCCGTGCCGACGAGCTCCAGCCCGTCATCGGGCCGCGCCTTGAATTGGCCGCGCGCAAAGCCGTGTGCGATCAGCGTGTTGTAGAGCAGGTCGCCGGCATAGTCGCCGGTGAAGGGGCGTCCGGTGCGGTTCGCCCCACGCAGGCCCGGCGCCAGCCCGACGATCAGCAGCCGCACCGTATCCTCGCCCTCCGGCGCCATGAAGGTCGGCACCGGCGCATTGAACCAGGACGGCTCGCGCTGCCGCCATTGCGCTCTAAAATCATGCAGCCGCGGGCAGAGCGGGCAGTCGCGATCCGGCTCGGGGGATGCGACCAGGGGAGCGGTCAAGACCGCCGCCGTCAATAATCGTCCTCGTCGACTTCGGCCGGCTCGGGCCGGCGCACCGGCCGCTCGGACGGGTCGCGGCCTACCTCGCTCTTCAGCGTCATCAGGTCGATGAAATGGTCGGCCTGGCGGCGCAGATCGTCGGAAATCATCGGCGGCTGCGAAGCCATGGTGGAGACGATCGAAACCTTGCGCCCGCGCCGCTGCAGCGCCTCGACCAGCGTGCGGAAATCGCCGTCGCCGGAAAAGATGACATAGTGGTCGACGACATCGGCGAGTTCCAGCGCATCGACGGTCAACTCGATATCCATATTGCCCTTGATCTTGCGGCGGCCGGTCGAGTCGGTGAATTCCTTGGCCGGCTTGGTCACCACCTTGAAGCCGTTGTAGTCGAGCCAGTCGATCAGCGGCCGGATCGAGGAATATTCCTGATCCTCGACCAGCGCGGTGTAGTAGTAAGCACGCAGCAGGTAGCCACGCTTCTGAAAGCTCGACAAGAGCCTGCGATAGTCGATATCGAAGCCGAGCGCGCGCGACGTGGCGTAAAGATTGGCACCGTCGATGAAAAGGGCGATTTTTTCGCGAGGGTCGAACATGGAAAATATTCCTTTTCGAAAAATAAGCGGTCGTCTAAATGCGCGTGACTATCGGTCGGCTTGAAATAACCGGCTGACCTTCGTCATTCGAGATAGCGCCGGTTTTACGGCAATCCAAGGGTATGATGCTGCAAGCAAGCAATTGTGATCGGTGCCGTATCGTCGCAGGCGGCGCGCGCCCAGACGGCCTTGGCCCCGGCCCCGGACCTGGCCCCGATCTTGGCATTGCCAAAAAGCTTGTATTTTGGCGGCGTTCGGGTTATGGACCGCGCCTGTTTTCCATCAAATCCAGGCATGAAAGGGGCAGCTCATGGCCCGCGTAACCGTTGAAGATTGCATCGACAAGGTCGACAACCGCTTCGAGCTCGTGCTTCTGGCCGGCCACCGCGCCCGTCAGATCAGCCAAGGCGCGCAGATCACGGTTCCTCGTGACAACGACAAGAATCCGGTCATCGCGCTGCGCGAGATCGCCGAGGAGACATTGTCGCCCGACGACCTCAAGGAAGATCTGATCCACTCGCTGCAGAAGCATGTCGAGGTCGACGAGCCGGAAGCCGATGGCGAGGCGATCGCCGACCAGACCGGCACCGCCGCTGCGGCAACCGATGCCGACGACACCGAGGACAACATCACCTTCGACCGCATGACCGAGGAAGACCTGCTGGCCGGCATCGAAGGTCTGGTACCGCCGGAAAAAAGCGACGATTATTAATCTTCGCAGCGGCCGCCGACACTTTCGCGTCGGCAGTTTCGTGGTTATCTATGACATGCGCCGTACGCCAGTGCGGCGCATGATTCATTTCAGCACTGCGAGATCCCGCCCATGATGCGTCAGTATGAGCTTGTCGAGCGCGTCCAGCGCTACAAGCCTGACGTCAACGAGGCGCTGCTCAACAAGGCCTATGTCTACGCCATGCAGAAGCATGGTCACCAGAAGCGCGCCTCCGGCGATCCCTATTTCTCGCATCCGCTCGAAGTCGCCGCCATCCTCACCGAAATGCACATGGACGAAGCGACCATCGCGGTTGCCCTGCTGCATGACACGATCGAGGACACCACGGCGACCAGGGCCGAGATCGACGAGCTGTTCGGTCCGGAAATGGGCAAGCTGGTCGAAGGCCTGACCAAGCTGAAGAAACTCGACCTCGTCTCCAAGAAGGCCGAGCAGGCTGAAAACCTGCGCAAGCTCTTGCTGGCGATCTCGGAAGACGTTCGCGTGCTGCTGGTCAAACTTGCAGACCGCCTGCACAACATGCGCACGCTCGACCATGTGCCCGAGGCCAAGCGCCTGCGCATCGCCGAGGAGACGATGGATATCTATGCGCCGCTGGCCGGGCGCATGGGCATGCAAGGCATGCGCGAGGAGCTTGAGGAGATCGCCTTCCGCTTCATCAATCCGGAAGCCTACCGCGCCGTCACCGCGCGGCTCGCCGAAATCTTCGAGCGCAACAAGGGCGTGCTGTCCGAGATCGAGATGGCGCTGTCCACGCTGTTCGACAAATATGCGATCAAGGCCGAGGTGAAGAGCCGCCAGAAGAAGCCGTGGTCGGTGTTCCGCAAGATGGAGGCCAAGGCGCTGTCCTTCGAGCAGCTGTCCGACATTTTCGGCTTTCGTGTCGTCGTCGATACCGTCGAGGACTGCTACCGGGCGCTCGGCGCCATCCACACGACATGGTCGATGGTGCCAGGCCGCTTCAAGGATTACATCTCGACGCCGAAGCAGAACGACTACCGTTCGATCCACACCACCATCGTCGGACCGTCGCGCCAGCGCGTCGAGCTGCAGATCCGCACCTATCAGATGAACAAGATCGCCGAATATGGCGTTGCCGCGCATTCGATCTACAAGGACAGCGGCGGCAAGGTGAACGGCACTGCCCACGCGATCTCGAAGGAGACCAACGCCTATGCCTGGCTGCGGCGCACCATCGAGCAGCTTGCCGAAGGCGACAATCCCGAGGACTTCCTCGAAAACACCAAGCTGGAGTTGTTCCAGGACCAGGTTTTCTGCTTCACGCCCAAGGGCATGTTGATCGCGCTGCCGCGCGGCGCCACGCCGATCGATTTCGCCTACGCCGTGCACACCGATGTCGGCGACACCTGCGTTGGCGCCAAGGTCAACGGCCGCATCATGCCGCTGATGACCGAGCTGAAGAATGGCGACGAGGTCGAGATCATCCGCTCCAAGGCGCAGGTGCCGCCGGCTGCGTGGGAATCGGTCGTCGTCACCGGCAAGGCGCGCTCGGCGATCCGCCGCGCCACCAAGGCCGCCATCCGCAAGCAGTATTCGGGTCTCGGCGTTCGTATTCTGGAGCGTGCGTTCGAGCGGTCCGGCAAGACCTTCACCAAGGAAAGCCTGAAGTCGGTGCTGCACCGGCTGGCGCGCAAGGACATCGAGGATGTGCTGGCTTCGGTCGGCCGCGGCGAACTTGCCTCCACCGACGTGATGAAGGCGGTGTTTCCCGACTACAAGGATGAACGCGTCACGCTGGTTGCGCCCAAGCAGCGCGAAGAGGGCTGGTCGAAGATCCGCAACGCCGCCGGCATGCTGTTCCAGATTCCCGGCCGGGCGGCGCGCAAGGACAAGGACCAGCCAAAGGACGGCGCCGTGCCGATCCGCGGCGTCCGCGGCGACCTGCCGGTGCGCTTCGCGCCGGAAGGTGCTGTGCCCGGCGACCGCATCGTCGGCATCGTGCAGCCGGGGACCGGCATCACCATCTATCCGATCCAGTCGCCGGCGCTGCAGGCCTTCGATGACCAGCCCGAACGCTGGATCGACGTGCGCTGGGACATAGACGAGCGCACCAAGGAACGATTTCCGGCGCGAGTCTCGGTCACCGCCATCAACGCGCCGGGCTCGCTGGCCGACATCGCGCAGGTCGTTGCATCCAACGACGCCAACATCCACACATTGTCGATGGTGCGCACCGCACCCGATTTCACCGAAATGCTGATCGATCTCGAAGTCTGGGACCTGAAGCACCTGAACCGGCTGCTGTCGCAGCTCAAGGACAATTCGAGCGTCAGCGATGCGCGGCGCGTGAACGGGTGAATAGTGAATAGTGAATAGTGAAAGAAGGTGCTCTCACTACTCACTACCATTCACCATTCGCCATTCACCATTCGGCATGGACATGGAGCGAACAATGAACACCGACGAAGTGCTGGGCATTTTCCGTGAAGCCGGTGCCGTTCTCGAAGGGCATTTCATCCTGACGTCGGGCTTGCGAAGCCCGGTCTTCCTGCAGAAGGCGCGGGTCTTCATGCATGCCGACAAGACCGAGCGCCTGTGCAAGGCGCTGGCCGAAAAGATCCGCGCTGCTGTGTCCGGCAGGATCGATTACGTCGTCGGCCCGGCGATCGGCGGGCTGATCCCGGCCTACGAAACCTCGCGCCATCTTGGCGCACCGGCGATCTGGGTCGAGCGGGAAGGGGGCGAGTTCAGGCTCCGCCGCTTCGAGATCGCCAAGGGTTCGCGCGTCGTCATCGTCGAGGACATCGTCACCACCGGCCTGTCGATCCGCGAGACCGTCGACTGCCTGCGCGCGCTTGGCGCCGAGGTCGTTGCCGCTGCCTGCATCATCGACCGCTCGGCCGGCAAGACGGATGTCGGCGTGCCGCTGATCGCGCTCGCCGAGTACGAGGTTCCGGCCTACCCGGTCGACAGGCTGCCGCCCGAGCTCGCCGCCATACCGGCCGTCAAGCCGGGCAGCCGCAATATCTGATGCATGTCGCCCAAAAGTGCGCAGCGGTTTTGGGACAATGACATGCATAGAACAACGTTAACTGAGGCGCTGCCGTGATTGCAGGCATCGATCATTTCGTACTGACGGTTCGCTCCGTCGAAGACACCTGCGCCTTCTATCAGCGCGTGCTTGGTTTCAGGCGCCTCGACGAGCCGAACCGGCCGACGGCGCTGCTGTTTGGAACGCAAAAGGTCAATGTGCATGAGGTCGGGCGCACCTTCGAGCCCAAGGCCAAGGCGCCGACTCCGGGCTCCGCGGATTTCTGCCTGGTCGCCGGCCGTCCGCTCTCGGAGATATGCGCCAGCCTGGCGGCCAACGGCGTTGCCGTCGAAGTCGGGCCGGTCGAGCGGATCGGCGCCCGTGGCCCGATGATGTCGGTCTATTTCCGCGACCCGGACGGCAATCTCGTCGAGGTCAGCGAGTATGGGCCGTAGATAGCTGGAGTTGCTGCCGATTTCTGCGGCGACTCGCCTCCTCAAATCCGCCGCGATTATACTGTGTCCGGAGTGGCGAAACGCCGGCCCCGCAGGCGACAGCAAGCGGACGGCATGCAGCTACGGTTGTTCTGCGGCCAGCGTATCGCTATATCAAGGTCGTTGTTGCCTTTCGACGGCCGCAAAGCGCGAGATATAGCTGTCGCGTCCGGCCCGGGGTGGTCGGACCGGCAGCGCTGGATATCAGGACAGGAACAGAGTGCTTTTTCGACGCCGCAAGCCTGATGGTTTTCTCGAGCGGGTGCGTGCCTATCTGTGGCCACGCCGCTCGTTCTCGCGCTCGCTGCGCCTAGCGAAAAGAGCTGGAGCGGCCGGACGGGAAGTTCCCGCCGAATGATCATTGGTATCGGCAGCGACCTGATCGATATCAGACGCATCGAAAAATCGCTGGAGCGCCATGGCCAACGCTTCATCCAGCGCATCTACACCGAGGTCGAACAGGCCCGCTCCGAAAACCGCGGCGCCCGCGTCGCTTCCTATGCGAAGCGCTTCGCTGCCAAGGAGGCCTGCGCCAAGGCGCTGGGCACCGGTATGGCGCAAGGGGTGTTCTGGCGCGACATGGGCGTCGTCAACCTGGCCAGCGGCCAGCCGACCATGGCGTTGACCGGCGGAGCGGCGGCGCAGCTGGACAAAATCCTGCCTGACGGGCACAGGGCGGCGATCCACCTCACCATCACCGACGATTTTCCGCTTGCTCAAGCCTTTGTGATCATCGAGGCGTTGCCCGTCGAAGAAGCGCCATATTGATTGCATCTGACCACCGGCATGACGTTGCCCAGCGCACGCCGAGACTCTATACCAACCAACGCATAATCGAGGACGACATGAGCGTGGCTGAAAAATCCCAGAAGAAATCCGGCGGGCTTGGCGAAACCGTCAGCGTCATCGTCCAGGCGCTGTTGCTCGCTCTGGTCATCCGCACGCTGCTTTTTCAGCCATTCTCTATCCCGTCCGGGTCGATGCGGCCGACCTTGCTCGAAGGCGACTATCTCTTCGTCACCAAATGGTCGTATGGCTTCTCCCGCTATTCCCTGCCGTTCGGGCCGGACCTCTTTTCGGGCCGCATCTGGGGCGCCGAGCCGAAGCGCGGCGACGTGGCGGTGTTCAAGTTCCCGCCGGACCCCTCCGTCGACTACATCAAGCGCGTCGTCGGCCTGCCGGGCGACAAGATCCAGGTCAAGGACGGCCAGCTCTTCATCAACGGCGTCGGCGTGCCACGCCAGAAGGTCGGGCAGATCGACAATCGCGACATCACCGAGGAGAGCGGGCCGGTCGACGTCTATCGCGAGACATTGCCGAATGGCGTCAGCTATGACACGCTCGACCTGATACCCAACTCGATCGGTGACAACACAAAGGAATTCGACGTGCCGCCCGGGCACTATTTCATGATGGGGGATAACAGGGACAATTCCTCGGACAGCCGCTTCACCGTCGGTTTCGTGCCTGACGACAACCTGGTTGGCCGCGCCAATCTCATCTTCTTCTCGATCGGTGGCAGCGCCAGCCCGCTCGAAATCTGGAAATGGCCGTCGCTGATGCGCGCGTCGCGCCTGCTCCATTTCGTCAATTAGGGTCATGGCGGCAACAAAACGGCTGACCGTCGACGCGCTCGCCGAAGCGCTCATGGAGCGCACCGGCCACGCCTTTGCCGACCGCCAGCGCTTGCAGCGCGCGCTGACCCATGCCAGCGCCCGCAGCAGCCATGCCGGCATCGACTATGAGCGTTTCGAATTCCTGGGCGACCGCGTCCTCGGCCTGGTCGTCGCCGACATGCTGCTGGCGGCGTATCCTGACGCTGCCGAAGGTGAGCTGTCGCTCCGGCTCAACGCGCTGGTCAATGCCGAGGTGCTGGCGGACATCGCCGAGGAGATTGGCCTGCCGGAGTTGATCCGTGCCGGCTCGGACGTGCGCGGCCTGGACGGGCGCAAACGCGTCAATCTGCGGGCTGATGCGCTGGAATCGCTGATCGCCGTGCTCTATCTCGACGGCGGGCTGGAGGCGGCCCGCGCCTTCATCCACAAATACTGGCGGCCGCGCTCGCAGGCCATCGGTGCCGCCCGCCGCGATGCCAAGACCGAACTGCAGGAATGGGCGCATCAGGCGGCAGGCGCCGTACCGGTCTACATAATTGACAGCCGCGAGGGACCGGACCACGATCCGCTATTCACCGTCAGCGTCAAGGTCGGCGCCTATCCGCCGGCGACCGGCAGCGGGCGCTCCAAGCGCGAGGCCGAGCAAGCCGCCGCTACCGCACTGCTGTTGCGCGAAGGCGTCTGGCTAAATAAGGGGAGCGCGGCATGACCGCCACCGAAGACGTCCCGCCGGCAACAGAAGCCGCCACCACGCATTCTGGCTTCGTCGCGTTGATCGGCGCGCCCAATGCGGGGAAATCGACGCTGGTCAACCAACTGGTCGGCGCCAAGGTGTCGATCGTTACCCACAAGGTGCAGACGACGCGCGCCATCGTGCGCGGCATCGCCATCCACAATAACGCACAGATCGTCTTCGTCGACACGCCGGGTATCTTCAAGCCGAAGCGGCGGTTGGACACGGCGATGGTGACGACCGCCTGGGGCGGCGCCAAGGACGCCGACATCGTGCTGTTGCTGATCGACGCCGAGCGCGGCATCAGGGGCGACGCTAACGCGATTCTCGAACGGCTGAAGGATGTCCTCCAGCCGATGGTGCTGATCCTCAACAAGGTCGACCGGGTCAATCCCGAGGCGCTGCTGGCCCTGTCCGCTGCAGCGAATGAAAGGGTGCCCTTCAAGCGCACCTTCATGGTCTCGGCGCTAACCGGGTCGGGTTGCAAGGACCTGCTCGACTATCTGGCCGAAACCCTGCCTGCCGGCCCCTGGTATTACCCGGAGGACCAGATCTCCGACCTGCCGATGCGTCAGCTGGCGGCCGAGATCACTCGCGAAAAGCTCTATCTCAGGCTGCATCAGGAACTGCCCTATTCCTCCCATATCGAGACCGAGAAATGGGAAGAGAAGAAGGACGGCTCGGTGCGCATCGACCAGACCATCTATGTCCAGCGTGACAGCCAGAAGAAGATCGTGCTCGGCCACAAGGGCGAGACGATCCGTGCCATCGGCCAGGCGGCACGCATGGAGATATCCGGTATCCTCGAACAGAAGGTGCATCTTTTCCTGTTCGTCAAGGTGCGCGAGAACTGGGGCGACGACCCCGAGCGCTATCGCGAGATGGGGCTGGAGTTTCCGCATTAGAGCATGTTCCCGAAAAGTGGGAGCCGGTTTTCGGAAAAGATCATGCTCAAACAAGAAGTCACTATCGACACAGCCCTCGTGAGCCGGTTGGTCGCCACGCAATTTCCCCGATGGAAGGATCTTGCTGTCCGGCCGGTTGCATCAGGCGGATGGGACAACAGGACCTTTCATCTCGGAGACCATATGCTGGTGAGGCTGCCGAGTGCGGCGGCCTATGCCTTGCAAGTGGAAAAGGAACATCGCTGGCTGCCAAGGCTTGCGCCTCTGCTGCCGCTGCCTGTCCCGGTCCCGCTGGCGATGGGAGCCCCGGCCGACGACTATCCCTGGCATTGGTCCGTCTACCGCTGGATCGAAGGCGAGACGGCGACGCTGGAGCGTATTGCCGGCCTGCCGCAATTCGCGGCCGGCCTGGCCCAGTTCCTGGTCGCCCTGCAACGGATCGATCCCGCTGGTGGACCGGCGCCAGGGCAGCACAACTTTTTTCGCGGCGGACCACTGAGCGTCTATGACGGTGAAACCCGGCAGGCAATTGCGGCCCTCGACGGCAAGATCGACACAGGCGCCGCGAGCGGGGTGTGGGAAGCAGCGCTTGCCGCGACATGGCATGGCGCGCCCGTCTGGTTCCACGGTGACGTCAGTTGGGGAAACCTGTTGGTCAGGCAAGGCGCTTTGAGCGCCGTGATCGACTTCGGGACTTCCGGCGTGGGCGATCCCTCGTGCGACTTGGCGATTGCGTGGACGCTCCTCGAAGGGAAAAGCCGAGAGGTGTTTCGCGCGGTTCTTCATGCCGATGAGGCAAGCTGGGCGCGGGGCCGTGGTTGGACGCTATGGAAAGCGCTGATCACGGTCGCCGGCCATATAGACATCAATCCAGTCGAAGTTGAAAAGTCGCGACGCGTGATCAATGAAGTGCTTGCCGATCACCTCCGCGCGGACCGCCGCGGAGGGCACCCACAGAGCGCCTGAAAAACTTGATTTCGCCACCGAAGCGGTGACAAGCTCCGTTCATGGAATGGCGCGACGAGGGAATTATTCTCGGCACCCGCAAGCATGGCGAAACCAGCGCCATTCTTGAGGTCATGACGCGTGCGCATGGCCGCCACCTCGGCCTTGTGCGCGGCGGCCGCTCGCGCAAGCAGCAGCCGGTTCTGCAGCCCGGCAACCGCGTCGACCTGCTGTGGCGGGCGCGGCTCGACGAACATCTTGGCACCTTTCAGGCCGAGGCGATCGAGATGAACGCCGCCCGGCTCATGGACAGCGCCGTCGCCATCTATGGGCTGCAGACCATGGCTGCGCATCTGCGCCTGCTGCCCGAGCGCGACGCCCATGACGGCCTCTACGAGACGCTGGCCGTGATGATCGCTCACCTCGACGATGCGGACGCCGCCGGCGAGCTGGTAGCGCGCTTCGAACTGCTGATTCTCGACGAGCTCGGCTTCGGCCTCGATCTCAGCCAGTGTGCCGCGACCGGCGCCAGGCAAGATCTTGCCTATGTCTCGCCGAAATCCGGGCGCGCCGTGTCGCGCCAGGCCGGCGCGCCATGGCGCGACAAGATGCTGGTGCTGCCCGCATTCCTGCAGCGCGGCTCCGGCCTGCGCGCCGATCCGGCGGCGATCGAGGATGCCTTCCGGCTGACCGGCTTCTTTTTTACCCGCCATGTCTACGAGGCGCGCGGCATCGAGCCGCCCGGCGCCCGCGCTGGCTTCCTCGCCGCCTTTCGCAAGCACCACGCGGCGGGCAAGGAGATTGGCGCCGAGACCGCCGCCGGAGAAATCATTACATGAGCGAAGTGGAACTCTATCCCGGCCGGGTCTCGCCGCTCGGCCTCGGCACCATTCCGCACGGCGACATCTCTAGATATACCGGCCTGGAATTGCTCCAGCGCATCATCGACAACAAATACCCGGCGCCGCCGATTTCGTTCCAGCTCAGTTTCGACCTGACCGAAGTGTCGGAAGGACGCGCGGTGTTCCGCGGCATGCCGAACGAGCGCTATCTCAATCCGCTCGGTGGGGTGCATGGCGGCTGGGCCGCGACGCTGCTGGATTCGGCTCTTGCCTGCGCGGTGCAAACGCTGCTCGACAAGGGCGAGGCCTATACGACGGCGGAATTCAAGGTGAACCTGACACGGCCGATCACGCCGAAGACCGGCGAGGTGGTGTGCGAGGGCAGGGTGGTGCACAAGGGCCGCACATTGGCGGTTTCGGAAGCGACGCTGAAGGACGCCAACGGCAAGCTGCTGGCTTTCGGCACCGAAACGTGCTCGATCTTTCCGGCCGCCAATCTGGCGGCGCGCTGACTCGGCTGGCCGTCTGGCCGCCGTATTTGTCAGTAACTACTGGCTTGGTTTGGGGGAACCGCCATGTTCGAAAGCCTGATCGGCCTAGTCGCGATCATCGCGCTGTTCGTCATTATCTCGCGCCAGCAGAGCCGCATCGGCCTGATCGAGCGTGAACTTGGTGCGCTGCGCAGCCTCGTGCTTTCGGGCGCGCATGTGGCCCCGCCGCAGGCCAAGCCGGTAGAACCGGCCGCAAACGACAGCATGCCAGCAGACGCGGCAGTTGCGGCCGTGACCGACATTGTCCCGTCATCGGCGGGCGAGGCTGAGGAAAAGCCGTCCACAGAGGCTGAGGCCGGGGAGATTGCATCCGGACCGTGGGCTGCGGGCGAAGCGGCGCCGGCTGGATCTGCACCTTCGCAACCGGCCGCCGCGACGGCGAAAGCGACGCAAAAGCCTGACATTGAAACGGCGCTCGGCACCCGATGGGCGGTCTGGGTCGGCGGCATCGCGCTGGCGCTGGGCGGCCTGTTCCTGATCCGCTACACCATCGAGGCCGGCATTTTCGGTCCCGGCGTGCGGCTGAGCATGGCAGCAATGCTCGGGATGGTGCTGGTCGCCGTTGGCGAGTTCATCCGCCGCACCGGCTTCAGGGTGCCGGTGCAGGGCGTCGCTGGCGCCTATATTCCGGCAATCCTGACGGCGGCCGGTGCTTTCATCCTGTTCGGCACGGTTTATGCCGCGCATGGCGTTTACGGCTTCATCGGGCCGGCGCTCGCCTTCACGCTGCTCGGAGCCATCGGTGTGGCGACCATCGCGGCCGCCCTCGTCCATGGTCAGGCGCTGGCCGGCATCGGCCTGCTCGGCGCGGTGGTGACGCCGATGCTGGTCGCCTCGCAGGCGCCGAATCCTTGGGCGCTGTTCGGCTATTTGGCGATTGTGCTCGCCGCTACCGGCGTCATCGCCCGCCTGCGCGACTGGAAATTGCTGATGGCGGCAGCGTTCGTCGGCACCGGCCTCTGGACCATTCTTTACATGACTGACGCGCCGGGCACCAACCTGCCTGTCATCCTCTTCATCAATGCGGTGACCCTGGCCGTGCTCGCCTTCGTCTGGCTCGGCCGTCGCGGTGGCGAAGCAGAGCCCGCCAAGGGTTTCGACGGGCCGTCGATCGCACCTGGCTTCTTCGTCGGCCTTTCGGCGATGGCGCTGTTCGTCGACCCGGCATACGCTGCCGGCGATGCTCTGCCGGGAGCAGCTCTTATCGCAGCCCTGGTCGCGGTAGCGCTCTACCGGCCGCTGGCGCTGGCGCTTCTGCACGCCGCAGGGCTGGCGACGGTGCTGGTCTATCTCGGCATCATTCCGCCAACCTCCGTCGCTTCAGACTTTTCAGGTGGCGTTCTCGACGGCGAAGGTCTGCCGGCGGCAGTTGCCGATACGCTGATGCTCAGGATCGGTATCTTTCTTGGACTTATGTTCATCGGCGCCGGATTCTGGGCTGCGCGCAAATTTGCCGCCTCGGCACAAATCCGCGCCGCCTCATGGGCGGCATGGGGCGCTGTTGCGCCGCTGGTCATTCTGTTGGCGCTCTGGTTCACCTTCGGCAATCTCGACCGCGATCTTGTCTACGCGGCGGTTGCAGCCCTTCTGGTCGTGGTCTTCGCCGCCGGCGGCGAGTGGATCGCGCGCGGTGAAGAGCCGCCGCTACAGGGCAGTGCTGCCGTCTCCTTCGCGTTTGGCGGGGCAGCAGTCGCCGCCTTGCTGATGATCTACATGGCCTTCGGGTCCGGCTGGACCACCATCCTGCTGGGTGCCGCGGCCATCGTGCCGGCGCTGGCCACCCGCTGGCGCGCCTATCCGGTGCTCGGCTGGATTTCGGTCGGCGCGGTCATCGCCGTACTCGGCCGCGTCGCCTTCGATCCGACAATCGTCGGCGCCGAATTCCTGTCGACGACGCCGGTATTCAACTGGCTGCTGCCGGGCTACGGCGTGCCGGCGCTTGCCTTCGGCTTTGCCGCCTGGCAGCTTGCCCGCACCACAAATGGCCGGCCACGCCTAGCCATGGAAGCGGGCGCAGCACTGTTTGCGCTGCTCACGGTTGCCATATTGGTGCGCCACGCCATGCATGGCGGCGTCATCGACACGGGTGCTGCGACGCTCGCCGAGCAGGCGATCTACACGCTGATCGCCATCGGCGCCGGCGCCATCCTGGTCGCCATCGACATGCGCTCGCCAAGCTCGGTGCTGCGCTATGGTTCGCTTGCTGCGGGCGTGGTCTCGGTCGCCTTCATCGTCATCCAGCATTTTGTGGCGCTGAACCCGCTGTTTACTGACGAATCGACCGGGCGAATCCTGGTGTTCAACCTGCTGTTCCTCGCCTATTTCTTGCCGGCCGCCGCTGCCGGCGGGCTCGCGCTCTATACCAGAGACAAGCGGCCGAAATGGTACGCCGCGATGCTGGCGCTGGCGGCGGCACTGCTGGCCTTCGCCTATGCGACGCTGTCGGTCCGGCGGCTGTTCAAGGGCGAGTTCATCGGTCTGTGGAGCGGCCTCGGCCAGCTCGAGACCTACACCTATTCCGCGTTGTGGCTGATCATCGGCGTGGCGCTGCTCACCGCTGGCGTCTGGCTGAAGTCGCAGGCGCTGCGCATTGCGTCGGCAGCGCTGATCTCAGTCGCCGTGTTGAAGGTCTTCCTCTTCGACATGTCGGAACTGGAAGGCGTGCTGAGGGCGCTGTCCTTCATCGGCCTCGGCGCGGTGCTGATCGGCATCGGCCTGTTCTATCAGCGTCTGCTGACAAGAGCGGTCAAATCCGATGCCGGATAGTATTCAGGCCAGATCGGTCTGCAAAAAATCATTGCCCTTGTAGAGCAGGGGTACCCGGTAGGCCTTGGCGCATGCATAGCTGAAGCAGTCGCCGAAATTCAGCTTGGCGGGATGGCCGACATATCGACCGTAGTCGCGCGCGGCTTTGACTGCGAGTTCGCGAATGATGGCATCCAGTGGAACTTCCACGGCCTTGAGTTCGGCCAAGAAGCCGATGACGATGGTTTGGCATTGATCGATCAGAGCAGGCGGTGTCGGAGCTTGATCGCCGCTTTCAGCCACAGATTTCCTGCGGGCGATTCCGAGGACAGCTTCAAAAGCGGAACTCGGCGAGAAATAGAGCCTCTCGGCGGTTTCAATCCTTCTCAGCAGACGTTCCGCATTTGCCTCTCTCAAGATCAGCGCAATAATCGCGGACGCATCAAGAAACATCGGGTTCCCCCCAGGCCTCGTCCATGAATTTCTTCATATCGAAGGTGGGGTCATCGGGACCAAGTGCGCTCGCGGCATCCTGATATTTTTTGATACGCTCGCTCAGCGGAAGGACAGCGTTCGCTCGTTCAAGCTCCCGCTTGAGAGCGATTCGCACTGCTTCAGTCTTCGTGGGGGCCCTGATGGCGGACTGCAACTGACGAGCCAGCGCGTCGACCTCGTTATCGCGGATGTACAGAGACAAATCGATTTCTCCAAACGTATATCCAAGTCAGAATATACTAAATATACGACTTCGAATATACACCCTTCAGGGCGCGCTTTCAACCTCAGGCGTCATGGCTTGCGGCGCCTTGACAGGTGGCCCCAGCGCCCGCCGGGAATAAATCGGCCCGCGCCAGCGTTATTGCATTGCTTGGGTGGCTGGGGCGGCGGACCGCTTCGCGCCGGCCGCTTGCGCCGCGCCGTGAAGACGCGTTCAATCGGATGAACAAGGGCGACCTCAGAACCAGCGGTCATGGACGAAAAGAAGGCAGCAATCCTGGGCGAAATACCACGCCTGCGCCGTTATGCGCGCTCGCTGTTGCGCGACCGCGATTCCGCCGACGATCTCGTTCAGGACTGTCTCGAACGGGCGCTTTTGCGGCTCGACAATTGGCAGACTGGAGAAAGCCCCAGGAGGTGGCTGTTTACGATCATGCATCATTTGTTCATCGACCAGATGCGCAAGGTGAACCGGCGCGGCGAAGCCGCGATGCTGCCGCTGGAAGCGAGCGAGGCGCAGGCAGCACCAGCCGAGCAGGTGGAGAGCATCGCCTCGCGCGAAATTATCGACGCGTTGCAGGCGATAAGCCCCGATCGGCGCGCAGCACTGGTCATGGTCGCCATCGAAGGCTTTTCCTATGCCGAAGCCGCCAACATCCTCGGCGTGCCGGCCGGCACGCTGATGTCGCGCATCGCGCGCGGGCGTGATGAGTTGCGCGGGCTGCTGGATGACGCCGCGCGTCGCCGGGCGATAAGGATCGTCGAGAAATGACCCGGCGCGATTTTTCCGAACGCGACATCCACATGGCCCTCGATGGCGAGTTGCCGGTTGACGAGCGCGTGGCCTATGACGCCTGGCTCGACGCCAATCCTGAAATGAAGGCGAGGAGCGCCCGCTATGTCGCCGACCGCGCAGCGCTTCGTGCCGCTTTTGCCGGCGTGCTCGACGAGCCGGTGCCGGCGCGGTTGCAGAAGATCGTGTTCGGCGAGGCGCCGGTCAAGACGGTGCCATTGGGCTCGCGCTGGTGGCTCCCGGCTGCCGCAGCGGCGATGCTGGCCATTGGCGGTGTTGGCGGTTATTTCGCCGGCATCGACCATCTCGGCCTGGAAGACCCCGCCGAGGACCAACTCGCCGAGCAGGCGATCGCAGCCCATGTCATCTATGCCGCCGAGCAGCGGCATGCGGTGGAAGTGCCCGCCAGCGACAAGGATCATCTGCAGACCTGGCTGTCCAATCGGGTCGGCCTGAAGCTGGTCGCACCGGATCTGGCGGCGCAAGGATTCCAGCTCGTCGGCGGCCGGCTGCTGCCCGCTGGCGAGAGCAAGGCCGCGATGCTGCTTTATGAGGACGACAAAGGCGAGCGCATCTCGCTGTTCGTCACGGCCGAATCGGCCGAGAAGGCCAAGGGCACCTATGGGTCGGAAGAGAACGGCCCCGAGGCCGTCTACTGGCTGGATAAGGGCTATGGCTGCGCCGTCGTCGGCTCGCTGCCGCGCGCGCAGCTGACTGCGGTGGCGAAGAGCGCCTACAGCCAGCTTCTTGCCGGGCTGGCCAGCTGAGCTGCGCCTGTTTTTCAAAGCCGCGCGTGCTTTGAACGCGCAAAGGACGCTGTAGCACTTTAATTTTTGCGCATGATCCTTTCCGAAAATCGATTTCGATTTTCGGGCCATGCACCCGGCGAGCCTGTCACAATTGAGCCCGAATCAAGGTGCGATAGCGCTTGACGGATGCTGGCGCTTCGGCTGTGTTGTCGACACCTCTGACCAGGGCCTTTTCCACAACGCAATCGAGGTTTTCCGAGCCCGCATGCCTGCCGAGATTCGCACGGCCCGCGCGTCCGACGTCGATGACCTCGCCGTCATCGAGAAGGCTGTTTTCTCGAGCGATCGCATTTCCCGCCGCTCCTTTCGCCAGTTGATCGAACGCGAAAGTGCCGAGCTGCTGGTTGCCGAAAGCGACGGCCGCGTCGCCGGCTATGCGGTCGTGCTGTTTCGCAAAGGCAGCGGCGTCGCGCGGCTCTATTCCATCGCCATCGGTCCCTTTTTCGGCGGGCTCGGCATTGGCCGCATGCTGCTGGCATCGGCGGAGGAGACCGCCTTCGAACACAACCGCATGATGCTGCGCCTCGAGGTGCGCGAGGACAACAGCCGAGCCATTCGCATCTACGAGCAGAGCGGCTACCGCAAGATCGGCCGCGAACCGGGCTATTACGAGGACGGCGCCTCGGCGCTGCGCTACGAAAAGACCTTGCGGGGCGACATTCCGGTCGCCACCAGGGTGCCGTTCTACCAGCAGACCTGCGAATTCACCTGCGGCCCGTGCTGCCTGATGATGGCAATGGCCAATTTCGAGCCCGGCTTCGTGCCCGACCCGGTCATGGAAATCCGTTTGTGGCGCGAGGCGACCACCGTTTTCATGATGTCGGGGCCTGGCGGCTGCGAGCCGTTCGGCCTCGCCGTTGCCGGCCATGAAAGCGGGCTCTCTGCCGAGATATATGTCTCCTTCCATGGCGCGCTGTTCCTGCAGTCGGTGCGCAGCCAAGACAAGCGCCGGGTGATGGAACTGGCGCAGGTCGACTTTCGCCGGCGCGCGGAACTTTACGGCATCCCGGTGAATTACCGTCCATTCGCCATCGACGATATCCGCACCGCGATCGCCGAGGGGAAACTGGTGTTGGTCCTGATCAGCGGCTTCCTGATGTTCGGCAAAAAGGTTCCGCACTGGGTGCTGGCCATCGGCGACGACGGCGACCATATCCTGATCCACGATCCCTGGGTCGAAGACGAGAGACAGGAGACCATTCTTGATGCCGCCAACATTCCCGTGCCTTACGGCATCTTCATGAACATGGCGCAGTTCGGCCGCGACGGATTGCGTGCCGCCATTACCCTCGGAAAGCGCGACAGACAATGACCTGGGTCATCCTTACCGGCCGGCAGAACGATCTCGATCAGGTGGCGACACCGCACAAGATCATCACCAATCGCGACTACCTTGCCCATCCGGCGCTGTTTCGCGGCCAGCGGCCGAAGGTCATCAACCTGTCGAACAATTACGGCTACCAAAGCCGCGGCTACTATGCCTCGCTGCTGGCCGGTTCGCGCGGCCACAAGGTCATCCCGACGGTCGAGACGATGATCGACCTGTCCGAGCGCAAGCTCTACGATCACGCGCTGCCGGAGCTGGAACTCGCGCTCAACAAATGCCGCAAGGATCTGGGCGGCGCCTTTCCGCAAAAAGTCTGTATTTTCTTCGGCATCGGCCCGTCGAGGATATGGGATCGCTTCGCCAAGCTTTTGTTCGATTGGTTTCGGGCGCCGGCGCTGGAAGTCCGCATCACCGACAGCGCCGAATGGGCGTCGATCCGCAAGATCGGCTTCCATCCGCTGGCCAGGATGACCGAGGAGGAAGAAAAGCGCTTCCTTCAGTGCCTCGAGACCTACACCAACCGCGAATGGCGTGACACCAAGGGCCGCACGCCGGCGCGCTACACCTTCGCCACATTGGTCGATCCGCACGAGGAGTTGCCGCCGTCGGAGATTTCGTCGCTGCGCTACTGGGCCAAGATCGCCGAAAAGATGGGCGTCGAAATCGAGCCGATCACCAAAAAGGATCTGGCCAAGCTCGCCAATTACGACGCGCTGTTCATCCGCGAGACCACTTCGATCTCCAACCACACTTACCGCTTCGCGCGCCGCGCCCAGCAGGAAGGCATGCCGGTCATCGATGATCCGCTGTCGATGATCCGCTGCACCAACAAGGTCTATCTCAACGAGCTGATGACCTACAACAAGGTGCCGGTGCCACCGACGGTGATGATCGCCGGCACCTCGGATCTCGAAGTTGCGGCGCGGGCGCTGGGCTTTCCGCTGGTGCTGAAGATCCCGGACTCGTCGTTTTCGCGCGGCGTCAAGAAATGCGCCACCTTCGAGGAGCTGAAGACGCTTGCCACCGAATGGCTGGAGGATTCCGATCTCTTGATCGCGCAGAAATTCATTCCGACCGAATATGACTGGCGCGTCGGCGTGCTCGGCGGTCAGCCTCTGTTTGCCGTGCACTATCTGATGGCCAAGAAGCACTGGCAGATCGTCAACCACAAGGCCAACGGCAAGCCCGACCAGGGCGGCATCAAGACCTTTACCTTGAAGGAGGCGCCGGCCCATGTCGTCGAGACGGCGGTGAGGGCGGCGCGCTGCATCGGCGACGGCCTCTACGGCGTCGACCTCAAGGAGACCAGGGACGGTGTCTTCGTCATCGAGGTCAACGACAATCCCAATCTCGACCATGGCTGGGAGGACTCCGGCGAAAAAGATGAGGTCTGGGTGCGGCTGACGCAGTGGTTCCTGGAGCGGCTCGACCGACAGGGACGGTAACCGTTCCACTTGGGGAGACGGAGAGATGCTGTTCATAGTGATCGAGGATTTTCGCGGCCGCGATAGGAAGGAGATTTACCGTCGCTTCCGCGACCGTGGTCGCCTCATGCCGGATGGGCTTCGTCTTCATCACAGCTGGATCTCGGCGGACATGGGCCGCTGCTTCATCCTGATGGAGGCGGATGACGTCACGCTGCTGCAGCGTTGGGTCATCGAATGGTCGGATCTGGTGGATTTCGAGATTGTTCCCGTGGCAACGAACAAGGACATGGTGGACGGATTGAGCGGGCACCTCTAAGCAGGCGCAAAAGCTGCGGGTTCGCCATAGTCGAATGCCGCCTCCTGCCATCAGGAGTTAGCGTTTTGTTTCGCGACTAGAGCCGGCGATAGCACCGAGCGTAGGCATTCCTCGATCAGCCACTGCCTGAACGCCGCCACCGCGTCGCGCCTCAAGCTTCGTTGCGGGATCGTCAGGCAATAGGGCTGGCGCAGTTCCAGCGCCTGTGCGACGGGCCTGATCAGCCTGCCGTCTTCCACCGCCTCGGCGCAGAAGACGCCCTGCGCGAGCGCGACGCCGAGGCCCGAAATGGCGAAATCGAGGGCCGCCCGTGACGAATTCGCCGACAGACCGCGCTGGGTCGCGCGGCCGGGCTCGATGCCGGCCGTCTCGAACCAGTTGCGCCAGGATGGAAAGGACGCGCCTGTCGGCCCCCAATCCGTATGGATCAACGGCAAGCGGGCGAGGGCGGCGCCTTCAAAACCGCCGATCCCGCTTGCCATGCCCGGTGCGCAAACGGGATATACGGCATCGCTCACGATGTCTTCCGTTGCCTGGTCGCGATAGTGGGAGCGCCCATAGGAAAGACGTATGTCGATCAGGTCACGGTCGAACGACACCGGATCGTCTTCGCCTCTCAGCGATATGTCGACCGCGCCGTGGCTGGCGACAAAGCTCTTCAGGCGCGTCGAGAGCCAGCCCATCGCCATGGATTGCGGTACCGAGACGACAAGCCGTGATCGAAACTCCGCGCCGCTGAGCTCGCGCGACACGCTGCCGATCTCCTCGAAGGCCGTTGTCAGTCGAGGCAGCATTTCCCGGCCGGCATCGGTCAGCACGGCACGGCGGTTGACCCGGTGAAAGAGCTTGCGGCCCATCTGGTCCTCGATGGTCCGGATCAGCTGGCTGACCGCGGCAGCGGAAATCGAAAGTTCTTCGGCTGCGGCGGCAAAGCTGCCGCAGCGCGCTGCAGCCTCGAAAGCCTGGAGTCCCCGCAAGGATGGAAGTGCGACCATGGCAACCAATAGATAAGTCAAGCTTATCTAAATTGCAGAAATCCTCGTTTTGCGAAAGCTACTTTGGCGATTAGCCTGATCTGATCGACAGTGCGGGATTGAAACCAATGGACCATCGCGACGTGATCGCATCGCTGACGCAGCAACAGCGCGATCGGCTGACCGCCAAGTCGGATCGTCTCGGGCTGCTGCAGCTTGGCGGTCATTGGGGCGCGATCGTCGTCATCGGCTTGCTGATCATCGCCAAGGTCCCATTCTGGCCGCTTCTGATGCTGCCGCAAGGCATCCTGATCGTTTTCCTGTTCACGCTTCTTCACGAGACGATTCATCGCACGGCTTTCGAAACACAGCGGCTGAACGATAGCGCGGCGCGGGTCTGCAGTCTGGCGATCGCGTTGCCGGCCGACTGGTTCCGCTATTTCCATTTCGTTCATCACCGCTTCACCCAGGATCCGGAGAACGACCCGGAACTGGCCTTTCCCAAGCCGGAAACGCTGCGGCAGTATATTGTCCACGTCTCCGGCATTCCGGTGTGGTGGGGCCACTTCAAGAGGCTCTACATCAACGCCACTGGCAGATGCCAGGACAGTTGCGTACCGCCAAAAGGCCGGCCCAAGGTGCGCGCCGAGGCCCGCGCCATGATTGCCTTCTATGCCGTCGTGCTTGTGCTGGCCGTCTGGTTCCGGGCAACCACGCTCATCTATGTCTGGATCGTGCCGGCGCTTCTCGGGCAGCCGTTCCTACGCCTCTATTTGCTGGCCGAGCATGGCCGCTGCCCTTTCGTGGCCAACATGCTGGAAAACACCCGGACGACGCTGACCAACTGGTTTGTCCGCAAGCTCGCCTGGAACATGCCCTTTCACGCCGAGCATCATGCCTATCCGGGTGTGCCGTTCCATCAACTGCCGGCGTTTCACGCGCTGATCGAGCGCCATCTCAAGGAGATCGAAGCCGGTTACGTGCGCTTCCAGGAAAAATATATCGAAACATTGCGCTGATGGCAGGTATCTCAGGCCGAGCCGATGACTGGCTCGGCGCTGTCGCGTTCAACCGGATTGTCTGACCACCGCGCTCGACTTCAGCAGGCGCTGGATATCCGCCGCATTCGACGGCACACCGATCAGGTAGCCTTGGGCCTCGACACAGCCTTCCCTGCGCAGGAATTCAAGTTGCGCTCCGGTTTCGACGCCTTCGGCGGTGACGGTCGTTCCAAGCTGCGCACCGAGCCCGATAACCGTGCGCACGATCGCGGCCGTGTCGCGGTTGTCGATGTCGCGGATGAAGGAGCGGTCGATCTTGATCTTGTCGACCGGGAAGCGGCGGAGATAGCCGAGCGACGAGTAACCGATGCCGAAATCGTCCAGCGCGATACGGACGCCGAGGTCGCGCAACTGCCTGAGCGTCTTGAGCACGGTATCGCTCTCGTCCATCAGCACCGTTTCGGTGATTTCCAGTTCAAGCCGATCGGCCGGCACGCCGGAAAATGCCAACGCGGAGATCACACTGCGGGCAAAGGTACCACTTTCGATCTGCACGGCCGAGACATTGACCGCGATACGCAACCCATGCGGCCAGCCCGCCGCAACCGTGCAGGCTTTCCTCAGCGCCCACTCGCCGAGCGGCACGATCAGCCCGGTTTCTTCTGCGACCGGGATGAAGTCGTCTGGCGGCACCAAGCCGCGTGCCGGCGAGTGCCACCGCATCAGCGCTTCGGCGCCGACGATTTCGCTGGAAGCTATGTTCATGATGGGTTGGAAATCGAGCTCGAATTCCCGCCGCCGCAGCGCTGCCTGCAGGTCGGTTTCGAGTGCGCGTCGTGCCCGTACCATCGCATCCATGCCTGGCTCGAAGAAGCGATAGACGTTGCGTCCTTCGCTTTTCGCCCTGTAGAGGGCCATGTCGGCGTTTTTTAGCAGCGTGTCGGCATCCCTGCCGTCATTGGGGAAAAGGGCGATGCCAAGGCTGATGCCGACATGCATGTCGCGGCTTTTGTCGCGAAATGGCTTTCCGATGATGTCGATAATGCGTTTTGCCAGTTTTTCCGCATCGCCGGCACCTTTTGGGCCGGCACCTTTTGTATTGAACTGGATGATGACGAACTCATCGCCGCCGAAACGAGCGACCACGTCCGTTTCGTTGCGAAGGCAATTTTGCAGCCGCTCGGCCACGCATTTCAGCAGCCAGTCGCCCGCCGGGTGCCCCCAGGTGTCGTTGACGGACTTGAAGCGGTCGAGGTCGAGCGAGAATATCGCAGGTCCGTGGCCTCGCCCAAGGCCTGGTCGAGCCGTTCGCGGAACATCGAGCGATTGGGCAGATTGGTCAGCGTGTCGTGATGTGCAAGGTGGGTCATGCGCTCTTCGACGCGCCTGCGCTCGGTGACGTCGTCGAAAGTTGCGACCCAGCCGCCGCCACTCATCGGCCGCCGTACGACCAAAAGCGTTCTGCCATCGGCAAGATAGCGATAGGTTGACCGCATTTCCCCGGCTTGAAGGCAGGCCGCGGTTTTCGAGATCTCGCTCTCGATGTCGATCTCTGCATAGATACCCAGGCGGGCGAGCTGCTCGAGCGCGTCGCGATGGCTCATGCCAAGCGGAAAATCAGCCGGCGTCACGTGGTAGAGTTCCAGGAAACGTTCGTTGCGCACGATCAGCCTGCTGTCTGCGTCATACATCAAAAGGCCTTGCGACATGTTGGCGAGTGCCGCGTCGAAGCGTCGATGCTGCTCCTTCAGCTCCTGCTCGGCGCGCCGCTGTTCGGTGATATCCTCGTAGATCGACACCCAGCCGCCTGAAGCCAGCGGCCGGTGCGAGATGTTGATGATGCGGCCATCCGACAGCGTTTCCTCGTAGGTCGAGGGTTTCGCCCGGTCGATATAGGGCTTGCGGATGGCGTAGAGTTCTTCGGCGCTGTGCGAGGCGACACCGATGTCGACGCTGTGCTGGAGGATGTCGAAAAAGCGGATGCCGGGCTGCACGATCTCGGCGTCGAGGCAAAAGATGCTGGTATAATTGCCGTTGCAGATGATCATACGCTCGTCGGCATCGAACATGGCCAAGCCATGCGACATGTTCTCGACGGCGGCCGAAAAACGATCATCCTGTTTGCGCAGTTCGTCCTCTATCCGTCGCGGCAGGCCTATGCCTTCGGCCCTCCGTCCGCGGACGGGCGAACCAGCCTTGGCATGAGTGACGGACATGAGGCGTGCCTGCAGACCGTGATCGAACACGGCACTGTTGTCCTTTTCGGTTAATTTACCGTTTTTCAGTCGGCCGGCTGCAGCGTTTGACGCCGCGATTTCTCGATTGCCGCATACCGTTTGAGGAACGCGTTTTGCGCCCAGGTCACCGAACGCGGGGTGAAATCGAAGCGTTCGGCATTGAAGCCGCGCGGTCGGCCGAAGAATTCGGTCGCCTCGGCGGTCGAAAAGCCGGCAAGCAGCGTCGCCTCGAAATAGGCGGCGATCTGGTCGGCGCGCTTGATTTCCTTGCGCAGGCCCGCACTAGGTTCGACCGGCAGCGAAAAGCGCAGATGGATGGCGCGCTGCAGCCTCAGCTCGCACTCCTTGTAGCTGCCGCCCATCACCGATTTGAACGGTGAGATCATGTCACCGATGACATATTCCGGCGCGTCGTGCAGCAAAGCCGCCAGCCGCGCGTCGGCCGGGGCGTCCGGCGCCAGCTCGCCGAAAAGCGCCTCGACCAGCAGCGAATGCTGGGCGACGGAAAAGGCGTGATCGCCGTTGGTCTGGCCGTTCCAGCGGGCGACGCGGGCAAGCCCGTGGGCGATGTCCGAAATCTCGATATCAAGCGGCGAAGGGTCAAGCAGATCCAGCCTCCGGCCCGACAGCATGCGCTGCCAGGCGCGCGGCGGCGCGCCGGCACGGTCGGCCGCCATCAGGCCTCCTCCGCGCCGACGGATTCGTGCGGGCCAACGGTTTCCAGCGGAAAAGTGAACTTCGCCCAGGCAGGGATGGTGAGCGACACAGTGACGTCATCCGCCATGATCGGCTGGCCGGCGTCGAGCGCTGCCTTGACTCGGTCGATACGGGCTATGGCGAGGCCTGCCGTGCCGGCGGCAGTACCAAGCGTGCCGACCGGTCGCCCGGCAACTGTCAGTTCGGCGCCAGGAGCCGGCAGGGGCCGTTCGGCCGAAACGATCAGTACCCGCCGTCTGGCGGTGCCGCGATGCTGCATGCGCGAGACCACCTCCTGGCCGACATAGCAGCCCTTCCTGAAGCCGACACCGCCGGTCTCGTCGAGCAGCACATCATGCGGGAAGGCGTCGCCGAGCTGATAGTCGCTGCCGCTTTCGGCAATCCCATGGGCGATGCGCAGAGCTTGCCATGCGGCCGGATCGCCGCCGGCGGCCGTGCCGCCATAAAAGCGCGTTACGGACGCGTCGCGGAACCGTGCATCTGCAACCGGCGTTGAATCAAACTGCGAAGCGGTTGAATCATCCCCCCACGCAACAGCGACAAGTCCCTGATCTGTCTTGGCGATCTCGACCTTGGCGCGCAATTTGTAGAGCATCAGCCGCCGGATAAAATCATCTGATATATCGGCTCGGCATTCGAGGCGGAAGGAATTCTCGCCAGCGCGGGAGATCAGGAAGTCGAACAGGATCTTGCCTTGCGGCGTCAGCAAGGCGCCAGGCTTTGCTTCGCCGGCAGCCAGTGCGTCGAGGTCGGTGGTCAGAATGTTCTGCAAAAAGTTCTCGGCATCCGGGCCTGACACGGAAACGAGTGCGCGATCTTTTAGTAGGGCAAAGGGCATGGGCGGAAAAAGAACCTGATCTTGCAAAACAGTCGGCCATTACGTAAGCCGCTGACACTCCCCCCGCAAGAGACCGGATCAGCATGGCCACGACCTACGACCTCATCCTGACAGGCGGCACGGTGGTCAACCACGATGGCGAGGGCCGGCGCGACGTCGGCATCAACGGCGGGCGCATCGCCGCCATCGGCGATCTCGGCCAGACTTCAGCCGGCGAGACGGTCGACTGTCGTGGCCTGCACATCCTGCCCGGCGTTGTCGACAGCCAGGTGCATTTCCGCGAGCCGGGGCTGGAGCACAAGGAAGATTTGGAGACCGGCTCGCGGGCAGCTGTGCTGGGCGGCGTCACCACCGTCTTCGAGATGCCCAACACCAACCCGCTGACCACCAGCGAGGCAGCCCTTGCCGACAAGGTGCGGCGCGCCTCCGGCCGCATGCATTGCGACTTTGCCTTCTGGGTCGGCGGCACCCGCGACAATGCCGGGGATGCCGGCGAACTGGAGCGGCTACCCGGTGCTGCCGGCATAAAAGTATTCATGGGCTCGTCCACCGGTGACCTTTTGGTCGAGGACGATGAGGGCGTCGCCTCGATCCTGAGGAATACCCGCCGCCGTGCGGCCTTCCATTCCGAGGACGAATTCCGGCTGCGCGAGCGGCTCGGCGAACGCATCGAGGGCGACCCGGCCTCGCATCCGGTTTGGCGCGACGAGATCGCCGCCTTGCGCTGCACCGAGCGCCTTGTGCGCATTGCTCGGAAAGCCCGCGCGCGTATCCATGTGCTGCACATCTCGACCGCCGAGGAGATCGCCCTCCTCGAACGGCACAAGGACGTCGCGACCTGCGAGGCGACACCGCATCATCTGACGCTGAGCGCTGACGACTATGCACGCCTCGGCACGCTGATCCAGATGAACCCGCCTGTGCGTGCAGCACGCCACCGCGACGGCATCTGGCACGGCATTGCGCAAGGCACCGTCGATGTGCTGGGTTCCGACCACGCCCCGCACACGCTGGCCGAAAAGGCAAAGCCCTATCCGGCCTCGCCGTCGGGCATGACCGGCGTGCAGACGCTGGTGCCGATCATGCTCGACCACGTCAATGCCGGCCGGCTGACGTTGCAACGTTTCGTCGACCTGTCCAGCCACGGCCCGCAGCGTATCTTCGGCATGGCCAGGAAAGGCCGCATCGCCGCCGGCTACGACGCGGATTTCACGATCGTCGATTTGAAGCGTCGCGAGACCATCACCAATGCGCAGGCAGGCTCGAAGGCCGGCTGGACGCCCTATGACGGCAGAGAAGTGACCGGGTGGCCGGTCGGAACAGTCGTGCGCGGCCGCCGCGTGATGTGGGAAGGCGAGATCGTCTCGCCAGGGCAGGGCCGGGCGGTGGAGTTTTCCGAGGCGCTGGCGGTCTAGAGCGGCGGACTTTCAAATCGCATCGTACCGCCGCTTGTCTTCTGTTTGAGATCGGATTTTCCCCAAACCGGTACCCACTCCGATGCTCTAGGCGGGCTTGAGGGTAGGAGAGGGCAATGCCGCTCAATCCCCGGCGACGAAGAACGTCCACTGTCCGTCCGGCGTGATGCCGACGCGGTAGAAGATGTAGGCGCCGAACTGCTTCATGCTGTCATAGTCGCCGGCGGTGACGATCTTGAACAGCTCGACCCGCTGCCTGGCGTCGAGCTTGTCCAGCGGCAGCGCGAAGAAATATGGCCAGACATAGAGCTCCTGCGGCGTGCCGACATCGACATGGACATAGCCGGCACTGAGCACCTCTTCCAGGATGGCGAGGATTTCCTGGCCTTCCGTGTCGCCCGAAAGACCTTTCAGGAAGGTGATTGGGTCGCCTTCGATCTCGCTCAGCGACAATTGGGTCATCGTATCGCCCTGGCCGATCAGCGGCCGGAGCTTTTCGATGTCGCCGCTCTTGCAGGCCCCGATAATCAGATCGTGCATGCGCCTGACCGGCTCCGGCAGCTTGCTGAGATCGTAGACGACCTCGGGCAAGGGTTCATCCGGGTCGACTTGCGGATTGGCTATGCCACCATCGTCTGTTGGCCTCTCCGGTTCGATCTGTTCCCGCTCGTCGGGGGGCGTCGGCTGGCTAGCCGCAGGCGGCGTCGTGGCGAGCGGGTCGGGCATCGGCACCGCAGTTCCCGGCGGCGACATGTCGTCGTCGGCGGGCGGCGCGACCGGCGAAGGAAGCTCCTCGCGCTTGATTTCGCTCAGTGCGTAAGCGGGGCTGCTTGCGAGGCAAAGCGCGAGCGGAACCGCGGCGCAAAAAGCGGCGAGCCGGATGCTGAGGGCCAAGCCACGCGGCTGGCCTGACGTCGAAAAATTCACCGCCTGCCTCTCCATGATTCCGTCCAGATGCCCAGGCCCTTACAGGTGCCCAGGCCCTTACAGGTGCCCAGGCCCGCCCAGGTGCCCGGGGCATGACCGCCCAAGCGGCACGCCGTGGTCAAAGAGCCTGATGCCGGTTCAGTGCCGCAGCCGTCCTGGTTCGAAGGCCCCGGCTATCACCTTTTCACGCATGCGGTCGAGCAGGGCAAGGGCCGAGGTCTCACCATTGGCGCGCAGCATTTCGCCGAACGCGGTTTCAAGGGCCGCCTCGGCGATGATTTCCGGCTCGATTCCGGCCGAAAGCCCTTCCGCCCAGGCCTCGCTGTGGCTTTCCACGGCAGTCAGGCGCTTTTCTTCCCTGACCAGCGCGTCGATGTCGTTGACGCCATGTTCCATTGCGATGTCCACCCTTTTCAAGCGGCGATCCGGCAGATGCGGATCAGGCTTGGGCTGTCCCTTTTACACGCAGGTTAAGTAAGTACTTGTAAATACGACATTTCTAGGGTCGTTTCGACAAGGGCTCGTCACGTTTTGCAAACCTGCGTTCGATCCGATTCAAACTTAGCCGATTAGGCCGGCGAGCGGGATGAAAACCTTCAGTTTGAGTTAATTCCACATCCGCGCGGTAACGTTTCGTTAATGCCGTTGCAGAAGTGCAACACAAGGATTGCACTAAGACGCCACCGGACACAAGCAGGGGGGATGCCAAGGTCAGTTGCCGTAGCGCGAGGCGATGTCGCGCGACAGCGTCTCGCCTTCCTTCATGTAGCGGCTGATGGCTTCGGTCGCCGAGGCGGTACACTGCGTATAGGTGCCGCCGAAGGAGCGGTAGCCGCGGTTGAAGCTGGCGATGAAGCGGGCGCGCCGCTCCGGGTCCGGATTTTCCGAAGCAATCAGCTTCTCCATCTCGACCCGCCAGCGGTCGCCCTTCTCGCCGCACAGATTACGCAGGAAATGCAGCGACCCAAGCACCTCCGCCAGCCGCATCAGCCCCGGCTCGAACGGCGACTCGGCGGCCAGCGCCGGCCGCGCGCCGATTGCCGTACTGGCGGCGAGGCAAGCTGCAAGGAAAAGCGATGCACGGATCATAAGTCTATGTGGCCAAACAATTTGTCGGCTGCAAGGCGATTTTGGAGGTTACGCCCCTGCATTCCTGAGCAATTCTTCGGCAACGGCAAACACCGAAGCGGCAAGCGGCAGCGCCGTCATTTCGCCGAGCGTATAGAAGGCGGCGGTCTCGGCGTCGTCGCTGGCTACGGGCTCGCCGTCGACATAGGTGGCGCCGAACACCGTCAGCAGATAGTCGACCGGGTGCCCGTCGCTGCCGCCGTCGATGTGAATTTCCCGAAGTGGGCGGTAGTTGTGCGCCTGCAACCCGGTTTCTTCCAGCAATTCGCGCTGCGCGGCTTGTTGCAGCGTTTCGCCGGCCTCGACCTTGCCGCCTGGAAACGCGTAAAATCCTTGCGAAGGCTGCCGCGCCCGCTTGACCAGCAGCACCGTGTCGCCGCGGACAATGGCGACCGAGACAGCCGGGAGTATCTTGCGCATCTCGTCCATGGATCTCCGATCGTCATTTGCTGCAGCCCGTTGTGGATCGGTCGGCTTGAAGAAGCATTAGCGGTTGCGCAACGCCGGTTCCATCGCCACCTTCGCATCCGACCAATTCAACGAGTTTTACCTTATATGCGGACGCTTTGCCTTGACCGCCACGCCTGACCAGACTGCCGCTTTTCTCGGTCTGGCGGAGGTGGAGGTTTTTCCGGCCCGCTACAACATCGCGCCGACGCAACCGGTCCTGATGGCGATTGCAGGCTTGCCGCAGGCGCCAGGCTCGAACCTGGCCGACCGGCAGCCGATGCTGGTGCGCTGGGGGCTGATCCCGGCCTGGGTGAAGGACACGCGTGAGTTTCCGCTGCTGTTCAACGCCCGCTCGGAGGGAGCAACGGAAAAGGCCTCGTTTCGCACCGCCATGCGCCATCGCCGCGCTTTGGTCCCGGCTTCCGGCTTCTACGAATGGCGTCAATCAGGCGGCAAGAGGGGGCAGCCCTATTGGGTGCGGCCTAAGCATGGCGGGCTTGTCGCCTTCGCCGGGCTGATCGAGACCTATGCCGAGCCGGGCGGTTCGGAGATGGACACCGGCGCCATCCTGACCGTTAACGCCAATGCCGACATCGCCCATATCCATGACCGGATGCCGGTGGTGATGGATCCGCAGGATTTCGCCCGCTGGATTGGATTGCCGCACGCTGGAGCCGCGCGACGTGGCCGACCTGCTCAGACCGGCACGGCTCGATTTCTTCGAGGCTGTTCCGGTTTCCGACCTCGTCAACAAGGTCGCCAACACCGGGCCGGAGATTCAGGAAAGGGGCGTCGTGGGGCTGGAGCCCGGGAAGGCCAGGCGCCAGAAGCCCGGCGCGGACGACAGTCAGATGACCATGTTTTAGCAGTAGCTGCTATTTCCTGGGGCGCTTCAGCGCCTTCATTGCCGGCGCCCCATTTACTGGCGACCGGCCGGCCGCACGTCACATCAGGCAGCGCGCGGCGATATGATCTTCTGCACCGGCTTCTTCTTCTTCGCTGTGTGAAGAAGGGCGGCGACGATCGCGGCCGGG
Organism: Mesorhizobium delmotii; assembly: GCF_900149755.1. Lineage (NCBI taxonomy): Bacteria > Pseudomonadati > Pseudomonadota > Alphaproteobacteria > Hyphomicrobiales > Phyllobacteriaceae > Mesorhizobium > Mesorhizobium delmotii. The sequence continues at coordinate 84,068 of NZ_FUIG01000041.1, read as the reverse complement.
CCGATCGCCCGGTATTGGCTGGCGAGCGCCGGTTGCTTGGCGCTGCTGGAGTCCTGCTTGGTTCGGGGCATTTTTCTCTTCCCTGGTAACGTCTTCGTGTCCGCGTTTGCTGGTCGAATCCGACCAAATCGTGACATCTGGTGATCTAGCCGGCGAATGTTTCATGACTGTGCCGAGATGTTTAATAAAATGTTTCACTGCGTCATTACCTGTGATCCAGCGACTCTTTTGCCGAAAGTTGCGACTTGACGGCAACACTGGGTGAGGCGATAAAGCCGCTCATGAGAACGTCTTTCGCCATTTGTGGCATTTGCATTATTGGCTAGCTTCGCGCTGGTCCGGACGTTTTCGCCTATCTTCCTTCTAGAGTGGACAAACGCCCCGGCCAGCAGGCTGGTGCCTGATTTGCGTCTCGGCGCAAGTGGGCCCAGCCAAAAAGTAACGCACCGGGAAGGCACGAATGTCTGACGCATCGAAGGGCCTGCGCCTCTACAACACGCTGACGCGGACCAAGGAGGATTTCTTCCCCATCGATCCGCGCAATGTGCGCATGTATGTCTGCGGCCCGACGGTCTACGACTTTGCCCATATCGGCAACGCGCGGCCGGTGATCGTCTTCGACGTGCTGTTCCGTCTGCTGCGCCATCTCTACGGGCAAGCGCACGTCACCTATGTACGCAACATCACGGATGTCGACGACAAGATCAATGACCGCGCACTGCGCGATTTCGGCGGCGAGATTGCCTCGGGAAAGCTGTCGCTGAACGAGGCGATCCGGCGGGTCACCGAAAAAACCGCCGACCAGTTCCACAAGGATGTGGCGACGCTCGGCTGCCTGGAACCGACGGTCGAGCCGCGCGCCACCGAATTCGTCGAGCCGCGCGCCGATGGCAAAGTCGACATGATCTCCTTGATTCAACGGTTGATCGAACGCGGCCATGCCTATGTTGCGGCAGGCGAAGTTCTGTTCGACACGGCCTCGATGCCGGACTACGGCCATTTGTCGAAGCGCAATCTCGACGAACAGCAGGCCGGCGCTCGCGTCGCCGTCGATCCACACAAGAAGAACCCTGGCGATTTCGTGCTGTGGAAGCTGTCCTCGCCGGAAGAGCCGGGCTGGGACAGCCCGTGGGGCAGGGGCCGGCCGGGCTGGCACATCGAGTGCTCGGCGATGTCGGCCGCCTATCTCGGCGAGGTCTTCGACATCCATGGCGGTGGGCTCGACCTGATCTTCCCGCACCACGAGAACGAGATCGCCCAGTCGCGCTGCGCCCACGGCACCGATGTGATGGCCAAAGTGTGGATGCACAACGGCTTCCTGCAGGTCGAGGGGCAGAAGATGTCCAAGAGCCTGGGCAACTTCTACTCGATCAACGAACTGCTGGAGACCGAGACCTTTGGTGGCCGCAAATGGCCGGGCGAAGTGCTGCGGCTGGCGATGCTGATGACGCATTATCGCGAGCCGATCGACTTTTCCGTGCGCAAGCTGGAAGAGGCGGAAAATACGCTGCGTAAATGGAAGCGGGCGGCGGATATCGCACCGGCGGCGGCAATGCAATTGCCGGTGGAAGTGGTGGAAGCCCTGTCGGACGATCTCGCAACCTATTCTGCGTTCCAGGTGCTGACGCAATTGGCCGGTGAGGCTGTGGATTTCAATGCTGCCGGTGATGGCAACGCAACCGCGGGCAACGATGCTGCCGCTTCGCTGAAGGCGGCACTATCGTTCCTCGGCTTCGACGTTACGCCGGCCAAGGTCGATGAAGACGCCATCGCCAGGGCGATCGCCAAACGCCTGACCCTCATCGCTGCTGGAAATTGGGCCGAGGCCGACCGCATCCGCGACCAATTGCTGGCGCAAGGTATACAGTTGAAGGACGGCAAGGACCCCGTCACCAGCGCCCGCATCACCACCTGGGAGGTAAAAAGATGATCGATCATCTTGGCATCATCGTTTCCGATTTCGACGCGTCGAAGGCGTTCTATGACAAGGCGATGGCGCCGCTCGGTGCCTCGCTGCTCTACATGGTGCCGCAGGAATATACCGGCGGAGCGAAGGTGGGCGGCTATGGCCGCGACCGGCCGGTGTTTTGGCTGCATCAAGGCAAGGACAAGCCGAAGGACCGCCAGCACGTCGCCTTCACCGCGCGCAGTCGCGCCGAGGTCGATGCCTTCCACGCCGCCGCCATCGCGGCCGGCGGCAAGGACAATGGCGGGCCGGGCCTGCGTCCGCACTATCATGCGAACTACTATGGCGCCTTTGTCTTCGATCCCGACGGCAACAATGTCGAAGCCGTCTGCCATGCCGCGGAGTGAAGCAATGAGCCTAGACAACAGACCGGTCTATACAGGCGGTTGTCAGTGCGGCGCCGTGCGCTTCCGTGTCGAAGGCGCGCTGGGTGACGCCTCCGTCTGCCATTGCCGCATGTGCCAGAAGGCAAGCGGCAATTTCTACCTGCCGCTGGTGTCCGTGCGTGGCGCAAAACTCGACTGGACACGCGGCGAGCCCAAACGCTTCCGCTCGTCCAACGCTGCATGGCGTGGTTTTTGCGCCGATTGCGGCACGCCGCTGACCTTCGAGGCGCCCGACGGCATCGCACTCGCCATCGCCGCCTTCGACGATCCGGAGGACATCGCGCCGACCATCCAGTGGGGCATCGAAGCAAAACTCCCCTATGTCGATCACATCCACGAATTGCCCGGCGAGGACACGATGGCCGATATTTCGTCGTCCTCCTATCTCGCCGACCTCGTCTCTTACCAGCACCCCGACCACGACACCGAACAATGGCCGCCGGAGGAAAGATCATGACCGAAACCGTTCGAACCGGCGGCTGCCAGTGCGGCGCCGTGCGTTTCCGCATTCGTGGGGCGCTTGGGCGCCCGTCCATCTGCCATTGCCGTATGTGCCAGAAACAGTTCGGCTCCTTCTTCGGCGCGCTGGTGACGGTGCCGAAGGACGGCGTCGAATGGGTGCGCGAGGAGCCGAGCTATTTCCAGTCGTCGGTCAACATCGATCGCGGCTTCTGCTCCCGCTGCGGCACGCCGTTGACCTACAGGCAGCCCGGCGGGCTTGAGATCGCCATCGGCGCTTTTGACGATCGCTCCGACCTCGCACCGCAGATCCAGGTCAACTACGCCGCCCGGCTGCCCTGGGTGGAGAAGATCTTCAACGCGCCGGTCCATGACGATCCCGACTACTACACTCGGCAGGAATCGATCATCTCCTTCCAGCATCCGGATCACGAGACGGCCAACTGGCCGCAGGAGGGCCTGAAATTATGAGCAGTGAACTGCGCACCCTCTATCCGGAGATAGAGGCTTACGAGTCCGGCATGCTGGATGTCGGCGACGGCCATCAGGTCTACTGGGAGCGTTCCGGCACCAGGGGTGCCAAGCCGGCCGTATTCCTGCATGGCGGACCAGGCGGCACCATTTCCCCGAAGCACCGGCGGCTGTTCGATCCGAAGCTTTACGATGTCATCCTGTTCGACCAGCGCGGCTGCGGGAAGTCGACGCCAAACGCCTCGCTCGAGGCCAACACCACCTGGCATCTGGTCGCCGATATCGAGCGCCTGCGCGACATGTGCGGCCTCGACAAATGGCTGGTGTTCGGCGGCTCGTGGGGCTCGACCCTGGCGCTGGCCTATGCCGAGACGCACCCCGAGCAGGTCAGCGAACTGGTCGTGCGCGGCATCTACACGCTGACGCGCGCGGAGCTCGAATGGTATTACCAGTTCGGCGTCTCGGAAATGTTCCCCGACAAATGGGAGCGCTTCCTGGCGCCGATTCCCGAGGCCGAGCGCGGCGACATGATGGCCGCCTATCGCAAGCGGCTGGTCGGCAGCGACCGCAAGGCGCAGGTCGAGGCCGCCCGCGCCTGGAGCCTGTGGGAGGGCGAGACGATCACGCTGTTGCCAGATCTGGAAACCAGCAGCCGGTTTGGCGAAGACGACTACGCCGTCGCCTTCGCCCGCATCGAGAACCATTATTTCGTCCATGCCGGCTGGCTGGAGGAAGGGCAATTGCTGCGTGATGCCTTCAAGTTGAAGGACATCCCCGGCACCATCGTTCACGGCCGCTACGACATGCCGTGCCCGGCGCGCTATGCCTGGGCGCTGCACAAGGTGTGGGCGAAGGCGGATTTCCACCTGATCGAGGGCGCCGGCCATGCCTATTCGGAGCCGGGCATCCTCGACCGGCTGATCCGGTCGACGGATCGGTTTGCGGGGAAATGATCATGGGCCGCGAGCGCCTCTATCTCTTCGACACCACACTGCGCGATGGCCAGCAGACGCCGGGCATCGACTTTTCGGTCGAGGACAAGATTGCCATCGCCGGGCTGCTCGACGGGTTCGGCGTCGACTATGTCGAAGGCGGCTATCCCGGCGCCAATCCGACCGACACTGCTTTCTTCGCCGAGCACCGCACGGCCAGTGCCAAATTCGTCGCCTTCGGCATGACCAAGCGGGCAGGGGTGTCGACCTCGAACGATCCAGGCCTTGCCGCACTGGTCCAGTCGAAGTCGGACGCCATCTGCTTTGTCGCCAAGAGCTGGGACTACCATGTCCGCGTCGCGCTGGGCTGCACCAACGAAGAAAACCTCGAGGCGATCAAGGCGTCAGTCGAAGCGGCGATTGCCTCGGCCAAGGAAGCGCTGGTCGACTGCGAGCATTTCTTCGACGGTTTCAAGGCCAATCCCGATTATGCGCTCGCCTGCGCCAGGACCGCCTACGACGCCGGCGCGCGCTGGGTGGTGCTGTGCGATACTAATGGCGGCACACAGCCGTCGGAAGTGCGTGCCATCGTCGAGAAGGTCATCGCCTCAGGCATTCCTGGAGACCATCTCGGCATCCATGCCCATGACGACACCGGCCAGGCCGTGGCGAATTCGCTGGCCGCCGTCGAGGCCGGCGTGCGCCAGATCCAGGGCACTCTGAACGGCATCGGCGAGCGCTGCGGCAACGCCAATCTGATCTCGATCGTGCCGACGCTGGCGCTGAAGCCGGCCTTTTCCAACCGTTTTATGACAGGCATCTCGGCCGAAGCATTGGCCGGCATGTCGCGCCTTTCCCGCGCCTTCGACGAATTGCTGAACCGTGCGCCGGAAGCGCAGGCGCCCTATGTCGGCGCTTCCGCCTTCGCCACCAAGGCCGGCATCCATGCCTCGGCGCTGGCCAAGGAGCCGGCCACCTACGAGCATGTGCCGCCGGAAGCGGTCGGCAACCGCCGCCGCGTCATGGTCTCGGACCAGGGCGGCAAGGCCAATTTCCTCGCCGAGTTGAAACGGCGCGGCATCGAAATGCCAAAGGACGACCACCGGCTCGATGCGCTGATATCAGTGGTCAAGGAGCGCGAGGCCGAGGGCTATGCCTATGAAGGCGCCGATGCCAGCTTCGAACTGCTGGCGCGCAAGATGCTGCACGGTCTGCCGGAATTCTTCAGCGTCACCTCGTTCCGCTGCATGGTCGAGCGCCGCTTCGACGCCAACGGCCAGCTGAAGACGGTCTCCGAGGCGATTGTCAAGGTGCTGGTCGACGGCGAGGAGAAAATGTCGGTGGCGGAAGGGCACGGCCCGGTCAATGCGCTCGACATCGCGCTGCGCAAGGATCTCGGAAAGTTCCAGAACGAGATCGCCGACCTCGAGCTTGCCGACTTCAAGGTGCGTATTCTCAATGGCGGCACCGAGGCGATCACCCGCGTGCTGATTGAATCGCATGACAGCACCGGCGCCCGCTGGTGGACGGTCGGCGTCTCAGAAAACATCATCGACGCTTCGTTCCAGGCGCTGATGGATTCGATCGTCTACAAGCTGATGAAGAACCGCGAGTTGGCTGGGCTGGTCGCGGCAGAGTAGGATTGAACCATCAGCGAAAGTCCATTGATCCATCAGAACTTTGCGATGGTCTTGGCACGGCGGCTGGCGCATAGCGTTGGGCCATGGCTACGCAAGCAATTCAGCTCGAAGCAGACTCAAAGGCCCGACGTGGCTTCCTGCTGGCCCTGGGCGCCTATCTCCTGTGGGGGCTGCTGCCCTTCTACATGAAGGCGGTCGCACATCTGCCGCTGATCGAAGTCATCGCGCACCGCATCGTCTGGTCGGTGCCGATTGCGGCGGTGGTTTTGATCTGGGTCGGCCGCACGGCGGATTTCAAAGCGGCATTGCGTTCGCCGCGCATCATTTCGATGGCGGCGCTGACGGCGGCGCTGATCTCAGTCAACTGGGGCATCTATGTCTGGGCGATCGCGGTCGACCGTACCATCGAGACCGCGCTTGGCTACTACATCAACCCGCTTGTCAGCGTCGTTGTCGGCGCGCTGCTGCTCGGCGAACGGCTCGACCGGCTGCAGATCGCGGCGGTGGTGCTGGCGGCCATCGCGGTCGCGGTGCTGACGATCGATGCCGGCAAGCTGCCCTGGGTGTCGCTGGTGCTGGCGTTTTCCTTTGCCGCCTACGCCTTCTTCCGCAAGACGCTGCCGATCGGTCCGAGCCAGGGCTTTCTGCTCGAAGTGCTTTTGCTGTCGGTGCCGGCGCTCGGCTACATCATCTTCCTCATCGTCACCGGGCAGGACCATTTCGTCTCCAGTTCCCTGAACGATACCGCATTGCTGATCGGCTGCGGCCCGATCACCGCCATACCGCTGCTGCTGTTTGGCTTCGGGGCCAAGCTGTTGCGTCTCTCCACCATCGGCATCATGCAGTATATCGCGCCGACCATTGTGTTCCTAATCGCCGTGCTGATTTTCGGCGAACCCTTCGGCAGCATCCAGGCCATCGCCTTCGGCCTGATCTGGACTGCGCTGGCGATGTATTCGTGGTCGATGTTCCGTGGCCGCGAGATCCGGCCTGCCGCAACGGCAGCGCGGTAAAGGCAAGGGGGTTTCCGATGTATGTCCTGCATATCGCCAACAAGAACTATTCCTCATGGTCGCTGCGGCCATGGGTGCTGATGCGAGAGCTGGGCATTCCATTCGAGGAGCGGCTGACTCCGTTCCCGACCGGATCGAGTTGGAGCCTCTACCGGCCGTTCTCGCCCAGCGGTCGGGTACCGTGCCTGATCGACGATGGCTGGGCGGTGTGGGATTCACTGGCCATCGCCGAATATCTGGCTGAGCGCCATCACGGCGTCTGGCCTGCCGAAGCCAAAGCACGCGCCTGGGCGCGCTCGGCTGCCGCCGAAATGCATTCGAGCTTCACCGGCTTGCGCGGCTCTTGCCCTATGAGTTGCGGTGTGCGCATCGAGCCATTTCCAATGTCCGATGCGCTGAAGCACGACCTCTTCCGCCTCGGTGACCTCTGGAACGACGGCCTTGCCAGCTTCGGTGGGCCATTCCTGGCCGGCGACCACTTCACCGCCGTTGACGCCTTCTTTGCCCCGGTGGCGTTCAGGGTTCAGTCCTACGGACTATCCTTCGAGGGCGCAGCTGCCACCTATCCGACGCGATTGCTGGGTCTGCCGGCGATGCGCGAATGGTACGCGGCAGCCCTTGCAGAGACGTGGCGCGAGCTGAACCACGAGGCGGAGGTGCGCGCCGCCGGCACTGTCATTAAGGACCTTCGCGCAACAGTGTGAGCGATGCTCCTACATTCCCCGACCTAGCCTCCTGACGAACAGATAAACGACCGCGGCGACAACCAGCGATATCGCCTACGCCACCCAGAAGCCGATTGGCGTGTCGACCAGCGGCAGGCCGCCGACATTCATGCCGAACAGGCCGGAGATGATCGTCATGCGCAACAGCACCGCCGTCATTACCGACAGCAAGTAGAGCAACTGGTTCGATTGCGTCGTCAGCTTGGCCATCAGCTCGTCCTGCAAGAGCCGGGCGCGCGCCTGTAACTGCTCGCCGTCGTGATGCAATGTATGGGCGCGGTGCGAAAGCCGCGCCGCCATGTCGTTGATTGGATCAGGCAAATCGTGCGATGCGAATGGTCGAGATGGCGGAACAAAGTGGTTAACGTCGCCATCTGCCGATGGATCAGTTGCCGGCGCGCATCGACCAGCGCCTGCCGCTCACTGTGCCATGCGTCGCAGACGATGCGGTCCTCGATGCCGTCGAGCGTGTCGCCGAGGCTCCCGAGTTCCGTCGCCATGCCGTCGAGCGACTGGCCCATGACAGCCTCGATCAGTTCGGCCGGAGAGCGGAACTTGCGCGAGCAGTTGTCGATCGCCTTGCGGATATTGTCGACCGACCGTAGCGGTTGCTTGCGGCCGCCGATCAGCATCGTGTCGTTGAAGGCGAAGCGGAAATGGCCAAGCCCGCGCGCCTCCGCCGAATAGTCGTGGCGCAGGTCCGGCAGATCGCCGTAGAGCCAGTCGCACCCGAGGTCGATATGGCAGCCATGGCCGGCCGACAGGAAGGCATCGCGCACCGGCGGCGGCAAAGTCGGCTCGGTGGCGATCTCGTGGCGGGCGCGCATGTCGGAAAGCTGGTAGCTGCGCCAGGTCCAGTGTGTGGCGGCCGCGTCTTTGGTTCTCGCGCCTTCGGCGGTAAAGTGATTGACGAAGAACAGCCCGTGCTCGTCTGGCAGATAAGGTGACAGATCGCCGCCTTCCGGGTCGAGAGTGATGGTCATGGTCGCGTCGCCAGTCCTCGAATATGCCGCCGCGCGGCGGCGACCAGGCTGTGATTACTAGCACGGGCGAACCGGTTTGGTGTGACGGTTTTGACGGTCATCCGACGCGGCGTACCAACGCCGTTGTTTGGAGCCAGTTTGGAATAAGACGTCGTTGACTCGCGTTCGCGTAAAGAGCACGGCGCAATCCATGCGGGGGACGTCCGATGCATGCCGGCTTCCCACGAAGCCTACTCATAGCCGTATTGGGAGTCATGGCGAGCTGCGCTGGCTTTTCGGCGCAGAAAAACGGGGGCAATAACCGGCTATGGCCCCAACCCTACCTTACCGAAACCAAGACCGACGCTGATCCCGACCGTCAACATCGCCGAGGCGAAAGGCTGGCAGAAAGGTGGTATGCCGACCCCGGCGAAGGGGCTGACGGTGAACGCCTTTGCCACCGGCCTCGACCATCCGCGCTGGCTGCACGTGCTTCCGAACGGCGACGTGCTGGTTGCCGAAACCAATGCCCCTGCCAAGCATGACGAAGGCTTCAGCGTTAGAAAGGTCTTCATGGACCTGGCTATGAAGCGCGCCGGGGCCGCGACCAAAAGCGCCAACCGCATCACGCTCCTGCGCGACACCAATGGCGACGGCATTGCGGTTGTGCGCAGGACGTTCGCAGAAGGCCTCAATTCACCCTTCGGTATGACGCTTTCCAAAGGCAAGCTCTATGTCGCGAATACCGACGCGCTCGTCGCTTTCCCCTACTCCAATGGCCAGACCCGAGCCACAACGCCGCCGGAAAAGATCGTCGACTTACCGGCCGGAGATCTCAACCATCATTGGACCAAGGATGTGATCGCAAGTGCGGATGGACGCAAGCTCTATGTCACCGTCGGCTCCAACAGTAACGTTGGAGAAAACGGCATGGCCGCGGAGAAGAATCGCGCCGCCGTCCTTGAAGTGGATCGGTCGACCCGCCGCACCCGGGTCTTCGCGTCAGGGCTGCGCAACACGAACGGGCTTTCCTGGAGCCCTGAAACTGGCGAGCTTTGGGTCGCCGTGAACGAGCGTGACGAAATCGGCGACGATCTCGTGCCGGATTACATGACCTCGGTTCGTGACGGCGCTTTCTACGGCTGGCCCTACAGCTACTACGGACAGAACGTCGACGAACGCGTCAAGCCGCAGCGCCCCGATCTCGTGGCGAGGGCGGTCAAGCCCGATTATGCGCTGGGTTCCCATACCGCCTCGCTGGGATTGACCTTCTCCAAAGGCGCGTCGCTCGGTCCGGCCTACGGCTACGGCGCCTTCGTCGGCCAGCACGGCTCGTGGAACAGGAGCGTGCTGAGCGGTTACAAGGTGATCTTCGTGCCGTTCCGCGGTGGTAGACCGAGCGGTCCCCCGAGAGATGTGCCCACTGGCTTCGTCGGGCGTGATGGCAAGGCGATGGGTCGTCCGGTCGGCGTTGCTGTCGATCAGACCGGCGCACTGCTCGTCGCCGACGACGTCGGCAATGTCATCTGGCGGGTCGGCCGGGCGGCGGTAGGGGAATAGGGGAATAGGGGAATAGGGGAATAGGGGAATAGGGGAATAGGGGAATAG
>NZ_FUIG01000041.1:0-73896 GCF_900149755.1 Mesorhizobium delmotii | reverse complement strand
GCGGTAGGGGTGTGTGGGAATAGGGGAATAGGGGAATAGGGGAATAGGGGAATAGGGGAATAGTTCATGAGCGGCATTCACTACCTACTCCCCTACTCCCCTACTCCCCTATTGCCTTAAAGCTTGTCGATTACCGACTGCACACCTTCGGTCGGTGCGTCGACCGATGATCCGGCGACCATGATGGCGGCGACGATCGCTTCCGGATCGTCGACCACCAGCGGCCTGACCCGCTGCGCGGTGTGGATGAAGCCTTCGGCCATCATATGGTCGAGCAGCGCCAGCATCGGATCCCAGAATCCCCCAACGTTGCCGAAGACGATCGGCTTGCGATGATGGCCGAGCTGGCCCCAAGTCATGATCTCGATGATTTCCTCGACCGTGCCGATGCCGCCCGGCAGCGCCACAAAGGCGTCGGATTTCTCGAACATCGTATGCTTGCGCTCGTGCATGTTGTCGGTGATCACGAGCTCGTCGAGCCGGTTAAGCGCGGTTTCGGTGGCCTCCCTGTTGATCAGGAAGCGCGGAATGATGCCCGTCACCTTGCCGCCAGCCCGCAACGCGCCTTCGGCAACGGCTCCCATGATGCCCCTGGTGCCGCCGCCATAGATCAGACGCAGGCCGGACTTGGCGATCGAACGCCCAAGCAGGTGTCCGGCCTTGGCATAGGTTTCATCGCGGCCTGGAGACGAGCCGCAATAGACGCAGATAGATCGAATCGTGTTCATGAGATGATTGGTGATTGGGTCTTTATTCGCGGTCAAGCCCGGGCGGGCTTTTTCTTGCTGGCCCCTTTTTCTTGTCAGTCCCCTTTTTCTTGTCGGTTTGGGCAAAACAGGCTAGACCGGCATTAGGTGGCTAAGGGCAGGGAAATATGACGATTAATCCATTGAAGGCGCTTTTGTTCGCCGTCGGCGGCTCCGTCGCCGCGGCGGGGACCGCCTATGTATCGGGCGCGCTCGACCCGTATCTCAATCGCGCGCCACCGGCGGAAGTGGCATCACTGACGCCGCCGGTGAAGAAGCCGGCCGAGCCGGGGACCGATGGACCGCCTCCGCCCGCGCCGGCCTCAGATGCGATGGCACCGGCAGCGCCGGCCGCGGCCGATGCGATCGCGCCGACCTTCGATATCGTTCGGGTCGAAATCAAGGGCTCTATCGTCGTCGCCGGCAATGCCGCACCCAACGCCAAGGTCGAGATTCTCAACGGTTCGACGGTTCTCGGCTCGACGGTCGCCGGTGCCGATGGCGCTTTTGCCATCGTTCTCGACGATCCGCTGAAACCCGGCGATTACACGATCGCGCTGCGTTCGATGACCGGCAATGTCGTGACCCCCTCTGCGCAGACAGCCGTCGTCTCGATTCCCCAGAGTCCTGCTGGCCAGGTGCTGGCGATGATCGAGGAGCCGGGCAAGCCCTCCGAATTGCTCACCGTTCCTACACCCGGGAAGAAGCCTGAAGGCCCTGCCGGCGACAAGGCGGCCGCTCCGGCTGCCGGGGACCCCGCTGCCGCAGCACCAGCCCCAGGCGCACCGGCTGCCACGGCGCCGGCCACTGTCGAAGCCGTCCCCGCGCCGGCTCCGGACGTGCCGGTCGCACCGGCAACACCAGCTGCAGGGCCAAAGATCATCGTCGAAGCGATCGAGATCGACGGCAACAAGATCTTCGTCGCCGGGCTCGCCGATCCGGGCCGCAAGGTGCGCGCCTATGCCAACGACATCTTGCTCGGCGACGCGAAAACTTCGCCCGACGGCCACTTCCTGGTCGAGGCGACGCGCAACATTCCGGTCGGCACCTACACCATCCATGTCGACGCACTCGATGCCGACGGGGTCAAGGTGGTCGCCCGTGCCGCCGTGCCGTTCGAGCGCGAGCCGGGCGAGTCGGTCGCCGCCGTGGCGCCCGCCGAGCAGAAGCCTGCCACGCCGCCCGCCGCCGCGGACACGACCGCGCCTGCTCCACCTGCCACATCGGCTGAAATTCCCGAGACCGCGGCACCGAAGCTCGAACACGCCGACGGCGCCGTCATCATCCGCCGCCACGACACGCTGTGGCAGATCTCGCGGCGCGTCTATGGCCAAGGCGTGCGCTACTCGACCATCTACCTCGCAAATCAGGATCAGATCAGGAATCCAGACCGCATCTGGCCGGGGCAGGTGTTCAAGGTCCCGGAAAAATCGCAGGAAGGCGAAGCCGCCAACCTCAAGGCGATGGGCGACCAGATGACGACCGCCCCTGCCAAGTCCAACTAGAGGTCCCGCAGAAATCTTTTTTCTTCGTTAGGCTCTCTTGCGGAAAGTTCGTTCATCGTCTATCGCCGATAGACGATGAACGCTCCCTTGACCGAGAAGACCTGTGGCTTCGCCGACAGCCAGTCCGTCGCCGCGAAGCTCGCCGCGCTTTCGCATCCGGCCCGGATCGAGATCCTCCGGCATCTGTCGGCCAGCCGCTCCTGCTGCTGCCGCGAGGTCGTCGACCATCTCGACCTGGCGCAGTCCACCGTTTCGCAGCACCTGAAGATATTGGTCGACGCCGGGCTGGTCCGCTACGAGCCGGACCGGCAACGCTCGCGCTATGAAGTCGACAGCGATGCGCTCGCCGATGTTTCCGCATCGCTGGCCGCGCTCGTTAATTCGTGCTGCTCCGGCCGCTAGGTCATGATCCCGAATCGAAGGACCGCGTCAGCGAAAAGTGGAAGCCGGTTTTCGGAAAAGATGACGGTCAAGTAGTAAGATATAAGAAAAAGGCGATAAAAATGGCCGAAAAAACCGTTTCCGCTGAGTCCGGTTCGACCGTCAAGACATTGCGCAATCTTTGGCCCTACATGTGGCCGGCCGACCGGGCCGACCTCCGGGCGCGGGTGGTGTGGGCGACCGTGCTTCTGGTGGTCGCCAAGCTGACACTGGTTGCCGGCCCCTATTTCTTCAAATGGGCGACCGATGCGCTAGCCGGGGATGCCAAGTCGGTGCCGCCGCTGCCGGCTTTCCTGCTGGCGCCGGTCATGCTGGTCATCGCATACAATGTCGTGCGGCTGGTGCAGCTCGGTTTCAACCAGCTGCGCGACGCGCTGTTTGCCCGCGTCGGACAATATGCGGTGCGCCAGCTCGCCTTCCGCACTTTCATCCACATGCATCAACTGTCGCTGCGCTTCCATCTCGAGCGCCGCACCGGCGGCCTGTCGCGCATCATCGAGCGCGGCACCAAGGGCATCGAGACGATCGTCCGCTTCACCGTGCTCAACACCTTGCCGACCATCCTCGAATTCGCGCTGACGGCCGCCATCTTCGCCGTCACCTATGGCTGGAAATACGTGGCTGTGGTGGCGGTGACGGTCTGGCTCTACATCTGGTTCACCATCAGGGCGAGCGACTGGCGCATCGTCATTCGCCGCGACATGAACGACAGCGACACCGACGCCAGCACCAAGGCGATCGATTCGCTGCTCAATTTCGAGACGGTCAAATATTTCAACAACGAGAGCATGGAAGCCGAGCGCTTCGACCGTTCGATGGCGCGCTACGAGACCGCCGCCACCAGGATATGGACCTCGCTCGGCTGGCTGAACTTCGGCCAGGGCGTCATCTTCGGTCTCGGCACGGTTATCGTGATGTGCCTTTCGGCGCTGGAGGTGCAGGCTGGTACGCAGACGGTTGGCGACTTCGTCTTCATCAACGCCATGCTAATCCAGCTTTCGGTGCCACTCAACTTCATCGGCTTCATCTATCGCGAAATCCGCCAGGGCCTGACCGACATCGAGCAGATGTTCGATCTGCTCGATGTGCCGCAGGAGATCGTCGACAGGCCGGGTGCCAGGCCGCTGGTCGTCGGCGCCGGCAAGGTCGAGTTCCGCGACGTGCAGTTTTCCTACGATCCCAACCGCAAGATCCTGAAAGGCATCAGCTTCGAAGTGCCGGCCGGCAAGACGGTGGCCATTGTCGGGCCGTCGGGCGCCGGCAAGTCGACCATTTCGCGGCTCCTGTTCCGCTTTTACGACATCCAGGGCGGCAAGATACTGATCGACGGCCAGGACATTCGCGACGTGACGCAGGAGAGCCTGCGCGCGGCGATCGGCATGGTGCCGCAGGACACCGTGCTGTTCAACGACACCATCGCCTACAACATCCGCTACGGCCGCGTCGATGCCAGCGAGGAGGATGTGCACAAGGCGGCAGAACTCGCTCAGATCGGGCCATTCATCGAGCGGCTGCCCGACGGCTACCGTTCGATGGTCGGAGAGCGCGGGCTGAAACTGTCGGGCGGTGAGAAGCAGCGCGTGGCGATCGCCCGCACCATTTTGAAGGCGCCGCCGATCCTGATGCTCGACGAGGCGACCTCGGCTCTCGACAGCCATACCGAACAGGAGATCCAGGCGGCGCTCGACCTCGTCAGTAAGGGCCGCACGACCATCGTCATCGCCCACCGGCTGTCGACGGTGATTTCGGCCGACGAGATCATCGTGCTGCAGGACGGCCAGATCGCCGAGCGTGGCACGCATGCCGCCTTGATGCGCAAGGCCGGTCTGTACGCGTCGATGTGGGACCGCCAGCGTGAGGCAACCGAGGCCGAGGAGCGGCTGCGCATTGCTCGCGAGCGCGACGAGTTCGGCGTCGTCGTCCGCCGCCGCCCCTCGGAAGTGAGCTGAAAATTCGTGCTTGACCTCAACTTAAGTTGAGATCGTAGACCGTTTTGGATCGCGGCGAGATGCGTCGTTCAAAAACGGAGACAATCGATATGAGTAAGATAAATCAGGCAGTTAATGGCAGCAGTGTGTTCAGGGTGGACAAGTTTGTCGTTCCGGCCAACGCCCGCGAGGAGATCCTTGCCAAGGTCCGGATGACGCATGAGCTGTTGCGCCAGCAGCAAGGGTTCGTCCAGGATTTCCTGCTCGAGCAATTCTCGGGGCCAGGCGAGTTCAACCTTGTGACGATTGTCGAATGGCAAAGCCAGGCGGCCGTCGACAAGGTTGTACCGATCGTTAAGGCCGCGCATGAGCGCATTGCCTTCAATCCAAAAGAGACGATCGCCCGGCTCGGCGTCAAGGCCGACATCGCCAACTATCAGCGGATTCCCGGCGTGTAGGCTCTCTACGGCCAGCCGGCACCCGGTGCCGGAGCCTCGATGCTGAGCACCTGGCCGGTGCGGGCCTCGCTGATCATGTATTCGAAGCCGCGCCATTCGGCGGCGACGATGAACAGCATCTTGCCTTCAGCGCCGCCAAGCATGCAGGCAAAGCAGCCGCGATCGGCATCGACACTCTCGAGCATTGCGCCGCCTTCGCGCACGCGCACGCAGTGCCGGTTGGGCACGTCGGCATACCAGATCGCGCCTTCGGCATCGAGACAGATGCCGTCGGGAAAGCCGTTGCCGAGGTCGGCCCATCGCCGCCGGTTGGCGAGGCTGCCATCGGCGGCGATGTCGAAGGCGGTCAGCCTGTTGGCGTGGGATTCAGCGACGATCAACGTTTTGTTGTCAGGCGTCACCGCCATCCCGTTAGCGAAGGCGATCTTGTCCGCTACCTGCCGCACCGACCCGTCCGGCGCAATCAGCACGATGGTGCCGGGGCCGAAATGCTGGCCGGGAGCCGGCGCCGGCCCACCGCCATTGACGTAGATGTTGCCGCGCCCGTCGACGACGATCTCATTCCAAGGGCTCGTTGAAAAACCCCGCAGATCGGCGTGGGTGGCCAGCGTACCGTCTGCTTCTTGCCGCAGCACCAGCCCCTCACGTCCGCAGACGGCGACCAGGCGACCGTCCGGCAGCCAGTCGATCGAATAGGGCAGGGTGGCCGGCACGGTGAGCATGTGACCTCACTGTTGCCGTCGGCATCGACGGCGATGATCTGGCCGGTTCCCCAGTTGCAGAACCAAAGCCTGCCATCATGCCAGCGCGGCGACTCGCCGAACGCCAGGCCGTTCATCACGACATTTGCTTCTTTGGCTGCTAATTTCTGCGACAGCATTGCGGGCTCCCAGGTTTCGTGCCGTAGGCGCCCCACTCGGCCGATATAAAGCGCCTCTCACCAAGGACGGGCGTGGATGCCGCGCGCCGACAACTGCGACGGTTTTTTCGCAAAGGCCGGATCGGTTCCAATATGCGTGAACCGGTACGTGCCCAACGCAACCGCCGCCGAACCGGCTTTCGCTCATTGTTGCGGCCACAGGGTGTTTCCGCTATTGAGGCCGGACCTGAAACTAGGCTGTTTCCATTCCATGGACCTCGTCGACACGATCAAGAAAACGTTCGTTCCGATCCATCGCGAGGGCTATCCGTTTATCGCCGCCTTTGCAGCGGTGACGCTTTTCCTCGGCTATTTCTCTTCGATCCTGTTTTGGGTCTGCCTGATCCTGACCGCCTGGTGCGTCTATTTCTTCCGCGATCCCGAGCGCGTCACGCCTGTCGATGACCGGCTGGTGGTGAGCCCGGCCGACGGCATCATCACGGCGGTCGGTCCGGCCGTGCCGCCGCGCGAACTTGGCCTCGGCGGCGGCGAGATGACCCGCATCTCGGTGTTCATGGACGTCTTTTCCTGCCACGTGAACCGGGCGCCGGTGCGCGGCCGCATCACAAGAATCGAGCATCGGCCGGGCCAGTTCCTCAACGCCGCACTCGACAAGGCGAGCGCCGACAACGAGCGCAACGGGCTGGTCATCGACAGCCCCAACGGCACGGTGGCCGCGGTGCAGATCGCCGGCCTGGTGGCGCGGCGCATCGTCTGCTGGGCCGAGACCGGCGGCACGATCGGCATCGGCGAGCGCTTTGGGCTGATCCGCTTCGGCTCACGCGTCGACGTATTCCTGCCGTCGGCCGCAACGCCGCGTGTCGCCGTCGGCCAGACTGCGGTCGGTGGTGAAACCATACTGGCCGAATTCGGCGGCATTGCCGCAACGCCGCTCGTGCGGGTGTCCTGAGCCGTGGGCGCACCGTTCAAGAAATTCGAGGCGCATGGCAGCGGCGGTCCGCGCATCCATGAAATCCCGATGCGCATGGTGCTGCCCAATCTCGTCACCGTGCTCGCCATCTGCGCCGGCCTGTCCGGCATCCGCTTCGGCTTCGAAGGCCGTTTCGAGCCGGCAGTGGTGATGGTGCTGCTCGCCGCCTTCCTCGACGGCATTGATGGCCGCCTGGCGCGGATGCTGAAGGCGACGTCCAAATTCGGCGCGCAGATGGATTCACTGGCCGACATCGTCAATTTCGGCGTAGCACCCGCGCTGGTACTCTATGCCTTCCTGCTCGACCAGGCCGGCTCGCCTGGCTGGATTGCCGCGCTCCTGTTCACCATCGCCTGCGGGCTGAGACTCGCTCGCTTCAACGTGCTCGACGAAGAAACAGATCGCCCGCAGTGGCAAACTGAGTATTTCGTCGGCGTGCCGGCGCCGGCGGGTGCAGTGCTGGTGATGCTGCCGCTTTATCTGTACTTCCTGCGGCTTGGCGTGGAGCCGTCCCGCCCTGCCGCCTTCGTCGCCGCCGGCTTCACCGTTCTGGTCGCCTTCCTGCTGGTCAGCCGGCTGCCGGTCTATTCCGGCAAGAGCCTGAAAGTTCCGGGCGACAAGGTGCTGCCGATCATCCTCGGCGTCGTCCTCTATATCTTGCTTTTGATGACCTACCCCTGGTACACGCTGACAGCGTCGGTCGCCGGCTATCTGCTGTTCCTGCCGTTCAGCGTGCGCGCCTATTCCAGGCGCGCCAAGCGCGAGGGCGAGAAGGTGCCGCCTTCAGACATCGGCTGACAGGCCTGTCGCCAATTCGCTCCGACGGTCACCTCGAGCATTTGCAGCCAAGTGGAATCACTTGGCGTCGCAGAAACGCAGCTAAAACAAATAGATAGAGCGGGATGCCCAGTTCAATTCGGACGCATCCCGCTCTAGCGGGAACCTGCCGGGCATCTTGACCGTTTTGTCTCAACGGGCGAGGCGAGCGACCTCGGCAAGCGCCTTGCTACCTCTCAAGTTGCTGTGCCAGGCGCAGGAGCTGAAGAAGAGGGAGGAGAAATGGCTGTCGTTCTCATTGGTGCGTTGCTTATTGTCGCTGGCGTTGTGTACATGGCTGGCGCAGTCCTATGGCGCGGGCGGCTGAGCGATCCGGCACCTGTTCGCGCGACGCCGGATCGCTCGACGCCAAATCTCGCAACGCCGGGCCCGACACTTGAGCCGCGGCGGCGCGGACTCGGTTTCCTTGGCCTGTCGCAGAACTGGCCGGGCCTGCTGATGATGGCGGTCGGGTTCATCCTGCTGTTGTCAGTGGTGGTCCTCTAAGCGCTAAGCTGCTGCGCTGAGCCCCAGCCGGTCAATCGCCAACTTACGGGTCGAGACATAGTCGGTCTTGCCTGAACCCAGCACCGGGATTTCCTCCACCTTGACGATGTCGTTCGGCACCATCAAATCGGCGGCACCGGCTTGTCTGCCGAATTTGCGCAATTCATCGGGGTCGGCGTCATCAGCGGTGGTGACCAGCACGATGCGCTCGCCGCGGCGCCTGTCCGGCACCGCCACCACAGCGTGGTGCTCTTCCGGCCATAGCGACTGCACCAGCATCTCGACTGCGCCCAGCGACACCATCTCGCCGGCGATCTTGGCGAAGCGCTTGGCCCGGCCGCGAATGGTGATGAAGCCTTCGCGGTCGACCGAAACGATGTCGCCGCTATCGTGCCAGCCGTCGAACGGTTGCAATTCGCCGGGCCTATCTGATGTCATGTAGCCCATCATCAAATTCGGCCCGTCGAGCCACAACCGTCCGGCGCCGCTAATGCCCTCGACCGGCTCGAGCTTCATGCGCATGGCCGGCAACAGCCGCCCGACCGTGCCGTCGCGGCCGTGGATGGCGGTATTGACGGCAACGACTGGTGACGCCTCGGTCAGCCCGAAACCCTCAATGATCTCGGCCTGAAAACGCTCTCGGTAGACGCGGCGTGTCTCCGGTTTCACCGCCTCGGCGCCGGCGACGATGAAGCGCAGGCTGGAAAAATCGCCGTCCTTGGCGGTGCGCGCATAGTTGGCGAGGAACGTGTCGGTGCCGAACATGACGGTCGGCCTTGCCTTGCGTGCGACCTCGGGGATCAGCTTGTAGTGGAGCGGCGAGGGATAGAGAAATAGTTTCACTCCGGTGACCAGCGGCAGGATGGTGCCGCCGGTGAGCCCGAACGAGTGGAACACCGGCAGCACGTTGAGCAGGATATCGGCCGGTGAGACGGTGATGCGGGCTTCGGCCTGCATGGCGTTGACGAGAAGGTTCCTGTGCGACAGCACCACCGCCTTGGGCGTGCCTTCCGAGCCTGAAGTGAACAGGATCACCGCTGGCTTGGCGGCATTCTGCGGCCGCAGCGGCCAGCGCCACAGCAAGGCGGCAGCAAGCTTGTCCAGTACGGTTACGCTGGCCCGCACATCCTCCAGCCACAACAGCTTGGCGCCGCCTTCTTCTACCGCCGCGACGATGTCAGCGAGGCCGGCCTTGTCGACAAAGGCGCGCGACGAGACCACGGTGCGGATCTCCGCCGTGCGCACGGCGGCGGTCACGCTGGCCGGGCCTGCGGTGTAGTTGATCATCGCCGCCACCCGGCTCGCCGACAACAGGCCAATGAGCGACAGCACGACGCCATTGGCGTTGGGCAGCAGTAGTCCAACCGCTTCGCCCGGCGCCGTCACCGCCTCGAAGCGGCGGCCCAGCACCCGCGCGCCGATGAACAGCTTTCTGTAGTTCAGCGTGCCGCTGACCACGTCTTCGACGATAGGATGCGAGGCTCCGACACGGTCGGCGGCGTCGCGTATGGCGAGGAACAGGCCGCGGTTAAGATCGCTGCCGAAAAGCCGGGCTTCGGCGACACGGTCGAACAGCGCATTGGTGTTCGAGGACTGATCAGGATTTCGTGCCACCAGCTCGGCGATGGTCATTGGCTCCAGCACGCTGATCGACAGAAGGGGAAACCAGCGCCGCGGCGCCTTGTCTGCCGGCATCAGGGATACCGGCAGAGTGCGCGCGCCGGCGACGAAGATCGGCACGATGCGGGCGTCGGCCTGCATGGCGATGCGGGTGACGGCGCGAAACAGGCGAAATGTCTTGATATCAGGCTCGACCGCGTCCGGCAGATAGACGGCAAGGCGGCCCTTGCCCTTCAGCACCCGCACCAGCCGGCGGCTGACGAAGACATGCTCGGCGTTGAAAGCGATGGTGCGGCCAAGCTCGCGCCATGGTTCGAGCCAGGGCGATCGCGCCGACACCTCGTCGAGGATGTGCAGCGTGTCTTCCGGCAGCAGTGACAGCATCAGCGCCGGTTCGAGACGCGACTGGTGCGAAATGACGTAAATGACCGGGGCGGCTGTTCTGCGGGCGATCTTGATACGATCATCGACGACCCGGTAGGCGAGCTTGAACGGCACGTAGAGCAGCGTCTGGGTGAAGCGCAGGCCGAGGCGGAATTTTTCCACCACGGCGATCAGCAGCCAGGCCGCGACGAGGCCCGCAAGCAGCGCCAGTGTCAGGGTCATGCCGCGTCTCTCCCAACAGATTCTCACGTCGCGGCTCTTTCCTGGCCGCTTCAATGAGAACCTAGACGAAGTGGGCTCAACGTCAATGCTGCTCGACCAGGGCTGGCTGCAGGCCTGTTACGCTTCACCGTCGCTAATATGACTTGCGGGATGAGCGTGGAACTGAACGGCGCCCTTCAAGCCGCTTTCAACCTCCCGCTGATGAAACGGAATTCCTGTGTCTTGCCGCCATAGCCATAGGCGGCGGCCGGCACTTCGTGCACGAAGGCGTAGCTTTCTTCGTGCATCTCACCCAGCATGCGGCCAAAGGCGGCGAAGATCGCCTTGAGATAGGCTTCCAGTTCGAGCTTGGTGTTGGTGCCGTCGACCACCTTGATGTCGAGCCAGAAGGTCTTGGCGCCGTGCTCGGCCAGCGACTTGCCGCCGGCGAACCAATGCTGCGGGTCGAGATAGGATATGGCGACCGCGGTGATGGTCGGATCCTTGCGCAGATGCATTGCGGTCAGTTCGGTCACTTCCCTGGCGATGCTGGCGGACAGAGCGGCATCGGGCCTGCCCGTGACGCTGACATTGATGATCGGCATAATTTTTCTCCTCGGGTTACGCGGCATCTCTTCGCAGAAATCTTTGCCATCGCTCTTTCATTATAAAAATCAAATTGTTTTTGGCAGACACTTTGATATTATCGAATTATGCAAATGCTCGACCCCGATCTCCTCAAAACCTTTCTCGCCTTCGTCGATGGCGGCTCGCTGGCGCAGGCGGCGTCAATTGTCGGCCGCTCGGCGTCGGCGGTGACCACGCAGATGCAGCGGCTTGAGGATATTGTCGGCGAACCGCTTCTGGTGCCGCAGGGGCGGGGCCGCGTGCTGACGCCGGCCGGGGAGGATCTGGTCGGCCACGCACGGCGTATCCTGGCAGTGCATCGCGAGGCGTGGCTGGCCCTCAAGGGCGTGCGGGCCGATGGGCGCGTGGCCATCGGCACGACACAAGATTTCGCCGACAGCGGCCTGCCGGATTTGCTCAGGGCCTTCGCCGTGAGTCATCCACGCGTCAGGATCGAATTGCGCGTCGGCCGCTCCGCCGAATTGGCGCAGGCGCTGCAATCCGGCACCCTCGATCTGGCGATCGCCATGCGCCAGGCGCCGGCGCCGGACGAAGTCGGCGTGCTCCGCGAGCCGATGGTCTGGCTCTGTTCGCAAAAGGGGCTGGTCTCTCGCCAGGACGAGCTGCCGCTGGCGCTGCTCGATCCGCATTGCGGCTTTCGTGAAGCAGCGATCGCGGCACTCGACACGACCGGCCGCCGCTACCGCATCGCCGCCGGCAGTGCCAGCCTGGCAGGACTGCGCACAGCGGTGAATGCCGGCATTGCTCTGACGCTCCGGACGGCGCGCTTTGCCCATTCCGGCATCGTCGAGGCACCGCGCGACCTTGGCCTGCCGCCGGTTCCCATCGCCGAGTTCGCCATCCGGCTGCGCCAGGATGCCGAGCCCCCGGCACAGCATCTGGCTGCGCTGTTCAGCGGCAACCTTGCCTTGGCAGGCGCACCAAGCTGATTTCGCAAAAAGAAAAAGCCGACCTTGCGGTCGGCTCTAGGTTAGACGGGCCGAGGGGTTTGGGGGGACTTGGGGTGACCCGTCGAACCCAACAATGCTTGAACCCGATGATGGTTCCATGACTTTACAAATTTATTTCAGCGGCAGTTTTTCTCAGGCAGAGCGCTGCCTCGCCACGTGCCAGTCGCGCCCGGCATGGGCGAACACAGCGCAGAGCACGATGGCGCCGCCTATCATGCTGGCGGCCGGCGGGACTTCGGCCAGGAACAGGAAGGCGAACAGGATCGCGAACGGTACTTCAGCCGAGCCTAGCAGGCCGGATTCGGCTGCCGGGATGAGCCGTGCGCCCTCCGTCCACAGGATCGAGGCCAGCGCGAACGACATGCCGAACGCGGCGAGCAGCACTGCGTCTCTGGCCGAGACCGCCAATGGATCGGTGACGAACCAGCCGAGCACGAACAAAAGAAACGCCGATACCGCTCCGGCCCACACCACAGGCGTATCGCGGAAAGCGCGCACCATGATCATGTAGAGCGCGCTGCCGATTGTCATCAGCAGCGCCAGCCCGTCGCCAAACAGATGGCCGGTACCGAAGCCAGACCAGACCATGATCGCCACGCCGCTGAGCGACACGGCGGCGGCGGCAAGCGTCTGCAGGCGGAAGCGTTCACGGACCAGCACGAAGGCAAGCAGCGCGGTGACGAAGGGCGCGGTGGCGTAAATGATCGCGACATTGGCGACGAAGGTGAATTTGAACGCTGAGATGAAGGCGATGCTGGCCAGCGCGCCCTCGATCGCCAGCAGGCAGCCGCGCCAGCCGAGACGCAGACTTTCAGGCCTGCCCGAGCGGCGGCGGCGCCAAAGCACATAGAGGGTGATCAGGATCGAGCCGACGAAGCCGCGCCAGCAGGTGATAGTCAGCGGGTCGGCATGGATCGACTTGGTCAATACGCCGGTGAGGCCGAACACCGCCGCCGAGGCCGAAACCAGGATGATGCCAAGGGTGCGCTCGGCGGCGGTGTCAGGCATGGTTAGGGATCCCGTCATGTCACCAGACTATGCTGCCTTGTCCTGACACCATACTGTCAGCAGGGCTGGCGCATCCTACAGCCGCTTGCGAAAATGTTCCTTGCCGATGATCGGCAGGCCGGCCGCGACGATCAGGGTCAGGGCGTACGCTACACGGGCAGAACCCTGCGCGGCGCTGCGCCAGCGGCGAGCTTGCGTTGGGACAGGGCTGGCCCCGTGGTCGGCCGCTTTTCCGCTCACACGCTCCTGCGATACTGGACCTGGCGGCTGTCGGCACCGACGAAGCATCCTCCTCTGCCCCGCCAATCACAGCCCGCCAACGTACGTCGCCCGGTACCCCGGCCCTCCCGGCTACGAGGCTGTCGCCAGCTGCCTGGCCTCAGCCGAGGTACGGGTTCGGATGGATGGCGTCATCGCGTGGCGGCTCCAGGTCGCATGAAAGGCACCAGGTGTAATGACGCAGCAATGTCCGGACAGCTTGTCAGTCTGATACAAATGTCGTGAAATCGAGGCCGGTTCTATTCGAGTATCCTGACGAGCGATAAAGCCGACTGCCGAAAGGGTTGGAGATGGACGCGACCGGACTGAAGGCCATGCAGGCGCCGCTCAAGGAGGCCTATCGCGATGACGCGTCGCGCGCGCTGATCACGCTTCGGGCCAAGGGCTCGATCGACGACCAGTCGATCGCCTGCAAGGTCGAGACCGGCAGAGCGCTCGCCGTTGCCGGGCTGCATCCGGCAACCGGCGGTTCCGGGCTCGAACTGTGCTCGGGCGATATGCTGCTGGAGGCGCTGGTCGCTTGCGCCGGCGTAACGCTGAAGGCGGTGGCGACGGCGCTGGAGTTCAAGCTCGGCGCCGCAACGGTGGAGGCCGAAGGCGATCTCGATTTTCGCGGCACTTTAGGCGTGGCAAAAGATGCCCCGGTCGGCTTCCGCGCCATCCGGCTGAATTTCGGCCTCGACAGCGACGAGCCACAGGAGCGCATCGACGCGCTGCTCAAACTGACTGAACGGTATTGCGTGGTGTTTCAGACCATCAATACCAGGCCGGAACTGACGGTCAGCGCTCAGCGCTGAACGCGCGCCGGCTACTCACTTTCGCCCTCGTCGGCGAAGGGCGAGGCGCTCGGCACGCACTGCACCGACCAGCCGGCCGGCGTTGGCTGCTTCTGATATTCGGTGACGGCGGAGGTGCACTGTTCGCGGGTGTCGAACGTGCTGGGCAGCACCACCATGCCGCCTTGCGGGCCGGCAATCACCAGATACCAGACCAACGCTACGCTCGGAGCCGCCATGGGATTTCCTCGTTTGTTGTGGGAGTCGGGCGATCCTATCAACTCTGGGCAATCGACGAAAGCGCGGCCGGGCGCGGTGGTTCGCCACGGCATCACAGCCCGCGTGAATGTCCTACGTCTGTTGGAACGGCTCAGTTCACGGCAAAGCAGTAGAACAGGCCGTCGCCGCCGGTGCTCCTCAGCGCCTCCTGACTGCAGCCGCCGCGTGAGGCGTGCGAGGAATTCCACGATTTGGCGGCGGCCGAATCGTCGAGACCGGTGCGGTCGTGATGGCCCGTCATTGCAGCACCTTCTGCTCCGCTGAGCGTCCAGTCGCCACAGGTCTGGTCGGCGATTTTCGTGCCGTCGGGCTTGGAGCCGGTCAGCACGTCGTGCCGGTTGGGCTTGTCGCCGCGGCCGTTGACCATTTCGCCCTTTTCGTCGAGCGCCGTCTGCTTGGTGATGGCGTTGGCATCGCTATGCAGCGAAGCGACATCGTCGGCGATCTTGACGCCCTTGGCGTTGAACCATGGTCCCTTGCCGATGCGATCGCGCGCATCGGTGTCGCTGGTCGAGAGATAGGCGCGCCATGTTTTGCCGGTAACGCCGGCGGCTTCGGCCAGCGAACCGCAATGCGCGTCGGCGCCTGCGAGGCCGCCAAGGTTGGCGCCCTTGCCCGAGCCAACGCTGGTGACGAAGAAGCTCATCGTCGCATCCTGTGAGGATGCGACGCCGACGGCTGCCAGCGATGCAGCGGCGGTGACGAGAAGCAGTCTGCGCATAGTGGTCCTCCGTTTGGGAAAATTTGGCATTCCAATAACGTCGGTGGCGGCGCAACTCTTCCGTCAAAATGCGCGATGCGTCTACTCCGGCTGCCGGTAGGCAACAAAGCGGTTGTGCTTAGCCTGGAAGATCAGCCCGGTCTCCCTAAGCGCAGGGCTGGCCAGCGGTACGATGCGTCTGGCGATCTCCTGGGGATGCGGCAGCGTCTCCGGATCCTCGCCGGGCACCGCCTGCGCCCGCATGGCGGTACGGGTGGCGCCGGGGTCGGCGGCATTGACCCTGAGGGCCAAGTTTTCCGTCTCATGCGCCCAGGAACGCATCATCGTCTCAACCGCCGCCTTCGACGCCGCATAGGGCGCCCAGAAGGCCCGCGCCGAATGGGCGGCGTTGGAGGAAAGCACGATGGCGCGGCCGGCATCGGAGAGCCTGAGCAACGGATCGACCGAGCGGATCAGCCGCCATGTCGAGGTGACGTTAATGGTCATCACCTTCTCGAAGGTCTTGGCCTCGACATGGCCGATCGGCGAGATGACGCCGAGCACCGCCGCATTGGCGACCAGGATGTCGAGCTTGCCCCAGCGCTCATGGATGGCGCCGCCCAGCCGGTCGATGCCGGCCATGTCGGCGAGGTCGAGCGGCACAAGTGTGGCTTGTCCGCCCGCCGCCTTGATCTGGTCGTCGAGTTCTTCCAGCCCGCCGACGGTGCGGGCAACCGCGATGACATGCGCTCCGGCAGCGGCAAGTTCCAGGGCGATGAAGTAGCCGATGCCGCGCGAGGCACCGGTGACGACCGCGACGCGGCCGGAAAGGTCGAGGGCAGGGGTCACCGGGCAGCTCCGAAGGTTAGCGCTCTATGATGTCCGGCAGGACAGAGGGGCGCGACACAGCAATCGCGACGAAATTTGCAAACCGGCGAAATTCGCGGGTTGCAGCAAGACCTACGAACCTCCTGCCGCCAAGAGCGACAGCGTGCGCACATTGTCCGAACCTTCGAAGTCGGCAAGCCGGGTCGGATATTGCCCCGTGAAGCAGGCGTCGCAGAATTGCGGCTGCTCATTGTCGCGGCCGGCCTCACCGACGGCGCGGTAGAGCCCGTCGATCGACAGGAAACCGAGTGAATCGACGCGGATGAACTCGGCCATCTCTTCCACCGACATGCGCGACGCAAGCAGCTTCGACTTCTCCGGCGTATCGACGCCATAGAAGCACGAAGCGCGCGTCGGCGGCGAGGCGATGCGCATGTGCACTTCCTTGGCGCCGGCATCGCGCACCATCTGCACGATCTTCTGGCTGGTGGTGCCGCGCACGATCGAATCGTCGACCAGCACCACGCGCTTGCCTTCGATCATGCGGCGGTTGGCATTGTGCTTGAGCTTGACACCCATGTGGCGGATCGAATCGCCAGGCTGGATGAAGGTACGGCCGACATAGTGATTGCGGATGATGCCGAGCTCAAACGGGATGGCCGCGGCTTGCGAAAAGCCGATCGCCGCCGGAGTGCCGCTGTCCGGCACCGGCACGACGATGTCGGCCTCGACCGGGCTTTCGAGCGCCAGCTCGGCGCCGATGCGCTTGCGAACTTCGTAGACGTTGCGGCCTTCGACCGACGAATCCGGACGCGCGAAATAGACATATTCGAAGATGCAGAAGCGGGTCTTCTGCGGCTCGAACGGAAACAGGCTCTCGATACCCTTGGCAGTGACGACGACCATCTCGCCGGGCTTCAGGTCGCGCACGAAACGCGCGCCGATGATGTCGAGCGCGCAGGTTTCGGAAGCCAGGATCCAGGCGCCATCGAGATCGCCGAGCACCAGCGGCCGGATGCCGAGCGGATCGCGGCAGCCGATCATCTTCTTTGAAGTCATCGCCACCAGCGAGAAGGCGCCTTCGACCTGGCGCACCGCATCGATGAAGCGCGAGTTGAGATCGCGTTCCCTGCTGGTGGCGACCAGATGCAGCAGCGTCTCGGTGTCGGAGGTCGATGAGAAGATCGCGCCCTGTTTCTGAAGCGCGCGCTGCACGGTCATGGCGTTGGTGAGGTTGCCGTTGTGGGCGACGGCGAAGCCGCCATCGGCGAGCTCGGCGAAAAACGGCTGGATGTTGCGCTGGCCCGCGCCGCCTGTGGTGGCGTAGCGCGTGTGGCCGATGGCGCGGTTGCCTTGCAGGCTGTCGATGACGCGCTGCTTGGTGAACGTATCGCCGATCAGGCCGACGTGATGTTCGACATGGAACTGGGTGCCGTCATAGGAAACGATACCCGCTGCTTCCTGGCCGCGATGCTGCAATGCATGCAGGCCGAGCGTGACGATAGCCGCGGCGTCCTGCCGGCCAAAAATACCGAACACACCGCATTCGTCATGGAAATGATCGTCAGCTTCGGCGGAAAGCAAGTCGTCTGCGTCTGCCATCTTCAGCTCCGCTAAAGTCGCTATATAGTGTGATGACTGCTCGAGAGCAACGTAGAGTTTGCGGCTTTCACATGATCGTCAGTTTGCCGGCGCCGGATTGGCCGGTGCATTGTCGGCCGGTGGCGCGTTGGTCTCGCTGCCGTCGAGCGCCGGAGCATCGTCGCCGGTTGCCGGTGCGTCCGCCGCTGGCGCGTCCGCCGCCGGAGGCGTCTCGGCTCCGGTCTCGGGTGCCGGCTGATTCGGATTGAGCCTGTTGAGGATCGCGTTTTCCGGATCCTCGGGCAGCAGGCTTTCGAGCTTGGCGCCGATCGATTCGAGCAGCGGCCGCGACTTGGCGTTGGCGACCCAGCCCGGAGCCTTGGGGCCGGCCAGCCAGTTGAAGAACAGCAGGGCCACCGCGACGACCAGGATGCCGCGCGCCGCGCCATACAGGAAACCGAGCGTGCGGTCGAGCGCGCCGACCCTGGAATCGATGATCCAGTCGGCGAGTCTCATGGTGATGACGGAGACGACGATCAGCGCGACGATGAAGACGATGCCGGCGGCCACCACCATGGCAATCTTCTCATTGTCGACATAGGGCTGAACGTAAGGCAGGACCGGTTGGTAGAAGAAGAACGCCGCAGCCGCCGCCGCTATCCAGGAGACGACGGAGAGGATCTCGCGCGAAAAGCCGCGAACCATGGCAAGCATCGCCGAGACCAAGGTGAAGCCGACGAGAATTCCGTCAAGCAGCGTAATCGGCATGTCTTTTGCCCCACTTCATGAGCCGCGTCACTCTTCCTCGTCGGCGCGGCTGCGCCGTGAGCCGGCTATGCGCGCCACGAGATCGGCAAGCTCGGTGGGCTGGAAAGCGCCGGCCCCTATCCCGCCGGCAAGTTCCTCGCTGCCCAAGGGCAGAACCGCGCTTCCAAAACCCAGCTTTTCGGCTTCCTTCAGGCGCTGCTGCGCGTGCGCAACCGGCCTCACGGCGCCCGAAAGGCTGATTTCGCCGAAATAGACGCAATCGGCCGGAAGGGCAAGACCGGTGAGCGAGGAAACCAGTGCGGCCGCCACCGCCAGATCGGCGGCCGGCTCCGAGATACGGTAGCCGCCGGCAACATTGAGATAGACGTCATGGGTGCCGAAGCGGACGCCGCAATGGGCTTCGAGAACGGCGAGGATCATCGACAGCCGGGCACCGTCCCAGCCGACGACGGCGCGGCGCGGCGTGCCCAGCGACGACGGCGCCACCAGCGCCTGGATCTCGACCAGCACCGGGCGGGTGCCTTCCATGCCGGCGAAAACCGCGGCGCCCGGCGCTTTCGCATGGCGTTCGCCGAGAAAAAGCTCGGACGGATTGGCGACCTCGCGCAGGCCCATATCAGACATTTCGAAGACGCCGATCTCGTCGGTTGGTCCGAAGCGGTTCTTGACCGTGCGCAGGATGCGGTAGTGGTGGCCGCCTTCGCCCTCGAAATAAAGCACCGCGTCGACCATATGCTCGACGACGCGCGGCCCGGCGATCTGGCCTTCCTTGGTGACGTGGCCGACGAGCACGATCGCCGCGCCTGTGGATTTCGCATAGCGGATCATCGCCTGGGCGGCGGCACGCACCTGGGTGACGGTGCCGGGCGCCGAATCGGCCATGTCGGTCCACAAGGTCTGGATCGAATCCAGGATCACCAGGTCCGGCCGCTTGCCGTCGGCGATGGTGGCGAGGATGTCCTCGACATTGGTTTCGGCGGCAAGCTCCACCGGAGTATCGGCGACGCCGAGCCGCTGCGCACGCAGCCTGATTTGGGCAACCGCCTCTTCGCCCGAGACGTAGACGATGCGGTGGCCCTTGGACGCCAGTGCTGCGGCAGCCTGGGTCAACAGCGTCGACTTGCCGATGCCGGGATCGCCGCCGACCAGAAGGGCCGAGCCGCGCACGAAACCGCCGCCGGTGGCGCGGTCGAGTTCGCCGATGCCGGAGACGATGCGCGGCGCATCCTCGATATCGCCGGACAAAGTCGTGAGCACCACGGCGCGGCCCTTGCGTGCGTTGCGGGTGTTGACCGGACCCGAGCCGATGCCGCCGGACGTGCCTTCCTCGACCAGCGTGTTCCACTCGCCGCAGGCATCGCATTTGCCGGCCCAGCGCTGATGCACCGAACCGCAATTCTGGCAGATGAACTGGATGCGGGATTTAGCCATGGAGCCGCACCCAGTTTTGAATGGTGGCTGACTGGAACTGTCCACGTATCCGAGCGTGGTTTGGAGAGTGTGGATGCAATTCAGTGCTTCTTGGCGTGAGCGCGGACTTCGGCAAGCACCTCGTCGAGCAACTCAGGATTGGGCGGTAGCATCTGCGTGTCGTAGATGGAGATCATACCTTGTGTCTGGCCGGCAAGTTCAGGCAGGCCTTTCCGCGCCTTCTCATCAAATCCGTCAACATAAAACAGGAAATGCTGCCCGGTTAGGACGGGTACACCACATCCTCCCATGATCAGCGTGGTCGTAGAGATCGTACCATTCGCTTCCGGCTTGCCCTTGAACACCTCGATTGTCTCGTAGCGTACGTTAACCAGTATCCGGCCATCGCCCGCGTCGGCTGGGACATCCCCAAGCTTTGTTGAACTAAGCTCCGTGGCTGTCACCCGGCCATGGAACACCAAGGCCGCCTCTGCAAATGCTCGCTGCGGCGTCCAGCCGGCAGGCATGGAACAAGCGGAAGCGATCCCGGGCAAGACAGCCGCGCCTAGGAGCGCGTGAGCAAGAGAGGCCGGAAACCCGAAACGGTTACCCATGTCTACTCAAACCTCTCCGCAATATGATGCTCTTCGGCGAGGTCGGAGAAGCGGGTGAACTCGCCCTGGAAGGCGAGGCTGACCGAGCCGGTCGGTCCATGGCGCTGCTTGGCGACGATGACCTCGGCCTTGCCGCGCATCTCGTTCATCTCGTGTTCCCATTTGATGTATTCGTCGGTGCCCGGCTTCGGCTCGCGGTTCTTCAGATAATATTCCTCGCGATAGACGAACATCACCACGTCGGCGTCCTGCTCGATCGAGCCCGATTCACGCAGATCCGAAAGCTGCGGGCGTTTGTCGTCACGGCTTTCGACCTGGCGCGACAGCTGCGACAGCGCGATGATCGGCACGGCAAGCTCCTTGGCCAGCGCCTTCAGGCCGGTGGTGATTTCGGTGATCTCCTGCACGCGGTTCTGCGAGGATTTGGCGCTCGAACCCTGCATCAGCTGGATATAGTCGATGACGATGACGTCGAGGCCGCGCTGGCGCTTTAAACGACGCGCGCGGGCAGACAACTGAGCAATAGAAATGCCGCCGGTCTGGTCGATGAACAGTGGGATCTTCTGCATGGTCTGCGAACAGGCGACTAGCTTTTCGAAGTCCATCTCGCTGATCTCGCCGCGACGGATTTTTGACGACGGGATTTCGGTCTGCTCGGAAATGATGCGGGTGGCGAGCTGTTCCGATGACATTTCGAGCGAGAAGAAGCCGACGACGCCGCCATTGGCCGCCTTGAACGAGCCGTCGGCCTGTTGCGCCGGCACATAGGCCTCGGCGATGTTGAAGGCCATGTTGGTGGCAAGCGATGTCTTGCCCATGCCGGGGCGGCCGGCGATGATGATCAGATCGGACGGCTGCAGGCCGCCCATCCGGCGGTCGAGATCGCGCAGGCCAGTGGCGACGCCCGACAGGTGCCCGTCGCGCATATAGGCGGCGTTGGCCATGTCGACGGCGGTTTTGACCGCGTCGGTGAAGCTCTCGAAGCCGCCATCATAGCGGCCGGTTTCGGCCAGTTCGAACAGGCGCCGCTCGGCATCCTCGATCTGCTCGGACGGCGACATGTCGACCGGCGCATCATAGGCGATGTTGACCATGTCTTCGCCGACGGTGATCAGCGCGCGTCGTGTGGCCAGATCATAGATGGCGCGGCCGTAGTCGGCGGCGTTGACGACGGTGACCGCCTCAACGGCCAGCCGCACGACATATTGCGCGACCGTCATGTCGCCGACCTTCTCGTCGGCCGGCAGGAAGGTCTTCAGCGTGATCGGCGTCGCTATCTTGCCCATACGGATGAGCTCGGCGGCTACTTCAAAGATCTTGCGATGCAGTGGCTCGTAGAAATGGCCGGATTTCAGGAAGTCCGAGACGCGGTAGAAGGCGTCGTTGTTGACGAGGATGGCGCCGAGCAGCGCCTGCTCGGCCTCTATGTTGTTCGGCGCCTCCCGATAGAGTGGTGTTTCCGCCACGCCGAATTTTCGCGCTGCCTCTGCCATGATGTCCCCGATTTCGATCCCGGTCTTTCGATATCAGAACGGGATAAGTCGGTGATGACATATCTGCATCAGTCCCCGTCCAATCAGCTTTGGTGCCCGCGATTCACAGCCGAGGTTTTTCGGTGGAAAGAATCTTGATTGACTCGAATCAAGACGGCGAGCCTAGCCGTTCTCGGGCGAGAACAAAACAGGAAAATAGCTGCCAATCACTCCGGCAGCGCGTCGCCCCAGCCCAGCCGCCGGGCGGCCTTGAACACATCGCCGTCGCGCTTGGTGAACAGTTTCTCATCGGCACTGCCGTCCTTTTCGCAAAGTTTCAGCAGGACCTTGCCGGAGCCCGATTTCGGCAGTGCGATCACACGTGCCTGCGGTGGGGCAACAGCTTGGCGGGAGGCGGCGACGTAGATGAATTTCTCGTCCTCCCATGGCACGTCGGCGTCTTTGGCCAGCCGGTGCAGGCGCGAACGCGCGACGCGCTGCGAAAAATGGCACCAGTCGGGCGGCACGAGCGGGCAGGGCGCCTCATGCGGGCAAGGCGCAAGCACATGCGCGCCCGCCTCGATCAGCTGCCGGCGCACGGCAAGAATGCGCTGCCATCCGGCCGGCGTGCCCGGCTCGACGACCAGCAGCGTGTCGTCGCTCAGGTGCCAGAGCCGGTCGATGAGTTTTGGCAGCGACGCCGGTCCGATCTCGTCCAGCACATAGGCGCAGGTGACCAGCTCGGCCGGCTTGAGATCAGCAGGGTCGATGGTGACATCGCCGGCCAGCCAGGCGATCCTGGCCGTCATCGCCTCAGTGGCAAGCGCCTCGCCGACCCGGCGCACCGCGGCGCTCGCCTCGATCAGCACCGCCTGCTCGAGGTCGGGCCAGAGATCGAGCGCAGCCCAAAGCACGGTACCAGGGCCGGCGCCGACATCGAGCAGGGTTTTGGGCGCATAATCGGGCCTTGCCTCGCTGACCGCATCGAGGCTGGTACGGACGGCGGCATAGGTCGCCGGCAGCCGCGTCGCCAGATAGGCCTTGACCGCCATCTCCTCGGCCATGTGCAGGCGCCCATCGCGCAGTTCGGCGCGGTAGCGGTCCGACAGCGTTTTTGCCGCTTGCTTCAGCGTCGGCAGCGGCACTTTTTCGAGGAGGCGCTCGACGCCCTGTCGAAGCGGGATAGGCAGTTCCATAGCTCAGGCACCCCGAGGTGCGAGCAGGATGACCGAAGCGCCAACGATGCAGAGCGCGGAACCGGCGAGGTCCCAACGGTCGGGGCGAACGCCTTCCACCAGCCACAGCCATCCGAGCGAGGCGGCGATGTAAATGCCGCCATAGGCAGCATAGGCGCGGCCCGCCGCGCTGATGTCTACCAGCGCCAGCAGGAAGCCGAACAAAGCGAGCGAGACCAGGCCCGGCGCCAGCCACAACGGTGACTTTTCCAGCCGCCACCACGCCCAGATCGAAAAGCAGCCGGCGATCTCGGCAAGGGCAGCAACGATGTAGATGAGATAGGTCATGAAAAAAGGTCTCGCGGCGGCGACGAGACCTTTTTCAGCGTGCGGGCCGGCAATGGCAAGCGGCAATGGCGTGATCGCCGACAGTCTATTCCGTATCAGCCACCTTGCGGCGCCGCGAGGGCTTGGCGGCAGGGGCTTTTGGGCGATGTCCCATGTCGCGCATCTCCAGCGCCTTCTCGCATTTAGCCATATAGTCGCGAGACATCGGCAGCGTGTCGTTCTTCTTGGCAATCTGGATCTGGAAGATCACCAGATCCTGCCAGCGGAAGGCTGCTTCCGAGGCCCCCAGGTAGAACTCCCACATGCGGCAGAAACGCTCGTCATAGATCGCCTTGGCCCTGTCGCGATTGGCGGCGAAGCGCTCGCTCCAATGCCTCAACGTCTCGGCATAATGTAGCCGCAGGATTTCGATGTCGGTGACGATGAGGCCCGACTTTTCGATCGCAGGCATTACTTCAGAGAGCGAGGGTATGTAGCCGCCGGGAAAGATGTATTTGCGGATGAAGGCGCTAGTTGCCCACGGCGCGCCGGAGCGGCCGATCGTGTGCAGCAGCATGACGCCGTCCGGCTTCAAAAGCGTCGCCGATTTGTCGAAGAAGGTGCGGTAGTGGTTGACGCCGACATGCTCGAACATGCCGACCGAAACGATGCGGTCGAAGCGCTCGTTGAGCTCGCGATAATCCCTCACTTCGAAATGCACGCGGTTTTCCAGGCCCTGCGCATGGGCGCGGTCGGTGGCGACGCCATGCTGTTCGGTCGACAACGTCACACCTTGCACGTCGACGTCGAAGGACTTGGCGAGATAGATGCCGAGCCCGCCCCAGCCGGAGCCGATGTCGAGCACCGTCTGGCCGGCCTTCAGCCTGAGCTTGGCGGCGATGTGGCGCTTCTTGGCGGCCTGGGCCTCATCGAGCGTCATGTCCGGTTGCTCGAAATAGGCGCAGGAATACTGCATATCCTCGTCGAGGAAGAGCCGGTAGAGGTCGCCCGACAAATCATAGTGGCGCTGCACGTTACGGCGCGCGCGCGCCGCCGTGTTGATCTGCTGCAGGCGGCGGAAGGCGTGGCGCAGGCCCTCGATCGCCTTCGACCAGGTGGCGTCGATGCCGCCGCTACCCATGTTCTGGAAGGCGATGCGCATCACCCCCAGCACGCCGCCCTCGAGTATGTCGAGTTCACCGTCCATATAGGCTTCCGGCACCGCCAGCATCGGATCGAAGGTGATGGCGCGCTCGGCATGCGCGGTCTTGATGTGCATGTGCACCAGATCGCCGCTGCCGTCGCCGAAGATCACCGAGAGGCCTTTCGGTCCGGTGACTTTGAGGTTGCCGGTGCGCACCAGGCGGTCGAAAATGCGTTTCAGCAGAATATTCATGACCAATGTCCCCTCTCGGTCAGACACGCTGTCTTGGCGCATGACCCCGAAAATCGAAATCGATTTTCGGAAAGGATCATGCGCCAAACCAAAGTTCTACAGCATCCTTTCCGCGTCCAAAGGACGCGCGGCGCTGTAGTCTGCCTCAACATATAGGGGTTCGAAAAGTTCCTTTTGGCACAAAAATGCCCAGGCGAGGGGCCCGGGCATTGGTCCAGAAATGACTGGAAGCCGACGAAACGTTTTAAAGCGCCGCTCTGACGCTTGTGACGTGCAATCAGCCGTTGTCTTCGCCGCCTTCGAACTCGGCATTGGGGTCGAAGAAGTTGTCCGGGCGGGCATTGTCGTTGATGTCTTCGCCATAGATGGCTTCGGCGGTGGTCAGCGTCTCGCCCTTGGCTTGGCGCTCGGCTTCGTCGGCCGTGCGGGCGATGTTCAGCGTGATGGTGACCTCGACTTCCGGATGCAGCGCGATCGCCACATTGGTAAGGCCGATGGTCTTGATCGGCTGGTTGAGCAGGATCTGGTTGCGGTTGACCGAGAAACCTTCCGCCGTCAGCAACTCGGCGATGTCGCGGGTCGACACCGAGCCGTAAAGCTGGCCGGTTTCGCCGGCCGAACGCACCGCGATGAAGCTCTTGCCGTCGAGCTTTTCCGAAATCTGCATGGCTTCGGACTTGCGCTCGAGGTTGCGGGCTTCGAGCTGGGCGCGCTGGCCTTCGAATTTCTTCTTGTTGGCTTCGTTGGCGCGCAGCGCCTTGCCTTGCGGCAGCAGGAAGTTGCGGGCGAATCCATCCTTGACCTTGACGGTATCGCCCATCTGACCGAGGCGGGAAACGCGCTCGAGAAGAATGACGTCCATGGTTTTGTTCCTTCGTTTGGGCGCCAAATCGCTGGCATCGACGCCGAATTGTTTGGAACAGGTCAGGAAGCTGAGGGCGTCGCCGCCTGTGTCGCTGTCCTGCCTGTCGCGGCAGTTAGAGGTCTTCACCTCAACCCGGGATTTGATGGCAACCCCGCGGCGCCCGTCGCCGTGGGAAAAGCGGGCGGCGAACCGCCCGCTGAAAGAGTGCTAGCGAACCACGTAGGGCAGCAGGCCGAGGAAGCGGGCGCGTTTGATCGCCTTGGCGAGCTCGCGCTGCTTCTTCTGGCTGACGGCGGTGATGCGCGACGGCACGATCTTGCCGCGCTCGGAAATGTAGCGCTGCAGCAGACGTACGTCCTTGTAGTCGATCTTGGGCGCGTTGGCGCCGGAGAACGGGCAGGTCTTGCGGCGGCGGTGGAACGGGCGCCGGGTCGGGATCTGGTTGATGTCGACCATTATTCTGCACCCCCTTCAACACCTTCGCGCGGACGGCGCGGACCACGTTCTGAACTGGCGTCGCCACCGAAGCTGCGCGGCGGGCGATCGCCACGGTCGCCGCGATCGCGGTCGCCGAACGAGCGCGGGCCGCGGTCACGGTCGCCGAAGCCGCCGCGTTCCGAGCGCTCCTCGCGCTTCTGCATCATCGCCGACGGGCCTTCCTCATGCGCATCGACCTTGATGGTGAGGAAGCGCAGCACATCCTCGGACAGGCCCATCTGACGCTCCATCTCGTTGAGTGCGGCCGGCGGGCAGGTGATGTCCATCAGCGTGTAGTATGCCTTCCTGTTCTTGTTGACCCGGTAGGTGAGGGACTTCAGTCCCCAGTTCTCGACCCGGCCGACGGACCCGCCATTCGCGGAGATGACGCCCTTGTACTGTTCGACAAGCGCATCGACCTGCTGCTGCGAGAGGTCCTGCCGGGCAAGAAACACATGTTCGTAAAGAGCCATATTGTTCTATTGCCTTTCTTCGTTTCTCTCCCGGTTCCCGGCGGCAAAAGCCTCTGCAACTTCTCTGACCCGCCGATCCCTAGGGGGCGGGGAAGAAAGGAGCATGACGAGACGGTCGAGAGCGGAGACACGGGAGGCGGAAGCGCTTCTGGCTCCACACGAAGGTTTTCGAAAAAACCTCCGGCCCTCCGTTCAGCCCCCAGCAAGGACCGGCAGATTGCGGGCGTCTATACAGGAATTTGGCCGCAAGGCAAGGGCGAGCCGAAAATCCGCCGCCGCGAGGGCGACATGTCGCGGCATCTTCAGCTTGTATGCGGAACGAGCTTCTTCACCGTTTCCGGGAAGAAATCGGGCGCTGCGCGGCGCTTGCCGAACATCATGTCGTATTGCAGCAGACGGAAATCGCGAATGGCCGGGTCGATTTTCTTCTTGCGCGCCCAGTCCGGCGTGGCCTCGCCCGCCGGCGTCATCAACAAATTGCGGTCGACGACGCTGTAGCGCTTGCGCATCTGGCCGAGGAAGCCGGTGTAATAGGGGTGGCTGATCCCGGCCGTGGTCAGGACATGGTAGGGCAGAAAGACTGGACTGACAGTGCCCATGTCCGCGACCGGACCGGTGCGGTTGGACCATACGATCAGCGGTGTTCGGTGATGCAGCAGCATCTGGTCGGGCGGCTCCTTGCGTGGCGCGACGTTATCCTTGAGGAAGCCGGTCTCGACATAGACAGGACCGAGCGGCGGCAGATGGTCGCCGAAGAAGGCGATGACCGTCGGTCGCCGCCGGTTCTTCGCCCATTCGATGAGGCGCTCGAGGCTCTTGTCGGCGTCGGATGCGCCTTCGGTGAAGCTCAGCAGCGAATCCTTTGCCCACTGGCTGGTCGGAGCCTGCACCTTGTGGGTCGGATTGTAATAGCGATTCGGTTCGTAGGGTCCGTGGTTTTGCAGGCTGACGGCGAAGTAGAAGAACGGATCGTCCGTGGCGTCGGCTTCGCGGATGATCTCGTCGGTCATTGCCGCGTCCGACGCTAGCGGCCCGCGCTTTTCGAGATATGGCATGTTTTCTTCGGACTTGAAGTCATCGAAGCCGAACTCCGCATAGACCGGCGTTCGGTTCCAGAACCAGCTTGTGCCCGGATGGATGGCGCGCGTCTCATAGCCCTGGCTCTTCAGGAACGTCGCCATCGACGGCACCGGCGCGCGGACATATTGCTGGTAGGGGATGCTGCCGGCCGGCAGGAAGGCGTTGGAAAGGCCGGTCAGCGCCTCGAACTCGACATTGGCGGTCATGCCGCCGAATTCGGGCGAGAATACGTGGCCAGAGCGCAGCGCCCGCACGTTGGGAATCGGATCGGGCATGATGGTGACGCCGGGCAGTTCGGTCGGATCCCAGAAGGATTCGCTCATGACGATGATGATATCTGGCTTCTCGGTCGGTACCGATGCCTTCACATCAGGCCTTTCGATCGCCGCGATCGCCTTGTCGGAGTAGCCGGCAGGCGCGGGGACATGGGCCATCGGCACGTTGAGCGCGAAGGCCAGTGCGAAGCCGTTGGAGGCGTAATTTTCCTTCTGGTCCCACATGATCGGGATGATTTGCAGCCGGTCGCGGGTCCACGAGAACGTCGCGTAATCCATGATCGACACGAAGAAGGCGAGCAGCGGCACGGTCAGCGTCAGCCTGGCCAGCCGCCCCTTGCGACCGAGCGCCGGTACCCGGCGGCGCCACAGCCGCCAGCCATAAACGAGCAGCGAGAGGCTGCCAACGATGCCGACCGCCAGAGCGATGGCGGTTCCCGGACGTTCGCGCACCAGAAGCGGCATCAGCGCTACGATCTGGCGTGAATAGAGGAAATCGGTCGGATAGAGCGGATCGCCGAGATAAAGCGATTTCTGATGGCCGACGAAGGCCAGCGCCAGGGTCAGCGGCGCGACGATAATTAGGCTCTGGTGGCTGCGGCCGAGCACTGCGTCGAGGCCGATCAGAATCAGCGCGAAGATGATGATGGTGGTCCAGCCCGGCTTGAAGGGCTGCAGGAAGAATGCGACGGTACCGGCAAAGTCGCCGCGCACGATCAGTTCGATCGCAAAAACCAGGATGGTGGCGGCGAGAAGGCTGACGAGGCCATAACGGATAACAGGCCATTTCCGGCCCGGCAGATAGCCGGTGGCCGGATCGCCTTCCAGAAACTGTGGCGCGGCTTTGCCAGCGCCCTTCCTAGTCCTTGCCACCTTACAATTCCCCCGACCATACACAAAAGCGTCATTGAGCTGTCATCGATATGTCACGAAAAGCTAGCGCCTGTGGCTGAAATAAGAAGAGCCAGCAAACGAATCGTGAGCGATTTTCATCATGAGTGATCGATAAAAAGCCTTTTGGAACAGGTACTCGGCCAGCAATACCGAGCCGGAGTGGCCCGGGTCGGGCCGATACCGGACTTGACTTGCCCGCCCGCCTTGCGTCACAGGCAGGAAAAAATCAGCCGGTTGGGAGCCACACATGGCCGTTGCATTCACCTTTCCGGGACAGGGCAGCCAAGCTGTCGGCATGGGCAAGGACCTCGCCGACGCCTTTCCGGAATCGCGGAAGATCTTCGAAGAGGTCGACGACGCGCTCGGCGAAAACCTGTCGAAGCTGATCTGGGAAGGGCCGGAAGAGACGCTGACGCTGACCGCCAATGCCCAGCCGGCGCTGATGGCTGTGTCACTTGCCGCGATCCGGGCGCTGGAATCGCGCGGCTTCTCGCTGAAGGACAAGGTCGCCTATGTCGCCGGCCATTCGCTCGGCGAATATTCGGCGCTTGCCGCCGCCGGTTTCGTTTCGGTCGCCGATGCCGCCCGGCTCTTGCGTATCCGCGGCAATGCCATGCAGGCGGCAGTGCCGGCCGGCGAGGGCGCCATGGCGGCGATCATCGGGCTGGAACAGGCCGATGTCGAAGACGCCTGCGCTGAAGCGGCCAAAGGTTCAGCCAAAGATTCAGTTTGCCAGATTGCCAACGACAATGGCGGTGGCCAACTGGTGATCTCCGGCGCCAGGGCGGCGGTCGAACTGGCGGCGAGGCTGTGCACGGATAAAGGCGCCAAGCGGGCGCTGATGCTGCAGGTCTCGGCACCTTTCCATTCGGCGCTTATGGCACCGGCGGCCGAGGTCATGCGCAATGCGCTGGCCGAGGTCACGAAGAACGCGCCGTTGGTGCCCGTAGTCTCTAACGTGTCGGTCACCCCGTCCAGCGATCCGGACGCAATCGCCCGCCGCCTGGTCGAACAGGTGACCGGCCGCGTGCGCTGGCGCGAAACGGTGGAGTGGTTCGGCGCAAATGGCATTGCGACACTTTACGAGGTGGGCGCCGGCAAGGTGCTGTCGGGACTGGCGCGGCGCATCAACCGCGATATCGCCACCGGCGCTGTCGGCACGGCGGCGGATGTCGAGGCGGCGCTGGCGGCGCTCGCATAACCGCCGAGATTTGACCCCACCCGTGTAGGGTGTTCTCTTAGATCAGGAGACAAGACATGTTCGAATTGACCGGCCGCAAGGCGCTCGTCACAGGCGCATCGGGAGGCATCGGCGAGGCTATCGCCAGGGTGCTGCATTCGCAGGGCGCCGTTGTCGGCCTGCACGGCACCCGCGTCGAAAAGCTGGAGACGCTGGCGGCCGAGCTCGGCGAGCGGGTCAAGCTGTTCCCGGCGAACCTTTCCAATCGCGACGAGGTCAAGGCGCTCGGCCAGAAGGTCGAGGCCGATCTCGAAGGCGTCGACATTCTCGTCAACAATGCCGGCATCACCAAGGACGGTCTGTTCGTACGCATGGCGGACGCCGACTGGGATACGGTGCTCGAAGTCAATCTGACCGCCGTGTTCCGGCTGACCCGCGAACTGACCCATCCGATGATGCGGCGCCGGCATGGCCGCATCATCAACATCACCTCTGTGGTTGGCGTCACCGGCAATCCCGGCCAGACCAATTACTGCGCCTCCAAGGCCGGCATGATCGGCTTTTCCAAGTCGCTGGCGCAGGAGATCGCCACCCGCAACATCACCGTCAACTGCGTCGCTCCGGGCTTCATCGAATCGGCGATGACCGACAAGCTCAACGACAAGCAGAAAGAGGCGATCATGGCAGCGATCCCGACACGGCGCATGGGCACCAGCGCCGAAGTCGCTTCCGCCGTCGCCTACCTCGCTTCCAACGAAGCTGCCTATGTAACCGGCCAGACCATTCACGTGAATGGCGGCATGGCGATGATTTGACAGTTGCGGGAAAACACCCCTTTTCGCCTTGGAGCCAGGCCGATTTTCGTGTAATGCGGCCCGCAACCCGGCGGTTCGGGCAAAAACCGGTCCGGTGCTGTTGCGTTTCCGGCCGGACCATCTTTCAGCTTGATTAGCGGCATTCTGCCCGCTAACGAAGACAGACAAACAAAAGACGAGGATGCCCAAATGAGTGACACCGCAGAGCGCGTCAAGAAGATCGTTATCGAGCACCTTGGCGTCGATGCCGACAAGGTGACGGAGCAGGCGAGCTTCATCGATGATCTGGGCGCGGACAGTCTCGACACGGTCGAACTCGTCATGGCGTTCGAAGAAGAATTCGGCGTCGAGATCCCGGACGATGCGGCCGAAACCATCCTGACTGTTGGCGATGCGGTGAAGTACATCGATAAGGCTTCTGCCTGACGCTATTTGCAGTCATCACCGAGGAGGACCTGCGATGAGGCGTGTCGTCGTCACGGGCCTTGGGCTGCTTTCGCCCTTCGGCGTAGGCTTCGAGCATGGCTGGAAGGAGCTTCTTACCGGCCGCAGCGCAGCCAAGCGCATCACCGAGTTCGAGGTGGAGGATCTTGCCTGTAAGGTCGCCCACGTCATTCCGCGCGGTAATGGTGAGGACGCCACCTTCAATCCCGAGGCCGTTCTCGAGCCGAAGGAACTGCGCAAGATCGGCGACTTCATCCTCTACGGGCTCGCGGCCGCCGACGAGGCGCTGAAGGATTCGGGGTGGGCACCGAAGACGCATGAGGAACAGTGCGCCACCGGCGTGCTGATCGGCTCCGGCATCGGCGGCATCGAAGGCATCGCCGAGAACGCGTTGATCCTGAAGGAGCGCGGACCGCGCCGCATCAGCCCGTTCTTCATCCCCGGCCAGATCATCAATCTCGTCTCCGGCCAGGTTTCGATCCGGCATGGGCTGAAAGGCCCCAACCACGCCGTCGTCACCGCTTGCTCCACCGGCGCGCATGCCATCGGCGACGCCGCTCGGCTGATCATGTGGGGCGATGCCGACGTGATGGTCGCGGGCGGCACCGAGGCGCCGGTGACGCGGCTGTCGATCGCCGGTTTCGCAGCCTGCCGTGCGCTGTCCACCGACCGCAACGACGCTCCGGAAACGGCCTCGCGTCCCTATGACCGCGACCGCGACGGCTTCGTCATGGGCGAGGGCGCCGGCGTCGTCATTTTGGAGGAACTGGAACACGCCAAGGCACGCGGCGCCAAGATCTATGCCGAGGTCACCGGTTACGGCCTGACCGGCGATGCCTATCACATCACCGCGCCGGCCGAAGATGGCGACGGCGCCTTCCGCTGCATGGTTGCGGCGCTGAACCGGGCCAAGCTGACGCCCGCAGACGTCGACTACATCAACGCGCACGGCACCTCGACCATGGCCGACACGATCGAGCTCGGCGCCGTCGAGCGGCTGGTAGGCAATGCCGCGTCGAAAATATCGATGTCGTCGACCAAGTCGTCGATAGGCCATCTCCTGGGTGCGGCGGGCGCCGCCGAGGCGATCTTTTCGATCCTCGCCATTCGCGACAACATCGCGCCGGCCACCATCAATCTCGACAACCCGGAGCGCGAAACGGCGATCGACTTGGTGCCGCACAAGCCGCGCGCCCGCCAGGTCGACGTGGCGCTGTCCAATTCCTTCGGCTTCGGCGGCACCAACGCCTCGCTGGTCTTCCAGCGCTACAATGGCTGACCGGTCCGCCGACCGGCACGGTCTATGCGTGCCGTCAATTTTGCCATATTCGCCCCTACTGTGCCCAAGGGGATTCGTTGCACGATCAAACGGTAGGGCGCCATGAGCACAAATTCGGCGGACAATGGGGAATTCGGGCAACGGTCCGCACCGTCGGGTCCGATCATGCCGAAGACGGCCAGCGAAGCATTGCGGCCTGAAGCCGGCACGCCGCCGCCCAAGCGCTCGCGCGCCTCGCGCAGCCAGTTCGTCGTGTTTATGAACTTCGTCATCTCCTTGGTGATGCTGTTGGTTCTCACGGCCGGTTTTGCATTGTATTTCGGCAAGCAGGAATTCAACGAGCCCGGCCCGTCGGCCAATGCCGACACCTTCCTGGTCAAGCCGAACACCGGCGTCCAGGAAATTGCAGAGCAGCTCGAGCGGCGCGGACTGATCAGCGACGCGCGCATCTTCCGCCTTGGCGTGCGTGCCTTTGGCAATGATTCGGAACTGAAGGCCGGCGAATACGAGATCAAGCCGCAGGCCTCCATGCGCGACATCATGGAGTTGCTGAAGAGCGGCAAGTCGGTGATGTA
The DNA here is from genome assembly GCF_900149755.1 of Mesorhizobium delmotii. Classification (NCBI taxonomy): domain Bacteria; kingdom Pseudomonadati; phylum Pseudomonadota; class Alphaproteobacteria; order Hyphomicrobiales; family Phyllobacteriaceae; genus Mesorhizobium; species Mesorhizobium delmotii. The sequence continues at coordinate 40,872 of NZ_FUIG01000041.1, read as the reverse complement.
TTCGCTGACCGTCCCCGAGGGACTGACGGTCGAGCAGGCGCTGCAGCGCATCGCCGATCAGGCAGCGCTCGACGGCGATATGCCGGCGACCATTCCACCCGAGGGCAGCCTTGCCACCGACACGCTGCGTTTCACCCGCGGCGCGACACGCCAGCAGATGGTCGAGAAGCTTTTGGCGGATCAGAAGAAGCTGGTCGAGGATGTCTGGCAGCGGCGCGCCCCCGATCTGCCTCTGGCCAATGTCGACGACTTCGTCATCCTGGCTTCGATCGTCGAGAAGGAGACGGGCAAGGGCGACGAACGCTCACGGGTCGCCGCCGTCTTCCTCAACCGGCTGGCCAAGGGCATGCGGCTGCAGTCCGATCCGACCATTATCTACGGTCTGTTCGGCGGCAAGGGCAAACCCGCCGACCGCCCGATCTACCAGTCGGACATCAAGAAGCCGACGCCCTACAACACCTATCTGATCAATGGCCTGCCGCCGACGCCGATCGCCAATCCCGGCCGTGCGGCGCTGGAGGCGGTAGCTAACCCGTCGAAGACCGACGACCTCTATTTCGTCGCCGACGGCACCGGCGGTCACGTCTTTGCCGCGACGCTCGCCGAGCACAATGAGAACGTCGCCCGTTACCGGGCGCTGCAGAAGAAGCTGGCCGACGAATCCGCCAAGGCCGGTGCTGCCAAGGCCGACGCCGCCAAGGTGGAAGGTCAGACCGATGCGCCGGTTGACGGCGGCGATGGCGATGCGGGAGCGGCGGCGCAGTAGCGCCGGACGGTTCTGGGATCGTCCCTCCGATTCGTTGACGGCAGCAGACGTGCTGATTTTGTGATCAGGAGCGTCTGCGTCCGATCCGGCGCGAAGAGGCGCTCCGGCATTTTGAAGCCGCGCATGATCTGGCCCGGAACCGCTTCCGGGATCATGCGCCAGGGGGAAGCAAGGGCATCATGAATTTGCAGAGCATGACAGGTTTTGCGCGGGCCGTCGCCGAACATGACGGCACGTCGATCGCCTGGGAGGTCAAGTCGGTCAACGGCAAGAGCGTCGAGGTCAGGCTGCGGCTGCCGCAGGGCCTCGAGCGGCTGGAGCCGGCCGTCAGGCAGACGGTGCAAAAGCGCTTTGCGCGCGGCAATTTCCAGTCAACGCTGACCGTCGGCCGCGCCGCCGGCCAGCAGGCGCAGCCCGTGGTCAACGAGGCTTTCCTGAGGGATCTGGCCGGGCTGGCCAAGCGGCTGCAGGAGCAGTTCGGCGCAACGCCTGCGACAGCCGACGGGCTGCTTTCGCTACGCGGCGTGCTCGACATCCCCGAAACCACCGAAACCGAAGAGGCGCGGGCAGCGCTCGACAGCGCGATTCTCTCGGCGCTCGAAGTGGCGCTGGGCGGGCTGGAGCAGGCACGCCAGGGCGAGGGCGCCGCCCTGCGCTCGCTACTGTCCGGCCATATCGACGCTATCGAGGCGCTGACGCTGCGCGCCGAGGCCGATCCGTCGCGCGAGCCGGCGGTGATCCGCGAACGGATTGCCGAGCAGGTTCGGCTGCTGATGGATGCCTCCGCCAATCTCGACGCCAGCCGGTTGCATATGGAAGCGGCGTTCCTGGCCACCAAGGCCGACATCCGCGAGGAGATCGATCGGCTGAAGACGCATGTGGCGTCCGGCCGGGTGCTGCTGGCAGGCGGCGGCGCCATCGGCCGCAAGCTCGATTTTCTGGCGCAGGAATTCAACCGCGAATCGAATACGCTGTGTTCGAAGTCGAATGCCGCTGCGGTCACCGCCATAGGGCTGGAACTGAAGGCGGTCGTCGACCAGTTTCGCGAACAGGTCCAGAATCTGGAGTAACCCTGATGGTCGCCAAGGAGCCTATGGTTGCCAGGGATTTGGGTTCCCGCATTCGCCGCCGGGGTTTGATGCTCGTGCTGTCGTCGCCGTCCGGCGCCGGCAAGTCGACGATCGCGCGCAATCTTCTGGAGAGCGATTCCAGTCTCGAACTGTCGGTCTCCGTCACCACGCGGCCGCGCCGCGGCAGCGAGATCGAAGGCGTCCACTATCATTTCCGCACCATGCGTGAGTTCGAGCGGCTGCGCGATTCCGACGAACTGCTCGAATGGGCCGAAGTGCATGGCAATTGCTATGCGACGCCGCGTGAACCGGCCGAACTGGCGCTGGCACAGGGCCGCGACATGCTGTTCGACATCGACTGGCAGGGCGCCCAGCAGCTCAAGGAGAGAATGCGCGCCGACATCGTCTCGATTTTCATCCTGCCGCCCTCGATGAAAGAATTGAAGGCGCGGCTGAAGCGCCGCGCCGAGGACCAGGAATCGGTGATCGAGACGCGTCTGAAGAACGCCCGCAACGAGATCGAGCACTGGAAGGAATATGATTTCGTCATCATCAACGACGATCTCGACCGTGCCTTCGCCGAAGTGCGCGGCATCGTCACCGCCGAGCGGCTCAGACGCGATCGCCGGCCCGGCCTGTTCGATTTCGTCTCGGGGTTGCTCGACGAGAAGACGGACTAGGGGCCGGCGCAATCACACCGCGTTGGTCAGTCGCACGAATTCCTCGACGCTCAAGGTTTCCGCCCGCCGCGTCGGATCGATGCCGGCGCGGCTGAGCAGGGCTTCGCCGCCGAGGCTCTTGACGCTCTGCCGCAGCATTTTACGGCGCTGGCCGAAGGCCGCTTCGGTGACGCGGCTGAGTTTCTTGACCTCGGTGGGCAGGGGACTTGCCCGCGGCACCAGATGCACCACCGACGACACCACCTTGGGCGGCGGCGTGAACGCCTGCGGCGGCACGTCGAAAGCGATTTTTGCCTCCGTCCGCCAGCCTGCCAGCACGCCAAGCCGGCCATAGGCATCGCTGCCGGGGCGGGCGACGATGCGCTCGGCCACCTCGCGCTGGAACATCAGCGTCATCGATGTGTAGAAGGGCGGCCACTCGGCGATGGTCAGCCAGCGTATCAAAAGCTCGGTGCCGATATTGTAGGGCAGGTTGGCGACGATCCTCACAGATCCATTGCCCCCATGTGCCCCTTTGGCAAGCGCTGCAAAATCCGTCTTTAGCGCATCGCCGGCAATGGTCTCGAGCCGGCCCGGATAGTGGTCTGACACCTCCGCGAGCGCTGCCAGGCAGCGCTCGTCGCGCTCGATGGCGATGACCCGACCAGCGCCGTGGGAAAGCAGCGCCCGGGTTAGGCCGCCGGGACCCGGACCGACCTCGATCACCGTGGCGTCCGTCAGATCGCCGGCGGCGCGCGCGATCTTGCCGGTCAGGTTGAGATCGAGCAGAAAATTCTGGCCGAGCGCCTTTTTCGCCTGCAGCCCATGGCGTTCGATCACCGCGCGCAACGGCGGCAGCCCGTCGATGCTCATGCGGCGGCAGCCTTCGTCCCGGTGCCGGCAAGCCTGCCGGCGAGCCTTAGCGCCGCGATCAGGCTGTCGGCCCGGGCTATGCCCTTGCCGGCGATATCGAAGGCCGTGCCGTGATCCGGTGAGGTGCGGATGAAGGGCAGGCCGAGCGTGACGTTGACCGCCTCGTCGAAGGCCAGCGCCTTGGCCGGGATCAGCGCCTGGTCGTGATACATGCACAGCGCCGCATCGTAACCGGCTCGGGCACGGGCATGGAACAGCGTGTCGGCCGGCAGCGGCCCGAAAGCGTCGATGCCCTCTGCCCTCAGCCTGTCGATCGCCGGGCGGATGATGCGCTCGTCCTCGGCGCCCATCGCGCCGCCTTCGCCGGCATGCGGATTGAGGCCGGCAACGGCAAGCCGCGGCTTGGCGATGCCGAAGCGATGTTCGAGGTCGGCGGCGGTGATGCGGGCGGTCGCGACGATTAAGTCCGTGGTCAGCGCTTTCGGCACCTCGCGCAACGCAATGTGGATGGTGACCGGAACCGTGCGCAACTCGGGACCGGCGATCATCATCACCGGCATCGCATCTGCGCCGGTGTGGAGCGTCGCCAGATGCGCCAGATATTCGGTGTGGCCGGGGAAATGGAAGCCGGCATCGTAGAGCGGCTTCTTGGCGATCGGGCACGTGACGACTGCTGCTGCGCGGCCGCCGAGGCAGTCGTCAACAGCGCGGTCGATCGCTTCGATGATGCCGGCGGCGTTGACTGGGTCCGGCCGGCAGGGGCCGTCGACGAAGCGGGCGACAAGCGGCACGACGGGCAGGGCGCGTGTAAAGACGTGCGCCGCTTTGGCTGGCACTGTCTCCGTGATTGGCACATCGGCGCCGAGCAGGCGCGCCCGTGCGGCGATCAACGCCGGATCGGCGATAAGATAGAAGGGCGGTACACCGGCGCTGTCGCGCGCCTGCCAGGCGGCAATGGCGATTTCCGGTCCGACGCCGGATGGATCACCGGCGCTCAGCGCCAGCGGAAGCTCTGCCTCTGGCGACTTCAGCGCTCGACGATGCGGGCTTTCTTCCGCAACTCCTCGACATATTTCTTGGAGATCTCGTCGGCGTCCTTGCCGCTCGAGCCTTCGCTCTGGAACACCATCTGGGCTGCCTTGTCGTCGGACACTTCGCGCGACGAGCAGATGCCGATGAACTCGACGCCGCGGTCTGTCTCCCGCGTGGCGGTGGCACCGCCGACCTTGGTGGCCTTGATCTGGTCGGCCCAGTCCGGCGGCAATTGCGGCGCCAGTATCCGGCCGAGATCGCGAACGGTGACGTCGATCAGGCCCTTGGCAAATTCGCGCGAGGTGTTGCAGCCGTTGAAGCGGGCGCGCATGGCGTCGGCCTCGCGTTTGCGCTTGGCCAGCGTCGCGCTGCGCTCGGCCGCCGGCACAACGAAGATGACCTGCTGCAGCATGTACTCCATGGCGGTCGGCTTGGTGCCGCCATTGTCGAGCATGCGCCTGACCACGTCCTGCTCGCTCATGGCGCCGCCGCTGTCGGAGCGATGGCGCGCGGTCAGCGCCTGGTTCCAGGCCATCTGGGAGCGGATGAATTCCTTGAAATGCTCCTTGCCGACGCCGGACTGCGCCATGACGCCGTCGAGTTGCTTGAGCTGCATCTTGTTGGTCGTGGCAAAGCGCTGATAGGCGGCGTCGACCTGGGCGTCGCTGATGCGGATGCCGAGACGCTTGGCTTCGGCGACGCGCAGCGTCTGCTCGATCATCTCCTCGGCGGCGTCGCCTTTCTTGCGCTGCAGGCGCAGGAAGGCAGCCCGATGCTGGATGTCGCCGGTGGTGATCGGTACGTTGTTGACGACGTATTTGATCTGGCTGGCGAAAGCCGGCGGCGTCATCATGGTGATCGAGGCCGAGGTCGCCGCCACCAGCAGCGCGAACCCTGCCGAAAAGAGGTATTTCCTCATCGAAAGCATCCCAATTCTATCTCGGTTCCGGCCCAATTCTATCCCATTTCGAGGGAGCTGGAATCCGTGCCTGCCCTATGCGGCGAAACGATGTCGTCAGAAGCGATGTGCGTCCACTTGGACGCACAAGATACGCTCTGACACTTTGAATCGTGCTTTCCGAAAATCAATTCCCGATTTCGGGCCGATGCGTTGGCCGGCCGCCCGTTCCGCCCGTCTGTTATTAGCCAGGCGCCTGCTACTGCACAGTGTTGAAGGAGCTTTGTGTCGAGCCGAAATCGCCGAGCGTGCGGAACGACAGGTTGAAACCGATGTTCTGCGACACTTCCTTGGTGCTCAGGTCGCGGGATTCCGAGAATGTCATCAAGTAGGTGAAGCATGAATCGCTATAGGCAAAGCCGACCCCGTCCTTGACCAGGACACTTTGCTCCAGATCGTAGGTGCCGGTACCGAAGACACGCCAGTTCTCGGCAAGTTGCGTCGAGGCGCCGAGCGTGACCTCGTGGCGATCGGTCGTGAAGCCATAGAGTGGCTGCGCCTGGATGAAGGCGTATTTGGCGCTGAACGAAATCGGCAGACCGGAATAGGCTGCCTTCACCTCGGCGCGGCGATTCTCGAAGCTCTGCTCGTCGAAGCGGCCGCTGACCGAGCCGGAAAGCCCGCTGGGGCTGTTGAAGCCGACAAGGCCGACATAATCGGAGGTCGCGGTCTCAAGGCCCGAATCTTCGCCGACGTTGACCAGGTCCGGCGCGGCGAAGGAGTTCTCGCCGTCAAGCTGGTAGGATTGGCCGAACAGCGCGTTGGTGCTCCAGCCATTGTCATAGGCGCCGGAATAGCGCAGCCCGACATTGGCACGCGTGCCGCCTTCCAAGCGGTCGTAACCGGAGAACTTGTCGCGCTCGAACAATGTCGTGGCGTCAAAGACGAAGCTCTGCGCGTCCTCATTGGGGACAGCGAGGCCGCCGACATATTGCTCGTTCGGACGCACGAACACCTGCGCCATCGGCTCGAAGACGTGGCTGGAACTGGTCGAGGAGAACAGCACCGGCCAACGCATTTCCAGCCCGGCGGTCGCCATGAACCGGGCCAGCGACGATCGCATATCGTCGTCGACGCCGAGGTTAGACGCCATCTGATTGACGGCATTGAGCGATCCCGAAGAGGCATTGACATAGCCGGCGTCGCCGCGCAGCGCCAGCAGCGGCGTCAGCAGCAGCCCGCCATCGGTGGTGAAGGTGCGCTTCCATTCTGCTTCGGCGGTGAGACGGCCTGACTGGCCCTCGATGCCGCGTACACTGGTCACGGAAGCAGCGTTGTTCGGATCGGCCAGGACCCTGTCCAGCCTGTCGCGGCTGATGGCCTGCGCGTTGACATTGAACGACAACTGCCCGCCGCCCACCGCCATGTCGGGAATGTAGGCGTAGTCGAGCGAGGGCAGCACCCAGGGTTGCTTGCCGGCGCGCGCGGTCGGATCGTCAGAGAGCGTCTCTTCCTGGACCTCGAAGCGCATGGCGCGCACGTCGAAATAGTTGCGGCCGTTGAGGCCGGTCAGGTAGATCGAGGAGTGATGCACGCTGTCGTTGAAGTCATCGATGGCGTAGGTGCGCGAGAAGTTCTTGTCGGTCTGCAGCAGGACATCCCAGCCGAAGTCCCAGCGCGGATTGATGGCGAACTGGCCCTTGGTGCCCATCATGCCGCGGAACTTGTTCGGGTCGCCGGCCGCACCCGAATCGATATTGTGCCCGTCGCTGTCGATGAACTCGTCGGGATCCACTTGCCGGATGCCGGCGATCTTCAGGCTGTACTGGCCGTTGTTGAAGCGCTGGCGCCACTCGGCTTCGCCGAGAAAGCCCTGCTTGGTGTAGCCGCTGCCGGTGACGGTGAGGTCGTAGGTCGGTGAGAGCGCGAAATAATAGGGGACTTTGACGCCGACGCCGAGATCGCTCTTGTAGGCGATGCCCGGTATCAGGAAGCCGCTCTTGCGCTTGACGGTCGGGTCGGCAATCTCGAAAGCCGGCAGATAGGCGAGCGGAAAGCCGAAGAACTCGAAATTCGAATTCTCGAAGCGAACCGTCTTCTTTTCGCCGTTCCAGATGATCTTTCTGGCCTTGATGCGCCAGGTCGGCGCTTTGTCCGGTTTGTCTTCGCACGGCTCGCAGGCCGTGTAGACGCCGTTGTGGAACGTCGTCAGCACCCCGCCCATGCGTTCCGCGCTTTCGGCGGCAAAATACGCCTTGTCGACGGTTTCGACACGCAGCGCGTTGACGAAGCCGTCGGCGAAATCGTCGGTGATGTCGACGTGCTGCGAATAGATCTTGGTGCCGTCGCTGTTGATCACCTCGACATTGCCGCTGGCGACGAGCCGCTTGGTGTTGCGATTGTATTCGACTCGCTGCGCGACGAGGCGGTTGCCGCCATAATCGATCTGGACGCCGCCGACGGCCGTCACTGTCTGGTTGTCGTTGTCATAGACCAGCGTATCTGCCGCCAGCAGCATTTGCGAGCCGGCGGGGACGTCGGCTGCCATGTCGCTGATATCCTGGGCAAAAGCCGGAGTATTCGGGACGACACAAGCGAGCAGGCATGCCAAGGCGCTCGCCCCATAGAGGCGCGCCAAACCGGCCTGCCTATGGATGCGCAAAACCGCCCCCCTCACTAGCCGTCTTCCTTGTACAGCAAGAAAGTCACCCCGAAGAACATAGCCACGACAACCGGAACCCATGCAGCCACGACTGTGGGTACGAATCCCGCCACGCCGAATGCCTTGACCAGCACTGTGACGACATAAAGCAGAAACCCGGCCAGGACGCCACCCAGAATCATCGTCGCGGATTGTCCCATCCTCGCAAATCGCATCGACACCGTTGCGGCGATCAGCGTCATGGCGACGAGAAGGAACGGCAGCGCCACCAGCGAATCGAACTGCATGGCAAAGGCATTTGCCTTGAGGCCGAAGGAGCGGGCAACCTCGACCTTGCCGGGCAGATCGTAGAAAGGGATGGTTTCCGGGCGCGCCAGCCTTTCTTGCACGAATTCGGGCTTGAGGTTGGTCGGCACCCGGTCGCTTGCCACCGATTGAATGTTGCCGTCTCGGAAAACCTTGACGTCCTGCAGTTCCCAGTAGCCGTCCCGCAAAAACGCATGCGCCGCGTCCTTGCGTTCGACGATGTCGCCTTGCGGGTTGAGGACGAAGAAGACGGCGTCGGCCATCTCCAGGCCCTGATTGAGAATGGCGCGCGCGCCGATGATGGTGTCGCCGGAACTGGTTTTCTGCCGGATCCAGGGCTCGGCGTCAGCCGAGACGGTGTTCGACTTGCCGGAGCGGAGCTCAGTTTCAATTTTTTCGGACCAGGAAAACGCATGCGCGGCGATCGGATTGATGACGCCGACCGACAACACACCGAACAGCAGCGCCCCGATGCAGCACGGCAGCAGGAATTGCCATGCGGACACGCCGGCGGAACGCGCGATGACCAGTTCATATCTGCGGTTGAGCGAGACCAGCGTCGCCATCGCCGAGAACAGGCCGACGAACGGCACCGTCTGCAGCATGATCATCGGCATTCGCAACCCTGAAATGGCGAACGCTGTGCCGTAGGTGAAACCCGGCAAGCCGGTCGTGCGGCCGGAAAGTTCGGTGAAGTCGATCAGGAACACAAGCGCCAGGAGGCCGATGAAGAACCAGATGGTAATCGTCACGTAGCGGAAGAAGAAGTATCTGCCCAGAGTCCAGCCCATTAGCGTGTCCAGCCCATTAGCCGGCCCCTTGGCCAGAAGCCCTGCGCCTGGCGAAGCGGAGCTTCAGGGCGCCCCAGCCGTCACTGATGCGGCCGGCGAAATTCGTCATCCAGTCGGCCCAGGCCACCGGCAGCTCCATGGTCCGGTTGGAGACGATGAACCATGTCGCGACTGCGGACGCCACGATAGGGACGCCGTAAACCATATAGGTGTATTGCGGAACGTTGTCGGCTTTGCCGGCGGCAAAGAAACCGAGCCAGCGTACGAAAAGCGCAATCGCGATGGCCGTGATCAGCGGATGAATACGCGCCTCGCGATGGGAGCGTGCGTCTCCCGCCACCGCAAGCGCGATCAGCGCGAAAACGAGTGAATAGGACCACTCGGAAAAACGCTGGTGGAGCTCGGCCAGGTACTTGTTCGGCCTTTTCTGGAACATCTTGTCGTTCGGACTGGGATTGAGCAGGTACTGGGTCGTCCGGTCCTTCGGCAAAAGCAATACGTCCGATGAGGCCGACATGAAGGCGGACAGGTCGAAGGCATAGGAGGTGAACCGGATGACCGAAAGATCGCCGGCCAGCGTTTCGCGATGGATAACGCCGTCGTTCATCATCAGCACCCTCTCGTCGCCGCTATCGATGATGGCGCCGCTCTTGGCGTAGTAGATAAGGTTGACGCCCTCTTCGCGTGAATCGGCGACGAAAATGCCGCCAAGGCGGTTGTCCGGAAGCCGCTCGCCAATCTGCAGGAACAAGCCGTCATCGATCTTGCGGAAGGTGCCTTCCTGGATGATCAGCGACAGAAGATCGGCACGCGAAGACGCCACCAGCTCGCGGTTTTTCTGTCGTGCATAGGGGTCGACGCCGTTGTCGACGGCAAACGAAAAGATGCTGGCCGCCAGCGCCAGGAGCATGATCGGCCTGACGATGGTCCAGCGCGAAGCGCCCGCGGCGTTCAAGACGGCAAGCTCAGAATCGGAATTCATCGCGCTCAGTGTCTGGGCGACCGCGACCACCAGGGCGAATGGCACGACGATCGGGACGATCGACGGAATGATCAGCGCAGCGACTTCGAAGAAGGTCAGCGCCGACTGCCCGCTGTCGGTGACAAGGTCGATGCGGGCGAGCACCTGCGTCGTCCACACGATCGCCAGCGTCCAGATGAGCGCTGCCAGGAAGACCGCCAACGCACGACGCATGATGTAGCGTTCAACGACCTTCATGAAGGCTTTTCTCGATTTTGCCGAACGGCATCATGCCTCCAGACAAGGTAGTCGCCCGGCGACGACTCTACAACCGGTCCGTTGGCGGTTCGATCTGGTTCCCGTCCCAGATCGATATTTCCGGTGGGACGGAGTGTCGGCGGCAATGGATAAGAAAGGGCGAACATCAATGGTTAACAACACGTTGCGGCAGGAAAGCGGGGCCGTGCCGCGACGAATCGCCATCGATTCCATCCGCCATATGGGTTCGGATTCCGGCAAAGTCTTGCCAAATGCCGGAAAACGACCAAATGTCGCGCCGATCACGGTCCTGGCCGGCGTAGCTGCGACGGCGGCGAGACGAACCCGAAATTGCCCGGCCTGTGGTTTACCGGCATGCGGCCAAGCATTCGCGGTTGCTTTGCCAAACGCACGAATTCAGGCCAACGCTATCGCGCAGGAGATCGTCAGGAAGGGGCGATGATTGAAAATTGGGGTGGTGCTTCCGGTCGGAAACAGCCAAATATCTAGTTTCGCCAAGGCACTCTCCCAAAATCCAACGCCGTTCCCGAAAGCAGGACATGATGACTTCGAGACCTTCGATCGCCTTCGCCAAATTCGCAGCGCCCAAGAAGGGCAGTGTCTTCGTGCTGGCGGCCAACGATGGCGGCCTCGGCGACGCGGCAAAGGCTTGCGATCCGGCAAAGACCCTGGAGCGGGCGTTTCCAGTGGCCGACTTTTCCGGCAAATTCGCCGGCCTGGTCGAAGTGCTGGCGCCGGAGGGCACATCGCTCGACCGGCTGGTGGCGGTCGGCGCCGGCAAGGTCTCGGGGCTCGACGACCATGCCTGGCTCAAGCTTGGCGGCACCATCGCTGCGTCCCTGCGCAAGGCGACAGAGGTGGCCGTCGTGCTCGATCTGCCGGGTGCTGACGTCGGCGGCAGGCAAGCGGCACAGCTTGCCGCGGGTATTCTTCTGCGCAGCTATGCCTTCGACAAGTACAAGACGAAAAAGGACAATGGCGACGGCCAGCGCGACGGCAACAAGGCCGAGCCCAAAAAGCCGGTCAAGGTGACCATCCACACCACCGATCCGGCGGCGGCGAAAAAGGCCTTCGCCGAAGAGGCGGCGGTGATCGACGGGGTGCTTCTGGCGCGCGATCTGGTCAACGAACCGGCCAATATGCTGGGGCCGGTGGAATTCGCCGCCCGCGTCAACGAACTGGAAGCGCTCGGCGTCACGGTCGAGATCCTGGTCGAGAAGGAGATGAAGAAGCTCGGCATGGGCGCGCTGCTCGGCGTCGCGCAAGGCTCGCCGCGTGGCGCCCGCCTGGCCGTCATGCGATGGAACGGCGGCAAGGCCAAGGACAGCCCGATTGCCTTCGTCGGCAAAGGCGTCACTTTCGACACCGGCGGCAATTCGATAAAGACGGCCTCCGGCATGGAGGATATGAAGGGCGACATGGGCGGCGCGGCGGCCGTGACCGGGCTGATGCACGCGCTGGCCGCCCGCAAGGCCAAGACCAACGTCGTCGGCATCATCGGGCTGGTGGAAAATGCCGTTGACGGCCATGCGCAGCGCCCCGGCGACATCGTCACCTCGATGTCGGGCCAGACCATCGAGGTGCTCAACACTGACGCCGAAGGCCGTCTGGTTCTGGCCGATGCGCTGTGGTACTGCAACGATCGCTTCCAGCCGAAATTCATGGTCAATCTGGCGACGCTGACCGGCGCCACCATGGTCGCGCTCGGCCAGCATTATGCCGGCCTGTTCTCCAACAATGACGAATTGGCGAACAGGCTGACGAGCGCCGGGCAGGCGACGCAGGAACGTGTGTGGCGAATGCCGCTCGGCACCGAATACGACAAGCTGATCGATTCGAAAAATGCCGACATGAAGAACATCGGCGGCCGCTATGGCGGCGCCATCATCGCGGCGCAGTTCCTGCAGCGCTTCGTCAAGGATACGCCCTGGGCGCATCTCGACATTGCCGGCACCGCGATGGGCGCGCCGTCCAGCGAGATCAACCAGTCATGGGGCTCCGGCTTCGGCGTCAGGCTGCTCGACCGGCTGGTGCGCGACAACTACGAGGGGTGAGGCCTTTCAAGGCGCGATCATGGCCGACGTCCTGTTCTACCATCTGACCGAATCGTCGCTAGAGGATGCGCTGCCCGGCCTGCTCGAACGCAGTGTCGATCGCGGTTGGCGGGCCGTGGTGCAGACCGGCACCGAGGAGCGGCGCGACGCGTTGGACCAGCATCTTTGGACGTTCAGGGACGATTCCTTCCTGGCGCATGCGACGGACCGCGAATCCTACCAGGCCGAGCAGCCGATCCTTTTGACGACCGGCCATGACAATCCGAACGAGGCGCAGATACGCTTTCTGGTCGACGGCGCGGTGCCGCCGGAGCTTACCGGTTATGAGCGCGCCGTGTTCCTGTTCGACGGCCACGATGCGGCCCAGGTCGAGGCAGCGCGCACGCACTGGAAGACGATGAAGGAAGCCGGCCACGCGGTCACCTACTGGCAGCAGTCTTCAGACCGGCGCTGGGAACGCAAGGCGTAAAGCTGCCGCGTTGGCTATCCCGATGCCGCTGGCAGCTATACCCAGAATGGCGGCGTAGAAGGCGACATGTAACCAGCGAGCGATGCGCTCTTGCCCCCCGGGCGATCCCTTGATCGGAAGCGGCTTCAGATCGAACCGCCGCCACCAGACGACGCACGGAGGAAACCCGCCTTGGTGGCCGCATCCATGGCCTTCGCTGCCTGAAAGCCGGAGCCTAGCAGAGCCAGAATCAGAATGGCGCTCAGCCAGTGAATTGAGACCGCTATCGTGCCGTAGCGATCAGCTCTGCTCTTCAGCATTTTCTTCTGCTTCGAATTTCTTCCGCAGCGCCTTCATGACACGGCCGGCCGTTTCGAGATCTTCGATGGGAAGACCCTCCGCGAGCGTGTTGACCCGTGGGTTGTACAATCTGATCGCGGCGTCATAGGTCTGCTGACCCTTGTCGGTGAGCACGACAAGCTGCGCGCGGCGGTGATGCGGATTGGGTTCAAACCTGACGAGCCCTTCCTTCGCCAAATCGTTGACGATGCGCTGCACGTTCTGGCGGTTGGCGCCGAGATCGCGTGCGAGCCACGCGACCGGCTGCGGGCGTTCGGCTGCGACAATGGCGCCGAGGATCTGCCAACGGGCGCTGGTCAGCCCAAGCGGAGCCACGAGCCGATCGCCCCACGTCAAAGTCAGGTTATTGACCCTGAACAGGCTGAGAATGAGATCGGTCAAGGCTTCATCCGCCGGCGTTCGATTTGGGGTCTTCGTTGTTTCGTCCATTTGTCACCATAGGATGGTATTGACATTATGATGTCAATTATTTATGCATGCATCACACCAGATCGACATCGTATAACCAAATTGGAAAGGAACCTATCATGTCTCTTATGCGCCCACTGGACCCTGCATTCCCGATCGAACGTCAGATCGCAATCGATGCTGCTTCCGTCGTGCTCGTGAACGTATTCACGCTCGACAAGGCGGACGAACAGACCTTTCTCCGAGCCTGGCACGACGATGCGCTGTTCATGAAACAGCAGCCGGGTTTCATCTCGACCCAGCTTCACCGCGCGGTCGGCGAAAGTCCTACTTATCTGAACTATGCCGTCTGGGGATCGACAGCAGACTTCCGGACTGCGTTCATGCATCCGGAGTTCAGGGCGAAACTCTCAGTCTATCCGGCTTCGGCGGTCGCTTCCCCGCACCTGTTTCAAAAAGTCGGCGTGGCGGGCGTCTGCCTCGCGTAGGCGTGGCGTCAGCAAGAATTCGAAGTCATCAAAATCGAAAGAAAAGAAAGGCAGGAGAGATTCCGTTGCGACTCCTATTCAACATTCTCGCTATCTCTGGTTCGGCGATGTTCGCCGGCGTCATGCTGACGATCGGAGTAACGTTGGGCGGCTACTGGAAGAGCCTTCCGGCTGCCGAATTCCTCGATTGGTTTAGCCAGAACGACCGGTTCATCATAAGGACGATCCCCCTTGTCGTCGTTCCGACCCTCATAGGCCTGATCGGTTCGCTCTGGCTCAGTTGGAGCGAGGGAGGACTACGTGCACTGTGGATCGGGGCGATCGCCTGTGTCGCTGCCGTTCTGGTTCTCACTATGGCCTGGTTCCTTCCGACCAACGCGCAATTCGCCACCAAGTCGATTCCCCTGGATCAGGTGCCCGCCCGGCTAGACACCTGGCTCATGGTCCACAACGTTCGAATCCTGCTCGCCACCGTCGCGTCGGTGCTCGGGATTCTGGCAGTCGCTCGGTGAAGGGCGGGACCGGCGCTGGGAACGCAAGGCGTAGTAAAGCCTGCCATCTTGGCTATCCGCAACCCGGGTAGATCGCTGAGCAATTGGCTCGCGACGCCGAAGAAAGCATCGGACCGAAACGTGGAAGAACCCTGAAGGGGGTGGTTTGCTGATCGTTGAGACGCGCTACAACTGAAGCCGTTCAGCCAAGTCAATGAAGTCGCTGGCCACCAAATCCCAGGCCTGATCAGGATGCAAGTCCGTGGTCTGCGCTAACCCGTGCTCGGTCGGACGCGGGACAAAGGCTGTTCGCAATCCGCATGCCCGAGCCGCTGCAAGGTCGCCATTGTGGGCGGCCACAAGACAGATCTCAGCTGGCTTCATTGCCAGGACGTCAGCGGTGCGAAGATAGGCTTGCGGCATCGGCTTGTACGCCTGCACGACTTCGGCGCCGAGGATTGCATCCCAGGGGATGCGACTACGCTTCGCCATGTTGAGCATGAGGACGATGTTACCGTTCGAGAGCGGCGCGATGATATAGCGGGCCTTCAGCCGTGTGAGGCCGGCCACCGCGTCCGGCCATGGCTCCAATCGGTGCCATGCCAGGTTCAGTTCGTCCAGTTCGGACGCTGGCACCGAAGCCGGGTCGATCCCGAATTCTGGCAAAACAGCTTCCAGATTCTCCCGATGCAGCACGTCGAGCCGTGTAAAAGGCCGCCGGCCGCTGCGCACCTCCTCCATCGCTGGGGAGTAACGGCGGCGCCACGCATCCGCGAAAGCAGTAGGAATGGCGGATCCTGCTCCATGCCGCTTCAGGAACGGTTCAGCTTCGCGCGCCACGCCGCTGCGCCAATCGACGACAGTGCCGAATACGTCGAATACCAAGGCACGTACACCATCCAATGCCATCACATTCGGCTCCTCGATCCGCACAATACATGACCGTCGCATTCGGGTGGCGAGCGCCCCTTGCGGCTGTCGCAAAAATCGGTCGCGAGATACCCACTTTTGCGAGGGACATTTGCGACAGGCAAACCATTGACCGGATGGACAGGGTGAAACTATCGCGAAGCTCAAGGATATTTGCGAAAGGCGACCGGCACTACTATTCCAGAATGACGACGGCTTCCACCTCGAAGAGCATGGGGTCAATTGCAAGCTTGGGAACGGGAATCAGGGTCTGCGCCGGCAGCGCCTCGCCAAACATTTTCTTGACGTTCTTGGTCAACACCTCAAGCTTGGACATATCGTGATCGACCACGAAGACCGTGAGCTTGGCGACCTGATCCGGTCTGGCACCGAGCGCATCGAGGGCGGTGCGCAAATTTGCGTAGGCCTGCCCGACCTGGACAGCGAAGTCGGGCGACAAGGCTCCCGTGCTGTCTTGGCCGCCCTGTCCGGAGATGTAGGCCACCCGGCCATCGCGGGGCGTGATCACCGCCGTGCTGTAGCCATTCGGCGACGGGTCGTAGAGGTTTTGTGGATTGACGATGGTCAGCTTGAGATCATTCTCATTCGCTGTCGTCGCAGTGGGAACTCCCATGGTCATGATGATTAGCCCTCCGATAAGCAGATGGTTGATTGCGCGTGACATGATTTTCTCTTGGCTCTGCGAGTAACGTATCCTCGCGGCCGGCATGATTGAACTTTAACCGTATCGCCCATACGATCACTCGTGCGACGTACGAGTCATCGTATGGTACGCCGTACGAGTCAATCGTTCAAGATCGACATTCGTCGCGTTGCCGGTCAAAATCGACGTTCTGAACAGCGAGGGGAGACGGATGGCTGCCAAACGCAGCGGCGCCCGGAGCAAACGAGGGATAAATGAGCGGCTCCAGCCCGTGCAGGAGCCGCGCAGTGAACCGCCGCTCTCTCGGGAACGCATCGTGGCGACCGCGGTAGAACTGCTGGACGCCCAGGGAGTCGACGGATTGACGATGCGTCGGCTGGCCGATCGCCTCGGTTCGGGCGTGATGAGCCTATATTGGCACGTCGACAACAAAGAGGATGTCTTTGATCTGGCGCTCGACTCGGTGCTCGAATATCGCGGACCGCAAATAGTTAAGTCTCGAGACTGGCGCGGAGAAGTCGTTCATATGCTCGAAGACTGGCGCGCCAGCATGCTGCGCCATCCCTGGTCGGCATCGCTGTTGCCGCGCCGGGCGCTCGGCCCGAATATCCTCAGTCGCCTAGAACTGCTGAGCAAGACCTTGTCCAGAGCCGGGGTTGCGGACGCAGATGTGAACGTCGCGATATGGTCGCTCTGGAACTATGTGATGGGCGCCACCATCACCCGGGCGAGCTTCGACCTCTCGGACGACGACAGGGCCGCCGCGCAGCAACGCCTTACACGTCTCAGCGAACGCTACCCGACAATCGAACACTCTCGTCTGCTGTTGGATAACGATTGGGGTGGCACCTTCCGGAAAGGCCTCGGTTTCCTCCTCGATGGCCTCCTCCAGGATGAGGCTGAACGGTAGCTTTGGGCTCAAAGCGACTGTCGCAAAATCCCCGTTTAAACGACAGTTTTTGCACCTGATTTTTGCAACGTCGCAGAAGAAGCCTCTACGGCAAGGTTTAGGGTTCCACAGCGGGTCGTGAGCCGAAATGCAAACTGAGACACTGCCCAGGGCACTTGACGAAAGGCCGGCCGCGCGCAAAACTGCTAAGATGTCAGACCAATTTTGGGTGTAGGTTTACATGCGAGCGCGCGGCGAACTGCCCAGGGCATCTGCCACGCGTGTGGCAATCGCCACGCTCCCGCCATTGGATCGCGGCAAGCAGGTCATGGAAGCGCTGGCCGACTATGTCGAGCGCGCTGCGTTGAAGAGCGGTGACCGGCTTCCGACCGAACGCGAATTGATGGCCGCGCTTTCCGTCGGGCGCTCGACGATACGCGAGGCGATGGGGCGTTTCGAAGCGCTCGGCGTCACCGAGACCCGTAAAGGCAGCGGCACCTATCTGCTCAAGCCGATATCCGCCGGCACGATCCATTTGCCGCTGTCGCTCGATACGGCAGAGCTGCGCGATGGTCTCTTGCACACCCTCGAGGTACGCCGCGGCATCGAGGCCGAGGCAAGCATGGTCGCGGCGCGGCGGCGGACTGTCGACGATCTGCGGACGATCGAGGAAAAACTCATCGAGATGGAGCGCGTCCATCTCGCCACCGGCACGTCGGGTCCGGAAGACCTGGCCTTTCACCTGGCCGTCTACGACGCCACGCATAACCCGCTTTTCCGGCAGCTCCTGGGGCAGATGCGCGAAGCGTTCGAGCGCTTCTGGGACCATCCTTTCGACCGGCAGGATTTCGCGCGGCGATCGTTCCCGTATCACCGCGAGCTTTTCGATGCCATCGTCGCCAGGGACGCGGAGCTGGCGCGCGGAAAAACGCTGAAGATCCTCGAGATCGTGGAAGAGGATATCGAGGAAATGTCGAAATGAACGGTCCCGATTTTTTCGACAAGGCATCGCTGATCACCGCGCATGACGAGGGCAACGCCTTCGATGCCGTCGTGCCGCCGATCGTGCAGACCTCGCTTTTCACCTTCCCGAACTATGACGAGATGCTCGAAACTTACCGCGGCGAAAAAGTGCGGCCGACCTACACGCGCGGGCTGAACCCGACCGTGCGCATGTTCGAGGAAATGCTGGCAAAGCTGGAGGGAGCCGAGGACGCGATCGGTTTTGCAAGCGGCATGTCCGCCATCTCGTCGGCAGTGCTGAGCTTCGTCGAACCGGGCGACCGCATTGTCGCGGTCAGGCATATCTACCCGGACGCGTTCCGGCTGTTCGGGACGCTGCTCGCGCGCATGCGCATCGAGGTGACCTATGTCGACGGGCGCGACGAAGCCGCTGTCGCGAGCGCCCTGCCTGGCGCCAAGCTGTTCTATATGGAAAGCCCGACCAGCTGGGTCATGGAAGCCCATGACATCGGTGCGCTCGCCGCGCTGGCAAAGTCCCGCGGCATCCCGACCATCATCGACAACAGCTGGGCCAGCCCCGTCTTCCAGCGGCCGCTGTCGCTCGGCGTCGATGTGGTGGTCCACTCCGCGTCCAAGTATCTGGGTGGCCACAGCGATGTCGTCGCCGGCGTGGTCGCGGGCTCGAAGGGCTTGATTGGCCGCATCCGCGGCGAAGCCTATCCATATCTCGGCGGCAAGCTGTCGCCATTCGACGCCTGGCTCTTGATTCGTGGCTTGCGCACACTGCCGATCCGGATGCGCGCGCATCAGGCCTCCGGCCTCGAAATCGCACGGCGCCTACAGGATCATCCGATCGTCGAGAAGGTCTGCCATCCGGGGTTGGCCAACCTGCTTCCTGCGGGGCTCACCGGCACGTCGGGCCTGTTCTCATTTGTCTTCCGCGACGGCATCGACATCCGGACGTTTGCCGACCGCCTCAAGCTGTTCAAGCTAGGCGTGTCCTGGGGCGGCCACGAAAGCCTCATCGTGCCCGGCGAGGTCGTGCTGCAGCAGAAGGCCCAACCCAATTCCGCGATGGCGTTCGGCGTCCATCCGCGGTCCGTGCGTCTCCATGTCGGCCTCGAGGGAACCGAGGCGCTGTGGAGTGACCTGGAAGCGGCGATCGACGCTTCCGAAGAAAAGACCTGAAGCAACCAGACAAGAAGGGAACGGAAAATGAAGAAGCTTCTTATCGCCGCATTCGCCACCGTACTGATGTCGGGTGCTGCACTCGCCGACACGACGCTGAAGCTCGTCGAGGTGATCACCAGCCCCGAGCGCACCGAAACCCTGAAATCGATCGTCTCCAAATTCGAGGCTGCCAACCCGGGCACGAAGGTCGAGGTCATCTCGTTGCCCTGGGGCGAGGCGTTCCAGAAATTCGCGACCATGGTGTCCGCCGGCGAAATCCCCGACGTCATGGAGATGCCGGACACCTGGCTGTCGCTCTATGCCAACAACGGTCTTCTCGAGAGCCTCGAACCCTATCTTGCCAAATGGGAGCACACCTCGGGCCTCACCGATCGCGCGCTCGAACTCGGCCGCGACGTGAACAACACCGCCCACATGCTGCCCTACGGCTTCTATCTCCGGGCGATGTTCTACAACAAGAAGCTGTTCCAGGAGGCTGGTGTCACCGAGCCGCCCAAGACGATGGACGAGTTCGTGGCGGCGTCGGAAAAAGTATCCAAGCTTCCAGGCAAATATGGCTACTGCCTGCGCGGCGGGCCGGGCGGCCTCAACGGCTGGATCATGTTCGGCGCAACCATGGCCGGGTCCAACAAGTTCTTCAATGAAGACGGCACCTCGACGATGAACAGCGAAGGCTGGGTCAAGGGACTGACCTGGGTCGTCGACCTGTACAAGAAGGGATTGGCACCGAAGGACAGCGTTAACTGGGGTTTTAACGAAATCGTCGCCGGATTCTACACCGGCACCTGCGCAATGCTTGATCAGGATCCAGACGCGCTGATCGCGATAGCCGAGCGGATGAAGCCGGAAGACTACGGCGTCACGACCATGCCGAAGGGGCCGTCCGGCAAGACGTTCCCGACCATCGGCTATGCCGGTTGGTCGATGATGGCGGCCAGCCAGAACAAGGACCTCTCCTGGAAGCTGATCGAAACGCTCGAAGGGCCCGAGGGCAATGTCGAGTGGAACAAGCGCACCGGTGCGCTGCCGGTCCACAAGTCGGCCGAAAAGGATCCCTTCTACGCAAGCGAGCAGTTCAAGGGCTGGTTCGCCGAACTCGAGGACAAGGATGCGGTGCCGACGGTCATGCCGACCTATCTCGAGGAGTTCGCCTTCTTCAAGGACTCAATGGTCATAAAGACCAGTCAACAGGCATTGCTCGGCGACATCACGCCCGAGGAAATGGCCAACCAGTGGGCCGACTATCTGACCAAGGCGCAGCAGAAGTACCTGGCCAAGAAATAAACGGCGGACCTAGAGCATCGGAGCCGCCCATCGCCGGGTGGCTCCGATAGGTCTCGTCCATGGTCGATTGGAAGGATGGCCAATTGGAACGAAAGCGTTAGCTGATGGTTTTTGACGCCACCGCCGGGTTCCCGGAATCGCGCCGCCGGTCGCTGGTCGACCGGATCACGCGCCACGCCGAGCCATATCTTTACACCGCCCCGGCGCTGATTCTGATCGTCACCATCATGCTGGCGCCGCTGGTGCTAGGCCTGTCCTACGCCTTCCGTGACGTGCACTTGCTCAATCCCTTCTCTGGCGGGTATGTCGGGCTCGATCATTTTCGCACCCTTTATGACGACGATAATTTTTATCGGGCGCTGCGCAACACGCTGTGGTGGACCGGCGCGTCCGTCCTCCTGCAGTTCGTGTTCGGCCTGGTCCTGGCGCTGTTGCTCGACCGGCCGTTTGCCGGCCGCGCCATAGCGCAGGCGCTGGTGTTCCTGCCCTGGGCGGTGCCGACCTTCCTCACCGGGCTCAATTGGGCGTGGCTGTTCAATCCCGTCATCGGACCGCTGCCGCATTGGCTTTATGCGCTCGGCCTGATGAGCGAGCCGGCCAACATCCTTTCCAATCCGCAGCTCGCCATGTGGGGACCGATCATCGCCAACGTCTGGTGGGGCATTCCCTTCTTCGCCATCACGCTGCTGGCCGCGCTTCAGGCTATCCCACGCGACCTCTACGAGGCGGCGGCGATCGACGGCGCCGGCGCGATCAGGCGGTTCACGTCGATCACGTTGCCATTCCTGGCGCCGACCATTGCGATCACCGTGCTGTTGCGCACTGTCTGGATCTCGAACTTCGCCGACCTGATCATCGTCATGACCAGCGGCGGGCCGGCCGACCGCACGCAGATCGTCGCGAGCTACATCTTCACGCAGGCCTTCAGAGCCCTTGATTTCGGCTACGCCTCGGCCATCGCGCTGGTGCTGCTCGTCCTGCTGCTCGCCTATTCGATGCTGATCGTCATGCTGCGGCAAGTCCTGATGGATCGGTCGTGATGGGTCGGGGGATGACCAGATGAACAGGTATTCGACCTTCGGCACCGCGCTGCACCGCCTGGCGATCCTCTGCTACGTGGTCTTTGCGCTGTTCCCGCTGTTCTGGCTGTTGAAAGTATCGGTGACGCCGAACGACCTGCTCTATTCGGAGGGCGTGCGGATGTGGCCGTCGCGGATGAGCTTTGAACATTTCCGTTTCGTGCTCGCCCACAGCGCATTCCCGGTCTTCTTCAGGAACAGCTTGATCGTTGCCGGCGCAACGGCCGTGATCGTGACGCTGCTCGCGTCCCTCTCCGGCTATGCGTTGTCGCGTTTCACCTTCCGTGGCAAATACTGGCTGGTCGCGCTGATGCTGCTCACCCAGATGTTTCCATTGGTGATGCTGGTCGCGCCGATCTTCAAGATGCTCTCGCCGCTCGGGCTGACCAACAGCCTGACCGGGCTGGTGGTCGTCTACACCGCCTTCAACATCCCCTTCGCGACGTTCCTGATGCAGTCGTTCTTCGACGGCATTCCCAAGGAACTGGAGGAGGCGGCCAAGATCGATGGCGCCACGCAGTTCATGGCGTTTCGCCAGATCATCCTGCCGCTGACGCTGCCCGGCATCGCCGCGACGCTGGGCTTTGTATTCACCGCCGCATGGAGCGAGCTGCTGTTCGCGCTGATGCTGATTTCGGGCAACAGCGCCGCCACGTTTCCGGTCGGTCTGCTCACCTTCGTGTCGAAATTTTCGGTCGATTTCGGGCAGATGATGGCGGCTGGCGTGCTGGCGCTGATCCCGGCCTGCCTCTTCTTCCTGTTCATCCAGCGCTATCTGGTCCAGGGCCTGACGGCCGGCGCGGTCAAGGGCTGAGTGAGGTTTCATGGCATCGATCGACATCCGCAACGTCCGCAAGAATTTCGGCATCGTCTCCGTGCTGCACGGCGTCGACTTGTCGATAAAGAACGGCGAGTTCGTGGTGCTGGTGGGGCCGTCGGGCTGCGGCAAGAGCACGCTGCTGCGCATGATCGCCGGGCTCGAGGAGGTGACCGAAGGTGAGATCCGGATCGACGGCATGCGCGTCAATGAGCGGGCGCCCAAGGACCGCGACATCGCCATGGTGTTCCAGTCCTACGCGCTCTATCCGCACATGAATGTCGCCGAGAACATGAGCTATGGCCTGCGCATCCGGAAGGCTGCCCGCGAGAAGATCACGGCCGCCGTCAGCAATGCAGCCAGGAAGCTTGAGCTGCAGCCGCTGCTTGCGCGGCGGCCGAAGGCACTGTCGGGCGGTCAGCGCCAGCGCGTCGCGATGGGCCGCGCGATCGTGCGACAGCCCAAGGCATTCTTGTTCGACGAGCCGCTGTCAAATCTCGATGCGCGCTTGCGTGAGCAGATGCGGGCAGAGATCAAGAAGCTGCACCGCGATCTCGGCGCGACCTCGATCTATGTCACCCACGACCAGATCGAGGCGATGACACTGGCCGACCGGATCGTCGCCATGCATGAGGGCGTGGTGCAGCAGGTCGGCAGCCCGCTGCAGCTTTACGACCGCCCTGCCAACCTGTTCGTGGCCGGCTTCATCGGATCGCCGGCCATGAATTTTCTGTCGGCGCGCTATGAGGTCGGCGCAGGCACGGCCGGCGCACGATTGCCCGATGGAACGCTGATTGCGCTTTCGTCAGCCTATCAACTCGAGCAAGGCGCGGCGGTGACGCTCGGCATCCGGCCGGAGCATGTCGAGATGTCGCCGGGCTCGGAGAGCAGCCTGAGGGCGACGGTCGACCTGATCGAGCCGACCGGCTTCGGCATCATCCTGCATCTCGGCCTGCATGGCCTGCCATTCAACGTCTTCACGTTGGACAGGGCGGCGCTGACGGCTGGCCCGACGGTGACGGTGGCTTTCCCGCCGCAACATCTGCATTTGTTCGACGAGACGGGAATGCGCGCATTGGAAACGAGCCTCCAGAAGGGGAAGGGCTGATCCTCCTCATCGGGCGCTCAGATCATTCGGATTCTCCCAAATCCGGTTCCCACCTTTGGGTCCGACGCTATTGTCTATCTTGGCACCGCCGAATTCGATACGACATTTGATCTCGGCCTCGACATGGCTCTGGTACGAGATGGGACGCGCCCGCGGCGGCGCTAATACTAATATCTGGGCAAGGTAGTCGAGCGCATGCGCTTTCTGTTTCTTCTGATCCTGCTCGCCGGCATCGGCATCGGCGTCGTCTATCCCTGGGCGATGACCAATTTCTCCGGCCATGAGATCGGGACCTGGCGGGTTTACGAACAGGGCCGGTTCATGCCGGCGACGGTGCCGCTGGCCGCTCGCGACGCGCCGGTGCGGGTGCTGGTCGACCTCACCGCGAGAACCGAACGCATCGTCTCGCAACAGCGCACCGTGCTGACGCTGACCGCCGCCACCGGCGGCAGGACGGTGCTCGCCTCGACGCTGCAATTCAACCATTCGGAAAATCCGCGCCAGGTCAGCCCGCAACTGCCGGACAAGATCTTTCGCGACGAAGCCGGCCTGATCGCGAAGGTCAGCCCCGGCCCGTACCTCTTCACCCTCGGCCCGGGCGACGCCGAAGGCATCGAGATGCGGGTGGTGGACCTCGTGCTGCGTTCCGGTGTCGGCGAGATCGATCGCCGGGCGCGGCCGGTCGGCTTCTCGCTGATAGCGGCCGGCCTGATCGGGCTGCTGTTGGCGTTGCGTTTCGGCGGCCGCCGGCCGCAAAATCCGAACTCGCAGCCGCCACCGCCCCGCTGGGGCAGGGGCTCGAACTAGACCGTGAATTACCGCCACGCCTATCACGCCGGAAACTTCGCCGATGTTGTCAAGCATGTCGTGCTGAGCCGGCTCGTCGAATATCTGAAGCAGAAGGACAAGGCGTTTCGCGTCATCGACACCCATGCCGGCATCGGCCGCTACGACCTGTCGTCGACTGAAGCGCAAAAGACCGGCGAATGGCAAGGCGGCATCGGCCGACTGGTCGATGCCGCGCTTGACGCGCCGGCGGCAGCACTTCTGGCGCCTTATCTGGAAGCCGTCAGTTCGCTCAATCCTGAAGGCGGCGTGAAAAAATATCCGGGCTCGCCGCTGATCGCGCGTCATCTCATGCGCAAGCAGGACCGGCTGTCGGCGATCGAGTTGCATCGCCAGGACGCCGCGAAGCTGAGGGCGCTATTCGCTGGCGATTTCCAGACCCGGGTGATCGAGCTCGACGGCTGGCTGGCACTCGGCGCGCATCTGCCGCCGAAGGAAAAGCGCGGCCTCGTGCTGGTCGATCCGCCCTTCGAGGAGGAGGGCGAGTTCGACCGCCTCGTCGACGGACTGCGGAAAGCCCACAAGCGCTGGCCCGGCGGCGTTTATGCGTTGTGGTATCCGGTCAAGGACCGCAAGGCGGTCGCCGCCTTCCGCAAGGCGCTGGTGCAGTCAGGTGTCCCTAGGCTGCTCGACATCGGCTTCGAGATCAGGCCGCCATCGGCCGAGCCCAGCCTTGACGGCAGTGGCATGGTGGTGGTCAACCCGCCGTTCACGCTGGAGCGCG
The DNA here is from genome assembly GCF_900149755.1 of Mesorhizobium delmotii. Taxonomy (NCBI): domain Bacteria; kingdom Pseudomonadati; phylum Pseudomonadota; class Alphaproteobacteria; order Hyphomicrobiales; family Phyllobacteriaceae; genus Mesorhizobium; species Mesorhizobium delmotii. Next base: position 15,852 of record NZ_FUIG01000041.1, on the reverse strand, counting down.
AATTGCGCACGCTGCTGCCGGCCTTGCACAAATTGCTTGTCGTTGAAAAACCGGCGCACTGGACGCTGGAATGGCTGGCGGCGTAGGGCGGCAGAGGTATTCGCGCGCCTGCCCTGGTTTGAAGGCGATTTCAGACTAGGAAACCATTGTCGCTACAACCGCTTGACCGCGCGCAAGCGAATCCGCACAGTGCACGCAGTCGACCATAAGAGGCTGCCATGACTCGCTTCGCCAAATCCGCCCTTGCCGCACTGATCGCGCTTTGCACGCCGCTCGGCACGTCACTCGCTGTCACACAGGCAGCAAAGGCAGCCGACCTTGCCGTCTATACCGAAGAAGACAGCGGCGTTTGCGGTGAGGCCTGGGTGCTGAACAAGATCACCAGCCGCTTCTCCTACCAGGTGCACCACGTGCCGAATCTGCCCGACGTCGAGATTGTCGATTTCCAGGGCATCCACCAGCATCGCTATCTGCCAGCCAACGAAACCTGGCCGATCGGCCGCCGCTATTGCGGCGCCACCGTCAGCCTGTCCGACGGCCACGCCCGCACCATCTGGTATCTGATCGAGGAAGGGCAGGGCTTTGCCTCGATCGGCGATAATGTGGAATTCTGCGTCGCGGGCTTCGACCGCTGGATGGTCTACAACGGCCGTTGCCGCGTCCTGCGCTGAACGCGTTTGCCGGGCTGCTCCGCCTCATCGAGGATGGCGCGAAGGAAGGCGGCGTGACCGCGAAAGGCGCGCCGTCCGATTGACGTCGCCTTGACTCGCGTCTGCGGTCGACGTCCGACAAACAGCTTTTCGACATCGACATAGCCCGCCGTGGCAAGCGTATCGATATGCGCGCCGAGATTGCCGTCGGTCGCATTGACGATGGCCTTCAATCGGGTGAATTCCAGCGCTTCGCGCCGTTCCAGAGAATTCAGCGCCGCCATGATCCTGAGCCGCACGCTCTGGTGGATGATTTCGTCGGCAGCCATTATCGGGCCTGCTGTGGTGTCCGGCGTTCAGTCTCACTGATCTGGGACAGCGCCGCCCGATCTTGCGCGAATGACATGCGCTTCTCCGCATACTGCAGAATACTCTGCTGAATAGAGTAATCTGTCAACCTTAGCAAAAAATTGCCCCTCTCGAACGCAGGCAAGGTCCTGGCGCAGAGCGGGCCGCGTTCTGCTTTTGCAGCTTGTGTAGATCGTCCGGTTGACAAGACGATGAGATCGTTGAAGCAGCCGCATCATGGTGTTGCCGGTCGATGATCAACGAGCAAAACGCTTGCTAACCTTCAGCGCTTCGTAGCAAGATTGGTCCGGCAAAGCGCGCAGAATGTCTGTCGCAAACCGTCGGCAAAGATCGAAGAGCAGCAACGGCATTTTGCGAAATCGGCACGAGCGTGTGTCGCCTGTAACCAAAACTTAAACTGAAAAAATCATGCTGATGCTTCGCTGGCTAGACAAGCGCGAGTCAGATATGCATTACGCGCCGGGTCATTAACGGCCGTCGGCACAACTAAGGGGCATGATATGGCTAAACAGTCATCCAAAGCGCCGGCATCCAAGTCACCGGCAAAGAAGGCACCGGCAAAGAAAGCACCAGTAAAAGCGGTGGCGGCAAAGGCCGCAGCCGCTGTGAAGAAAGCAGCACCTGCTGCCAAGCCGAAGGCCGCGGCCAAGGCAAAAGCAGCGCCGGCCAAGAAGCCGACCGCGAAAGCCGCGGCAAAACCGGCAGTGACGAAAGCAGCACCAGCCAAGGCCAAAGCAGCACCTGCCAAGAAGCCGGCTGCAAAAGCCCCGGCGAAGCCGGCAACGAAGAAAGCAGCACCTGCCAAGACTGCGCCGATAAAGAAGGCTGCACCGGCCAAGAAGGCTGCGCCGGCAAAGAAAGCGGCTGCAGCGAAGTCTTCGGTAGCAGTGAAGAAAGCAGCGCCTGCGGCCAAGCCGAAGGCGAAGGCAGCGCCCGCGAAGGCGAAAGCCAAGAAGTAATCGCGTTTCTTCGCTCGCGGAGGACAGTGCTGAAGACGGTTGAGGGCGGGTGCCGGACAGGCGCCTCGCTCGCACAGTCGGTGCTCGGGCAATAATAGAGGCGGAGGGAAGACAGCTTTTCGCAGCTCCCAGGACTTCGCCGCGCGGCGAAGTCCGGTGGGGCATTTCTCTGTGCCCGCAGAGGAATTCTCGGTGCAAGACCGGCGGCCGCGTTCGGGTCTGTCTGACCTGTTCAGATTCTCTTGGACTGCAACTGCCGTGCCGCTCATTGCCTCAAGATCGCAGAGGAACGGTCGTTCGCCGTGGCGCCCGGTTTTTCCGCCTGTGGGCTGTTGATCATGCCGGGATGCCCGGCCAACAGTGTCGCGGAAATGGACCATCCGCAAATTCTAAGTGCTACAGCATTCTTTGCGCGTCCACGCGCTATGTACTCGGCAACCAGGAACCCGATCATGCCCAGACTGCTCTACGCCTCCACGTCCCCCTACAGTTCCAAGGTGCGCATGGCCGCGCTTTATGCCGGCATCGCCGTCGATCTCGTGCCGATAAAAACCGAAGACAAGCCGGCCGACCTGATCGGTGCCAATCCGCTCGGCAAGATTCCGGTGCTGGTGCTCGACGACGGCCGCTCGGTCCACGACAGCCGCGCCATTACCCAGCATCTCAACCGCATGTCGAAGAACGCGCTGTTCCCGCGCAATCCCGACAAGCGCCTCGAGGCAGAAGTGCTGGAGGCACTGGCCGACGGCATCTGCGACTGCGCGCTGTCGATGGTCTATGAGCGGCGCATGCGCCCCGAAGACATGGTCTACCAGCCGTGGCTCGACCGCCAGTGGGCGAAGATCACCAGCGCGCTCGATCTGCTCAACGCCAATCCGCCAAAGCTGCCAAAGAAGATTACCGCCGGTCAGTTGGCGCTGCGCGCTTGCCTTGGCTATCTCTCGCTGCGCTTTGGCGGAAAATGGGAAAAGGGCCGCAGCCGGCTGGTCCGCTGGGCAGCGCGCTTCGACGAGAAGTTTCCCGAGCTGAAACCCTGCATTCCGGCGTGAGCGGCAGCCAGAGAAGGGTCACAAAAAAGCCGGGCACGAGGCCCGGCTCTTTCGTGTCGTGGCTTTGGACGACTTTAGAACTTCATACCGACGCCGAAGGTGACGCGGTTGTCGGTCGACTTGACCTTGCCGATACCGTCGAAGTCCTTGTCGCCGAAGTCGGTGTAGCGATACTCGACGCGGCCGAACACATTGTCGGTGATCTTGATGTCGGTACCGACGCCGGCCGTCCAGCCCAGCATGGTGTTTTCGTCGCTGGCGCCAGCGGCTTCGATCTCCTGGTTCTTGAGCGCGCCGCCGGCGGTACCGTAGAGCAGGATTTCCGGGGTGACGGCGTAGCCGAGGCGGGCGCGCAGCGAGCCTTCGAAGCCGCCCTTGGCCTCGACGCCACCATCGTCGCCCTCGATGCCACTATAGCCGATATCGGCTTCAGCACCGTACACGAAGTTCTCCTGCTGCCACTGGTAGCCGCCGAAGACGCCGCCGACGAATCCATCGGTGTCGACGTCGACACCGATATCCTCGGCGTCGGCATGACCGCTGAAGCCGTAGCCGACGCTCACACCGGCATAGGGGCCGGCCCAGGAAGCGACCGGAAGTTCGGCGATCGGGGCGGGTGCCGGCGGCTCTTCCGAGATGACGTCAGCAGCATAGGCGGTTCCGCCGAGGGCGAAGAGCCCAAACGCCACCGCCAGCGGTCGCGCAAATTTAAGATTGGCTTGCATTGTTCTTTACTCCTTAAGCCACAGGCACAGGCTTGCTTTTCACAAGCGCCCTCAACCCGCCGGGGGGATAAACGGGTCTGGCGCTCAACGGTTCCGAATGTCGTGTCGAAATGCGGCTGAAGCGAACCTGAACTTGGGTCATTACCGGGCACGAATGAGGCTGAATTTTGACGTTGTATCTGCGCAACAGATAGTGTCAGGAGGCTTTGCCGTGCCGCGCTGAACACCGCTTGGAGCAAGGGGTCCGGAGCCCTATATTGCGATCTGACGGCCGAGTCCCGGCCACAGTCGAAAGACCGATCCGGCCGCTTTGCCACAATGCTGCCCAAGGTCCGAACGGCATTTAACGCTTGGCCGGCCATATTTCGCCGGCTGGCTGAAATCGAAGCCCATTGAGGATTGACAGGATGAGCAAGGCCGCTGGAACGGCGCTGGTGACGGGCGGGGGCAAGCGGATCGGCAAGGCGATCGTCGAGGATCTGGCAGCGAACGGTTTTGCTGTCGCCATCCATTGCAACCGCTCGCGGGCCGAGGCGGAAGCGTTGGCCGCGCGGATCAACGGCGGTCATTTTGGCCAGGATGGCCGCGCCGCTGTGGTCGCCGCCGACCTGACCGACATGGCCGCGGTCGGCGACCTGGTCGGCCACGCCGCAGCCGCGCTCGGGCCTGTTACACTGCTGGTCAACAATGCCTCGTTGTTCGCGGACGATACGGTTCAGGACGTCGACTGGCTTGCCTGGGACCGTCACTTCGCCATCCATGTGAAGGCGCCGGCACTTTTGGCGCAACAATTCGCCCGCGCGCTGCCGGAAGGCCAGGAAGGGCTGATCGTCAATATGATCGACCAGCGCGTCTGGCGCCCGACGCCACGCTATTTCTCCTATGCGCTGTCGAAATCGACATTGTGGACAGAGACGCAGATGATGGCGCAGGCGCTGGCACCCCGCATTCGCGTCAACGCCATCGGCCCCGGCCCGACGCTGAAGAGCGCGCGCCAGGACGACAGCGATTTTACCGCGCAGGTCGACGGCCTGATCCTGAAGCGCGGCCCGGAATTGCCTGAATTCGGCGCCACCATCCGCTATCTCTGGGGCGCGCGCTCGGTCACCGGCCAGATGATCGCGCTCGACGGCGGCCAGCACCTTGCATGGCAGACGCCGGATGTGACAGGCATTATCGAATGAGTCCCATGGACCAGAAACACAAACGAGGCGGCGCCGCCGACGACCTGCCCCCCGATGTCGACCTCGAGGACGAGGCGGCGGAGGAGATCGTCGAACCGTCAGCTCCTGGTTCGGGCGGCCCTGACGTCGCCTTCACGGCCATCGATTGGACGCCGCATGCCGGCGATGCCGACGGCATGGTCGGCGCCGAAGTCATCCAGACGCTGGTCAAACGGCTGCCCAACGCGCCCGGCGTCTACCGCATGATGAATGCCGCAGGCGACGTGCTCTATGTCGGCAAGGCGCGCAGCCTGAAGAAGCGGGTGACCAATTACGCGCAAGGCCGTTTCCACACCAGCCGCATCGGCCGCATGGTGCGCGAGACGGCGACGATGGAGTTCGTCGTCACCCGCACCGAGATCGAAGCGCTGCTGCTAGAAGCCAACCTTATCAAGCGCTTGCGGCCGCGATTCAACGTGCTGATGCGGGACGACAAGTCGTTCCCCTACATCCTGTTGACCGGCGATCATGTCTCGCCCGGCATCTACAAGCATCGCGGCGCGCGCTCGCGCAAAGGCGACTATTTCGGTCCCTTCGCCTCGGCCGGCGCCGTCGGCCGTACCATCAATTCGCTGCAGCGCGCCTTCCTGCTCAGGAGTTGCACCAACTCCTTCTACGAGAACCGCACCCGGCCGTGCCTGCTGTTCCAGATCAAGCGCTGCGCCGGCCCGTGCACCGGCGAAATCTCGCATAGTGACTATGCCAAGCTGGTCGCCGAGGCGAAGGACTTTTTGTCCGGCCGCAGCCAGAAGGTGAAGACCGATATCTCCGCCGCCATGCAGCAGGCCGCGGAAAACCTCGATTTCGAGCGCGCCGCCATCTATCGCGACCGGCTGGCGGCGCTGTCGCATGTGCAGAGCCATCAGGGCATCAACCCGCAGACCGTCGACGAGGCCGACGTCTTCGCCATCCATCAGGAAGGCGGCCAGGTCTGCATCCAGGTGTTCTTCTTCCGCACCGGCCAGAACTGGGGCAACCGCGCCTATTTCCCCAAGGCCGATCCGGCGCTGGAGGCGGCCGAGGTGCTGGGCTCGTTCCTGGCGCAATTCTATGACGACAAGCCGACGCCGCGCACCATCCTTTTGTCGCATGGCGTCGAGGACCAGGAATTGCTGGCGGAGGCTCTCTCCACCCGCGCGGGCCGCAAGGTGGCGATCTCGGTGCCGCAGCGCGGCGAGAAGAAGGATTTGACCGACAACGCACTGCAGAATGCCCGCGAGGCGCTCGGCCGCCGGCTGGCCGAGACCTCGACGCAAGGGCGGCTGCTCACCGGCTTCGCCGAGACTTTTGGCCTGAAAAAACCGCCGGTGCGCATTGAGGTCTACGACAACTCGCACATCATGGGCACCAATGCCGTCGGCGCCATGGTCGTCGCCGGGCCGGAAGGCTTCGTGAAGAACCAGTACCGGAAATTCAACATCCGCTCGACAGAGATCACGCCGGGAGACGATTTCGGCATGATGCGCGAGGTGATGGAGCGGCGTTTTTCCCGGCTGCTGAAGGAGCATGGCGATGTGCCGCAGAGCGAACAGCCGGCGGACGACGCGACCTTGGCCGAACAGGGTGACGATATCGAGGACACCGGCGGTTTCCCGGCCTGGCCCGACGTCATTCTCATCGACGGCGGCCAGGGCCAGATGACGGCGGTGCGAAAAATCCTCGTAGATCTCGGCATCGAGGACCGTGTCCAGGCCATCGGCATCGCCAAGGGCCAGGACCGTGACGCCGGCCGCGAACGCTTCTTCGTGAGGGGCAGGCCACCGTTTTCGCTCCCGGTGCGCGACCCGGTGCTCTATTTCGTCCAGCGGCTGCGCGACGAGGTCCACCGCTTCGCCATCGGCTCGCACCGCGCCCGCCGCAAGAAGGAGATGGTCAAGAGCCCGCTCGACGAGATCAGCGGCATCGGCCCGGGCCGCAAGCGCGCGCTGCTCATGCATTTCGGCACCGCCAAGGCGGTCAGCCGCGCCGCGATCGAGGATCTGGTCAAGGTCGATGGCATTTCCGAGCAGGTCGCCAAGCTGGTCTACAACCATTTTCACGAGAGCTGATGATTCGGCTATTTTCGGCTGGTCCATCGACTATCATCTGTTGACCCCCCACATTCGCTTCTGATTTGAGTAGGCAGGCAGAAAGAGTTCCCAAAAATATGGCCCAGCGCGCATTCAACCTGCCCAACATGCTCACCTACGTCCGCATTCTCGCGGTGCCGCTGGTTGTGCTGTGTTTTTTTCTCGAAGGGCATCTGAAGTCGAGCGACTTCGCCCGCTGGTCGGCGTTGATCATTTTTCTGCTGGCCTCGATCACCGATTATTTCGACGGCTATCTGGCGCGCGCCTGGCAGCAGACCTCGAATATCGGCAAGATGCTCGATCCGATCGCCGACAAGTTGCTGGTCGCCACGTGCCTGCTGCTGCTGGCGGCCGACACCGATAGGCATGCCGGCATCGCCGGCTGGTCGCTGTGGGCAGCGATCATCATCCTGTGCCGCGAGATCCTGGTCTCGGGCCTGCGCGAATATCTGGCGGCGCTGAAGGTCTCGGTACCGGTGACGCAGCTGGCAAAGTGGAAGACCACCATCCAGATGGTCGCCATCGCCTTCCTGCTCGCGGGACCTGCCGGCGACAAGATCTTCCCGCTGACCACCCAGACCGGGCTGGTGCTGTTGTGGATCGCCGCGCTGGTGACGCTTTACACCGGCTATGACTACTTCCGCGCCGGCCTCAAGCACATCATGGACGAGTAGGATGTCGACGAGGCTCATCTATTTCGCCTGGGTGCGCGAGCGGATCGGCAAGCCGCAAGAGGACGTCGAATTGCCCGCCGGCATCGAGACGGTGGCCGACCTGCTGCGCTGGCTGAAATCGCGCGGCGAGGAGTACGAGCACGCGCTGCAATATCCTGACGTGATCCGCGTCGCCATCAACCAGGAACATGTCGAGCACCGCGAGAAGATATCAGGCGCGCGCGAGATCGCGCTGTTCCCGCCGATGACGGGTGGCTGAAATGCCCGGCCCGGTGGTGCCGACGGTGCGCATCCAGGCGGAGGATTTCGATGTCGCCGCCGAGATCGCCAGGATGACGCAAGGCCGCGCCGACATCGGCGCCGTGGTGACTTTCTCAGGTCTCTGCCGCGACGAGGCAGGCAGGCTGGCGGCGCTCGAACTCGAACATTATCCCGGCATGGCCGAGGCCGAGATCGGCCGCATCGCCGCCGAGGCGGTTCAGCGCTGGCCGCTGCAGGGGCTCACCGCCATCCATCGCCACGGCAGGATCGCGCCCGGTGAGAACATCGTGCTGGTGGTCGCTGCCTCCGCGCACCGGCAGGCGGCGTTCGAGGCGGCGAACTTCCTGATGGATTATCTCAAATCGCGCGCGCCGTTCTGGAAAAAGGAACACCATACCGACGGCTCGCAAGGCGGCTGGGTCGACGCCAAGGAGGCCGACGACGAGGCGGCAAGCCGCTGGAAGCAGGCCGTGCCGAAACGAAATTGATGCTTCGCGTCATCGCCGCAGGGGTGGGAATCCCATCAACCCCCGATCAGCCGTTGTCAGTGCCGATCCAGTGATCGAGCGCAATCCGGCCGGGTCCCCACGCCATGATGCCGAGCGCCATAGCCGCCCAGGTGATGTGCAGCGGCCAGCCGTCGGGCACGGTGAGCTGTATGACCAGCGTCATCACGAGCAGGCCGAATGCCGCCAGTCGTGTCGCCAGGCCGAGAACGAGAAGAATTGGCAACAGGATTTCCGCCAACCCTGAGGCGAACGCCACCAGCCCAGGTGCCGGGAAGTCGTAAGGGCCGCCGGGCAGATGCAGCTTGAGCTCCGAGGTGAAAAGCAGCACGGCGACATCGTTCAACTGCAAAAAACCGTCCCATTTGTTGACGCCGGACCGCCAGAACGGGACGGCGAGCGCGCAGCGCAGGACAAGCTGCGTCAGCGACGGTGTGGCACTCGTGCGCAGGGCGGCATTCACCCTCTCGGCGAGGGCGGCGATCCCTCGCTGCCCGGTGCTGACGTTCCGCTCATGGTTCGTCATGCTCACCCTCTCTGGTGTGCCGCGGTGAAGGCGCCTGCTTGCAGCAGGCCGGCAATGTTCGCGGCAAGGTCGAATTCGGCATGCTTCGCAAATGCTGCCGCGGCCGCTGCGCCGAGCGACTCGCCTGCCATGAGACGATCCAGAAAAACCGCGCCGCCGGGCGGCAGGCGGCGAACAACGACTTCGAGCCCGGGCCGCGTGACCAGCGCATCTTCAGGGCCGCCCGCGTCGATTCGCCCGACAGGACCGTCGCTCCGGTTTGCCGCGAAGATCGTCACGACCGGATAGCGCGAGCGTATGGCGCGCGTTGCCGGGTGCGGCACGAACACGGTATCGCCCAGTCGTTCGGGCGGGATCGACGCCAGTGCTCGGGAAGCCATCGGTTCCGCGTCGGCGGCATGATAGGCGTCGAGCCAGGCCCGTTCCATGCGCGCCACGTCGGCCAGCCACGGCATCGACTGCGCGTATTCGTAGCGCTCGATGAAATCGGGAAAGTCGCGGCCGTATTCGAACAGGAGCGGCGAGGTGGGTGGCGTTTCGCGGACATGAAAGCGCGCCATCGCGCGAAAGAAGTCCGGGCCGGTGATGCGCAGCGTCGCTGGAAAGCTGGCGGCCAGCGCATCGATCAGGCTGACCGTGACGTTGTTGCGGTAGACGGCATAGCGCTTGACCGCAGCCTTGCCGTTCGGCCCCGAGACAACGTCAGGCGGGGCTCGGTCAGGATCGAGCAAACCGGCGGTGAATGCCGCGGCATAGTCGAACCGGCGGCCGAGGTCGCCCGACTGGAGCTCATCCTGCGGCATGGGCTTTTCCGAACGTGTGATCGCTCTCAGCATGACGGTCGAGGATCGCTTGGGCGGCGGCGGCTTCCGCCTTGAGCACCGGCCAGTCGGGAATGGCGCTGTCCCATTCGATCAGCGTCGGCAGCGGTCCGCATCGGCCGATGAAGACATCGAAAAGCTTCCAGACTGCGTCGGCGACCGGGCCGTCATGGCTGTCGATGAGCAGCAGGTCGCCCTCGTCATCCTCCTGCTCGGCGTGGCCGGCCAGATGGATTTCGCCGACATGCTGAAGCGGGAAATCCGCAAGGTAGGAAAGGGCTGAATAGCCGTGATTGGTGGCTGAAACAAAGACGTTGTTGACGTCGAGCAGCAAGCCGCAACCGGTACGCCGCACCAGCTCTCGGATGAAATCCGTCTCGCTCATCGTCGATTCCGGGAAAAGGACGTAGGTCGAGGGGTTCTCGAGCAGTATCGGGCGGCCGATCGTCCCCTGCACCTCATCGATGTGATCCGCCACTCGCGAAACCGTTGCATGCGTATAGGGTAGGGGAAGCAGGTCGTTGTAATAGGTTGTGTCGTGGGTCGACCAGGCGAGATGCTCGGAAACGAGCGCCGGTTCATAGCGGTCGACGAGTGCCTTGAAACGACCGAGATGCGCTTTGTCGAGCGGCCGCGGTCCGCCGATCGACATGCATACCCCGTGCAGCGAAACGGGATAGTCGCTGCGGATGTTGGTCAGCGCATCGTGCGGCGGGCCGCCGGCGCCCATGTAGTTTTCGGCGTGGACCTCGAAGAAACCGTCCTTACTGCCGCCGGCAATGATTGCCTGCAAATGTTCGTGCTTGAAACTGGTGCCGGCAAGGCCGGCGACCGGGTGCGCCGGAAAGCGCGAGGTTTTCGACATGGGGGATGCTGGGTAAGTGGCCAGTCCGTTCATCTTCGTCTCCGCTTTCCGGGCAGGTTGCATTGCTTACGACGGGATGTCGCGGGTCAGCTCCGTGGGCGAGCCCTTGCGGTCGCCGGGCAGGTCCATCGTCGTACAGGTGCCGCCGTCGACAAACTTCCAGGCGTTGCCCTGGTAATCGACAGTCGAGGTGCCTTGGCATGTGGTTCCCGCACCTGCCTTGCAGTCGTTCTGCCCCTTCATGGCGACGCCAAAGCACTTCTCCTTGCCGGCATCCATCGCCGCCTTGACCTGTGCCTCGGTCAGCGGCGCGGCCGTCGCAAAAGAAGCAAGAGCCGTGGCAACGGCGCTGGCCAGAAGGGCCGCACTCACGGTTGATCTTGTTGACATGATTTCACCTCCGGTTGGGTTGTTGAGCGCGCCGTTCCTCAAGCGCGCATTGGTCAGTTCGGTCCGGAAGTTCCCTGTGTTACATTTTTTTGGAACACGACTTCGTGATCGCCTGGGGACCTGGCGTGAGCAATATTTCGCCTGTCACGCCAAGGGGGCTGACCACAGGGCAACGAGCCGCCGGAAGGCACCGCCGTGTGAACAGCCCGTGTGAGGCGCCACGGAACCACCGCAATCCTGCGAGACCTTTGCGACCAGTTTGCTGCGCTATGGGAGCAGGATCATGCTGGGCAGGATCGCCGAGTTCTTCATCTTCGGTCTCGTGCCGCTGGTCGTTGGTATACTGGTGGTGCCTGGGTTGTCCGACGCTGCCGAGAAGACCCTGAAGGGCGAGGTGACGTATCGCGAGCGCATTGCGCTGCCGCCCAACGCCGTGCTTTCCGTGCAGCTTGCCGATGTCTCGCTGGCCGATGCGAAGGCCGCTGTCATTGGCGAGCGCAAGGTGGCGCCGGCCGGCCAGGTGCCGATCAAGTTCGAGATCAGCTTCGACCCGTCGGTGATCCGGCCTGATATGACCTATGTGCTGCAGGCGCGCATCACCGTCGACGACAGGCTGTTGTTCATCTCCGATGAGCGCCACCAGGTCGATCCGCTGAGCGACGCGCCGCAGACCATCATGCTGAAGATGGTGACGTCGAGCGAGGAGCCGGCAGCGGCCCCGGTGTTCGGGCAGAGCTGGCTGATCGAGTATATCGACGGCATTGGTGTGATCGCCGAGCCGCAGGCGACGTTCAGGATCGACGAGGCCGGCAAGGCCGGCGGCAGCGGCCCTTGCAACGTCTACTTCGCCACCGCCAAAGTCGATGGTTCGACGATCGCCGTCAGTGACATCGGTTCGACGTTCAAGGCCTGCGCGTCCGAGATTATGGCCGAGGAAAAGGCGCTGTTCGAGGCGCTGGCCAAGGCGGCATCGTATCACGTCGACGCCGGCAAGCTCATCATCGTCGACAAAGACGACCGCGTCATCCTGCGCTTCAACGCCGCGAGCTGATAACCGGTTTCGGTTTTTGCATCATGCGCAGTTGGCGGGTGTCGGCGCCCGGCGTCCGGTGCAGGATCGCCGCAAAAAAAGGCCAGCATTGCGCCGGCCTTCTTGCATGTGACGTGGTGATGGACTTATCGGCTCAGCCGACGATCTCGGTGTCCGAGAACCAGTATTTGATCTCCTGCGCGGCCGTCTCCGGCGCGTCGGAGCCGTGCACGGAATTCTCGCCGATCGACAGCGCGTGTACCTTGCGGATGGTGCCTTCGGCGGCATTAGCCGGGTTGGTGGCGCCCATCACGTCGCGGTTTTTGGCAATGGCGTTCTCGCCTTCCAGCACCTGCACGACGGTCGGGCCCGACGACATGGACTCGACCAGCTCGCCGAAGAACGGGCGCTCCTTGTGGACGGCATAAAAACCTTCCGCCTCGCGGCGGCTCATCCACACCCTGCGGGAAGCGATGACGCGCAGGCCGGCTTCTTCGAGCATCTGGGTGATGGCGCCGGTGAGATTGCGCCGGGTTGCATCCGGCTTGATCATGGAAAAGGTGCGTTCGAGCGCCATGGGGTCGTCCTTGTGATGGAGAGTGGAATTCAGGGTGGCGGGCTCTATACAAGCCGCCCGCCGGCTTGCCAAGGGGCTGGCACTAATGCATGTCGCGCAAAAGTGCGCAGCGGTTTTGCGATAACGACATGCATAAAAACAAGAACTTAAGCGCGTCGCCGACGCGCTTTAGCCGCCGCATAGCGTGTCGCCGTCAGCCAAAACCAATGTTGTCATAACTGCATCTCGATCGTCAGGTTGGCCGTGTCGCCAGCCCGAAGGCCTTCGCGGACCCGCACCGCCGTCTTGATCGGCAACAGCAGGCTGCCGGATTTCTTGTCGGGAAACAGCGATGTCCGCCATCTGGTCTGGCCGATGACGGCTTCCACGCCAAGCGAGCCCCAGGGCCGTGCCATCCCCGCCATTGCCGTCTTGATCCGTGCCCCAAGCTCCGGCGGCAGCGTCACGAAATGCCAGCCGCCCTTGCCTGGATAGACCCAGATCTCGGCCTGCACGTCGTAGCGAAACATTTTGTGCCCTTCCTCAGATCAAGGCCGTCACGGCTGGCTTTGCCATAGTGCCTTGTTGGCAACGCCGGCGATTGGCGAAAACATCCATGATATCATTCTTCCCTGCATGGAGGAGCCATTCTTCCCCTGCAAGAGAGGATGCCATCGTCGCCGTTGCGCTACTCTTCGCATCAGCATGTTTGCTAAGGTCAGCAAACATCGGCTTGAATTCCTCGCGGTGGATATGGCGTAAGGAGCGCCGCTATCGATTGACCAGGATTCCTGCTGCCTTTGCCGCTGCTTCGAATGCCGCCCGCGCCTCGTCGCGTGTCGCCTCGCCGTGGAGCGCCTTAATCAGCATTTCAGCGGCGCGCTCGCATGCGCTTCGCCCCCAGACAATGCCGACCAAAAGTTTGCGTCGTCAGAAGCCATATCAGGACATCCTTGCTTTTGGCGGCACCGGCTCAAGCCGCGCGCTCGCGCCGACGCGCAGGGTGATCACCCAATCCATGCCGCTTCCGGCGCTGTTGGCGAACGCCTCGGCGGCGTCCGCATTCTGCGAAGCCGCGAAATCGATCACGTCGGCCATGAAACGCAGCGCTTCGGCGAGCGTTGACGGCAGCCTCGTCCGTCGCCGTCATGGTGGCCGGTCCGGAGCACCGGCGGCATCTGGAAGGACACGAACGGGGTTGGTGGGGTCTTGGCCTCGGTTCTCATGCCCCCGCGTCCTTCCCGCGAACGCTGCGCAGCGGCGTGGTGGCAAGCTCGCCGTCATCCTCCACGCCATGTGGAAGACGAACGAGCCGTTCCGCTACACCACTGCTGCAGCCTGATGAGGAGCTTTCGATCCCCTAACCCCAATTCCCGAGATGCGTCCTTGCCGGGACGCTGCGCGGATGAGGTCGCTCCCACGCGTGCGGTGCTACGGAACCGCGAACACCACTTCGACCCACTCGTTCCAACGCAAACATGCGGCGATCCTTGCGATCCACGGAGAGAACCCTGAGCCCGGCAGGGGCTGCATCAACGATGAGAAAGGAGCTCATTGACAGAGGCGATTAGAGAACTTCACGGGACGCGACCCTTGCGGACATGGCATCCTCCCGTTTTTAGGTTCCATGGCTTGCCTGTCAACGTCAACACAGTGCTCCTGGGTTCGGCAGACGTCAAATGAAAGACGCACAACGAGATCATCCGGGCGACCCGCGGCAGCGCCAAACTTTCGCGTTCGCGAACGGCAACCAAAGCTGATGGCCGATCAGCTGGAAAGCCAAAGACGTTACCCTTTGCCGCCTGGTCCGTGAGGGATGGTTTCTCGGGTGGAGGTCAGGATCGTATGGCCGGTGATGGGGTTCTCCGTCACCCGCTCCTTCAAGCTATGTGCTGGCGAAATCAAGCTCGCGCTGAACGCCGGCCGGTCGCTAGCCGGTCGGTAAGGTAGCCCTTCCACGACAATTATCGAGCCATGCTGAAGCGGAGCCACTCGTTCGCCTCTGCCCAAAGCACGGGAACTCGGCAAGCGGAATTAGACTCCAAACGGAAATCGCTTGCTGTAAGGTGCGATTGCTCAAGTGTTGTCATGTGCCGGTTGTCCTGCCATGAACGGTCCCGATCCCGTTAGACCCGTTCTCGACCCCATCGACCGTCTGTCGGAGGTAATTTTCGGACTATTGATGGCGCTTTCCTTCACAGGCACCATGAGCGTCGCGGTTGGCGAAGGCGACAAGGTGGGGGCCGTGCTGATGGCTGCCCTGGGCTGCAACCTCGCTTGGGGAATTGTCGACGGCGTCATGTTTGCCTTGACGACAGCTGTGGAGCGGGTGAAGCGCCTAAATTTCTTTGAGGCCATCCGCGTGATGCCCCTGGCAGAGGCGCGGCGCGTCTTCCTCTCCGAGTTGCCGAAGGACGTCCGCCTGGTCACATCCGAGGCCGACGCCGAAAGTATCGTCACGCGCATCAGATCTCTTCCAGCATCCGACAATCGGCGCATTGTGAACATTCGGGATGTCAGAGCTGCAGTTTCAATCTGCTTGCTGGTCATCCTATCGACGCTTCCGCCCAGCATGCCCTTCCTGTTCATCGACGATCTGCCGACGGCGATGCGCGCGTCGAACGCGGTAGCCGTCGCCATGCTGTTTTTGATCGGCGCACGGCTCGGCAAATATATGGGCAGAAGCCCTTGGCCGATGGCTCTGGCCATGGCGGCAATCGGTAGCGTCTTGGTAGTTACGACTATAGCGCTTGGAGGGTGAACTGCCGGGCGTGTGCATTGAGTCCACCCTACTAGCCGATTTGGCTCGCGGCGCTGCCGCCTAGCTTAAAAGCAGCAACGCTTGCCGGCTTCATCGCGTTTCCCCAGGCGGTTCTTGATCATCACCGTCGCCTATCCACGTGTTGAAGAGCGTATAGGCAACCGCCAGAACGAACCGTCGGGCCTATGAAAATGCCCAGTATGCCAAACGCTACCAGGCCGCCGATGACCCCGGCCAGGATAAGCAGCATAGGCAAGTTGGCGCCTCTGCGGATGAGAACAGGGCGAATAAATTGATCCATCGTCGCGGCGACGATGGTAAAGGCCAGCAACACCGTCGCCCAAAGCGTATCACCCGAATAATACATCCAGATCACTGCCGGAGCCATTACCAGGACCGGACCGAGCTGGATCAGACA
>NZ_FUIG01000095.1:0-611 GCF_900149755.1 Mesorhizobium delmotii | reverse complement strand
GCCGGCCGGCGAAAGTTCGAGCCGGATTGATCCGTCCATCGATATCAGTTCATCGGCCATACGATCATTAGCATCGGCACAGCAACAATGACGACGAGGAACGATAGCGGCAGTCCCAGACGTGGATAATCGCTGAAACGGTAGCCGCCCGGCCCCATGACGAGCGTGTTGCACTGGTGGCCGATCGGGGTGAGAAAATCGCAGCCGGCGCCAATGGCGACCGCCATCAGAAATGCTTCCGGCCTGTAACCGAGATCGCCAGCAAACTCGGCGGCGATAGGCGCCATGACCAGAACGGTGGCGGCATTGTTGAGGAATGGCGTAACGGCCATGGCGGCGACAAGGATGAGCATCAGTGCGCCGGGCGCCGGAAGAATGGTCCCCAGTTTGGCAAGCTCGCCGGCAACCACTTCTGTCGCCCCTGTACTGCGTAGCGAATCGCTCACCGGAATGAGAACGGCGAGCATGACGAGGATTGGACCATCCAGCGATTGGTAGACCTCCCGGACCGGGATGACCTTGAAAAGCACCATCCCGACCGCGGCCGCAAAGAAAGCGACGGAGACCGGTAGCAGCCCAAACGCAGTCGCCACCATAGCGAGAGCAAGGAT
>NZ_FUIG01000035.1:80726-113771 GCF_900149755.1 Mesorhizobium delmotii | reverse complement strand
TGTCTGATCCAGCTCGGTCCGGTTCTGGTAATGGCTCCGGCAGTGATCTGGATGTATTATTCGGGCGGCACGCTTTGGGCGACGGTGTTGCTGGCCTTTACCATCGTCGCCGCGACGATGGATCAATTTATTCGCCCTGTTCTCATTCGCAGAGGCGCCGACTTGCCCATGCTGCTTATCCTGGCCGGCGTTATCGGCGGGCTGGTAGCGTTTGGCATACTGGGCATTTTCATCGGCCCGACAGTCCTGGCGGTCGCCTACACGCTGCTCAATGCGTGGATGGCGGATGGCGATGACAGAGAACCTCCCGGGGAAACGCCATGAAGCCGCCTTTGCTGCAGTTCAGCTAGGAAGTGATGGCAGCGCCGGGAGCCAAATCGGCGAGTACGATGGGCTCAATGCGCGCGCCCGTCGGTTCACCCTCCAAGCGCTGTAGTAGTAAAACCAAGACGCTACCGATCGCAGCTATGGTTCAGAGCCATCGGCCAAGGGCTTCTGCCTATATATTTGCCAACCCGTGCGCCGATCAAAAACAGCATGGTGACGGCTACCGTGTTCGACACGCGCATTGCACGTCGGCAGATCACCGATGAACAGGAAGGGCATGCTGGGCGGAAGCGTCGATACGACGACCAGGGAAGTCGTGATCCCCATGTGAGACATAGGCCAGTCACTTACTAAGCCGCGGCAAGTTCACTCTTGCCCTTCCCAGCTGCCTGGTTTTGGGCTATCATGATTGTCGGCCTTCTGAACCAGGAGGGTACGGCTTTCGCCCCTTGGTTTGCAGCCTGCGGCTGCACCTACTCGATGCCCGCGTCCAGCAGCCGGAGAAACTGCCGACCATCGGGACTTATCAGTCCCGCTACGCCTTCGGCCGCAAAGCCGTTGGTTGCTGCCTCTGCAAACGGGGGCGGCTTCGGCTGAACCGAGGACCGAATCCACTGATATCGAAGTCGCCGGCGGAAGGCCGGATCGCGCGCTTGCCAGAACTTGCGACGAGTTCGGCTGCCGGTTGAAGGTAGATATTGTCATCACCTATGGAGCACCGCCACTGTCGCAGCCAATGACGCAACTTCGGTTCATCACAATCTAGCTGCGCGAATGGAAGGAGGAAGATATGTCTGACACATCGAAGCAAGGCGACTGGACCAAGCCCGCGGCCATGGCGATTCCCAAAGGGGGCTTCTTCGAGGATCAAGTTAAGCAAGGCAGATACGGTCCGGTCTTTCCCCAGACTCCGGCTTGCTACGGCTTCAGCGTCATCGCGAAGGTCATCCCGGGAAGGGAAGAGCACTTATACAACCACGCCAAGGTCATAGAGAAAGCAATCGCAAACGACCCTACCACCCTCGCCATACTCCAAGCGCATTACCTGAGATGGGTGATCTTCACCATCAAGGGTGAGAGCTATATGATGTATCAGGGCATCTTTGACACCGACTTCGACAAATACTGCGAAGACGCCTCTTTCCTGTTCGGAAAGACGGGTATCCAGTCTGCCTTTGAGGCCCTCGAAGGCTGGCCGGAGGACTACGCGACAAATCCTGCGTCGATCGTCAAGTTCTTCCGCGACCACCATTGGCCGAGCTTTCTCGAATACAGCGAACATCCCTATGTAAGTTGCGAAGAAATCAAGAAAGCACTCAAGCTCAAAGCGGCATTCTCAACCGCGCTCGACCAAATGCAGTGAACTGGGCGCAGGCGCATGCTTGAATTCGACGACATCCAACACATCGTGCTGACGCGCGTGCCCGCGCTCACGGGGCGATACGAATTCCTTTCATTTCGCAACGCCGCGGGCGGACGCGCCTGGCTATCCGCGATTCTTGAAAAGGTGCAGTCGGCCGCAGAGGTCCGAGAGGCGACAGAGATAGGCGACCATTGGGTGAGCGTAGCCTTCACCTGGAATGGATTGCGGTCCCTCGGATTGGACGCGGCTTCGCTCGCCACGTTCCCAGACGAGTTCAGGCAAGGCATGGTCGCTCGCGCGGAGATGCTCGGCGACACCGGACGGAACCATCCTGACAACTGGGTGGGCGGCCTTGCCAGTCAGGATCTCCACGCCATCGTTATCTTGTTTGCACGCGCTGCCGAGGAGCGCGATCGCTGTGAGGTCGAACATGCAAACCTCGTGGCACGGTGCGAAGGCGTTGGGGTGCTATCAACGCTCGACCTAGAGGCGACGCCGCCATTCGACCATGCACATGATCACTTCGGCTACCGCGACCGGCTCAGCGAGCCGGTCATGGAAGGCACCGGAGAGATCCCGACACCCGGCTCCGGGGCACCCCTCAAACCCGGCGAATTCATCCTAGGGTACCCGGACGAAGACGGACCACCCTCCAAATTGCCGCAACCTGAAATTCTATCCCGCAACGGCAGCTACATGGCTTATCGCCGGCTGGAAGAGCATGTCGGCAATTTTCGTGAGTTCCTGCGCGAGCATGGAAAGACACTCGACGAACAGGAGCTGATTGCGGCAAAGCTGATGGGCCGTTGGCGCAGCGGCGCACCGTTGGTGCTGTCACCCGACAAGGATAATCCGGCGCTCGGTGCGGATCCGCATCGAAACAACGACTTCAACTATAAACAGATGGACCCGCATGGCTATGCGGTGCCGCTCGGCGCGCACGTGCGGCGCATGAATCCCCGTGACACGGCGCCCAATATGAACCGCCGCCGCATGATCCGCCGCGGCGCCACCTATGGCCCTCACCTGCCTGAGAGCGCTGCCGAAGACGGGGCCGAGCGCGGCATTGCCGCTTTCGCGATCTGCGCGAGCCTCATCCGGCAGTTCGAGTTCGCACAAAACGTGTGGGTCAACGACAAGAACTTCCATGAACTCGGCAATGAGCGCGACCCGATAATCGGCAACCAGGACGGTACGCTCGAGTTCAAAATCCCCAGACGCCCAATCCGCAAAAAGATCACCGGCCTTCCAGCATTCACCACCCTCAGGGGCGGCGCCTACTTCTTCCTTCCTGGTATTAAGGCGCTTCGATACCTCGCGGCGCTCGGCGACGCCAAGTCAGCCCAGCCATAAATGCGGGAGAACGACCATGAGCACATTGCCACCAGCTCGCACCTACAACCAAGAGCACATTGCCCGCAAATACACACCGGGCAAACGCCGCATGAGCATCTACTGGACGTGGAGTTACCCTTGGGAATCCCAGCGCGACCCTGCGGCGATGGAAAACCGCTTCTCGACGATGACCGAAGTCCGCACCGTCCTGTGGCCGAATTACGAGACGCCGGAGTGGAGCGCGGCACAATTTCTACAAGGGATTGCGGGTACGCTGGAGCTTTTCCACCGTTCCACGCTCAGCTTCCAGCGGATTGCCGGCGAGGCCACCGGTCACCCGGTCGCCGTTTTCCAGCGCATTGACCAGGCGGGTTTCAAGCTGCCGATCGACGAAAGGATTCTGGCAGATACCGACACGCTTATGGTGTTTGGACTCGACCACATCCTCTCCGAGCAGGAAGCCGCGCCAGAGGAAGTCGCCGCCATCCGCGAGTGGCTCAAGCGCGAAGGCACCTGCCTGCTGCTCGCGCCGCACCACGATGTCGGTTTCACCGATGACCTCGAGCAGCGCCAGATGGAATACCGCCACCACCGCGATGCACTCGTGCCGCGCCAGCAACGCTTCGGTCAATATACCCGTTCGCTGATGAAGGCTCTCGACATCCCAGTGCATAACATGTGGGGTCTCAGGCCAGCGCTCGTCAAAGGCACGAAGGAAATCGCACCGCTTACAGCCTTTCGGGACATCGACAAGCTGGGTCTGCTCAAAAACGTCCCTACACTCAATTTCCATCCACACCTGCCGCACTATGAGCTGACCACCAAGGACACCAAGTCGGTGCATTTGCTGGCGCGCCAGCCTATTGATCGCGACCGTCCCCATCCCTTCACCGAAGCGGGCAACACTGAGTTCAATTGCCTGCTCTGGATGCCGCCAAATCAGCAGCGCGTCGGCGACATCGTGCTCGTGGACTCGACGAACTTCACCACCCTGTTCGGCGGCACGGACAGTCTGGCGAACTTTTGGCGAAATCTTGCACTGATGAAATAAGCGCCGCTCGGTCATTTCCAAGCACATTGACCGCGTACGCGAATCCACACGGGGAAGACAGCCATGCTGATGGACCTGTTGAACAAAGCAGTCACTGTGGCCATGCTTGGTTTTGTGGTTTCAAGCATGCTGGCAATGGGTTCGGGGCTCACCATCCGGCAGATCGTTGAACCGCTGCGCAATGCCCGTCTGGTCTTGCTTGCGCTGTTGGCCAATTTCGTCTTGATGCCCCTTGGCGCGCTTGCCTTGGCGAAGGTGCTCTGGCTCGATAACCCCTTCGCAGTCGGACTGTTGGTGCTCGGGTGCGCGGCGGGAGCGCCGTTCTTGCCGAAGCTCGCTGAACTTGCCAAGGGCAACCTCGCGTTCTCCGTTGGCGCGATGGTGCTTCTGATGGTTGTCACGGTCGTTTACCTGCCTATCGTCATGCCCT
Source organism: Mesorhizobium delmotii (assembly GCF_900149755.1). Lineage (NCBI taxonomy): Bacteria > Pseudomonadati > Pseudomonadota > Alphaproteobacteria > Hyphomicrobiales > Phyllobacteriaceae > Mesorhizobium > Mesorhizobium delmotii. The sequence continues at coordinate 109,265 of NZ_FUIG01000035.1, read as the reverse complement.
TGCTGCTCCCGGGGGTCACTGTTGATCCGTGGAACATTGCTCGGTCCCTCGTCCTCCTGATGCTACTCCCGCTCGCCATCGGACTTGCCCTGAAGGCGCGATACGAAGAATTGGCCAGTCGGGTGAAGCCCATGCTCGACTGGATTTCCAACATCAGCCTCATCCTGCTGATGTTGTTAATCACTGCAGCGAACATCGACAAGGTTCTACAAGTCTTCGGCACACGAGGAATTCTTGCAGGGCTTCTGTTTATCGCATTGGGCTTTGGGATTGGTTGGTTGCTCGGCGGTCCTGAGACCGGCACGAGACGGGTCATGGCGCTCGGTACTAGCCAGCGCAACATTGCCGCTGCACTCGTGGTCGCGAACCAAAGCTTCAGCGACCCACAAGTGGTCGTAATGGTAATTGTTGTCGCGATCGTCGGATTGATCATCCTCATGCCGCTTTCTCGTGCGTTGGCCAATCGTTGAGCCAACACGGCATGGTCGCCCAGCGATCGATGGGTCGTCCGTAGTGCCGCGTCGCGGCTCGCCGCCGATACCGCCTACGGCGATGGCAGGTTCCTCGGCTGGCTCGTCGATCAGAACATCGCGCCGCACATTCCGGTCTGGGACAAGAGTCAGCGCGATGACGGGACCTTCAGCCGCGCTGACTTCATCTTCGATCCGGACCAGAACCAGTTCACCTGTCCCGCCGGCAAGCTGCTCATGCAGTATCGCCGCAACTTCACGGTTCCGCGCGCGGACAATGTGAGCGGTGGGAACCGGAACTACCGGGCCAGCAAACGAGACTGCCACCTGTGTGACCTCAAGACCCGCTGGCGTCTGAAAACGGCGGTGCGCGATGTGCTGCGCAGCGTCCATGAAGACGCTCGCGACCACGCGGTCAGTTGGCAGATACGCCCGAGTTCGAGCAGTCGCGCAACGAGCGAAAGAAGATCGAGATGATGTTCGCGCATCTGAAGACCACACTCCGCTTCGAGCGTATGCGATTACGCGGCCCGAGCGGAGCCGTGACGAGTTCCTGATGACAGCCATAGTCCAAAACCTCAGACGAATGGCGAGGCTGACCACACCAACGGTGGCGGCAACAACATGATGGAGGCCAATCCGCAGATCCTCGCCAATTGCCCCAAGATGCATGTGCTGTCCAAGCGGGCACCCGCTATGCCTTCGAGAAGGGCAAGCGGCATCGCAATCGAGCTTTTCCAAAGCATCGACCCAAAGCGGACTACTGTGACTACGCTGCATATGTCTGAAAACTGCTGCGACGCGTCGTTGACCTGCCACCGTGGCAATTCGGTCATTTGGGAATGAGACCTAAGTTAAGGGCAAGGGCGGCCGCCTCACCGCGGGACTTGGCGTCGAGCTTGTCCAGGAGCGCGGATAAGTGGTGGTCGACCGTCTTGGGCGAAATGAAGAGTGCGCTGGCAATCTGGCCGTTCGACCGGCCCTGGTCGGCGAGCAGCAGGCCGTAGGGCCGCAGCATGTCCCGCTTGTCCTCGGACGCATTTCGACGCCGAGCATTCTTTGCCACCAGGTCGGCTCGTCGCCGAACCTGCGCGCTTCGATGCATTTGGCGACGCCTGTAACCGAGCAGGGAACAGTGTCGACGTTTGAATTAACATCATTCGTGAATTCCGCCCGGCTTTCGTGTCATCTGTTAGAACTAGATCATGTCTTCGACCGACGTGACCGGCTCACCCCGCCCAGCGCGCTGGGGCTTGGCCGCAAAGCTGTTTACGGTTCTCGCGCTGCTTGGCGCGATCGCGGTCCTGGTGACCGGCGTGCTCGGTTATTTCAGCGCCCGCGACGCCCTCGAAAAGGCAGTCTTCGATCAGCTCACGGCCGCCCGGCAGACCAAGTCGCGCCAGGTCGAAACCTACTTTCGCACAATCCAGGCCGAGCTGCGCCTTCTTGCCACCTCCAAGATGGTGGTCGATGCAACGCGTGAGTACCGTATCGCAGTCGACCAGCTCGACCGGTCAGGCGCGTCACCTGAATTGCGCCAGAAGGTCAGCGACTGGTACGCTGACAACTTTCTCCCTCGGATAACAAGGGTATTCGGCAGGGAGCCGGCTGTGGCCGACTATATGCCGGTCGGCGCCGCTCCTTACTACCTGCAGTACCATTATATCGTTGCCAATCCGCATCCGAAGGAGCGGCGCAAGCTTCTCGACGACGCTGGTGACGGCAGCGACTACAGCAGGCTGCACGCGGTGTATCATCCCGTGATCCGGGCCGCGGCCGCAACGGTCGGCTTCTTCGATTTAATGGTGGCCGACGTCAAATCAGGCCGCCTGATCTACACGGTCGAGAAGGAGGTGGATTTCACGACCTCTCTTCAAGTCGGACCCTACCGCAGCTCAAGCGTCGCCGAGGTGGTCGCCCGCTGCGCCCTAAGCCCCGACAGGTCGGCCATCTGTCTGGAGGATTTCGCCCCATACGCGCCATCGAACGGCGCACCGATCGCCTTCATGGGAGCACCGGTGATTGACCAAGGCGTCGTCATCGGCGTGCTGATCGCGCAACTGTCAAACGAGGAGATCGACAACGTCGTCACGGGCGGCCGCCGCTGGCGGCAGGAAGGCTTCGGGAACACGGGCGAGACCTATCTGGTAGGCCCTGATTATCTGGTGCGCTCCGGTCCACGAACGTTCTACGAGGATCGGGAAAAATACTTCGCCGAACTCAAGTTCGTCGGCACCTCGGACGAGGAGATCGCCACCATTCAGCGTTACGGAACGCCGGTGCTGCATCAGCGCATCGACACCCACGCCACCCGGGCTGCGCTGGCCGGTGTCGAGGGTACAGGCGAGATCACCGGCTACCGCGGCGTTCCGACGCTCGCTTCATGGGGTCCGCTCGCGATTCCCGGCGTCACGTGGGCCCTCGTTGCCAAGATCGACAGCGGTGAAGCATTCGCGCCGATCGCCCAGCTCCGCCAAAATCTGCTGGTCGTTGGGGGACTTGCGCTGCTGGTGGTGGTCGCGACCGCAGCGTGGCTTTCGCGCGCGATGCTCGGACCGCTGCGCGAGCTCACTGCCGGGGTGATGCGCTTCGCTGCCGGCGACTATGGGACCAGCGTGCGGGGATCCGGATCGGCTTCAGCCGGCGCGGGGGCGAACCTGCAGGCGATTTGTGGTGTCGCAAGAAATGATCGCCTCCAAGTTGGTCTGGCTGCCATCGATGACGACGCGGTCGGGCCGGCCATGACGTGCCAGCGCCTTTTTGAAGAAGCGCTTGGCCGACGGCAGGTCGCGCTGCTCGCTGAACCAGAATTCGACTGTGTCGCCGACACTGTCGATGGCGCGGTAGAGATGCATCCACTGCCCGCGGACCTTGATGTAGGTTTCGTCGAAATGCCATTTCCCGCCTACCGTGCGCTTGCGCCTGTTGAAACGCTCCAGCAGTAGCGGTGCAAAACGAACGGTCCAGCGGTGAATGGTCGTGTGGTCGACGGCAATGCCCCGCTCGGCCATCATCTCCTCAAGATCACGCAGGCTGAGAGTGTAGGCCAAGTACCAGCGCACGCAAAGCAGGATCACTGACTGGTCGAACTGGCGGCCCTTGAACATTCAATCCTCCGAAAATATCGAAGGACGCCTTGCCATAACGCCAGTAATCAAAACGTTGCAACACATCCCATTGAGGTCACACAGCGGTAAAGCCCGGAAATGGCGCGACCGAACCGGCCGAAGGATTCGGTTCCGCCGTACAGCCGCGACGCGGGTTTGCCCTTCGGATGATGTCGAGTTTTCATCGGTTCCCTGACGAGAACCGCCTCGACATTAGCGGCTGACCTCCGTTCCTGCCTGTGATATCGTTAGTTACCTTCCGTGCCGAAGGGAAATGCGCCAAACCTCGGTCCCTCGGCAGTGACACGTCCCACTGGACGCCAGAGGAGCGCCTGCGATGACAAGCAAGTCACGAAACCTCTTAATGCCCTTTCAGGTGTCCGCCGCGGCGCTGGTCCTGGCAACTGGATTGGGAGGGTCCGCCAGTGCCGATGACGCGGAGGCCAGGCACCTGCTCAAGGCGATGTCGGACTACCTCGCAGCGCAGAAGGCTATATCGTTCGGATACGACACCAACCTCGAGGTCGTCACCAAGGATGACCAGAAGCTTCTGCTGGCGAGTTCCGGCGCGGTCGATCTCGCCCGGCCCGACAAGTTCCGCGGCAGCCGCCACGGCGGGTTCGCCAATGTGGAGATGGTCTTTGACGGCAGGACGCTGACGCTGCTGGGCAAGGATGCCAACCAGTACACCCAGGTCGATGTCCCGGGCACGTTGGACCACCTGGTCAATGAGCTGCGGGACAAGTACCAGAGGCCGATCCCGGGCGCCGACCTTCTGCTGTCGAACGTCTATGACGAGCTGATGCGTGATGTGACCGATGTCAAGGATCTCGGCAGCGGCGTGATCGGCGGCACGGAGTGCGATCACCTGGCGTTTCGGACGCAGGAGGTCGACTGGCAGATCTGGATCGCCCAGGGCGAGCATCCCTATCCCTGCCGCTATGTCATTTCCAGCAAGTCCGTCGATCAGGCGCCGCAATACAGCATCCAGATCACGGACTGGAAGACCGGCGATGAGGTTGCACCGGACGATTTTGCCTTCAAGGCGCCGGCCGGCGCCAAGAAGATCGATCTGAAGGAACTAGCCGACATCGACGAGTTGCCGGCACATCTCTCGCCAGGAGGCAGCAAATGACCATTTCAAGAAGACTGAGAATTGTGCTGCTTGCCGGCACCGTCGGGTTCATCGGGCTCGGAGCCCCATTGCAGCTTACGTTCCCCGGCGCGAATGGCATTGTCTCCACAGCCGAGGCCAGAGTCGGGCGTCCGCTCACGCCGGTCAGCGTCGCCGGGGTGGCGAGGCGGTCGGCGCGGCGTTGCGCGGCCGGAGTGACCTGCTGAAGACCTGAACGAAAAAGTGCGGTCGGCGTCCTGATCGGACTTCGGAGAACGGGTTGCTGTCACGGTCGAAAAGGACGTGACAGCAACCACGATCCTCGCGAAGCCTGGCGCGGCGCGCCATCTCATCCACACTTGCCTCATCCTTCGTTTACGCAATTTCAAGCTTGTAGCCGATGTAGGCCTTGGAAAATTGCCACAAAAGATCCGCTACTAGACTAGCAGAACCATGACGCCGTGCAGGAGGCCCTCCACCAACCGCGACCACGGTTGACTGGACCGCCCGACGAAAACCAGCTAGCCTACGGCCGCCGCTATCACGAGCGCCGGAGCTCCCCGGACGATCAATACCTTAGAAGCGTGCTGGCGAGCGTGACCGCTCCGCATTTGCTGGCGAGAGTTTGCGCTGCGCGACGTCCTCGGCGACAATTTTCGGTAGCAGGAGGGCGTAGATGCCGATCCACAGCAGGCCTCGCACCTCTCCGACCCAAAGAAGCCAGAGCACAACCAGATAAATAGTCAGCAGCCATGGTCGGACGTCATAGGGCCCCGACCGTCATGTCGGGCTTTCGCCAGACGATTTCGATTGCCATCGCGAGCAGCCCGAGCCCAAGCCGGTATGCTGCCAGCCGCGTGACGTCGGCCGAAAATGCCAGCAATGGCATCAGGCTGACCGTCGCCCAGCCGAAGAGCTTTCAGCCGCCGAACCCAGAAATTCGCATCGTCGTCGCTGAGCCGTATCAAGCCAAGCGTCCGCTCTTCAGTAGGCGGATCCGGATCCGCACCGGCCGCAAGCAGCAATCCGCCGCGTTTCGTCAGGACACGAAACACGATGAGGACCAGAAGGTGGTATGCAAACGATCACGACATTTATCCATCTGATTTTCTTTTGGTGTTGAAGAGCGAACACGGTAGCGGTTCAAACGTCGCTTGTCGCAGCACCAGTGGGCGGCATTCGAACAAGCGCCGCAGCCGCGTCCGGGCCAATGGCGCGGCTGCGGCTCATACCAACGGCGACGGCCGCGCGCCCGATGGCGTCGTTGCCATCAATCCGCAGCGCGAATGGATAGCGAAGGTAAGAATTTCAAACGGCGCCCCCAGCAGGCCGTGGCCCCTGACAATGAGGGTGTACGATAGTTTCAACGGCGCGTAGAGCAGGGAGCTTCTCTCTGTCGCGCTAAAAATCGACTTACATGTCCCACACGGGCGCTCAGGGACAACGCGAGGCCATACCCATGAAGGGCGTTCTCTCTCGCAAGAAGTCCGCGGCCCACGCGTGGACGCGTTGGCAGAAGGGGGTGCGGATTCGAAGTTGCTGCGGCGCGTCGGCGCTTGGATTTTGTATGAGTTGCGCGGAGCATTGCGGCCGACAATATTTTTTCTTGTCGGCTTCAACTTCATCGTTCTGACGACGAACCTCCTAGTCGCCGACTATGCCGTGGCCGTTAGTAATTTCATGCTCGGCACCGTGGCGGCGCTTGTCGTCGGCAAGGCCGTGATCACCGCGAACGAGATGCCCTTCCTCAAGCCCTTTGACCGGGCCCCGCTCATCCAACCGATCTTGTCCAAGACAGCGATCTATTGGATTGCGACATTCATTGCTGGCGGAGCGCTTCGTGCATTTCTGGATCGTTGAAGGGAACCGGCCGGGCGATTTCGCGACCTATCTGATCTCCGACTTCTTGTGGCAGCGCTTCAGCGCCATCTCCCTCTGGATACTCATCAGAGAGTCCGCGTCGACGTCTCCGGGATTGATCTCGCGGGATGATTTTCGACTGGTCGGCTGTTGCGCTGTTCGAGCATGCCAGCGACCTTGTCCAAGCCTGCCAGTCGACCTCTGCGTCCCTCACGCAGTAAGGGATCTTACACCGCGCCAGGAAACGGCCCGATGCCCGATACGGCGATACGGCAGGGGCGGTATCAGCTAGTAAGATATTACTGTCGAGATCGGTGATCCACCGCTTACCTTTTGCTGACGCCGGACAATTGGCCTACGCGCGGGTTGACTGCGCGGCGATCCATTTGGCGGTGACCTGCTGGACAGCGGAGATGAAGAGGGCCGTGGTGATCCCGAACATCATCAGACCATTGGCAGCCTGAAGCGGCCCAAGCAGCCGCATCCGACCATCTAGCACGATGTCACCATAACCGAGCGAGGTGAAGGTCACGCCCGAAAAATACATCGCCGTTTCAAAGTCCTCAAATGCACCGAGCAATTTGTAGAGCAATGCCCAAAACGCAACCTGGACGATGTTGCCGGTCATGAGCACCACCATCAGAATCGAGAATTGCAGGAAAATCCCGCGCAACGGCTTTGGGCCGAGCGGTTGCTTCGAGGCCTGGGCGAAGTAACGCGCGGCGAACACCGATGCCAGCACCTGAAGTGCAAGGCATGCCAACATCGCCAGCAGGCCGAGTGTAATAACCGCGATCATGGCGACGGATCGTCAGTCTGCGGCCCGCCCGGGCCATGCCGCAGCCACTCCATGAGCAGGACGTAGCCAACGGCGAGGAGAACAGGGCCTACAAACAGGCCGAGAAGGCCGTCTGCGAGCATGCCGCCAATCACACCAATGAGAATGACCGGCATTGGAACTTCAAGTCCGCGTCCGAGCATCAATGGTTTGAGGAGGTTGTCGCTGAGCCCGGCAATGACGGTCCAGATCGAAAAGATGATCGCCGGCGTGGTCGCTTCGGTCGCAAGAACATAGGCTATGACAGGCAGTGTTACCAGCACTGCCGGCACCTGCACGATGGCAAACAATAGCACCACGAGCGTCAAAACACCGGCCGATGAAAGACCTATGGCAAAAAAGCCTGCCCCAATCAGCAGCGACTGGATGACCGCTACGCCCACGACGCCGACCGCCACACCGCGGATCGTAGCGGCGGTCATCTCAACCAGCCGCGGGCCTTGTGCCTTGCTGCCAGTGATACGTTCCAACAGGCGACTAGCGAATTCGGTAGCGCCGTCGCTATAGGCGATGAGCACGGCAGCGACTGCGAACGAAAGTACGAAAGACAATTGACCGGCGGCTAAACCGCCCGCGAACGACGCCAGCCATGCTGCAATCCCGCTTAGCTGCTGGCCGTACTTGGCAAGCGCCGCAGGCATGTTTGTTGCCACGAGTGACCATGTCTCTGTTAGCTTTTGGCCGACCAGTGGCAGGTCCGCGAGCCGCGGAGGCGGTGGCGGCACGGTCAGGCTGCCGTCTTGCAAGCCCGAGACGAACGCAAGAATGGACGATCCAAGCGACGTCACCACCATTACCAACGGCACCAGCATCAGCGCAACGCTGACCAACCCGATCAACATCGCTGACCAGCGATTGCCGACCCGGAGGACCAAGCGTTGGTGTAGCGGATAAAGCATCACCGCAAGGATCACCGACCAGAGCAGGATGCCAGTAAAGGGCAATATGATGCGGCTACAGGCAAAGATCAGTAAGGCCACAAGTGCGATCTGAAGCACCGCGTCGAGCATTCTCAAGAGCGACGGTGGGCGCTCAGGGATTGTCACGTTCGGGTCCATGTAGCTGCCCCCTTCCCAGCCATCTGGATTTCCCAGGTAGCTCCGTGCTCCGCCTGACTATTTACCTGTTTCGGCCTTTCTGCAAGACGGGCGCTGGTGCCCGCGAAGACGCGAGGCCCATTGAGAAACCTGATGTAGCCTCAGCCTGCCGCGGCTGTGTGGGTGGATTCCTTGGACTAGGCATCGCGTTTGTGCCCGTTGCGATGGCGACGGCTGAGGACTAAGTTGCAATTCCAACGCAGGTGCCGACGCTCGATGATATCAAGCCGTGGCGCGATGGCCGCGTGACCATAAGGGGAAACGTCATGGCGTCGGAAGCAACTGGGGCCTCTCGTGATCATGCTCCAGATGTAGTGGGCCCGCCTCAGAAAGAGAAAAACCCGCAGCGCACGGTCGCAATTACCGTGCTCCTGGTGGCTTTCCTGCTGTTTGTCGTGACGGTTTTCATGGAGCGGCGCACTCCTTCATCCTCGCAGGCGACCGTCAGTGCATATGTCGTCGGCGTAGCTCCGGAGGTTACCGGGCGGGTCATTGAAGTGGGCGTGACTGACAACAGCGCCGTGAAGCCCGGCCAGATGCTGTTTCGCCTGGACCCGGAACAGTACCGGCTTGCCGTTGCGGAGGCGGAAGCACGCCTTGCAGGGGTAGGTCAGTCGATCGGCGCTTCGACTGCGGCCGTCGATGTCGCCCAGGCTCGGGTGGTGGAGGCAAAGGCAGTCCGCGTCAACGTCCAGGATCAAGCCACCCGCGCGATGGAACTTGTCAGGCGCGGTGTCTATGCCCAGGCGAAGTATGATGAGGCCGCGGCCGCGCTGGATCAGGCAGATGCAGGCGTGGATGCAGCCGAAGCCGACCTCGCCCGGGCTCAGGAGGAGCTTGGACCCGCAGGAAAGGACAATCCGCAGTTGAAGGAGGCGCTCGCGGCGCTTGAAAGCGCTCAGCTTGATCTGCTGCGCACGACGGTTTCAGCGCCGGCGGAAGGCGTGGTCACCAATCTTCAGCTTTCCGTCGGAGGCATGGTCAGCGCTGGCGAGAGTGCAATGACCTTCATCGATACCGGCACGATTTGGATCACGGCCGCTTTCAAGGAAAACAGCCTCGAGATGGTTGCCGCAGGCGACCGTGCGGAGGTGTTTTTCGATATCCTCCCCGGTCAGATTTTTGCCGCCACCGTTGAGGGCATCGGGATGGGGGTGGCTCAGGGAAGCGTCGACCCAGCGACGGGCCTGCCGAAGATTTCCACAGACACTGGATGGGTGAGAACACCGCAGAGCTTTCCCATCCGCCTGGTTCTCGACGAAGGGCGGCCCAAGGGCGTGCGGTACGGTTCGCAGGCGAATGTGGTGATCTATACCGGGGACCATCCGGTCACCAATGCGCTCGGCAGCATCTGGATCCGAGTTCTGTCGATCCTTACCTATGTCAGTTGACACGCATCTTTTGCACGAGGCGGACCGCGTTAATGTAAGGCGCAAGGGTCTGCGCATAGCGCTTGCCGTTGCGGTCGGCTTTTCCTGGTTGGTCTATTCGGGGGCTATCATCCCCTTCCTTGGGCCGTTGTTTGCGGCACAGTTTCTAATCTCTAGTTCCCGCCCTATGCCGTTGCAAAAGGCGTTGGCAGTCACGGTGCTCATTCTTGTTGTCGGAGCACTTTTGCAATTCGTAACGGTGCTGACTGGCGACCGGCCGCCGGTTCTGCTGCTGCTGCTCGGGCTGATTTACTTTGGATGTTTCTACCAGCAGGCGAACGGCAAGGGCGGCCCCACAATCTTTCTTGTCCTGGTCATAGCGGTTATGGTGCCGCTCCTCACAATTCTGAACGAGGATCTCGGCGACACCATTCTTATGATCCTGGTTCAGAGTGTGGTGACCGGAATGCTTTTGATGTGGCTGGCCCATGTACTAATCCCGGACAGAGGTAGCCCCGCCCTTAAGGCCGCGACGGCGACGACATATCCGCATGCGGCACGCTACGCTGCCGCCAACACCGCCATACTCCTGATCGCGGTGGTTGCCTGTCTGACACGCGAAGGGCTGGCAACGGCGATTGTCATTCCGATAACAGTCGTGTCACTGCTGTCCCAATTCGACGTCGCAGCCAGCACGCGCGCGGCCTTGGGGATCGTGATAACCAATATTACTGGAGGCTTGGCCGGGTCCGTCGCATTCGGATTGCTTCAGGTATGGCCGTCCCACATTTTCCTCTTTCTATTGGTACTGCTGGCCGGGTTGGTGTTTGGCGGTCGTGCTGCCATGCGTGCGCCGGCCGCCAAACTTTACGCTGGCGCCTTGACGATCTTCCTCCTCGTATTCGGAACAGGCGTGTCACCGCTTCCGGGGTCTGCCGCCGAGTCCTTTTCCACCCGGGTCACTTACATACTGGTGGCCATCGCCTATGCGATCTTCATGACAACGTTGCTTTGGCCTCGGCAGGAAGACAGTCGCGATCGAACGCTTGTCGGCGACTGACGTGCGCCACTTCGGGTACGAAGCGGCTGCTCAGCCTGGGCTTCGACATTTTCGGGCCAACGCTGCACCCTCACCACGGGCGCCATTGCCGCGCGAGCGGCTTAGTCCAAGGATCAATTCTTCCGGTCTGCGAACAGGAAGGACGCGCCATTTCTTGACATTCCCGGCGCTTCTCCGAAGCTGACCTTCGCGCAAGGGCTCGAGTCGACCCGCTCCAGTCGTTCGAACTCGAGCGCCCAACGGCGCAAGTCGATCAAAACGTGCAATCCACGGGCCTCTAAATCGCGTTAGCCAATAATTGCGAAGGCTAGTAGAAATGGACCCTGGAGGTACCAGCACAGCCATGGGCGAGGAGTATGTTGAGCGTCGGCTGGCAGCCATACTGGCTGCCGACGTCGTTGGCTACAGCCGGCTGATGGAGGCAAATGAAGAGCGCACTTTGGAAGCGCTCCGCCAGCATCGCCGTGAGTTCTTCGATCCTACCGTCGCCAAGCACGGTGGGCGCATCTTCAAGGTGATGGGCGACGGCTTTCTGGTCGAGTTCGGCAGCGTCCTCAACGCAGCGCGCTGTGCTGTTGAAATCCAGCGCGGCATGCTCGAGCGCAATGCCGGCGTCCCCGAGGACCGGCACATCAAATTCCGCATCGGCATCCATCTGGACGACATTATCGTCGACGGCGAGGACTTTTATGGCGATGGCGTCAACTTGGCGGCACGGCTCGAAGGTCTTGCCCGCCCGGGCGGGATTGCCTGCTCGGCGGTGGTGCGCAACCAGGTCGGCCACAAGCTCGAATTGGAATTCGTCGACCAGGGTCAGAAGACCGTCAAGAACATCGTCCAGCCCGTGCATGTCTATTTTGTCAATCTTGCGAGCCCACCTGCGGATGGCGCCCCCCGGGCCGCGACGGACAGTCAGTCACGGATGCGCTCCGACAAGCCGTCGCTGGCGATCCTCCCCTTTACCAACATGAGCAACGACCCTGAGCAGGAATTCTTCAGCGACGGCATCACTGAGGACATCATCACCGACCTCTCGAAGGTTTCGGGCCTGTTCGTGCTCGGCCGCAACACGGTATTCACCTACAAGGGCAAGGCCGTCGACCTGGAAGGCATCGCCAAGCAACTGGGCGTTGCGTATCTGGTCGAGGGTAGCGTCCGCAAGGCCGGAAACCGTGTCAGGATCAACGCCCAGTTGATCGACGGCTCGACCGGCGGCCACCTGTGGGCGGACCGCTTCGACCGCGACCTCTCTGACATCTTCGCTGTTCAGGACGAGATCACCCACGCCATCGTCGAGCAACTCAAGGTCAAGCTTCTGCCGCAGGAGAAGAAAACAATCGAGCAGTCGCCGACCGACAGCGTCGAGGCCTACACTCATTATCTGAGAGGCCGCCAAATCTTTCACTCAGGGACAAGATCGTCGCTGACGCTTGCCCGACGAATGTTCGCAAGAGCTGTCGAATTGGACCCGCGCTATGCCCGTGCTTATGCCGGCATCGCCGATTGCGATTCGCGTCTCTATTCCAAGCACGGCGTCAGGATGCCCGTCGATGAAATCCTGGCGACCATTGACAACGCCCTGGCAATAGACCCGAATCTAGCTGAGGCCCATGCCGCGCGCGGCTATGCCCTGATGGTAGCCGACCGCCGCGCCGAGGCGCCCTCCGCTTTCCAGCGGGCGCTTGCCCTCGACCCCAATTGCCATGAAGCGCATTATCATTATGCGGACTTCTGTGTGACCGCAGGTGACTTCCAGAGGGCTGCGGAGCACTACATTCGCGCTCTGGAATTAAAGCCCGACGACTATCTTTCCCCGTGTCTCCTCTTGAATATCCTGCGATCGCTCGGGCGCACTCAGGAAATGGAAACTTATGCGCGCCTCGGCTTTAAGCGAGCCAAAGAGGCTCTCAACCTGCATCCGGAAGAATCCAAGGCTGCACAGATGGCCGCAGCTGCGCTCGTGACATTGGGTGAAAGCGACCAGGCGAAAGAATGGCTCGCGCGAGCGCTAGCGATCGATCCCGACGACAGTGGTGCTCGCTACAACGCTGCTTGTGTCTATTCGTTGCTGGGGGAGCCCGACCGAGCGATCGACCTTCTGGAGACGTACTTGCAGCAGGTGGGGCCTGACCTAAGGCTGCGGTTCAAGAACGATTCCGATCTTGACCCTATCCGTAGCCATCCCCGCTATCAGAAGCTGCTCGCACTGGCGGGATAGCGAAAGGCGAACTGAAATGCCTCCTTATTGCGGCTTCTCGCTCCGTCTTCCCGAGAAGGCGAACGACGACCTTCCACGGCTTTCATGACCTTCTGCCAGGAAAATGGAAAGGCGAGGTTCACGATTTCGCGTCGAGCAATGACGCGATCGCGCCTCATTGCCGCCGTTGCCTGATCTCTTCCGAGAGCGTGCCTATCTTAGGCTAGTGCCCGTTATGCCGGGCGGTCAGAGGTACGGTTCGGCATCAAGTTGCTGCTCATTGTGGCCTTGCCGGTGTCCGGAAAGTTACCACATAGCAGCATCAGGCAACAAACCAGCCCGTCACTTCCAGAAGGCGCGGGTCTCTTCGAGCTTTCGCCACAAGGCCTTTGCGCCGACCCAGCCAAATTCGGCGCGCGCCTGGCTCGCCCCGATCACCCATCCGACGGCACGCTGCGTGTCCGGACCACCAGCGCCGGGCGCTTCCGCTGCCGACAGCATGGTTCTGACGGTCGCCGCATCGTTCAGATCGCCGAAGACCGTCTGAAGTTTCTTCAAGCGTTTCAGGAATGGATCGACACGCTTGGCCGGGTACAAGGGAGAGAAGAACTCGACCGCATAGCGCAATTTTTTTAGCTCCTTCCGCAACTCGTGGCGCTGCTCCGCTGTCAGTGTTTCAAGTCCGCGTGCACGCTTGCCAACCTTCTTCCAGCGCTTGCCGAGCGCCTGGCTGGCCAACTCCGCGACCGGCGCCGCCAGCCGTCCGGTCTGGTCGAAATCCTGCGGAACGAGCCAGCCTCGGGTCTCCACGAACCGCGCCAGATCGATCAGGAACGCCTGTACGCGCCCGGCGGCCAGAAGTTTGCGAAGGGGCTCGCGCAGCTCCGCCGCTTGCTGTGAGAGCGCATGCGAAAGGGCGGAGAGTCCGGCTTCATCCGGATGAGCCACTGCCTCTCGCTGCACGATATCGTTCGCCACCACGTCGAGATCCCTGAGGCGCCCGACCTCCTGGCCAAGCCAGCGCGCCTCGTCATTGAGACGTGCCGTTTCCGGACTCCTGAGCACAGCGGCGAAGACGGAATACACGCTGCGCAAGCGGCGCAAACCAATCCGCAACTGATGCGGTCCCTCGGGGTCATCCAGTTGCCGGACCACCGTGATATTCGTGGCGATCTGGTCGAGGCATTCGCGCAGCACGTCGCGCGCCGCCTGCTCGGCGATCTGAGCCGGATCGAGCGCGACGTTCACCGCGTTTCGGGGTGCAAGCGGCAGATCGATCCGTCCCTCTTCTGCGAGCAGATAGCCGCGTGCCGCCTTGGAAAGCCGCGAAAATCTCAAGCCGCCATCGGGAAACAGCGCGTGTGCGATGTCGAACAACCCGCCGGGGCTGCCCTCGATGAGTTCGATCTCCACTTCATGCAACTTGGCCGAGCGCTCGCCGGCGCGGATTTCGCCGACGTCGATTGCCAACTCCGCGCGTGTGCCGTCGTCAAGCGAAAGTTCGCTGGCGGAGCGCCTGATCACGGTCTCGCAGACCGGCTGAAGCGGCGCGCCACTCACGCGATGGACGACCTCCTCTCGGACTGCTGCGTCCGGAATCGCTTCGAGACACAGCCGCCCACCCGGAGCCGGGTTCTCCACCTCGCCAGCCTGCGAGAGGCCGCCATGCAGCTCGGCCCTGGTCTTGACAGTCTGTATCCATCGCCGCCCGTCGCGCCGGAGCCTTAACGCGATCCCCGCCTTCTTCAGCGCGTGTTCGGGAGTGTCCAAATAGATGCTTCTGAGCGTTCTCGTTTTTGGGCTGCCGCTGGCCAGCTTCCGCGCCTTCGCGCGCCCCCAAAGCTCGCTCGAGGTCAGTTCGTCGAGGAGAAATTTCAACTCAATTTCGCGCATGTGACAGATTTGCGACAGCTTTGTTACAGCCCTAACGCATCCGCCACGCACCCGCAAGCGACGGCAGGGTGTAACACGGGAAGCTGTCGCGTGCTGCACGACTGGCAGTTGTGGGGCCTATCTTGTATGGCGCGCCGGAGAGGATGAAACTGAGCACTGAGCGTCTTTTCTTCTCCGATTCCTTCAGCCAAAAGAGGCTGAACCCTTGTCGAAGAGCCGTCCACTGCATCATGCGGACCTCTACGGACGATCTCACTCAACTGACATGGATAATGAAATTGACAGCGAATAGGGCCAGCTTTCGCGCGGCATAAAAAGGTGTATCCTGTCAAGATTCCGGCACTGAAAATGCCTGAAGATATGAAAGGTTGCTGATACATGCCGGCTAGTAAGGACGCCACTCGGCGGGCCTTGCGCTTCCCAGTGCTCGCTAGCCTTTCAGGCTATCAGCCGGGCTGGATCCGAAGCGATGTCTCCGCCGGGCTCGCCGTTGCCGCAGTTGGGCTTCCCAGTGCCATCGCCTATCCGGCGATAGCGGGGCTGCCGCCTGAGACCGGCATTTACGCCAGCATAGCGCCGCTGATCGCCTACGCGTTCTTTGGCCCCTCGCGTCAGCTCATAGTCGGTCCGGACGCGGCAACGATGACGGTGCTTGGGGCGGCATTGGTCGCCGTTACAGCGAGCATACCAGCCGGACTTGCAGTGGACCGCACTGCGGTCGCTGCAATCCTCGCGCTTGGCGTGGGTTTGTTTTGCTTGGCGGCGTGGGTGCTTCGGCTCGGCGTTCTTGCGACCTTCCTGTCGCGTCCCATCCTGACGGGCTTCTTCATCGGCGTCTCGTTTTCGATCCTGGTTGGGCAGATCGATCGCTTTACCGGGGTGGACATTGAGGCGGAAGGCCTGCTCAGACCGGTCCTCGAACTTCTGCGCAAGGCCGGATCGATACATTGGCCGTCTCTCGTGCTTGCCTTGGGGATGTTCGGTTTGTTGCAGATCGTGCGGATCATTCGTTTTCCGGTTCCCGGGCCAGTGCTGGTTGTGGTGCTCTCCGTGGTGCTTTCGGCGGTCTTAGACCTTGAAGGACGCGGCATCGCTGTGGTCGGCGATATCCCTACGGGTCTGCCCTCGCTGACGTTGCCACGGATCGCTGACCTTCCGTTCGAAACGTTGGCCCTGGGCGCTGCGGCGATCTTCCTCGTGAGCTACGGCGCGGGCGTTATTACGGCCCGCAGCTTTGGGGCAAAGGGCGGCTACCCGGTCGATCCGAACCGCGAACTCATCGGATTTGGTGCTGCGAATATAGCCGCTGGCCTTTTCGGCGCCTTCCCGGTTACAGCTTCCGACTCGCGCACGGCAGTCAACCTGACCGTTGGCGGGCGCTCGCAAGTGACAAGTATTGTGGCCGCCGCGACGTTGATCGCGACACTGCTGTTTCTCGGGCCGGCCCTCAGGATTATCCCGATCCCCGCGCTCGGTGCCATTCTAGCGGCAACTGCCATCAACCTGATCGACCTCGCCGCCCTTCGGCAGATTTGGCGCGTCAGCCGCATTGAGTTCGTCTTCGCGATCATTGCGATGTGGGGACCGATCAGCCTAGGCGTCCTCAACGGCGTTGTCATCGCGATCGGCGCGACGCTGGTCTATGTTTTGCGCAAGCTGATGTTTCCCCGCGACGCTATGCTCGGCCGTGTTCCAGGCCATGACGGTTTCTACAAACTGCATCGAACGCCCGAGGCCCGTCAGGTACCCGGCCTCGCCGTATGCCTCATTCAAGGCAGCCTGCTGTTCTTCAACACCGACTACGTCGCATCGCGGCTGCGGTCCATTGCCGAGGAATTGCCGGCCGACACACGCTGGCTGCTGATTGATGCAAGTGCAATTTCCCAGATCGACAGCTCGGCAGCGGCAATGCTGGAGGAGCTATGTGACGAATTGCGCAATCGCGGGATCAGGCTTGGCGTAGCGGAGCTTCACGCCGAAGCGCGCGATATCCTTGTTCGCGCCGGCGTGATCGAGCGCATTGGCTCCGACATGGTCTTCGACATTCTCGAAGAGGCGTATCATGCGTTCGAGGCCCAAGCGTGACAGTTCAGGGACTCTCCTGCTGTCACCCAACTGTCATTTTAATGGCTGCGTGCCAGTGGAGTGGAGGAAGACATGAGTAAGAAGAATAGAGACAGGGCGGCGGCTACGATATCCGAACCGGCGGAGGAAGCGAAATCGGGAGGAAAAAAATATGCGAAAGAACTCGCCCGGTTGCAGGTCGAGCTTTCCCACCTTCAGGCCTGGGTAAAGAAGTCTGGTGCCCGCATCTTGATCATTTTCGAGGGCCGTGACGCCGCCGGGAAAGGCGGCGTGATCAAGCGCATCACCGAGCGCGTCAGCCCACGAGTGTTCCGCGTCGTCGCCCTGCCGGCGCCGACCGATCGGGAGAAGACCCAGATCTACATTCAGCGTTACGTCCAGCACCTGCCCGCCGGAGGCGAGATAGTGATATTCGACCGCTCCTGGTACAACCGTCCTGGCGTTGAACGCGTCATGGGCTTCTGTAGCGAGAAGCAGGTGCGGCGCTTTCTCGAACAGGCGCCAGGTTTTGAAGCCACCCTTGTCGAAAGCGGCATAACGTTGCTCAAATACTTCCTCGATGTGAGTGAGGAAGAACAGGAGCGGCGTTTCCGACAGCGGGCCGACGACCCCGTTCGACAGTGGAAACTGAGCCCGATGGATGTCGAATCGTACAACCGCTGGTGGGATTACACCCGCGCTTACGACGAGATGATCCGTGCAACAGACACAAGGCATGCGCCCTGGTGGATTGTGCCGTCAAACGACAAGAAGCGCGCGCGCATCAACTGCATTTCGCACATTCTGAGCTCCATCCCCTATGAGCGCGTCGAGTTCGAAAAACCTAACTTCAGCAAACGCCAGAAGCGGCCCGACAACTTCGTGGACGATGCAACTCCGCGCAACGTGGTGCCGAACGTGCTTTGACCCAGCTATACACGCAGTTCAGAACCATTACCGGTTCCTATTTGGTTTCGGGCTCCCAATTTAAGAAGAAGCCGACGTCGCCAGGGATTCCGCCGGGGAAGTTAATAATCATGGCCTTGAGTTTGTAACCTTGCGGCTTCGCATTCTTAACATAACGTTCGTACAACTGCTTGGCCTTACCCTGTAGCGTTTCAGTCCATTGCGGATCAGCACTGTTGATAGCCCGGCCGCTGTCGGTGCAAAGGTCCGACGGAAAGCTGTATACTAGTGCTTCGTACTTGCCATTCTTGACGGCATTCATCACGAGGCGGCGAACCATTGCAAGTTCATCATCACTCACTTGGTCCTTTAGGAAGCTGTTTGTGAACTTCGTGAGTTCCTCATTCTGCCGCGCTCGCAGCTTTTCTTCCTTGTCTGCCTCCGCCATCTGCTCCTCTAGGAGAGCCATTCGCAGTTGCTCAGCGCTCGGCGGCGCCGCATTTATGTCTAAAGCTGTGTCTTTGATGTTGGCCATTTTCTCCTCCACTCGAAACCGTTCGAGAATAGAACACAGAGGCAGATCGACGTCTTGCCAATCTCGTTCGTGGGCTCAATTCATGCCCACCCAACCGCAAGACGTAAATCAGCAGGGTAGTCGACTGAGGCAGGCTGCCAGCCGCACGTTGAAGGGATCGGCCGCCGCGGCAAGAAGTCTTGTCTTCGCAGTCCAGCTACCATTCCATGATGCCATGTGGGCACATCAAGGTCAAATTCGCGATAGGCGGTAGAATGTATCGCGACAGGCCGCGCTAGTAGCAATTACCGGAATCGGCTTCCCGGGGCGAGCATGGGCGATAGGACCTGTTTGAGTGATACCCATTGCCATAAAACCGGTCGCCATAATACCGGTTGCGGTAATACCGGTCGCGGTAATACGGTTCGCCATAATAGGATCCGCCATAATAGGATCCGCCATAATAAGGTCTGCCATAATAAGGTCTGCCATAATAAGGTCTGCCGTAATAGGGTCCGCCGTAATACGGATCGCCGTAGAAGCCGCTTCGGTAATACCCGCCGTAGTAGCCGTTGTTGTTGGCGATCATGCTGCCGAGCAGCGCTCCAGCGACAAATGCGCCGGCGGGGAACCAAAAGTCGTTGTGCCTATGGTATCCCGGACGATAGTGGCGGTAGCCGCGATAACCCCTGTACCAGCCATCTCGAATTTGGATGACATCGGACTGCGCGCTTTGTGCCCTGGGCACGAAGATCGGTGCGGCATCAACTGGAACAGTGCTCGTAAGTGGAAAAGTGGCGACCAGGGAGGTCGCTATGCCTGACAGGAACCTCATGATCGCGTCCTCGCTGGTGGCAATGTTTGCCGTATGCGAAACGTCGTCATTAACTGGAAGAAACGTCGTCGATCCAAATTTGTTCCCGAGACCGGCAAATTGTCTCAAGCCGCTCCGAACCTTTGACGGTCAGACAGGCCGCCGTCCCCAGAGCTACGGGCGCCGGCAACATCGATTCGCCTGCGTCCGGATGGGGATCGTCGCCGCCGAAAAACTCCCGATGCGTTTTAAGCGAGAATACCAGACCCAGTGAGTGGATGATCAGTTCGGTGAGGTTGCCCAGCGTCGCATTGAGAAGGCCGCCCACCCGTATCGCCCGTCTTGGTCGCCACCGACTCGGTGGCGTAGCTCAGCAGCGCGGCCAGCGGCACGATCGCCAGCACGGAAAGCACAAAAAGCAGCGTGTGTGCTTCGGGCTCGAGTGCTTGGGCGACGAACACCGCAGGCACAAAGGCCAACAACCAGAGAACGGGATTGTCACGGATTCTTTGTGCAAGGGGGGCCATGGATACGATCAGCGAAATACTGCTTGTCTTAGAACGAGCGCTGGCTGGTCCATGGCTTCAACCCCGCTAGCAGGCTTCCGAGCCATCAGTGCTGGTTGCCAAAAACGTCAGCTATCAGGCAGCGAAATGGGCTGATGAAGGGCGGCTTCGAGTCAACTTATTCCGTAGCGCGAGCGAATCTGGACGACTGGAATGGGTCGAAATCGGTATTTTGTCTTCGGTACCATCAGATTTTCAACACTAGTATCTATTTGGCGCCGAGCCTGGCCAGCACGGCCTTGGGGATGTTGTATTCCCGGATCACCGCGTCGTGCTTGCGCAAGCCGCACAATTCGCGCTGGATGAAATAGCCGTGGACGGCCTCGGCCGCGTCCTTGACCAGCCGGGCACGATGTTCGCCATCGTCGCCATGTTCACGCAACTTCGCCAGCGTTTCATCCACGCGCCGGCCGGCGCGGCCGAGCGCCGCCGCCTTTTCGCCGAGGATTTCATGGCCGAGCAGGTCGAGCGCGCTCTCCTGCGCTCCCGACCGTCCGAAATTCGATGGCATTCGCACCGACATGCTTCACTCCGGTTTTGCTGAAATCCTGGCCCTACTCCGCCGGCCGCGTCTCCTCCAGCACGCTCTCTTCGTTGAACAGGAAGCCGCCGGACTGCCGCTTCCACAGCCGCGCATAGAGCCCGTCGAGCGCCACCAGTTCGTCATGCGTGCCTTGTTCGACGATCCGGCCGCCGTCGAGCACCACCAGGCGATCGAGCGCCGCGATGGTCGACAGCCGGTGCGCGATGGCGATGACCGTCTTGTTCTCCATCAGCCTCGCCAGATTTTCCTGGATGGCCGCTTCGATATCGGAATCGAGCGCCGACGTCGCCTCGTCGAGTATCAGGATCGGCGCGTCCTTGAGGAAGACGCGGGCGATCGCCACGCGCTGGCGCTGGCCGCCAGACAATTTCACGCCGCGCTCGCCGACAAAGGCCTCGTAGCCCTGGCGATCACGATTGTCGCGCAAGTCGAGGATGAAGTCGTGCGCCTCGGCCTTCTTCGCGGCCGCGACCACCTCGGCGTCGGTCGCGTCCGGCATGCCGAGCTTGATGTTGTCGCGCAAGGAACGGTGGAAAAGCGCGGTATCCTGGCTGACGACGCCGATATTGGCGCGCAGCGAATCCTGCGTCACCTTTGAAACATCCTGGCCGTCGATGGTGATCTTGCCGGCCTCGAGGTCGTAGAGGCGCAGGATCAGATTGGCCAGCGTCGTCTTGCCGGCGCCGGACGGCCCGACCAGTCCGACCTTCTCACCCGGCCGCACGACAAGGTCGATGCCGTTGAGCACGCCGAATCCTTTGCCATAGTGGAACTCGACCTGTTTCACGTCGATGCGGCCGCCGGTCACGACAAGCTCCCTGGCGTCGGGAGCGTCGGTCAGGCCGAGCGGCTGCGAGATCAGCGCCTTGGAATTTTCCAGCACGCCGAGGTTCCGCAGGATGCCGTTGAGCTGCATCATCAGCCGTCCGAGCAGCATGTTGAGCCGCAACACCAGGGACAGCGTGAAGGCGACGGCGCCGACCGTAATCGAGCCTTCGACCCAGAGATAGACGGCAAAACAGGCGATCACGGTGATCATGATCCCCGACAGCGTCGTCAGCGCCATGCGCACGCCGGTCAGCCGGCGGGTGAACGGGCGCAGCGCGTCGAGATAGATATCGAAGCCGCTCCTGATGTAACGGTCGTCGCCGTCGGCCGAGAACAGCTTCAGCGTCTGCACGTTCGAATAGGAATCGACGATGCGGCCGGTGATCATCGAACCAGCCTCGGCGGTTGCCTCGGCATGCTTGCGGATCGCCGGCAGATAGCGGTTGGCCAGCCAGCCGAAGGCGGTGATCCAGATCACCACCAGCACCGCCAGCCGCAAATCGAGGCCGGCGACCAGCACCAGCGTCGTCACCGTGTAGACGACCATGAACCAGACGACTGCGATGAAGCTTTCCATCAAATCGCCGGTCGCCTGCCCCGCCTGCCAAACCTTGGTCGCGATGCGGCCGGCGAAATCGTTCTGGAAGAAGGCGTAGGACTGGCGCGAGACATGGCGATGCGCCTGCCAGCGCACCAGATTGTAGAAGCCGGGGGTGATCGTCTGCTCGTCGACCAGCGCCGCCAGGCCGACGACGATGGTGCGGACGACCAGCACCACGGCGGCCATGAATACAAGTTCGGGACCGGCGGCAGTCCAAAGCGCATCCCAGCTGCGCTCGCCGGGGAGTTGGTCGAGAATATCGACCAGCCTGCCGACGAAGTAGAACAGTCCGGCCTCGACCAGCGGCGCAATGCCGCCGATGACCAGCATGGCGAAGAAGGCGACCTTCGCCTGGCCGACATAGTGCCAGAGGAAACCGCTGACGCTGACCGGTGGCCGAAGCCCCGCGGGCTCCCTGAACGGATAGACCCAGTTCTCGAACCAGCGATAGACGGCAATCATCATTCAGCGGCCATCATTCTGCTGCCCATCATTCTGCTGCTTGACCCCTAGCGATGGCATCGTTGGCGGCAGCACCGTCGTCGAGCAGGAAGCCGCCCGATTGGCGCTGCCAAAGCTGCGCATAGAGCCCGCCGCTGGCGACGAGTTCCTCATGCGAACCTTCCTCGATGATGCGGCCCTTGTCCATGACGACGAGCCGGTCCATCGCCGCGATGGTCGAGAGCCGGTGCGCGATGGCGATGACGGTCTTGCCTTGCATGAGCTTGTAGAGGTTCTCCTGGATGGCGGCCTCGGCCTCGGAATCAAGCGCAGACGTCGCCTCGTCGAGGATGAGGATCGGCGCGTCCTTCAGCATAACACGGGCAATGGCGATGCGTTGCCGCTGGCCGCCGGACAATTTGACGCCGCGATCGCCGACATGCGCATCGAAGCCCGTGCGGCCACTGGCGTCCGAAAGCCTGGATATGAAGTCAAGCGCCTCGGCGCGGCGTGCCGCCTCGACCAGCATCTCATTGCTGGCGTCCGGCCGGCCGTAGAGGATATTCTCGCGCACCGAACGATGCAGCAGCGAGGTGTCCTGCGTGACCATGCCGATCTGGGCGCGCAGCGAATCCTGCGTCACCGCCGCGATTTCCTGGCCGTCGATCACGATCTTGCCGCTCTCAAGGTCGTAGAAGCGCAACAGAAGGTTGACCAGCGTCGACTTGCCGGCGCCCGACCGGCCGACGATGCCGACCTTTTCGCCCGGCTTTACCGTCAGCGACAGGCTCTCGATCACACCCTTCTGCTTGCCGTAGTGGAAGCGGATGTCCTCGAAACGGATCTCGCCCTTGGTTACGACAATGTCCTTGGCGCCAGGCCTGTCTTCGACGACGCGCGGCAGCGAGATCGAGCTGATGCCGTCCTGCACCGTGCCGATATTCTCGAACAGGGTGGACATCTCCCACATGATCCATTGCGACATGCCCCAGAGCCGAAGAACGAGGCCGATGACCAGAGCGACAGCGCCGATCGTCACTACCTGGCCGAGCCACAGCCACAGCGAGATCGCGGTGACCGAAAACAACAGCAGTGAGTTCAGGACGTAGAGCAGGCCGTAGAGCTGCGTCACCAGCCGCATCGACCGGTAGACCGTATCGAGAAAGCCGGCCATGCCTTCCCGGGCGAAGGACGCCTCGCGCCGCGCATGCGAGAACAGCTTGACCGTCTGGATGTTGGAGTAGCTGTCGACGACGCGGCCGGTCATGGTCGAGCGCGCGTTGGCCTGCTCCTCGCCGACCTTGCCCAATCGCGGGATGAAATAGCGCAAGAGCAAGACATAGCCGGCCAGCCAGACGGCAAGCGGTGCCGCCAGCCGCCAGTCGGCCGAGCCGACGATGAACAGCATGCCGAGGAAGTAGACCACGACATAGTTGAGCACGTCGATGAGCTTGATGACGCATTCGCGCACGGCGAGCGCGGTCTGCATCAACTTGGTCGCGATGCGCCCGGCGAACTCGTCCTGATAGAACGCCATCGACTGCTTGAGCAGGTAGCGATGCACCTGCCAGCGGATACGCATCGGATAGTTGCCCATCAGCGTCTGCTGGTTGAGGAGCGCATGGAACCAGACCGTCGCCGGCAGGGCGAACACCACGATGAAAGCCATGCCGGCGAGCTTCCAGCCCTCGGTCTGCAGGAACGTCTCGCGGTTCTGCGCCGACAGCCAGTCGACGATCCGGCCCATGAAGCCGAACATCCAAACCTCGGCAAGGGCGATAGCCGTCACCAGCATCGCATCGACAGCGATGTAGGGCCAAGCGCCGCGCGTATAGTGCATGCAGAAGGCGATCAGCGTCTTCGGCGGCTCGACCGGCTCCTCGGCAGGGAACGGATCGAGCCTTGTTTCAAACCAGCGGAACATTGTCTTGGTACTCATGTGCTTGTTTTCGCTCACGCGGCGCGGAGCGCGTGGCATCCTTGGAGCGCGTAGCGTCCTGGGTAGCGTCAAGGGATCGTGTGGCGGCAAAGACAGCTGTCCCGGAATCACCCGGGCCGCCGGTCCTGCTTCGCGCAATATAGGACGTCGCGGGCTTTTCGCCGACAGGCTCGTTCGCCGATCCTGACAGCGCTGTGTCGACAACCCGGATTTTCGCGCCTGTTTTTGCGCCAGGGCGGATCAGCCTGATGATCCGGCGCACCAGCGATGGCCGGCTGCGGTCGGGAACCGCGCGCGAGAAATCGACGTCCGGCAGCATGCCGCGATGCGGGCGCCGGCGGGTCTCGGCGTGAGCCGCAGACGAATAGGTTTCGCCGATCAAAAGCGCCCATGTCGCCATCCTGCGCTCGTGCAGGCTTCTTGAACCGGGAATTTTGCAGGGATCGAACATCGGTCCGTCCTCCATGTGAAAATACGGAAAAAAGTCAGGCCTGTTCGCGGGCGAATGGCCGGCGAAAGGCGGGGATTGAACAGCGGCGTGTTCAGGTGGGGCGTTCAGCCCCTTCGACAGCTTGAAAAACATCGCAGGATTCCTTCGAAGGCCGAAAAAAGGGTTTCGGCTAAGAATCGGTGCGATCGAAGTCTAAAAAGTCAGGAGAATCGTCGTACCGAAACCGCCGGCAGGCTGGTAAGCCCACATGAGGGGCGCTGGATGTGCATGATCATCATGAATTACCCCTCCATCGGTTCGGGTTGACAATGCCCGGCGTATAGCCGACTTCGCAGAAAATGACCACCCGCCAGTCCAGCAATTTCCAAAACCGCGAACCTGCTGTGGCCGATCTGCCACTTATTAGCAGGATGCGGAAATGAACAACCGTCTCCGCATCGCGCTCTACCAGCCGGATATCGCCGGCAACACCGGGACAATCCTGCGCTTCGCCGCTTGCCTCGGTCTTGGCGTCGACATCATCGAACCGGCCGGCTTCCCGCTCTCCGATCGGTCGCTGAAACGGGCCGGCATGGACTATCTCGAAATGGCGGCGCTGACCCGGCATGTCGACTGGCACGCCTTCGAGAACTGGCGCAGAGCCGAAGCGCGGCGGCTGGTGCTGCTGTCGACCAGAGCCGCGACCGCCTATACGGATTTCGTCTTCGCCGACGCCGACATTCTTTTGTTCGGCCGCGAATCCGCAGGCGTGCCGGATCCTGTCCACGAGGCGGCGGATGCGCGACTGATCATCCCGATGCACTCGGGCACGCGCAGCATCAACGTCGCGCTTTCCGTCGCCATGGTGGCCGGCGAGGCGATCCGGCAGCTCGGATAGCATTCGCAGACCGTCAGTGGGCGCAGCGAACACGGCCGCTTTCTGGCCAATGACCGCACCCTCTCTTGTCATTCTCACCCAGGCGCACATCGCCTTCTCCTGCGGTTTGCATGTCAAGGGTTTCTTCGTTACAAGCTCAACTTAACTTGAGGTCAAGCGGAAAATTCGAATGGCGGTGACGGAACTGACGGTCGGCCAGGTGGCCACGCGGAGCGGGGTGGCGGTATCGGCGCTGCATTTCTACGAGGCGCGCGGACTGATCCGCAGCCACCGCACATCAGGCAATCAGCGACGCTACGGCCGCGACGTGCTGCGACGTGTGGCGATCATCAGGATCGCGCAAGAGGTCGGCATCTCGCTGGCCGAGATAGGCGCCGCACTGGAATCGCTGCCTGACGGCCGCACGCCGACGCGCGAGGACTGGAACCTGCTTTCAACGGCCTGGCGCGACCAGCTCGATCGCAAGATTGCCCAGCTGAAGAAGCTGCGCGACGGGCTGACCGACTGCATCGGCTGCGGCTGCATGTCGATCGACAAATGCCCGCTGCGCAACAAGGAAGACCGATTGAGCGCCCAAGGCCCGGGCGCAAGGCGGCTGTTGGTCGCTCGCTAATCCGCCGCGGGCAATCGCCTGATGGTGAATTCGATGACGTCGCCCGGCCGCTCGAACCAGCTTTCGATCTCGGTCCAGTAGGCCTGCTTGGGAAAGCGCTCGAACCACTCCTTCGCCTTAAGCCGCGCATCGGAGCGCGGCAGGACGAAGGTCTCGCGCAGGAACCCGTCGCGCGGCATACGCTCGCGCTCGGCGCGCGAACGGTCGAGCCTCTTCTTCAGGCCATCCAGCGGCGGTCTTGCCGGGGTGCGCACGAAAGAACTCCATTCACACTTGACCCTTGCACCTAAGAGATTAGGGATCGCGGCCGGAAAAGACGAGTCATTTGTCGGGGTACGCGCCCCACAACCGGAGACAGCATTTGCAACGACCCGAAATAGCGGCGGGGCTGCCGGCCGACATCGAACAGAAGAAGAGGAAGGCGCGGCTGTGGTTCGAGACGTTGCGCGAGCGCATCTGCGCCGCCTTCGAGCAGATCGAACAGGACCTGCAGGGGCCGCAGGCCTCATGGTCGCCCGGCCGCTTCGAAAAGACGCCGTGGGAGCGCGACGCCGGCAAGGGCGGCGGCGGCATCATGTCGATGATGCGTGGCCGCGTCTTCGAGAAGGTCGGCGTCCACACCTCCACCGTCTATGGCGAGTTTTCGCCGGAGTTCAGGAAGCAGATGCCGGGCGCCGAGGAAGACCCGCGCTTCTGGGCGAGCGGCATTTCGCTGATCGCCCATCCGTGGAACCCCAACGTGCCGGCTGTGCACATGAACACGCGCATGGTCGTCACCTCGCGCCAGTGGTTCGGCGGCGGCGCCGACCTGACGCCGGTGCTCGACCGTCGCCGCACACAGGACGACCCGGACACGATTGCCTTCCACCGGGCCATGCGATTCGCCTGCGAGATGCATGCCGGCGTCGCCGACCACGCGAAATTCAAGGCCTGGTGCGACGAGTATTTCTACCTGCCGCACCGCAACGAACCGCGCGGCACCGGCGGCATCTTCTTCGATTGGCTGCATTCGGGTGAGGACAAAGGCGGCTGGAACGCCGATTTCAACTTCGTCCAGGATGTCGGGCGATCTTTTCTCGTCGTCTACGGACATCTGGTGCGGGCCAATTTCAACGACAACTGGACCGACGGCGACCGTGAAGAACAGCTCATTCGCCGCGGCCGCTATGTCGAATTCAACTTGCTTCACGATCGCGGCACCATCTTCGGACTGAAGACCGGCGGCAACGTCGCCTCGATCCTGTCCAGCCTGCCGCCGGAAGTGAAATGGCCGTAAAATCTCGGTGAGTCGGACGTGAGCCGCAATGAGGTCCAAATCGTTTGATTTTGGCGGCGAATGTGGCGCGCAGAATATCTTTTTCGTCTAATATCCACTTGAAAAAACAGGACTATTTTTCGTTCCGGGCCGGGAAACGCCGGCGGTTCGTCCTCCCTAGAACCGCGACCCGACGCGACCGGACGGCCCATGATTGAGTGGGGCACCTTCCCAAAATGGTGCCCTCATTTTCCAGGAGAGCATGCCATGCGCAAGCTTATTATGTCGGTTGCGGCTGCTGCCGTTCTTGCCTCTGGTGGCGCTGCCTTCGCAGCGGTCAAGCACACCACGGGCACGGTCAAGACCTATGATGGAACGGCCATGAGCCTTGTTCTGGATAACGGATCTACCTTTACGCTGCCCAAGGCCTTCAAGAATCCTGGCCTGAAGGCCGGCGAAAAGGTCCGCGTTTCCTGGGATATGAGCGGCAAGCACAAAATTGCAGAGGCAGTCAGGATCATGAAGTGATGGCCTGCCCGCTGGAGCAAGACGAGGTCTTGCCTCCGGGGTAGCGTAAGCGGGCGGAGCAGCGATGCTCCGCCTTTTCGGTCTTTGCGGCAACCAAAACCATTCGACCGTGTTATGCTTGCTCGGCCAGCGCATGACCCGAATACCGACACCCGGTTTCAGACAGGGATCATGCGTCGATCAAAGGTGCTGGAGCTTCCGCGTTCAAGCAAATGGGCGGCGCTCCGGGGAGGAAAAGGGAGAAATCCGATGAAAGAATTCCACTGCGGCTCGCTCGTTCCGGGTTGCGACTGGCATACGCGTGCCGAAGAGGAAGCCGAGATCATGCGTCGTGCGGTCGAGCACATGCGTGAGACGCATGGCGAGACGATCATCCGCGAGACGATGATCGAAGCCATCCGTTCGCGCATCGAAAAGCCCCGCGACGCGGCCTGATTGCCTAAGAGACTGTTTTCGAAATTCGCTCTGGCGAGCCATATGGTGGTGGTTTCGAGAACCGGAGCGCAGCGGACATTAGAGCGCTGCGCGTCCAATTGGACGCGCAAAGGACGCTCTAACACTTTGCATGTGCGCATGATCCTTTCCGGGAAAC
>NZ_FUIG01000035.1:0-80716 GCF_900149755.1 Mesorhizobium delmotii | reverse complement strand
AAGGCCGGAAGCGCAGAAAACGCCATCAGATGGCCGCCAGAGTAGAGTTTCCAAACGGTCTCTAACTTTCGAGTGCTTCTGCGGCGCGCTTGAGGAGCGCGCCGCGATCCAGCGCAAAGCCGGACTCGATCCACTCGTTTTCGAGGTTCTTCAAGGTTGCGCCGAGTTTCGGTCCGGGCGACGCGCCAAGCGTCGTCAGATCGGCGCCCTTGAGCGGAAAATCGGGCTTTTTCCACTTTCCGGTGAAGGCCAGCAGGCGCGAGAAGCCGCCGGCTTCGAGCAGCGCGTCATTGTCCTCGACGGCGCGGGCTCGAGCGGAAGCGAGCGACAGCCGCAAGCGATCGACAACGCCCTGATGATCGCCACGATAGAGCCGTTTTGCTAGTTCGGCTTCGGTCGTCTTCGGTTCGACAGGCGCTGTCAGCGCCCACTGCCTCAGACGGCCGGCATCGCTGATGGAGAATCTCAGCCGGTCAGCGAGCATCTTCATCCGCGCGGCGTCCGGCGGCACGATCGCTTCCAGCCTGAGCAGCGGATCCGGCGTCCAGCCTAGATCCTTCTCGGCCCTGGTCAGCGCATGGATCGCATCGATGCCCCATTTCTCGCTCTCCGGCAGAACGCTGGTGAGCACGCTGGCCTGGCGCATCCACAGCAAAGCGCGCGATGGATCGGGGGCCGACAGCAGCTTCTTCAGCTCGGACCAGACGCGCTCGACCGAGAGTTGGCCGAGCCCCTCCTTGAGCCGGGCGCAGGCCTTCAGCCCTTCGGCATCCGGCCGGCCGTCGCCATACCAGGCGAAGAAGCGGAAAAAGCGCAGGATGCGCAGATAATCCTCGCGGATGCGCGCCTCCGGATCGCCGATGAAGCGCAGCCGGCGCGCCTCGAGGTCGGCGACGCCGCCGACCAGGTCGACGATCGTCCCGTCGGCCTCGGCATAGAGCGCGTTGATGGTGAAATCGCGCCGTTCCGCGTCGGCCTTCCAATCTCGTCCGAACGACACCTTGGCCCGCCGTCCGTCGGTCTCGATGTCGGCACGCAGCGTGGTCACCTCGAACGGCTTCCCGCCGGCGACAATCGTGATGGTGCCGTGCTCGATGCCGGTCGGCACGGCCTTGAAGCCCGCCGCCTCGGCGCGGCGGATGGTTTCATCAGGCACGGTCGTGGTGGCGATATCGACGTCGGCGACCGGCTGGCCGATGAGCGCATTGCGCACCGCACCGCCGGCGACACGCGCCTCCTCGCCGCCAGCCGCCAGCGCCGCCAGCAGGCGCTGCAGGTGCCGTTCGCCGAGCCAGTCGGCCTTGCCCGCGAGCGACATCCGGCCGCTCACGTATAGAGCCTTTCGTAGAGCGTGCGGATGATGCCGGCGGTGACCCCCCAGATCCGCTGGCCGCCATAGGGCATTTCGTAGAAGACCCATTCGAGGTCGTTCCACATGCGGCTGTCGCGGCCGTGGTTGGCCGGGTCCATCAGGAAGCGCAGCGGAACTTCGAAGGCGGCGTCGACCTCCTGGGAATTCAGCGTCAGTGAAAAACCCGGCCGCACTATTGCCAGCACCGGGGCGATCCGGTAGCCGCTGCCGGAGACATAATCGGGCATGCGGCCGATGATCTCGATGCGGTCCCGGCCGAGACCGATCTCCTCGAATGTCTCGCGCAAGGCCGCCGCCTCCGGGCTCGCATCGCTCGGGTCGATCGTGCCGCCGGGAAAGGCCACCTGCCCCGAATGGTTGCGGAGCTTTTCCGCCCGCTTGGTCAGTAGAACCGTGGCGTCGCGTCCGTGATCGACCACCGGGATCAGCACCGCGGCATCGCGCAGCGCCTTTGCGAGCTTCAAACGCGGATGGCCGGGGTTGAAGCGATGGTCGCCATAATCGTCGGCGGCATGCGCCAGCGGCTGTGCCGCGACGCGAGCGCGAAAATCCGCGGCGGAAAACGGCGCCGGCGTCACTTGGTCCATAGCGTCACCTGGTCCATCATGCCCCGGTCCATTTGGCGCTGCCCTCTCATGCGCTCAGCCGCTGCAGTTTTTCGGCCGGCATTATCGGATAAACCGCGCCCTTCGAGCGGACGGCAAACATCCTTCGACCGCCGACCTCGATATCCTCGCCATGCTCGACCAGTTCATACATCACCGGCCGCGCCACCAGCGCCTCCAGCCGTCCGCGCACCAGCACATAGGGTTTCAGGCCGCCGGTCGCGTCCTCGTCGACGAAGCGCAGCGGATGCTCCGGCCCGGCCTCGACCACATCTCCGACATTGGTGCGAAAGGTGACGACTTGGCCATCGCCGGTGCCGCAAACATCCATCTCGACGGCGATGAAAGGCGCATCGACGACGCGGATGCCGACCCTTTCCACCGGCGTCACCAGATAGGTCTTGCCGTCTTCGTCCTTGCGCAGCACGGAGGAAAACAGTTGCACCAGCGGCATGCGGCCGATCGGCGTGCCCTGGTAGAACCAGGTGCCGTCCTGTCTGATCTCCATGTCGAGATCGCCGCAAAAAGCCGGGTTCCAGCGCTCTACTGGGGCCGGCCCCTTGCCCGCGCGGGCGGCACGCGAGATCAGCGCCTCCAGTCCGCGCGCCTCGGTCGCGGTCGTCAAACTTCCTTCACGATCTTCGGCGCGTTCTGTCATGGTCACGAAATAGTCACTGTTGTTCCGCTTGTCAGCATAAGTCAGTGATTTAAGTTCAAAGACAGGCGCCACTCGAGGCCGAATCGCGGCACTCTGTGGCGTCTTAGGTGCAAGCCGGTATTTCCAACGAGAAGGATCGATGCTGCATGAGCGTGATGATCAAGGAAAGCCCGATCAGCGAAAAGGACATGATCGCCCAGGCCGAGACGGCGCTGGCCGACATTTCCAGGGTTCGCGAGGGCGTCGGCCGCGTCATCTTCGGCCAGGAAAGCGTCGTCGAACGCACGTTGGTGGCGCTGTTGGCCGGCGGTCATGCGCTGCTGGTCGGCGTGCCCGGCCTCGCCAAGACCAAGCTGGTCGAAACGCTGGGCATCGTGCTCGGCCTCGATTCCCGCCGCATCCAGTTCACGCCCGACCTGATGCCGTCCGATATTCTCGGCTCCGAGGTGATGGAGCAGGACGAATTCGGCAAGCGCTCCTTCCGCTTCATCTCCGGGCCGATCTTCGCGCAGCTGCTGATGGCCGACGAGATCAACCGCGCCTCGCCGCGCACCCAGTCGGCGCTGCTGCAGTCGATGCAGGAATACCACGTCACCATTGCCGGCGTCCGCCACGACCTGCCGGCGCCCTTCCACGTGCTGGCGACGCAGAACCCGCTGGAGCAGGAGGGCACCTATCCGCTGCCCGAGGCGCAGCTCGACCGTTTCCTGATGCAGGTCGACATCCTCTATCCGGAAATCGAGGCGGAGCGCCGCATCCTTCTGGAGACCACCGGTATCGAGGACGCCAAGGCGCAGAACGTGCTGCAGCCGGCGCGGCTGAAGGAGATCCAGACCCTCATTCGCCGCATGCCGGTGCCGGAAAGCGTCGTCGAGGCGATCCTCCAGCTGGTGCGCTCGGCGCGCCCCGGCCAGGGCAATGCCGAGACTGACAAGCACGTCGCCTGGGGCCCGGGGCCGCGCGCCAGCCAGTCGCTGACGCTATGCGCCCGCGCCCGCGCCCTCTATGATGGACGGCTGGCGCCCTCGATCGACGATATCAGAGCGCTGGCCGAGCCGGTGCTGCAGCACCGCATGGCGCTGACCTTTGCCGCCCGTGCCGAGGGCACGACCGTGCGCGACGTGGTGGCGAAACTGGCAAAAGGCATCTGATGGCGCGTATAGGCGAGGCCCAGGCACCGGCGGCGACGCGTGACGCGCTCGCCCGCGGCCGGTTGCGGGCGTCGCTGGTGCCGGACCTGCTGGTCGAGGCGCGCCGCATCGTCAACACGGTGATCGCCGGCTGGCACGGCCGCCGCAAGCGCGGCATCGGCGAGAATTTCTGGCAGTTCCGGCCCTATGTCGAAGGCGATTCCTCGCGTATCGACTGGCGCCGCTCGGCCCGCGACGACCACATCTATGTGCGCGACCGCGAATGGGAAGCCGCTCATACGGTGTGGCTGTGGGCCGACCCCTCGCCCTCCATGCTCTACAAATCGACAGGAGCCACCGTCTCGAAGGAATCCCGCGCGCTGGTGCTGGCGCTGGCCATGGCCGAGCTTCTGTCGCGCAGCGGCGAGCGCATCGCCTGGCCCGGGCTGACCGATCCGTTCACCGCCCGCAACGGCGCCGAGCGCATCGCGGCGCAACTCACCCATGCCGGCGAATTGCCGGTGAAGCCCGACCTATCCGCTATTCGCCGCTTCTGCGACATCGTCATCGTCAGCGACTTCCTCGATCCGGTCGAGGACACCATCGCCTGGCTCGACGTGCTCGCCCGCCACGGCGTGCGTGCCCATCTGATCGAGGTCGCCGACCCGGCCGAGGAGAGATTCCCCTATGCCGGCCGCACCGAGTTCACCGATCCCGAGACCGGCGACAAGCTGACTGCCGGCCGTGCCGAAACGCTGGGCGATGAATACCGACTGCTTTACATCGCCCGGCGTCAGGAACTGACCGACTGGTGCAAGCGGCTCGGATGGAGCTTCACCGTTAACCACACCGACCGCCTTGCCTCCGATGCGCTGGTGCGAGTCCACATGGCGATGACCGTCGATGGCAGCTCAGCCGGGAGGATCCGCGCGTGAGCTGGCTGCCGCTATCCTTCGGGGCACCGATGGTGCTGTGGGGCCTTCTGGCGCTGCCGGTGATCTGGTGGCTGTTGCGGTTCACCCCGCCCAAGCCGCAGACCGAGGTCTTCCCGCCGCTGAAGATCCTGGCCCGCGTGCTGAAGCGC
This sequence comes from Mesorhizobium delmotii, assembly GCF_900149755.1. NCBI lineage: Bacteria > Pseudomonadati > Pseudomonadota > Alphaproteobacteria > Hyphomicrobiales > Phyllobacteriaceae > Mesorhizobium > Mesorhizobium delmotii. The sequence continues at coordinate 75,867 of NZ_FUIG01000035.1, read as the reverse complement.
GAGGAGACGCCGCAACAGAGCCCGTGGTGGCTGACGCTGCTCAGGCTGCTGATGGCGGCCCTCATCGTTGCGGCGCTTGCCGAACCTGTCTTCAACCCGCGTGAAAGACTGCCGGCCGAGGGCGCCGCTCTTGCGCTGGTCATCGACAATGACTGGGCAAGTGCCGCCGACTGGGGCCAGCGCGTCGCCACTGCCGAACGGCTGATCACCGATGCCAGCTCCAACGACGTGCCCGTCATCATCGCCTTCACCGCCGAGAAGCCGAATGCCGAGATCGGTCCCTTCGACGCCGCCACCGCGCTCGACCGGCTGCGCGCGGCAAAGCCGCGGCCGATCCCGACCGACCGCCCTGCCGTCTACGCCCGCGTCGCGGCAACCCTGGAGACCTTGCCGGGCGCCAGCGTTGCCGTGCTCGCCGACGGTCTGGCGGCGGAAGGCGACGAGGCCGCCTTCAACACGCTTTTGTCGAAGAACGCCGCCCGTGTCGTCTGGGCCGCCTCCGACCGGGCTGGCTTGATCGGCCTGACCGGCGCCGACAACCAGGTGGACGGCTTCGAGCTGACCGCCATCCGCGCGCCGGGCGATCCGGCGCCGGCTCAGGTGACCGCCGGCGCCTTCGACGACAAGGGCCGCCGCATCGCCGACGCCACGCTGACCTTCTCACCGGGCGAATCCACCGCCACCGGCACCATGGCGGTGCCGTTCGAACTGCGCAACGACTTCGCCTCGATCGCGCTCGACGGCCAGCGGCAGGCCGGCGTCGTCCGCGTGCTCGACGAGAATTCCAAGCGTCGCCGCGTCGGGCTGCTGTCGCAGGCCGAGGCCGACCAGGCGCAGCCGCTTTTGTCGCCGCTGTACTACATCCGCCGCGCGCTGCAGCCCTTCGCCGATCTGACCGAGCCGTCGAGCGCCGACCTTGCCGATGCCATCCCGCAACTCCTCGACCAGAAGCCGGCGATGGTCGTCATGGCCGATGTCGGCACCATTCCGGAGCAGGTGCGGCAAAGGCTGGTCGACTGGGTCGACAATGGCGGCACGCTGGTGCGGTTCGCCGGCTCGCGGCTGGTCGCCGCCGGCAATGACGATGACCTGCTGCCGGTCAGGCTGCGCACCGGCGAGCGTTCGCTCGGCGGCGCGCTGTCGTGGACGACGCCGCAGCCGGTCACAGATTTCACAAAGACCGGTCCCTTCGCCGATCTCGCTCCGCCCGCCGAGGTCACCGTCACCAGGCAGGTGCTGGCCGAGCCGACGCCCGATATCGTCGAGCGCACCTGGGCCACGCTTGCCGACGGCACGCCGCTGGTGACCGGGATGAAGAAGGGCAAAGGCACGCTCGTCCTGTTCCATGTTACGCCGGAGGCGACCTGGTCGAACCTGCCGATCTCCGGCAGCTTCGTCGAGATGCTGCGCCGCATCGTGCAATTGTCGCGCAACCAGGGCGCGGCGGCTGCCAATGCCGAGGCCGCCGCCACCTCGCTGGCGCCCTACCGCATGATATCAGCCGACGGCACGCTGGTGCCGCCGACGCCGGATGCACGGCCGCTGGTGCCGGGTGCCGGCCCGCTGCCGGTGACGTTCGACAACCCGCCCGGCCTGTACGGCTCCGAAACCGGCGTCCTCGCCCACAATCTGCTCAATGCTGAAAGCAGCTTCGCACCGCTGGTCCGTCCTCAGATCACCGTGCCGGTCACCACCATCCAGTATGCTTTCGACGAATCGCACAATTTGAAGGGCCCGCTGGTTGCGGCAGCCCTGTTGCTGATGGTGCTCGATACGCTGGCGGTGTTCTGGATGGGCGGCCTGTTCTCGCGCCGGCCGCGCCGCGCCGGCGCTGCCGCAACCGCCGCCGCCCTGCTGATCGCGCTCGGCGCCCTGGTCGGCCACACCGACATCGCCCGCGCCGACGATGCCAAACCTGGCGACGAACGGGCGATCGAGGACATTTCGAAGACCCGGATCGCCTATGTGCAGACCGGCGAACGGAGCGTCGATTCGATCAGCCAGGCCGGGCTGGAGGGCCTGACCCGCTTCCTGATCGAGAAGACCGCGCTCGAGCCGGGGGCGCCGGCCAGCGTCGATATCTCGAAGGACCAGCTTGCCTTCTATCCGCTGATCTACTGGCCGATCGATCCTGCCGCGCCGATGCCGAGCCAGGCCGCGATCGCACGCGTCGACGCCTATATGCAGCAGGGCGGCACGGTGCTGTTCGACACGCGCGACCAGTTCGCCACCGGCATCGGCGCGGATTCGGCCAGCCCGGCGACGGAGCGGCTGCGCGACATCCTCGGCAACCTCAACGTGCCGGCGCTGGAGCCGGTGCCGTCGGACCATGTGCTGACCAAATCCTTCTACATCCTGCCTGAGTTTCCCGGACGTTTCGCCGGCGGACCGCTCTGGGTCGCGGCGTCGCTCGAAGCCAGCAACACCGAGAACCGCCCGGTACGCACCGGCGACGGCGTCTCGCCGATCATGATCACCGCCAATGATTTCGCCGGCGCCTGGGCGGTCGACGAGAATGGCGACCCGCTTTTGCCGACCGTGCCGTCGGACCCGATGCAGCGCATTTATGCGCTGCGCGCAGGCGTCAACATCATGATGTACATGTTGACCGGCAACTACAAATCCGATCAGGTGCATGTGCCGGTGCTGCTCGAGCGGCTGGGGCAGTAAGCCATGAACTTGTCGCTCGCCTTCGAACCGCTCATCTCCTGGCCGCTGCTTGGCCTGGTGCTGGCGCCGCTGTTGCTGCTGGCATTGGTCGGTTTTTGGTTTCGCCAGCGCGGCGCGGTCTTCCGTTTTGCCGCCCTGCTGGCGCTGGGTGCGGCCCTGCTCAACCCGGTGTTGCTCGACGAAGAGCGTGAGGCGCTGAAAAGCGTCGTCGCCGTCGTCGTCGACCGCAGCCAGAGCCAGGACATTGGCGAGCGCACCAAGCAAACAGACGAGGCGCTGGCCGGGCTTCAGCAGCGTCTTGGCCGCTTCAAGCAGTTCGACGTCCGCGTCGTCGAGGCCGGCAAGTCGGAAGCCGCCGAGGAGCGCACCGAGACGCGGCTTTTCGGCGCGCTTGAAAGCGCTTTCCGCGACGTGCCGCCTTCGCGCATCGGCGGCGCCATCATGATCACCGATGGCGAGGTGCATGACGCCCCCGGCGGCACGCCCGACTTCAACGCCCCGCTGCACGCGCTGATCACCGGCAACGACCAGGAAAAGGATCGCCGCATCCGCTTCGAGAATGCGCCGCGCTTCGGTCTGGTCGGCAAGCCGCTCGAAATGACCTATCGCGTCATCGGCACCAACAACGAGGCCGGCTCGGTCGACGTGCGCGTGTCGGTCAATGGGGAGCAGGTTTCGGTCGAGCGCGCCACCATCGGCCAGGCCATGCCGCTGCAGGTGACCATTCCCGGCGCCGGCCGCAACATCGTCGAACTCGCCATCGACCCCGAGCCCGACGAACTCACCGACACCAACAACCGCGCCATCGCGCTGATCGACGGCATCCGCGAGAATTTGCGCGTGCTGCTTGTTTCCGGTGAGCCGCATGCTGGTGAGCGCACCTGGCGCAACCTTCTGAAATCCGACGCCTCGGTCGATCTGGTCCACTTCACCATTCTGCGGCCGCCGGAAAAGCAGGACGGCACGCCGATCAACGAACTGTCGCTGATCGCCTTCCCGACGCGCGAGCTGTTCGTCGAGAAGATCAAGGATTTCGACCTGATCATCTTCGACCGCTATCAGCATCGCGACGTGCTGCCGATCCTCTACTACGACTACATCGCCGAATATGTCGAAAAGGGCGGCGCGCTGCTGATCGCGGCAGGGCCTGAATATGCCGGCGAAAGCTCCATCGCCCGCACGCCTTTGATGTCGGCGCTGCCGGCGATGCCGACCGGCGAAGTCGTCGACAAGGCCTTCTATCCGCGCCTCACCGAGCTCGGCCAGCGCCATCCGGTGACGCGCGGGCTCGACGGCTCCGCCACCGAGCCGCCGCACTGGAGCCGCTGGTTCCGCACCATCGGCGTCGAGAACCCTGAGGGCGAGGCGGTGATGAAGGGGGCGGACAACCGACCGCTGCTGCTGCTCGACCGCAAAGGCGAAGGCCGCGTCGGCATGTTTCTGTCCGACCAGGGCTGGTTGTGGGCGCGCGGCTTCGAGGGCGGCGGCCCGCATGTCCAGCTCTATCGCCGCATCGCCCATTGGCTGATGAAGGAGCCCGAACTCGAGGAGGAGCGGCTGACCGCCGACGGCCGCGGCATGATGCTGGAAATCCGCCGCCAGACGATGAGCGACGATCCCGGCCCGGCGCAGATCATCACCCCGTCCGGCAAGGCGATGACCGTCAAGCTAGAGAGAGCCGAACCCGGCGTCTTCCTGGGCAGCATCGAAACCAGCGAGATCGGCCTCTATCAGGTCGGCAATGGCGACCTGAAGGCGCTTGCCCATGTCGGCCCGGTCAATGCGCCGGAATTCACCGACGTCGTCTCCACCGAGAACCGGCTGAAGGCGCCGGCCGAGGCCACCGGCGGCAGCGTGCGCCGGCTGGCGCAATCGTCGACCCTTGGCAATCTCACCGGCGGCGTGACGCTGCCGTCGGTCGTTCCGGTCCGCTCCTCGGGTGCGGCGGCCGGCAACGACTGGATCGGCCTGCGCACCACCGACGACAGCGTGCTGAAGGCCGTCTCGCGCGTGCCGCTGTTCGGCGGGTTCCTCGGCCTCGGCCTGCTGCTTCTGGCATTGGGCTCGATGTGGTACCGCGAGGGGCGGTAGCAAAGCGGTTTATCCTTCTCCCCTTGTGGGAGAAGATGGCCGAGCGGAGCTCGGTCGGATGAGGGGTGTTCCAGCTTGACACCGACGGCGCCTCGTCCAGCACCCCTCAACCGTCTTGTCGCTCCGCGACAATCCACCTTCTCCCACAGGGGGAGAAGGGAAAACCGCTCTACTCCTCCGGTTCTGTCGTGAACATCAGCGGGTAGCCCTTGGCCTTGCCGGCATCGGTCGCCCGTGTCGCCTTGGTCTCCGCGACGTCCCTGGTGAAGACGGCGACGACGCAGACGCCGCGCTGGTGCGCGGTGATCATCACCCGCCGCGCCTGGTCTTCGCTCAGCTTGAATTCGCCCTTGAGCACCGTCACCACGAACTCGCGCGGCGTGAAATCGTCATTGAGGAGGATGACCTTGTAGAGCTTCGGCCGTTCGATTTGCGGCTTCGTCTTGGTGCGGGGTTTGGTGACGATCTCAGGCATCGGAACCGGCAACTGCGCGCAAGAATTTCGCTTTTATTCTGACATAGGCAAAAGCGGTCGTCCATTTTAAGCCGCGCACAAACCGCCTTCCCGGGAAGCGCGACCGTTCACAAGTCCGTGCCCATGCAATTGGCGAAATCCGTGACGGCAGCCAATCTCCCAGTGGGGGAGATGTGCGGCAGGACAGGCGCGCGCGAAGGAACGATACGGGCCGTTTCGTTTAGAAAACAGCTATCGCCGCAACACCGCCGACAGCACGTCCCTGACGCCGATGGCGCCGACGAAGCGCGACTGGTCGTCGAACAGCGCCACCGGTGCGGTCTGCGAGCGGTGCATGGCCAGCATCACCGTCTTCAGCGAGGTGCCGGGATTGGCCCAGAATACCTGCGTCGTCTCCTCCGGCTGCGCCTCGACATCGGCGCACGACACCCAGAACGCCGGCTTGCCGTCGCGCTCGGCCGCCGCCACCAGCCCGTGCTCGTCGATCTTGAAACGCGTCGTCTTGCGGCGGTCGAGCCACACCCAGCCGTCCTCGCCGTGGTCGAGGTCGCGGCGGTCGCGCATCACGTTCCAGGCGGTCAGCACCGAGAGCGGATTCACATTGGCGATGAAGTCGCGGACATAGTCGTTGGCGGGGCGCAGCACGATGTCTTCCGGCGCGCCGGTTTGCACGATGCGCCCGCCTTCCATGATGGTGATGTGGCTGCCGATCTTCAGCGCCTCCTCGAGGTCGTGGCTGACGAAGATGATGGTCTTCTTCAGCTCGGCCTGAAGCTGCAGCAATTCGTCCTGCAGCTTGGTCCGGATCAGCGGGTCGAGCGCCGAGAACGGCTCGTCCATCAGCAGGATCGGCGCTTCGGTGGCAAACGCGCGCGCCAGCCCGACGCGCTGCTGCATGCCGCCGGAAAGCTCGTGGGCGTATTTCGACGCCCACTGGTCGAGGCCGACGAGCTTCAACTGGCGCTCGACGCGCGCCTTGCGCTCGGCTTCGGGCACGCCGGAAAGCTCTAGGCCGAAGCCGACATTTTCCGCGACGGTGCGCCAGGGCAGAAGGCCGAACTGCTGGAACACCATGGCGACCCGCGTCTGTCGGATGTGGCGCAGCGTGGCGGCGTCGCAAGCCGCGACATCGATCATGCGGTCGCCGTCCTTGACCATGACGTTGCCGCGCGCCGGCACGTTGAGCAAGTTGACGGCGCGGAGCAGCGTCGATTTGCCGGAGCCGGAGAGGCCCATCAGGACGGAAATCTCGCCCTCGTTGACGGTCAAATTGGCGCCGGCGCAGCCGAGCACGGCGCCGGTCTTCTCCAGGATTTCCTGACGCGTCGCGCCGCTGTCTACGAGCGCCAGCGCTTCCTTGCGCGCCGCGCCGAAGACGATGTCGACATTCTTGAAATCGACCGCGGCGCTCATTTGGCGGCTCCCGTGCCAATGCGGCTGATGCGGTCGAGGATGATGGCGAGCACGACGATGGCGAGGCCGGCTTCGAGCCCGAGCGGGATGTTGACCGAGTTCAGCGCGCGCACCACCGGCTTGCCGAGGCCGTTGGCGCCGATGAGCGCAGCGATCACGACCATGGAGAGGCAGAGCATGATGCACTGCGTCAGCCCCGCCATGATGGTCGGCAGCGCCGCCGGCAGCTCTACCTTCCACAGGAGCTGGCGTTTTGTCGCGCCGAAGGCTTCGCCGGCCTCGATCATCGGTTTCGGCACCGAGGTGATGCCGAGATGCGTCAGGCGGATCGGCGCAGGAGCGGCGAAGATGACGGTGACGATGAGGCCGGGAGCGATGCCGAGGCCGAAGAGAATGAGCACCGGGATCAGGTAGACGAAGGTCGGCATAGTCTGCATAAGGTCGAGGATTGGCTGGAGATAGCGGTAGCCACGCTCGTTATGCGCCGCCCAGATGCCGATCGGCACGCCGATGGCCATGGAGGCCGCAGCGGCGCCCACGACCAACACCAGCGTCTCGACGGTTTCCTGCCAGAGATCCTGGTTGACGATGAACAGGAGGCCGAGCGCGACGGCAAGCGCCAGCTTCCATGATTTCTGCAGGTACCAGGCAAGCCCGGCTATGGCGGCAACCAGGAGAACCGGCGGGACGAGCAGCAAAAGATCGACCAGCCCGTCGAGAACGACGGTGAGCCCGTCGGCGATACTGTCGAAAAACCACTCGAAATTGGTGGTCAGGAAGTCGAAGAAGGTCTTGCCCCACCGCCCGATCGGGATCTTGAAGCTCGAAATCAGTTGCGAAACCGGATCCATGGCAAATGTCCCCTCATTTCTTCTTCACCCTCCCCTGGCGGGGTGGGTCGAACCGCGCAGCGGAGCGGGGTGGGGTGGTCACGCACCCCACCGCGGCGCGTGCCGCGCCTCCCCACAAGGGGGAGGGTGTAAGTCTGCTACGAACCCAGCGCGGTTTTCACGGCGGCCGCGGCGTCGCCGCCGTCGAACGTCGTCACACCGGCGAGCCATGGCGTCATCGCGTCCGGATTGGCCTTGAGCCATTCGGTAGCCGCGGCCTTCGGGTCGGCGCCGTCATTGAGGATCGCACCCATGATCTCGTTTTCCATCTTGAGCGAGAACACCATGTTCTTGAGCAGCGCGCCGACGTTCGGGCATTCAGTGGTGTAGCCGGCCCGGACATTGGTGGCGACGGTCGCGCCGCCGAAATTCGGGCCGAACACCTCGTCGCCGCCCGACAGATAGGCCATCTTGATGTTGGCGTTCATCGGATGCGGCTCCCAGCCGAGGAAGACCACGTCTTCGCCCGATGCGGCCGCCTTCTGCACCGCCGACAGCATGCCGGCCTCCGAGCTTTCGACGAGCTCGAAATCCTTCAGGCCGAACTTGTCGGCGGCGATCATGTCGAGGATCAGGCGGTTGCCGTCATTGCCGGCTTCGATGCCGTAAATCTTGTTGTCGAGCTTGTCCTTGAACTTGGCGATATCAGCGAAATCCTTGAGACCGGCGTCATAGGTGTGCTGCGGCACGGCGAGCGTATACTTTGCGCCTTCGAGGTTGGTCACGATCGTCTCGACCGACTTGTCTTCGAGATAGGGCTTTATGTCGGCTTCCATGGTCGGCATCCAATTGCCGAGGAAGACGTCGACGTCCTTGTTCTTCAGCGAGGTGTAGGTGACCGGAACCGACAGCACCTGCACGTCGGGTTCGTAGCCGAGCGCTTCGAGGATGACGCTGGCGGTAGCGGTGGTGGCGGTGATGTCGGTCCAGCCGACATCGGCAAAACGCACCGGCTTGCAGCTTTCCGGCTCGGCGGCGAGTACGCCGCCCGCGGAAAGAAATGCCGCCAGACCGAAGCCGGCGGCGAATAGTTTCATACGCGACATCATGTATTCTCCCATTGTGATCTATCGGCGAAGCGAAATTGCGGTTTTGTCTCCGCCTTGTTTCGTCAGCCAAACACCATTCTGGTGCGGTTTCAAGCGATAAGACAATCGCGATCAACGGCGCGGGCTGGCCGATCAGCGACACGTTCGCCGCTTTTCCGGTGGAATGTGAGGACGCCCCCTCCCCGCGCCGGGACAACTCGGCTTAAAAGGGCGGCATGGCCAAGCTGTACTTCCACTATGCGACGATGAATGCCGGCAAGACGACGATGCTGCTGCAGGCCTCGTACAATTACCGCGAGCGCGGCATGACGACGATGCTGTTCGTCGCCGGCCATTACCGCAAGGGCGATACCGGGCTGATCTCGTCGCGCATCGGCCTGGAGACGGAGGCTGAGATGTTCCGCGACGGCGACGATCTGTTCGCCCGGGTCGCCGAGCATCACGACCACACGACCGTGCATTGCGTCTTCGTCGACGAGGCGCAGTTCCTCGAGGAGGAGCAGGCGTGGCAGCTCGCCCGCATCGCCGACCGGCTGAACATCCCGGTGATGTGCTACGGCCTGCGCACCGATTTCCAGGGCAAGCTGTTTTCCGGCTCGCGCGCGCTCTTGGCGATATCGGACGATCTGCGCGAGGTGCGCACCATCTGCCGCTGTGGCCGCAAGGCGACGATGGTCGTGCGCCTCGGCTCGGACGGCAAGGTGGCGAGACAGGGCGAACAGGTGGCGATCGGCAAGGATGTCTATGTCTCGCTCTGCCGCCGCCACTGGGAAGAAGAAATGGGCCGCGCCGCGCCCAACGATTTCATCGGCTTCACCTAAAGCGCGTCGCGTCTTCACGCGACGCGCTTCAGTTCTCGTTGTTATGCGTGTCGTTGTCCCAAAACCGCTGCGCACTTTTGGGCGACATGCATCAAGCCTGACCAGTGCTATTCCGCGTTGCGTGCGCATCGAACGGTGCGAGGAGGAGGGGAAAGAACCGGCAAGAAGAACCGCGATCGGGGAGCTATTCGTTGCTTTGTGACGGCAGTTATGCTAGTAGTTTGGCCATGGTGCTGATTGCGCCAACGACCCGCCGCCGAGGCGGGTTTTTTGTGTCGGGTTTCGGCGCTATCCTTCGCAAACTCCTAATCTTCCGCCTTCCCTTCCCCCCATGCCACACATATATTCGCGGCGGTTCGCGACACGAAACAGATGCCGAAGCGGGAGGCCCCTATGGCGACATTGCAGAATTTCGATGCCGAAATTGCCAAGACCAAGCAGGTCGTGCAGGACATGCGCACCAAAATCGAGCAGTCCGGCACGGTGCTCGACACGCTCGCCAAGACCGACAAGAAGATCGGCGACGCCAATTTCGACCTCGAGAACGCCCGCATCGAGGATGTGCTGAAGCAGCAGAAGGTGATGGAAGGCAACATCGCCGACTTGATCATCGGGCTGGAGGACGCCACCAACGTCTTCGGCGCCGAATTCGAGAGCATGAAGAACTACACCGGCTGGGAAAGCTTCGTCGGCATATTTTCCGACCAGAGCAAGCAACGCATGCGCACCGACCGCGTCCGCAACATGTCGCTGGCCGGCAATCTGCAGGAGCTTCTGGCGAAATCCGACACCATCGTCGGCATCCTCAAGGCGCAGAAGCAGATCCTCGACCAGCGTTACAAGACCTCCGAGGCCAGCCTGTCGCAGGTGATCGAGCGCCGCAAGGCGACCATGTCCAATCTGGAGACCGTGCAGAAGCGTATCGAGGAGCTCAATCCGATGCTGCTCGACATCGAGAACAAGATCGCCGCCTCGATCAGCCAGAAGGAGCGCACCGAGCTCGAAGGCGACCGTTCGAAACTGGCCACGGAGTACAATGAGAAGCAGGCCAAGGAGCAGGAGCTGCTGGCCGAAAGCCAGACGCTGGAGCGCTACACCTCGATGTTCCAGACCTTCGTCGATTCGCTCAACAACCAGATCGCGGCGCAGTCGACGCTGATCAACAAGCTGACCATCGATACCGAGCAGCGCATCGTCCTCTACAAGGCGCTGGAAGACTCGCTGAAGACCGCCGCCCAGCAGGACGTTGCCCACAAGATCAACACGCTGGGCAGCCAGGTCGACAACACCGCCGAGGAGACCATGGCCGGCATCGGCGCGGCCTCGCAGAAGCACATTGGCGATCTCCTCGAAATGCACGAGAAGAACATGGTGGCGACCGCCGACATCCAGCGCCGCAAGAAGCTGGCCGATGATGCCTTTGCCCGCCGCTTCGACGACGTGCTGAAGAAGCACAATGCGGCAAACTACGTGCAGTCGTAATTGCTGCACCCGCATCGCTCCGAAGGGCTGGCTGCATGACCCCCGAAAACGAAGCGGCAACGCGTTATTTCTCGGCGATCACGGCGGCACTCAGCGGCCTCGAAGTATTCATGCGCGACGATCGCTCGCCGCTCTACCGGCACGGCATCGTCGCCAAGATCGTCGCCGAATACATCGCGCGGCTCGACAACTCGTTTTCCTGCTGGCGCAACCGGCTGGGTTTCATGGAGACGTTCCGCATTTCGCGCGCCGAAAGCGGCTTTCCAGTCTTCCAGAACGTGCTCGAACTGGAAAACGATCGCCGCCAGGCCGATACGCGTCTCGCCAACATACCGCTGGCCGACGAGTTGCGCGAGGAAATGGCCGACTTCATCCTGCGCCACAAGGAATTCCCCGAGGCGCTGCAGAAGTCGATGGCCGAGCGGCTCTATCTGGAGGGCGTCAGAAGCGAGACGACCTTCGGGCCGTTCACCTTGGCGCAGACGGCAAAAGTCTCGGTCAATCCGAAGACCGGGCGACCCTACTATCTCGTCCATTGGGCCGCCTTCGACGGCAGCGCCAACCTGCCGCTGGTCTACATGGTGACGGTCGAGGATTCCTCCGAAGAGATGATCGGGCAGCTTGTCGACCGCAACGGCAAGCTCAACAACAAGGTCGACATTCCGCTTCCCGTTGAAGGGCTGCTCAATCCTGAGCTCGCCCACCGTTTCGACGACTTCACCGAGAAGAATTCCGCCTACAGCCTGTCGCCGGCGACGATCGCGGTCAACCTCGACAAGGATTTCGAGCCGCTCCACCCCAAGCAGCTGCGCCGCGTCGTGCTCGGTCCGTTCTATTCGGCAGGCATCACCGAGAACAATTCGACGGTGAGCGAAGTGCTGGCCAAGGTGCGCAAGCCGGAAAACGCCTGGCTGCTGACCTGGACCATCCAGGAGGTCTATTCCAAGGCCGAGAAGCCAGGTCGCAAAGGCCTTTTCTCAAGCGAGAAGGCGACGCAGGAATTCTTCATCGACACCGACGATCTGGAGGCGGCGCGACAGGGCGTGTCGAGCTACGAGAAGCATGCGCTGATCCCGCATGAGGCCTATCAGGCGCTCTACGCCGCCGGCGAGGCGCAGAAGATTTTTTCCGGCTACAAGGTCCACATCCTGTCCAAAGGACAGGTCATCAGTGACGTCTGACCGTCAAACCGCGGAGCATCCTTCATGGACACCGGCCTGACCACGATTTCGGAAGCGGCAATCGAAAAGCACCGCGCCACGGCGCAGAGCTTCATCACCCGCATCGTCGTGCTGGAGGATCCGTCGCGGGAGTCCGGAACGGCACTTGCCGGCACCAACCGCCGCTTCGTCTCGACCGTCTCGGTCGGCTCGGCGCGCCGCACACGCGAGGTCGAGCTTTCCAAGACCGTCGCCGCCGTCCATCCCGACGACCAGTTGCTGAGCATTGCACAGCACATGCTGCTGTTTCGCACCCGGCGCGGGCTGGCGATCGCGCTTGCCATCGCTGATGTCTTCGCCGAAGGCTCAGATCTAGAGAGCTTGAAGGCGAAAAACGCCCGCGCCCCGCTCGAAGGCGACGAGGCCGCCACCTTCAAGAAGCTGCTGTCGGCTTCGGCCTATATTTCGGCCTTCAGCCTCGCCTCCTATCTGTTCCAGCTGATCGACAGCGACGGCGAGGCGCCGAACGATACGCCCGAGCCGGACTTCCTGTTCGACACGCCGCAGGATGCAGTGAAGTCGATTGTTGCCGGCCTCGACAGGGCGATATCAGGCGCGAAGGACGACTCCGAGCTGATGACCCGGGCGCGCGCCTTCGCCCGCGTCGCCATCGACGGGCTTTTGGCGCGAAAGGGCCGCTTCGACGGCATCGGTTCGTTCGAGAACGCGCATATCCGCATCGACGTCGACGACTTCACCCTCGACGGCTTCGACGTCGCACCGGGCAAGCGGTCGAAGCCGCTGGTGATGACCTTCAAGAAGCCGGAAGAGGTCGTCGGCAATCACATCGCCAAGTACCAGTCGGTGAAGCTCGCCAAGATGCTGATGGCTTACGATTTCGAGCGCGAGCTGAACCCGTTCGTCGAACTCGGCGGTTTCCTGTTCACCTTCATCGGCGACGGCGCGCCGGGCACCGGCAAGACGACGCTGATCCAGATGATCGCCGGTCTCGTCAACGGCTACTGCCAGGTCGCCGGCTATCCCTTCGCCTACGAGAATTTCGGCGTTGACCAGATCTCCTCTTACCAGGGCAAGTCGGGCCAGAACTGCCGCCAGTTCATCAACAATGTGCTGAACCCGCGCGTCATCGGCTTCGGCACCATCGACGATATCGATCAGGTGGCGGCCAGACGATCCGACGATCGCGCCTCGGCCGGCCAGCAGGAAATCACCGGTGTCCTGATGGACGCGTTCGGGGGCGCCGGCACGGTGGTGCGCGGCAACTGCTCCTTCGGCATGTTCTCCAACTATCCCGAGAACGTCGACGACGCGCTGCGCCAGCGCGCCGGCGCCCGCTGGCTGGTCGATGGGCCGCAGAGCCGCGACGATTACACCGACATCTTCGTGCTGCTCGCCGGCAAGAACCACAAGATCCCGCTCGGCGACCACAAGCTCTACGCCGCCCAGGAAATCCAGCGCGCGGTGATGGAAGCCTATGAAGAGCATGAGAAGCCCAGGGAAGACGGTCTCATGACGGTCTATGAGCGCTACATGAAGGAGAACGGCGCACCGAAGTCGATGGCCGACATCGGCACCTATCTGCACATGATCAAGGAGGCCGAGCCGCGCTTCACCGGCCGCGCCATCAAGAACGTCACCGACGCGATCAAGATGCGCGCCATGGACATCGAGCTGCCGGACGAGTGGTTCGAGAAGCCTGAAGTCTTCTCCCCGTTCACGGGGAGAAGGTGCCCGAAGGGCGGATGAGGGGCAGCGCAATGCGTGGTGGAAACGAACCGAAAGTATCAAAGGCCCGGCAACTTCGGAAAGTTGAAAACGACGCCGAGGAAAAACTCTGGAGCGAACTGCGTGGACGGAGATTGAATGGCCATGAATTTGTTCGTCAACTGCCAATCGGTCCATATTTTGCAGACTTCGCCTGCCGTGAAGCCAATCTGGTTTTGGAAGTTGATGGAAGCCAGCACGCAAATCGATCTCAGGATCGGTACAGGGACGAACCGATGAACCGGAACGGCTGGTCGGTGCTGCGGGTGTGGCACGCTGATGTCCTAGCGAGTCGCAAAAGCGTGTTGGATACGATCGTAGCGGTCCTGGACGGTCGACTGGTTAAAAAAATGATCGCTGTCGACGCGAAATTTCTGCCGTCAGCAACTTCAGAGGAAAGATGATGAGCGTCTGCGCCGCCCCTCATCCGCCCTTCGGGCACCTTCTCCCCGTAAACGGGGAGAAGGAAGCATGAGCTCCGCCAGGAAACCCGATCTGCTGCGCGAGAACGAGCTGATCTATGGCCGGCTGCTGACCATCGACGAGCCGCATCTTATCCAGCGCTACAACAAGGCGATGGTCGCCTTCGGCCTGAAGCCGACGAAGCTGAAGAGCTTCGAGATCGACCGCACCGGCTTCTCGCCGCAGGTGGCCGAGGAATGCGGCGACTACAGCTATCTCGATCCCAACGAGATCAACCGCCGTTTCATCATCCTGACACCGTCGCAGATCGACCTGCCGGTGGTGCACACCGCCTTTTCCAACACCTCGCAACTGATGTTCGAGTTCATGTCGAAGAACCAGCGCGCCATCGACGCGCTGACCATCAAGGATGTCATCTATGGCGAGATCGAGGATTCGGTCCCCAAGGTCGACGACATCGAGGATCTGCTGTCGATCAGCCAGGTCGAGTTCAAGGTGCTGTCGGCGGAGGACGTGCTTGGCAAGGCCGCCGAACTCGGCAAGCTCGTCGACCAGCTGAAGCAGGAGCCAGACGCCTGGCGCGACAACGCCATGCTCACCCGCATGGTGGAGCTTGCCAAGATCTGCGGCGACATCCGCGAGAACGCGCTGGTGCCGGATCAGGTGATCTTTCGCCACAGCGCCTATTGGACCAGCCATTTCGGCGGGCTCTATGTGTTCATCGACCCTGATATGACGACGGTGATCAGCGACCCGGCAGCACCCGGCTTCCGCCGCTCGCGGCCGTGGCAAGTGAGCTACCTCTCGATCAATGATGCCGACAGGGTGTTCAAGTTCCTCGCCGCGACCGGCCGCATCGAACTGCCGCGAGCCTCATGGATCGAAACGTCAGGCTATCTCGAACATCGCGCCGAAATGGTGGTGCGCGCGCTGATCCGCGACGCCGAGCCCGACCGTAATCTGACCGATGTCGACAAGGTCTGGCTGCAGACCTGGATCCACGGCCATGCCGACCTGATCACCAGGGACGGCAATTTTCCCTTTCTCAACGCCGCCAAGCGCGAGATCGCTCACCTCGGCTATCTCAAGGTCGAGGACGTGTTCCCGCAGCAGCGTTTCCTGGCGATCCGGGCCAAGCCCGGCCATCCCGACGCCTGGCTGACCAACCAGCTGATCTCGGATTTCGTGCCGCAGGATTTCGTGTCGCGCTACGTCTTCAACAAACCTGGTTTCTACAGGGACTACGACGGGTTCAGCGACGCCTGGCGATCGCATGTTGTGGACGTTCTGAAAACCACATATCTGAAAGACAAGGTGGCGTTTCGCACACGCCTCTACGGCCTTACCGATTGAATGACCGGCTGACTGACGAGGGGTGACATCGCCATGCTTGATCCGATCGTGAATTTCTTCACACGGATTTTCCAGTGGATCGGCCGCGGTATCGGCTTCGCCGTCGGCGTGATCCTGTGGCCGTTCATGTGGGCCGGGCGCTGGTATACGCAGCGCGGCTGGATCCTGAAGGCGGTGCTCGGCCTCGCTCTGCTCATGCTGGTCGGCCTCTACGGCTACTTCATCTGGAACACGCAGGCCTGGAGCAACTTCAATCCCGCGTATGCGGAGGCATATAATTTCACCCAGCCGGCCGGAACCGCCCCGGCGCAGCCCGCTCCTTCTGTCACCGGGGAAGCCGCTGGCGTCGAGGGAGAGGTCAAGACCTGCACCAACTCGGCCATTGTCCAGGTCGCGGCCGATCTCATCGATTTCAACGTCAACGAGAACGCCTGGATCTCGTCGATGATACTCTACAAGCTCGGGTTCTTCGGCATGGACTGGGACCGCACGCCGTTTCTCGACAACAAGGCCTCCTTCCAGCGCGGGGTCAATCAGGCCATCCGGCGCACCGCGGTCGAGCTTGTCGACACGCTAGGCCGCGTCCGCGGCACCAGCCAGATCGACCAGAACCTGCAGGATGCGCGCGGCGCGATCACCTTCGACGAGGAAACCTGGTATTTCGGCCTCCGGCCCTTTGGTCCAAAAACCCCGACGCCGAGTTTCTATCGCACGGCGGCGAGCAGCCTTCGCGCCTTCAACGACCGGCTCATGAAATGCGAGGTTGTCTTCAACGCGCGCGCCGACAATCTGATGCAGTTCGTCGACCGGATCGCGAGCGACATAGGCTCGACGTCGGACATGATCCGCGACCGTTCGCAGAACTTCAACAGCGGCTGGTTCGACACGCGCGCTGACGACCGCTTCTGGTTCGCCTACGGCCAGCTCTACGGCTATTACGGCATCCTGACGGCGGCGCATCACGACTTCCAGCAGATCCTCGACAATCGCGGCCTCACACCACTGTGGAACAGCGTGGAAGGCCAGCTCAAGGCGGCGCTCGCCATCCAGCCTTTCATAATCTCCAACGGCCGCGAGGATGGCTGGATCATGCCCACCCACCTCACCACGATGGGGTTCTATGTGCTTAGGGTGCGATCGAACCTCGTCGAGATCAGGTCCGTTCTGGATCGCTGAAGGAAGCGAATAGTGAAAAAGACGTCTTGGCTTGAAATCACCGCTGTCGCTGGTCGAGATCAGCAACGTGTCGAGGCAATAGTTCGGCCGCACATCGCGGAGAGCGGAACCTGACTGCCTCGTCGTCGTTCAACCGCTGGGCGGCAGCCAGCGAGGACACGAGATGGATCTCCGGGAATTTGCTCGAAATTTCTATGCCACGATCGACACGCAAGACTGGGATAAACTGTCCAGTCTGGTCTCTCCAGATCTCGCCGTTCATCTCGCCAGCGCCAACCCGATCGGCTTCGACGACTGGCGAAAATCCCTGACCGAATTCTTTGTTGGATTCCCGGACGGACATCACGTCATCGACGACTGTGTCAGCGATGCCGACAAGGTGGTCACGCGCTGCCGCTTTCAGGGCACGCACACCGGCATCTTCCATGGCGTCGAACCGAGCGGAAATTGCGTGTCGGTTGGGGTGATTCACATTGATCGGCTTGAGAACGGCATCGTGGTCGAGCATTTCGGCCAGCTTGACGGCTTGGGGCTGATGCACCAGATCGGCGCATTCTAGCGCCACCGTTCAAAGCGCCGACCAGCGCTCGAACCCTGTCGCATTCCGTGCATTCCGCGGCTGTTTTGAGACGGCAGAGCGGCGCGTGCTCTGGCTTCTATACGGCGCGACAACCGGGCGCGAAGACCCGGGACAGGTCGACCGGGAAACACCACAACCTTTCTTCATAGGAAACATAGTTGCATGCAAGTTGACGCCACGGCAGCGACAGGGTTAGAACGTCCCCTCGCCTGCAGTGCTAGGCAGTTTCGAACAGGCTTGCGACCACACTGATCAAACCCGTCCCCTCCACCGTCCAATCCAGAGGAAACCCGCCATGGCCGAAGTGAAGTCCGACATCGAGATCGCGCGCGCCGCCGACAAGAAGCAGATCCAGGAGATCGGCCAGAAGATCGGCATTCCGAGCGAGCATCTTTTGCCTTACGGCCACGACAAGGCGAAGATCTCGGCCGAGTTCATCAAGTCGGTGAAGGCAAACAAGGACGGCAAGCTGATCCTCGTCACCGCCATCAACCCGACGCCGGCCGGCGAAGGCAAGACGACGACGACGGTGGGCCTCGGCGACGGTCTCAACCGCATTGGCAAGAAGGCTATCGTCTGTATCCGCGAGGCCTCGCTCGGCCCGAATTTCGGCATCAAGGGCGGTGCAGCCGGCGGCGGCTATGCGCAGGTCGTGCCGATGGAGGACATGAACCTCCACTTCACCGGCGATTTCCATGCCATCACCACGGCGCATAATCTGCTTTCGGCGCTGATCGACAACCACATCTACTGGGGCAACGACCTCGGCATCGACATCCGCCGCGTCGTCTGGCGCCGCGTCATGGACATGAACGACCGGGCCCTGCGCGAGATCATCTGCTCGCTCGGCGGCGTCGCCAACGGCTTTCCGCGCGAGGGTGGCTTCGACATCACCGTCGCCTCGGAAGTCATGGCGATCCTGTGCCTTGCCACCGACCTGAAGGACCTGGAAAAGCGCCTCGGCGACATCATCGTCGCCTATCGCCGCGACAAGTCGGCCGTCTACGCCCGCGACCTCAAGGCCGACGGCGCCATGGCCGTGCTGTTGAAGGACGCCATGCAGCCCAACCTCGTGCAGACGCTGGAGAACAACCCGGCCTTCGTCCATGGCGGCCCCTTCGCCAACATCGCGCATGGCTGCAACTCGGTCGTCGCCACCACGACGGCGCTGAAGCTCGCCGACTATGTCGTCACCGAAGCCGGTTTTGGCGCCGATCTCGGTGCCGAAAAATTCTTCGACATCAAGTGCCGCAAGGCCGGCCTGAAGCCGGCGGCGGCCGTCATCGTCGCCACCGTGCGCGCCATGAAGATGAATGGCGGCGTCAAGAAGGAAGATCTCGGCAAGGAGAATGTCGAGGCGGTGAAGAAGGGCTGCGCCAATCTCGGCCGTCACGTCGAGAATATCAGGCAGTTCGGCGTGCCGGCGGTGGTCGCCATCAACCATTTCTATTCCGACACCGACGCTGAAATCCAGGCGATGAAGGACTACGTCGCCTCGATGGGCGAAGAGGCGGTCCTGTGCAAGCACTGGGCGAAGGGATCGGCCGGCATCGAGGAGCTCGCCGGCAAGGTGGTGGCGCTTGCCGAATCCGGCGCGTCGCAGTTTGCGCCGCTCTATCCCGACGCCATGCCACTGTTCGAGAAGATCAACACCATCGTCCAGCGCATCTATCGCGGATCCGAAGCGATCGCCGACAAGTCGGTGCGCGACCAGCTCCACGCCTGGGAGCACGCCGGCTACGGCAACCTGCCGGTCTGCATGGCCAAGACGCAATATTCCTTCTCGACCGACCCGAATTTGCGCGGCGCGCCGACCGGCCACACCGTGCCGGTGCGTGAGGTCAGGCTGTCTGCCGGCGCCGGCTTCATCGTCGTCATCTGCGGCGAGGTCATGACCATGCCTGGCCTGCCCAAGGCGCCGTCGTCGGAGAAGATCTTCCTGAACGAGATGGGCCAGATCGAAGGTCTGTTCTGAGACCGGAAATCACGAAAGGGCGCCGCATCCTGCGGCGCCTTCTTTGCTTCTCCGCGACAAATTTCTAAGCGGCGTTCCGTGCCAGCGCGCGCTGGTTAGAGGCGTAGGGCGTATCGCGCTCGGGCAGCACGCCGGTCTTCAGGCAGTCAATCCATTCGGCGGTCTTGAGAACGGCGGCAAAGCGCGACTGCAGGATAACAGTCACCACGCGATGGATGTCCTCGGCCGAGGCGTAGCCGGCGCTGTTGGCATAGGGCAACGACCCCGTTGCATCCGACAGGAACTCGACCGCAAAGCCCATATGAACGGCGTGGATGACCGTCGACAGATCGCAATTATGTGTCATGTAGCCGATGACTGTAATCGTATCGATGGCGTTGGCGCGCAGCCACTCCTCGAGGTCGGTGCCGGTGAAGGCGCTTGGCAAGGTCTTTTCGATGTAGTGGTCACGGCTTCGCCTTGCTATCTCGGGATACAATTCTGCGCCATGGCTGCCCTTGGCGAAGACCGGTGACGTTTCCGGCGCCAACTGCTTGATGACCACCACCTTAACGCCCGCCTCGATCGCCGCGTCCATGGCGCGCGCCACATTGGCGACACTGTCGCGGAAGGGCGGGTGCTTGATGGCGAGGTTGCCGCCGTCATAGTCGTTTTGAACGTCGACGACGATGAGGGCGCGGCCTGGCGCTTTGCCTTTGGCTGATTCCGGCATGGGGTTCTCCTTTCCCGTTTGACATTGATGGGTCGAGGATAGGCTCGGCGTCGGATCGGAAAAAGTGTCCCAATTGACATTGTTCGAAAGAATTGGGACAATCCGGACCTAACCCCTCATTGGTGCTCATCATGGCCGATCCGATCGTTGCCGCCATCGCCTTCGATGGCATCAGTCCGTTCCACCTTTCCCTGCCGTGCCTTGTGTTCGGCGAGGATCGCGCCGCGCTCGGCCTGCCGCGTTTCGACTTCCGCATCTGTGCGATCGAAGGCGGGCCGATTCATACCGAAGCGGGGCTGACCATCAGCGTCCCCCACGAGCTTTCCGCGCTTGATGGCGCCGACATCGTCATCGTGCCTAGCTGGAAGAACCTCGAAGTCCCACCGCCAGCGGCACTGATCGAGGCGCTGCGTTGCGCGCACCGGCGCGGCGCAATGATTGTCGGACTGTGCCTTGGAACGTTCGCCGTTGCGGCGACCGGACTGCTTTCGGGGCGGCGAGCCGCGACGCACTGGGCCTACACGGATCAGCTGCAGGCACTCTATCCCGACATTCTCGTCGAGCCGGAGGTGCTCTACATCGACAATGGCGATGTCGTGACTTCGGCCGGTGTCGCCGCAGGGCTTGACTGCTGCCTGCATATCGTGCGGGCCCGCTGCGGGGCCGAGGCGGCACTCCGCCTCGCCCGGCAAATCGTGCTTTCTCCTCATCGACAAGGCGGGCAGGCGCAGTTCATAGAACGTCCCATCGCCAAGACCGGCAATCCGGACCGCTTCACACAGGCCCTCGACGCGGTGCGCAAGACGCTGGGCGAGACGCACAGCCTGGACAGCGTTGCCGGTCTCGCCGGCCTTACCCGCCGGACCTTCACGCGCCGATTTCAAAAATCGATCGGCACCAGCTTCGGCGACTGGCTGATCGATCAGCGCGTCGCGCTGGCGCAGCGGCTGCTTGAAGCGACGGAAAAGTCGATGGACATGGTTGCCTTCGAGGCCGGGTTCGGCAGCGCCACCTCGCTGCGCCAGCATTTCGCGGCGCGGCTCAGGACCTCGCCCGCGCAGTACCGGCGCGAATTCTCGAAGAACGCTCAGGACCGCGTGGTAAGATAACTCCAACTCATGTTGGAATGACCACTGTCGATGTCGGCGCTGAAGCGATTGCCCTGTTCTCGATCCTGCCCCTTCTTGAAAGGGCTTGCGTCATCTGTCATATATTAAACGACAGATGACGTTAGGAGGCAGGCTCGAGGCGATGGCATTGGAAAAGGCAGCCGCAGAGCCAAAAAACAATGAACTGCAGAAGGTGGCCAGGTTGCTCGGCGGCACCCGCATTCTATCGCGGCGCCTCCGGAGCGCATTGGACGCCCATGAGCTGCTTGTGCACGGCCTGCCGGGTTCGGCGCTGGACCATCTCCTTGGACAGCTCGTCTTCATCCAGAAGACTGATTCGCTTGAGAAGGCCGTCGGCATGAGCTTGCGCACCTACCAGCGCCGGAAGGATGCCCCTTCCAAGCCTCTCAGCCAGGATCAGAGCGGACGAACTTGGAAATTCGCGGAGATCCTGTCGAAAGCGACCGACGTATTCGGTGCACAGGCGGAAGCGGAGCAATGGCTGGAGCGCCCGGCGATCGGGCTCGACCAGCGGCGTCCCATCGATCTTCTGGCAACTCCGGCGGGTGTCGAGCTTGTAGAAGACTATCTCGAGCGGCTTGAATACGGCGTCTATGCATGACGCCGCTGCCGGCGGTGCTTGGCGGCTCCGACCTGGTTGGCTGGCGTCTCGATCAGGCTGCGTTTGCGCCTGCATGGGACAGTGGCGAGGGTGCATACAGGGTCGGCGGACGATGGAACAGCAGGGGCGTGCGCGCAGTCTACTGCTCAATCGATCCTTCGACTGCGATTCTCGAAGTTGCAGTCCATAAAGGTTTTAGGGCGCTCGACACAATCGCGCATGTGATGACGGCGGCGACAGTCAGCGATGTCACGGATGTGCATATCGTCGACCCTGCCGCCATTCCGAACCCTACCTGGCTGCGTCCGGGCATCCCGAGCTCTGGGCAACAGGCATTCGGCGACGATCTTCTCAAACGACATCGGTTCGTGGTGATTCCGAGCGCGGTGTCCCAGAATAGCTGGAATCTGATCTTCGACGCGAGCGTCGCGAAGGGCGCCTATGCCGTGAAGCTCCAGGAGGCCTTTGCGCTCGACACGCGATTGCATCCACCTCCTGCCAAATGATCGTGCTTATCTCGCTCCAACAATCGCTTATGCCCATCGGGCCGCCGCTTCGCTGATCCAACTGTAGCAAAGGATGCTCAACCGCGCTTCACCGGCCGCGCCGGGTTGCCGACGACCGTGGTGTTTGCCGCGACGTCGCGCGTCACCACAGCACCCGCTCCGACGATGGCGCCGTCGCCGACCCTGACCCCGCCGAGGATGATGGCACTGCCGCCGATCCAGGCATTGTCGCCGATCTCGACCGGCTTCGCGATCTCCACCCCGGCCTGTCGACCGGCAGCCTCCTTGTGATGCTCGGCGCAGTAGATCTGCACATTGGGACCGAGCAGCGTTCCCTTGCCGATGCGGACTGGCGCGGTATCGAGAATGGTGCAGCCGGCATTGAGGAAGACACCGTCGCCGAGAAAGAGATTGAAGCCGTAGGCGCAGTGCAACGGTGCTTCGATCCGGGCGCCTTCGCCCACGGCGCCGAGCAGCGACTTCAGGGCCGGTCCGATGTTGCCGCGTTGCCGGGGCGGCAGCGAATTATGCTCGAACACCGCGTCGCGGGCCATGACCCGCATCGCCTCCAGCTCTGCGTCGAGGCAAGTGTACCACTCGCCCGCGGCCATCTTTATGCGCTCGCTTCTGTTCAAGGCGATGCCCTCCTGTCTTACCATGCTGTTTCAACGCCGTGTCAAACCACGGTCCATAAGATCGGGTAACGCCAGATGTCACAGGCCTCTGGTCAAATGCCGATCCTATGCTAGCTTGCCCCGCCTGGGCTGTCCCAGGCCGTGTGATCGAAGGGGGATCAATCATGCTGTACATCCTTGCACTTCTGATCGGCGTCGTTGCCGGCCTTCGCGCCATGACCGCGCCCGCCGCCGTCGCCTGGGGCGCCTGGCTCGGCTGGCTGCCGGTTGCTGGCACCTGGGCTGGTTTCATGGGCCACTGGATCGCCGTCGGCATCTTCACCATCCTGGCCATCGTCGAGCTGGTCTCCGATCAGTTGCCGTCGACGCCGAGCCGCAAGGTGCCGCAGCAGTTCGGCGCACGCATCGTCGTGGGCGCCTTCACCGGTGCGGTGATCGGCGCGACCGGCGGCGCCACCATCGGCGGCCTGATCGCCGGCGCCATCGGCGCGGTGATCGGCACGCTGGGCGGCGCCGAGCTGCGTAAACGCCTGGCCGCCGCTTTCGGTAAGGATCCGCCCGCAGCCTTCATCGAGGACGCGGTAGCGATCGTCGGCGGCCTGCTGATCGTGGCGGCGGTGGCATGACAGCAAGGACATTCGACGCCATCATCATCGGCGCCGGACAGGCCGGCCCGCCGCTCGCCGGCCGGCTGACCGCAGCCGGCATGAGCGTGGCACTGATCGAGCGAAAACTGGTCGGCGGCACCTGCGTCAACACCGGCTGCATGCCGACCAAAGCCATGGTGGCCAGCGCCTATGCCGCGCATCTTGCCCGCCGCGCCGCCGACTACGGCGTGACGCTCTCCGGTCCGGTCGGCGTCGACTACAAGGCGATCAAGGCACGCAAGGACAAGGTGTCGAACGACGCCCGCGGCAACCTCGAAAGCTGGATTGCCGGCATGGACAAATGCACGCTTTATCGCGGCCATGCGCGCTTCGAATCCGCCAACACCGTGCGCGTCGGCGACGACCTGCTGAGCGCCGAAAAAATATTCCTCAACACCGGCGGCCGAGCCTCGGTGCCCGACCTGCCCGGCGTCAACGACATTTCATACCTGACCAATTCGTCGATGATGGATCTCGATGTGCTGCCGCGCCACCTCGTCGTCGTCGGCGGCAGCTACGTCTCGCTCGAATTCGCGCAGACGTTCCGCCGTTTCGGTTCAGAGGTCACGGTGATCGAAAAGAGCCCGCGGCTGATCGGCCGCGAGGACGAGGATGTCTCGGCCGCCATCCTGTCCATCTTCGAAAACGAAGACATCACGGTCCATCTCGGCGTCGACGACATCAGCTTTGCCAGAAAGGGCAACGAATTTGCCGTGACTTTTTCTGCCGGCAAGGCGCCGGCGATCGGCTCGCATGTGCTGCTGGCAGTCGGCCGGACGCCCAACACCGACGATCTCGGACTCGACAAGGCCGGCGTCGAGGTCGACAAACGCGGCTTCATTGTCGTCGACGACCAGTTGCGTACCAGCGTGCCCGGCATCTGGGCGATGGGCGACTGCAACGGCAAGGGCGCCTTCACCCACACCTCCTACAATGACTACGAAATCGTCGCCGCCAATCTGCTCGACAACGATCCGCGCAAGGTGAGCGACCGCATCGAGGCCTATGCGCTCTATACCGACCCGCCGCTCGGCCGCTGCGGCATGACCGAGACGGCGGTCAGAAAGTCCGGCCGTCGCGCGCTGGTCGGCCAGCGGCCGATGACCCGCGTCGGCCGCGCCGTCGAGAAAGGCGAGACGCAAGGTTTTATGAGGATCCTGGTCGACGCCGACACCAACGAAATCCTCGGCTGTTCGGTGCTCGGCCCCGGCGGCGACGAGGCGATACACTGCGTGCTCGATCTGATGTACGCCAAGGCGCCGGTCATCACGCTCGCGCGGGCCATGCACATCCACCCCAACGTCTCGGAACTTCTGCCCACCATCGCCCAGGAGTTGAAGCCGCTGGCATAGGCTAGACCGCAAGCGGCAAGCGCACAACGGCGCGGCTTTGGCGCCGCTGGCTGTCGCCGTGGCGGTGATGTCGCAGGTGCTGGAATCGCCAGCTGCTGATGACCGCCGAATAGTTGCGCCCATAGCGCAGCAGGCTGGACCAATCGACAGCGTATCGGCGAAAGGGCATGTGTTCGGCCTCTTTCCTGGAGGCGTATCATGCAGAAATCGATCGAGCGCATTGCCGGCGACAGCGAAGGCGTTTCCTACGAATTCCCAGTGCTCCGCTTTGACGGCAGCGACAAGGCCGCACCTTCGGCTTATCTGCAGGCGGCACTTCATGCCGGCGAACTGCCGGGGGTCGTCGCCATCGACGCGCTGATGCCGATGCTCGAAAAGGCCGAAGCGGAAGGCCGCATCAAGGGCGATATCACCATCGTACCCCAGGCCAATCCGATCGGCCGCGCCCAGTATCATTTCGGCGAGCATCAGGGCCGTTTTCACTTGGGCACCCGCACCAACTTCAACCGCGGCTTTCCGCTGCTGGCCGCGCCTGACCCGACGCTCTTGCCGGACGCCGCGTTTGGCACGGCCGACCAGCGGCTGAAGACGCGGCTGCTGCAGCTGTCGATCGGCCACGACATCGTGCTCGACCTGCACTGCGACGACGAGGGCCTCGCCTACCTCTATGTCCATGCCAGCCTATGGCCGGCCATGGCGGATTGTGCGGCGGCCATGGGCGTCGATGCGGTGATCCTGTGGGGTGAGGACACCGACGGCACTTTCGAAGGCGCCTCGATCACGCCGTATCTGAACGTCCCTGCCGATGTGGCGCGGTTCGACCGGCGCGTCGCCACCACGGTCGAGTATCGCGGCATCCTCGATGTCGACGGCGCTCTGGCCGGCGCCGATGCCGAAGGGCTCTATCGGCTGCTGGTGGGGCGCGGCGTGGTCCTGGACCAGGCCTTGTCCACGCCCGGCAGCTTCACCGGTATCGTTGCACCGCTCGAAAACATCGACATGATGCCGGCGCCGCGGGCGGGCGCGGTCCTATACGACGTGAAGCCCGGCGACCGTGTGGCAAAAGGCGCACTGCTCGCCACCATCGTTCATGCGCCGGGTGAAGCCGACGGCCGCACGCAGGTGTTCGCGCCGCAGGCGGGCATCATCCTGACACGGCGTTCCCGGCGCATCATCCGTGCCGGCGAAGATCTGCTGAAGCTGGTCGGCGACAGGAAGAGCGCCGATGCACGATCGGGAACGCTGGAGGATTGAGGGGCTCATGCCCTTCTCCATGCCCTCCATTGAATCCAGTTGCGCGGCCGTTCAATCGCCGCTATTGGAATCGCCATGAACATGCGCTCGATCAAGACCGTTTGGTGGTGGGCTCGCTGACAGCGGCCTGTTCGAACGCGTGCGCGTGAAAATAGAAGGTGGCCGCAACGGAATGTCCGGGCGGCCATTTGTTTTTTCAAGCCATGCCCCGGGTCCGTTGCCCCAAGACGCTGAAATAGCCAAGACGCTGATGGAGACGGCAATGACGACGAAAATTCTGGAGAACGGGGCGGAGCGCTTCGTCACGGCGGGTGGCGTGACGATTACCCGCGAGCGCCATGATCGGCCTTATGAAGGCGCGATCGACGCCTATATCGACGGGCTGAATTCACGCCGTGGCGCCGTGTTTTCCTCGAATTACGAATATCCCGGCCGCTATACGCGTTGGGACACCGCCATGATCGACCCGCCGCTGGTGATCTCGGCGCGTGGCCGCGCAGTGCACATCGAGGCGCTGAACAGCCGCGGCGAGGTGCTTCTGCCGGTGATCGGCAAGGTGCTTGGCGGGCTTGACGACGTGACGATCGCCGAGACGTCGAAGAGACTGATCCGCCTCGATGTGGCCAAGCCAGGCCGTATCTTCACCGAAGAAGAACGCAGCCGCGTTCCCTCCGTCTTCACCGTGCTGCGCGCCATCACCGCTCTGTTCAAGACGGAGGAAGACGCCAATCTCGGCCTCTATGGCGCCTTCGGCTACGATCTCGCCTTCCAGTTCGATCCGGTCGACTACAAGCTGGAGCGCCAGCAAAGCCAGCGCGACCTCGTGCTGTTCCTGCCCGACGAGATCCTGGTCGTCGACCACTATTCGACCAAGGCCTGGACCGACCGCTACGATTATTCCGGCGACGGGTTTTCGACGGAGGGATTGCCGCGCGACGAAATCGTCGAGCCGTTCAAGACCGCCGACCGCATCCCGCCGCGCGGCGACCATGCGCCCGGCGAATATGCCAATCTGGTGCGCAAGGCGATGGAGAGTTTCAAGCGCGGCGATCTGTTCGAGGTTGTGCCCGGCCAGATGTTCTACGAGCGCTGCGAGACACCGCCCTCTGACATCTCCCGCAAGCTGAAGAGCATCAACCCCTCGCCCTATTCCTTCTTCATCAATCTCGGCGAGGGCGAATACCTGATCGGCGCCTCGCCCGAAATGTTCGTGCGCGTCAATGGCCGCCGTGTCGAGACCTGCCCGATCTCCGGCACGATCAAGCGCGGCGACGACGCCATTTCCGACTCGGAGCAGATCCTGAAGCTGCTCAATTCGAAGAAGGACGAATCCGAGCTGACCATGTGCTCGGACGTCGACCGCAACGACAAGTCGAGGGTCTGCGACCCAGGCTCGGTGCGCGTCATCGGCCGCCGCCAGATCGAGATGTATTCGCGGCTGATCCACACCGTCGACCATATCGAGGGACGGCTGCGCGAAGGCATGGACGCCTTCGACGCGTTCCTGTCGCATGCCTGGGCGGTCACCGTCACCGGCGCACCGAAATTATGGGCCATGCGCTTCATCGAGCAGAACGAGAAGAGCCCGCGCGCCTGGTATGGCGGGGCGATCGGCATGGTCAATTTCAACGGTGACATGAACACCGGCATGACCCTTCGCACCATCCGCATCAAGGACGGCATCGCCGAGGTGCGCGCCGGGGCCACGCTGCTCTTCGACAGCATTCCCGAGGAAGAAGAAGCCGAAACCGAACTGAAGGCATCCGCCATGATCTCCGCCATCCGCGACGCCAAATCAGGCAATGCCGCCGACACCGAACGCGCCACCGCGCGCGTCGGCGACGGCGTCAACATCCTGCTGGTCGACCACGAGGACTCCTTCGTCCACACGCTGGCCAATTATTTCCGCCAGACCGGCGCCAATGTCTCGACCGTGCGCACGCCTGTGCCGGACGAGGTCTTCGACCGGCTGAAACCCAATCTGGTCGTGCTGTCGCCCGGTCCCGGCACGCCGAAGGACTTCGACTGCGCCGCCACCATCAAGCGAGCCCGCGCGCGCGACCTGCCGATCTTCGGCGTCTGCCTCGGCCTGCAGGCGCTGGCCGAGGCCTATGGCGGAGAGCTGCGGCAGCTGCACGTGCCGATGCATGGCAAACCGTCGCGTATCCGCGTGTCGAAGCCGGGCATCATCTTTTCCGGCCTGCCCAAGGAGGTGACGGTCGGCCGCTATCACTCGATCTTCGCCGATCCGGTCCGCCTGCCCGACGGCTTCGTTGTCACAGCCGAGACGGAAGAAGGCGTCATCATGGCCTTCGAGCACAGCAAGGAGCCGATCGCTGCGGTGCAGTTCCACCCGGAATCGATCATGACGCTCGGCCACAATGCCGGCATGCGCATCATCGAGAACATCGTTGCGCATCTGCCGCGCAAGGCCAAGGAAAAGGCGGCTTAGCTCCGGTTTCGGCGGCCGGAAGCAATCAATGACCGCTATCGATTCGAAAAACGCCGCCAAGCGCAAGGTCGCCAGCCTCGCGTTCTGGTCGATCGTCGTCGCTTTCGTCGTGCTCGGCCTGAAGCTGGCGGCCTGGTACATCACCGGTTCCGTGGCGCTGTATTCGGACGCGCTGGAATCGATCGTCAACGTCATTGCCTCTGCCGCCGCATATTGGGCGATCCAGGTCAGCTACAAGCCGGCCGACCAGGATCATCCGTTCGGCCACCACAAGGCCGAGTATTTCTCGGCTGTTTTGGAAGGCGTGCTGATCGTGCTGGCAGCCCTTCTGATCCTCAACGAAGTGTGGTGGTACTGGCGGCATCCCGTCCCGCTCGAACAGCCCTGGACCGGCCTTGCCATCAACGGCGTCGCGACGGTGATCAACGCCTTCTGGGCCTTGACGCTGATCCGTGCCGGCCGTGCCGAGAAGTCGCCGGCACTGGTCGCAGACGGCAGGCACATCATGACCGACGTGGCGACCTCCGTCGGCGTGTTCGTTGGTCTGGTCGGCGCGGTGCTCACCGGCTGGCAAGTCCTCGATCCCGCTCTCGCCGTCATCGTCGCGCTGAACATCCTGTGGCAGGGCTGGCACGTGATCGGCTCGTCGATGAACGGACTGATGGACCGCGCCGTCGATACACACGAGCACATACACATCCGCGACATCATCTCGGCCAATTGCAAGGGCGCAATGGAGGTCCACGATCTCAAGACGCGGATTGCCGGCCGCGCCACCTTCATCGAGTTCCACCTGGTCGTCGACGCCGACATGTCGGTGGGCGCCAGCCACGTCATCTGCGACCGCATCGAAGATGCGCTGAAGGCCGAAAATCCCTCGGTGCGCGTCACCATCCATGTCGAGCCGGACGACGAGGCAAAACTGCCCAAGGGCACGACGGCCGTGCCGTTCGCGTGAAGCTTAGGAGACGCCGGGATCCCTGCCATGACATCAAAAGCGTCGAGCCGGTGCGGAGCCTCTATGTCGGAGGGACAGCACCCCCCTCTGTCCTGCCGGACATCTCCCCCGCAAGGGGGGAGATTGGTCGTCATCCCGGCCTTCGCTAGTCTTGAGCGTTGGAAATTTGGAGCCGCCAAATGAAGCTGCCGATCTCTCCCCTTGCGGGGGAGATGTCCGGCAGGACAGAGGGGGGTGGGAAGGATCGCTGCAGCCGCCAATTTCCGAACCGAGGATCCGGATCCGATCAAGGCGCGCAGGCAGACTGCGGCATCGGCTCAAGCCGGTAGACCTTGTCGTCGGATGCGGTCTCGCCTTCTGCCGCCTTCGAGCACAGGTCGATGATCGGCAGGCTGCTGTTGGGGTTGGCCAGCATCATCGTGCCGTTGGCGCCGCGACGCAGAAAAATCTCCTTGGCCGAGATGTCGCAGGAAAAGTCGCTCGTCTTTCCGCTCGCCACACAGTGCCACTGGTCCGCTTCACCTTCACAACTGTAGCTCTGCGTGACCTCGGCGGGCTTGTGGCGCGTGGTGACGGAAACAGCTATATCAGCACCGCTCGGCCAGTTCGTGGGATCGCCGTCCTTGGCGAAGGAGGCCAGCTCGATCGGGCCCCGGAAAACCCGGATGGTGTGGGTAAGCTGATCGGGATGCGAGCCGAGATGCGCGGCATCGTAGTCGCGCCCGTAGCAGAACGGCTGGTCCGGTTTCAGCCGCTCACGCAGCGGTGCTCCCAGCGACGGATCGACCGGATCGATGCGCGCGAATTCGGCCTTGCAGGTCTGCGCCGGCATGCGGTCGAGCCGAAAGCCGTCGTCTTCTGTGCCGAGTGCCTGCTTGGTAAACTCCTTTTCGCCCAGCTCTTCCTCGGCGCCGGCATCGAGATAAAGGTTGCGATGCACGCCGGAGACGATCAGCCGGCCTTTTTCATCGACGTTCAGTAGGGCCATGGTGCGGTCGCATTCCATGCCGCAATGAATCTCGCCCGATTGCGGATCATCCTTGCCGCACCAACCGCCGACCCATTCGGGCTTCTTGGCGCCGCGCACCGTCGTCGCCATGAAGCCGTTGTAGCCGGACGGAGCGCTGCTCGGCTCCTCGTTCGGGTGACTGACCGGATCGCTGCCATAGTAGAAGAAAATCCGTCCCACCTTCTGGTTCGGATGTATCTTGAGATGCGCGGCATCATAGACACGCCCGAAACAGGCATCCTTGCCGTCCTGGCTGAGTTCGGTGAGCTTAGGCGTATCGTCGGCAAGGGCCGTGCCGGCAACAGCGGCAAGCAAGGCGCCACCAAGTCCGGCGCCCACAATGGTCTTCGATGTCATCTGCCCCTCCTCGCCCGACAGGACGTGACTTCAATTTATGCTAGGATCGAGGCCGAAGCCACGCAATTTGCGAGGACATACTGGAGAACGACATGATGCGACGCCGCGATATTTTCCGTGTGGGCGTTGCCGGGGCCGCTGGCCTCTTCGGGCTGCGCCAGGTGAAGGCGGCGGCCGTGGAAGAAAGGCAGAAGGTCGCCTATCACCTCAGTGATCTCGACAAGGTCGGCTTCGTTTTGGGCAATATCAAGAACCACTATGAGGGCACCGGCGGCAAGGTCGACATCGTGCTGGTCGTGCATGGACCGGCCCTCGCCGCCTTCAAGTCGAAGAGCGCGTCGGCTGCCATTTCCAGCCGTTTTTCCGGCCTGGTCCGCGACGGGCTGACCCCGCATGCTTGCGCCAACACCATGCACGGTATGGATGTTGCGCTCACCGATCTCCTCGATGGCTTCCATGCCGCCGAGACCGGCGGCGTCGTCAAGCTCGCCGAATTGCAGCGCCAGGGCTACGCCTATTTGCGGCCCTGAACCTCTACTGACTTGAACATGAGGGCGGCGAGGCCCTACGAAGAGTGGGAGAGTCCCGGAGGAATAGACGTGCCAGCCACCACAACCGCCCTTCTCACCCCCACTTTGGTCATCCCCGACCTCGCCGGCAAGGCGGTGCTGATCACCGGCGCTTCGACCGGCATCGGGGCGGCACTTGCACTGGCCTACGCCGCGCAGAAATGCCGCGTCGCGCTGCATTACAATTCAAGTCGGGCGGCTTCTGAAAACCTGGCCGGGACCATCCGCAACGGCGGCGGCGAGGTATTCCTGATCCAGGGCGATTTCTCGATCCCCGCCGATGTCGAGCGCGTCGTCGAAGACAGCGCGCAACATTTCGGCCGGCTCGACGGTCTCGTCAACAATGCCGGCGGCATGCTTGGGCGCGTGCCCTATGCCGAACTGACCGAGGCGCATTACGACGCGGTGATGGACCTCAACGCCCGCTCCGTGCTGACCGCATCGCGCAAGGCGATGCCATGGCTGAAGCGCCAGGGCGGCTTCATCGTCAACACCTCGTCGATCGCTGCACGCAATGGCGCCGGCGGCGGCGCCGGCCTTTATGGCTCGGCCAAGGCCTTCGTCTCCAATGTGACCCGCGGCATGGCCAAGGAACTGATCGGTTTCAACATCCGCGTCAACGCGGTGGCGCCGGGCACCATCGCGACGCCTTTCCATGAGCGCTATTCCACCGAGGAGCAGATGAAGAGCATGGTGGCCACCATTCCTCAGGGCCGCGCCGGCACGCCCGAGGACTGCGTCGGCGCCTATCTGTTCCTCTCGTCCGCTCTGTTGAGTGGTTACATCACCGGTCAGGTGATCGAGGTGAATGGTGGCCAGTTGATGCCGTGAGCGGCGACCTGCATACTTGTCGCGGAAGCCAACGGAGAAAACGGCAATGTACGGTCTGATCGGCAAGATGCGGGCGACGCGCGGCCAGCGCGACGCAATGATGGATGTCCTGCTTGCCAGCACCGGCGCCATGCCTGGCTGCCTGAGCTACATCATCGCCACTGACCCGGCCGATGCCGACGCGATCTGGGTGACCGAGGTGTGGACCGACCAGGCAAGCCACAAGGCTTCGCTGCAACTGCCGGAAGTCCAGGCGGCGATCGCCAAGGCGCGGCCGATCATCGCCGGCTTCGAATTCCAGGTCGAGACCCAGCCCGTAGGCGGCTTCGGCCTGCCCACCGCTAAAACCGACTGACGCCTGAGCGGACGCATTTTTCGCCGCCGCGGGGTTCGCATCTCCCCTCTTCGGGTCTAAGACCGAAAAATGGATTCCCTGCCAGACCAGCCGACCGTCGAACGCATGGCGCGGATACCCAAAGCCTGGCAGTGGCTGGCCCTCCTGATCTTCTCGATCCTGTTTGCCGGCGCGCTGGAATTCGCCGCCTTGCCGGCGGCGCTGCTGATCGGGCCGATGCTGGCGGCGATTCTGGCCGGCACCAACGGCGCCACGGTGCGCGTGCCGCGCCCTTTGTTCGGCGCCGCCCAGGCGATCGTCGGCTGCCTTGTCGCCGCTTCGATCTCTGCGGACATCTTTCCGGTCTTCTACAGGGAATGGCCGCTGTTCCTCGGCACCGTGGTGGCGACCGTTGCTGCGTCAAGCCTGCTCGGCTGGCTGATCAGCCGCTGGCGTATCCTGCCCGGCACCACCGCAGTCTGGGGCTCATCGCCGGGCGCGGCCACCGCCATGGTGTTGATGGCAGGCGCCTTCGGCGCCGACCAGCGCCTCGTCGCCTTCATGCAATATCTGCGCGTCATCTTCGTCTCGATGACTGCGGCGCTTGTCGCAAAGATGTGGGTCGACACGTCAGGCATCGAGGTCCCGGCCGTCATCTGGTTCCCGCCGATCGATCCAATAGCCTTTGCCGCGACACTTGGCGTGGCGCTCGTCGGCAGCCTCATCGGAAAGCTGGTCAGGCTGCCGTCACCCTTCTTCCTCGGCACCTTCGTGTTCGGCACTGCGGTGCATCTCGGACTAGGCGTGCCGATGCAGTTGCCGCCCTGGCTGCTTGCCCTCGGCTATACGATGATCGGCTGGACCATCGGCCTGAATTTCACCAGGGCAATTCTGCGGCACGCGACGCGGGCGCTGCCGCAGATCGTCGGTTCGATCATCATCCTCATCGCCTTCTGCGGCGGTCTCGGCTTCATGATCAGCCATGTGCTCGGCATCGATCCGCTGACCGCCTATCTGGCGACCAGCCCCGGCGGCATGGATAGCGTCGCCATCATCGCCGCCGCCGCACAGCACGTCGACATCTCCTTCGTCATGGCGCTGCAGTCGGCCCGCTTCCTGGTCGTTCTGCTGGTCGGGCCGAGCGTGGCGCGGCTGGTGGCAAGAAGCGTGAAGGAATGACCCGCTCGCGCAGATGTGTTCCGCCGCACCGTTACGGTGCGGACAGTCACGCAATCACCAGGCTGGAGATGAGATCGCCGTCCAGCGTGAAGGTCATGTCGCCCTCACCGTTGAAGCCATTGCCCTTCACGGCAATGCGAACCTCATAGGTGCCGTCCACAGCTGCGACGCAGACAATGCTGAGATGGGACTGCATGCCGATATTGTCCGACTGGTTCCAGCGCGCGATCTCTGCGCGCCCCTTGAAGGTGCGGCCCCAGTCGCTCAGCAATGCATCCGCCGTGAACGTGTCGAGAAACGTCGCAGTGTCACCTTCATTGGTGGCCTCGACGAAGCGTCGGATGGGATCGGGCGGGGTCATCTCATCAATCCAGCCTGTGCATCAGGTCATCATCCAGCCAGCGGGCGAAGAAATAGACCAGTTGCTTGTGCCACCATGGCCAGTCATGGCTGACATCGCCTCCCCAATAGTCGACCCAGGCGGGAATGGACTTTTCGCGCAGCACCTGTTCCAGCGCCCGTGTCTCGACCAGCATCCGTTCTTCCCATGCCCCCTGCCCGCAACAGAAGATCAGCCTCAGCGCCTTCAGCCGGCCGAGCAGTTTCTGGTCGACGATGCCAGGCAGATAGTCGAGCGGTGAGTTGAAGAAGATGTTGCCGTCGAGCGCCTCTCCGAAGAAGTCGCGGGTCGAATAGACCCCCGACAGCGCAATCACGCCGCTGCCCAGTTCCGGAAATCGGAAGACGAAGTTCGACGCATGATAGCCGCCCATCGAACAGCCTGAAAACAACGGCTTCAGCGTGCGCCCGCCATTGGCCTCGGTCGCTGTAGAGAGAACTTCCGGCATCGCCTCTTCGCGCACATAGCGGAAATAGGCCTCGTGGCGAGCGATGCGGTCGGCCGGGTCGGTATGCTTGGCGAAGAAGGATTCCGAATCGATGCCGTCGAGGGTGAAGAGTTGGATGCGGCCAGTGTCGATAAACTCCGAAAGCACTGCGACCCCGCCGGAATCCTCGAACTGGTAGAACCGTCCTTGCGAGGTCGGGAACACCACCACCGGCCGCCCGGCATGGCCGTAGCGCTTGTATTCCATGTCGCGGCCAAGGTTGCGGGCAAAACCCTTGTGATAAGAAATATCCATCGGCCTCACGCCTTTTCCGCGTGGATGTAATTGACCGCCTGGCGCAGCGCTTGGGCGTCTTTGGAACGCATCTGATAGGCGTAGTGTCCCATGGCGCGGCTGAAAACCTCTTCGATGGCCTGATGGTGGACGATCTTGTCGCCGTGGGCGGCTAGCACGTCGGCATGGCTATGCAAATAGTGGAGGTGCCGTTTGCGGCTGGCATAAGCGGTGAAGTACTTGCCCTTGTAAGGCCCGCCAGCGGCATCCCTGACCACCATCTCGGCCCACGCCGCATAGACGTCGATGTCGAACGTATAGTTGATGGCGTCGGTCATCCAGGCGCCGGGTGGCCGCATGTTGACCTCAAGCGCGATGATGCGGTCGTCCTTGGTCTCGAACAGCTCGATATGGAAGAAGCGCTCGCGCACGTCGAAGGCCCTGAGGATCTTTCTGCCGGCCTCCTCGACTGCCGGGCTGATCTCAGGAAAGCAGGTGTAGCTCATGTGGCGATCACGGTTGACCACCTCCATGACGCTCTGGTCGTAGCGGTGGCTGGCCGCCAGCACCACTTCGCCGTCGCGGTTGACCAGCCCGTCGAAGGTCACCACCAGCCCCTCGATGAACTGCTCCATGACGAAGCTGACATCTTCCGGCTTGTCCTTGAAAAATTGGTCGAGTTCCCTCGTATTGGAAATCTTGAAGGTGTTCGAGGCGCCGGAGCCGGAGTCCGGCTTCACCACCACGGGATAGCCGACGCGGCGGATGAAGGTCATGGCGCCGGCCCGGTCGGAGCATTTGCGCTGCGGTATGGTCTCGACGCCGCTCTTGCGGAAGAAGGCGCGCATGCGGCTCTTGCGCTTCAAATTCTTCACGAAATCGAGTTTGGTGCCAAAGATGTTGAAGTCGGTACGGATGTTGGCTTCCAGTTCCAGCCAATGCTCGTTGAGCGACTCGAAGCGGTCGATGCGGCCCCATTTGTGGATGAAATGGCCCATCGCCCGGAACACCGGCTCGTAGTCCTCCATGTCGGCGACGCGATAATACTCCGACAGCGCCGTCTTCAGTTTTCCGTTCAGCGCTTCATAGGGCGCGTCGCCGATGCCGAGCACGGTGGCACCGGCCTTCCTCAGCCGATCGCAGAAGTCGGCGCCGTTGGCGGGAAAATGCGGCGAGAAGAACACGAAATTCATGGACGGCCTCCCCCGGCATTGTCACCAAGTCGACAGCCCAGTCTGGCGCATTTGCCGCGTGTGGGGAAGGGCGCGCACAGCGCCGCCATGCAGCCCACTTGCCTCTCCTTAGCCGCTCCTGTATGAAAACCGCCATGATCAACCGCGCCACCTCCGTAGCTTCCCGTCAGACCGGCTTTGCTGGCGAGACCGTGCGCGCGCTTGCTTCCGCTCTGCTGCTTCTCGGCCTTATCGGCGATCGCCGGGTTCGCTGAAGGAGCGCCCGGCGGTCGAACCGCCGCTCACGCGCATGCTCCTTGGCCAGTCTCAAAATTGGCAAGTCACATCAAGCGAATGAACATCTGGTAAAGGCGCCGCTCGGCACCAAATCCGCCTGAAGGCGGACCCCGCGAGCCGCCGGGAGAGACGACAATGAACGCACGAGAAGAGATCCGCGCAGACAGCGGGGAGATGGGCAAGGATGCCCGGGGCATGCCGGAGGCAGCCCGGGGCATGCCGGAGGCAGCCCGGAAATACCAACCCTACCCGACGGTGGGTCTCACCGATCGCATTTGGCCTTCGAAGGTCATCGACAAGGCGCCGATCTGGTGCTCGGTCGACCTGCGCGACGGCAACCAGGCGCTGATCGACCCGATGGGCCACGAGCGCAAGGCGCGCATGTTCGCCCTGCTCCTCGACATGGGCTTCAAAGAGATCGAGATCGGCTTCCCGTCGGCCTCGCAGACCGATTTCGATTTCGCCCGCTGGTGCATCGAAGAGGGCAATGTCTCAGCCGATGTCTCGCTGCAGGTGCTGGTGCAGTGCCGGCCGGAACTGATCACCCGCACCTTCGAGGCGCTGCAGGGCGCCGCCAACCCGATCGTGCATTTCTACAATTCGACCAGCGAATTGCAGCGCCGCGTCGTCTTCGAGAAGGACGTTGCCGGGATCAGGCGGATCGCCACCGATGCTGCCAAGATGATCACCGACATGGCGGCGAAGGCCGGCGGCGGTTATCGTTTCGAATATTCGCCGGAGAGCTTTACCGGCACCGAGCTCGAAGTGGCGCTGGAAATCTGCAACGCCGTCACCGAAATCGTGAAGCCGACGGCGGAAAACAAGCTGATCATCAACCTGCCGTCCACGGTCGAGATGTCGACACCCAACATCTATGCCGATCGCATCGAATGGATGTGCCGCAACCTCGACAACCGCGAGAACCTGCTCATTTCGCTGCATCCGCACAACGACCGCGGCACCGGCGTCGCCACCACCGAGCTCGGCCTGATGGCGGGCGCGGACCGCGTCGAAGGCACGCTGTTCGGCAATGGCGAGCGCACCGGCAATGTCGACATCGTCACGCTGGCGCTCAACATGTACACGCAAGGCGTCGATCCCGAGCTCGACTGCTCCGACATCAACCGGATGAAGGATGTCTATGAATATTCGAACCAGTTGAAGATCCCCGAGCGCCATCCCTATGTCGGCGAGCTCGTCTACACCGCCTTTTCCGGCTCGCACCAGGATGCCATCAACAAGGGCATGAAGGCGTTGCGCAAGGCCAACACGCCGTACTGGGAAGTGCCCTATCTGCCGATCGACCCGGCCGATGTCGGACGCAACTACGAGGCGATCATCCGCATCAACTCGCAGTCCGGCAAGGGCGGCATCGCCTATGTGCTGCAGGCGGACTACGGCCTCAACCTGCCGCGCAACCTGCAGATCGAGTTCAGTCAGGCGATCCAGGCGATCACGGACGCCGAAGGCAAGGAGGTGCCGGCCAAGCGCATCTACGAGCGCTTTCTCGAAACCTATGTCGATCAGCCCGGCGCGCGGCTGAAGTTCCTTGACCACCACACCTATCCGGACCTCGAGACCAAGGGCCGGCGTGCGGTGGAGGCGGTCATCCTGGACAGGGGCAAGGAGGTGACGATTTCAGGCTCCGGAACCGGCCCAATCGACGGCTTTGTCGACGCGCTGTCGCGCCATGTCGGCGTGCCGATGTCGGTGCTCGACTATTCGGAGCACTCCATGCAGCGCGGCTCGAACGCGTCGGCCATCTCCTATGTCGAGATGGAGCATCCCGGCGGCAAGCTGTTCGGCGCGGGCATCAACACCAACATCGTGGCCGCTTCGCTGGAAGCCGTGGTTTCCGCCGCCAACCGCATCGTCGGCCGAAAGGTCGACTAGAGCAATTCCAGGAAAAATGCGTAGCGGTTTTCCGTCCGGAATTGCGCAAAAACAAATACTTGGAGAGGTTCTATCAAAAAAGCTGAACCGCTCTGGACAAGCTGTCGAAAGCTAACAGCGCTGGAGCAAGATGAACCCAGATGGTATCTTCTTGCTCTGGCCTTTCGCGCCGTTAACCACCGGAAAATTATCCGGTGGGGTACGCGATCGCATAATGGCTGCATGCTTGTATGGCAGTGCAGGCCCTATATGATTGCGTCTTAACCTGTGCCGACTTCGAAAGGATCGACACTTGCAGCATGCCACGCCTGCCGCCCCCGCAGTGCGCGAGACGTTGGAGCGATTGCTAGCCAGCGAAACGTTCGGGAGATCCGAACGAGCGCGTAAGCTGCTTCGCTACCTGGTCGAACGCGAGCAGGCAGGCGAAGCCGACAAGCTCAAGGGCTTTTCCATCGCGATGGATGTTTTCGGCAAGGACGGCGATTTCGATCCGTCGACCGACGCCGTGGTGCGGGTGCAGGCGGGCAGGCTGCGCGAACTTCTGCAGCATTACTTCGCCAATGAGGGTGTTGCCGAGCCGATCCGCATCGCCATTCCGCGTGGCGGCTATGTTCCATCCTACGAACTCAACGCGATCCGCCTGCCGGCCGAGCCGAAGCCGGAGGAACACACCGAGGCGGCTGCCACCTTGTCGGGATCGCTCGAGGAACCCGGCATGGCCGCAGGTGCCGCATCGTTGATGTCCCCTGTCGTTCGCGAGCCGGCACCGTCGCTGCTGCGCCATCTCCAGTTCTTCTGGCTGGCGATCGCTCTGGTCATCGCCATGCTGGGCGTGCTGATCCTTCGTCAGGGAAGCGGCGCGTTGCTGGCGGGAAGCGAAACCGCGTCGACGATCGAAAATGCGGTGGCAACCGGCAGCATTGCGCCATGGGCTCCGATTGAAAGCCTTCCGCTCGTCTACATTGCGGTGAAAACCAACAGCGCCGAGGCTGCCCGCGTCGCGGCATCGCTGCGCGCCGGCCTCAGCGGCTTCGATACGGTTACCTTCATCGGTCGGGACGCAGACGGCCCGCCCGATCCGGTCACCGATGCAACCAGCTTCGTATTCGATGTCTTGCCGGGACCAACGGCAGGCGATGTCACTCTGGAGCTTCAAAGCGTGGCGACCGGACGGGTCCTGCTGTCACGCAACTTGACTGCCGCCGACAGCACACCCTCCGCCGTCGAGAACAGTGTCGCCGGCATTTTGAGTTCGGCCGTTCCCGCCTCTGGCACGATCTACAACTATATCGAACAGAGCGGTCTTCAGACCGGCCTGACGGAATGTCTGCTGCTCAACGACAAATACTATCTCGACCAGGGCGCGAAAACCCATGAGGCTGCCTATCGCTGTCTCGAAAACCTGATCAACCGGGATGCGAAATCGTCGCTCGTCTATTCGGAGCTGGCGACCCTGCATGTCGAGGCGGCCACAGATCACTACGCCTATCCAGCCGGCGCAACGATCGAACAGGCGATGTCGCATGCCCGTCGCGCCGTGCAGATGGGGCCGACCAGCCCCTATGCGCACCGTGCCTATGGCTATCTCAATTCCCGCCTCGGCAATTCGGAGGAATCGATTCGCTGGATGCACAAGGCCTACGAACTCAACCCTTACGACCTCAGCATGGCGGCAGCTTACGCCTATGGGCTGATTTTCGTCGGCAGGTACAGGGAGGGAACACCGATGCTTGCTCACGCCGCCGAAACCTCCAGCGCGCATCCGACCTGGTGGGACTACGGGCTTTTCGTCGGGCAGTTCATGGCGGGCGATATGAATAAGGCCGCGCTTGCCAGCGATGCGCTGCAAGCGACGCCGACGAAATCGCACTATCTGGCTGCGCGGCTGATCGGCGCGAAGGCAACCGGCCGCAATCAACTGGCGCATGAACTCGTGGACGAGATGACTGTCAAATTTCCGAAATTCGCTGCCGATCCGCGCGCTACCTTTGTCGAGCGGAGATACCCCGCCGATCTAACCGACCGGCTGGTCGAAGCGTTGCGTGCCGCCGGGCTCGGCAATGCCAGCTAGCTTTCTAAATTGGCACGGCTGATCGCGAAAATTTTACTGGCCATCGGCTTGGACAAGGCGCAATCCAGCCACAATCTGGAATTTCGCATCCTGTTTGATTTTGCAATAAAACCATAAAATTGCATGATTTCATCCCTTTACGCTGCCGAACGGGGCGCCGGTCCGAAGACGGTTGTCTTCCTGCATGGCTTCGGCGGTTGCCACGACGACTGGCACGAGGTGATTTCGACACTGGCACTTGGTTCACGGACGCTGGCCTATGACCTTCCGGGCCATGGGCTATCGCTCGATTTTCCGGGTGGCGGTCCGGCCAAGGCGGCCGCCCGGGCCGTTCTTGCAGACCTCGCCGCACGCAGAATTAGGAGGGTGCATCTCGTCGGCCACTCGATGGGCGGAGCGGCGGCAGTGCTGATGGCATTGGCCGAGCCCGAAAGGATAGCGTCGCTGACGCTTCTGGCGCCGGGCGGATTTGGGACTGAGATCAACGGCCAGCTGTTGCGCCGTTACGCCGCCGCTGCCGGCAAGAGCGAACTTCGCGCCTGCCTCGCCGCCATGTCCGGACCGCAAAGCCTGCCCTCGGAGCGCATCGTGGATGTGCTTGGCGAAATGCGTGCGCGTCCCGGCCAGTTGCAGAGACTTGTCGAGATCGCGGCTGTCATGACCAGGGGTGATCGGCAGGGCGTCATCCCGCGCGAACGGCTCGAAACGCTCACCATGCCGGTGATGGTGGTTTGGGGGACAGGCGACGCGGTGCTGCCCTTCACACAGGCCGATGGACTGCCGGCGCATTTCCACCTGCACCACGTGTTGGAGGCCGGCCATATGCTGGTCGAGGAAGCGCCCGGCCTGATCGCCGAGATCGTCCGCCGCAACATGAAACGCCGCGCCAGGCCGCTTCGTCCAAACTCCGCCTCCGAGGCGAACTGATCCGTCCTTGTCAAAGCGCGGCTTCGGGCCGGATTTGGTCCCGGCAAGCCGTCTATCGATCTCGCAAGTGCATTTTGCTGCATTTTGCCGACGGCTGTGTTAATTCGGTGTTAACCAAACCCGCGAGGCAAACGCCGATGAAGGATGCAGGCGAGAACATCACCCAGATCGATCAGTCGCGAAAACTGTCCGACGCCATTCGCGATGTGAAAAACGCCTTCGCCGACCGCGACGACGTCGTGATCGACATGCGCGAGGCGCATCGCATGCGGCTGGAATTGCTTGCCGCCGAACTCGCGCCCATCTTCGCCGACGTGCCCGCCGACATGGACAATTTCGACTTCGCCGTCTCGTCCGGGCTGCAGCCGCGCCTCTGGATCGACGCCGTCAGCCATGTCGCCATGGGACGCGACCGCCGCACCTATCGCTTCCTCAGGGATACGCGCATCGGCCGGGTGGTGCTCGCCGAATCAACCGAGATGAAACCGGTTGCCGATCAGGTGATGCGCTACGTCGCGGAGCGCGTCGTCGAACGCCAGAGAATGATGGAAGGCGGGGTCGAGCAGGCTGTCGCCGGCCTGAAGCGTGCCTTGGTCCCGGAAGCCGAGCCGCCACTGCGATCCGTCCCGCGCGGCAAGCGTTGGTCGGCGTTTCTCTCCGGTCTCGGCCTGATCGCCGCAGGCGCCCTGGTCGGGCTGGCTGTATCGATCGTGTTGTTCTGGGACCGCCTTGTTGCGATGGGACTGAGCTTTGGACCATGATCCTGAACCGAAGGTCCGCGTAGCAAAAAGTGGAAACCGGTTTTCGGAAAAGATCATGGTCAAACAAAAAGATAGAGCTCCATCCCAATTCTATCGGGATGGAACAGGCTCTAATGCATGTCGCGCAAAAGTGCGCAGCGGTTTTGCGATAACGACATGTATAAAACAACAACCTGAAGCGCGTCGCGCGAGGCCGGTCGAACACGACGCGCTTCAGGCCATAGCGTCCGCGCCAAGCTCCAGAATCTCCAGATCGGAAGGCGGGATGGCCGGCCCGGTCAGGCCACGTCGCGTCAGCCTGATCCGCCAATTGTCTTTTTCGCCATCGATCTCCAACAGATTATATTGCGCCGCCGGCCGCCGGCCGCCTGGCGCCTGCCCTGCGGCGGCGACACCGACCACTGGAATTTTGGCGCCGCGCCCGTTGATGGAGAACAGCGTCGGCTCGTGCGAATGGCCGTGCAGCACAAGCTCGGCCCCGTGCCGCTGAACGACCTTGTGGAAGCGGGCAATGCCGAACAGCCGCTTGGGCTGCGAAACGGCGCCGCGCACTGGCGGATGGTGGATCATGATCACCCGGAACAGTCCGCGCTTGGCCGTAGCATCGAGCACTTCGCGCAGCCTTTCCGCCTGGTCTTCCAGAAAGAAGCCGTTGGCCATGAACGGAGCCGTGGCCCGCGCCGTCGTCACACCGATCAGCGCGACGTTGCCACGCACGCGCAGATACGGAAAGGCGTCGCGGTCGATCGGCGTATTGACGCCGTCGCCGGTCATCCATGCCGTCCACGACCGGCAGGCCTTGTCGAAGGCGCCAGGCACATAGGCGTCGTGGTTTCCTGGAACGACCGACACATCATCGGGAGAACCCAGCGTCTCCAGCCAGTGCTTGCCCATCTCGATCTCGCCATCGAGCGCCAGGTTGACCAGATCGCCGGTGACAGCAAGGTGATCCGGTGCGCTCGCCTTGATATCCGCGACGATCGTGTCGATGACGGCATCGCGCATGTGGCGGCGGCGGTTGCGCTGCCAGTTGACGTAACCGACCACGCGCTTGGAGGCGAGATCGCGATAGGTTACACCGGGAAGCGGTCCCAGATGGATATCGGAAATATGCGCGAGCCTGAACATGCTCTCTTCATAAGCGACGCGCGCGCTGCTTTCCACCCACGGTTTCGTGGGTGATGACGCGGCCCGATCCGGAGCAAGCTTTCCGCCAGGCCGGCTGGCCGGGTCTCAGGGCAAGGCTGTTTCATCTGTATTTCGTGCTGCGGCGGCCGATGACGCTCGGGGTGCGCGGCTTGATCCACGACCGCACGTCCAATTCCGTCTTCCTCATTCGCCACACCTATATACCGGGCTGGCAGCTTCCCGGCGGTGGCGTCGAGCTGGGCGAGACGATGCTCGAGGCGCTGGCGCGCGAGCTCTCCGAGGAGGGCAATATTGCATTGACCGCGCCGCCGTTGCTGAAATCGATGCATTTCAACCGTCGGGCCAGCCGCCGCGACCATGTCGGCCTCTATTTGGTCGAGCAGTTCAATCAGACGGCGCCGAAGCTGCCGGACCGCGAGATCGCCGCAGCCGGTTTCTTTCCGCTCGACCGCCTGCCGGAAGGAACGACGCCGGGCACACTGCGACGGATTGGCGAGATTTTTGGCGGCGAGGCGGCGTCGCCCTACTGGTAGGTCATGCCGCCTTCCTGAACCGCGCCCGATCATGCGGCGCGGCGTAGTCCAGTTCCGGTCCGACCGGCACGATGTGCGTCGGATTGATCGTTTCATGGCTGCCGTAATAGTGCGCCTTGATGTGGTGCAGGCTCACCGTGCCAGCGACGCCTGGGACCTGATAGAGGTCGCGCAGATAGTTCGACAGGTTCGGATAGTCGGCGATGCGGCGGAGGTTGCACTTGAAATGGCCGACATAGACCGGATCGAAGCGAACCAGCGTGGTGAACAGCCGCCAATCGGCTTCGGTGATGCGGTCACCGACGAGATAACGCTGGCGAGACAGGCGATCCTCGAGTTGATCGAGCGCCGAGAACAGTTCGCCAAACGCCTTTTCATAGGCCGCTTGCGTCGTGGCGAAGCCGGCGCGATAGACGCCGTTGTTGACTGAGGGATAGACCAGCGCATTGACTGCGTCGATTTCGCGGCGCAGTGCCTGCGGATAGAAATCGAGGCTGGCGTCGCCCCATTTGTCGAAGGCTGAATTGAGCATCCGGATGATCTCGGAGGACTCATTGGAGACGATTGTTTGTTCTCGCCTGTCCCACAGAACCGGCACCGTCACGCGGCCGGAATAGGCGGGATCGGCCTTGGTGTAGATCTGATGCAGGAAATCGAGGCCGTAGAGCGTGTCACCGGTGGCGCCGTCCTCGGCCAGGAATGTCCAGCCGTTGGCGCCCATGAAATGATGGACGACTGAGACCGAAATCACGCCCTCGAGCTTCTTCAGCGCTCGAAAGATCAGCGTCCGGTGCGCCCAGGGACAGGCAGGCGAGACATAGAGATGGTAGCGGCCAGGTTCGGCCTTGAAGCCGCGCTTGCGGCCTTCGGCCGGCGTGCCGTCGACCGTGACCCAGTCGCGCCATTGCGACTGCGCCCGCACGAACTCGCCGTCGCTGCCCTTGGTGTCGTACCCGCGGTCCTGCCATTTGCCGTCGACAAGCAATCCCATGCGATGTCCTTTCGTCTTCATGGGGATGTAGGCACATACCGACGATGCGGAAACCGCCAGGCGTTGAACAGTTCGTCAATCGCCAGGGCGGC
This sequence comes from Mesorhizobium delmotii, assembly GCF_900149755.1. Lineage (NCBI taxonomy): Bacteria > Pseudomonadati > Pseudomonadota > Alphaproteobacteria > Hyphomicrobiales > Phyllobacteriaceae > Mesorhizobium > Mesorhizobium delmotii. The sequence continues at coordinate 30,991 of NZ_FUIG01000035.1, read as the reverse complement.
AAACGAAGGGCGGCAGGCGAAAACGGCCGATTGCAGTGGCTGAAGATTGGTGCTAGCGGAAAATCCGCATGTTCGACTTTGCCTTGATCCGGTTCGACCGACGACGAAAGGGCGCCCGCGCTTGATGAAGCGCTGACTGGCGAACGCTGCCGTTTTGCAGCAAACCTTTCCCCGTCTACCGGAACGCAAAGACCATGAGCCTTGCCGACGTGAATTACCTGCCGGAAAATCCGGCGCATGACCCCGAAATCGAAGCCATCAACGACGAAGCCTTCGGGCCGGGCCGTTTTGTGCTGGGCGCCTACAGGATCCGCGAGGGCGGCCCGCATGAACGCGCTTTGTCCTTCGTGGCCGTCGATGACGACATCGTTGTTGCCTCGGTGCGCATGACGCGCATCGCGGCCGGCGCCGGCCGTGCGCTTATGCTCGGACCGCTTGCCGTGCGGCCGGCCTTCAAGAATCTCGGCATCGGCCGCCGGCTGGTGACGATCGCACTGGAAGCCGCCGCCAAGGCCGGCATGCCGGCCGTGATGCTCGTCGGCGACGAGCCCTATTACGGCCCGCTCGGCTTCAAGAGAATTCCGCGTGGGCAAATCTCCATGCCGCGCCCGGTCGATCTCGACCGGCTTTTGTCGCATGAGATCGTGCCGGGCGCGATGGCACGGCTGGTGGGCGAGGTTTGCCACGCCGATCAGGCAAGAATTGCCGCGCACGTCGCCGCGATGGCGTGACCATCCGGATGCTGTTGCGCCGTCCCGTCGGGCTTCGTAGCATGTGCCCGGCAGGATGGAGGACGCCGGCATGAACCCGAACGGCCAGATTGCGATCGTCACCGGCGGCGGCTCCGGCCTCGGCGAAGCGACGGCGCGTGCACTCGCCGCGAAGGGCGCCGGCGTTGCAATCCTCGACCTCGGCATCGAGCGTGCGGCGAAGATTGCGGCCGATATCGGCGGCATCGCCATCCAATGCGACGTAAGCAGCGCCGACGGCGGTGCTGCCTGCGTGGCGGAAGTGGCAAAAAAGCTCGGCGAACCTCGTATCCTGGTCAATTGCGCCGGCATCGCCATCGGTATGAAGACGATCGGCAAGGACGGTCCGCACCCGCTCGACCAATACCGCAAAGTGATCGAGGTCAATCTGATTGGCACCTTCAACATGATCCGCCTCGTCGCCGACCGGGCCGCAAAAGCTTGAGCCGCTGGAGGGCGGCGAGCGCGGGATCATCGTCAACACGGCATCGGTCGCCGCCTATGACGGTCAAATCGGCCAAGCGGCCTATTCTGCCTCCAAGGGCGGCGTCGTCGGCATGACGCTGCCGGTTGCGCGCGACCTTGCCCGGTCGGGCATTCGCGTCTGTACCATCGCGCCCGGCATCTTCAAGACGCCGATGATATCAGGCATGCCGCAAGAGGTGCAGGATTCGCTGGGCGCCGCGGTGCCCTTCCCGTCCCGTCTCGGCGAGCCTTCCGAATATGCAGCCCTTGTGCTGCACATCGTCGAAAACCAGATGCTCAACGGCGAGACCATCCGTCTTGACGGCGCCATCCGCATGGCGCCGAAGTAGCCGATCATGAGTGCCGAAGTCTCGCCGCAGGCGAAGACCGGCCCGCTCGCCGGTCTGACGGTGATCGAGATGGCCGGGATTGGACCGGTGCCGCTGGCCGGCCTGATGCTGTCGGAGATGGGAGCCGAGGTGCTGCGCATCGAGCGGATTGGGTCGACCCAGCCGTTCCTGTCGCTACCGGATGAATACGACCTCGACCGTCACGGCCGCTCCATCCTGCGGATCGACCTAAGGCGCTGGGAAGGCGCCGAACTGGTGCTGCGCCTTGGCGAAAAGGCCGACATTCTGGTTGAAGGGTTTCGTCCCGATGTCATGGAGCGGTTTGGCCTCGGGCCGGACGCGGCATTGGCGCGCAACCCGGCGCTGATCTACGGCCGCATGACGGGATTCGGCCAGGACGGACCGCTATCGGGTCGTGCCGGCCACGACATCACCTACCTCGCCTATTCGGGTGTGCTGCACGCCATCGGCCAGGAAGGAAGGAGGCCAGTCCCACCGCTCAACCTCGTTGCCGACTATGGCGGCGGCGCCGTGATGCTGGTTGCCGGCGCACTGGCAGCCCTGTTTGAGCGTTCGCGCTCCGGCAAGGGCCAGGTGATCGATGCCGCGATGATCGAGGGCGCTTCGATGCTGGCGACACCTGTGCACGCCTTGATGGCGGCGGGCCTGTGGAGTGACACGCGCGGCGCGAACCTGCTCGATTCCGGCGCGCCCTTTTACGACACCTATGAGACGGCGGACAGACGGCACGTCGCCGTCGGCTGCCTTGAACCCCGGTTCTTCGCTGAATTCGCAAGACTGCTGCCGCTCGACAAGCGTTTTGTGCACGGCCAATACGACAGGAATTTGTGGCCGCAGATGCGCGCTGCCATTGTCGATCGGGTCGGGCAGAAGACACGGGACGACTGGGACCGTCTCTTTGCTGCGACCGATGCTTGCGTTGCACCGGTTCTGTCGTTGCGGGAAGCCAGGGATCATCCGCACAATCGCGCTCGCAACGCCTTTGTAATGTCGGGTGCGCTTGAGCGCCCCGCCCCGGCGCCGCGCTTTTCGCGCTCCCGGCCGACGCTTGCCACCATGCCGGCCGATCACCATTGTCAGGCGACGACCGTGCTGGCACGCTTCGGCCTTTCGGAAAACGAAACTGAGGCCCTTGTCAAATCCGGTGTGATAGGTTGATAACCAGAGAATAAAAATCAGCTTAAGACGGGTGGATTTTGGCCGACCGAAAAAAGGACGTGATCCGCGAGACCGACGCCGAAGCGATCAGGCTGGCGAAGACGCTGATCCGCAGCGCCCGTTTCGGCGCGCTGGCGGTGATCGAGCCTGGGACCGGTTCGCCGCTGGCCAGCAGGGTTGGTGTCGCCACCGATATCGACGGCGCGCCGCTGATCCTTGTATCGATGCTGTCCGCCCATACCGGCGCGATCCTTGCCGACCCGCGCTGTTCGCTGCTTGTCGGCGAGCCCGGCAGGGGCGACCCGCTGGCGCACCCGCGGTTGACGCTCGTCTGTCGGGCAGCACGGCTTGAGCGCGGGTCCGGCGAGCATGCCCGCGCCGAACGGCGCTATCTCAACCGCAACCCCAAAGCGAAGCTCTATGCCGGACTTGGCGACTTCTCGATCTTCCGCCTCGAGCCGGAGCGGGCCAGTCTCAACGGCGGCTTCGGCAAGGCCTACTTGCTCGAGCGCACCGATCTGGTCACGACCGCTCCGATCGTCGAAGACCTTGCCGCTGGTGAACAATCCGCCCTCGACCATATGAATGCCGACCATAGCGACGCAATTGCCGTCTACGCGCGCCATTTCGCCAAGGCCGCAGGCGACGGCTGGGTCATCACCGGCTTCGACGCCGACGGCATGGACCTGGCATTGGGCGACGATGTCTGCCGGGTCTTCTTCCCCGAGCCACTGAGGGCGGCGCGTGAGCTCAGGCATGTTCTGGTCGACATGGCAAAGACCGGCCGAGTTGCAGACGAAACACAGTCCGACAGTTAATCGTGTCGGGTCGAAAGCAAGTCTTGAGGTTTGAGTGAAATGTACTACCCTTTCTCGGTAGCGTTGAATCGCCAGCGCACATTCGCGAGTGAGTCTATGGAATCAGACGCTATTGCCCCCATAGCGCCGGATGAGCAGGAAGGTGTGGGGGATCGATGGTCTCGAAAAAGCTAATCGCCAATGCCGAATCAGCGGCTGCGTTTCTGACGCTGATGGGCAACGAGAAACGACTGTTGATCATGAACTATCTGGCCGACGGTGAAATGTCGGTCGGTGCTATCGCCGAGAAGGTTCTGCTCAGCCAATCCGCCCTGTCCCAGCATCTGGCCAAACTGCGGGCGCTCGATCTCGTCGAGACCCGGCGCGACCGGCAGATGATCTACTATTCCTGCAAATCCGATGCCGTGCGCGAACTTCTCAACACGCTGGACGGGATTTTCGGCGAAGGTGAGTTGTCGCAGATGGCGTACCGCCTGCGTCGCTCCGGGACTTGACCGGGCCAATGCATGTCGCCCAAAAGCCTGCTCTTGAGCTTGACCCGAGGGTGCGAAGCGGTTTTGGCTGACGGTTCTTAGAGCGACTTGCGTCCACTTGGACGCAGGAAGTACTTTGGATCCACGCATCGAGCTGTCCGAAAACCCAGTGCGATTTTCGGGGTGATGCGTGTCCGCCGAGGCAAGCATGCGCCCCATTCGTATCGAAGACCCGCAAGACCCGCGCGTCGCCGCCTATCTCGACATCCGCGAGCGCGATCTTGCCGGCCGGCAGGGCCGCTTCGTCGCCGAAGGCAAGGTGGTGCTCGAAATGCTGCTCGCGGCCAAACGCTTTTCGGCCGAATCGGTGCTGGTACTCGAAAACCGGCTGGCAGGCATCGACGGAACCCTGCGCAAGGCACCCGCGGACCTTCCGGTCTACGTCGCGGCCAGCGAGGTCATGGACAGGATTGCCGGCTTTCACATGCATCGCGGCATATTGGCGATCGGCCGCAAGGGCGCGGCGCAGCCTGCAGAGGCCTTGCTTGACATCTTGCCCGCCCGCGCGTTGATCGTCGTGCTGGTCGGCATCGCTAACCATGACAATATGGGCTCGATCTTTCGCAACGCCGCCGCCTTCGGCGCCGATGCGGTGTTTCTGGACGCGACCTGCTGCGATCCGCTGTACCGCAAGGCGATCCGCGTCTCGGTCGGCGCCGCGCTGAAAGTTCCCTTCGCCTCCCTCACTGAGACCATCGGCTTCACCGCGGCGCTCGACCGGCTGGGCTTCGGTCAGTTCGCTTTGTCGCCACGCGGCCAAACCGGCATCCGCGATGCGAAAGGGACTGAACGGCTGGCGCTCTATCTCGGCACCGAAGGCGAAGGCCTGCCCGAAAGTCTGCTCGCCCGCCTGCGGACGGTGCGGATCGATATGGCAGAAGGTTTCGACAGCCTGAATGTCGCCGCCGCGTCAGCCATCGCCTTACATCATTTTTCGGCAAGCAGGACCTGAGCCGCAGAAGACAGCATCACTGCCTGGGCTCAATGCGCCGATTCGGCCTTCTGCAGCGCCCGCACGCGATCGGCAAGGCTGCGTTCGCCGCTTCCCGGTTGGTTGGGTGCCGCAAGAGCCTTTGCGATCGGCGACTCCGGCCCGTCGAGCTTCGCCGTCAGGGCGACGACTTGCGCCGCCAGGTCGCTCATCTGCTCACGCAATGCAGCGCTGGCGCGGCGCGCATCGTCGCCGCCTTCGGATTTGGATGCCTCGAAGGCGGCAAGATCCGTTTTCAGTTTCTTGTTCTCGCGGGCCAGTTCCGTCAGCCTCGCCTCCAACCGTTCGCGGTCGTTGTCGAGCTTGGCGATGGCTTTTTGGGTGTCGTCCTTGACGGCCGCATCGGCCTGGCTGCCTTGCACTCCGACGAAACGCACCGCGGAGGCGTTTTCCACGCGTTCGCTTTTCGACTTTTCGCGAAGCCGCGCGATTTCCTTGTCGCGGCGGTCAAGCTTGTCCTCGCGATCGGCAAGCGTGGCGAGCAGGCGCTCGACCTTCTTGTCCAGTTCGCCCGTCCTTTTCTTCTCGGCCTTCAACGCGTCTCGCGAGGCCTTGCTCTCGGCCGCGATCTCCTGTTGACGCCTGTCCGCCTCCTTGCGCTGGCCACGCAGCACCGAAATGTCGTCGGCCAGCTTTTGCAGTTCGGACTCGCGCGCCACAAGTTCGATCTGACGGCTGCTGGAAGAAAAGCTGGCGTCGTCATACATGTGCTCCAGTTTTTTCAGCTCGAGCACACGCTTTTCCAGGGCCTGCTCGGTTTGAGCAAGCCGATCCGACAAAAGCTGCAACTGGTCTTTGCGCTGCCGAAGGTCTTCGCCCTTGGCCTCGAGCGCGGAAAGGGCCTGTTCCTTGTCCTTCCGCTCGAGCGCCAGTTCCTTCAGTGCTTCGCGGCAACGGCCGATCTCCACAAGCTGTTCGGCCGATTTCTCGCGCAACGACTTGACGCTCATCTCAAGCCGACGCGTCGACATGGCGAACTCGGCGCGGATGCGATCCTTCTCCGCCTGGATCTCGGCCAGCGTCAGCGGCATCGAGCCCTCGACGCGTTTACGCGTCAGCATCACGGCCCGCCGCCAGATGGCCGGGGCAATCATCAGCGCCAGAAAGCCGGCGCAGAAAAAGCCGAGGACAAAGAACAGGACCGACTGAACCAAGGTGACTATCCGTTATGAACGGCAAACAACCGAAAGCGACTGTGCCACGTTCGCATGACGGAATTCCAGTGCCGCGGCAAGGGTCTGCCGCAGCAATGTTCAGACCGTCGATCCTGGAACCAATCGCGGTGACGAGGCAACCGCTTGCTCAGAATGGATTCCAGGTGGCGCGCTGGGTAAGCTTGAGATAGCCGAGATTGACGCCAAGCCGGGCGCCGACACCGGTACGGATCGGCACCAGCAGCACATTGTTGTTCTTCATCACGTTGAAGCCTACGCCAGCCACGAGGTAGGCGGAGCCGGCAAGGCCGCCGAAACGATTGTAGAGGCTGTTCACATCGTCGAGATTATAGACCAGCATCATCACCCGCGAGCCCTCGCCGCCAAAATCCCAGCCGAGCGACGGGCCCTGCCAGAACACTTTGTGATCGCCGGCATTCTTGGTGTAGAGCGTGCCTTCACCATAGGTCAGGCCACCGATCAGGGCGCCCGAGCCCTCCTCGCCAAGCAAATAGCCATTGGGCAGGCCATAGGAGGAGAAAATCTTCTCCACGACGGTGGCGAGCCCGCCCGACGTTGCACCGAAGAATTTATGACCGGAATCGACGATCTCCTGAGCGGTGTACTCTTGGGCCCGCGAAGGCGAGGTTGAAAAGACGACAAGGCCCATGAGAGCGATCGCCATTGAGAAGACACGGAAAAAACTCCGGTCTGAGATGACACGGAGAAAACTCCGGTCGTAGTATCGGGAAAACATGCTTCCAATCTCCGTCAGGGAGCACTTTCGCCGACGCCTCACATCCGTGCAGCTCTTTGGCGGCCGCTAAGGATGACTGTTATGGGCAAACTATGCCGTAATCCTTTTTCAACCATTAAGCTTTCACATGAAGATGGCGGTTAGAAGGCTGGTTTCGAGCTGGTTTCGCGTCGCCCCGCAGTATCCGCTCCCTGCGTGGACACACCATTTTCGATAACGACAATTCCGGATTTGTTGCCGCACGCTCAGGCGCTGTGTATTCAAGGCCTTGGGAGAGAGCGTGATTCGTGTGGGCAGGCGTGATCATTTCTCGCGCGGCCATTTCTAGTGAAATTTTGCAGGGACTTTCGCCGATGGCCGAGCTTTTCACCCTTTCCGCACCCGATCTCGCAGCGCTTTTGTGCAGCCGGGTCTGCCACGACATCATTTCGCCGGTCGGCGCCATAAACAACGGGCTTGAGCTGCTCGACGAAGGCGGCGCCGACGAAGATGCCATGAAGTTGATTCGGCAGAGCGCCAGAAATGCTTCGGCCCGCCTGCAATTCGCCCGCATCGCCTTCGGCGCAGCCGGTTCTGCCGGCATGATGATCGACACGGGGGACGCCGAGGCCGTTGCGATCGCCTTTTTGAAGAACGAGAAGCCGGAACTGGTCTGGAACGGAACCCGTGCGCTGCTGCCCAAGAACAAGGTAAAGCTGCTGCTCAATCTCATTCTCGTCGCCAACGCCGCCATTCCGCGTGGCGGTAAGCTTACGGTTACGCTTGAAAACCTCGACACAGAACCCCGCTTTGCGCTCGCCGCGAGCGGTCCGATGCTGCGCGTGCCGCCCAAATTCCTGGAGCTCCATTCCGGCAACAGGCCTGAAGAACCGATCGACGCGCATTCGGTGCAGCCCTACTACACGTTGCTTCTGGCGCGCGAGGCGAACATGACGATATCGATCCACGCAACTGCAGAAGAAATCGTACTATCAGCTGCTTGAAGTTCCTAAGAAATGATTGAAAAGAACAGATAAGAGTTTTTAGACAATATTTACTACGCCCTCACAGTCGAATGAAATGAGCCTTCCAGGCTGGTTCGGCCGAAGCATCGGTCAAGAAATTTCCGTAAAAGCTGTTCTTGCAAAAATTTTACCTATCGGCTTTTCAGCTTCTTTACCGGATTGATCCTACCGTACCTTTCAGTACCGCGACGCTGCCGGATTGCCGCATGGCAAAGAGGGACCGGAAATGAAACGCTGCATGTTCATCGACGATTCGAGCGTCATCAGGAAGGTCGCAAAGCGCATCCTGGGTGGTTCCGACATGCTGGTCATCGAAGCTGCCAGCGGGTTTGACGCGGTCGAGATGTGCACTGCCGACATGCCGGATATCATCGTCGTCGACGGCGCCTTGCCGGACCTGCAGGCGGAGGACGTCATCCGCCGCATACGCGCCATGGAAAGTCCGATACAGCCCCAGATCCTGATTTCGCTGGTTGAGGTCGACGTCGCTTCGATCATGCGGGCAAAGCGCGCCGGCGCTCAAGGCTATCTGCTGAAGCCGTTCAATCGGCCGCAACTTCTCGAATGCTTCCGCACCTTGAGAATTGCAGCCTGATTCGCCGATCCCTGGCGCATGGCCCCCGGAAATTGGCGCTCCATGTCTGCGATACAAACGCAAAAGTCCGGCCGAAGCCGGATTTTGTCGGAAAATCGATCGGATCGGCGTCGTCAGCTCAGGCGCTGACGCGGATATCTTCCGGCTCGCGCAGCACATAGCCGCGACCCCAAACCGTCTCGATGTAATTCTGGCCGCCGGAAGCGTGGTCGAGCTTCTTGCGCAGCTTGCAGATGAAGACGTCGATAATCTTCAGTTCCGGTTCGTCCATGCCGCCGTAAAGGTGGTTGAGGAACATTTCCTTGGTGAGCGTAGTGCCCTTGCGCAGCGAGAGCAGCTCCAGCATCTGGTATTCCTTGCCGGTCAGATGCACGCGCTGGCCACCGACCTCAACGGTCTTGGCATCGAGATTGACCACCAGGTCGCCGGTGGTGATGACCGACTGGGCATGGCCCTTGGAGCGCCGCACGATAGCGTGGATGCGGGCGACCAGTTCGTCCTTGTGGAACGGCTTGGTCATATAGTCGTCTGCGCCGAAGCCGAGGCCGCGTACCTTGTCCTCGATGCCGGCCATGCCGGAGAGGATAAGGATCGGCGTCTTCACTTTGGAAAGGCGAAGTGTTCTCAAGACCTCGTATCCCGACATGTCGGGGAGATTGAGGTCGAGAAGGATGATATCGTAGTCGTAGAGCTTGCCTAGATCGACACCTTCTTCGCCAAGATCGGTCGTATAGACGTTGAAACTTTCCGATTTCAGCATCAGCTCGATGCTTTGTGCGGTTGCACTGTCATCTTCTATCAGCAGAACACGCATTTCATTCCCCTTTTCTGCTGCCGGACCATTTCACGACCCGTCCAGGACCGGAGCAGTGATTGCCTGAGCAGAGGCTGCCATCGAATGGTTAACAAAACCTAATTCCGTGCCGCTGACGGTATCAGATTTTTTAACCCCTTTCTACACCTTGTTGAATCTAATAGTGAATCACAGAACCAAACCGCTAATGCAAAACATTAATAAGCCAGACTAAGTGACTCTTTGGACTCGCTGGCCGTGCTTCCGCATCGAGAGCCGGAATTTTTACCCGGCCTTAAGTCCTGAGCCGTATGATTAACAATGCCCGTAAACGAATGGTTACCGCCGGCAAAAAACTTTAGGAATTTGTTTCCCATAGTTCCTGTAAAGTCGGTGGAAACGGGTGAAGCCTGAGGTTTGCCAGGCGGATTGGACGATATGTGCAGGTGTGCGTTTCCAGGAGTACCGAATCATGAAGTCACGTGAAAACCTCGTTCGGCTGAAGCAGTTCCAGGTGAATGAGAAGCGGCGGCAATTGCTGCAACTCGACATGATGATCGCTGAATTCGAGCGCATGGCTGTCGAACTGGAGCTCCAGATCACTGCCGAAGAAAAGAAAGCCGGCATCACCGACATCAACCATTTTGCCTATCCGACGTTCGCCAAGGCAGCGCGCCTGCGCCGCGACAATCTCAGAAACTCGCAAAGCGACCTCGCCCAGCAGCGAAGCGTTGCCGAATCACTGCTCGGCGAAGCCGAAGCGGAGCTTTCCAAAGCGGAAATGCTCGAATCGCGCGACACCAAGATCCGCGACGCCGAGACCGGCGGCCGCAGCGCCATGATCGGCTGAAAACAAGGCTTTAAGCCGGTCAACACCCAGCGATCAGGGCGTTGCTCATCTGGAACGTCGCCGCTCATTGGTCGAGCAGCTGCCAGTTTCAGGCCTACGCTACCAAATCCCCTTCATGTTCCGCGATCGCCCGCATCCGGGCATCCCTGATGTCGGGCGCAGGCGATTCCGGCCACGACCTTATCTGATTGAGCAGCCCACCGGTTCTGGCCGAGTTCGGCGCGTCGAGCGGATGTCAGTCGGGCCCGACCGCGCCGGCTTGTGGAACGTGGCACGGTCGACGCGAAAAAGCTTGTCGTCCCTGTGACAAAGACCCGCTCGAAGAAGCAGGCGCCGCTCATGCCTTTCTCGGCCGATCGGCAGGTGGTGCTGACCGTCTGAAGCGGAGAGAACCGTTGCGGCAAAGCAAAAAGGGCGCGGATTGTCGCGCCTTTTGACTTCCTTGAACCAGCCTTAATGCCGATATTGCTGGATGCGCGTCGTGCGCAGGCCGGCAAGGCCATATTCGTCGATCGACGCCTGCCAGGACAGGAATTCCTCGGTGGTCAGCTTGTAGCGCTGGCACGCCTCCTCGAGGCTCAAAAGCCCACCCCGTACAGCCGCCACCACTTCCGCCTTGCGCCGGATAACCCAGCGACGTGTGTTCGTCGGCGGCAGATCGGCAATCGTAAGGGGGCTGCCGTCAGGCCCGATAACATATTTGACACGTGGTCTAACAAGATCGGTCATCGTACTCTCTACTAAAAACTCAAAGACCCAATCCCCACCACATTACCGCCACAGCTTTAAAAATTGCCTAAGCGAACGCTAATAGCTAGGTAAGGATCATGAACGCCGCGTTAGTCTTTTCGTAGGCATTTGAGATATCTGCCCGCGAGCGCCGAATCCGTTCAAAAAAATCGGCCGGTTCGCGAAGCTGGCGCACCCGGAAAGCTTGACCTATATTCCGGCCATTGGCATTCAAGCGCCCTCATCCAGGGCGCCGTGCAGAACGAAAGAACCATGAACAGCCTCGACCTTCCCGGACGTCCCGAAAACACCCGCGTCGTTGTCGCCATGTCGGGCGGCGTCGACTCGTCGGTCGTTGCCGGTCTTTTGAAGCGCGAAGGCTATGATGTCGTCGGCGTCACGCTGCAGCTCTACGACCATGGCGCGGCAACGCACCGGGCCGGCTCATGCTGCGCCGGCCAGGACATCGACGATGCCCGCCGCGTCTCCGAGACGCTCGGCATTCCGCACTATGTGCTCAATTACGAGGAGCGCTTCCGCAAGGCGGTGATCGACCCCTTCGCCGAGAGCTATGTGGCCGGCGAAACGCCGATCCCTTGCGTTTCCTGCAACCAAACGGTGAAATTCGCCGACCTTCTGGCGACCGCCAAGGAGCTCGGCGCCGACGCGCTGGCCACCGGCCATTACATCCGCTCCGGCGCCAACGGCGCCCATCGCGCACTGTACCGGCCGGTCGACGCGGACCGCGACCAGAGCTATTTCCTGTTTGCCACCACGCAGGCGCAGATCGATTATCTGCGCTTTCCGCTTGGCGGCCTGTCGAAACCGCAGGTTCGCGCCATCGCCGAGGAAATGGGGCTGACGGTCGCCGCCAAGCAGGACAGCCAGGACATCTGCTTCGTGCCGCAGGGCAAATATTCCGACATCATCGCCAAGCTGAAGCCGACTGCTGCCAATCCGGGCGACATCGTCCATATCAACGGCCGCGTGCTCGGCCGCCATGAAGGCATTTTGCGCTACACCATCGGTCAGCGCCGCGGCATCGGCATCGCCTCGGCCGAGCCGCTCTACGTCGTCCATCTCGATGCCGACCGAGCCCGCGTCGTCGTTGGCCCGCGCGAGGCGCTGGAGACGCATAAGATCTATTTGCGCGACATGAACTGGCTGGGCGACGCTGCGCTGTCAGATATCCCGGCGGCCGGGCTGGAGCTTTTCGCCAAGGTCCGCTCGACACGCCCGCCGCGCCCGGCCGTGCTGCATCACAACGTCGGCATCACTTCGGTGGAGCTTGTCGACGGCGAGTCCGGCATCGCGCCCGGCCAGGCCTGCGTGCTCTATTCCGACGACGGCAACCAGGCCCGCGTGTTCGGCGGCGGCTTTATCAAGCGTTCCGAGCGTGGCGCCGAGGCCGAGGCGATGCTGACGCGGCTGGCAGCCCGCCCGGCGCAGATTCCCGCGGAATGATCCCGATCCTATCGGGATGATCAGGCTCTAACACAGCGGCACTTTCTCTCAGGAAGACGATCCGGTGTGGGTAACCGTGCCAGCGGTCAGGATACGCAGCACCCTGATGGCTTCCTCGCCGCTGGTGCGCGGTTCTGCCCGCGTCTCGATGCACTGGATGAAATGCTCGAGCTCTCGCGTCAGCGGCATGCCCTCGCCCACCGCCACATAGGACGGCTCGTTGGTGGTGAAGGCCCATTGGCCGCTGTCTTGCCACACCGCGTGGCGGTAGACGGCGAGCTTGCGCTCCCACGGCTCGACATCGTCGAACACCGCCATCGCCTTGGTGCCGACCACGGTCAGCCGCCGCTCGCGGTAAGGGTTGAGCCGCGACGCGAAGAGATGGCTGCGCAGACCGTTGGGAAAGCGCATGTGCAGATGCGCGAAATCGCTAAGATTGTCGAGGAGCGCTGCCCCCTCGCCGCGCACCTCGATCGGTTCCGTGCCGGTGATGGCGAGGATCATCGACAGATCGTGCGGCGCAAGGTCCCACAGCGCATCGTTCTCGGTGTGGAACTTGCCGAGCCCGAGCCGGTGCGAATGGATATAGCGGACCTCGCCGAGCTCGCCATTGTCGATCAGCGCTTTCAACGTCTCGAAGGCTGGATGAAAGCGCAGTACATGGCCGACCATGAAGACGCGGCCATTGTCGGCCGCCGCCTTCACCGAGCGCTCGGCATCCGCCACCGTCAGCGCGATCGGCTTCTCCACCAGCACGTCCTTGCCGCCCTGGACGGCGCGCACCGCCATGTCGGCATGGAACTGCGGCGGCAGCGCCATGACGATGGCATCGACGTCGCTGCGGACAAAGAGCGCCTCCGGCTCGATCGCCAGGCAATCCTGCTCACTGGCGAAGCCTTCGGCGCGGGCAGGGTTGACGTCCGAGACCGCGTGCAGCGCGCCGAGCGCCTTGAGGGTGCGGATGTGGTTGCTGCCCCAGTATCCGCAACCGAGGACTGCAATGCGCGGTTTCATCAATTCCAACTCTAGAATTTCGTGGCCGAGACATAGCGGCGCGCCCCGCCGAACTCAACCCCGGCATTTCTGTGCCCGATTATCTGCCCGGCAAAGCTTTCCGGCCATTAGAGCGATGTGCGTCCGCCTGGACACACAAAGTACGCGTCTCAAGTCCGTGAAGCTTCGCATCGTTCCGGAAGATCGATTCCGATTTTCGCAGAGCACGATGCGATGGAATGTGCCGGCATGCCGGCTGCATCGATGCTTGACAGGCTTGGCATCCCAACCTTATATCCGCCCGACCTTGGCGAACGCTTCGACATGCCTTCTGAATTAAGGCGGATTTCGAACCTTTCGCCGCCCTGGCGGGGTAGCTCAGTTGGTTAGAGCACGGGAATCATAATCCTGGGGTCGGGGGTTCAAGTCCCTCTCCCGCTACCATCTAATTTTTCCACAATGTTCTCTGCTTGGACTTGGTCGCCCCGAAACCCCGCAGAACAGCAGGCCCTTCGGCCGAAAGCTGTGGAGTGGCTGTGGTGGTCAGAGCGACTCATTTGTTCTCTGTTGGCCCATACTCTCCAAAGCGCTGAGGAGTGCGCCAACATAATGATTTGCTTCGGCCAGCAGACGAACTAGGCCATCACGCAGTTCCCCGGAACAGATCCTCTCGAAGCGTGTTGCGGCAGCTCCAAGCTGAATTGGAGCACAACCATGAAGCCCGAAGACGCTACCTACCCTCCTCTTGATGTCGCCAAGCCTGTCGCCCCTGGGATCTGGATCGTCGACAGCGGACCGCTGAGCGTGATGGGCATTCCAGTCCCGGTGCGCATGACGGTTATCCAGCTCGGGAATGGCGGTCTCCTGCTGCATTCACCAACACGGTTCGCTTTTGAGCTGAGAAAGCAGCTCGAGCAGATTGGTCCGATAGTGCATCTGGTTGCGCCAAACAGTGCACACTGGACCTTCCTCAAGGAGTGGCAGAACCATGTGCAGGGAGCGTCGACTTGGGCCGTTCCGGGCTTGCGCCATCGGGCACAGGTCCGCCGGGCTGGCGTCAGGATCGATCACGATCTGGCCACAGCGGCGCCGGAAGCCTGGTCGAAAGATCTCGATCAGGTTCTCGTTCCAGGAGCCGGTGGGTTCACCGAAGTCGCGTTCTATCATAAGAACAGCCGAACTATGGTGCTTACGGATCTAGTTCTGAATCTCGAGCCGGAAAAGCTGCCGTTCATCATCAGGCCGGCGGCGCGCCTCTTAGGCGTCACGGCACCTGTGGGGAAGGCCCCCATTTACCTGCGGATGATCATCAAACGGAAGCATGAGCAGGCGAAGGCGGCCGCGGAGCGCCTCGTGGCTTTTCAGCCAAAGCGCGTGATCTTCAGCCATGGCCGGTGGTTCCACAAGGATGGGACGACGTTACTTCGCCAGTCGCTGGCCTGGCTTCTCTGAGGGCGGCCGCAGAGAAGATTGTCAGCAGGAAGTAGCCATCAACTCCCGTTGCCGTTCCCATTCGACGGGCAAACCCCTGACGAGCGCCTGGAGCTGAACCCCATGGACTGCCGTCCGTCGAGTATGGCTTCGACCAGGTCGGGCGCGAGCAGCGTCAACTGGAGCACGTGGGATACGAAGGAGCGGTCAAGCCTTTCGGCCGCGGCAAGTTCGATCACTGTGGCGAACTCGCCTGTTTCCAGCATGTGTTTCCACCGGAACGCCCGCGCCAGCGCCCGGATCAGAGTGTTGTCTATGCGTGGCCGTGCTGGGGTCCATTGCTGTCCGCCGGCGGGCGAGATGATGATCTTGCGGCCACCACGCTTGCGCAGGGTCAGCGGCAGATGGACGGTGAGCGATCTACTGTCAAGCCTATGGCCGCTGGGTGGAGTCCGAGAAGAAGCTGAAGGATACCCCTGCCCTGCTCAGGACGCCAGCCGGCTACGTGCAGCCCTCGCCCTGGCTTGCCATCTCCAACAAGAATGTCGAGCTGATGCACAAGTTCATGAGCGAGCTCGGCCTCTCGCCCGTGTCACGCAGTCGGGTCGCAACGACGCACAGCATGGGACCCAGGCCATGGGAGTTCACCGGCCAGGAAGACGACGAACTCTTTTCGTGAAACCCTGCGTCGCTAAGCACTGCTGCATCGAGCCGTCCATGCCAACGGCTAGCCAAGCAAAATGGTCGTCGCTTCAACAGGCGCCATAATCAAGTATAGTCCCAAAGCGATCGCAGACGGAGGAGGAACGGAGCAAATGTCCGTCGACGCCGGACCGAGAAAAGTGGACGCCGAATATGCGATTGAGTACCTCCAGGAGCATCCGGAAGCCGGGCTTTGCTGCGAGGATCGGCGCTGGTGGATTACGCCAAATGCAAACGAGACCGATCAGCAGGTCCTGCTTCTTGATGTGGTTGAGGCTGAGCGGCTCAAAGATGATCCTCGCCTTCGACTCGTGTCCGGAATCGCTCATGCGGGCCGGTCGCTCTGGGTTGTTCGGAGAATGACATAACTACCTGCCATTCGAACGTTGAAGGAACCGGGTCGGGCTTAGCTTTGTCAGGGGAGCATATTATGCCGGTACCATTCGCGGACCGAAAGGATGCGATTCGCGCGGAGTTAATCAGGCGCGCGACCAGAGGCCTAATGATCACATACGCGGAATTGAGTCGTGCAGTCGGCATTCCGGACATGGGATATTGGAAGCCAGTCCTGGATGAGATCAGCCGGGAGGAGACTTCCAAGGGGCTACCGGACATCACCTTTCTTGTTGTGTCGCGAGAGCGCGGACTGCCGAGCCCAATAGGCTTTAAGCCGGCGAAACCAGGCTCCCCCAGCCAGGAAAGACGCGCGGTAGAGGCAATTCGGGAGGCCTTCGAATACTACCGCCCTCCGAGAGCATAACCTCGGAAAGCTGCAGCATCGAAGCGGCTCCCGCTATCTGCATTATCTTGTCGTGATCCAGCGAACTCGAACGGGCGGCGCCTCGCCGCCTACTGCCAGCTACGGTGGAAGCGGCCTCGGCAAAGGCGACCATTCGCAGGGCCGCGGCCATAGCCTGCGCTACGGTCCCGTGTTCCTGTCGAGCGCAAATGCGACCCTCTCGCGCAGCAACTCGGCCATGTCACCATTTAGATGCAGCCGTACCCGGCCGCCACGGGCATCCGTGAGCATCAGCGCCACGCCGTCATCGGTTTCGTTGTCGGCTAACTGAACATCCGCGACCACGAATTCGTGTGTGTTCCTGTTCTGATCTGAACTCATTCTTCGCTCTCCTCTGCTGAAGAACGATGTAGAGCATTAAGCCTGGTGAGCCATGAGCGCTCCCAGGCTCAGGCAGGCCTAACAAACGAAGAGCGCCAGCCGAAGTCCTCCGGCCGGCGCTTAGGCGGCCAAACTGCTTGCCGGTCGGGGCCCAATGACGCGACCAATTTGCGCATGTAGTCGCGCTGGCTGGAAATTTTTTGGTCGAATTTCCGACTATTTGAATTGATCCCTCTGTCCTTCGATATGGATTAACGCTGTAGCCCGACCTTTTCGGCTGCCTCCGCTATCAAGCAAAATCGGGAGAGCATCCGCGCGCTTTCGTGCTTCGGACCTTGCGGCCGAAATGACGCTGGTAAGCTCAACTCGCGTGTTGCCGTCCACGTTGAAGGGTAATCTCAGATCCGACGAAATTAGCTGCTTCTCCAGCCCCCACGGCCTCTCAATCTCGGCCCGAGCGACAAAAGCATGCCGGTCCAACCAGCTATCCAAGACGCATTCGCCGGGGTCGGTGAAGGTATAGCGTCCAGTACTTCCTACCCGGCGCAGCTCGATGCCCAATTCAGCAGCGAGCAAGCAGCCTAACGTGCGGCGCAACGTCGATCCAGCCGCGTCCACCCGCTCGACCAGAAGCTGGACGATGCGGGCCTGCTCGGCCGGGAAGAGCTCATCCCAGAGTGGATCCAACTGGACGAGGGCTTCACGGACCTCAGTTTCAGTGATGTCGGAATCGTCCTTTCGCGTGGCCATCCAGGTCTTTACGATCATCTCGGGCGTTCGAAGCAGCGCCCGAAGCTGGTCGATGACCGCAGCCTCGATCTCGCCTGCCGGCACACGGCGGACCGGGCATGTCTCCGGTCCGAGCTTCTGCACGCTCGTGGTGACGTAGTAGCGGTAGAGCTTTCCCTTCTTGCGGGTATGGACAGGTGTCATGGCGTAGCCGCTCGGAGCAAAGATCAGACCCTTGAGGAGTGCCGGCGTCTGCCTTCGGGTCTGCCCTGCCCGCTTGCTCGGACTCTCAGCAACGATCGAGCGAACCTTGTCCCAGAGTTCGCGCCCGATGATCGCCTGATGCTCGCCAGGGAAGCTCGCACCCTTGTGGACGGCGTCGCCGATATAGACCCTGTTCGGGAGAAGCTTGTAGAGCAGGCCTTTGTCGAAGGCCTTCCCGTTCTTGCGCCTGAGACCCTCCGCATTCAACGTTCGCGCCAGGATGGTTGCCGAACCTATCAGCAGAAATCGCTCGAAGATCGAGCGCACAATGGCTGCCTCGTCCTCTTGGATCAGAAGCTTACGGTTCTCGACCCGGTAGCCAAATGGGACGTTGCCACCCATCCACATGCCCTTTCGCCTGGATGCAGCGAACTTGTCCCTGATGCGCTCGCCGATGACCTCGCGCTCGAACTGGGCGAAGGAAAGCAGGATGTTCAAGCCTACGTGGACTGGCAATCGCTCTAAACAACCGCGGCGTTCGCACAGCGCGCAATGGCCAATGGCAGGTGTCGAACGTGCGCAACGTTCTCGCGCGGCAATCCCCCTACTCTTTTATAAGCGGGAAATAGCCACCGGCGCGGCCGGAACAAACGGGATCGACGCCGGTTAACTACTATCGAAGGGACCGCAACCGCAAAGGACGCGGGAAAATGTTTGAAATTTATCGCCTCGAAGTGGCCAAGGCCAGACAGGGTGTAAAACGAGCCGAGAACTCTCTGAAGCGCGCGAATGAGTTGCTGGACGAGGACGGTGGCGTCGCCCTTAATCTCGCGTTGTGCGGCCGGATAAGGGCCGAGCAAAGGCGCGTGATCGATGCCAGAGAGCGACTGATGAAGATCGATCCGAACAGCACGGACAACGTGGGCTGAGCTTTCGGCCCGTTGGGAAGGCATTACTACGGACTTGCCGGAGCAGGAAGGCCGGCCCCAACGAAGCCCTCCGCGAGGGCACGGCCGATTCCCCCCGCCGCTGCTGAAACAACAGCCAGCGCTCGATCTTCGTCTTCCGACGATGATAAGGACATGCAATCAGCCGCACCCGGCCCGCGCGCCCGCCGGACCGCGGAAGGTCCGCGGCCCGGCCTGTCGCTCAGTGTTTGAATTGGGCGACGTTATCCTTGGTAAGGCGCATCACGCCAGTCTCGACTTTTTCCGGCAAGGGGTTGACGCCAGCCGCTTTGTAGTCCGGCACGACCTTCATGCCATCGGTATTCAGCCAATGAAGGAGATGCACGGCGAGAAAAGCTTCGACATAGGATTTTTGAACCACGGCGCCGACGATCGTTCCGTCCTCTATGTAGGGAAGCATGTCGTCGTTCCGGTCCATCGCGACGATCTTGACCTGGCCTTGGCGACCGGTCTCATGCACCGCGATGGCAGCACCTTTGCCGCTGTCGCCGTCGGTGCCGCCGATACCGACCACGTCAGGATGAGCGAGGAGTGACTGGCTGTAGGCCGTGGGGGCATAAGACGGGTCCGCTTTGTCGTTGACCACGTCGACTACTTCGATTTCGGACGCGGATTCCTTGAAGTAGGCCTTGTAGCCTTCGACCCGCTCCAGAACCGAAGGCGCGGGGAACGAACCGAGGATCACCTTGCCTTTGCCGCCGATCGCCTCGGCAAGCATCTTGCCCCCGACCTTGCCGGCTTCGAGGTTCGAGATGCCGAGATACACGGCGCGCTTGGTGCCCGGCGCGTCGCCGATGATCATGGCGACCGGAATTCCTGCATCGACGGCGCGGTCGATGCCGGCCGCAAGCGAGGCGGCGTCGCCAGGAAAGATCAGGAGGCCGGCCGGCTTCCGCGCGATCAGCTCATCGAGTTGCCGCGCCTGGGCGACGGTGTCGAAGTCGAGCGGGCCGGTGAAGCTCGTCTTGATGTTCAGCGATCTAGCGGCGTCTTCGAGAGCTTTGCGGTGGTCGACCCAGAACGGCACCTGCGTGACGATGGAGAGAAACACGTATTCCATGCCCTCGCTCTGGGCGAGCGCTTCATCGCTGAATTGGGGTACGAGGCCGAGCCCCGTCCCGGCGAGGCCAATGCCGCCGAGCTTCATCAGGCTGCGGCGGTCGAGATCGAGTGTCGTCATCACTTTCCTCCCTTCTTCGATTGGAGCCCAATGGGCCCTTGGCTTACCCGTCGCCGCGGCGCACCAGCATGTCGAGCGCAACGGCCAGGACAAGAACGGCGCCGGTGACGATCATCTGCCAGTAGATCGACACGGCGAGCATGGTCATGGCGTTGTTGATCAAGGCGACGAAGATGACGCCGAGAAACGCGCCCACGACGGTGCCCTCCCCGCCGCGCAGACTTGCGCCGCCGATCACGGCGGCTGCGAGCACCTGCAATTCGAGCGCGTTGCCGGCTGTAGGCGTACCGCTCATCAGCCGCGAGGCGAGGAGGACGCCGGCAAGCGCGGCGAGCAGTCCGCTCAGCATGTAGGCGAGTGTGCGGACGCGATTGACGGCCAAACCCGAGAGACGCGCCGCCTTCTCGTTCGAACCGATGTAGTAGAGTTGCCGGAAGAAGCTTCCATGCCGCATCGCGAGGTCAAAGACGACCACCAGTGCGAGCGCGACCCAAAGAAGAAACGGCAGGCCGAGAATCTCGGCGCGGCCGGCCCACCCGAAGGCCGGCGGTAGATTGCTGAGCGAGAATCCTTCGGTCAGCACCAAGGCGATCCCGCGGGCGATCGACATCGAGCCGAGAGTGGCGACCAGGGGATTGACACCGATCCTGGTGACGACGATGCCGTTGGCAAGGCCGATGATGACGCCAAGAGCAAGCGCACCAAGAATCGCCAGCGGGATGGAGGCGCCGCTTAACAGAAGAAGCGCCGTCACGGTACTCGCTAGCGCCAGCACGGAGCCGACCGAGAGATCGAATCCACCAGAGACCAGGAGCACCGTCATGCCCACAGCGATGATCACGGTCGGCGCCATGCCGATGGCTATCGCACGGAAGTTCGCCAGCGACAGGAAGACCGGCGAAGCCAGCGACATTCCGACGATGATCGCAACGATAAGAACCAGTAGCGTCAACTCGCGCGTCTCGACGAAGCGCCGAAGGACACGGCTGCCGAAACGCGAAGGCCACCGACCGACCTCGTCGACGCTCATGCCGCCTCCCCTTCGCGCTTGTGACCGATGCCGGAGGCAAGAGCCATTACACTCTCTTCCGTTGCCAAACGTGTCGGGAGATCGCCGACGATCTGTCCCTCTCGCATGACGACGATCCGATCGGAGATGGTGAAGAGCTCCGGGAGGTCAGAGGAGATCAAGAGAATCGCCTTACCGGCAGCAGCGAGGCGGCGGATTTCCTTGTGGATCTCCCTTTTCGCTTCGACGTCGACGCCCTTGGTCGGCTCGTCAATCACGACGATCGCCGGGTCGCTCGCAAGCCACTTCGACAGCATCAGTTTCTGCTGGTTGCCGCCGCTGAGTTTTCCAGCCGCCGCCGCAAGGCTCGGCACTCGTATCCGGAAGCGTTCGACCGCCCTACCCGCCGCCGCCGTCGCCGCCGCCCTCTCAATCCAACCGAGCCGCGCAAAGCGGCGAAGCGCAGTCACGACGAAATTATCGGTGACCGACATCGACAGGAACAGGCCTTCCGCTTTGCGATCGTCCGGCACATAGGCGATGCCGCGGGCCATCGCGTCGCGGAGACCACGCAGGCGCGTCGGACGGCCCTTGATCTCGATCGCAGTTCCTCCAGACGGCTGCCGCAGGCCGACGAGGCTGCGTGCAAGCTCGCTGCGGCGCGATCCCATCAGGCCCGCGAGACCGACGACCTCACCGAAACGTATTTCAAGCTCCAGATGTCGAGATTTGCCCTTGGCTCCGTTGCCACGGACTGCAAGCGCCACCGGACCCGGCACGAGCGCCGTCTCGGCTGCGAAGATTTCGAGGTTCCGGCCGACCATGGCGCGGACGACGTCGTCGATGGAAGTCTCCGGCACCGCGCGCGTGGTCATCCTTCGGCCATCGCGCAGCACGGTGACGCGGTCGGCGATCCGGAAGACCTCGGCCATGTGATGGCTCACATAGACGATGCCGATGCCCCGGGTCTTAAGCCGAGTGATGATGTCAAACAGCGCTGCGACCTCATCGGAGGTGAGCGCCGAGGTGGGCTCGTCGAGGAGAAGGATGCGAGCGTCGAGCGACAGCGCCTTGGCAATCTCGACGAGCTGGCGCGTGCCCGCGGGCAAGCGGTCAACCGGGCGACCGACATCGATTTCGATGCCGAAGGGGGAGAGGATCTGCTGGGTCCGCCGCCGGAGCTCGCTCCAGCGTATGACCCCGCAGGCCGTCGGAGCCCGGCCGACAAAGACGTTCTCGGCGACCGTCAAGGCCCCGGCGAGGCTAAGCTCCTGGAAGACCGTGCTGATGCCGAGCGCCTGCGCTCTGGATGGGTCGTCAATGGTGACCGCCCTCCCGTCGATGTTGATCGTACCCTTGTCGGGCGCGACCACACCGGAGAGGATGGCGAGGAGTGTCGATTTCCCGGCACCATTTTCGCCGACAAGCGCATGCACCTCGCCCTGCCTCAGATCGAAATCGACGTCGCCAAGGGCCCGCGTCGTGCCGTACCACTTCGTGATGCCGCTGAGCTCGAGGAGCGGTGCCGCCATCAGCTCGCCTCCGGAATTCCTTTATCCGCGGCGGCAATGTCCTCAATTCCGTTGGAATAGGTCTCGCGCGTCCGTCCGATATGGATATCCAGAACCGCTATCGTTGCGTCTGCGTCGCCACGCCGGATGGTGTCGAGCATCTGTCGATGCTCCTGGAACGACAGCTTCGTGTGAAGCGGCTTGCCGGCAAGGTGGGTCCGGAGCGCTGCGATCTTGCCGACATAGCGCTCATAGCTGTCGCGGAGATAGCTATTGCCGCAGTGCTCGAAGAAGGCCGCGTGATAGCGGGTGTCCAGGGACAGATAGAGCCGCTGGTCACCCCGACGCTGCGCGGTTGCCATGCCGCGCACGATGTCTTCAAGCTCCGCCGCGAAGCCATCCGGGCCGCGCGCGATGGCGAGCCTCAGCGCCGCCGTTTCTACCGCACTCCGGAATTCACAGATCTGATGAACCTCGCGAGCGCTCAGCGTGAAGACGAAGGCGCCGCGCTGCGGATAGATCAGCACCAGGCCCTCGGCGCGGAGCTGGGCGAGCGCCTCTCTGACGGGAGTCTTCGACACGCCGAGATCGTCGGCGAGCTGACGTTCAGAGAGAGGCTGACCCAACGCGAGGTCACCGTGGACGATCGACTGGCGGAGCTGGTGGAGCACGGTTTCCGCAAGCGATTTGGGTCGCTTGATCCTGGCGACGGGAAGCCGGCCGCTGATTTTGGTATTGCCTGCCATCTGCAAGGTGATATACCAGACACCAGAAAGTTCGGCAACAAGAAGCGGCTTCGCTGACGGCCCGTTACGAAGCCAAGGTACGTGCTCCGGGGAGGAGACATGGACAGAGCCGAGCTCGCGCTCGACTGCCGTAACCTGCACGGCGAGGGAATTCTGTGGAACCACCATGACCGCCGGGTCTGGTGGACGGACATCCACGGGAAGCGTCTGTGGTGGCTCGAACCCTCATCAGGTGCTTCGGGTTCAATCGCCATGGCGGACCGCGTCTGCTGCTTCGCGCCCCGCGAGAAAGGCGGTTTCATTCTCGCCCTCGCAAAGGAGGTGGCGTTCTTCGACCCCGGCACCGGCGAACTCGCGACGATCCATCGCTTCGAGCCCGACAAACTGGCGACGCGCCTCAATGACGGCCGCACGGACCGCCAGGGCCGATTCATCGCTGGCGGAATGAACGAGGGTTCCGGACCGGAAAAGTCGACCGTGTTGCGGATCGATCCCGACGAATCGGTAACGACGATCATTACCGGCGTTGGCTGCGCCAACTCGACCTGTTTCTCGCCCGACGGGCGCCGCATGTATTTCGCCGACACCTCCGTCGGAACCATCTGGGTCTATGACTACGATCCGGGCACCGGGGTTCCAGGCAACCGACAAGTCCTCAACGATTTCAAGGGAGAGCCGGGCATTCCGGACGGCTCGTGCGTCGACGCTGAAGGCGCCGTGTGGAATGCCGAATGGGAAGGCCGGCGAGTCGTCCGCATCCTGCCCGACGGGAGCATCGACCGGGTGGTCGAGGTGCCGGTGTTGAAGCCGACCTGCTGCGCTTTCGGCGGGCCTGAGCTCGAGACTCTCTACATCACCACATCGCGACTGGAGGCGACGCGGGAGCAGATCGCCGCCGAGCCGACGGCCGGCTCTCTCTTCGCTTTCAAACCCGGCGTGCGCGGCGTCGTGGACGCGCCGTTCGCCGGATAGAACCCGTCAAGCGTCCAAGGGAGGAAAGACATGAGCTTCAGCTTTCGATCGTTGATCGCGATAGCAGCGACAAGCGCGGTCGTAGTACTCACGGCGACCGGTATTGCCCTCGCCATCGACTACGCCGCACCGCAACCGCTTCAACCCGGCGCACAGGCGCCGATCACCAAGGGCGCCGGCAAGGACAAGATCCGCATCGCCTACATGCCGCCGGCGACCGAGTTCAACTACTACATCGCCATCGGCGAGGGCCTCAAAACCGCAGCGGCCGAGAAGGGCAATGTTGAGACC
Organism: Mesorhizobium delmotii; assembly: GCF_900149755.1. NCBI lineage: Bacteria > Pseudomonadati > Pseudomonadota > Alphaproteobacteria > Hyphomicrobiales > Phyllobacteriaceae > Mesorhizobium > Mesorhizobium delmotii. The sequence continues at coordinate 6,704 of NZ_FUIG01000035.1, read as the reverse complement.
TTCATGCTCGCCCCGCAAAGCGGCGCCGACATCAACGGCCAGATGGGCATGATCCAGGACGTGATCACCCAGGGCGTCGACGCCATCGTCCTGTCGACCCATGACGAGGCGGCCGCCGCTCCGCTCGTCAAGCAGGCCGTCGACAAAGGCATCTCCGTCGTCATCGTCAACTCCGACATCGCCAACTTTCCGACCCCGGTCCATGCCGTGGTCGGCTATTCGCAACGCAAAGGCACGCATAAGATCGGCGAATACCTCCTTGAGAGGCTCGGCGATAAATCGGTGAAAGCCGCGGTCATCGAAGGCCAGCCCGGCTACCATTCGACAGAGCGCGTCGGCGGCTTCCTCGACGCCGTCAAGGGCAAGCCGAATGTGGATATTGTTGCGAGCATTCCCGGCGGCTGGAATGTTGAGGGTGGCAACACCGCCGGCATGGACCTGCTCCAGGGTCATCCGGACGTCGACGTCATCTTTGCCGCGAACGACTACATGATCATGGGTGCCCAACTCGCCGCTAAGTCGCTCGGTCGAAACGACTTGATGCTGCTTGGCAATGATGGCGACACCGCCGCTCTCGAGGAGATCAGCAAAGGCACGGTCACCGCGACTGTCAACACGACACCATTCGTCATGGGCCAGATTGCGTTGCAGGTCGCGATCGACGTGCTCGACGGCAATTTCGCAGGAGGCTTTGTCGAAACACCGACAACGATTGTCGACAAGGCCAATGTGCTGCCGGTTCTGCAGGCGCCCGACAAGCTCTATCCGAAGCCGTCGATACAGTATTGAGACGAACTCATGTTCCTTAAGCAGCACCTCCCTCGCTCGGCCGGATCACCCGGTCGGGCGAAGCAAGGATCGCGTGGAGAGCTATGGAAGAGAGCGTTCCCGTCTGGGAGCTGAGGAACGTGACCAAGCGTTTCCCCGGCGTTGTGGCCAACGATTCCGTGTCGCTCAGCCTCGTTGCCGGGCGGATTCACGGCCTGCTCGGCGAGAATGGCTGCGGCAAGTCCACGCTTGTCAAGGTGCTATGCGGGGTGCATCAGCCCGATTCGGGCGAGATCCTGTGTGCGGGCCAGCCGGTCGTGCTTTCCGACCCGATCGCCGCGCGGCGCGCAGGGATCGCCACGGTCTTTCAGGAGTTCTCGCTCGTCCAAACGCTATCGGTCGCGGAGAACATCTATCTCGGCCGGCTTCCGGGAAACCGATGGCGGATAGACTGGCCGGCAATGCGCGAGGGAGCCCGGCGCGTGCTTGGCCGCATCCACGTCGCGATCGACCCGGACGCGATCGTGGGCGAACTCTCAACCGCCGGCCAGCAACTCGTAGAGATCGCCAAGGCGATCGCGGCCAACGCCTCGATGATCATTCTCGACGAGCCGACCACCGCCCTCGGCCCCGACGAGATCGCCGAGCTTCATCGCCTTCTCCTGCGCCTCAGGGACGATGGCAGGATCATCCTCTACATCTCGCATCGCCTGGACGAGGTCGTTGAACTCGTCGACGAAGCAACGATCCTCAAGGATGGGCGCGTGGTATCGAACGCAGCGGAAACGCCGGTCGAGATCAGCGCCATTGTCCTTAAGATGGTCGGCCGCGTCGACGAACACTTTCCCAAGGCGGCGAATGCCACAAGTGACGCCCTCCTCGACGTGCGCTCCATCCACACGAGCAACCGCGTCGCCGGCGCTAGCTTTACGGTTGGCCGCGGCGAGGTCTTCGGCCTTGGCGGCGTGCTCGGCTCCGGCCGCACCGAAATCGCCCGCGCCCTGTTCGGGGTCGATGTGCTTCGGCAAGGCGAAATCCGGCTTCGCGGCAAATCGCTCAAGCTTCTGTCCTCGCGCGACGCGATCGCCGCCGGGATCGCGCTTGTGCCGGAGAATCGAAAATCCGACGGGCTCTTCTTCAATTTCAGCGGGCTCGAGAACATCTCGATCGCCGGGCTCGGCCGGATCACGCGCGGAGCCATGCTCGACCACGCCCGCGAACGACGGCTTGCCCACGGCCTGATCCGGAGCCTCAGAATCACGCCGACTGCCGGGACGGCGCTGGTCGGCGAGCTTTCCGGTGGCAACCAGCAGAAGATCGTGATTGCCCGGTGGCTGTTCGCGGAGGCCGAGCTTTTCGTTCTCGACGAGCCGACCCAAGGTATCGATGTCGGGGCCAAGATCGCCGTGTATCAGCTCATCAACGAGCTTACAGCCGCCGGCAAGGGCGTCATCCTGATCAGCTCCGACTATGACGAGCTGCTCGCGATGAGCGACCGGATCGGCATTGTAAGCCGCGGAAGGATCGTCGCAATCCGCGATGCCAGGAGCCTCGACAAGGCCGACCTGGTCAAGGCCTCCGCCGACCAGGAGGAGCTCGCCGCATGAAACGGTTGGTGAGCAACCAGATCGTCGGTCCGCTTGCTGCCCTTCTCCTGGTGGCTGTCGTCGTCGCGCTCACCACCAACCGCTTTCTCGATGTCGGCAATCTGTCCAACCTCATTCTGCAGGTGAGCATCGTTGCGATCGTTGCGATCGGCTCGACCATCGTGATCTTCACCGGCGGCATCGACCTTTCCCCCGGTTCGGCCATCGCATTGATGACTATGGTTTTCGCCATGGCGATCAAATTCGGGGACGTGCCGCTGCCGTTGGCGATTCTGCTCGTCCTTCTGATCGGCGTGCTCCTTGGCGCCGTGAACGGCGTCCTCACCGCCTACCTTCGTATCCCGTCGTTCATCACCACGCTCGCGGCGCTCTCGGCGTTCCGCGGCATCGCCTTCATGTTCAACAACGGCTCGCCGGTATTCTCCGTGCACCCGAAGCTCGAGCCGATCTTCTACGGCTCTCTTCTCGGGGTGCCGCTGCCGCTCTTCTACGTCGTCGGCCTTTACGCACTCGCCTTCTTCGTCATGCGCTACACCGCCTTCGGCCGCACGATCTACGCGGTCGGCGGCAACCCGCAGGCCGCGGCGCTCTCCGGGCTCAATGTCGCCCGCACGCGCTTCCTTGCCTTCGTCATTGCCGGTGCGATGGCGGCGGTCGGAGCCGTGCTCATGGCCGCACGGCTCAATTCCGGCTCGCCTAATTATGGCGTTGGGATGGAGCTCTCGGCGATCGCCGCCGCAGTGATCGGCGGCGCAAGTCTCGCCGGCGGTCGCGGCCAGATCGTGAGCACCGTGATCGGCGCGCTTACCATCGTCATCGTCCAGAACGCGCTCAACCTCAACGCCGTGCCGGCGTCGGCCCAGAACGTCATCATCGGCGCCATCATCGTGACCGCGGTCGGCGTCGACATGTGGCGCGGCGAGATCGGTCGCGCATTCGCCTTCATCGTCGGCCCGCTCACCTTGCCAGGACAAAAAGGAAAGGTTGATCAATGACCGCCATAACCTTTTCCCACATCGGCATCACTGTGCCCGACCTCGAAAGAGCAGTCGAGTTCTACTCGATGGCCTTCGACTGTTATGTGATCATGGGGCCGACCAAGGTCAGCCAGGACGACAGCGCTATCGGCCAGATGTGCGACGACGTCTTCGGAGCCGGCTGGGGAAGTTTCCGGATCGCTCACCTCTCGACCGGCGACGGCATCGGCATCGAGCTCTTCGAGTTCCCCAAAACTCGCCCTGAGAAGCGGCCCTTCGAATACTGGCGTCCGGGCATCTTCCACATCTGCCTGCAGGACCAGCATCTCGAAGAGCGCGTCAAGCGCATCGAGGCCCTCGGCGGCCGCCAGCGGATGAGCCAGGTCCGCTACTACTATCCGGGCGAAAAGCCTTACCGCATGGTCTATTGCGAGGATCCCTTCGGCAATATCATCGAGCTCTACAGTCACTCCTATGAGCTCACTTATTCGGCCGGCGCCTACGTCTGAAGCGCAGGAGAGACGCGGCATGGCGGAACACCCCAAGGTCGTCATCACCGACTACGACTACGGCAATCTGGATATCGAACGGGCCGTGCTGGAGGCAGTCGGGGCGCGCGTCGTAGGGCTCCAGGCCAAGTCGGAGGAGGAACTGGCTGCCGAGGCGATCGACTGCGACGCGATGATGAACCAGTATGCCCGCATCGGCGCGAAGACCATCGAACGCATGCAGCGCTGCCGGGTGATCGCCCGCTACGGCATCGGTGTCGACATCGTCGATGTCGACGCGGCGACCGCCAAGGGCATTCTTGTCACCAATGTCCGCGACTATTGCACCGACGAGGTCGCCGACCATGCGATCGGGCTGTGGCTCGCGCTCGCCCGCAAGCTTTTCCAATACAACGCCGCGACCCATGAAGGGATCTGGCGTTGGCAGACCGGGCAACCGATCCATCGGTTGAAGGGACGCACGATGGGCATTGTCTCCTTCGGCAAGATCGGCCAGGCGATTGCCGAGCGCGCCAAAGGCTTCGGCGTCGATATCCTTGTATACGATCCTTACATCGAGAAGGGCGTCGCCGAGGCGAAAGGCGCGCGCCGCGTCGGCAAGGCAGAGATTCTCCAAAACTCCGACTATCTGATGATGCAGGTGCCGATAACCCCCGAGACCCGGCATTTCCTGGGCGCGGCGGAATTCCGCCAAGTGAAGAAGGGGGCAATTATAGTGAATACCGGCCGCGGTCCAACCATCGACAACCGCGCGCTTTATCGGGCGCTGACCGAAGGCCGCATCGCCGGCGCCGGCCTGGATGATCCTGAAGAGGAGCCGGCCAAGCTCGCCAAGTGGAACCCAAGCGGCAATCCGCTGTTCTCGCTTGCCAACGTCATCGTGACGCCCCACACGGCGTACTATTCCGAAGAGTCGATCCGGGTTGCCCGCGAAACCGCCGCGTCTGAAGTCGCGCGCGTGCTGACCGGCGGCATGCCGCTCAACCCGGTTAACGCAGTAGAGCTGACGCGAACGCCGGCTCGAAGATAAGGGAGGTCATGCGATGCTCAAGGTTTTCAACGATTTCGAGCGGCAGCCGGTGCTGCTTGCGAAGTTCGAAGAGGTCGCCAAATGCTACAGCGCCTCATGCGTCTTTGCCGACGCTCAATACCGTCAGGGCGTGATGGATTCGGAGATCAAGCCGCCGTTTCCGGCGAGAATCGTCGGCCAAGCCCTCACGGTCCAGCTCTCGCCGGGAGACCTCGTTGACCCGCTCAGGGCAATCGAGATGGGCAGGGATGGTGACATCATCGTCGTCGACGCGGGCGGCGACCGGCAGACCTCGGTGTGCGGCGGGCTGATGGGCGGGCTCGCCAGGAACCGCGGCATTCGCGGCATGATCATCGATGGCTCCGGCCGCGACATCGACGAGCTTGAGGCGATCGGCTGGCCGATCTGGGCCCGCGCCATCACGGCGCGAGGCACGCACACAATGTATTCAGGCCGAAAGGATGAGCTCTCGATCAACGTGCCAATTCAATGCGGCGGCGTACCTATCAATCCCGGCGATTTCGTGGTTGCCGACACAATCGGCGTGACCGTCGTGCCGGTAGCCAGCGCCGAAACGGTCGTGGAGCTCGCGCGCGAACAGGCAGCGCGCGAACAAAAGACCCGCGAATGGGTCGCCCAAGGGAAAACACTTGAAGAGCTGCTTAACGAGTTCGGTCGTCTTTGAGACCGAGGACCTTTTCGCGTCCGGCCGGCCCCTATATGCTTGTCCTCTGGCGACGCCGTTCGCCCGTGCACGGCGAGAGACGCATCAATATCGGCACGTAAATCGATCACCAGCGGTATCATCAATTATCTTGGCCCGTTCCGGATGTCTTGATGCAATCCGAACGGAAAATTCACCATTGCGGAGATGCCGAACAACGCGGCGGCCGAGAAACCCGGTTCCACCGAACACGCTGACGACGCGATGGTTCATGGCAGCCATGGCTTAGACTTTGTCAGCTCATGTCGACCGTCTCGACCCGGCGGTTCAGGTCACGTGAACAGCACGCCTACTGACCACTATCTATCACCTGGGCTACCTCGTACAGATTGGGATCGATCTCGTCCGTCAACTGATCGAAATGACCCCACTCCTTGCGGAATTCCGGCGATTGATGAGCCGATCGCAGCAGATCGCGATTCTGCCATTGGACGTAGTTGACGATGCGCCGCCCGTCGAGGCTGCGATGCAGGCTGATTGAGATGAACCCAGGCTGGCGCGCCATAAAGCGCGCCCGCTCGGTCATGACGGACAATGCCTCGGTCTGCTTGTCCGGTTCAGAATCGACGATGGTGATTTGGGTGACGGGCTGGTTGCCGGTTCGGATCTCTGTCATGGAAACCTCGCTAGATTGGCGATGGATTTGCCGTGTCACTGCTGGCGGTCGAGGGGCCGGCCCGAGCGATCGAACACCCGATCGATCTTGCTCGCCATGATGAAATCGTTCTCGTGCAGTCCTTTTATCTTCTTGGTGCTCAGGGAAACCGTCACATAACCCCAGCCGAAGCTGATGTCGGGGTGATGGGTTTCGGTTTCGGCGAGCTCACCGATTTCCTGAACAAGGGCGAGCGCGTCCCCGAAATTGCGGCATCGAAAGCTCCGTTGGATGCGGTGGGCATCGTCACCCAGCTCCCAATCGGGAGCCTGTGCCTGGAAGCGTTGGGCTTCATCACGCGTGAGCGGCGGGACGCCGCCGCGACAAGGCGTACATGTTTTCTCGGCAAGAGTGTCGGTCATGTTCTTGTCTCCAAGACCATTTTTAGCAGCAAATACGACAGCGACGAGCCCTATCGATCGATCTCCCCGAAC
>NZ_FUIG01000022.1:77591-106695 GCF_900149755.1 Mesorhizobium delmotii | reverse complement strand
AGACAGTGATGGGGTCAAAGGCCGTATAATAGGAGCTTGGCGATTGCCCCTCGGAAGCCTATCTGTCGTTTGAATGACGCCGCGAGGAATGATGCCGGCTCAACGATCCGAACTCGCTGAAGCATCGCTGTCGACTGGCCCGGTGGGGTTGGAATATCCGCCTGATCTCCAGTTGGTTCGGCGCCGACCCATTTCGCTACTCACGACAGATGACGGCACGGCGCTCGACTGGCTGATGTCGGGGACGGCAGCATCCGCCGGACCGGCAGAGCTGCTGGACGGCGTCATCGCCCGACTGGTTGCGGCAGGCCAGCCGATCGAGCGGGCAACGCTCAACATGTCGACGCTGCATCCGCAGCTTCTGGGCATCACGGCGAACTGGCGCGGAGATCTCGGTGTCTGTGATGAGGTGGAAGTCAACGCGCATGTCCGCGAAACAACCGACTACCTGAGCAGCCCCCTCAGGCCGATCATCGAGGAGGGCCGGTCAATTCGGGTGAACCCCCAGGATTCAGTGGCGCAGTCGACATACCCGATCATGCAGACCCTCGCGGCGGCTGGATACACGGACTATTGGGGCTTCGCGCTGAAGCGGGACGACCGCCAGTTTACGCTGATGACGCTTGCCACACGGCAAGCAGGGGGATTTTCCCGCGCCACCATCGAAGCCGTCGAGGCGCTGCGCCCGGCTCTGGCGCTCAATGTCGAGATCGTCTCGCGTGGCAAGATCGCGGAGCACGTGCTCGATGCGTATCTCGGCCGACGCATTGGCAAGCGGGTCCTCGCCGGTGACATAAGGCGCGGATTTGGCGAGACCATCGAGGCGGTCATCTGGGTATCCGACATGCGCAACTTCACCGGCCTCTCGGATCGCATCGATAGCGCCGAGATGATCCGGCTGCTGAACGCCTTTTTCGAAGGTCTCGTGGATGCGGTGCATGAACAAGGCGGTGAGGTCCTGAAATTTGTCGGTGACGGCATGCTGGCGGCCTTCCCCATTTTCGGCACGCAGTCGGCGCCGGCCGCCGCCGCTGCGGCACTCGCCGCCGCTCGGAACGGTTTGGTTGCGGTGGACAGCCTGAACGAGGCTCAGTCCGGCGAGCCGTCGCGCGACCTGTCCTGGCGGCCGCTCAGCATGGGAATTGCGCTGCATCGCGGTCCCGTATTCTTCGGCAATATCGGATCCAGGGATCGGCTCGACTTCACCGCCATTGGGCGCACTGTCAATCTGGCGGCGCGGATCGAACCGCTATCGAAAACGACCGGGCGGCGCTTGCTCCTGTCCGACAGGGTTGCTGAATTGATCGAAGAGCCCGTCGAGGAACTGGGCGACTTCCCCATCCGCGGCATCCCTGACCCTGTGAGCCTGTTCACCGTACCGGAACACGGACTCTGAGGCCGCTGGTTGAAGCGACGCATTGGAGCTCCAAACCTCGCGTCAGCCGGGTTCGGCGGTCGCAATGCGCAACATGGTCGCCAAACGCCGCGAAGCTGCAAACATTCCCATCCTTTCGCGACGTTCGGGTAGCGTATTCGCGACGACTGCTATGGTGAATTCGGCCGGGGCGAACGAACGTCCCCAAAGGGGTCGAATGTTTGCCATTCGCCTCGTCGATGGGAACGAGCAAGTAGCGCCATAACCTGTCATTCGCGGCGCTTCTCCAAACCTGCCCTTCGCGCAATGGCTCGAGCCGACCCTACAGAGACATTCCAGCCAGCTACCGTGAGGGTCGGCATCGCGGACCTTTGCTCCGGGTGTGATCGACACGTCCACAACACCGGGAAAGGAGGAGCCTACTGCTACTATGGTTGTTCGCGCAAATTGAAGGAAGGCGCGCTGGCCTGCCGCGGCAAAGCGCATCTTGGGCCCGAGCGGGCGCTGCTGGACGGCTTTCTTCACACCGCTTCGGAACGAGAGGACGTTAATCGGAGCGCCTGACTAAGCTCCGCTAGGCCCCACAAGGAGGCCGAAGCGGCAATCGCCCGCCTACTCGAGCTGGTCCGCCAATATTAGCTGTGGAGGCACGAGAATCCAGCGCGTACAGTTGATCGACAGGCTAGCGTTACTCTATCCTAGCCGGCCATGGCGAAGGGGCAGAGAATCGAAGTCGGTGACCAAGTGACAATAACACATGATGTCGTTCGCTTCGAAGACGAGACCATCACGCCGACGTTGGCGGCTGACGCTTCACTACCCCGCGTGACTACTCTGGAATCGAAACTGTACACAAAGAACCGCAACCGCGCAGTCGCAAGCCGGCTGTACGGCTTGCCGGATTGACTACATGACCCGAGATATGCGCCCGTCTGAGAAGTATGGACCGGTAGGCCAATGTATCTACTGCCGCGCCACCAATGTCCCGCTAACGGACGAGCATGTCGTTCCTGCTGCCCTCGATGGTAGAATGATCCTTCTCAAGGCGAGCTGTAATGTCTGCCAATACGAAATCAACAAAAACATTGAGCAGCCTTTTCTTCGACAAAGCTTCAAAGAAATTCGTTACAAACGCGGAATTGGGGAACGAAGGAATAAGGCGCGGTCTGGCAACTTACCGTTATCTGTGCATCGCTCCACTGCTGCGGAGACCTCGCCGCCAGATAGTCCTCCGGACCCTGGTAAGGATGAACTCTGGATAACGGAGCATGTTGCAAATAAAGACTACCCAACCTGGGTTGTCATGCCCCGCCTCCAGGCGCCAGGAATACTGCGTGGCGTAACAGAGGAGCAAAGTTCAGAGAATCATATTACCGGATTCGAGCTCACTGCCGGCCTCCATGACCAGGAGCTGGGCGCTTATGTTGCGCAGTTACTCGATCCCACCGTCTTTATGAGGATGCTTGCTAAAATCGCTCATGGAGCTGCAGTCGTCTGTTTTGGCCTTGATGGATTTGAGGCTTCGTTGAGCAGCATTATAACAGGCAAGGACTTATCAAATATTCCATTCTGGATTGGGGAGTCGGATACTTCCAACGACCCGACCTCATCGGAAGAGATCCCATCGCAAGTCATGGTCAAAGCTGGCATTTTAAAACTTCCAACCTTTACACTTGTTGTAATCGATATTCAATTCTTCGTTGACCTTGCAACGCCCGTCTACCGCGTTGTCGCTGGCAAGCATATTAAGGATGGCTTTGGCCTCAAGCGCCACAATGTTGCCGGCAGCGACTAAGAAAGGTGTCTTTGTCGAATTCTCATATCGCCCGAACCGTTGCACCTGGAGTGGGCTAGCGTCCGCTATCGGGTGCTTTTTTTGCCGCTCAGCCAGACGGTAACAATGTGAACTTTCCACCCAGGCCGGACCTTGCCGAGCCTCATCAGCAATCTGAAGTCGGAACGCACCAACCGCCCACGTGCGCCATTACCGGTCATTGCCGCTATACGGCGGCAACGTCCCGAAGGGGCGTAGAAACCGGCTTTTTGGTCGAGGTCGTGCGCTGAGAGTTCAGCAAATTCGCAGAGAATGGCAGAGTGGCGGTCATGGCAGGCTGGTGATGATGAAGTCCCCTGGCCGTTGTACAGGGCACACTCCCGACACTGCTCACCAACCGCCGAAGCGGAAGGTCTGCCGCAAAGGCGCCCTCGAATGGGATGATGAACCGCCGCGCGGGACGCCGTCGCGCTGTTGACGGCAGGCGGTGAGCGCCTGATCGACTTCACCACGACTCACATTTGGCCGAGTCGGATGTTGTTTTGGATATAAAAGAATTCCCAACGATTTTGAGCGCCAACGCTGTCGAGCGTAGAGCTCGGAGGGGTATTCATGGCCGCGAGCGCGGCAGCTGCAAAGTACCAGATCTCGACGATCTTCGCTTGCTGCTCGAAACCGAACTTGGACCATGCCCGGCCATCGAAACTTGTCGGAACCTCATAGGGATCATCGCCGACGAGTTTACGGCATTCGTTGACCGCCGCCGACAAGGCCATGTCCGCCAACGTAGTGCTATGCTCGATCTGCCAAGCGTGTACGAGCTCATGTATAAGTGTTGACCGCCACTCAAGATGTTTCATCGGATCGTCGAAGCGGTCGGTCTGGCCGTCATTAACTCCTCCCAAGCCCATTAGAATCGACCCGTCGATGTGCGGTATGCAGAACGCGTGATCGCCGCGGGACAGGTTAGTAACCAGAATTCGATCGATAGGCAGGGTATCGCCGAAGACCTTGGCGGCCTCTGCGATTTCGGATGGCCGAAGCCGACGGGTCTTCAACTGCGCCCCGGCAATGGCCCCCACTACCGCCGCCGGCAACAGCATCCCCGGGCCTAAGAGCATGTAGACGCCGCCCATTACGGCGACGCCGGCCAGGAGTGAGGGATGGGCGAAAGGGATCTCCGTGAGCGCACCGAGTTCCGATCCGATGACGATGATCGCGGCGATGCCGGGCGAGGCCACAACCGCTCCGACGAGGAACTCGCCGAGGATCACCGCCAGGTCTTCGAGTGTACCGAGAACTCCGTTGTCCTCGTACCAGAAGACGAAGTCCGCCGTGCCGTCACGCAGTTGGGGCCAAGTGGCCCGAATCAAATCGGACGTCCCTGGTGGGTCAGACCAGTCGAAGTCCCGGGAGCCGCTACCGATAGTGCCGGCCACGTTGCCACTCTTGAAGGCCGCCAGTGAGACGCTGCCTGTCGAGCTGCGTACTGTCACGCTGACCCGGAACGCGTACGGATCGAATCCACTGTCGTGGATGTGGCCGCGGAATATGTAGCTCCCGTCGTTGCGGATGACGATTTCGGCGAAGCCGCCTAGTGCTGTGCCCGACGGGGTCGTGAAGTCTCGGCGAAAGACACGTTCCTCGGGATTCAGCTCGATCGTCAGGGGGAGATTCAAGATGCCGGAGTGCGAGTTGCCGTTCGCCGACCAGAGAATCGGCGTGTAAGCCTGCTCGACAATCGGGGCGTCGCGGTCGATGACGAATCGCATCGGCTGGACGCGCGAGGCGTGGCCGGGGCCAACATCTAATTGCACGGGATCGCACCGGACACCGCGCGGCAAAACGCCGGGCGTAAAGGTCAGATGCCGCGCCGGACCCTCGGAGTTGGCGAACACCTCGAAAGTCACGGTATCGCCCTGTTTCGCCGTGATCGACCATGGTGCAGTGCCGACCGAAAGGCCGCCCGGAATCACATTGATTTGCAATGGCACACGATGGACCTGCATCTGCTCGAATACGCGCGCCACAAACGTGACCGCCATTGACCCGACAGGCACGTCGGCCGCGGCGAACAGAGTCAACCGCCCTACGGCTCGTTGGCCCGGATTCAATCTCAGTGTGGTGGGCGCGATCCGAAATTGGCCGTCATCGCCTTCGAGCGAAAAGTGGACCTCATCGCCCGGTCCTGCCCGCGAATATACGAACACAACGAATTCGGCGTTCCCCCCCTGGCTGATGGTCACCGGCCCAGAGACGAGTTCCACCTCAATGCGGCCGATGATCAGTCGTAACGGAATCTCCATAAGCTGCCAGCCCGGCGACGCGATGACGAGCGTTGCCTCTGTGATGTTGGGAAGCCCGGATCCCGGCGCCGCGAAGTTGAGATGAGCCTGCACCATTTGTCCGGCAACAACCGGCAGGGGCGGCCAGCCGTTGCTGCGGCCAGTTTCCACCTGTTCCACGGAACCGTCAGCGTTAGTTTCCTCGGTGTAGGCGGCCAAGTGATCCAGGTGAATCACCCGGATCGGAACGCCGGCTGGCGTGGTGCCTGGGATGGTGCCTTCAGAGGCGACGAATGCTACAACCGAACCTTGGCTAGGAGCAGCCGGGATCGTCACAAAGGGGCTTGTCACTTCACCGGGCGCCAAGGCGGCGCGGATCTTGTCCGGCACGACCGCAGGAACGGCGGATACTCGCCCAACCACGCAGAATATGGGGACCTCCATAGTGTCCCACACTGACGACCCCACCACAAGTGTTGCCGACGTAATGCCGTCGGTTGCCTCAGGCGGGACCGAGAACTCAAGAGTTAGCTGAACGATATCTCCCCTCCGTGCTGTAATAGGAGAATCACCATCCGCGATTTGCCTGACCCGAGTTTCTTCGAAGAGTATCTCACGCCGGCGGGCCGCTTCCCGCATATGTGGTGGGAGCTCAGCAATTTCCTCTTCAGTGTATGGCCGAGTGAATACATGGGACGCGACAGTTTCATGAATGCGGACAATGGTTTCGCCGTTGCGGAGGGTAGGAATGAGGCGAGCTTCCACTGGCGAGATCAGCCATGTTTCCACCCGAACTACGTCACCCGGCACAAGGTGAACGCCGACACAATCTGGACTGAAAACGGGAGGCACCATAATCACGCCTTCTCCAAAATAGTTTGTACCAAGATCAACGGCCTGCGCGTCAATGGACCGGATGAAACACGCCGGCAGGTGGCACGGTATACGTGATCTCAAACGTGATGTTCTGAAGCTCCGAGACGCAGACCGTATTGTCCTGAGCCGTCAGTCCAGCTAGAGACGGGCCGCCTGTCAGCAGAAGGCCATACCCTCGCAGGCCGCCAAGAGGCGGACCATTGAGTTGAGAATTGACCGCCGAGGTTACGTCCCATTGACGGGCGTTGATTCGCGATACTTGGTCCCGCCACTCCTCGAAGGTCGGCAGTCGGCCTTGCACTGCTCCGCCGCTGCGGGGCCAATCAAACGAAGGGATGCGGACGACCACGCAGCCGTCCGTCTTATGCTGGTAGTGTCCCTCTCCGTTCTGCCAGCATCGATAGGCGTAACCCGCGACAAGCGGGCAGGACGGCGCCTCGACCTCGTCATAGCTCAGCACCACCCGGTCAATGATCCTCCCAGGAATCAAATCCATAAGCGTGCGGTCAAACTGAACGGCGCGTTCAAGCACGAAGGCGAAACAGTTGTCGCCGAGCCATCCGATTTCCGCCTGCCCCCAACCGACCATGCCCCCCATGGCATTGGGCATCGGGTCCAACTTGCCACATGTAGAACCATATGTCTTTTCTTGCCAGGCGTCGCGGCCGGCCGTGACTCCGACGAGCAAGGTGTGCTGACCCTCAGTATCGAACTCCGACCCGCCGCCGATCGTCCGGGAGCTTGCGAGTGCGTTCTCGTCCCTTACGCGCTGCCGGGCAGCCGGGATCACACAAACCGTATCTCCTTGAAAGGCTTCGCGCCAGACAAAGCCCGACAGGCACCAAAATACGCCATCGCGCGGGCCGGGCTCTCGCCGCAGGTGAGCTTTCGCGTTCTCATCGGCGGCAAGGGTTCGGGATTGCGGGATAACGCAGACCCCGTCTCCTGGGCGGGCATCTCGCCAGACGTATCCTTGCAGGCACAATGCATTTTGGGCAGAAGCCTCCTTGGGCCCCGAGACCGTAAGCAACACAAATAAGCAACCGATCAGATACTTGGCCAGCATGGCTTTTCTCTCTACTGCGGGTGACAGATTACCTGAATGATTTCACACGCGGGGCGCTGGCGCATCGGACGTTCGTCCTATACCGTTCACGTCGTGGTTGTAGGGTGTTGAAAGGGGGTTCTGGGAGAACCCAGGGCGATCGACCCTAACGTGTCTCTCCGCAGGCTTGAAACTCTTCGGTCTCTGACCCTGCTGACGGGAGCAGTCCAAATCAATTCGCGATCGTAACCGTTGGAGCAGGTACCGAGTGCGTCCACGATCGGCATAAGCATGAATGTTGCGATCCGAATCGCAATCAGGGAAACTTAGCCGGTATGACCCTTTCTTACATTGCCGAATTACTTTCGCGCGATGCACAGTCTGGAAATGCTTCCTATTTAAGCATTAGGTGCTTAGACTTTAATCGACTTCGCGCGCATCCGTGAAGAGTTAACCAAGATTTAAACTTGCGAGTTATTGACTGGCGAGTCGGACGCTGGTTGTATACTTTTTTCGGTTGCAGGTTTTGAGGGGGCGGCAGACCTCGGGCGGCGGCTCATGACACGAGCAGATGCGATTCTGACGGCAGTGCAGCGCATCCACGAGGCGCCGCTTGCGCCCAGGGGTTGGGCGCACGCGTTGCCGTCGATCGCCGCCGCATTGCGCAGCGAGCACGGCATCTTGCTGATCCAAGATGCAAGTCGGAAGGCCGAATCCGCCGTTAGCTTCGAGATGACTTCCGAGCAGATGGCGGGCTTCGCGGCAGCGGCCGACGCCGACCCCGCGTTCTGGGGAGCCATTCGTGGAGTGCCAGTCGGGTCCGTGGCGCCGACCTCCGCGCTTCTGCCCGATCGCGAGTTTGCTCGGACAACCTTCTACAATGAAGGCGTCAGGCCGTTGGGCGCCTTCCATGGCTTGGCGGTCTCGCCGCTGCACACGCCGCAGAGGTTCGTCCACCTCTCCACCGGCCGCCGGCTGGGCCGCGAGGATTTTGACGCCAAAGATGTCGCAGCAATGGGGATAATCGCGCCGCATCTCCTAACAGCGCTGCATGTAGGCAACAGACTGGCCGCCGCCGATTTGCGTGCGAAAGGCGTGGGGGCTGCGCTCGATCGATTGGACACCGGCGTCATCCTCGTCGATGCGACCGCGAAAATTCTGTTCGCGAACCAGACCGCAGAAGCGATCCTCGCTGGCAATGACAGCCTCGGAGTCGATCGGGAGGGCGTCCGCGCGACCAGCCGCCACGCAACCTGGGTTCTGCGCCGGCTGATAGCGAGCTGCGCCCACGTCACGATGGCCAACGGCGGACCTGGCGGAAGCATGGCGATCCCGCGTGGGGAAGGGGGCGGACCCTTGCGCGTTGTCGTCGCGCCGCTTCGAGCGGACACGGCGGCGATCGACACAGATTGGCTCGGCACTGCGCGGCCAGTGGCGATCCTCATGATCACCGATCCCGAAAGAGAACAGCGCGTACGAAAGGAGGACTTGCGCCGCCGCTTCGGGTTCACGTCGGCGGAGACTGACGTCGCATTGGAGATTCTCAAGGGCGACGGACGCGACGCATCCGCTGCCCGGCTCGGCATCGCGGCTACAACGGTGAGGGCGCACCTGAGCCATATCTTCGAGAAAACGGGCGTGCGCAGGCAGGCCGAACTTGTCCGGCTTCTGATGCAGGCGAGCATAAGCTGACGAGCCCTGATGGCGGAAAGACAGGGGGCGATTTTGAAGGTAAGCCAGGACCGATCCCTCTTTCCTGACCTTCTCTCGATAAACCGGAAGGTCCAAGAAGGGTCACGATTGCTGGTTCCGGCCAATGTCGGCTTCCAAGAAAAGAATTCGGCTCCGGAAGGTCTCGAAAGGGTCACGTCGAGACCTCAAGCAGACGCGCCAAGCTGCCTTGGCGCCGGCCAAACCAGCCGATTTGCACGCCAGAGTACGCCGTAGCTCTCCACTACTGTGAACCATCATTACACCCGGCTCCAACCGGGCTTGAGATAGTGCCGTCGATTGAAAGGAAGACGAGAGCCGTAAGAGCAGCCAACATCGAACGGAGACCAAATGGGCGCCGAAGTTAATCTATGCTGCCGGCTCCGTTACTCCCACTCCAATATCGAGCCCGCCGTCAACAGCTTGGTCACGCTCGCCGCCCTTGCGTCTTGCGCGCCAATTGACCATGCTCGCCGACGTTAGTTGCACCGCGGCCGGGGGGTTCGCACATGCCGACGCTCTATGCGCTCAAACCGGCCTTTCAGGCGAAGCTGCGGCCGCTCGCCGACCGGCTGGCCGGGGCCGGCGTCACCGCTAACCAGATCACGCTGCTGGCTGCCGCCCTGTCGGTTGCCACCGGCGTTGTGGTCGCGGCCCTTGCCGGCCATCGCGCGGTCTTCCTGCTGATGCCGGTGGTGCTGTTTGCGCGCATGGCGCTGAACGCCATCGACGGGATGCTTGCGCGAGAACATGGCCAGGCCTCCAAGCTCGGCATGTATCTCAACGAACTCTGCGACGTCGTTTCCGACCTGGCGCTGATCCTGGCCTTTGCCGCTCTCTTCCCTGCCTGGGGCGTCGTCGCCTTTGCCGTCACAGCAGTGCTTGTGGAATTCGCCGGCGTGCTCGGCATCGCGGCGGGCACGGGGCGCAATTATGCCGGACCGTTCGGCAAGAGCGACCGGGCGCTGGCGCTCGGTATCATCGCCTTTCTCATCGCCTGCGGCCTGTGGGTGGACGCGATCACGCCGTTTGTGTTTCCGGCCTTGGCTACACTCTCGCTGGTGACCGCCATCAACCGGATACGCAGCGGGCTTAACGGGAGCGGTGACTGAAATTCCGGTCGCCAGGGGAACAACATGCTTCATGAACCAACGATTGCCGCTTCCGCAAGTGAGCAGCGGGTGGCGCAGGAGCGCACCTTCCGCACGCATGACGGCACCGAGATCTTCTATCGCTATTGGCCGGCGGTCGGGCAACCCGCCAAGGGCGCGGTTGTGCTGTTCCACCGTGGCCACGAGCATGGCGGCCGTATGGCGCATCTGGTCGATGAACTCGACATGCCCGGCCATGCCTTCTACGCCTGGGACGCGCGCGGCAATGGCCGCTCGGCCGGCGAACGCGGCTATGCGCCGTCCTTTGCCGCACTTGTGCGCGACATCGATTGTTTCGTGCGCGAGATCGGCAGAGACGGGTTCGGCCAACGCGACATCGCGCTGATCGCGCAATCCTTCGGCGCCGTGCTCGCCGCCGCCTGGGTGCATGATTATGCGCCTGACATCCGCGCACTGGTGCTGGCCTCGCCGGCCTTCTCGGTCAAGCTCTACGTGCCCTTCGCCAAGCAAGGCATTGCGCTGTGGCAGAAGATCAAGGGCCGCTTCTTCGTCAATTCCTACGTGAAAGCCAAGTTCCTGACGCATGACCCGGAGCGCATCGCTTCCTTCGAGGCCGATCCGCTGATCACGCGGCCGATCGCCTCCAACATCCTGGTCGAGCTCTACGACCACGCCGCGCGCATCGTCGCCGACGCCCGCGCCATCACCGTGCCGACGCAATTGCTGATCTCCGGCAGCGACTGGGTGGTGCGGCATGGACCGCAGCACGAGTTCTTCGTCAATCTCGCCAGCCCGGCCAAGGAGCGGCATGTGCTGCCCGGCTTCTTCCACGACACGCTCGGCGAGCGCGACCGCCGCAAGGCGCTCGACCTGATCAAGCCGTTCCTCGAAAGACAGTTCGCGACGCCGGAGACGCCGCTCGACCTGACCACGGCCGACCGCGCCGGCTACACACGCGACGAGGCCGACCGGCTCGCCTCGCCGCTCGCCCCGCTGTCACCGAAAGGCCTCTACTGGGCAATGAGCCGCGCCTCGATCCGCATGGGCGCGTGGCTGTCGTCAGGCATGAAGACGGGGATTGCCACCGGCTTCGATTCCGGCTCGACTCTCGACTATGTCTACGAGAACCAGGCGCGGGGCACCGGACCGCTCGGCCGCATGATCGATCGCACCTTTCTCGACGCCATCGGCTGGCGCGGCATTCGCCAGCGCAAGCTGCACCTGGAAGAGCTGATCGGCGACGCCGCTGAGACGCTGAAGACCGCCGGCCGACCGGTCCATATCGTCGATATCGCCGCCGGCCACGGCCGCTACGTGCTCGACGCCGTCGCCAAATGCACTGAGCCGCCGGCCAGCGTGCGGCTGCAGGATTTCTCCGAGCTCAACGTTGAGCTCGGCTGCAAGCTGATAGCCGAGCGGCACCTGCCGACCAGCGTCTCGTTCCACCAGGCCGACGCCTTCGACGCCCAAATGCTTGCCGGGCTGGAGCCGGCGCCGGACCTCGCCATCGTCTCCGGGCTTTACGAATTGTTTGCCGACAACACCATGATCGCCCGCTCGCTCGGCGGGCTGGCCAAGGCGATGCAGCCAGGCAGCCTGCTTCTCTACACCAACCAGCCCTGGCATCCGCAGCTCGAAATGATCGCGCGCAGCCTGACCTCGCATCGCGGCGGCCAGGCCTGGGTGATGCGCCGGCGCACGCAAGGCGAGATGGACCAGCTGGTGGCGGCGGCCGGCTTCGAGAAGCTCGACCAGCTCATCGACCAGTGGGGCATCTTCACCGTCTCGGTCGCGCGGCGCGTCTGAGCATGGTCTTGCCTGCCCTTGACCCCGCCCTTGACCCTGCCCCTTCCGCCTCTGCGCGCGAGCCGTACGCCGGCATCGTGCTGCGGGCGGCCCTGTGGCTCGCATTCCTGGCGCCGTTCTTCTACGCGACGTACGGCTTCGCCAACTGGCTGGCGTCGCAGCGCGACGATATCGGCAGCATCGTCTTTGCCTGGGAGCGCGGCATCCCGTTCATCGCCTGGACGATCGTGCCCTATTGGTCGATCAACCTGTTCTACGGCCTGTCGCTGCTGCTCAACGATACCAAGCGCGGCGTCGACCGTCTTGCCGGCCGCTATCTCACGGCGCAAATCGTCGCCGTCGCCTGCTTCATCCTGTTCCCGCTGACGGCGACCTTCGTGCGGCCGCAGACATCAGGCCTGCCAGGCTTCATGTTTGCGGTGCTCGGCGGCTTCGACAAGCCGTTCAACCAGGCGCCATCGCTGCACATCGCGCTGCTGATCATCATCTGGGATCATTGGCGCGGTCGGCTCAAAGGCATGGCCACCGTCTGGCATGCCTGGTGTTTGCTGATCGGTGCCTCGGTGCTGACGACGTGGCAGCACCATGTCATCGACATCCCGACCGGCGCTTTGCTCGGCTTCTTCGCCCTGTGGCTGTTTCCGCGCGATGGCGAATTGCCGTTCGCCGGCTTTCAGCTAACCGCCGACGCCAGGGCCAGGCGGCTGGCTCGGTTCTACGCGCTTGGCACAGCCCTTGTGCTGGCCGGCGCCGTTGCCGGCGCCTTCGTCTCGGCGCTGTGGCTGATCCTGCTGTGGCCGGCGCTGGCGCTGGCCATCGTCGCCTTCGCCTATGCCGGGGCCGGCGCCAGAGTGTTCCAGAAGACGGCCGACGGCAGCGTCTCGCTGGCCAGCCGTGTCTTGCTGCTGCCCTACCGGCTTGGCGCCAGGATCAATAGATGGGTATGGACGCGCAAGCTGCCGCCGCATGTCGCCATTGCCGACGGCGTCTTCCTCGGCCGCTTTCCCACCGCCGCCGAGGCCGACGCCTTCGGCACGGTGATCGACCTTGCCGGCGAGCTGGAACGGCCGCGCGGCGTCACCAGCCGCTGGACTGCTATCGCCATGGTCGACCTTTTGCCGCCATCGCCAGAGGCGCAAGCGCAAGCGGTGGCGGCGATCGAGGCGGCCCGCGGCCACGGCACGGTGCTGGTCTGCTGCGCGCTCGGCTTCCAGCGCAGCGCCGGCGTCGTCGCCGAATGGCTGGTTGCCACCGGCCGCTCGCCAACGCCGGCGCAGGCGCACAAGCGGCTCGCGGCATCGGGCCGGCCGGTGCATCTTCGGATCGCGGTGGATGAGCCGGCATGAGTGCCCATCGAGACAAGGCCGAAGCTTTCGCCGCCGGGCTGATGACGCAGGCGGTGTGGCCGCTGCTTTTGGTGCTGGCCGCATTGACGGCCGCGCCGGTCATTGCCGTGGCAGCGCAGCCGCAGGCGACGATGCTGGCGGCGGCGGCCTGGCTGGTCGCGGCAGCGAGCGGCGTGGTCACCCTCGCCCTGTCGGCCCTGCTTACCTTCGACGCACTGCTGTTCTGGCTGATGGCGAGCCACATCAGCGAGGCCGCCGGCGGAGCCTCGGTCGACGACGTGCTGGCGCGCATGCGCGTCAAACCGGCCGCTGCCGGCATCCGCTCGCTCGACCGGCGCATCGCGGGCACACAACGCCTGCTGATGAAGCAGCGCATCGCGCTCGGCCTGTTTATGACGGCATCCGCTGTCGCCTTGTCCTTCTGAGCCGGACGATGAGCAAGCTAGGCACAAGGACCTTCACCCTGCTGCAGACCGTGACCTCGGTCGGCCTGTCGGCGCTGGCCTGGGCGGTGACCGGCGTGCGGCCGATCTGGAACGGCAGCCAGCCGTCGGACCGGCAGCGCATCTACTTCGCCAATCATGCCAGCCACGGCGACTTCATCCTGCTGTCGGCCTGCCTCAGCGAGAAGCAGCGCGCCCGCACCCATGCGGTCGCTGCCGCCGACTATTGGGGAAAATCGCGGCTGCGCCAGTTCATCGCGCAGGACATGCTGTCCTCCGTGCTGATCCACCGGCAGTGGACCGATGAGGCGCAGAATCCGATCTCGATCATGCTGTCGGTGCTCGATGAGGGCCATTCGCTGATCATCTTTCCCGAAGGCACCCGCAACATGACCGACGCGCCGCTGCTGCCGTTCCGCTCCGGCCTTTACAATCTGTCGATGGCGCGGCCCGATGTCGAACTCATCCCGTGCTGGATCGAGAACATGTCGCGGGTGCTGCCCAAGGGCCAGTTCGTGCCGGTGCCGCTGCTTTGCCGCGTGGTCTTCGGCGCGCCGATCGCCATTGCGCCCGGCGAGGAACGCCGCGCCTTTCTCGACCGCGCCCGCCAAACGCTGCTGGCGCTGAACCCCCGCCCGCCAACGCATGATGCGGAAAAGTGGAATCCGGTTTTCCGGAAAACATCATGCGACCAAAAGAGCTTAGAGCATCGTGCCGGATCCGATATCCGGCACGATGCTCTGAAGGACGACTAGTTCAACATGCCAATGCACGAAACCCTCATTCTGGTTATCGGCCTCGCTGCGGTGCTGACCACGGCAAGCCTGGTCGCCGGCATCTTGTCGTGGCGCGCGCCGAAGCCTCTGTCTTCGACGCTGGTCAACCTCAACCAGCGCATCAACGCCTGGTGGGTGATGGTGGTAGCGATCACCGTTGCCTTCTTCTTCGGCCGCTCCGGCATGACCATCCTGTTCGCGCTGATCTCGTTTGCCGCCTTGCGCGAATTCGTGACGCTGACGCACAGCCGCCGCAGCGACCATTGGGTGCTGCTCGGCATGTTCGGCATCGTCATCCCGTTCCAGTACTGGCTGGTGTGGACCGCCTGGTACGGCCTCTTCACCATCTTCATCCCGGTCTACTGCTTCCTGCTGATGCCGGCGATCACCGCGCTTCACGGCGACACCGAGCGCTTTCTCGAGCGCGTCTCGGCGCAGCAATGGGCCGTCATGATCTCGGTCTACTGCGTCAGCCACGTGCCGGCGCTGCTGACGCTCGAGGTGCCCGGCTTCGAAGGCCGCAATTTGTTGCTGATCGCTTTCCTGATCATCACCGTGCAAGGCAGCGACGTGCTGCAATACATCTTCGGCAAGCTGTTCGGCAGGCACCTGATCTCGCCGAAGGTTTCGCCGTCGAAGACCTGGGAAGGGCTGGTCGGCGGGCTGGCGACGTCGAGCCTGCTTGGCGCGCTGCTGTCGTTCCTGACGCCGTTTTCGCCGCTCCAGGCGGCGGGCGTCGCCTTCATCGCCTGCCTGATGGGATTCCTCGGCGGGCTGGTCGCCTCCGCCATCAAGCGTGACCAGGGGGTGAAGGACTGGGGCCATCTGATCGAGGGCCATGGCGGCATGATGGACCGCGCCGACAGCCTGGTCTTCGCCGCTCCGGTGTTCTTTCACACGGTGCGTTACTTCTGGACGTGAGAACGAGCTACGGTCTCATTTTGCAGCTGTAAGCGGCGCCTTCTCGGCAGGGCGGGGCCGGCGGCGCATGCGGCGCTTGGCAGCGACCTTCAGCGCAACCGGCGGATCGCTCGACAACGCCCCCAGAACGGCTTCGACCATGCCATACGCGACAAAATCGGCGTTGATGTCATTGGCCAATTTGACGGCTGCCTCTTTGTCGTCGCCGTCCTCCGACCAGAACACGATGCCTACCCGCAGCGCCGACTTGGCACGTTTCAGCCGACGAACCAGGAAACGGGCGTGCTTGACGGAGTCGCGGTTAAGGAATCCGACTACGACGGTGTCGACAGCATCGAACTTGAGCCGGCGAATGCTTGCCGGATCCATATCGGCAAAGCTCGCCTTCGAGACGGTCGCTCCCTGGACTTCGAGCACCTGCGCCAGCATGGCGGCGGCGGCATCATCAAGTTCGCCGCGTCCGCCGGCACAAAGCACCGACATGTCCGTGCCATCAGGCAGTTCGGTGTCGTCCTCGCTCTCCGCTTGAGCCTGCTTTTCCTCATCCGCTGTGGCAGGCTCGGCCGCAGCCGGGTCATCGTCCTCCTCCGCTTCCTCCCGTGCGCTGTCGTCGAGGTTCGCCACCAGCGTCTGCGCACTGGCCGCCACCTGCCGTCTTTGCTCATCGCCCATGACACCCCGCACGCGATCCTGTTCGCCGAGCAGAAGTGCGGGAATGGCGACCCTGTCATAGAATTCGAACAGATATTTTTCCTCCAGGATCTCCTCGGCGTGATCAGTGGCTTCTTCCGGATCGCCGGCCAACAGCCGTTGGTAAAGCCGAGCATGTAGCTCGAGCACGGGTTCGTTGCCGAATAGGACGTCGAGGAATTCGAACTGCGGCACGTGCCTGCCGAGCACGACGAGACAGACCGTGAGCGGCGTCGACAGAACCAGGCCCAGCGGGCCCCAGAGCCAGGTCCAGAAGATCGCCGCGACAATGATGGCCAATGGTGAGAGCCCGGTGCGCGAGCCGTAGAGCCAAGGTTCGACGACGTTGCCGGTGATCATTTCCATGACCACGAACAGCCCGGCGGTCCACAGCACGAGCGACCAGCCGGGAGCCACGGCAAGCGCCAGGAACAGAGGCAGCAGCGCACCAATGATCGGGCCGATATAGGGAACAAAGCGCAGCGCCAACGCCAGCAATCCCCACAGCAGTGCATTGGGTATGCCGAGAACCCAAAGCCCGAATGCAATCGGCACGGCGTAGACGATGTTCACCACTAATTGCATGAGCAGATATCGGCCGACCCGCTTGCCCGCTTCCTGGAGCGCCTCGGTGGTCCGATGAAGATCGCCGTAGCCGACGAGACGTATGAAACGATCGCGCAGGTCCTCGCGCTCGAGCAGCATGAATATGACGACGACGATGATCAGGCCGGCCGATGCCAGCGGGCTGATCAGCGGCCCGATCAAGTTCTGGAGAACCTGGAGCGGCCTTTCGCGCGCGATGATCTCGACAGGCACCGGCTCG
Source organism: Mesorhizobium delmotii (assembly GCF_900149755.1). NCBI lineage: Bacteria > Pseudomonadati > Pseudomonadota > Alphaproteobacteria > Hyphomicrobiales > Phyllobacteriaceae > Mesorhizobium > Mesorhizobium delmotii. The sequence goes on along the minus strand of NZ_FUIG01000022.1, from coordinate 89,710 downwards.
CGCTCTGGCTCATCTGCGGCGGGCGGTGAGGTTTCCTGCCTGTCGAGTTCCTGGCCAACGCTTTCGATCACCCCGCTCAGCCTGGCGATGATGCCTCCGCCGATGCCGGTTTCCTTCAGGGACCTGACCTTGGTCAGGATATTCGACTGGTAAAGCGGGATGTTCTGCGCCAGTTCGCTGACCTGCGTGGCGACAATGAAGGAGAACAGCGCAAGGACCGTGAATGCGCCCAGCACAGTGGCGATGACGGCCGGAAGACGGGGAATGCCGATTCGCTTGAGTACGGAAACCATGGGTGCAAGCGCAAAGGTAAGCAGCAGAGCGATTGCGATCGGCAGGAATACCTCGCGCCCGAAATACAGGGCGGCAACCGTAGCCACGACGGTCGCGACGGTCGGCAATGACATGCGCGGGAGGACCCTGGCACCGGAAACAATGCCCACCACCCCGGACTCCGACGGGTGCATGCCGTTTCGACGATTGGCCGCCACTTGGTGCCTCCACCCTGCCAATCACCATGATCAGGCATATTGAGCCGGCGCGCAACTTTCGCTTCTTCGCACCGGCGAGCTCGAAAACGCGAGCGGCAAGGGCTTGGCGGCCCAACTGGACAGCCGGACGGGCGCTTGGTCGTCGGACACAACAACTGACGTAGTGATCGGATTCCGCACTGCAGAAGACGAGGTCAGGCTTAATCCGAATGACGCAGCCAATGACGATCGAACACGTCGAGGATGGACCGGAATTCGGCCGGCGGGATCTGGTTGGCGCCGCCGTCGCTGTCTCCGGCGAGGAATTGCGCCAGCTGCCGGTCGACCATTTCCGGCTGCTCAATTGCCACGCCAAGCGAAGCCAAATCCCTAGCGATCGACCCGTCGGGCGGCAGATATCCGCCCCAGGCCTCGGGCGCCGGTTCGCGCAAGCGGACGATCAGGATCCTGGTCAGGGATGGCTGCGGCTCCGGGCCGATGATGGCGCCGCCGACCATATAGCCGCCAAGCACGCTCCCTGGCCGCGAGTGCGGGAACAGGCAGAGGAAGAAATGGGCATCGCCGCCGGTTTCCTTCAGAAACGCATAGAGCCCGCGTTTTGCCGGGCTCACCGGTCCGCCGACCTGCAGTTGTCCGGTCGGCAACACCTCGCGATAGGCGGCAGTCAGGCCGTGTGCACCCGGCCCGGTCTCTATCGACAGGCTGCCCCTGATTAACCGGCCGCGATAATAGGGCGACAAGGCATGCGAATAACATGCGTAGGTTCCGGCAAGGGCCAATCCAAGGCTTCGCTCCTCATGCCCCGACGCCGTCTCGAAATGCGCACCGGCGCGGCGTTCCAGTTCGGCCCTCTCGACGCCGTGGCGGGCGCAGATCGCCGCCGTAAAGCCTGACAGGTCGCTCTCGGCGATCCAGGCGCCGGGCTGCTCCAGCTTGAGAAGCTTCGACCAGTCGTCGTAGACGCTGAGCTCGCGTGGCTGGGCGCGGCCCTGCAGCCATTTGTCGGCACGGCCGAGATCGAACGCCGTCTTCGGGTTGACGCCCCGGAACGCCGCCGCCAAATCCTTGCGGGCGACGGTTCCCAGCAAGGCTGCAGTCAACCGTAACTTCTGCGCGATATGCTGTGCCATCCCCACCTGCCCCTTTATGCCACCGCAAGGCATAGCATGTGCCAGCACTTGCTCCCACCGCATTCATTGCCGGCCGGAACTCTCCTAAAGTCCATATTCCAGGAAATCCGCAGAATTCCACGCCGCTCCACGCGCCTGCCCTTTTCGCCCCGCCGGGCGGCGCTAAGGTCGCGCAGGGCAAGGGCAAGTTATGAAACTCACGCTACCTAGGCTTGAATACCAACACCCTTCCTCAGCCATTTGAACGACGGCGAAGCCGAGCTCTCGGCACCGGCACAAACCAGCGTAGATGCCGCCTCAACAAGGAAGGAAAAATTCGATGTCCTGGATTGCCTCCCCCAAAATCCCTTTCACCGCGGTTGCGGCTGGATCCGCCGCACTGCTGCTGCTGACCTTCGGGCCGGATGGACCGTCGCGTGCCGCTGCCGGCTCGCGCGCGGCAGCGACATATGGCAAGGCGGCTCCTGCGGCGCCGGTCATCGATCCGACGCGCATCGAAGTCGACGGCGGCGCGCACGTGATACGCTTTTACATCGACGGCAAGCAGGTCGCCCTACTCGACTCGACCGGCTTCAAGGATTGATCTTCACACCAGCGCGGACGCGACGAAGCGCGCGAATAGCTGCCGCCGTCTTGCGCGGACGACGGTCACCACGGAGTGACCGTCAAACCCTGCGCGACATGGCGCACCCTGCTGCCTTGATGCGACTGTAAGCCTGACTCGCGCCGGTTCGTTGCAGCCGCGCTTTTCCACAAGCCATATTCCAGGAATTCCGCAGAATTCCACGCCTTTCCGCGTAGCGGCCATGTTCGGGCCGGCGGCTGGCGTTTACCTACGTTAACCATTGAGGGACGCCGTTATGAAACTTGCTCTGTCTGCACTTCTCGCCGTGCTCGCCCTTTCGCAAACCGTGGAGGCTAAAACGAAAGTCGTTGCCACCGATGCCAATGCGGCGACAGCCGAGAAAAGCCGGCCGCCGCTCGACAACAAGTCCACCGGCGGGATCACCGCGTCGCCCGGTGCGATGGCAGCGCCGGCCGACAAGAATGTGTCCAGTCCGTATCCGCCGGCGATCTATTTCGATTTCTAGAGTTTCATCCATCCCTGATGGAGGGGTTCTACCTTTTATTTCGACCGCACCGCGCTTGCGGTGCCCGGGATCGGCAGGCCCTGGGATCGACAGGCCCGATCGACAGGCCTCGGGATCAACAGACTTGGCGGCGCGCCAGGCCGTGACAGGATTGTTCCGTTCACCTCCGGCCTCAGCCGACCCTGACGACGAAATGCTTCATCACCGGCTCGATGATTTTCCACGTTCCCTTGAAATCGGCTTCAACCACGAAGGCGTCGCCGGGGCCGACTTCGACGGGCGCGCCGCCATCGGGCGTGATGACGATGCGCCCAGCGATCATGTGCACGAATTCATAGTCGCTGTAGGTTGCGTGGTAGGTACCGGGGGTGGCCTGCCAGGTTCCCGACATGACTTTGCCGTCCGCTGTGGTGTGCTGGACGGCGGTCTTCATGGTCGGGTTGCCGTCGACCACGACCCAGCCCGCGAGATCGCCCGCCTCGGCGTTTTCGACCGCGCCGAATTTGAGGATGGTCTTCTCTGTCATGGTCGGGCTCCGTTTGGAACTGTGCCGGCATTGGCTGCCGGTCAATAGCTGAAGCACCTGAGATGAGCAACGCGGGTGCCCTGCTCGCTTCACGAGCCAGCGATGCCACGGTTTGCCACCACGCTTGACCTTGCCGCCATCCGCCGGATAGTCCGTTGTCCGGCTTCGATGAAAGGCCCTGATATGACAGACGCGATCGTAAGAGACAGCAACGGCGCCCAGCTGAACGAGGGCGATTCCGTGACCCTGATCAAGGATTTGAAGGTCAAGGGCACGTCGGAGACGATCAAGCGCGGCACGCTGGTGAAGAACATCCGCCTCACCGGCAATCCCAGCGAGATCGAGTGCAACACCAAGCAGGTGAAGGGCCTGGTGCTGAAGACCGAGTTCCTGAAAAAGGCGTGATCGCGTGGAGTCTTGACCCGTGATCCGGGGCCTTGCGGCCTCCAGAACCCGGCGCGGCGCCTCTAAGTTGAGCAGGCGAATGACGGCACTGACGGAGCCTGGCTAACCGGCCGGCGGAGCCACTCCTTGAAAGCCGCCGAAAGTGCGATATATCAATGACTAAGCGTGCGCTGCACGCGACGTAGTGCTTTGGTCAAACTTCACCTGTGGAGGTTGTCATGGCAAACGGTCTGATGGAAGGAAAGAAAGCCCAGGACTGGATCAACCTGATCCTTGCGGCATGTCTGTTCATCTCACCCTGGGTCATCGGCTTCGTTGCTGAAACCGCTCCTGCGTGGAACGCCTGGATTGCCGCAGTCGTGCTCGGCGCCTTGGCTCTCGCGGCGCTTTCGGTATTCGCCGAATGGGAAGAGTGGGTGAACCTTGTCGTCGGGCTCTGGCTGATCGTCTCGCCCTGGCTGCTTGGCTTCACGGCAAACGTCAACGCGATGGGAACCCATGTGGTCCTCGGCGTGCTGGTGGTTGCGGCATCGGCCTGGGCGGTCTGGGACTCCCGTCATCATCCGCCAGCGCATGCGTGATCGGTGACGACCAAGGGGAGGAGCCCGGCGCGCGAGCGGCGGGCTCTTCCTAAGCCTGAGATCGGTACGCAGGCCCGCTAGCCGGGCCAATCATTTCCTTGCGCTCAAAAACCAGCCGCCCGGCGGGTGCAGATGGCAGCGCCGCCGCGGCTTCCTGGTATAGACGCCGACGAGCATCCTGCTACACTCCGTGAACTTCCGCTTATGTTGCATTGCGTTAGATTTGTTGCATTGCAATATCAATGCATTGCGTCGAGTCTTCGCAACGGGGCTTTTTCAACGACCTATGTGAGGTTTCGCCGTGTCAGCATTGTTTCGGCCTGATATCGAAGGGCTGCGTGCGCTGGCGGTGTCGGGCGTCGTCGCGTTTCATTTTGGTCTGTCGGACCTGCCGGGCGGGTTCACCGGCGTCGACATCTTCTTCGTCATTTCCGGCTATCTGATCACCGGCCAGCTGCTGCGGGAAATCGCCGAGGACGGCAGGCTAGACCTGTGGCGGTTCTATGCAAGGCGCGCGCGACGCCTGCTGCCGGCCTCGCTGTTCGTCATCTTCGCCACGCTGGTCGCGGGCTACTTCATCCTGTCGCCGGACGAACAGTCGCTCTATTCGAAAGGCGCCATGTATGCCTCGGCCTATGCGATCAATTTCTGGCTGATCCGCTGGTCGTTCGACTATTTCGCCCCCGATGCGGCGAACAACCCCTTCATCCACTTCTGGTCGCTCTCGGTCGAGGAGCAATTCTATCTCGTATGGCCGGGGCTGCTTCTGCTGGCTGCGTGGCTGCGCCCGGGCAAGCGCACTGCGATCCTGGTGATCGGCCTCACCGGCGCGGTGTCGTTCGCCGTCTGCGCCTGGCTTACCACCGTGGCGCAGCCCTGGGCCTTCTATTTCTCGCCGCTCAGGGCCTGGGAATTCGCCGCCGGCGGCCTGGCGACGATGGCGCCGGCAAAATTCTGGCGAGAGCGCCCGCAACTGGGCGCGGCACTGGCATGGCTTGGCCTGGCGCTGATCGCCGGCGCCTATCTGACCTTCAGCGAGCAGGACACCCCCTTCCCCGGCGTCGCGGCGGTGGTGCCGGTGGCCGGCACCGTGCTCCTTTTGCTCAGCGGCTCCGGCAATGTCCAAAGAGGGCCGAGTGCCATGCTGGCGCTGCCGCCTTTGCAATGGCTGGGGAAACTTTCCTATTCGCTCTATCTCTGGCATTGGCCGGTCGTCGTCTATGCGACGATGATGGTGCCCGACCTCTCCTGGCCCGGGCGGCTTGCCTGCGCGGCATTGACGCTGGCGCTGTCGATCTTCACCTATCATTTCATCGAAAACCCGATCCGTCGCAACGGCTGGCTGATGGCGCACGCGGCGCGCGCGCTAATCCCCGCCGCAATGTTGACCGGCGCCGGCGTCATGGCGACTTACGCCAATGCGCGCCTTGCCGTGGACGACCTCGATCCCTCACAACGCATCATTGCCGAAACTGCCGCGCAGCCCTCTACCGCGCGCGCCGAGGTGGGCTGCGTTCTCGACTACGAGACCGTGACGCCGAAGCCCTGCGTGTTCGGCGCCAAGAATGCCGAGCGCTCGATTGCGCTGTTCGGCGATTCGCATGCCGACCACTGGTCGACGCCGCTGATCGAGGCGGCGAAGAAGAACGACTACAAGGTCGTCACCTGGCTCAAAGCCGCCTGCCGGGCGTCGCGGCTGACGGTCTGGAGCTCGAAGCTGAAGCGCGACTACACCGAGTGCGATCAATGGCGCGAGCAATCGATCAAGGAGATCATCGCCCTGCGCCCGAGCCTGGTGGTGATCTCGGAGATCTCGCTGACCAGCTCGCGCAAACTGTCGCCCGACGCGCAGCAATCCGACAGCCTGGATCAGGACTGGCAGGCCGGCCTTCGCGCAACGCTGGAGGCGTTCAGCCAGGCCGGGCTGAAAGTCGCCTTCATCCGCGATGTGCCGTTCAACAGCATGTTTGTCGACACCTGCGTGGCCCGCGCGCTGTGGCGTGGACAGACGCCATCGATATGTGACGCGCCGCGAACCGACGCCGCCAACGACGCCATGGCCGCGTTGGAGCGCGACATCGTGCGCGCCGTCCCCAACGCGACCTATATCGACATGACGGACCGGTTCTGCGACGCCAAGACCTGCCATGTCTTCATCGACGGCAAGCTGGCCTACCGCGATCGCCACCACATGGCGACGCCCTTTGCGCAAACGCTGGAGCCGCCGGTCGAGCGCGCGCTGTTCTCGACCGGGGCGGCGGAGAAATAAGGGCGGCGCAAAGACGCGCCTTTCACCCGCTGTCTCAGTGCAAGCCAAACTCGCGCAGCAATTCTTCACGATAGCGCACGAAGCGGCTTTCGCTGCGATCGCGGGGGCGTGGCAGTTCAACGTCGACCAGCCGCGCCGTGCCGCCTTTCTCCCTGGGCAGGATCAGCACCCTGTCCGCAAGATAGATCGCTTCTTCCAGATCATGGGTGACCATGACCATAGTGACGTTTTCCTCGCTCCAGATGCGCGCCAGTTCCTCTTGCATGCCGATCTTGGTCATCGCGTCGAGCGCGCCTAGCGGCTCGTCGAGTAGCAGGATTTCAGGCCGCACGGTCAACGCCCGGGCGATGCCGACGCGCTGCGCCATGCCGCCCGAAAGCTGCCTGGGATAGGCATCGCTGAATTCGGCCAGACCGACGAGCGCGGTATAGATGCGGGCCTTGTCCTCCGCCTCCGCCTTGGGCACGCCCCGCACTTCGAGGCCAAAGGCGACGTTGCCGAGTACCGTCAGCCACGGCAGCAGGCGCGGTTCCTGGAAGATCACCGCGCGCTCGGAGCCGACGCCATGGATCGGCTTGCCGTCGATCGCGACACCGCCACTGTCGGCAGCCTCCAGCCCGGCAAGAATGCGCAGCAGCGTGGTCTTGCCCGATCCGCTGGCGCCGACAATGACGAGGCATTCGCCGGAGCGGATGTCGAGGTTGAGCGCCCTCAGCACGGCAAGCGGGCGCCCGCCAAGCGTGAAGGATTTGGAGAGGTCACGTATCGTGACCTCGCCGCCGCTTGTGGTGGCCATGGCCCGTCTCCCGGTCAGTTGGTTTTCGATTCGCCGCGCCGGTAAAGGATGTCAGCGGCTTTCAGCCTGCCCTTGGGCAGGCGGCCGTCGCGCTCGAGCACGCTGACCCAGAAGGCGATGTCGCGGTCGTCAGCCTTCGCACCTTCACGCAGGCCGAAGCCGGTCCAGTAGCGCGCCAGCTCGCCATTTTCGCCACGCTTGTCGAGGATGTCCGCGAGCACCTTGCGCGCCTCGTCCGGGTTCTGGCGCGACCAGTCGGCGGCGCGGGCCGACTGGTCGACGAAATTGCGGGCGCCATCCGGATGCGCCGTGATGAAGTCGCGCCGCACGACGATGAAGCCGCCGGCCAGTTCGCCCAGCACGTCGGTGTCGTTGAACACGCCGCGCACGCCGCCATTGTCGACCAGGGCGCCGGCAAAGGTCGCCTGCCAATAGCCCAGTCCCGCGATATCGACCTGGCGTGACCGCAAAGTCTGTTCAAGCTGGGGCCCCGGCACCACGACCAGGTTGGCGGCATCCGGCGGCAGGCCGACGCCGTGCAGCGCCTCGCGCACGGTGTAGTCGAGATGCGCGCCGAGCGTGTTGACCGCGATGGTCTTGCCGGCGATGTCGGCAATCGATTTGATCGGACTGTCTTCCAGCACGTAGAAGACGCTGCGCACTTGCCTGTTGATGCCGTTGCTTGGATAGGCGGCGACGAAGTCGTTGCCGCCGGAGATCGAGTTGATCACCGCAGCGGTCGCGGCCGAGCCGAGATCGACGCTGCCGGAGGCGAGCGCGAACAGCGATTCCGGGCCGCCGCTGGAGTAGCCGACATTCTCCAGCTTGACGCCGAGGCCCTCGAAATAGCCGAGCGCGTCCGCCAGCTCATGCGGCGAGATGCTGCCGCGGCTGGCGAGGTAGCGTAACGTGACCGGCGCGGCTTGCGCAACGGCGAAGCGGGGCAGGCCGGCGGCGATGATGCCGGCGGCAAAGGGAGCGCCCGCAAGCAGGGAGCGGCGAGTGATTGGCATGGGTCCGGTCTTTCCTGTTGGAGAGGGTGGTGCCTGTTGAAGAGGATGGTGAAGGCTGGTCAGTCGATGCTCCAGCGACAGAGCCGCCGCTGCAGGCTGACCAGCGCCTGGTTGGCGATCAGGCCGAGGCCGGCGAGGATGACGATCGCCGCAAACATCAGCGGGATCTGGAAGTTGTACTGCGCGTTCATCACCTGGAAGCCGATGCCCTTGTTGGCGCCGATCATTTCGGCGGCGATCAGCAGCAAGAGCGCCGTGGTCGCACTCAGCCTCAACCCGACGAAGATCGACGGGACGGCCCCTGGAAGCACGACCCGGTGAAACACGGTGAGCCGCGCGGCGCCATAGACCCGGGCCATCTCAAGCAGTTTCGGATCGACTTGCTTGACGCCGCTGATGGTGTTGAGCAGCAGCGGAAACAGCGTCGCCCAGAAGATGACGAAGACCTTTGATGCCTCCCCCAGCCCGAGCAGCAGGATGAACACCGGGTAGAGCGCCAGCGCCGAGGTCTGCCGGAAAACCTGCAGGATCGGGTCAAGCGCGGTTTCGACGGCGCGCACCTGGCCCATGAACAGGCCGAGCGGGATAGCAACCGCCACTGCCGCCGCGAAGGCGAAGCCCGCGCGCTGCAGGCTGATGGCGATGTCGCCGAGCAAGGTGCCACCGGCCAGACCGTTCCACAATGCGGTGACGATCGTGTCGATCGGCGGCAATACCGCAGCGTTCACCCATCCCGCGCGGCTCGATACCTGCCAGATCGCGAGGAAGCCGATCAGGATGCCGTAACGGGACAGGAAGCGGACGACAGTCCGATTGGCCAGGCGCGGGAAATCGGCGCCAAGGCTGGTTCTGCCGTCATATGCAGCGATCGTGACCCGCTGCTCGATGTGCTGCAAACTCATCGTCTTGCCCTTTGCTTTAACAGACTCTATTCGGCGGCCAGCACCTTGGAGCGGGCGGCGGTCCAGGGGTTTTCCGGCCGCCTGAGGCCGAGATTCTGGCGCAGCGTGCTGCCTTCGTAGGCGGTGCGGAACAGGCCGCGGCGCTGCAGCTCGGGGATCACCAGGTCGACGAAATCGTCGAGCGCGCCAGGCAGCCACGGCGGCAGGATGTTGAAGCCGTCGGCGGCGTCGTTGCCGAACCACTCCTCCAGCTGATCGGCGACCTGCACCGCGCTGCCGATGACGGTGTAGTGGCCGCGGGCCGTCGCCACCCACTGGTAGAGCTGGCGGATGGTGAAGTCGTGCTCGTCGGCAATCTTGCGGATCAGTGCCTGGCGGCTCTTCATGCCTTCGGTTTCCTTGCTCGGCGGCAGCGGTCCGTCGAGCGGATACCCGCTGATGTCGAGCGTCTGGCCGGCCAACCCGTTGAGCAGGGCCACGCCATCCTCGGGCAGGATCAGGTCGTTCAGCTGCTGGTACTTGGCGCGGGCTTCCTCTTCGGTGCGGCCGACGAAGGGAGCTACTCCCGGCATGATCAGCACCTGTCCGGGATCGCGGCCGACCGCCGTCACGCGCGCCTTGATGTCGCGGTAGAACTCTTGCGCCGAGGCCAGATTCTGATGGGCGGTGAAGATGACCTCAGCCGAATGGGCGGCGAGCCTGCGGCCGTCCTCCGACTGCCCGGCCTGCACCACCACCGGGTGACCCTGCACCGGGCGCGGCACATTGAGCGGGCCTTTGACGCTGAAATGCCGGCCCTTGTGGTCGATGTCGTGAAGCTTATCCTTGTCGTAGAAGCGCCCCGACTTCTTGTCGCGGATGAAGGCATCGTCTTCCCAGCTGTCCCACAGCGCCTTGACCGTCTCGACATGCTCATGCGCCCGGGCATAGCGCTCGGCGTGGGCAGGCTGCGTCTCGCGGTTGAAATTGCGCGCGGTCTCGTCGCCCGCTGAGGTCACGACATTCCAGCCGGCCCGGCCATTCGAAAGCAGGTCGAGCGAGGCGAACTTGCGGGCGAGCGTATAGGGCTCCTCATAGGTGGTGGAGGCGGTGGCGATGAAGCCCAGATGCGTGGTGAGCGGCGCCAATGCGGCGAACATCGTCACCGGCTCGAACCCGGCGATCTTGGCATTGCCGCCTTCGCGGGCGCCAAGGCCGACGGTCAGATTGTCGGCGAGGAAATAGGCGTCGAACAGGCCGCGCTCGGCGGTCAGCGCGAGCTGCCTATGGAACTCGAAATTCGTCGCGCCGTCGGCCGGAGCGTTAGGATGGCGCCAGGCTGCGATGTGCTGTCCGCCACCGGGCAGGAAAGCACCAAGCTTGATCTGCCTGGACTTGCTGGATCTGGTCATTGCGGGCTCCTTCTGAGCTGTGCGGAAAGGGCATCGAGGGTCACTGGCCGGTGTTCAGGCGGCAAGACCTACGCTGCGTGGCACCACCCGGCATGCTTCGGCGACCGCTTGCCTGGCGCGAGCATGGATGGCTTCGGACACCAGCACGCCGTTGGCGAAGTCCTTGTCGGAGGCGTAGATCGCGGTTGGCAGCGTCAGCGCCTCGAAGAAGCCGAACAGCGGCCGCAGCTGATGTTCGACAACCAGTGAATGACGATCGCCGCCGCCGGTCGCAGCAAGGATGACCGGCTTTCCCCTCAGGGATGACGGGTCGAGCAGGTCGAAGAAATGTTTGAAAAGCCCGGTGTAGCTGCCTTTGAAAGTCGGCGAGCCAATCACCAGGACATCGGCGTCCAGCAATTGCTCGACGATGTTCCTGGCCGACGGATCCAACTCGCCAATGCGCCTTGCCTGCGGGAAGGACTGACCGAGATCCTCGATGTCGAAAACGGTCGAGGCTGCACCGGTGCCGCTCGCCAGCTCCGCGACGATGTGGCTGATGAACGCCTTGGTCTTGGACGGACGGGTCAGGTTGCCCGACAGCCCCACCACCAGGGTTTTCGACATTTTGGGCTCCTCGCAAAACGGCTTCTGTGTATTAAGTCTACTTAGTTTATAGAATTAGATCAGAAAGAAGATTTCAAAACGAGCCCTTCAAGCGGATTGAGTTTGCGGCACATCGCCGTTGATTGGTTCTTTCGACGCGAAATGCGAACGCCGTGTCTGGCAACGGCGCCTTGACCGCATTCCGGCCACGCGTTGATGATCTCAAGCGCACCAAAGGTATCGGCCCGGGGATTCGCATGAAAACAGCCGTTCTGATATATCTGCTCCTGCCCTGTTTGCTGGCATCGCCAGCGCAGGCGGGATGGAAGCCGGTCGAGAAGGTCGAGACCTACGCCGTTTCAGGGCAAACCGGTCCCCAGCTCCACGCCTCGATGGGCGAGCGCGGGCCGATGATCGGCAAGGGCAAGGTCCGCGCCATGGCCTACACCAATTTCAAGCTGACCTGGGTCAGGGACTATCAGCGACAAGGCAACGCCTGCGTGCTGGTGTCGGCGCGGCCGAAGCTCATCATAACCTACACCTTGCCCAAAACGTCCGGGCCGGTGCCGGCCGCCGTGCAGAAGAGTTGGGACGTTTTCGCCGCTGGCCTCGCCGCCCATGAAAAGGTGCATGGCGACATCATCGTCGACATGGCCCGCAAGATCGAGACGGCGACCATCGGCCTGTCCGTCCCCGACGATCCCGGCTGCAGCAAGATCAGGACCGAAATGACAAGGCGGCTTGCCGAACTCTCCCAGGCGCAGCGGCAGGCAAGCCGCGATTTCGACCGGGTGGAATTCGCCCCGCGCGGCAATCTTCAGCAGCTCATCGTTAATTTGCTGATGGGGCGGTAGGGGAGGATGGAAACCACGGCAAGGCTGGCGGCGGACAGGTCGGCGGGACAGCGCCCCCCTCTGTCCTGCCGGACATCTCCCCCAC
>NZ_FUIG01000022.1:0-77581 GCF_900149755.1 Mesorhizobium delmotii | reverse complement strand
GTGCCGATCTCCCCACTTGTGGGGGAGATGTCCGGCAGGACAGAGGGGGGCGCCGTAGAGCACAGGCCTCGCCTCACCCCGCCATCGGCGTCCACATCACATCCTCGACCCGCATTGCCCCCGTCGCCAGCATCACCAGCCGGTCGAAGCCGAGTGCGGCGCCGCTCGCCTGCGGCATCATGGCCAGTGCGGCGAGGAAATCCTCGTCGATCGGATAGCGCTCGCCATAGATACGCTCCTTCTCGTCCATCTCGAGGATGAAGCGCCGGCGCTGCTCGGCGGCGTCGGTCAGCTCGCCGAACGCGTTGGCCAGTTCGACGCCGCAGCAATAGAGCTCGAAGCGCTCGGCGACCCGCGGATCATCTGCGCTCGGCCGGGCAAGGGCGGCCTCCGAAATCGGATAGCCGTAAAGGATGGTGGCGCGCCCCTGCCCCAGCGCCGGCTCGATCTTTTCCACCATCACCCGGCTGAACAGATCGGCCCAATTGTCTTCGGGCGCGGTGCGTAAGCCCGCCTGGAGCAGAGCCGCGTGCAGCGCTTCACGATCGGTGCTGCCGTCGGCGGCGACCGTGGCCAGCAGGTCGATGCCGGCATGGCGCATGAAAGCATCGGCGACGCTCAACCGTTCGGGCTCGGCGAACGGATCGGCCGCGCGGCCGCGAAAGGCGAAACGTTTTGCACCGGCGCGCTCGGCGGCCAGCGCGACAAGCCCGGCGCAATCCTCCATCAGGCTCTCATAGGTCTCATTAGCCCGGTACCATTCGAGCATGGTGAAGGACGGATGATGCAACGGGCCGCGCTCGCGGTTGCGATAGACGGCGCTCAGGCTGAAGATGCGCGTCTCGCCGGCGGTGAGCAGCTTCTTGCAGGCGAATTCCGGCGAGGTGTGCAAATAGAGCGGCAGACGCTGTCCGTCCGGCCCGATCGCCTCGGTGGCGAAGGCCGACAGATGCGCCTCGTTGCCGGGCGAGACCTGCAGCGCCGCCGTCTCGACCTCGATGAAATCGCGGCTGGCAAACCAGTCGCGCAGGGCCGCAGTGATGGCATTGCGCAGGATCAGCCGCGGCCGCCGGTCGGCGTGAACATCAGGCGTCCACCAGGGCGAGGCGGCGGTCATGACGACAGGATTTGCATGGAGGACTGGCGATCGCAGCCAAGATGCGCTAGGTCGCACCGGACGGCTCCCGCAGCCGATTTGCGCCGGTCGGCGCTCCCAGACCAGTCAACGCTCTTAGGAATAAAGCCCGTGAAGGTCATCGCCAGTTCCCTACGCAAAGGCAATGTCGTCGAAAAGGACGGCAAGCTCTATGTGATCCTCTTTGCCGAAAACATCCATCCGGGCAAGGGCACGCCGGTGACCCAGCTCGACATGCGCCGTATCTCCGACGGGGTGAAGGTTTCGGAGCGCTACCGCACCACCGAGCAGGTCGAGCGCGCTTATGTCGAGGAGCGCGAGCATACCTTCCTCTACCACGACGCAGAAGGCTATCATTTCATGAACCCGGAAACCTACGACCAGGTCGCGGTGCCCGAAAGCGTGGTCGGCGAGATGGCGCCCTATCTCAAGGAAGGCATGGCGGTGCAGATTTCCCAGTACAATGGCATCGCCATCTCGCTGGTGCTGCCGCAGCGCGCCACCTTCGAGGTGGTCGAGACCGAGCCGGTGACCAAGGGCCAGACGGCGTCCTCGTCCTACAAGCCGGCGACGCTGTCCAACGGCATGCGCACGTTGGTGCCGCCGCACATCACCGCCGGCACCCGCGTGGTGGTGATGACGGCCGATGGCGCGTATGTGGAGCGCGCCAAGGATTGAGGCTGGTGGATCGCTTGCGGGCGACAGGCCTCGCGTGCTGGAAGCCGGCTGGACGCGCGGTGGCTAGTAGCGGGAGCAAATCGCGTACACAGCTGCCAGGTAGGCGAGTGCAATCGTGACGTAGGAGACCGCGAGTTCGGCCACGATGGAGGTGATTTGAAGCGGCGTCACCGGAAAACCCTTTGTTAACCCTAGCTAGCACATACGCGTTAATCCTGTCTCTTAACAGTCCCCCACAAGTAGACGGTAAGCGAGGCCCGCCACAGGCCTGATCGTCGCAGAATGCCAAGGTAGAGGCCCAATCCGCGATTGCCCCCGTGCCACGATGCGGGCCGGGAAGAGTCTTCGTCACTGGACTGTGCAGCGGGGATTCAGCCAAGGATGAGACCCGCTACCAGAACCGTAAGGATCATCGACAGCGGAACGGCAAGAAGGCAGCACGCCTCCAACCTGTTGATTTGCCAACGGTTCATCGAGCGCTTCCCCATTTTGGTTTCCTATCTAAACGGGCAGACAGGGACGGATGTTCCACGGAAAATCTCCGAGGCGTCATCGAAGCCGCTCATCGTGCCGATCGACACGAACCCTCATTCCCGGTTATCCAGCGGGCACGCGCCAGATGGGTCGCCCAAGCCCGGAATGCCCGTTCCGGCTCCTGCTCCGGGTCAATGTGCAGAACGCTGCGGGCGACCTCACGCCAATCGGCCCCGTCCGCCGAAGCATCGAGCAGCCGCATGTAAGTCAGCATGCAGTGCTCGTCATACGCAGTCAGCACCGAAGACGTGGGCGCCACGTCTGCGAAATGAGGGTCTAGCGGCGGATTTGGCATTGCGATCTACCAGCAATGGCGCACCGTAACAGGCTATGCAGAAGTCCGCCCCCTTCAATTGGAGGACACGGCCGGCCGAAATTCGCCTCTAGTGGTAAAAATCTGACGCTTGGTGCCCGATGCGGATTAACCTGTTCCGACCTTTCCGGTCGTACAGACGTGGCAACGCTACGGCGTCAGTTGACCCGTTCCGATCAGTGGCCATCTTGCAACCCTTTGAAATCTGGCGCTAGATGGGGCATGGGACCATTACCGCGCGAGGTCTCTATGGCAAACACAGAAGAAGGAACGCGCGTAGCAGGAGTTTGGCTTGCGATCGCCTCTATCCTGCTGGCAGGCGCGCTGGTCGGCCATGGGCCGATCCATCCCGATATGGGTCGCCAGATGGGAGTTATCACCGACGGCCCTGTCCGATGGGCGATCATCCATTGGGTTTCCGCGGTAGCGCTATCACTGTTCGTCCTGACAGGTCTGATCGTGCTGGCGGCCAGATCGCGCCTCACCGAGGCGTGGTGGACGTTGTCTGCCTGGGGTGTGCTGACTGTCGGCGCCCTCTGGACCATGACGACCGCAGTGGCCGAGGCCACCGTGGTCTCCGCCGCTGCTGCCGCCGGGGACACGGCAACTTTCGAGGCCTGGTGGGCATTTTCCGAAGGAAAGGCCAACGGCTTCATGTTTTTGGCGTTGGCCGTTGCCTTGATCGCTGGCAACGAGGCGCAGACCGCTCACCGAGCCACGCCGGTCTGGGCATCGTACATCGCGGTCGTGGCCGGAATCGGAGCCTTCCTCGGCTGGCCCCTGGGCATGTGGCTCGGGGTCACCCTGGGCAGCTTCATCTGGGTCGTGGCATCACTGGTGATGTCCCTGTGGACACTTTGGTTCGGGTTGGGTTTAGCGCGGACCGTGACCGGGCTGCGGCCTCACAATGGGTGACATCGAGTCCGTAGCGGGAGCGTCGCGAGCGACCCGCTTGATGACCGCGGCGGGCGCTCCAGCCGCTCCGAGGCGGCGGGGATTGCTCGCGCCGCTGAAAACGGCCTCGACGCGCGAGTTTGCCGAATGGACGATATGCTTGCAGTAGGCGCGATAAAGCCGCTTCAGCAGCCGGAGCGAAAGGCAGGTTTCCACCCAGAGCGGGCCTACGGCTCCGGCACCAAGCGTGGGATTTTGACCACTAGCCTGATCACCCATCGGTGCGGCGCCCCGCCCGTCAGTTCGCGCCCTACCCCCGCGGCCGCCGCATCAGCATCATCCCGTAATGCACCGCCAACAAATCCAGCCCGATCTTGAGCAGTTTGGACACCACATCCCGCGGCTCGCCGGTCTGTTCGGCCAGGCTCTTCACCGTTTCGCCGGCGCAGCAGACTTTTTGCACCACGCCCGACACCTCCCAATGCGCAAGCGCCCTGGTGGCGTCGGCATAAGAGCGGCCGGCGGACAGGATGCGGTCGGCAACGCCGCCGCCGATGCGGCCACCGTCGACGCGCTCGGTCAGCGCCATCGGCTTGACACCGTCCTGCGCCGAGACGCGAAAATCCTCGCGGTAGCGCATACCCGCCTCGCGCTGCTGGCGCGACAGCGAGGTGATGCCGGTCAGCGGGTCGACATTGCGCACCCGCACAATGCCGCCGGTCGAGCTGTCATTGGAAACCTCATAGATGCGCTTCGCCTCCAGCGTGCCGGTCGCCAGCCGCTTGCGGCCGAAGGCGTCGTCCTTCAGCGCGAAATCATGGCCGACCTCCTTGCGGATGCGCACCTGCTCGGCCTCGCCCTTGGATAGTTTGGCCGGCTTGGCCTTTTGGGCGGTCTTCTTGCTCATCTGTGGCTCCTCGTTTGATTGCTGCCTTCGCAGGATCTGGGTTCCTCGCCCCACGGAGTGGGGAGAGGTGGCTCGGCAAAGCCGAGACGGAGAGGGGCAGTCGCGCCGCACGCTGGCGATTTCGTCGTTGAAGAGCTTAGGTCTTCATCGGTTTGGCCCTTGCAATTCCTCATCCGGCCTTGGCTTCGCGTAGGGCGCCCCCTCTCCGTCTCGGCTTCGCCGAGCCACCTCTCCCCCGCGCAGCGGGCGCGAGGAACCAGGCCGCCGTGCTTGGCGAGAAGAATCTCGACCGATGCCGCTCACGCCGCATCCGCCAGAGCCGTGCGGCGATGGTCGCAGAAGCGTGCCGCGTGATAGGCGCAGTAGCTTTTCAGCGGCCGCGTGCGCAGGCCGCAGCACAGCATGTCCAGTGCCGGCCGGCTGCCGGGCGCGTCGTTTTCGGGATCTTCCTCCAGCGTCAGATCGAGCGGCGCGCGGCAGCGGTTGAACAGGCAGTCGATGAAGCGCATGGCCGCGACATGCGGCGGGCGCCCGGCGGCGGCAACAGGGCGCGGCGCCGGCACATTGAGGGCCTCGGGCCCGTGGATCTCGCGCACGAACTGGCGCTGCGGCAGCCAGACCGGCGGCGCCAGCCTGGCCGGGGTGCGGGCGATGCTTTGCAATACTGTGTCGGTATAGGCGGGCATAATGTTGATCCGTTTGAAAGGCCGAAGCTCGTCCTCTCCCGTTCGGGGAGAAGAAAGATCACCTCCGGCGGCCAAGCTTCGCCCCGGCCGCCTCGCGGGTGGCGCCGGAAACCGCCCTGCCCGTGCATCGGTCGAAGACGATGACGGTGCCATCCTCGGTGCGGATGCACGAAAGGCCCGCCTCGCAAGCGCGGAAATTCGTGGCCGGAGCCGTGAGGGGAACGGCCCCGGCCGTTCCGGGCCTGCGACGACGGCAGGGTGACCGGAACCGAGGCGCTAGCCTCGGGCTTCGTCCCGGCCGGGGAGGAGGACAGCCGGGACGGATGGGAAAACGGGATGGAGCGACGTGGCTTGTGCATGGCCGTATATAAGCATAACTCAAAAATTTATGCAAGCTATTCTTTCATGGACGAAACCGATTCTTATGTTTCAGATGGCCGCCATGGCGAAAACCTCGTTGTCGATCAAGGTCGGGGCGGCGATCCGCAAGGCGCGCAAGCAGCGCGGCCTGGTGATGCGCCACATTGCCGAGCACAACGACACCGACGTCGCCGCCGTCGGCAATTGGGAAACCGGCCGCAACCTGCCAAAAACCGAGAACCTGCTGAAGACCGCCGCCTTCCTGCGCGTCGACCCGGTGGCGCTCGGCAAGGGCGAGGTCGTCTTCCTCGACGACGCCGACAATGTCGCCGACGCCGAGATCGTCACCGACGCCGCCCCCCTGCCCGCCGGCCCGATGGACATCGAGCTTCTGGGTGCGGCGGTCGGCGGCGACGACGGCGACTTCACCTTCAACGGCGAGGTCGCCGGCTATGTCCAGCGCCCGCCCGGCATTGCCCATTTGCGCAAGGTGTTCGCGCTGCATGTGCTCTCCGACTCGATGGTGCCGCGCTACGAGCCTGGCGAGATGCTCTATTGCGGCGGCCGCGACGCCGTGCCCGGCGACCACGTGGTGATCGAGATGTTCCCCGAGGAACACGAGCGCAACGGCAAGGCCTTCATCAAAAAACTGGTCAAGCGCACCGCCGCCGAGCTGGTCGTCGAGCAGTACAATCCGCCGAAGACGCTGACCTTCAATCGCTACGCGATCAAGCACGTCTGGCGCGTCATCCCGCTCAAGGAACTGCTGGGGTACTAGGGCGGCGGCAGGTATTATCTCCCCCCTTGCGGGGGAGAAAGCGATTTCAACATCTTAGCTGGAGTGAGCCCGAAGGGCGAAGCGCAGGCTAAGTGATAGAAATCGCAAGAGAGGGGATCACTTCTGCCCGACCACTTTCACCTCATTCAGTATCGTCAGGCAGACGCCATCGATGTTCTTCACCACCTCATCGTTCCAGACGCGGAGCGTTTTGAAACCGCGGATCTCGAAATGCATGTCACGTGCGACATCTCGTTTCGACTCCGAATGCTGACCACCATCGACCTCCACAATCAATCGTGCATCGAAGCAGACGAAATCGAGGATATAGCCGTCGAGCGGCACCTGGCGCTTGAACTTCAAGCCCTCGAGCTGCTTGTTGCGCAGCGCCTGCCAGAGGATGTTTTCGGCGTTGGTCGCGTCGGCGCGCATGGCCTTGGCGAAAGCGCGATGTAGCGGCGGGATGGACTGGCGCATGTGTTCGGCGATCCCCTCTCTTGCGATTTCTAACACTTAGCGCTTCGCCCTTCGGGCTCACGCCAGCTAAGATGTTGAAATCGCTTTCTCCCCCGCAAGGGGGGAGATGGCGTTTTCGCCATCAAGCCCGCCTGGATCTCTCCAGGGGAATCTCGCGCTCGCCAAGCATTCGCGCTTCGGCGCGGCGCTGCTGCTGCTCGTCGATGAACGCCGCCTGGATCGAGATCGCCGCGCCCGGCAGCCCGTCGGCGCGGCAGGCCGAGCAGCGAAGGCGCCCCGAAAGCGCCGCCAGCGGCGTCTGCGCGGTCACCCCGAAGCGCTTCAGCTCCGCCGGCTTCCACCATCTGTTGCGGCCGCAATCGATACACTCGACCGCGATCGAGACGACCTCGGCGATCGTCGCTTCCTTGCCCGGCAATGCCATCGTCCCTAGTGCCTCAGTTCCTGTTTTGTTCACATCATTAGGGGTTTTTCCCGAAGAGTCGAGTCGGTTCTGCCCAACCTGTGTAAAAGTTTAACTTGCGCATATTTTTGAGTTATGCTTGTATAGCATACCAATGGATAGTTAGCGCCGCGGATGATCGGATAGGCGGCAAGGGCCGGGCATCCGTCGCGGCCGCCGCAAGCCAAGGAAACGAGGATGGACGCCCTCTCCGCTCAATTCGCCCGCGATTGCGGCTATACTGGCGACAGCCCGGCCATGCTGGCGTCCTTCGCCGCCATCCGCCACGACGGCATAGGCAAGGCCCGCCAGGGCCATGACCAGCGCAAAGCGATGGTCGACCAGCTGAAGCATGGCGAGGCGCTGTTCCTGGCGGCGGTCCGCCCGGCGCAGTCGGCCGAGGAGGCGCTCGAGGACGCCGCCCGCTTCATTGCCTGTTATCGCAACATGCCGCGCTGGCGCCAGGAAAGGCGCGGCGCCGATCTCGCCCGCGCCAGGCAGCAGCGGCTCCTGGCGCGTTTCTTCCGCCGCTACGGCCACCGCCTCTGGGCACGGCAGGCGGCGTAAGCCGGAGATCGGCGAGCAATCGGCCGCGAATGACTGACGCCGGTCGCCCGCACCGCGACGCACATATCGCGAATGGCTGGACCGCACTTGCGGTCGCCGACACCACGCCGTATGTCTCCCCTCGATGAGCGAGATCGAGTTCCGTCGCGCACAAGCGCCCGATCTGCCAGCGATTGTCGCACTGCTTGCCGACGATGCGCTCGGCGCGGGCCGCGAAGACCCATCCACGCCGCTCGCGCCGTCCTATTTCGATGCCTTCGGGGCGATCGATGCCGATCCCAACCAGCTGCTCGCGGTGGCCGTCGAAGCCGGACGGGTGGTCGGAACCCTGCAGCTCAGCTTCATCCCGGGCATTTCGAGGAAAGGCGCCTGGCGCGGCCAGATCGAAGGCGTTCGCGTCGCCCGGCAATGGCGGTCTCGCGGCGTCGGCAAGCAGATGATCGAATGGGCGGTTGAAGAAGGCCGTTCGCGCAACTGCAGCTTCGTTCAGCTCACGACCGACAAGAGCCGACGGGAGGCGCACGCTTTCTACGAGGGCCTCGGTTTCGCCGCCAGCCATCTCGGCTACAAGATAGGGTTGTAGATCGCGGCACCCGTCATCAGGGCAATCGCTTGAAGTCGGCGCCGCCCCTCATCCGCCTGCCGGCACCTTCTCCCCGTATAGTGACGGGGCGAAGGGGCTGGCCGCAACGTCAGCACCCATTCTGCAACGCTGGAGATTGGCGAAATCCTTGCGAAGGCGTCCTTCTCCCCGTCCCTATACGGGGAGAAGTGCCCGGCAGGGCGATGAGGGGCAGCGCAAACCCGAGGCGATTGCCCCTCCACGCTCCTTGACAATTCACCCACAATGTTCTCTTTATGTTCCATACAAACCTCAAGACATGCGGCGTTCGAACCGCCGCGGGCGAACGGGCCGGATGGAAGCCAACATCCTCCACGCGGATCTGGATGCCTTCTATGCCTCGGTCGAACAGTTGCTCGACCCGGCCCTGCGCGGCAAGCCGATCGCCGTCGGCGGCGGTGTGGTGCTGGCCGCTTCCTACGAGGCCAAGGCCTTTGGCGTGCGTGGCGGCATGCCGGGGCGGCGCGCCCGGGAACTCTGCCCCGGGCTGATTTTCGTCGGCGGCCATTTCAAGGATTATCAGCGGCTCGGCGACGCGGCCATCAAAGTGCTTGGCGATTTCACGCCGATGGTCGAGCGGATCTCCATCGACGAGGCCTTCGCCGACGTCGCCGGCTGCACCCATCTGTTCGGTCCGCCGGCCGAGATCGCCACAACCATCCGCCGCCGCGTGCGGGCGGAGCTCGGCCTGCCGATCTCGGTCGGTGTGGCGCGCACCAAGCACCTGGCCAAGATCGCCTCGCAAGTGGCCAAGCCCGACGGGCTGGTGGTCGTCGATCCACGCCACGAGTTGGAGTTCCTGCACGATCTGCCGGTCGAACTGATGTGGGGCGTCGGCCCGGTCACCAGGGAGCGGCTGGCCGGCATCGGTGTGCGCACCATCGGCGAACTGGCGAAGACGCCTGGCTGGTCGCTGGAGCGCCTGCTCGGGCCGGCGGCGGGCGAAAAGCTCAACGCGCTGGCGTGGAACCGCGATCCGCGCAAGCTCGAGACGCAGCGCCGGGCGCGATCGGCCGGCGCACAATCGGCACTCGGCAGGAAACCGGCCGAGGCAAAAATCTTCGTGCCGGCGCTGCTGCATCTGGCCGACAGGGTCGCCACCCGGCTGCGGGCGAAGTCCCGGCCGGGGCGCACCGTGACGGTTCGCGTTCGCTTTGCCGATCTGCGCTCGGTGACGCGCTCGATCACGCTCGACCAGCCGATTTCGGCAACCGCCACGCTGGCCGAGATCGCCGAGGCGCTGGTGCGCAAGGTGCTTGTCGATCATCCGCACGAAAAGACCATCTCGCTGCTGGCGATCGCCGTCTCGCATCTGGAACAGCAACCGGGCCTGCAGCTGGAACTGCCGCTCGACCTCGACGACGACCGGCGCCGCCCCGGCACCAGCAAGGGTGCGGCGCGCTGGACCGCCGACCGCGCCATCGACAAGATCCGCGACCGCTTCGGCTGGGAGGCGGTCGGCTATGCCTCGGTCGCGCTCGGCCAGTCGCGCTCGGTTCCCGACGCGTTTCGCGAACTGGCCGAAAAGGAATTGTGAGCCGGCTTGGCCGAGCGGGGCGATGCAGTTTGCATCAAAAAGCGATTGGTCTGGTCGTCAGACCAAAAGCGTAGCGCTGCCCCAGGCGATCAGGACGATGCCGGCCGCCCGGCCAACCCACTGGCCGGCAGGAAACGCCTTTTCAACCAGCACCAGAATGGCGAGCCCGGCAACCCACACCAAGTTCATGATGCCCCCCACGAACAACAACGCCATCAGCATCCAGCAGCATCCGACACAAAACGCCCCGTGCAGTGCGCCCAAACGCAGCGCGCCGAGTGCGTGGGGACGCCAGTGCCGGGCAAGGAACGCCGTCGGTGCCCGGCAATGCGACAGGCAGGCATTCTTGAGCGGCGAGAGCTGATAGAGGCCCGCGGCGATCAGGACGATGGCTGAAAGCCAGCGGCTTTGCGAACTCATCATCGTCGCGGAAACGAATGCCTCGCGTTCGAGCAGCCAATGCAACGCGGTGGCCGCGACGGAGAACCCCAGCCAGACCAGGAGGTAGCCTGCCATAAATACGCCGGTCGGCGCGAGCCTGTCCTGGATCTGCCCCTGTGCGAGCGCATGGCGATGCACGCGCGCGTAGAGCAGGATGGTCGGCGCCGCGCTCGGGGACATCATGGCGATCATCATGACCCACCACATGGCGATCATCAGTGCCCAGTTCGCGGCCCCCCAGACCCGCGGTTCCGTCGCCGTGGCCATCGTGCTCATGTCCATGCCGGGCATGTCCATGCCAGACATATCCATGCCGGACATATCGGAGGTCACGCCGGCAGTTTGCTGGTGGGGGAAGAGCGCGAGCCTCGACATCTCCCACGCATTCATGCCGAGCCCTGCACCGGCGACGATGTAAAGCCAGGCCAGCAGGCACAGCGCCACCACGCCCGCAATCGTGATGACGCGGTCGCGTCTGAGCAGCCGTTCCAGTGGCGACGCGCCGTTCATGCGAGGCGTCAGGCTCGCACCACCCCGTGATTGTTGAGATGCAGCCGCGCGAACTGGCCGTAACTGTCCTTCGTGGTCGCCTGAACCGGGCCGCTGGTTGTGCTCGAAGCACTGCCGATCTCGGCGACCGCATATTCGAAGCCGTTCGGCAACACGATCTGCGCGCGCGAGTCCGCGCCCGTCACCTTGTTGCGGATCGGTTCGCCGACCGTTTCGATGTAATCCTTGACGAAGATGCGGCCCCTGCGGCCATCAATGTCGAGGTCGAGATCGATCTTGGTAAAAACTGGCTCATTCATTTTTGTCACGGTCGAGGCGTAGACGGCGAACATCGTCGCGAACGGGTCGGTGTCCTGGCCGGTCATGATGCGCAGCAGCGCGTCACGCTGCCGGTCGGTTGCATTCTCGTCGACGAAAGCGATGGCTTCGCCATTGCCTTCGTGGATCGCGCCAGGCCATTTGAAGATCGCGGCGATCCGCAGGCCATCGAGAGCGGTTTCGCCATGATGACCCTCATCGATCTGAATGCCGGCAACGGCATGGCAATGGCCTTTGTCGGGCAACGCATTGAATTGACAGTTGCAGCCATATTCGCAGGTGCAATTGACGAGTTCACGTCCCTTGATTTCCCAAGACGTCATGCTGTCCTCCCTGATGTCGAAATATTAGACCATCATCATACACCTGGACTCTTCCCTCTCAAAGGCGCACTCTTAGCGTGCGAAACGCGAGCTGGTGTTTCGTCCAATGCTTCACATGCTTGACGTGCGTCGGTGATTGTCTGACCTATCCGGATACTTCCGGTTGGGCAGAGCTCGCATTGTGTCGCCTATCCGTGATCAGGCTACGGCCTAAGGCACGTTGCAGCCCGTTCCGGATCAACTGGGAGGTAAACAACATGCCTGATTTTCAGCGCAGAGAACTTCTTGTTCAAGGAAGCGCGGCTCTTGCCGCAATTGCTGCTCTCTATACCTCGCGTCGGGCTTACGCTTTTCCAACACGGCCGAGCGAGGAGGTTATTGCGTGGCTGGACCAGCCGACCGAAAATCCCGATCCGGTCGGTATCCAGAAGCAGCTTGTCTGGGAGGATTTGGATAGCTGGATAACTCCAAACCACAAGTTCTTCAGCATCTCGCATTTCAATCGACCAACGATCGACGAGAAGACATGGTCCATGGAGATCGGGGGGCTGGTCAAGAAGCCCTTGAAATTGACACTCGCCGACATCAAGGCGCGACCGCGCCAGGAGGTCGTTTTCACAGTGGAATGCTCGGGCAACCACGGGTTTCCCTTTTTTACCGGCGGCATCGGCAATGCCCGCTGGGCAGGGACGCCGCTCGCCCCGATCCTCGAGGAAGCCGGCGTTATGGAGAAGGGCATCGAGGTCGTCTTTTTCGGTACTGACAAGGGCGAGGTCCCGATACGCGACGTCAAGATGCAGCAGAACTTCGCGCGCAGCATGTCGCTCGCCGACGCGATGAATCCCGACAATCTGCTCTGCTATGAAATGAACGGAACGGCCTTGCCGCCGGCCAATGGTTTTCCGCTGCGGCTGATTGCTCCAGGCTGGTACGGCATCGCCAACGTCAAGTGGCTGGAGCGCATCGAGGTTCGCGACACCCGCTTCATGAGCCTTCTGATGGCCCGTGACTATGTCACCATCCGGGAGGAAGAGCACAACGGCGAGACCGTGTGGACCGAGAGCTCAGTCGGCCGGGCACGGATAAAGTCCGCGCCTGCGAAGGTCACCCGGAAAGACTCAAACTACCGCGTCATTGGGGCAGCTTGGGGGGCACCGATCGACCGGGTCGAAGTGCAAATCGATCAAGCGCCATGGGCATCGGCGACCATTGACCGCAGTGAGGAGGCCGAACACGCCTGGAAGATTTGGTCCCTGGATTGGGCAAATCCCTCTCCCGGCGAACACACGGTGACCTCGCGCGCGGTCAGCACCACGGGACAAGTTCAACCGGCAATGGACGATCCCTTGATTGCCAAGAAACACACATACTGGGAAAGCAATGGCCAGGTGACGCGCCGCGTGCGTGTCGACTAAGAACTACGCGGGAAGGTGAAGCAGGCAGCGCCTGATCGCAGACTGGTTGTCCAAGCAATCTTTAGGTCCGCGCGGCAGGCAAAATAGACGCGCATCGTAGATGCCCGGAACGACCGCTTCGGGTGGACTGTTGCGATTCGTCTCGTCCATGGGGACATGGGACGGCCGGAATACTGGAAATCGGTCCCCAGCGTCAGTCCTTGGATGCCGTGACGACGAGCGCCGGCATGTCGAAAGCGACGGCGCCGACCGCTGTCACGAAAGGCATGAGTGCTCGCTCGGCCTCCTCCAGAAGCCGCTTAAACTGCTCGTTGTCCAAAAGCCCGCCCAACGTCCAGATGCAGGCTCTTTCAGTCGAGATCAGCGACTCGATCGAGGCAAAACGGACCGTTCCGCGGTGCCGCTTCACCTCGGCACGCTCTATGCCTGCCTTCGCGCAGAGCGAGCGCAGTAACTCCGCATTGCCGAGCGCAAAGGGCGCGCGGAACGCATTCGCAACGTCGCTTCCAAACAGCCGTTCAAGCATAGTCGCCACTGCGGCATAGCCGGGCGACTGGTCGAGCGAGTCGCAGACCGCGACGGCGAGCCGGCCGCCGGTCTTAAGCACGCGCAGCATTTCCCGCAGTCCGGCTGCTCGATCCTCGAAGAACATCAGGCCGAACTGGCTGACTGCGGCGTCGAAGCTTTCATCCGGGAAAGGAATCTGCTCGGCGCGCCCTTCTCGCCAATCGATGCGAGTGCTTTTGCGGCGGGCAACGCAAAGCATATCGGGATTGGGGTCAAGCCCGACCACCTTGCCCTCCGCGCGAACGCGATCGAGGGCTGCGAGCGCCAGCACACCCGTACCGCAGGCGATGTCGATCACGCGGTCGCCCTTCCCTATTCGCGCCTCGGCGGCGACGATAGGCCCCCATTGTCGGAACAGCGCTGGAACGAACAGTGAGTCGTAGATTTCAGCCGGAGTTTTCGATGTCTTACCCCGGTGGGTCTGGACCGCCGCGTCCACAGATCCCGGCGTGGCACCTTCAAGGAACACTGCGTTGGATCGGGCTCCGGCGACGCGAAGCGCCTTCAGCGGCTCGTATTCAGGCGATGAGTACCAGCGCTGGGCATGTTCGCCGTCGGCAAATTCGACGATGACCGGATAGACCGGCTGCCAGTCTCCTTCGACAAGGTCGGATTTCCCGCCCAGCACCAAATAGCGCCCTCCATATTGTTCAACCGTTGCAAAGACCCCTGCCAGATACTGCCCGACTTTGGCTTGGTCGGTGATTTCACGCACGTCGAAGAAGCAATAAGTAGACATGGCCGACCTCCGTTGATCGCATGGACTGCACGGGATGCGCGGTGGATATGCTGTTCGGCGCATAGTAGACTTGGCCATGGGCACGCTCCATGACCCAGCGTCTCAATCGCTTGCCGCAGCGTCCGTTCTTGCGCCATCGCCTGGGCGGCCACCGGAAGAGGTCGTTGCCGATGCCGCACCTTCGGCCGTGCCGGACAAGGATGTGCTTTCAGATGTGCTGCGCGTGATAAAGCTCACCGGCGCGCTTTTCTTCTGGGTCGACGCCTCTTCGCCCTGGAGTGTGGAAGTGCCGCGGGCGGATTCATTTGCCCATCTCATCCTGCCGCGCGCCCAACACGTGGTTTCCTACCACATCATCACCCAAGGATCGGGCTCGGTCAGCATCAATGAGGGTTCGCCGATGGAGTTTGCCGAAGGCGACATACTTGTGATCCCGCATGAGGATTCGTACGCGATGTGCAGTGCGCCCGGAGTGCGATCAGGTTTGAGCCCGGAAGATTCGCTCGATTTCTTTCGCGCCATGGCGGCTGGACAACTGCCTTTCGTGGTCAACGAAGGTGGCGACGGCCCCCTCCTGACAAGATATGTCTGCGGTTTTCTTGGTTGCGATGCACGGCCATTCAATCCTCTGCTCGGGGCCCTTCCTCCGCTGATACGCATTCGGCGCGCGGCCGGCGCACCGAGCGATCTGCTCGACCGGCTGATCGAGCTAACGCTGGCAGAGGTGTCCGTTCAACGGCCCGGCGCTGAATGCATCCGTCTGCGCCTCAGCGAGCTGATGTTCGTTGAGGTCGTTCGCCGCTATCTTGAGGCACTGCCGCCGGAGCAGACCGGCTGGCTGGCCGGCTTGCGCGACCCTGCCGTCGGCCGGGCTGTTGCGCTCGTCCACGAGAATCCGGCGCGTGGCTGGACAATTGAAGAACTCGCACGCGAAACCGGCGTCTCGCGGTCCGTCCTTGCGGCCCGCTTCACGCGTCTCGTCGGCTGCCCACCGATGCAATATATCACGCGATGGCGCGTACAACTGGCCGCACGACTGCTCACTGATGGGCTGGCCAAAGTCTCGGCGGTCGGGCGTGATGTCGGCTATGAGTCCGAAGCGGCCTTCAGCCGGAGCTTCAAGAAGCTCGCGGGCGTCTCGCCGGCTGGCTGGCGCGGCGGCCGGCGCGGATAGCCGGGCGGCCGGAGGCCAATTTGAGGAACACAATATGCCCCGACAGACGCCTTCGCGCGCCATCTCCGCACCATTTCCAGCCCTCCCCTACCCCTCCACCGCGCTGATCTCGGCATCGACCAGGCACCAAGGTGCATAGCGAAAATCGCGGATCTGGACGACCCGCTCGTCCCGCCATTCGACCAGCATGAAGCCGCGGATGGCGCCGTCCGGCTCCTGCGGGTTGCGGATCAGGATCGCCGGCCGGCCGTCGACAAGACCCAGCGACAGCGTCCAGTCGCTTATGCGGTCGTAATTGCCGAAATAGGTCGACACTTCGGCCTTGCCGCGCAGGCGGAGGCGGTTGACGAGTTCGAGCTGGATATCCTCGGCGATCAGCGCCCTGACCGCGTCGAAGTCGCGCGCATTGAACAGGTCGACATAGCGGCGCAGCCGCCGCTCGTCATCGGCGTCGAGCCGTGGCGCGGCCACCTGTTCGGGCTCGGCTGCCAGCACGCGCAGCTGCGCCCGCCCGCGATGCAGTGCCGCCTTGGTGGCGGCCAGCGTCGCGCCGGTCACCTCGCAGGTCTCATGCAGCGAAAGGCCAAGCACGTCGACCAGGATCACGGCGCTGCGCTGCGCCACCGAAAGCTGCATGAAGCTGCGCAGGCCGGCCGCCGCGGCGAGCCTGCTGTCGGCGCTGCCGGAGGGATCCTCGATGGCAGTCATGTCGGTCTCGGTCATGCGCGACCTTTCCCGATGGCGCCGGCGCAGATGGTCCTGCGCGGCATTGTGGGCGATGCGAAACAGCCATTGCTCGGGCCGCTCGACCGTGATGCTGCCGTCGACCGCCTGCAGCGCCTTCATGAGCGTCTCCTGCACGATGTCTTCGCCGTCGATCACGGAGCCGGCCATGCGGGCGCAGTAGCGGTGCAGTTTGGGACGCAACCCGGAGAGCATCGCCTCCAGCGCCGGCCGGTCGAATTTTTGTGGGATCATGGCGTCCATTCTATCCGGCTTTGCCGTCCTCAAGCACATGGTAGTTGCCGATGATTTTGGCAGGCGATCGCTTGACCGGGGTAGAACGTCGCTCCGCATGGTTTTGCGTGAACGCCTCGAAGGCCGCAAGCCCGGTCAGCGCGGATGTGTCATTTCCCTCGCCGACGACGTGGACGAACTCGCCGTCGTCCAATTCGAGCACGAGATAGCGCACGCTCTGCGGCGTCGTCTCATCCAGCGCCTCGAACACTTTTGCCACCAGCGCGCGGTTCTCTTCCAGCCCGGTGTCTTTCACGCTGTAGCGAATGAGTTTGTAGCCCATGGTTCGTCTCCTGAATGGTTGGTCTGAGCAGAAGACGTTTCGCGTTCCCGAAAGGATTCTCGCACGCTATAAATCTCTTCGGCCGCCCGGATCCGTCTTCCAGCTGTGGACGGCTACGCAGCAGCCATCGAGGAGCAGGAGAGACGACCATGCACATCCAGTTTGCCGAACTGCCGGTATTCGACCAGGACCGCGCCAAGGCGTTCTACACCAGGCATTTCGCCTGCAAGGTCGCGGCCGACGAGAAGATGGGCGATAGCGGCTGGCGCTGGATCGAGCTGAAATTTCCCGGCGCCGTGACGAACCTGCATTTCGTGAGGCGCGCCGACGACACGCCAGGCGCGGACCCAGTGCTGGTGCTGGTCGGCGACGATGTCGAGGCCACGATCGCCGCTCTGAAGGCGGGCGGCGTCGAGATCATCACCGAACCGCAGGAGGCGCCCTGGCAGCCAGGCCGCACGGTGGCGGAATTTCGCGACAGCGAGGGCAACCGGATGGTGATCGGCAGCCAATGAGCGGGTGCAGCCGGAGAGCGGGCATTTCAATTTTGACGCGCCCATGAACGGCTGGAGAAGGTGTCATCAGCGTTGGTTGCTGCGACTGTCAACTACCGGGCAGCGAAATAGACTGATGAAAGGGGCAGCTCAGAGTCACGATTTGCCCTTGAAGTTTCCCCCGGGGCGAGAGGTTGAATATCGTCGGAAATGCTCTCTGCGCCGACCGAGTGATACCCAGTCGTCTCACTTTTCGATAAACGGTGCGGCCAAGGCTCGGCGATCTTGCCGACGAGATCGCTGAGACTGACACCGCCGATACGCTGAAGCAGCGTTTCGACAAAATCGCCGCTACCATGGCGTGCCACGGCTCGGTGCGCTCGGCCGGCAGCTTCGGCCGGAAGAAATGAATGCACTGCTCCGCCAGATGGAAGCAACGCCGGGTTCCGGCACCTGCAATCACGGCCGACCGACCTATATCTAACTGAAGCTTGTCGATATCGAGCGGCTGTGTGGACGGCGGTAGCGCCGAAACGTCGTTTGCAACGGCAATAGCTTGTTCGCATCACTTTCAGGGAGGTAAGGAGCCATGATTTCCGGCGCACACATGATCATCTACAGCACAGATGCCGAGGCAGACCGCGCATTTTTTCGCAATGTTCTGCGTTTTCCAGCAATCGATGCTGGCGAAGGCTGGTTGATCTTCGCATTGCCGCCGGCCGAGATTGCCGTTCACCCGGTCGCCGAAAACGACAGCCACGAAGTCTATCTCATGTGCGAAGACATCAATGCCACAATCCAAGAGCTGAAATCGCACGATGTTGAATGCACTTCGGTCACCGATGAAGGCTGGGGCCTGCTCACGCATGTCTCGCTTCCCAGTGGCGGCTCGCTTGGCCTCTACCAGCCGAGGCATCCTTTGGCGCACAAAGCCGGGGCTGCTTAAATGCCGGTTTTCCGTCCGGACGCGCGACCAAGTAAAGACTTGGAGCGGGATGGAGATTCGAAGGCAAATCACCCTGCTCTGCCGGACTTTTTCAACACTATCGGTGGATTGCTGCTGTCGGTCTCGTCTGTTCCAACGAGTAAGAATGCTCCGCGGCAGGAGGTGCAGAAAATCCCTCTCGCCGCCCAGCAACGTCAGGTCGCCGCGTGCGCTCATCCGGGCACGGGGCGTCCGACATGCCCACCAGCACTTCGCTGATGCGCCACATCGCGACGGCGACGTCGTCGCGGCGGGCCAGCTCCGAGAGGTCCGGCCAGGTGATCTTCCCTCGCCGCACGGCGGCGTAGAGACGACCCGGCGGGCGTACGTCGTCCTGCGCCAGGCCGGTGAGTGGCGGCCGCTGCCCGTGCCGTGTTCACTCCCATCAGGCGGGCCACGAACGGAGCGCCCGCTTGTGCCGGCCAGCCACCAGCCCAGGCGCATCGGCGCCGAGTAATCACGAACGAGGCCCGTGCCCGGCACCTGCCCGGGGCAAAAGGCGAAGATCGTCCATCCACGTCCCTCTTCCTCGGCCAACCGCGCCAGCCGGCGGGCGGTGAGCAGGTTCGCCAGCTTCGATGCGGCGTAGAAGGCGCGGCCAGCCGCCACGCGCGACGAGTGGTCGACGCCGGAATCCCGTTCGGGGGTAGGCGAGGAGCCATCCGTCGGCGTGTCGCGGAGGCGGAAACGACGTCTGGTCGGCGGGATCGTGCGTGCCGCTCGTCGTGATGATCACGTTGGCGTCATCGGCAAGCCGGGGCATCAGCAGGCGGAGCAGCAGGTAGTGGCCCAGGTGGTTGGTTGCGAACGTGATCTCATAGCCGTCGGCGCTGCGCGCCGACGACGATGTCGAGGCCACGATCGCCGCTTTGAAGGCGGGCGGCGTCGAGATCATCACCGAACCGCCGGAGGCGCCCTGGCCGCCAGGCCGCACGGTGGGCGGAATTTCTCGACAGCGAGGGCAACCGCATGGTGATCGGCAGCCAATGAACGGCTGCAGCTGCTGGGCGGGCCAGGCTAGAAGCGGCGGAATGAAGGCGTCGCGATCAATCCTTCCGGTTCTCGAACACGAAGGTAGCGCCATGAGCCGACCTTGGATACCGTGATCCTCGACGACTTGTCTCACCTCGATAGCGGACGAGATCATTGTTGACGGCCGCGAGCCCGGATTACGACCGCGAAGCGGTCAGAAATCCAAATCCATATCGTGATGATGATGCTCGTGACCGGGAAGCTCCGGCGGCGGCGGGCCAGGCACTTCGGCCACCATGGCCTCCGTCATGATGAGGAGGCCTGCCACCGAGGCTGCGCCCTGCAGCGCCGTTCGCACCACCTTGACCGGGTCGATGATGCCCTTTGACACCAGATCCCCGTACACGCCCGATTGGGCATCATAGCCATAGGCGTTGTCGTCGTTTTCGAGGATCCGGGCGATGACGACCGAGCCTTCCAGGCCGGCATTGATCGCGATTTGCCGAGCCGGCCACGTGATCGCCTTCCTGACGATCGCGATGCCGACCTGCTGGTCCTCGTTGCTGCCCTTGAGCTTCTTGAGCGCCCTGCCGGCGCGCAGCAAGGCGACCCCACCGCCGGGGAGAATGCCCTCTGCAACCGCGGCTCTTGTCGCGTTCATCGCGTCATCGATGCGATCCTTCTTCTCCCTGACCTCGACTTCGGTTGCACCGCCGACCCGGATAACGGCGACGCCACCGGCGAGCCTGGCCAGCCGCTCCTGGAGGTTCTCGCGGTCGAAATCGGAGGTGGTTTCCGCAAGCTCGAGCTTGATCTCGGCGATGCGGGCCTCGATTCTTTCCCGCTCGCCGGCGCCGCCGACGATCGTGGTGTTTGCCTTGTCGATCATCACCTTCTTGGTGCGCCCGAGCATATCGAGGGAAGCATGTTCGAGCTTGATGCCCAAATCCTCGGAGATCACCGTTCCGCCGGTCATCAGCGCGAGATCCTGCAGCATCGCCTTGCGGCGGTTTCCGTAGGCCGGCGCCTTCACGGCTGCAACCTTGAGAGCGCCGCGCAACTTGTTGACCACCAGCGCCGCAATCACCTCACTCTCGACATCCTCGGCTATGATGAGCAGGGGCTTGCCGGCCTGCACCACGTTCTCCAGCAGCGGCAGTGTTTCGTTCAGACTGGACAGTTTCTTCTCGCTGATGAGGACATAGGCATCCTGCATCTCGACCCGCATCTTTGCGCGATTGGTGATGAAATGGGGCGAGATATAGCCGCGGTCGAACTGCATGCCCTCGACGAATTCGAGTTCGGTTTCGAGCGACGTCCCGTCCTCGACAGTGATCACGCCGTCATTGCCGACCCTTTTCATGGCATCGGCGAGGCAGCGGCCGATCTCCCTGTCGCCGTTGGCCGAGATGGTGCCGATCTGCGCAATCTCGACGTTCGAGGTGACCTTCGTGGCGTTGTTTTTGAGTTCCGCGACGACGGCTTCGACCGCGAGATCGATGCCGCGCTTCAGGTCCATGGGATTCATGCCGGCGGCCACCGCCTTAGCGCCCTCCCGGGCGATCGCATGCGCGAGCACCACGGCGGTGGTCGTGCCGTCGCCGGCCTGATAGGAGGTTTTTGTTGCTATCTCGCGCACCATCTGGGCGCCCATGTTCTCGAACTTGTTGTCGAGTTCGATTTCCCTGGCGACGGTCACGCCGTCCTTCGTGACCCGCGGCGCGCCGTGCTCCCTGCCGATCGCGACGTTGCGCCCCCGCGGGCCAAGCGTGACGCTCACCGCATTCGCCAGGGTGTCAATGCCGCGCAGCATACTGTCGCGAGCCTCGAACGAAAACATGATCTCCTTGGCAGCCATTTCCTTGATCCTTAAGACCTAATCTTCGGGGAACGGCGAAGCTTCATTCGGCCGCTCAGGCGAGATTGTCCCGTGGCAGCCCGAGCCGATTCCAGACATCGAACAAAGCTGCCGCGAGCCGATCAATCATGATGTCCTCATGACAGGGTGTCGGCGTGATGCGCAGCCGCTCAGTTCCCTTCGCCACGGTCGGATAATTGATCGGCTGGATATAGATGTCGTGATCGCTCAGCAGCAGGTCGCTCGCCGCTTTGCAATGCGCCGGATCGCCGACTGCCACCGGAACGATATGGGTGTCGCTCAGGATGACCGGCAGCGCAGCGGCACCCAGCGCCGCCTTGACCCGCCGGACGCGGTCCTGCTGGCGCTTGCGCTCCCACTGCGAGGTTTTCAGATGCCGGATCGCCGCTGTGGCCGCGGCGCAGATCGCCGGCGGCAACGCAGTGGTGAAGATGAAACCCGGAGCATAGGAACGAACCGCATCGATCAGCACAGCACTTCCCGTGATATAGCCGCCGAGGCAGCCGAAGGCCTTGGCGAGCGTGCCTTCGATCACATCGATCCGGTTCATGGCGCCGTCGCGCGCGGCGATGCCGGCGCCGCGAGGGCCGTACATGCCCACAGCATGGACCTCGTCGAGATAGGTCATTGCGCCGTAACGATCGGCGATTTCGCAAATGCGATTGATTGGCGCGACGTCGCCGCCCATCGAATAGAGACTTTCGAAGACGATGAGTTTTGGCCGATCCGGACCCGCCGCCTTCAACAATTCCTCGAGATGATCGACGTCGTTGTGGCGGAAGATGCTCTTCTCCGTACCGGACTGGCGGATGCCCTCGATCATCGAATTGTGGTTGAGCGCATCGGACAGGATCAGACAACCGGGGATCAGCTTGGCGATGGTCGAGATGCCAGTCTGGTTCGAAACATAGCCGGACGTGAAGACCAGTGCCGCCTCCTTGCCGTGG
The DNA here is from genome assembly GCF_900149755.1 of Mesorhizobium delmotii. Taxonomy (NCBI): domain Bacteria; kingdom Pseudomonadati; phylum Pseudomonadota; class Alphaproteobacteria; order Hyphomicrobiales; family Phyllobacteriaceae; genus Mesorhizobium; species Mesorhizobium delmotii. Next base: position 55,587 of record NZ_FUIG01000022.1, on the reverse strand, counting down.
AGATCGGCAAGCTCGCCCTCGAGTTCTACGAGCGGATGGCTGGTGCCGGAGATATTGCGCGTCCCGCCGGCTCCCGTTCCCAGCCGGGTAGCAGTCTCCACCATGGCGGCGACCACCTTTGGGTGTTGTCCCATCCCGAGATAGTCGTTGGAGCACCAGATCACGACGTCCTTCGGTCCATGCGGGGAATGCCACACGGCATTGGGAAAGCGTCCGGCGATGCGCTCAAGGTCCGCGAACACACGGTAGCGCCGTTCCTCCTGCAGACGCGCGATCGCATCCGCAAAGAAGCTGTCATAACTCGTAATTCCTGGCTCCGAGATACTCCCCTGCCCATCGGCCATATCGCCCGCATCTCCGGTCATCGGAGGTCCAAATCGCCGCAGCGCCATGGCGTCCTTTACGCCGCCAGGTTTGCCGGTGTGCAACGCTGTGGGTTCCGCCATCGCCCGATTCCTCTGCTTGCATACGAATTATGTCGAAGCGCGATGCGCGCCGATCCCGCTCGCATCGTTCCTCACGACCCGCGTTCAGGAAGGTCGAAGTTGAGCTGCAACATTCGCGCGATGTTTATCAGAATCGTCTCGCAGACCTTCTTGATTAGGATCCAGGTATTTGACAGTCCAGTTTGCCCCGTTCTTCTTGGTTTCGAGCCGCTGAATTACAAAATCGGTGACGTGCCCGCATCCCGGCTCCTTATGAAGATCCGCGAGGATCAATGCCTTAAGCTCCGAAGCTTCCTTTGCATGTCTTTGCATGGCCGCTCTCCTTCCGGATGACAACTTTCTATAGATCGATCAACTGCATAATCGTGATCTCCGTCATCAAGGGGCTCGTATCATCGCACCAGTTCACCCAACGTGGCGGCAATGCCGCTGCTTGGTGTGTCAGAGTCTAGCCCCTCCACAAATTGCCCCTGTGGGTTCATGATGTAGATGTGGGTGCCGTGATCCATTAGGTAGTCGTCACCGCCCGCCTCGCCCTGGCGCGCCACACCATAGGCGCCATATGCCTCCGAAACCGCAGCGATCTGTTGCGGGCTGCCCGTCAGTCCCACGATGCGCGGATCGAACGCCGCGGTAAAGCTTCCCATCACCTCAGGCGTGTCGCGTTCGGGATCGACGGTGATGAAGAGCGGTTGCAGTTTTGCGGCGTCGGGGCCGAGTTCCTCAATCGCCGCGGCGATTGAGGACAGCGTCGTCGGACAGATGTCGGGACAAGAGGTATAGCCGAAGAAAACCAGCAGCCATTTGCCGCGATAAGTCTCATCGGTGACCGTCGTTCCGTCCGGCGCCGTAAGCGTGAATGAGCCGCCGACCGTCACGGGCGAGTCAGTCCGCGCGAGCGGTTGGCAGATCGACAGGGCCGCTGCGAATATGATGCAGAAGCGGGATATGGGGGACCGTAGGCCCGGAGCGAGGAGTTCATGACGTCGGCTCATCAAGTACCTCCGGTACCTCGAGAAAGACGCTCCAAAACCCGCGACGTTTGCAACTAGCAAACTCGCCTAAACTGCCGAACCTTATCATGTTTTTTTGCTGAATGGCTAGACATGGTACTGGTTTGGCCCTATTTTACAAAGTTGCCGCTCATCCTAATGAAGGAGGTGGCGTTTATGACGATTCGCGAATTGATGAGCGGGCTGGCGGCGATCGCTTTCGTTGCGACGATGTCCGCGCCAACGCAAGCCTACGAAGAGAGTCCGGTCACGGGAGGCGGAACGATCGAGGGTACGGTCGTCTACCGCGGGGACGTGCCGACAACAAAGATCATCCCCACCAAGGATGTCGAGGTGTGCGGGGCCCCCCGCGAGGAGCCGCTGATCGAGATCGGAGGCGATCAGGCCGTGCTGAACGCGGCGCTGTACCTGGTCGACGTGGCAAAGGGAAAAGCCTGGCCGGAGCCCGGCAAGCCGCCTGAGCTTAACAACCTCAAATGCCGCTTTGAACCCGCGGTTCAGATGATACCGGCCGGTTCGCTGGAGGTGGTCAACAGCGACCCAATGCTCCACAACACCCATGGCTATTATGGCAAGCGCACCGCCTTCAACCTGGCGCTGCCCAATAAGGGCCAGCGCATACCTGTCGAACTGAAGCGCGCCGGCACAGTCCGCATCGACTGCGACGCGCATGGCTGGATGGAAGGCTGGGTCTATGTGGTGGACAATCCCTACTACGCGATCACCGGCGCCGATGGCAAGTTCAGCATCCCCGATGTACCGCCTGGGGACTACAAGCTCGTGGCGATCCACCCCTTCACCGGACCCATCGAGCAGCCCGTAAAGGTAGAGGAGAATAAGGCCACCAGTCTGACGATTGAACTGAAAAAATAAGAAAATGGGCGACCCACTGATTCAACAGGGTCGCGTTCCTGCGAGAAGACCGACGCTTTAAGAAACGGTCTGCACTGAGGAGGAACCCTGATGTCTGACGAGCTTGACCGCATTCGGCGCGAAATGCATGCGGTGCTGCAGCCGCCTGGAGTACGCCCTGACGACTCGCTGCAAATCACCCGCCGCACCTTCATTCACAGATCGCTGCTGTTCGGCGCTGCTTCCGTCGGCCAGACCTTCGCGTGGTGGCCGCTGCTCAACACCATCGACGTCGCTCACGCCGCCGAAGCGCCCTTCAAGTTTGCCTGGATTTCGGACACCCATCTCTACGAGAGATCCCTCAACACGCGCTTCGTCGACAAGGTGGTGCGCGCCGTGCAAGAGGTCCAGGCCATGGATCCGCCGGCCGACTTCCTGATCTTCGGCGGCGACCTGGCCCAGCTCGGAAAGATCGAGGAACTTGAGCTTGGCGTCGAGCTCCTCAAGGATCTGACGATCAAGAAGTACTACATCCCGGGCGAGCATGACTGGTATCTGGATATGGGCAAGAAGTGGGGCGAGTTGTTCGGCCAACCCAACTGGACCTTCGATCACAAGGGCGTGCGCTTCATCGGGCTCGATACGGTCAGCCGGGGGCCGGACTACTGGACAGCGAAGAAGATGACGCCAGAGGAGCGCATGGGCCATATGGCGACCCTCGACGGCACGGTTGCCGGCGCGTGGGCAGGCGTCGGCCGCGACCAACTCGACTGGATGCAGAAGACGCTCGCCGACTGGGACAAATCCAAACCGATCGTCATCTTCAGCCATAATCCGCTCTACGAGTACTACCCGCCCTGGAACTTCTGGGTGCGCGACTGGCGCGAAGTGAATGAGGTGCTGAAGCCTTATACCAAGGTCACCAACATCCATGGTCACGTCCACCAGGTACTCTACAACGAGATCGGGTCCATGCGCTCGATCGGCATGCTGGCGACCTCCTGGCCCTGGCCCTATGCGCCGGAGGGCGTGCCCAAGCTCACCAAACCAATGATCCGGGCCGACCCCGGCGATCACTTCGATGGGGTTGGCTGGGAAACCGTGAACGTGAACGCCGACGACAAGGTCGACGTCGAGTACATCATGTGGGGCCGCAAGGAGGTTTTCGTTCAGTCGGACCCGGATTCCTCGCTTAGTCAGCCCGAGAAGTTGCGACCGCGAATGGCCGACAATATGTGGCCATACTAAGGGAGGGCCATACTAAGGGAGGAATGGCGATGACAATCAGAGCGATTCTCGGCACGTTGTGCCGTCCGTTCTCCGTCGCTGCGATTGCGGTGGTCGCCGTCGTAGTCGGCCCCAGCAGTGCCCACAAGGCACCTCACACACCGGAGCAGTTGAAACTATTCGACGAGGTGCTCATGGAGGAGGTCAGGAAGGGCGACCTCTTGTTCCATGGCGATGCGGCGACCGCCAAACAGATGAACGTCGTCCTCTCCAAGACGGGAATGGCCTGCGCAATGTGCCATCCCATGGCCTCCGACACCCACCCGCAGTCCTACCCGAAGTTCCAGGTTGAAATCAACAAATTCGCGACGCTACGCGACATGATCAACTGGTGCATCGAGAAGCCCAATCAGGGCGAAAAGATCGAGTTCGATTCGGAGGCAATGAAGGCCTTGGAAGCGTACATCCTCTGGTCGAACGCCGGCTCGGTGTTGGTCCCCGGCAAGCATTAGTTCTTTCGGCTTGGCGCGGGCTGAGGGGACGAGCTGCGCCGGAAGATATCTGAAACCGGCAACCGACATCGGGTGGTCTCGATGCCGGCAAAATTGGGAGTATTGAAAAGTCGCGCGGCTCAAGCGCGCGTGATGGAAGAGGCGCGCCCGTGGAAGAAACATTGCGTGGCAAATTTGCCGGTATCGACCTGGATGAACTGGTCGACTGGACGGTTGTGCGAACTTGGCTCTATTGGGGCATGTTCTGGCTCTTGGTCACACCGTCGATCGGTGTGGCGCTGTCGGGCCTCTTCAATTATCCCGATTACCTCGGCACCACCCTGGGACTGACCTTCGGCAGGTTGCGGCCGGTCCATGTCAACGGCGTCATCTTTGGCGCCTTTTCCTCCCTCTTCATCGGTGAATGCTATTACTTGGTGCCGCGCCTATGCGGTGTGCGGGTGCCGTGGCCGCGATGGAGCGTATCGCTGGCCTGGCTGTGGAATATCTCCGTGGCGGCAGCGCTCATCTCGTTGCCGTTCGGCGAAAACCACGGCCTCGAAGCGGGCGAGTTCCCGCTGTTCGCCAAAATCCCGATCTTTCTCGTTGTCGCCGTGGCGACCGCACAATTTCTGATCGCCATCGGCCGACGCCTCGAGCCACCGCTCTATGTCGCGCTCTGGTATCTGATCGGGGCTTTCGTGTGGACGACGATGAATCTCGTACTGGGCATCATCCTACCCTACACAATTTCTGGCATAAACAGCGCGGCCTTCCACGGCCTCTACATCCACTACATCGTCGGATTGTGGCTCACGCCGGCGGGCTACGTGCTGATCTACAACTTCTTGCCGCTCAGCGTGCGCAATCCGATCTATGGCCACAAGCTCTCGCTCGTCGGCTTCTGGTCCCTCGCCCTATTCTACCCCTTCGTCGGCATCCATCATTATCTCTACAGCCCGATCGCCGATTGGGCCGAGACGATCGCGATCGTCACCTCCATGCTACTGATCATTCCGGTGTGGACGGTGCTGGTGAACTTCTTCGGCACGGTGAAGGGCCGCTGGGAAGCCTTCGGTCAGAACCTCCCGGCAAAATTCCTGATCATGGGCTCACTGATGTACCTGGCAGGGTGTTTCCAAGGCTCGACGGAGGCTTTGCGCTCGATCCAGCAGCCGACCCATTTCACTGATTTCGTCATCTCGCACTCGCACCTCACCGTGTTCGGGACGTTCGTGGTCTGGGCAATGGGCGGCCTGGTCTATGTCTGGCCGCGGGCGTGCGGGCGCGAGCTTTGGTCGTTCACAATGGGCAATTGGGCATTTTGGCTGATTACCGTCGGTATCTCCACCATGGGCCTGGTGCTGACCGCAGCCGGACTGCAGCAAGGCTTCCAGTGGATGGCCGGCACCGAATGGCTCGACACGGTGATCTCGATGCGACCCTATTGGCTGGTACGTACCATGGGTGGCATAACCATGGATATCGGGATGACGCTTCTCGTCATTAATCTGATGATGACGGCGCTAACCCGCCCCGCCGAAGTGGCGGAAGGTCCGGCATTCGGTGCGGCACCGGTTCCGGCTGGCGGGGCGAACCGATGAGCGCGCGGTTCGTTACGCTAGTAGCCGGCATCTTTTTCTTCTTCGCCGCCCTCGTTACGCAAGGCTTCCTACCATTTTTCGAACCCTCGGCGCGAACCAACCGGGTGACCGCCGTGGTCCGCACCGATTTCGGCCAGCTCAAATGGATGATGACTGAGGCCACCGATTACACGCCGCTGCAACAGCTCGGTCGCGACGTGTATCTGCGCGAAGGTTGCTGGTATTGTCATTCCCAGTACGTGCGCCCGGTGACCGGCGAGACGCGCCGCTGGGGACCGGTGACGGAGTCAGGCGAATTCGCCTACGACGTGCCGCATCTGTTCGGCACGCGGCGCATCGGACCCGATCTGATGCGGGTCGGACTTAAGTTCAGCGACGAGTGGCATCTTGCCCATTTCTGGAATCCACGCATGCTCTCCCCGGATTCGATCATGGCGCCGTATCGCGGGCTGTTCGACGAACCCGAGCAGCCGGTCAAGATCGTCGATGATGGAGCCGGCAATCGTACGCTGGAAAGGACGCCGGTTTCCGAGGGGCTGTTCGACTTCGCTAGCAAGGAGCAGATCAGGCTCACGCCAAACGCCGACGGGCTCCTGTTCGTGCCGATGCAGGCGCGTGGCAAGGCCCCAGTCATTGTGATACCAAACGAGGAATACAAAGGCGACGCGGTCAAGATCGCCGCCGAGACGAAAGACCTGGAAGGCCTCATCGCTTATGTCCAAAAGCTAGGCATGAACCGCGGCAAGTGGCGCGATCTTTTTGAACCGCAGCAGCTTGAAGTGACCGAAGTCACATTCCCGCGTTCGAGTGAATGGATCGCCCATGGCCGCGAGGTCTATGAGCGGCGATGCCTCGGTTGCCATGGCCTGAATGGAGACGGCAATGGGCCTGCTGCGACCTTCCTTCACATACAGCGCCCGCGAAGCTTCGCGGCTGCTGTGTTCAAATTCCGGCTGACCAAGGAGCCACTACCGACTGACGGTGACCTCTTGCGCACGATCACCCGCGGGGTACGCGGCACGGCGATGCCGGCCTGGTATGAACTGCCTCTCACGGATCGGCTCGCCGTCATCCAGTACATTAAATACGAACTGGCGGTGGACCGCTCCGATCCGGCGGAGCCTTATGCATTTTTCATCGAAGAGCCACCCGGCCCTCCTCTCTACATCGCAAAGCCGCCCACTGCTTCTCAGGCAATCATCGATCGCGGCAAGGAAGTGTGGCAGATCGCGAAATGCTGGGAGTGCCATGGTCAAGGCGGAAAGGGCGATGGGCAGAAGGCTGCCGGGCTGAAGGACGATCTCGGCTTCTCCATCGTGCCTGCGGACCTCACCAGCGGCCAGTTCAAGTCAGGGGCGGCGGTGGAGGATATCTTCCGGACCATGACGACCGGGTTGAGCGGCACGCCTATGCCCTCCTATCGGGACTCGTTGCCCGAGGAGGACCGCTGGGCGCTCTCGTACTACGTCCTCGCACTTTCCGCCTATAAGGACCCGCTCACATTGCAGCCGCTGACGATCAGCGACACGGATCGCGCGGCGCTTAATGATCTGACGCTGGAGGCGGCTTCTCCGGATAGGGCCTATGTTCCGGGCGGGGGGCCGGCGCAGAAGGCTTCCGAACTCGGCGAAGGTAACGGCGGATCGGTGACCGAGAAACAAAATGCTACTGAAGGAGGCTGAGTTATGCTCGGATTTGAGGTCACCGGACCCTACCTAAGTGCCTTGCTGATGAGCCTTGGTGCGCTCTGTATCTTTATTTGGGGCGTGCTTTCAGGTGCCTTCCACGGCGCCGATGACGCGGCCACTAGGTTCTACGAAAGGGAAGTGGAAAATGACAACGCCAAGCACACCGGAGAGTGACGACTCGGATCACGGTTCGGACCACGAGATGGAGGAGTACGCCGGCGGCACTATCCAGTCGCGACACGGATATATCCCGGTATGGCTGCTGGTCGTCTACGCGGTTCTTTTCGTCTGGGGGCTCTACTACGCCTACCTTTATTGGGGCGGGGTCGGGCCGGGAAGGATCGGCTAGGGAGCACGGTCGCGCACGCTAGGTGATGGCCGAGGAATTGAGAGAAGGAGCAGGAGATGCTGGTAGCCAAGATCGTAATGGGTTTAGCGATTCTGAATCTTTTCCTACTGGCCTCCGCGCTCGCTATGAACGTTGCCCTTGCTTATTTCGGCTGACCAGGAGGAGGCGTATGCTTGCAGATACCGTTTTCTCGTTCGCAAATGCGAGCCCGTACCAAGCGATTGCCTTTATCGGCGGCGCGATAGCCCACATCGCCTTCTTCGTATGGGTGGCGTACCTCGTGCGCCATTAGCGGCGCGGAGCAACACCTCTGGTTGATCGAGCGATGCGCCGGCAGGAGGTCTGCCAATGACCTATTATCTCGTGATCTTCGCCGCTGGGTTCGCGGGCAGCTTTCACTGCATCGGTATGTGCAGCGGCTTTGCCTGCGCGCTGGGCCGCGATCAGCGAGGGGGAGGCGCAACCGTCCTTCGCCACCTGCTCTATAATACCGGCCGATTGACAACCTATTGCTTTCTGGGCGGGCTGGCGGGCGCGCTCGGTCAGGTCATCTGCACCACGCAAGGTTCAATGGCGCCGCCGCTCTTGAACGACTCCCTCGACATCGCCCAGCGAATTCTCGCGATCGTCGCCGGCCTGCTCATGATTGCCATGGCGTTGCAGTTCTTCGGCTTGCTGCAGGTCTTCCATCGCCTTGCGATCGGATTCGGCGGCAGCACATTTGCAATGTCCCTGCGCAGTCTGCTGACGGCCCGGAGCAGCGCCGCGCCGCTCGCCTTTGGCCTGTTCAACGGCTTCCTGCCATGTCCTCTGGTCTATGCCTTCGCCGCCCAGGCGGCGAGCACCGCCGGAGCGCTTCCCGGCTTTCTCGTCATGGCGTCGTTTGGATTGGGAACCTTTCCCGCGATGTTGATGATGGGCGGCGTTGGCCAGGTTCTCGGGCCAGCCTGGCGGCTGCGCGGCGTTAGGCTGGCCGGCGGCTTTATTCTTTTGCTCGGCGTCATCACGCTCGGCCGTGGTCTGCTGCCTTCCGACGCGCATATCGGCCTTGCCTGGCTGGGCGGACATCCCGCATGACTGCGCATGGCGATATCCTGTGTAGCCATTGCTCGCTGCCCATCGGCCCGCGCCCGATGGAGCGCAGGCTCAACGGGGAAGCTTGCGCGTTCTGCTGCTACGGCTGTTGCATCGCCTTTCAGGTGAAGAGCGGCAGACACGAAGAGTGGGAGGCCGCCTGGCTGCTGATCCAGCTCGGCGTGGGCGGCTTTCTCTCCATGAATATCATGATGTTCAGCCTCCTCCTCTATTCGGACGCTTTCACCGGCGTCGATGCGGGCGTGCTGCCGTGGATTCATCTTGTGCTCTGGATCTTCGCGACGCCGGCGGTGCTGATTCTCGGCAGCCCCTATTTTCGTGAAATGTGGCTCGATGGTATTCAGGGACGCGTGACATCATCAGCACTCATCGTGCTTGGCGTCGCTGCCGCCTATCTTTATTCGGCATTTGCCGTGTTCGAGGGCAGCACGCACGTCTATTTCGACACCGCCGTGATGGTGCTGATGCTGTTCACCGTTGGCCGCTATCTCGAGGCCGTTGGCCGCGCCAGGGCGGCGCGCGACCTCGAACCGCTCCTCGCCGCCGAAAGCGAGAGCGCAACAGTTGTCGATGGCGCGGCAGAGATCCGCCGCCCAGTGCGGGAGGTGACGGCCGGCATGCTGGTTCGGGTCCGGCCAGGCGAGCGCATTCCAGTCGACGGCGTGGTTGTCGAGGGGGAATCGAACATCGATGAAGCCGTGATCACCGGAGAAAGCCGGCAAGTGACAAAGGGCGCCGGCTCCAAGGTGATTGCCGGCAGTATCAATATCGACGGCCCGCTCCTGATCCAAAGCAGCGGTGACGGAACCGCAACCCGCTGGGCACAGATTTGCCGGTCGGTGCGCGAAGCGCTGGGCCGTCGCAGTCCAACCCAACGCCTTGCCGATCGCGTCGTTGGCGTGGCCGTGCCGCTTGTCCTCGCCCTCGGCGGGCTGACGATCGTCTACTGGGCGCAGTCATTGCCGTTCGATCGGGCGTTGCTGATTGGCCTTTCGGTACTGGTGGTTGCCTGTCCTTGTGCCGCAGGCCTGGCCGCTCCGATGGCGACATCGCTCGGCATTGGCCGGCTGGCGCGACACGGTTGCCTCGTCCGCGACCCCGGCGTGATCGAGACCCTCGCGCGTGTACGGTTGCTAGCTTTCGACAAGACCGGCACTCTGACGGCGGGAAAGGCGCGTCTCGTCGGCGTCGACCGCGAGGAGGTCGGCATCGACGAAGTGCTGGCGCGCGCCGCCGGTCTGGAGCGCCATTCCGAGCATGATCTGGCACGGGCCATCGCGGCGGCAGCCGCTCAGCGCGGCATCACGCCGCTCGTCATCCGCGATGTCCGGGCGGTTCCCGGTCGTGGCATCCGTGGCAGCGCAAATGGCGTGCCCATGGCGGCGGGGAACGGCCGATTGATGAATGATCTGGGCTGGCCGCTTCCCCCTGCACTGGCCGAACGTGCGCGGTCGCGGGAGGCGAGCGGTCATTCGGTGGTCTATGTCGGTTGGGGCGAGCGGGTTCACGCGGTGCTGTCGCTCGATGATTCGCCGCTTCCCGAGGCGCAGGCGGCGATCGCAGCACTGCGTGAGCGCGGGCTCGACGCCACGCTGTTGACCGGCGACCTGGCGCCGGCGGCGGAGCGGATCGCGGCCCTGGTCGGGATCAAGGACGTCCAAGCGGGCCTTTCGCCGGAGGCCAAACGGCTGGCCCTGGATCGGCTCCGCCATGACCACGGTTCGGTGGCGATGGTCGGCGATGGACTGAATGACGGGCCGGTCCTGGCCGCCGCAGATGTCGGTATCGCCGTCGGCTCCGCCACCGATCTCGCCCGCGAGACTGCGGCGCTCGTGCTGCCTGCGGACGGATTGTGGATGCTGCCCTGGATCGTCGACGTGGCCCGCGCGGTCCGCAGGACCATCTTGACCAACCTTATGTGGGCGTTCGGCTACAACCTCGTCGCCCTGACGTTCGCAGCATTCGGACTTCTGCAGCCAATCCTTGCGGCGGCGGTCATGGCCGGCTCGAGCATCCTCGTGGTGGTAAATTCGCTGCGGCTGGAGCGGCTGCCCGACCCTATTCCAACGCTGATCCCGGAGCAACGATCCGACACCAAGGCGGAGCGTACCCACGATGGCGCCGGCATTTCGGCAATGGCCGGCCCGGCCGTCGAGCGGAGTTGAGTTTCGTTTCAGCCAAACACGTCGTGCGTGAAGGCGTCATACCAGCCTTCCGCCGCGCGCGCAGCCTGCCGGCGGACCTCGGAGCTTTCCTCGACCTTGCTGACGAAGCTGATGACGCTCTTGAGCTTCCCGTCGACGGGCTTGAAGCTGATGGCGTTGCTGAACGCATCGTCGGGGGCGAGATAGGTGTAGCAAGTGTTGAACAAATGCGCCGGGAAACGCGCTGATCCGGTGAGATCGGCCGCGATGGCAAAGGCGCAGGCTTTGGCCTGGCTGTTGGCGCAGAAGGCGGATTTCGGCATATCCCCGCCGATGATCGCGTCACCGACCAGATGGACGCCGGGCTGCAGCGCCGATTCGAAGGTGACCGGATCGACCGGACACCAGCCCGACCGATTGGCGAGCCCCGCCTGCTGCGCCAAGCGCCCGGCCATTTGCGCCGGGATAACATTGGCCACCGCGGCCTTGAATGTTGCTCCCGCGGTGATCACCGACCGGGTCTTCGCGTCGATTGCCGTGACCCCGCCAGTGAACTGGGCCGGTAGCCATTCGATCATTCCCGGATAGTGGCGGTTCCAGGCGTCCTGGAACAGGTCCTGCGCGTTGAAGCTGTCTTTCGCATCGAGGATCAGAATTTTGGCCTTGGGCTTGCGGCGTTGGAAATAGGATGCGACGAGCGAAGCGCGCTCGTAGGGGGCGGGCGGGCAGCGAAACGGATTCGGCGGAGCAACCAGCACGAACAGCCCGCCGTCCTCCATGCTTTCCAGTTGCTGGCGCAACAGCCTGGTTTGCTGCCCTGCATTCCAGGCGTGCGGCATGATCTCCATCGCCGCTTCGTCATAGCCCTCAAGCGCCCGATCCCTGAATGCGATGCCTGGCGCAACAACGAGACGGTCGTAGCTGAGCTTTGAACCGTTGTTGAGCGCAACGGTTCTCGCCGCCGGGTGAATCGCCGCGGCGGACTCATGAATGACGATGACACCATATTGTTTTGCCAGCGCTTCATAACCATGACTGAGCAATTCGAACGGGCGCAGCCCGGCGAGATAGAGATTGCTGAAGAAACAGGTCGCGTAGCTCTGCCGCGGTTCAACCAGGGTCACCTCGATAGCCGTGGCGCTGGCGGCGAGATATCTGGCGACCGTTGCGCCGCCGATGCCGCCGCCGATCACGACGACACGCGCCTTGGCCTGGCCCCGCGCCTTCGGCTGGTTGAGCGCCGTTAGCAACGCTGCTCCGGTGAGGCGTCCGAACTCGCGACGAGTCCAGGATTTCATCGCGGGTTACTCCCCTGCGCTGCGACATAGCGCGCGACGCTCGCGATCTCCTCGTCGCTGAGCGACAGCGCGATAACGTGCATGATGTGATTTGGACTCTCGCTCGCCCGGTAGGCAAGCAGGGCGTTGGTGAGCCTCTCCTCACCAAGCCCGATGATGCTGGGAATGCCTGTGCCGCCGCCATCGAGACGATGGCAGGACGCACAGGTTGCGGCGAGTTGAGCGCCTTGATCGGGCCCCGCCGCCGCGCCGGATTGGCTGAAGAGCAGCACGAGGCCCGTGGCAATCGCAGATCTCGCGACGGGGCGCATGCTGAATACCCGTCTGTTTCGCAGTTTTCCGGTCACGCTCCCACTCAACTTGTCACGCTATAATTCGCGCAGCTCGATTGCGTCGCCACCTCAACCCACCGTGAACTGGTGCGACAACATATGGACGGCACCGCCGTCTTCTTCCCAGACAAAATCGAGCCGGCCGCTCTCCGTCGCGCGCAAGGAAAATTCGAAGAACGGGTTGGCCGAAATCGCCTCGTGAAGATCGACACTGAACACCACGGTTTCGTTGTAGCGGCAGACAAACTTGTTGATGATCTTGCGCGGGATTACATTGCCTTGATCATCATGGCGTAGCCCCGTTTCCATCTCATGGCTGATGATGGTCTTGACCTGAAAAATCTCCCCCTTCGCCGCAGCATTTGGCACGATCACGCGTGGTGTCGGGGTGGTCACTGTCTCTCTCCGATCTCAGGCACAGCCATCCGTAGCGACACGGACCCACGTCGTGGTCATCAGCAAGATGCCGTCATTCATTTCAGCGACAGCGACGACGTGTTGCGGTTTGGCAAGCCGGATGCGTGTCGACACGCGGGGCAGACTGCGTTGCGGGACGAAGTGGAAACTGGCCACTTCGATGAGCGGGTTCCGCGGCGCGAACACGCGCATCTGCCTCACATGGTCGGCCTCGGTCATGGGGCTATCGATGTAAAGACTCATGGGCACGGTGTAGCCGGTCGGGAAGTCCGTCGGCATTATCAGGTGAAGGCGATCCGACACCGTGGCCGTCCGTCCGGTGAACTGCTTGACGAGATCCAGCGCTTCATCGTTCGCACGCGCGCTCCGCGGCGAGAAGAACGCGACCCCGGCAACCCCCCCACTCCCGGCGATCAGCACATCGCGGCGCGTCAAGCTCATCGTCCCGGTCTCCAAACCCTGCCACTCTTTAGGCCACTCCAAGAACACATCGGCGGCGGCAGGCGGCGCACTCGGACAACATCAGTGCGGCAGCTTCTACCAAATTTAGCACCGACAACCGCTGGGAGCAATCTCGCGGAAGTGCCCATGGCCGCCCTTTAAACCAATGCATTCTGTTTTACCGGCCGTTGGAAGCACGCCGGCGGATTCTGCGACTACCCAACTTCGGTCGCCGGCCTGATCGCTGGAGGCGTTATTGCGGCACCGCTGTCGGGATAGATGGTCAAGGCATTGCGGGAAAGGACGCCATTGCGGGTTGTCGGATCTCTGATCACACTCTTGGCCGGCTATCAGATGCTCGAATTAACTGGAGCGCTCGAACCGCGCCAGCGCAATGTCTGATTTACAAGCATGCGCGACATTCATGATAAGGCTGAAAAGGACGGGTTAGGGTCAGGAACGACGCTTTGCGAAAGCGCCGCTCCCTTGTGTGTCAGAGTTCAACCTGCTCAGAGATCGCCAATGCGTCGTCGACTTCAATGCCCAGGTAGCGCACGGTGCTCTCCAGCTTTGTATGACCAAGAAGCTGTTGCACGGCTCGGATATTGCTGATCTCCTTGTAGATCTGCGACGCCTTGGTCCGCCTCATCGAGTGCGTGCCGTACCGTTTCGGGTCGAGGCCGATGCTGGCCACCCATTTGTCTACGATCCGCCCATACTGCCTTGTTGATATGTGCGGCTTTGCCCGAACCCGACTCGGGAATAGGAAATCCCTTTCGGCGAGGTGGCGGCAGTTTATCCATGCACCGACGGCGGCTCGGGTCTGCTCTGTGATCTCGAACTGTACCGGCCGCCCCTGGCCGACTATGTGGCCTCTGTTCCAACTAGGCATGGTCTTTCTCCCATGCCGCCCTCCACAGCCGCAGCGCCCGATGTGAGCTCATGAATTGTAACGCCTAACCCGAAGCCGCCCCGAAGGATTTGGTTCAGGCGTTACCGAATTGCACTGCCCGATGAAGTGGACCATGGCAATGGGCGCGGTCGCGCCACTTTGCGCAGACCACGACGAAGGTCTCGATCCGCCCAACGCGGCCATTCTTGAGACCGTCTGGCGCCCCGAAAGCGACGATCAGCGGAGCCGAAACTTCTTATCATTTCCACCTAGGGCAACAGCATATGCTCTTCGACACCCTTGCAGGACGTGCTCCGCTGGAAGCCGCCCAGGAGGTTCTCTCGCGATCCTATTCAGGGCGTCGCGAGGCCGGTTCCGCGACGGGCCGCATCGACGCTCCACGCGCCGCCTCCCGCGAAAAAGAAGTACAGGAAAATGAAGCAGTAGAGGATCGCCGCGTCGCCCTGGTTGACAACCGGAAAGAAGTTTTGCGGCGCGTGCGCCATGAAATAGGCGACCGCCATGTTGCCGGACAGAATGAACGCGACGGGCCGGGTGAAGAGTCCGAGGGCAAGCAGCACGCCTCCGATCACCTCGATCAATCCCTGAATCACAAAAAGCCCCGACAGTTGCATCGGCTCGGGAGCGGGCGGAAAATTGAAGAACTTTTGAGTTCCGTGCTCCAGAAACAGCAGCGCCGACATGATCCTCACGACGCTTAACCACTCCGGAGCCCAGGCCGAAATCTTGTCGAAATTCATCAGTTGGCCTCCATCATGACCCGGTGATTCCGGCCAGCAGGCTGAATTATCAGCGGGTCTGCTCTTCGCACCGATTTTGCGAAGAGGGTATGATGCACAGCGCGAGGCGTAAACCAATACTCCCAGTTCACAGTCGCGTGACATCCGGTCGTACTATTGATGGAGTGCCGAGCCGCGGGAGCCTAGACCTTGCCGATTGCGCTCGCTCCGCCAGTGACTAGCGCGCAATGTCGCCGACCGTGATGGCGACCAGGTCGCAACCTCGAAGCTTGCGAGATTGAAGAGTGCCAGATCCCGTTCTGCGCCGGACACCTGCAGTCGTGTTCGAATGCTCCAGACCTCACGCGGTTGAGAGGAGGCTTCTGACCGACGATGTGGCCACTGTTCCTGTTAGGCATGGTTTCTCTCCCATGCCACCCTCCGCAGCCGCAGCGCTCAACACAAGCAGGCGAATGTAATAAAGGCTGAGAGCGTCGCCGAGGGTTTCAGCCGAAAGGGTTACCGGGCTCCCGGTTGATCGAAGCCGCGGGGCCGGCCAATGGGCGCAATCGCGCCAGATTCGGACATTGACCGCCCCGGCGAATAGGGGCGGGAGTCGAAGTTCCGGAAGTTCGGATTGAAGCCCCGCCGTGGGCTGGCTGCGAATGAGCCGGCGTCGCCGCCGACCTTCTTCGGCTGCGCTAAACACGTAGATCTCATTGTTGACTTAATCGCTAGACATTGTAGCTTGCCGGCTGCTCGGAGAACGTGCAGTCATGACAGTCGTCTTTCCCCGAATGTGGAATTCAGCCAGCACCACGCCGTCGGCCAAGTCGGTTGCGATCATCGGCGGCGGTGCAAGCGGAGTGCTGATGGCGGCGCATCTCCTGCGAAGCGGTAACTCCGGCCTCGAGATCACCATCATAGAGAAGCAGGCCTCACTCGGGCGAGGTCTCGCCTATTCGACCGACCTCCCGGAGCACGTTCTCAACGTCCGGGCAGCCAACATGAGCGCCTTTGCCGATGATCCCGACCATTTCGCGCGCTGGCTGAAGGCACGCAGCTTCCCCATCGATGATGCGACCACGTATTTTGCTCCCCGTCGGCTCTATGGCGAATATCTTGGAGAGTTGTTGACTGAGCCTCGGCAGAAGGGTGGTCCGCGATTGCGGATCGTCGATGAGGAATGCGTCGAGGTTTTGCAGCGCGGCGGCTATCTGGAGCTGCGCCTTTCGAACGGGTCCAACATTGTGGCGCAGCAATGCGTCCTGGCCACAGGTCACGACCGCACAGCGAATCGCGGCGGGTCGCTGCTTGCACCCTCAAAAGAGCGGCAAGCCGCCTTGCCCGGACCGGCCGATCGCGTCCTGATCCTCGGCACCGGTCTCAGCATGGTCGATACCTGTCTCTCGCTGCTGCTTCGCGGACATGTCGGGGAGATCGTCGCCGTTTCACGCAGAGGCCTGCTCCCAGCCGTGCACAGAAAGACCAGCCCCATCGTCATTCAAGGAGCCGACATACCGCTTGACCGAAGCCTGCCAGAATTCGTCCGCTGGTTCCGGGATCTAGTTCGCTCGACTGAGGCGCACGGCGGCGACTGGCGTGACGTCGTGGACGGCTTGCGACCTCACAATCAGGCGATCTGGCGGACATGGCCCGATGCTTCTAGACGACAGTTCTTCAGGCACCTGAAGGCTTGGTGGGACATCCACCGGCATCGAATGGCGCCTGAGGTAAGCGAGCGGCTCTCCAAGGCGATCGCAAACGGTCAGCTACGCGTAATCGCGGGCCGAGTGCTCGACGTGACATCCGACGACGCCGGTTTCGTGGCAAGGCTGCGCCGTCGAAACAACCAGCTCGTCGAGGAAATTCGGGTTGCACACGTCTACGAATGCGCCGGCGTCATTACCGACCCTGGCAGGAGCACAAATCCCCTGATCCGGTCGCTTCTGGCGGCCGGCGTGGCCCGAGCGGATCCGCTTCGAATCGGCCTCGACGTCGCCGCCGATGGCGCCCTGATCAGTCGAGAAGGCGCTTGCAACGATCGTATCTACGCCGTGGGTCCACTCACCCGCGGCACTTTTCTGGAGATCGAGGCGGTCCCCGACATCCGTATCCAGTGCCAGAATCTCGCCAGTTTGTTGGTCAAACAGCCCGTCTCGATGCGGTGAGCCTGAGGCGCCAGATCACACCGTCGAAGGGCGGCGCCGTGGTCTGAGCAGGTTGGCGTTCGGCAGCTCTCATTCGCGCAGGTAATTCATTCCATATAAAGTCTATGAAATTAGTAGAATTTTCTTTGAGAGCATTCTCCGGGCCCGATACGCTCACCGAAATCAGGCAATCCGACTGCGCCGCTTAAATTGTGGGGCGCAGCGTGAGGCATGCGTCGTGCCCGCCGGTTCAAAGTCTTGGCTGACATTGGAAGAGGAGTCCGATTTTGATGAATACCTTCCTACGATATCTCGCGCAGATCACGCTCGCCGGCAGCATCGCGCTGGGCGTTGCGACCGCAGCCCATGCCGAGGACAAGGTTGTCCGGATTGGCTTCCAGAAGTACGGCACGCTCATTCTGCTGAAGACAAAGGGACTGCTTGAGGAAAAGCTGAAACCGCAGGGCTACACGGTCGAATGGACCGAGTTCCCGGCTGGCCCGCAGCTGCTCGAGGCGCTCAACGTCGGCTCCATCGACTTCGGCACGACCGGCGAGGCGCCACCCATCTTCGCGCAGGCCGCCGGCGCGCCGCTGGTCTATGTCGGCTATGAGCCTCCAGCGCCGGAAGCCGAGGCGATCCTCGTTCCCAAGGACAGCCCGCTCAAGACGGTGGCCGACCTGAAGGGCAAGAAGGTCGCACTGAACAAAGGCTCGAACGTCCACTACCTGCTGGTCAAGGCTCTGGAGAAGGCGGGACTTGGCTACACGGACATCGAGGTGAACTTCCTGCCGCCGGCCGACGCGCGCGCCGCCTTCGAGAAGCAAGCGGTCGATGCCTGGGTTATCTGGGAGCCGTTCCTGGCTGCAGCAGAGGCAGCAACCGGCGCCAGACAGCTGGCCAACGGCAGCGGCGTCGTGGACAACCACGAGTTCTATCTCGCCTCCCGCGACTTCCTCGATGCCCACCCTGATGTGGTCGACACGATCGTCGCGTCGCTCGGCGAGGTCGACACGTGGATCAACGCCAACCGCGGCGACGTGGCCGAGCAGTTCTCGCCGGCGCTCGGCATTCCGGTAGACGTCCTCGAAGTCGCCGTCGAACGGCGGACGTACGGCGTGAAGCCGATCACGCCGGAGGTGGTGGCCGCTCAGCAGAAGATCGCCGACGTTTTTCATCGACTTGGCCTGATCCCGGCCGCGATCCGGATCGCCGACGCAGTGAAGAAACCACAGTCATGAATGCGCCCGCCGACATCGCGCCTGACCGAGTGAATGTGCTCTGGTTCCTGCCGACCCATGGAGACGGCAGGTACCTCGGCACCGCGGTCGGCGGCCGTGCAACTGACCTCCCGTATCTGCGCCAGATCGCGCAGGCGGCGGACCAACTGGGCTACTACGGCGTGCTTTTGCCCACTGGAAAGAGCTGCGAGGATTCCTGGATTGTCGCTTCGGCGATGCTCACCTCCACCGAGCAGCTGAGATTCCTGGTCGCGGTGCGGCCAGGGCTGCAGCCACCGACGGTCGCGGCCCGCATGACCGCGACGCTCGATCGACTTTCGGCTGGACGCCTGTTGATCAACGTCGTCACCGGCGGCGACCCGATCGAGAACAAGGGCGACGGCATCTTCCTCAGCCATGCCGACCGCTACGAGATCACCCGCGAGTTCATGCATGCCTACAAGGCGCTGCTCGCCGGGGAGACCGTGACGACGTCAGGCAAGCATATCCGTCTCGAGGGCGGACAGTTGCTGTTTCCGCCGGTGCAGGCACCGCACCCGCCGCTCTATTTCGGCGGGTCCTCGGTAGAAGGAATCGAAGTAGCCGCCGAGACGGTCGACAAATACCTGACTTGGGGTGAGCCGCCGGCACTCGTCGCCGAAAAGATCGCCAAGGTGAAGGCAGCGACCGGGAAGTGTGGCCGAAAGCTCAGCTTCGGCATTCGTCTCCACGTTATCGTGCGCGAGACCTCCGATGAGGCCTGGGCGGCAGCAGACCACCTCATAGCGCATCTCGACGACGAAACGATCGCCAAGGCGCAGTCCGTGTTCGCGCGGATGGACTCCGTCGGCCAGAGCCGGATGAGCGCACTGCATGGCGGCCGCCGCGACAAGCTGATCGTCAGCCCGAATCTTTGGGCAGGCGTCGGCCTGGTTAGAGGCGGCGCGGGCACCGCCCTCGTCGGCTCGCCCGAGGAAGTGGCGGCGCGCATGAACGAATATCGCTCCATCGGGATCGACACGTTCATCCTGTCCGGCTACCCGCATCTCGAAGAGGCCTATCGCTTCGCCGAGCTCGTCTTCCCGCTGCTGCCGCTGGCGCACGCGCCGGAGAGGGCCGAACTCTCTGTCAACACCGGTCCGTTCGGCGAGACGATCGCCAACGAGATCCGTCCGGCCGCAAGAAAGGCGTCCTGAGCATGGCCGGGCCATCGCGCCTTCATGGCACCGGCGCAGCGGCGCTCAGGACGCTGGCGTCCTGGGCACTCCCGATCGTGCTGCTGATCGCATGGGAGATCGCCTCGCGAAGCGGCACACTGTCGACGCGTCTCCTACCGGCGCCGAGCGCGGTAGCCGCCGCCTTCTGGGAGAGCCTGCGCAATGGCACGCTTCTCACCCATGCAACAATCTCGACCGAGCGAGCGCTGAAGGGCCTGCTCATCGGCGGTGGCATCGGCTTCGTGCTGGGAGTCCTCGCCGGTATATCGCGGCCGGCCGAAACAGTGTTCGACTCGTCGATGCAGATGCTCCGCAACGTGCCGCATCTCGCCATCATCCCGCTCGTCATCCTCTGGTTCGGGATTGGTGAGGAAGCGAAGATCTTCCTCGTGGCGATCGGGACCGCGTTTCCGCTCTACCTCAATACCTTTCACGGCATCCGCACTGTCGATCCGAAACTGATCGAGATGGCGCGTGTCTATGGGCTCGGTCCCGTACCGCTGTTCTGGCGGGTAATCTTGCCTGGCGCCATGCCGTCGATTCTTGTCGGCCTTCGTTTCTCGCTCGGCCTCATGTGGCTCACCCTGATCGTAGCCGAGACGATCTCGGCGTCCTCGGGCATCGGCTACATGACGATGAACGCGCGCGAGTTCCTGCAGACCGACGTCGTCGTCCTCGGCATCATCGTTTACGCGCTACTCGGCAAGCTCGCCGATTTCATCACGCGGCTGCTCGAGGCGCGGGCGCTTGCCTGGCACCCTACCTATCGCCTCACCGTCACCAGGGGAGCGACGTCGTGAGAGAATCTGCGACCGTGCTGCGGCTGCACAAGGATGCCGCGTTCCACGAAGCGGATGCGCTGGCCGAGTCAAACCTGCTTCGCGAGGCGGGACCGCGCGGTCAAGACGCGCCGTCACTGAACGGGCAGGACATACGACTTGATCGCTTGTCCAAATCCTTCGGAGACAGAAGTGTCCTGTCCGACCTCGATCTGGTCATTCCTGCCGGACAGCTGCTGGCGATTGTCGGCCGCTCCGGCTGTGGCAAGTCCACCCTCCTTCGCCTGATCGCGGGACTCGATCGTCCGACGAGCGGAATGATTGCCATCGGCGACGCCGAGGTCCAGTCGCTGCAGCCGAACGTGCGCCTTCTCTTCCAGGACGCGCGGCTGCTGCCCTGGCATCGCGTACTGAGCAATGTCGGCATCGCGCGCACGAAGGGGTGGCAGGAGACTGCTGCGGCAGCCCTCGCCGATGTCGGGCTTGCCGATCGGTGGAACGACTGGCCTGCCGTCCTGTCCGGCGGCCAGGCTCAACGTGTCGCTCTCGCCAGAGCTCTGGTGAGCCGACCGGACGTCCTGCTGCTCGACGAGCCGTTCGGCGCTCTCGATGCACTGACGCGCATGGAGATGCATCGCCTACTCGAGCGCATATGGCGCGAGCACGGTTTTACGACCGTGCTCATCACCCACGACGTCGCCGAAGCTGTGGCACTCGCGGACCGGGTGCTCGTCATTCGCGACGGCGGCATAACACTCGACTTGCCGGTCGATCTTCCCCGCCCACGACGCGAGGGGGCCGACACCGCGGCTGTCGCCCTGCAGTCACGAATTCTCGAAGAGGTATAGGCGCGGCGTCGATCCGTGCGCTTCGGTGAAAAGTAGGAGATGACAATGACGCATCGGGATCGCGGAATGGAAAACAAGGGTCAGACCCGCCGTACAGCATCCACATCCGCAGACCTTCGCGATGGCGGCCGCCGCCGCTTTCTTGGCGAAGCCGGGGGCATGGCAGCGATGGCGGTTACCGGCGTGCCGTCCCTCGCAATTGTCGGCTCGACCGGGGTCGAGGCCGGCGAGGAGGCTTCAGGGGATGCACATCTTGTGTTCCGCAAGCACGCATTCGTCGTGCGAAGCGCCGCAGCGGATGCGGATTTCGCGGTGGCGATACCGCCGCATCCGGTCAATGGCGACGAGCAGAAGTATCCGAACCTGATCGGCTCCGACACGCGCGGCCTGCCGCATGACGAACGCGGCGAGGTCGACCGCACGGCCTTCGACGCAACGTTGAAGGCCTATGCCTCGGGCGATCCGACCGACTTCGAGGCGATACCGCTCGGCGGCAAGCGCAAGCAGCTCAATCCGATCGGCTCCCTCGCCGTGAACCTGACAGGCTGCGTCGGCCCGCAGTTCGCGATCCCGCCGGCGCCCGCGCTCGACAGCGCAACGCGCGCGAGCGAAGCTGTCGAGCTCTACTGGCAGTCGCTGCTGCGCGACGTTCCGCTGTCCGAGCTGACGAACGACACCAAGAACAAGGACGTGCTCGTCGCGGTCGACGAGTTGAACAAGCTTGCCGCCTTCGAGGGCCCGCGCAAGGACGGTGGCATCACGCCGGAGACGCTGTTCCGCGGGACGGCGCTCTATGTCGACGCGGCCGATCCGTCCGGGCGAACCGGGCGCTATGTCACGCCGCCCGGCACGCTGGTTGGTCCTTACATTTCCCAGTTTCTGCTCAAGGATACCCCTTACGGCAGCCAGCTCATCCCGGCGCGCATCCGCACCGCCGCGGCCGGGACCGATTTCCTCACCGGCTATGACGAGTGGCTCGCCATCCAGAACGGCATTCCGCCTGCGAAGCCGACCAGCTTCGACCCGACGCCGCGCTATATCGCGACCGGCCGGGACCTCGCCGAATACGTGCACAACAATCCGGCCGCCTTCTGGTCGGCTGCCCTGCTGCTCGGCGTGGGACCCGACAAGGCCAATGCCGGGTTCGGTGGGTTCGGGATTCCGTTTGCCAAATCCAATCCGTACCTGAACTCGAAGACGCAGACTGGCGGCTACAGCACTTTCGGCCTGCCCTATGCGCAAAGCCTGCTGCCGGTCACCGCATCGCTCGCCATCCGAGTCGCCTACTGGCAGAAGTTCTATGTCCACCGCGCCTTGCGGCCGGAAGCCTATGGCGGGCTGATCCACCACCGCATCACCAACAAGGTGGACGCCTATCCCGTCCACGGCGACATCCTGAACTCCGCCGCTCTAGCACGAAGTGTCGGCAAGTTCGGCACCCATCTCCTGTCGCACGTCTATCCGGAAGGAGCGCCGATCCACTCCAGCTATCCCGGCGGGGCGGCCCAAATCGCCGCGTCCAACGTGACGATCCTCAAGGCGCTTTTCGATGAGGACGCCGTCCTCGCCAATCCCGTGCAGCCCGACCCGAAGGATCCGACGAAGCTCGTCCCCTACAAGGGTGAGCCGCTCACCGTCGGCGGCGAGCTGAACAAGCTCGCCTGGAACTATGGGGTCGGACGCGACTGGGCTGGCATCCATTGGCGCTCCGATTTCTCGGCGTCGCTGGCGCTCGGCGAAGAGCTCGCGATCAGTATTCTGCGCAACGAACGGCAAACGTATCGCGAGCCGTTCGAGAAATTCACGTTCACCCGCTTCGACGGGACGGAGGCCGAGGTCTGATATCGGTGCGCGGGACAACTGTAGTTGCAGCGGCAGGTGATACCACCTTCCGCAATGCCTCGAAGGAGCTTGCACCACGCGATCCAGTGATCGAGCCCGACGAACTTTCGCTGCTCGCCGCTTTTCGCCTGCTCGATGTGCGCGAAGCCGAGGCATTCCAGGCCGATCATGCGGCGAGTGCCGTTCGTGTGCCCGTCGAGCTCTGGGAAGCAGCCGCGAAGACAGGCGAGACCTCCTTCGAGAACATCTCTTACTGGGAACGTGCGATTGCCGATCTGGGCGTGGCCGAATCCGTGCCCACGGTGGTCTATGACGACGGGCGTATGACGGAAGCCGCGCGCGTATGGTTCATCCTGCAATATTTTGGAGCCGAGGCGCTCATTGTGAACGGCGGATGGCCTGCGATCCGTGAACGCAGGGAGCTTCTGGCTAAGGCAAGCGAGGCACCGGGATTGACGACGTTTCGCGCTCGACCCGGGGCCGGGTTGGTTGATCTGGTCGATCGTGACATGCTGAAGAGAGAGCTGGACAGCGTCCAGCTTCTTGACGCCCGCACTGCGGCGGAGTTCGTCGGCACCGATCTTCGGCGCAATGCTCGGGGCGGCCATCTACCCGGAGCGCATCTGCTTCCTCACGCAGGCCTGCTCGAGGACGGCCGCCTGAAGCCGACCGCCGAGCTTCGAAGATTGCTGTCCGACGCCGGATTCCGCTCGGGAGATCACGTGGTCACGCACTGCGACGGTGGGGGTCGCGCGGCGCTGGCCGCAGTCGCCGCGGTTCGTGCAGGCTATGACGACGTCCGCGCCTATTACCTCAGCTTCGCCGACTGGGCGAAGGACGAAAGCTGCCCGATCGTGCAGGACCAGCAGACCAGGTGACCGCCATGACAAACGCCACCGTTGTCGGCTTCTCTGGCAACCTTGCGCGGCCGTCGAAGACGCGCGGTTTCGTCAAGCATTTCGTCAGCGAGATCGCGGATCGGCATGGCCTTGCGGCAGTGACCTTCGATCTGGACGATGTCGGCCGGTCGCTTGGGACGGCACGTTGGTCGCGCGATCTCGACGAGGCAGGCCAAACGGTACTTGATGCGGTCGTCTCGGCCGACGTGCTCGTCGTCGGCTCGCCGACCTACAAAGGCAGCTATACCGGCCTGTTCAAGCACTTCTTCGACCTCGTCGATCCGGTCGCGCTGCGCGGCAAGCCGGTGCTTCTGACCGCGACGGGCGGCGGCGAGCGCCATGCCTTGATGGTAGACCATCAGCTGAGGCCGCTCTTTGCCTTCTTCGAGGCTCTGGTCCTACCAACCGCTGTCTACGCGACGGACAGAGATTTCCTGGAGGGCGCGCTTGCGTCCGAAGCGATCCGCAAACGTGGCGAGCAAGCAATCGAGGAGGCCGGGCTGGCGCTCGCCTCGCGTCGGCACGCCGCAGCCGAGGATTTCGCCCCGTCGCCCGAGATGGACGGCCGACCACGATCGCTGATCGACCGCTACTGGCTCGAGTGGATCCCTCGCCTCTAGCGCAGCGGCTCCAGCAGTTTGCAGCTCGTCTCTACCCCCAACACCAGAAAACTTTGAGATCATTTTCTAGGCATAGCGTTAATCGGGCAATACGATGCTTTGTCGAAATCCGAGCGCCGTAGGCAATATGCATCCGAGGCAGGGTGAGATTCTTCTGACAACCCTTCCTCACCTGACCCATTCCAAGGAAATCATCATGACTGAACTTCCAAAGGCTTCCAATCTTCTTTCCAGACTGATCACCCGGCGCACGGGCCTCGCCGCACTTTTTGCCTCGGCCGTCACGCTCGCGGCCCTCGCCGAGCCCCAACCGGCTGCTGCGGAGGAAAAGGTCATCACGGTCGGCATCATCTCCGGCGAGGACGAGGACGTTTGGCGTGTCGTCACACAGGAGGCGGACAAGCGCGGCCTGAAGATCGAGACTGTCGTGTTCAACGACTACACGCAGCCCAACGAGGCGCTGGAACGCGGCGAGATCGACGCAAACGCCTTCCAGCACAAGCCCTATCTCGACAACCAGATCGCCACGCAGGGCTATCACATCGTGCCGGTCGGCTATACGGGCGTCTGGCCGATCGGCCTCTATTCGAAGAAGCATGCCAAGGTCGCCGACCTGCCGGATGGTGCCGTGATCGGCCTGCCGAACGATCCGTCCAATGAAGGCCGCGCGTTGCGCGTTCTGGAGAGCGAGAAGCTTATCAAGCTGAAGGAAGGCACCGGCATTCTCGCCACCACGGCCGACATCGTCGAGAATCCGAAGAAGATCGAAATCAAGGAACTCGACGCCGGCATCGTCGGCCGCTCCATCGACGACCTCGATGCCGCCGTCGTCAACACCGACTGGGCGCTGAAGAGCGGGCTCACGCCCGAGAACCGCATCGCCCAGGAGCCGATCGCCGAGAACCCGTACCGCAACTTCATTGCAGTGAAGGCCGGCAACGAGAACGAACCCTGGGTCAAGGTGCTGGTCGAGTCCTATCAGAACGATACGGTCAAGGCCGAATTCGACCGCGTCTACAAGGGCACCGGCCTCAGCGCCTACTGAGCCGGCAAGATTTGCCTTTCGCCAGATTACCGGCGGTCCGCATCGACCGCGGGCCGCCGCGTCATATGTGAAGGGATGCGCCGGGAAGATTGGAAAGGAGCGTCGTGAACCAGCATTTCTCTGCAACCGTGCAGCCAGCTGCCGAGACCAGGACGCCGGAGGACGTCGTCAGGCTGACCGACGTCAAGCGCCGGTTCGGCGCGACCGCCGCCCTCGACGGCGTGTCGCTCCGCGTCCGAAAGGGCGAGATCCTCGGCATCATCGGCCGCAGCGGCGCCGGCAAGTCAACGCTGATCCGCTGCCTCAACGGGTTAGAGCGGCCCGACTTTGGCGAGATTTTCATCGAAGGCCGCGACATCGCGCGGCTCGGCGAACGCGAGCTGCAACCGCTTCGCCGCCGCATCGGCATGATCTTCCAGCACTTCAACCTGCTCTCGGCAAAGACCGTCGAGGACAATGTCGCACTGCCGTTGAAGATCGAGGGGCGGCCGAAGGCAGAAAGGCTTCACCGTGCCGCCGAGCTTCTCGAGTTGGTCGGATTGTCGGCGAAAGCCAAGGCGTATCCGGCGTCTCTTTCAGGCGGGCAGAAGCAGCGCGTCGGCGTCGCGAGGGCGCTCGCCGCGCGGCCCGCGCTGCTGCTTTCGGACGAGGCAACGTCGGCGCTCGATCCGGAGACCACCCGCTCGATCCTGGCGCTGCTCAAGGACATCAACCGGCAACTTGGGCTCACCATCCTGTCGATCACCCATGAAATGGAGGTGATCCGCTCGATTGCCGACCGCGTGGCGGTGATCGACGCCGGCCGGATCGTCGAGGCAGGTCCCGTCTGGTCGGTTTTCGCCAATCCGCAATCGCGGATCACGCAAAGCCTTCTCGGCGGCATACGTCCGCAATTGCCGGACGAGATCGCGGCCAGTCTCTCTGCCTCGGCCGGGAAAGAGGCAATCCTCAGGATCGACGTTGCGGGAGAGGCTGCGAGCCGCCCCCTGCTTTCCGATCTCGCCACAAGCATCCCGGGCTCGTTCCGTCTTATTCATGGCGGGATCGACCATATCCAGCAGCAGCCGGTGGGAAGCCTGTTCCTCGGCGTCCCCACCGGTGCGGACCATGTGGCGCGCGTGATCGATTTTCTGGCGGGCCGCGGGGCCCGCGTGGAGGTGCTTGGCTATGTCGCCGGTAATGATTGAACTGCTTTTCCGATCCCTGTGGGAGACCGTGTTGATGACGGTGGCCTCCGGCTTCGTCTCGCTGGTTGCCGGCCTGCCGCTCGGCCTGGCGCTGGTCGTCACCGATCGCGGCGGGATCGCCGAAAATCTTTGGGTGAATCGCGTCCTGGGCGCCGTGATCAACGGCTTCCGATCGGTTCCCTTCATTATCCTGTTGGTTGCGCTGATCCCGGTGACGCGGCTGATCGTCGGCACCTCTATCGGCACATGGGCCGCGATCGTGCCGCTGTCGATTGCCGCAACGCCCTACTACGCCCGCATCGCGGAAGTGTCGCTGCGCGAAGTGGATCACGGGCTGATAGACGCGGCACGCGCCATGGGCGGCAACCGCTGGACGATCATCCGTGAAGTCCTTGTGCCCGAGGCGCTGCCGGGCATCGTCGCCGGCTTCACCGTGACGCTGGTCACGCTCGTGGGTGCTTCGGCCATGGCCGGCGCCATCGGCGCCGGTGGGCTGGGCGATCTCGCCATACGCTACGGATACCAGCGCTTCGAGACCACCGTCATGGTCGCGGTGGTGGTCGTGCTGATCATCCTCGTCAGCGGCATCCAGTGGATCGGCGACCGGCTAGTTGCCCGTCTCGATCGCCGGACATGATCCGGTTCGCTATTCGAAAAACCGATTCCTGGGAGGCGCCAAGCCGAGATTTTCGCGAAGCGTCGGCCCCTCATATTTGCGCCGGAACAGCCCGCGCCGTTGAAGTTCCGGCACCACCTTTTCGACGACATCGTCGAGCCCGGCTGGCAGGAACGGGAACATCACGTTGAAGCCGTCCGACCCCTCCTCGACGAGCCACTCTTCCATCTGATCGGCTATCGTTCTTGTTGTGTCGACAAACGCCAGGCCGGAATAGCCGCCCAATCGTTGCGCCACCTGCCTCACCGTTATTGAACGGTATCTTGTCACTAGACCAGCGCAACCAGCTGTGCCGACTGATACAGCGACAGACACACGATAAGAATACCGACAGCACGAAGCAGCGCTTTCTCCGGAACGGTCTTCACCATCCAGCCTGCCATGGGGGCAGCAAGGAGTCCGCCCGCAATCAAGCCCCCGATCGACCAACCGTACTCGGTCAATGTGCCTGCAGCCTGCCAGTGACCGGACATGAGCGACGCCAGGAACGTCACGGATACCGATAGTGTGATCAGGAACTCGCTGGCGTTGACGGTGCCGATCACGTAGCGCGGCGGTGCACCGGCACCTAGTAGACCGCTTGTTACGATCGGTCCCCAGCCCCCGCCACCGGCAGCGTCGAGAAAACCGCCGACTGCCCCAAGCGGAGCTACCACGCTCGCCGATACCGGCTTGTTGGGAATTTTGTGGAAAGAACGAACGACCAGATACAGGCCGATCACAGCAAGATAGATCGTGACCAAGGGCTTGACAGCGTTACCTTCGAAGGAAGTCAGCACATATGCGCCAAGACAACCCCCAATGATCCCAGCTGGTGCCAAGCGCCAGAACAGCTGCCAATCGACATTTCGGTGCACAAGATGTGCCGATCCCGACGCGGCTGTCGTGAAAAGCTCTGCTGCGTGGACCGAAGCCGAAGCCTGCGCCGGTGGCACACCGAAGGAAAGGAGAACCGTCGCAGAGATGACGCCATACGCCATCCCAAGAGCTCCATCGACCGCCTGCGCGAGAAAGCCGACAATCAGGAACAGGATGAACTCTGACACGCCGGCCCCTTGTCAATGGCGCCACTGAACTGCGAGCCAATGCTACGCTATGATTGGTCCCGCAGATCATGACGGATTTCTCAGCATATAAGACGAAATGAGCTGCTCCGCCTATCAAAAAGCTGCTTCGACGGCGGTCTGCAATCGGGCAGAGGATTTTTACGCCATGCAGTATCGCTAAAGGCGAATGTCCGTGTCCGGAAAGGGAGATCGGCGCGGGAAATGTCTGGATTGCGGCCAACTTGCGCGATAGCGCGAGCAAAATCTGGATCACGGATTGCCGTATGGCTGCTCCGAAGGAAGGGCAGAGAAGGGGTCGAACTTTACCGTTTGCAATTTTGTCCCTGGCGGCTGGAAGCAGCCGCGATCTTTCCCAGACCTCGACGGCCGCGAAAGTCGACCGGCACCCACAGCTTAGCCGCTCGTAGTCCTCTCGATCGGAGCGCGACAATGGTGCGCGCCGCGATGAGTTCCGGCTTGGCGTCCTGCTGCTTCTCATGATCGCCGGCCACATCACGCGTAGCGTCTAGCCAGCGCCTGTTGAGGATACCTTTGCGACCGTGATGCCGTCAGGCCCCGGCCTCGGGCCGTGGCGGCTTTACCATCTCGCCGAGGTCCGGCTCGCCACAGCGCGCCAAGATCGCTTCGCGTACTGCGTCGCGGAGACGCAATACCGATGCAAAATCAGTTCCAGACGGCGCAATGGGAGCGCCGATCTCGATTGTGACCGGCGTCCATCGTGGAAACCATTGGTCACCGCGCAGCATGGATCGCGTTCCACGGATAATGCCGGGCAGTACCGGCAGGTTGGCATCAACCGCGATCTTGAAAGCTCCGAGATAGAAGGCGGAGAGACCTGGTCTGCGCGTGAACGTGCCTTCGGGGAAGAACACGAGAATGCGTTCTTGCCGGGCGATCTTGGTCAGGGATTCGGCGTCGGAAAGGCTGCCGGTAACATCGTAGCGCTCGACAAACAGTGTGCCTAACCGGCGCAGGAAGGGGCCGGCAAAGACCTGCCCCGCCAGCTCCTTCTTGGCCACGAAAGCTGGTTCTCCCGGCAGAACCGCAGCCAACACCAAGGCGTCCATATAGCTCGAATGGTTGAATGCGAGTATCGCGTTGCGGCGGGGAATGTGCTCGATGCCGCTCGCCGTGATGGTCACGCCGGCAAGGGCGAGCGCGGCACGGGCGATCGTCCTCGCCGCGGCCCAGCGCCAGCCGAGTCGCGGCAGAAGCATCACCGCCAGCCATGCCAAGAAGAAGCTGCAGGCTATGACGATCCACCACCATCCGGCGTAGAGAACGTCGGCGAGAAGCCGGCGCAGTCGCCTCAGCTGCGGGCCCGCTCCCGCAAACGACAGCCGCAAGACTTGCCACCAGAGCGAGCGTTGCGGCGCTCCAATTGTCCCGCTCTCGTAAAGCTCCTTAGCCGTGCTGCGGCGAATCTTCCCGCTGGATGTCTTCGGCACGGCCCGTGGTGGCGCGAGGACCATATCGTCGGGAGGTGTCCCGGCGATATCCGTTGCGACCTCACGAGTGCGCTCCTGCAACTCCTCCCGGGCAGATTCGTCGGTCTCGCGCGTTTCCGCCACGACGACCACACGCTCAGTTCCGGTGGACTCATCGGTCGCGCCGAACACGACGACGCCTCCCTTGCGCACGCCGGGGATGCCCGCGACAGCCTCTTCGATCTCTTGCGGATAGATGTGACGCCCGGCGCGAATGATGATGTCCTTTACCCGGCCGGTAATGTAGACATCACCGCTCGCCACGTATGCCCTGTCTCCGCTGTCGAGCCAGCCATCGCGGAACAGCTCGCGTGTCTTGGCGTCGTTCTCGAAATAGCCGGAGGTCGCCGACGGGCCGCGGAATTCGAGCCGGCCTTCCTGGCGTTCACCAAGCTCGTAGCCGGCGCCATCGACGATGCGGACTTCATGACCTGGCAGAGGATGTCCGCAGGCGACGATTTCAAGCGGCTTCGGATTGTCGGGGCCGGCGGGCACGGCCGCGCCACGGCCGGTCAGCGCAGTACGATCCACGCGATCGATGATCGGCGAGCGGCCCGGCGGGGGAAAGGCCAGCCCCACCGTGTTCTCAGCCAGGCCGTAGACCGGGGCCATGGCTCCCGGCTTGAAGCCATGATGCTCAAATCTTTCGATGAACCGACGCAGCGTCTGAACACTGACCGGCTCCGCCCCGTTTGCGATCATGCGGAGCGAGCTTAGATCAAGTCCTTCGAGATCGGCGTCGTCTGTCTTGTTCAGACAGAACTCAAAGCCGAAGTTCGGGGAAGCGGACAAGGTGGCGCGAAAACGGTGCATGGCCCAGAGCCAGCTCTCCGGGCGCACGAGAAAGCTCAATGGCGACATCGCATAGAGCGGCGCGCCAAAATGAAGGCATCCCAACCAAGCGCCGATCAGGCCCATGTCGTGATAGAGCGGCAGCCAGCTGACAAAGACGTCAGCCGAGCTCGCCTCCATCACCGCGCCCATGGCCCGAACATTGGCAAGCAGGTTGGCGTGGCTCAGCACGACGCCTTTCGGATCTCCGGTGCTGCCTGACGTGTATTGTATCAGCGCGGTCGAGTGATCGTCCGTGACCGGCGGCAGCTGTGTGGCAGCGGGCTCGGTGCTGAGACTTGCGACGTTCTCGACGCTGTCCAGGGATTCGACCTGTCCGCGCAGCAGCGCTGCAGGACCCATTCCTTCCTGCATCGTGACGAGTATGCGGGCGCCGGCATTGCTCAAGATGCCGGCCTGGCGACGCAGATGGTCCTCGATCTGCGACAGCCGCATCGGCGGATAGATCGGCACCGGCACGGCTCCGGCGTAGAGAATGCCGAAGAATGCGGAGAAGAAATCAAGACTCGTGGGCAGCATCAAAGCGACACGATCGCCCGGCTCGACACTGCGGCGGATCAATCCGGCCGCGACGGCACGAGCTGATTCCGCCAGTTCTGCATAGGTCATTGCCCCCAATGCCGTTGTGTCGTCCTGCAGGACCGTCAGGTGCAGGCGATCAGGATGCTGCGCGACGTGCCAGTCGAGGACCTCGACGAGCGTCCCGGCCTCCGTGGCAGCCGGAACGGGAGGAAGGGCAATGGTCGGCTGCACCGTGCGGGCCGAGCCTGGTCGGGCGCCGGCGTGTTCGAGCGCATTGATCAGATCGCCGATTGTGTCCGCCTCGCCAACTAGTTGAGTAGGCAGCCGCACCCGGAACGCGCGCTCAATCCGCAGAATCAGCTCCGTCCGACCAAGGCTGTCGATGCCGAGATCCCTTTCGATCCGGCTTGACGGCGAGATGTCGATCGCATTTGCACGTTGCGGCTGAAGCTCGTGCACGAACTCGCGCACGACGGCGATCAGGTCGCCCTCGCGCGATCTCCTGTCATCGGTCGTAGGAACCATCTTCGTGCCCGTTTCCCACGCCAAATGTTAACGCTTCAGGCAATTGGACGTTGACGCGCGTGTTGTCAGAGCAATCGAGCCTCCCCTGCGGTTGGCGTTGATGCGGATCAAAGCCGTGGCGAGCGGCGAGGCCATTGTTGTCTTAACTATAGCGTTCTGGCGGCTCAGCAACGGCCTGGACGCGAGCGGCGTTATTGGAAGCTGGCTTCTATATCGGTCGTTTCATCGTATTCCCACCAACCCCGCGAAACTGGCGATTGTGGCGCCGCTGGGCGTGACAGCCGGATTCCTGGATGCCGCAGCGCCAAGATCAGCCATTTGTACCGCGCTCGTTAGTGACCGGTTTCAGCCGTTGGGCCGACGAACCGGTCACTAGAAAAATTGGCGGTCGATACTGTCGACGGAGGTTTCGGAGGCACTTGCCCTCCGGCGTGGCTTCCGTCCTTTGGAATTCCCGGAACTAGCTCTTTGCGGTATGCTGCCGGATTTGTAGCATCACTATCTTGGCGGGGGAACGCATGAGGGGGATTGTTGACGCGGTCGTCATAGGCGCGGGCTCGGCCGGGCTTGGCGTCAGCTACTTCCTGCAACAACGCGGCTGCGCGCACCATGTTCTCGAGCGAGGTCGTATCGGAGAGACGTGGCGGAAGCAGCGCTGGGACTCCTTCCGGCTGAACTCGACGAATATACGCACCACGCTGCCCGGCGATTCCTACGACGGGCCGGACCCTTGGGGTGCGATAACCCACCATGAATTCGTCGGCTATCTGGAAGGCTATGTTGACCGGCACCGCTTGCCGGTCCGCACTGGAGTGCCGGTTGAGCGGCTGAATCGAGAGGACGGAGCCTACCGAGTCACGACTGATCGCGAGACGCTTCTGGCGCGCACGATCGTGGTTGCAACCGGCAACCAGAGCCGTCAGGTCCGGCCGCCCTGGTCGTCCGACTTGCCGACGGCAGTTCGCCAGGTCGATTCCTCTGCCTATCGCAAGCCGGACGAGTTCGCTGACGGCGCCGTGCTGGTAGTCGGGAGTGGCCAGTCGGGCGGCCAGATAGCCGAGGACTTGGTGCATGCCGGACGTCTTGTGTATCTAGCGACGAGCCGCACTGGCCGCCTGGTACGCCGCTATCGCGGCGGCGACTCGTTCAACTGGCTCACTGTATCCGGCTTTGCCGACGTCCCGCGCCGGGAGCTTATCCTGGAGAACGGCAGGCTGCCGCCGCGTCCGCTGCTCGGGGCAATCCACACGATCAGCCTGCAATCGCTGAGCGCGCAAGGGGTGGTGCTGCTCGGCCGCTTCCGAGGCGTGGAGAACGGCAGCCTCATCTTCGGCGACGAGATCGGCGAGCACATGCGCTTCGCAGACGAGGCCTCGGCGGACGCGAAGCGTGTAATCGACGAGTATATCGAGCGCGCCGGCCTCGATGCGCCGCCGGCCGACGATGATCCTGCCGAAGCGGTTGCGCCGATTCTGGCTGATCCGCCGATCCGCTCGATCGACCTGGCCGCGAGTGGCATCTCCTCGATAATCTGGTGCACCGGTTTCTCGGGCGACTTCTCATGGGTGAAGGTTCCCGGTGCCCTGGATGAGGCTGGCCAACCCATGCACGAGGATGGTGTCGGCACCATTCCCGGGCTCTACTTCGCCGGCCTCGATTTTGCGCTAACGCGGAAATCAGGCACCATACCGGCCGTTGCCGAGGAGGCGGACAATCTGGTGGCGCACATCGTCAAAAGACGAGTGGACTCACGGTCGAGAACGCCTGGAGTGGATCGCGAGGTCATGTGATGACTTTCCATCGCCACCTCTGGAGCACCGATCACAATGGCGACGGTTGCTCGTTTGTCTAGTGTCGCTAGCCGCCAGCGCTGGAACTTCCCTTTGGCTGCCGGAAACGGACAAAGCTGCCATTGACGGGCGTAAAAGTAGCGGCGCTCGTTGACGAGGAGCGCTCACCCAGCCGTCGGGTTTGAGTCGACCTGGCGCGCGTTTTGGCTCTGGTCAGCGACGGGGGCGGTTGGCGCATCGATCCGGCTCAGAACGTGATCGGAGATGCCGCGCGCGATCTCCCGCTGAGCAGGTGCAGCTGGGGAGTGGGCATCTGAATTTTGACGCGCCCGTTTGAACGGCTGCGCGGCAAGTCCTGATGGCCGCTATCGGGCCATTCATGATCCATAATCGAACGTGGCAAGTGCTTTGCCGCAGGATACCGGCGAACGGCACAGAGCTTAGAGGCGTCACGTCGAGTCTTTGGTGCCGTTCACCTGATGCGCGCCATGGCTGCGGAACCTCAAACCTGTCGCGCAGTATTTCCGCCGCGTGGCTTTCCCAATACTACTCTGCCTCATCCCCGGAAGCGGCATTGAGGAGGCCGTATCTCTCATCGCCGATCGAGGCGAGCAGATCGAGCTGGGTCTCGAGAAAGTTGATGTGGCCCTCCTCGTCTTTGAGCAGATCCTCGAACAGGTGCATGGTCACGTAGTCGCCCAGCTCCTGGCAGATCTCGCGTGACTTCTTGTAAGAGGTGCGCGCGTCGTATTCGCCGGCGAGGTCCGATTCCAGCACTTCCTTCACATTCTGCCCGATGCGAAGCGGCGCCACCGCCTGCAGGTTCGGGTGCCCTTCGAGGAAGATGGTCCGTTCGATAATCCGGTCCGCATGGTGCATTTCCTCGATAGATTCCTCGCGCTCCTTCTTCGCCAATTTGAAATAGCCCCAGTCCTCCAACAGGCGATAATGCAGCCAAAATTGATTGACGGCACCGAGTTCCAGAAACAGCGCTTCGTTAAGACGTTCAATGATCCTATCTTCGCCTTTCATGGGTTCTGCTCCCTTTTTGGGCGCGCGCCCCGCACGCATCATGTGGAACGATGCGCCCTTGTTCGCCTCCGAGCGCAGGATAGCACGCGGCGACCTAACCGTCATTTCGGGGGGACCGGAGGTTGCAGAGAGCGTATGAGATCCTTCCCGCCGCCCTGCGTTCTTGGTGAGCAGTTGCTAATCTGCCACGGTCGGGCGCTTGGAAGCTTGACGCACAATTTGAACGGCTGGAACGGGGCGGGGGAGCGGCCATTACCGAGCCGTCTCAAAACGCTGTCGCGAAAACTTGTCTCGCGCCGTGCTATACTGACCACGCCAACCTGCACTGCGCAGCAGTTAGGGAAATGCCTCACCGCTGCGCACACAGAATGTTGACCTGCGGGAGTCGCCAGTCCGGATCAGAAATAAAACGACAGGGAGGATGACATGTCCCTCGACGCCAATGACTTCGATCAAGCAGTTGAAAAATACCACCTGGCTCTGGATGAGTTCATGAAAGGGAACCCCGCGCCTGCGAAGGAGCTCTTTTCCCAACGAGACGATGTAACACTGGGAAATCCCTTTGGCCCTTTCGCGCATGGATGGAAGCAGGTCGTTGAGACGATGGAGCAAGCGGCATCGAATTACAGGGACGGCGACGCTACCGGCTTCCAGAACGTAGCGAAGTGTGTGACGTCTGAACTGGCATACCTCGTCGAAGTAGAGCGGCTCAGGTCCAAGGTTGGCGGTCGGAGCGATGTCACCCCTTTGGCGTTACGCGTGACGAGCGTCTTTCGCCCAGAGGATGGTCTCTGGAAGATTGTGCATCGTCATGCCGATCCGATAACGACGGCTCAGTTGGCCGATTCGGTACTCCGCCGATAGACGCGGTTGCGGTTTGGACCTTCGGTCACCGATGCCGGGGCGAAGAGCGCAGAGTGAAGCGGCCAGCGCGCCGGTTGCGACAATCCTTCGCCGGAGCGGCTGCGCGCCTGACATGGTGTCGCGGCGACGTGACATGATCCAAGAATAAAGTTTCACTAAACAAGCAGATAGAGCCATGTCTTGATTCTATCTGGCAGGATGGCTTCTCGGCATCGCCGGCCCGGCGCATGCCGATCGGTGTGCAACTCGATCTCGCCCTTGAGCATGATCAGGAAGCGAACATGATCTGCCAGACGGCAACGCCCGCAAGCGCTAGCCCGGCAACGCCTTCGATGGTTTGGGAAATGGTTTCGAACATGGCTGGCTTGCCGGCGAAGAAATCCACCAGACGTTCCCGAAACAGGATCGACAACACCGCGACGCAGGACAGCGTCAGCGCCACGCCGACCATCATGGTGATTGCGAAGAGCAAGCCGGCGCCGGGAACGCCTCTGGACATCGCGAAGGTCATCACGAAAAGCGTCAGCGGGCACGGGATCAGACCTGCCATGACGCCGACTGCCTCGCCCTCATGCTTGTGGTGATGGCCGTGGCCCAAAGCGCGCCAGAGCATCCAGACACCGATCAGGCCGAGTAGCCCCCGACTGATATTCTCCAAAAACGGAGCGCGGCCGACGCTGCCCAAAGCGATGGAGACCAGCGGCAGCGAGAGAACCGCAATCAGAACGGCAATCGTCACATGGGTGAAGGACAGCGTAATCGATACGAAAAGGCCGCGCGGAACCTTGGCATCCGAACCCGCAAGATATGTCGCTAGCACAGCTTTGCTGTGGCCGGGCGTCAGCGCATGCGCAGCGCCGAAGACGATGCCAATCGGCAGGAAGCCCATGAACGCCAGCCAGTCGCCTCCCACTGAGAGCAGTTTGATCTGCTCGCCGGCCGCCAGATAGATCGTTCGTTGGAACTCGACAAGAATTTGGAACATCAGCTGAGGGTAACAGAAACGAGCCGCTCCGAGCGACCGTTAGTGGCTGTCGTGTTCGCCGTGAGCATGTTCATGGGGATGATCGGCATCCGCGCTCGCCAATCTTATATTCGCCGCCGCAAGCGCCGGCATGTGCTCGAACAGATCGTGCTCCAGCGCTGCCGTAATCTTCTTCGCTTCGCAGACCGGCAGGCTTTCTCCTACGGCGATGGCAATGTCGGCGTGCAGCCTGTGACCGATCCACCGCGCCTTGGCGTCGACAATGCGCGCTGCCGGCACATGCGCGGCAGCATGGTGGATTTCGCCGATGACATCAGGCTCCACGCCGTCGAGCATGCGGGTCAGCACCGAGCGGGCCGACTGCCAGACGATGCCGAAGATGGCAAGAGTGATGAGGAGGCCGACGATCGGGTCGGCCAGCGCAAAACCGAGCCAGACGCCGAGCGCCCCGATGACCACGGCAAGGCTGGTCAGGCCGTCGGTGCGGGCGTGATAGCCGTCGGCAATCAATGCGGCGCTGTTGATTTCCCGGCCGACGCGGATGCGGAACACCGCGACGGCCTCATTGCCGAGAAAGCCGACAAGGCCCGCCGCCGCCAGCCAACCAAGATGCGTCACCACGCGTGGATTGATCAAGCGGTCTATGGCCTGGTAGCCGGCGACGATGGCGCTGAACAGGATGATCCCGACGATGATGATCCCGGCCAGGTCCTCGACCCGGCCAAGGCCGTAGGTGAAGGTCGGCGACGGCTTGCGCCGGGCCAGCATGAAGGCGATCCACAGCGGAATGGCGGTGGTGGCGTCACCGATGTTGTGGATCGTGTCGGCCAGCAGCGCCACGCTGCCCGACAGCGCGACCACGACCATCTGCAGCGCCGCGGTGATTGCCAGGATGACAAACGACCATTTTATCGCCCAGATGCCTCGGTCGGTCGTCGCAATGGTCGCATCGATGACCCCGTGGGTGTGACCGTGCGACCCGCTCGCATGATCGTGATGGCCATGACCATGCGCGGCGTGATCGCGCGACCCGAACCCGAACCAGTCGAGAATGTGCGCGCCGAGACGGCTCACAGGCATTTGACGGCTCACAGGTATTTCGCCAGTTGCTTGAGTTCCGCCAGCGAGTTGCCGCCGGCTTCCGCGGTGTCCGTCAGGCAATGCTCGATATGATCGTGGATCAGTTCGCGCTTTGCGCTGCTGATGGCGCTCTCCACGGCGTGGAGTTGCTGCGCCAGATCAACGCAAGGACGATGCGCCTCGAACATCGACAGCACCGCCGCGAGGTGGCCTTGCGCGCGCTTCAGACGCTTCACGATAGCAGGATGCGAACGATGGATGCTTACGGACATGCTTCTTTTGTATCCTCCCCCCGGGGATACAGTCAATCTTTTCGACTTACTTTACTTTGCCGCTGAGTGTCCCACAGTCCGAAGAAAACCCTCGGCGCGCCCAGCGACCTGCCACCCTCCTACGGATAGCTTTGCCGGCCGCCGGTTGCGCCGTATTATTTCGTGACCGTGTCGCGCGGGAACCTTCCCTCGCACCACGCGTTCGGGGCGCTGTATTCGTCATGCCTCATATTTAGGCAAACATAGGTGACGGGCGAATACCGGCTGGGAGGCTAATGCATGGGTTGGGGAGGAGCATATTGTGATGTCGAACCGCGAAATTGAAACGTCCCACACATTGGGGCTGCGCGTCGCTAATCTCAAGGCCAGGATGAGAAGCGCCCGTATTACCGAACACGAAATTAAAACGTTTCAGAAGGTCGCCGCCGTCATGGGAGGAGGTGAAGGCTCCCTACGGCTCGATGCCGACGACCTGATTGCGGCGTCTTTCGTTGTCGAGGACGAGCCCAGGACAAACTGACGATCGTGGCGCCCCAGGCGATCAGCCAGGCACCACGTCGGAAGCCAGGAAAGCGGCACGTCCGAGGCTGGCGACCGCTTTCCTGACACGCTGCAAATGCGCCTGGCGCTCCACCGCTGAGACAGTGTCCATCCGATAGAGCGCCAGGAATTTTGTCGAGCACAGCGGATGGCAAACGGAGCGGAAGCCGCGCAGCAGGGTGCGCCGGCCGGGCTGGCCCATGATCCACGACATCAGCGGCGTCGCGCCGCATGTGGTCATTACCAGCACCCGATGTATATGCCGCAATTTGGGGCGTGCGCCACGCTGCGCCGTCGGCATCTCGAAGGCGAAGCCCGGCACCAGCACCCGCTCCAACCAGCCCTTGAGCATGGCCGGCAGGCCGTACCACCAGGTCGGGTAGATGAAGATGACGGCCTCCGCCCAAAGCAGTTCCTGCGCCCGGTCATGCACCGGCGCGAGGTTCGCCGCCTTGTCGTGATAGCCGAGCCATTCGTCGGCGCGCATGATCGGGTCGAAACCGGTCGCGTAGAGGTCGAGGAGATGAACCTCATGGCCGCGTTCGGCAAGCGTCTCCAGCACCGTGTCGCGCACAGCCCCGTTGAAGCTGTCGGTGCAGGGATGGCAATAGACGACAAGGACTTTCATGTTGGGCTCAACCGGCTGGCTTTGCATCATCGCCGGCTTGAAACGCGCATGCAATGGCCTGCGGGACGTCGTCAGCACCGTAATCGAGGCGCCTCTGCGCCGCCCCTCGTTTCTGGATACTCGTATACGAGGATACAGATATCCACACGGGCGGCTTTCTGTTAGCAAGGCTCACCTGACGGGAGAATCGATTGCGCGGACTTGGCGAAGGCTTACTGCAGAAGCCGCTGACGGTGGCGGAGCAAGTGGCGAATGTGCTGCGCGAATCGATTGCCGAGGGCAGCCTGGCGGCCGGCACGCCGCTGCGTCAGGACGACCTGGCCGAGCGGTTCGGCTTCAGCCGCATGCCGGTCCGCGACGCGCTTCGCCAGCTCGAAGCCGAAGGCATCGTGTCGATCCATCCGACCAAGGGCGCGCATGTCGCCAGGATGGACGCTGCCGAGATCAGGGAGATCTTTGCGGTCCGCGCATTGCTCGAAGGCGAAGCGCTGCGGCTCTCGATCCCCAACCTCGGCAAAGAAAAACTAGACGAGGCCGGCTATGTGCTCAACCAGATCGATGCCGAGCCGAATGTCGGCCGCTGGGGAACGCTGAACCGTGCCTTTCATCTGGCCCTTTACAGCGCCTGCGGCAACACAAGGCTGCTCGGCCTGATCGAAGCCCACCACAATGCGGCCGACCGCTACGTTCGCGTTCTCCTGTCCAACCTCGACTATCGCAGCCGCTCGCAGTCGGAGCACCTCGACCTGTTGACGACGTGCCGCCACCGTGACGCCGAGGCAGCCGTCCGCGTCCTGAAAAGGCACCTGAGCGAAGGCATGGAAACGCTCGCCAGGGCTGGAGATGGGCTAGCGGGAAAGTCCTGACCTTGCCGGAGCGCTCTCGCAAA
The DNA here is from genome assembly GCF_900149755.1 of Mesorhizobium delmotii. NCBI lineage: Bacteria > Pseudomonadati > Pseudomonadota > Alphaproteobacteria > Hyphomicrobiales > Phyllobacteriaceae > Mesorhizobium > Mesorhizobium delmotii. The sequence continues at coordinate 15,542 of NZ_FUIG01000022.1, read as the reverse complement.
ACCATAGCGCCACGACCGAATACCGGCCGGCAACGCCCCTCGCCTAGCGCCGGAGCCAATCCGCCAGGAGTGAGCCTTTGCCGTGCGCTGTCGAAACTCGGCCTGTGCTCGCGCAAGCAGGCAGAGATTCTGGTCGCCGAAGGGCGCGTCCGTGTCGCCGGAAAAATTGTGCGCAACGGCTCGCTGCGCGTCGATCCCGGCCGCGACCGCATCGAGGTCGACGGCAGCCGCGTTGTCGCCGAGCGCAAGGTCTATCTGATGATCAACAAGCCGCGCGGCCTGGTCACCACCCGCGACGACCCGCAGGACCGCGGCACCGTCTATGACTGCCTGGCAGAACTCAACCTGCCCTTCGTGTCGCCGGTCGGCCGCCTCGACAAGGCCAGCGAAGGCCTGCTTTTGATGACCAACGACACGCGCTTCGCCCAGCGCCTGCTCGACCCCGCCTCGCACCTTGCCAAGCTCTATCACGTGCAGATCGGCGCCCTGCCCGACGAGGCCCTGCTGGCGCGGTTGCGCGCCGGCGCCACCGTCGACGGCGAAGATTTGACGGCGCGGTCGATTGAAATCCTGCGCAGCGGCACCAGCACCGCCTGGCTGGAAATCACGCTCGACGAGGGCCGCAACCGCCACATTCGCCGGCTGCTCGGCGCGCACGATGTCGAGGTGCTTCGCCTGGTGCGGGTGGCGATCGGCCCGTTGCAGCTCGGTGAGCTCGCCAAGGGCAAGGCCCGCCACCTCACCGTCGAAGAGCTGGCGCTGTTTGCGGCCTGAGCGAAGGTGCGTCGCTCTCCCTTCTCCCCCTGTGGGAGAAGGCGATGAGGGGCGGCGCCGACTCCGACAACTGAACGCCTTAGCATGAAGCTGCCCGTCGCCTCGACGTAGCCCTTCGAAGTCTATGACATTCTTTACTTCGCGTCGTGGAAGATGATGCCGACGGTGTGGCGCAGGCCGGAGCGAAGCCGGCTGACGCCGTGCCTGAGATTGACGCGGTAGCTGCCTTTGCTGCCCTGGACCGGACGATTGTGGACCGCGAAGGCGACGGCGTCCCCCTGGCGCAGCGGCACCACCTCGGCGCGGCTCTGCATGCGCGGGCGCTGTTCGGTCAGCACGAACTCGCCGCCGGTGAAGTCCTCGCCGGGTTCGGACAGCAGGATCGCCACCTGCAGCGGGAAGGCAAGATCGCCGTAGAGATCCTGATGCAGGCAGTTGAAGTCGCCGGCAATGTATTGCAGCAGGAGCGGCGTCGGCCGCGTCTGGCCCTGCTCGTGGCATTGCTTAAGGAACGCGGCGTGTTCGTCTGGGTAGCGCTGGGCGATGCCCATGCGTTCGTTCCAGTCGTTGGCGACCGCGGCCAGGCGCGGATAGAGCGCGGTGCGCAAGCCGCCGATCAGTTCGGGCAAGGGATAGCGGAAATAGCGATACTCGCCCTTGCCGAAGCCGTGCCGCGCCATGTGGACATGGCTGCGGAAATGGCTTTCGTCGGGATAGAGCCCGGCGATCTCCCGGCATTCTTCCGGCGTCAGCAGCTTTTCCATCACGGCGCAGCCATAGCCGCTCATCCCCTCGGCCAATGCCTGCCAATCATATCCGGCGACCCGTGCTTCCGCCGATCGGACCGCTGCCTTCGAACTTATCGAATGGATGGTCATGGCTCTGCCTCCAATGGCTTCTTCTGCCATCAGAGATGGGTGAAACAGCGCGTGCAAACCACCCGTTTCCTGCCAATGGGTTACGCACAGCGTTCCAGCTTGGGTTCCTCGCCCCCACGAAAGTGGGGGAGAGAGGTGGCTCGGCGAAGCCGAGACGGAGAGGGGGCGCACTACGAAAGCCCCCTCTCCGGCAGCGGAGCCTGTCCTCGGGCTTGCCAAAGGCAAGACCCGTGGGCGGCCACCTCTCCCCCGCTTCGCGGTGGGCGAGGAACCCAGGCTCGAGAGTTCGAGGGACAGCACCCCCCTCTGCCTTGCCAGGCATCTCCCCCGCAAGGGGGAGATCGGCAGCTTCAACGCCCCGTTGTCCTGGATCAGCTTCACCCGCCGCGACGCAGCCATGGATTTCGGCAAAATCTGGCCCATATCCCTGATAGGGAGCTTTGAGCGTGAAACTCGCGCGTGTAGCCCTGATTGCCGCGGCTTTTGTAGCCGCCGTGGTCGTTTGTTCTTCTTCCGCAACCGGAGAGGCGAACGGCCGGGAGAGGATTGCGCTGCGCGTCGAGATAGACGGCGCCATCGGCCCGGCGAGCGCCATGCAGTTCGAGGAAGCGCTGACGGTCGCCGCGGAGCGAAACGCCGAGGTTTTCATCCTTCAGATGAACACGCCCGGCGGGTTGGTCACCAGCATGCGCGAGATTATCGCCGACATACTCGCCTCGCCGGTTCCCGTCATCGGCTATGTCGCGCCCGCCGGCGGGCATGCGGCGAGCGCCGGAACCTACATCCTCTACGCTACCCATGTGGCGGCGATGGCGCCCGGCACCAATCTGGGCGCGGCAACGCCGATCGAGATGGGCGGGCCGCTGCCATCCTTTCCCGGCGGCGACGACAAGAACAATGGCCCGGAAGCCGGCAAGGACCCTAAGAACCCACCGGCGGGCGATGCGATGATCGCCAAGGCGACGAATGACGCGGTTGCCCTGATCCGCAGCCTGGCTGAACTGCGCGGGCGCAATGCCGAATGGGGTGAAAAGGCGGTGCGCGAGGCGGCCAGCCTGTCGGCCAGCGCGGCGCTGCAGGAACGTGTCGTCGACTTCGTCGCCCGCGACACGACCGAACTGCTTCAGCTGGCTGACGGCCGGACGGTGGAAATAGCCGGCAGGAAAGAGGTGCTGGCGACCAAAGGGCTGCCGGTTGAAACGCTGGAGCCCGGCTGGCTCATCCGGCTGCTCGCCGTCATCACCGACCCGAACATCGCCGTGATCCTGATGCTGATCGGCGTTTATGGCCTCGTCTTCGAGTTCACGAGCCCGGGCGCGGTCGCGCCAGGCGTGATCGGCACGATCTGCCTGCTGCTCGGGCTCTATGCGCTCAATCTCCTGCCGATCAGCTATGCTGGCCTTGCCTTGATGCTGCTTGGCATCATCTTCCTCGTCGTCGAGGTCTTTAATCCCACAGTGGTGCTTGGGCTGGGAGGCGTGGCTGCGTTTCTGCTGGGCGCTGCCATGCTGCTCAGGATCGAGGGACCCGGCTTCGAGATGTCGTGGGCCGTTATCGGCACGGCCGCCGTCCTGACGCTCGGCCTGGCGCTGCTGTCCGGCAGCTATCTGTGGGCGGCCCGCAAGAACGTTCCGCGTGTTGGCGCACAGGCCATGCAAGGCCTATCGGCCAAGGTCCTCGACTGGGAGGGCAGCGAGGGCCACGTGCTTGCCCGGGGTGAGCGCTGGCGGGCGAAAGCCGACGAACCCATTGCAGTGGGCGACAGCGTCGAGGTGACTGATGTCAGGGGTCTCGTGCTGACGATACGGCGCCGCAATCTGCGAAGCGAGGGAGCAAGGCAATGATCATCGGTTACGTCGCCTATCTTGTAGCAGCGCTCGTCGTGGTCATGTTCCTGTCCGCGGCCATTCGCATCCTGAGGGAATATCAGCGTGGCGTGGTCTTCACGCTCGGCCGCTTCACCGGGGTCAAGGGCCCCGGCCTCATCATCCTCATCCCCTTCATACAGCAGATGGTGAAGGTCGACCTGCGTGTGGTGGTACAGGACGTGCCGCCGCAGGACGTGATCTCGCGCGACAACGTCTCGGTGAAGGTCAACGCGGTGCTGTATTTTCGTATCGTCGACGCCGAGCGGGCGGTGATCCAGGTCGAGGACTTCATGGCCGCCACCAACCAGCTGGCACAGACCACCTTGCGCTCGGTGCTCGGCAAGCATGAACTCGATGAAATGCTGGCCGAACGTGACAAGCTCAACAGCGATATCCAGGAGATCCTCGATCAGCGGACCGATGCCTGGGGCATCAAGGTCTCCGACGTCGAGATCAAGCATGTCGACCTCAACGAAAACATGGTCCGCGCCATCGCCAAGCAGGCCGAGGCCGAACGGCTGCGGCGTGCCAAAGTGATCAATGCCGACGGCGAACAGCAGGCGGCGGCAAAACTCGTCGAGGCCGGCAAGATGCTGTCCGAGACACCGCAGGCCATGCAGCTGCGCTATTTCGAGGCGCTCCATGACATCGCCGGTGAGCGCTCGTCGACGGTGGTGTTTCCGGTGCCGATGGATCTGCTCGGGCAGTTTTTGAAACTGCAGAGCGGCGGAGGCGCAGGCGGCTGAGCGCGTAATCTCCCCCCTTGAGGGGGAGATGGCCGCGAAGCGGCCAGAGGGGGTCGTCTCACATAAATCGCCGACGCCTTCCTCCACGAGAGACGGCGCTGGCACTCCACGCGCGGCGACCCCCCTCTGTCGCCTTCGGCGACATCTCCCCCCTCAAAGGGGGGAGATCAGCACCTTTCCCGCCGCCATGGCGGCTCCGGTGCGAATCGCTTGCCGATCCAGTCGGCGAAGGCGCGCGTCTTGGCCGCTTGCCCCTTGGCTGAAGGCATCACGACATAGACCGCGCCCTCGTCGGCAAGCGTCCAGTCCTCCAGAACAGGCACCAGCCGCCCGTCGGCGAGCTCGCGCCCGACCAGCCAGTCGGTGCTCATCATCAGGCCGACGCCTTGCACGGCGGCTTCGACCAGCACCTCGGCATCGTCGGTAACCAGCGGCCCTGAGACGTCGATTTGGACGCGGCGGCCCGTGCTGTCGGTCATCTCCCAGGTCGGAAAGGTTTGGAACCCAGTGAAACCCAGGCAGCTATGCTCAAGGAGCGCTTGCGGCGTGGCGGGCGTGCCCCGGCGGGCGAGGTAGGACGGCGCGGCGCACAACAGCCGCCGCCGTGTCGCGACCTTGCGCGCCACCAGGCGCGAATCCTCCAGCGCGCCGAGACGGACGGCGACGTCGAAATTCTCGGCGATGAGATCGACGAAACGGTTGGAGAACTCGGCCTCGATGCGAACATCAGGAAATTCAGCGAGAAATTGCGGCAGCAGCGGCCCGATCCACATGCGCCCGAACGATCCGGGCAGGGCCAGCCGCAGCACGCCGCGCGGCCCGCCGCCGGCTTGCGCCGAGGCCACGCTCTCCGCCTCGTCGACCGCGGCCAGAATGGCGCGGACGCGGACGAGGAACTCGGCGCCCGCCTCGGTCAGAGACACGCTGCGCGTCGTGCGGTGCAGCAGCCGCACGCCGAGCCGTTCCTCAAGCGATGCAAGCCGCCGCGACAGGATCGTCGCGTCGCGCCCGACGCGCGCCGCCGCCTTGGTGAAGGAGCGTGCCTCGGCGATCGCCGCGAAGGCGGCCATTTCGGCGAGTGCTGCCGGCTCATGGGATTGCTGCATAATGCGCAAAACTCAAATGTAAAAACAGAAGATTATGCAGGGATAGCGCAGCAGCTAGTTTCACTCAATCCCAACGAATTGGCCCGTCGGCCGATCAACCGGAGTGAGACCATGAAAGCCATCGAACTGACTGCACCCCGACTGGACGCCTTTCGCGCGGCCACCGTTGCCACACCTGAACCGCAGCGCGGCGAAGTGCTGGTCCGCCTGCGCGCCGCGAGCCTAAATTTCGTCGATGTCGCGGTGGCGAGCGGCAATTATCCCGGGCCGAGCTTCCCGCTCATTCCGGTCGCAGACGGCGCCGGCGAGATCGCCGCGCTCGGCGAGGGCGTCACCAAATACGCCGTGGGCGACCGCGTTATCGCCCATGCGAAACCGCGCTGGATCGGCGGCCGTCCGCGACCCTACGAGATGACGCAGATGCGCGGCCTGACGCTGCCCGGATCGCTCGCCGAATATGTGGCGCTGCCGGCCAATGCCGTCGTGCCGACACCGGCGCATCTGTCCTTCGAAGCGGCGGCGACGCTGCCGATTGCCGCGACCACCGCCTGGAACGCGACCCGCGCCGCCGATGTCGGGCCGGGATCGGTCGTTGTGCTGCTTGGCACCGGCGGCGTCTCGATCTTGACCTTGCAATTGGCCAAGGCGGCCGGCGCCACCGTCATCATCACCTCGTCGTCGGACGAAAAGCTGGAACGCGCCAGGGCGCTCGGCGCCGATCACCTCATCAACTACCGCACGACGCCGGATTGGGACGGCAAGGTGCTGAAACTAACCGACGACCTCGGCGCCGACCTGATCGTCGAGACCGGCGGCTCGGCCACCTTCGCCCGCGCGGTCAACGCCACGGCGCCAGGCGGCACGCTATTCACCATCGGCTTCGTCACCGGCGCCGAGGCCATGGTCGATCTGCTGCCGATCATCATCAAGGCGCTTAGGGTGGTGGGCAACAACACCGGCTCGGTATCCGACCTGCGCGACGCCGCCCGCGCCATCGGCGCCGCCGGCATCGAGCCGGTCATCGACAAGGTGTACAGCCAGGACCGAGCAGCCGAGGCCTACGCACACATGGCGGCCGGCGGCCGGCATTTCGGCAAGCTGGCGTTTCGGTTGGAGTGGTGAGTGGATGATTTAACGATTGGCGAAAGCGGATGAAGCTGCCGATCTCCCCCCTTGCGGGGGAGATGTCCGGCAGGACAGAGGGGGTGTGCAGGATCGCCAGCCCTTCCCTACTTGATGTGTTCCATCCAACCTGCCGGAAGGTACGCTACGATTCTCCGACAGGCCGGAGGGACAGCACCCCCCTCTGCCCTGCCCGCAGCTTCATCGATTTTTCTTGACCTACAAGTACAGAATCGCTACCACCATCGGCCATGGGAAGACTGAAGCAATTCGACCCCGAGGCCGCTGTGGCCGCCGCGACGGATCTGTTCTGGCGCCAGGGCTATGGCGCGACGACCCCGGCCGACCTCGTCGACGCGCTCGGCATCGGCAAGGGCAGCCTCTACAACACCTTCGACAACAAGCGGGCGCTGTTCGAGCAGGCATTGCGCCATTACGGTGATGCGCGCGTGGCGGCCCTGCTTACCGTGCTGAACCGGCCAGGCCCGGCAAGGGCGCGGCTGCAGGCAGCGCTCGAGCGGCTTGCTGCGCCGGAGATCGCCCATCTGCGGCGGCGCGGCTGCATGGGAGTGAACACGGTTGCCGAGCTTGGCGGGCGCGACGCGGCCGCCACCGTAATCGTGCACTCGATTTTCGAGCGCATGGAACGCGCGCTGCAGGCGACGATCGAGGAGGGGCAGCGCAATGGCGAGCTCGATGCCGGCCGCGATGCCAAGGCGTTGGCCAGCCTGCTGATGACGACGATCCTGGGTATGACCGTGATCGCAAAAATGTCCGACCGAACCGAGCAATTGCACCGCGTCGTGCATGCCGTGATGTCGTTGATCTAGCCCAGCCAGGCAATGATAGGCCCGCAGAAGCGAGCCTTTCGTCACGACAAATTTTGTACCTTTAGTTCAAGAATCGCCGCATCGTCCTCAACCCGCAACATCGGAGAAACCTCATGACCCTGTCCCTGCAGAAAAACACCGGCTCGGACGCTTCGAAGCTCGAGGCCAACAAGGCGATCGTACTGGCCTTCTATGAAGCCGCCATCAACCGCACGGATTTCGAGGCTGCCTCGAAGTTCCTCGGCAGCCGCTACGTCCAGCACAATCCCTTGATTGCCGACGGCATCGAAGGCTTCAAGGACTTCCTCGCCTTCCTGCGGGAAAACTTCCCAGGCCTGCGCGCCGAGGTCAAGCGGGTCTTCGCCGACGGCGACTTCGTCACCGCGCACACGCATGGCGTGCGCGTGCCGGGCGACCGCGGCTCGGCCATCGTCGACATCTTCCGGCTCGAGGAAGGCAAGATCGTCGAGCACTGGGACGTCATCCAGCCGATCCCGGAACAGCCGCTCAACCAAAACGGGATGTTTTGATTGAAGCAGATCAGACGCTGAAGCCGCCGATCTCCCCCCACTTGGGGGGGAGCCTGGTGGTGTCACTGTGTGGGCGCTGTCTTTGCAACGTTGGAGATTGGCGAAAGCCCAGGATGACGGCCGATCTCCCCCCGTGTGGGGGAGATTGGCTACTTCGCCGTCTCGCCCTAAATCAGCTTCTCCAGCGTGATCGGCAGATCCCGCACCCTTTTGCCGGTGGCGTGGAACACCGCATTGGCGATCGCCGGCGCCACGCCGACGATGCCGAGTTCGCCCACACCCTTGCCGCCGAGCGCCGAGGAATGCGGGTCGGGGATGCCGACCGAGATCACCTCGATGTCGGGAATGTCGGCATTGGTTGCGATGAGATAGTCGGCCAAATTGTTGTTGACGATGCGGCCGTGGCGGCGGTCGACGATGCCTTCCTCCAGCAGCGCCTGGCCGATGCCCATGATGATGCCGCCCTTCCACTGGCTTTCGGCGAGCTTGGGGTTGTAGAGCCGGCCTGAATCCAGCGCCGACACCACGCGCGATACGCGAACCGTGCCAAAATCCTCGTCGACGCGCACCTCGATGAAATGCGCGCACCAGCTGTGGCGGGAATAGTCGCCCTCGGTGTGCGACAGCGCCGTCGCGATGGTCGTGTAGTTCTTGTAGCGATCGTCAGCCGTCGAATTGGCCGGCATGGTGTCGCCCATCGCCTCGATCTGGCTGCGTCCGACGCTATCGAGCAGCTCGGCGATCGAGACTTCAGGGCCGTCGCCACGCGGTGAAGCGATGCGGCCATTGGCAACGACCAGGGTGTTGGCCTGCAGCGCATGGAACGGTGAATTTGGATCGCTGATCGCCAGCCCGACCAGCTGGTCGAGCGCGGCGGTCGCCGCCTTGTGCACCGCGCCCGTCATCACCCCCGCCAGCCGCGAACCGCCGGTGACGCCGGCGCGGGCATAGCGGGAGTCTCCCAGCTTCACTACGACGTTCTCAGCCGGCACGCCCACCACTTCGGCGGCGGTCTGCGCCAGGATCGTATAGGTGCCCTGCCCCATGTCGATGCTCGAGCTTTCGACCTCGACCGAGCCGTCGGCGAGGATGCGCACCATCGCCTCGCCATAGGCACGCCGCACCGGATAGGTGCCGGCGGCTATACCCCAGCCGATCAGCTGATCGCCGTCGCGCATCGAGCGCGGCTCTGGTGCACGTTTCGACCAGCCGAAGGCCTCAGCACCGGTAGCGAAAGCCTCGCGCAGCTGCCGTGTCGACCACGGCTTTTTCGCCTCCGGATCCTGTTCGGCATAGTTCCTGAGCCGGATTTCCAGCGGATCGATGCCGACCTCGTAAGCCAGTTCGTCGATCGCGCTTTCGATGCCGAAGGCGCTCGGGTTCTCGCCCGGCGCGCGCAACGCCCCCGGCACCACCGTATTCACCCGCACGACATTCTGCCGCGACGAGAAATTCGGTGTCGCATACATGATCGAGGTGACCGAACCGAGCGGCTCGACCCACATGCCGTCGACCGAGGTCTCGTTGACGCCGCGATGCACGATCGACTGGATCCGTCCCTCTGCGTCGGCGCCGAGCGCCACCGTCTGGCGCGTCGCCGCCCGTCCGCCATAGGCGGTGAAGGTCTGCGGCCTGGTGACCGCCAGCTTCACCGGCCGCCCCAGCATTCTCGCGGCCATCGCCGCCACCGCGCCGTAGCCGTAAGCGAACGCCTTGGAGCCGAAGCCGCCGCCGATATAGGGCGAGACCAGGCGCACATTCTCGAACGGCACGCCGAACCATTCGGCATAGGTCCGCGCCATGCCGTCGAGCCATTGGCTGGGCTCCCACACCGTCAGCCGCTCGCCCTGCCAATGCGCGATCAGGCCGTGCGGCTCCATCGGCGCCTGGTATTCGCGCGGCGTGTTGTAGGCGGCGCAGATCCGCACCGGGGCGGCGGCGAAAGCCGCTTGCGCATCGCCCCATTCCTTGGTCATCGTGTCGACCGGAATGCCGTCGCCGGCGTTTGGATCGTCGAGATCGACGATTGCCGGCGTCTCGTCATAGGCGACCTTGACCAGTGCTGCGGCCGCAACGGCCTGCTCGAAGCTCTCGGCCACCACCGCCGCGACATGCTGGCCGTTGAAGGTGATGTCGCGCGCCAGCGGGCAATAGGGAATATCCGGCGGCGGCGTGCCCAGCCAGTCCGTCGCGGTGTTGAGGCGCAACGCATTGTCCGGCGTCAGCACCAGAAGCACGCCCGGCGAGGCTTGAGCCGCTGCCGTGTCAATCGAACGCACCTTGCCGGCGGCAATCGTGCTCTCGACGAGGATCGCGTGGCTGAGCCCTTCGAACTGCTGCTCGACCGCGTATTTTGCGGCGCCGGTGATCTTGGCCGGGCCATCGACCCGCGACAGCCGCCCGCCCACTGCCTCCGCGAGGATGGCGCCGTCGGAAGCGTCGCCCCTCTTCGAATCACCATGTCTTGATCTGACGTCGTGAACGGTCATACCGTTTCTCCCATCTTGAGGATGGCGCGGGCGACGACGCGCGGCGCCAGTTCGATCTTGTAATGGTTGGCGCCGTGGTCGACGGCGCCCTCGATGGCGAGCTGGCTGGCGCGCCGGACCGTGTCGGGCTCCAGCAGCTTGCCTTTCAGCGCCTCTTCCACGGCGCGAGCGCGCCACGGCTTGGTGGCGGCACCGCCGAGCGCCACGCGCAAATCCCTGATCGTCCTTCCGTCAGCCTCGAACTCGATGCCGACGGCGGCGCTCGCGGCGGCGAATTCGTAGGACTGCCGGTCGCGGACCTTCAGATAAGTCGAGCGTTTGGCGGCGGCGGAAGCAGGAATACTGATCGCGGTGATCATCTCGCCTGGCGCGATCGCATGTTCGCGCTCCGGCGTAGTACCCGGCGCCAGGAAAAAGTTGTCGACCGCGACCTGGCGGTCGCCGAGATGAACGATCGCGTCGAAGGCAACGAGCGCTGTCGCCAGATCGCCGGGATAGGTGGCGATGCAGGCTTCGCTGGTGCCGAGCACGGCATGGCCGCGGGTGACGCCGCCGATCGCCGAGCAGCCGCTGCCGGGCGTGCGCTTGTTGCAGGTGGGGAAATTCGCCGGATCGCGGAAATACGGGCAGCGCGTGCGCTGCATCAGATTGCCGCCGATGGTCGCCATGTTGCGGAGCTGCGCCGAGGCCGCCTGCCACAGCGCTTCCGACACGGCGGGGAACCGGCTCTTGACGTCGGCATGGTCGGCGACGTTGCTCATCCTTGCCAACGCTCCGATCGTGGCGCCCCGGTCATCGACCGTGATCCCATCCAGTCCCTTGAGATGGGTGATGTCGACCACGGTTTCGGGTTCGGTGACGCCGCATTTGGCGAGATCGATGAGCGTCGTGCCGCCGGCAAGCAGCATGGCACCCGGCAGCGCCGCCGCCCGGCGTGCCGCATCGACGGAATTGGCGCGCAGATACGAAAAATCCCTCATGACGCGGTCTCCATGGATGACGCAACCTCCAGTGCCGCCTGGCGCACGGCGGCGACGATGTGCGGATAGGCGCCACAACGGCAGAGATTGCCCGCCATATATTCGCGGATCTCGTCATCCGAGCCGGTATGGCCCTCGCGGATACAGGCGACAGCCGACATGATCTGGCCCGGCGTGCAGTAACCGCACTGGAAGGCGTCCTGTTCGAGGAAAGCGGCCTGCACCGCGTGCAGCGTGCCGTCGCCGTTGGCGAGCCCTTCGATTGATGTGATCGCCCTGCCCTCGGCCTGGGCGGCGAGCGTCAGGCAGGCCAGGACACGCTGGCCGTCGACATGCACGGTGCAGGCGCCGCATTGGCCCTGGTCGCAGCCCTTCTTGGTCCCGGTCAGGCCGAGATGATCGCGCAAGGCGTCGAGCAGCGTGACGCGCGGCTCGACCTCCAGTTCATGAAGATATCCGTTGATTTGAAGTTGGATGGGAATTCGGGTTTTGCTTGTCATGGGGCGTCTGGCTCCAGTTGCTTGACGCGAAGGGGGATGATCTGGTGCCTGGCCGGCGAGCGGCAAGGCCGGGGAAGCTCGGCGAAAGCGGCGGCGCGCATAATCTCCCCCTTGAGGGGGAGATGGCCGCGAAGCGGCCAGAGGGGGTCGCCTCGCATAGAGCGCCATCTGCCGCAGGAGGTCGTGCCCGGTCGAACCGACCCCCTCTGTCGCCTTCGGCGACATCTCCCCCTCGAGGGGGGAGATCACGCTCTCGCCGCCTTGCAAGCTCTCGACACGTGACATACCGGTCCCCTGGTTATATGATAAAGGTGCTCCACTAAAACGGAGGCGCCTCCGTTTATCACGTGGGGAGTGGACCCGTCCGGTTCAAGCCCCGTATTTGCAGTGGAGAAAATTTTGGCTTCGCAGCCGCCCGCAACCGCCAAAGACGAGCCCGACGCGACAGCGGCAAAACCGCTGCGTGCCGATGCGCAGCGCAACCGCGACGCGCTGGTCGAGGCAGCAGCAGCGGCCTTTGCCACGCATGGCGCCGATGCCTCGCTGGAGGAGATCGCGCGCCAGGCCGGCGTCGGCATCGGCACGCTCTACCGGCATTTTCCGACGCGCGAGCATCTGGTCGAGGTGGTCTACCGGCGCGAAGTGGAAAGCCTGTGCGCGGCCGCCGACGAGCTCGCTCTTCACCACCCGCCCGACGTTGCGCTCGAACAGTGGATGCAGCGCTTCGTCGACTACATCGCCACCAAGCGCGGGCTGGCGACGAGCCTGCGTATCCTGCTCAACACCAATTCAGCCCTGTTCTCGGACATGTCCGGCCGGGTGACACTCGCCTTGCGGCACCTGATCGAAGCGGCGGTCGCCGACGGCTCGATCCGCGGCGACGTCGACGCCTCCGACGTTCTGCACGCGCTGGGCGGCATCTATTCGGCGCCCGATACCGAGGACTGGCGCGACCGCTCGCGCCGGCTGGTCTCGCTGCTGATGGACGGGCTGAGGTTTGGGGCTGGCAAGTCCGCGAAGGGCGGGTGAAGGCTGGGCTGCCGAAAGCGCGGCGCTGGGGACGAAGTCCGCTTTGCGGCAGCAGCTGCCTCACCCAGGGTTATAAATATTCGCGGACAAACATGCCCGCGCTGTGAAGAGTGCGGCGACCGGCACTCAATCCTGCATTCCAAACCGGCCAAGCGTGAATCATATACGGCCAAATTTCGAGACGTACTTTGACGTCAGCCGCGCCAGCGGCTTCCGCGAGCCGAGTTGCGTCCGACAACAGCGTCTCGGCCGAACCGACTTGTATCAGCATTGGGGGAAATCCGCTCAGATCGGCGAACAACGGCGAGATCAGGGGATCGCGCCGACCAACGCCATGGGGAACATAGGCGGTGGCCAGTTCCTCCAAATACGCCCGGTGGATGATAGGGTCGATCATGTCCTTAGTTGATAGTGTCGCGCCGGACATCGAAAGGTCCGTCCAGGGCGAGACCAGCCAAAGACATCGCGGCAACCGCTCCCCTGCCGCGCACAATATACTGACCAAGCACAGGGTGAGGTTGCCGCCCGCACTGTCTCCGCCAATCACGATGCGATCCGGCGCGATCCCTTGCCGGCTCAGAAAGCGCCATGCGGTGAGTGCGTCTTCATGTTGCGCAGGGAAAGGATGTTCCGGTGCGCGTCGATAGTCGAACGCGAGGGTGCGCATTCCCATTGCTCGACCTGCCTCGGTCACCATTCGACGATGACTTTGGAGAGAGCCGGAGCAGTAGCCACCACCGTGGAAAAAGAGCAGAACCTTATCCCTGTCACTCTCAGGCGCTAGCGACCACTCTCCCTCGAGGCCGTCAAAAACCGCATCCTCGCATCGGATGTCGTCCGCAATCGGCCACACCGAACCAACCTCGTCGAGCCGCGCCCGGCGTTCGTCCCAGTCCACCGGTCGTGGCTTTGAGGTCAACAACCTGCGGACGGCGTTGATCTCCGTCAGATCGAGGTGTTCGTCCGCATCGCTCATTTTGCTTCCCTAGCCTCATCAAGCTTAGAAAACCGGCGGACAGCAACAGCCACACGTCATTCATAAGTGCCAATGCCAGCGCTGGGAACTTTTCGTTACAATTGCGCCACGGCGAATACACGGGACGACAGGTCGCCCGTAAACCCGCTCGTCATCTTTTAGCACTGCCCCCCGCACATGCCAGCGGAGCAAGAACGAGCAACTCCGCGCTGAATTGCGTCCGGTGCGAAATCCTATGCGAACAAGCCGACTGCTCGATCGTAAAAATGGTCGAGAGCGCAGCGCCTGGCGGCAATCCGGGCGGCTTCAAGCAATTCCTCGCGACCCGAGGCGCCGTCCTTATAGGTTGCGATGACCGCGCGCGCGATCATTTCGGCGTCCTCGTTGTCAAGCTCCGCTTGGCTGGACCGCAAAATTTCCCGAACCACACCCCTCAAGAGATCCAGTTCAATGGTTGAAAAAACGCCCATATGGGGCGCGGATGTGCACTCCACTGCCATCTGAATTCCTCCCGTCGTCACGATATCAAACACATGAGAGATTACAACTAAAGTATTAGGCGCTTCGGAGATCGTTCGGCACCCGAACACCGCTGCAACCTTGCTATGCCGCATTTGCCCGAAGTGCCGCGAAATGCTTTTCTCACGTTGGGCTAACAGAAAATGGTGCCATCTCATTGCCGAAGCGTCCGCAGACAGCGATCGACGTCGAGGAGATGGACGGCCGCTGGTATATTAAAGTGAACGTCGAGGGTCGCGACCGGCGTCCTTGGCCCCTTCAAATCACGTGAAGATGCACGGCGAACGAGCAGCGCGATCGATTGAGAGATGAAGGCAAATATTAGCGTTTGAGGCGGTTGCCAGACGCAACGCCTTACTGAAACACGTTGCGCCGCATGACGTGCAAACGTCGCTAATGGGATCAGACCGGCTATCGGTGGAGTACTCATGAAGAAGACTGTCGTTAGGGTTGTCTGTGCCATCGGCCAAGCGGGGCAGATTGGCCTCGATGGGCGCCTTCCCTGGGAAGGCAACCGGTCGCCGGAGTTCGTCGCCGACGTTGCACGGTTTTTCGACGTCACGAGAGGACACGTCTTGCTCGCCGGCCCCAAGACGATCGCGAGCGTTCCGGATTTTGCTCGCGCGGATCGGGAACTTGTCGTTGTTCGCTCCAGCATGGATCCCGAGGACACGCTCCAACGCTTTGCCGGCCGTGTCGTTTTCATCGGCGGCGGTCCACCGGTGTGGGACGCCTACGCGCGCTTCGTCAGCCACTGGGATGTCACCCGGCTGCCCTATGACGGGCCGGCGGACCGCTGGTTCGATGCAAGATGGCTTACGGGAGGTGGCGAAGTTGCCAGAAATCACCGCGACCAATGAAGGCTCGGCCGTTTCGATCCGCGAACATTTAGACCTCGTCGCGACCCAAGTTCCAGTCCGCATTTTCTGCGACTTTGCGGCAGCTGATCTAAGCGGCGGTCGCCGATGGCTCGATCAGCAGCGACGCCTCCGACGTACTGCACGCGCTGGGCGGCATCTATTCAGGCGCCCGACACCGAGGACTGGCGCGACCGCTCGCGCCGGCTGGTGTCGCTGCTGATGGACGGGTTGAGGTTTGGGGCTGGCAAGGGCACCAAGGGTAGTGGGTGAAGGCTGGGCCGCCGAAAGCGCGGCGCTAGACGAAGTCGGCTACGGAGTTGATAGGTTTCCCAATC
>NZ_FUIG01000003.1:0-275 GCF_900149755.1 Mesorhizobium delmotii | reverse complement strand
ACCTCGCTGCCGGCCCCTAGACGCGATAGAAACCAAAGCCGCTGCTGGGAAAATGACAGCGGCACCCGTGACGGACGGGGCCAAGCTTGAATTGGAGGGATAGTACTCAGCAATTCAGGGTCCATTGCATTGATTTGGATCGTTCGAGCAAGTTTCATGTAGACCCCCTCGGCCGGAGACTGCGATACCGCTGTTGGTCGTAACGGATCCTTCACCGTGTCCCATGCAATCGGCGTGCCAGCGAAAGGTTGTGCGGCAAGAGGCGCAAAACCATC
>NZ_FUIG01000111.1:0-409 GCF_900149755.1 Mesorhizobium delmotii | reverse complement strand
ATATTCTGGTTGATGATGTGGACACGGCATTTCGAGAATTTTTGGCAGCGGGCGGAACGGCAGTGGAACCGCCGTTCGACATCGCGATCGGACGATGCGCCCGTGTATGTGACCCTTTCGGCAACGTGCTTGTAATATTGGATCAATCGAAGGGAACGTTCACGACGGACGCGGAGCAGAATGTTATCGGCGTAGAGCCCGCGGGTAATCCAACCTGAACGTCGGGCTCTCAGTCGTATTGGCACTCGTGGTGGGCCACTAGAGCCCCCGATGATGCGATGTCCGGCAGATGAGGGGCTCATCACTCTTGATACCACGATGCAACAGCAGCTAGGACCGACCATATTTGTTACGAATGGTGTCGATGTCGGATTGATCGCCCCGGTCTCGTCGTTCCAGAAAATGAAGG
>NZ_FUIG01000019.1:0-234211 GCF_900149755.1 Mesorhizobium delmotii | reverse complement strand
AGTCAGGATAACGGCGTCCTGCCAGCCGACGAACTCAACGACGCCGAGGTCGAAGCGCTCTACGAATACAACCCTTTCGAGGGAGCCAGGTCGGTTCATTGAACCGGCCTTCGCTTTGCCTGCGTCGAGCGCACCGCGCCCGCCAGGCAGGGCGCTTTCGCGCCTGTCCGCACTTCGCGCCCCGTCCCGGACGTCGCTCCTGCCGGGTCCGGCGCCGCGCGCAACGGCTGCGCCGTCCTCCACTGTCGTTTCGGCCCAGGACCACCCCATCGCGCAAGCGCGGTGGGGACCCCGGTCGGGTGCCCGCGCCTCCTGATCGCCCCGGCTGACGGACCGCCGTGACGGGGCCGCGATGGGCGCGGCCTTCAGAATGGAGGTTCAGGAAAATGAGCAGAAAAGAAAAAGGATCGCGGGCAGACCTCTACGAGAGGATAACCGAGAAGATCGTCGCCGATCTCGAAAATGGCGTGCGCCCTTGGGTCAAGCCTTGGAGTGCGGGTCATCAAAGTGGCAGCGTCAACAGGCCGCTGCGCCACAATGGGCTGCCCTATCAGGGTATAAACACGCTGCTTTTGTGGTCCGAAGCGGTCGCACGGGGCTTTGTTTCACCCTACTGGATGACATTCAAGCAGTCGGTCGAACTGGGCGGCCATGTCCGCAAGGGCGAAACCGGCACCACAGTTGTCTATGCCGGCAGCTTCAGCAAGACCGAAATCGACGCCAATGGCGACGAGGTCGAGCGCGGCATTGCGTACCTCAAAACCTATACGGTCTTTTGCGCGGACCAGATCGAGGAGCTGCCGTCGCATTACTACACAGCAGCGGATCCCACGGCCAGGCCCGTCGAACGGATCGAAAATGCCGATCGCTTTTTCGACAACACCGGGGCAGTCGTGCGCTATGGCGGTGACAAGGCGTTCTACTCGCCATCATCCGACCACATCCAATTGCCGCGCCCGGAATTTTTTAAGGAGATGGCGTCTTTCGTCGCTGTCCGTGCCCACGAAAATTTACATTGGACAGCAGCTCCTCGTCGTCTGAACAGGGATCTCAGCCGCTACCACAAGGATCGCACGGACCGCGCGCGCGAAGAATTGTTGGTGGAGATCGGATCAGCGCTCATTTGCGCTGACCTCGGCATCGTTCCGGAACTGGAGCCGAGGCCGGATCATGCGTCCTACCTTCAAAGCTGGCTGACCGTACTCGGGTCGGACAAGCGGGCGATCTTCACGGCCGCAGCGCACGCGCAGCGCGCCGTCGCCTATCTGCACGGACTGCAGCCGCAGTCAGAGACGATGGGGGAGGCGGCCTGATGCTCCCTTGCGTCCACTTTCGAGATCGAAGCTCTGATTGCGACGGGAACGCCATTCCGATAGGCGTTTCCGGCGGCACCAACCAGGCTGCAACACTGTCCGTCTTCGGAGTCCGGATCAGTTCGATTGCCCGCGAATACGATCTCGGGGGCCTTCACGGTCCGCCCGAGTGTCGAGGGATATTATGTCCGCGCGATCTCGGACGGCACGTTTCAAGCCGCTGTTTGAGCGGCGGATTGTCCCGCGAGCCGGCCATAATCTGCCGCATGAAGCGCCCGAAGCCTTTGCAAAGGCTGTTCTAGACTTGTCGCGAAAATCCTGAAGCCTTACGTCGCAGCAGTCAGGCGCAAAAAATCGTCGCAGGGTTTGGGATTTTGTGGACGGAATAATAAGCACGCAGGAGAAGGAGAGCAGATGCCTGAGCTAGACCCGGATGTTGCTGACGAAGTGCCGTGGTCCGACAACATCACCCCTTACGATGACCGGCACAAGGTGACCTATATGCGTCTTCTCGATGCGGAGGCAGATGGCGCTGACTGGCGCGAAGTCGCCCGGATTGTCCTTCACCGTGACCCTGTGGCCGAACCAGAGCGCACCCGCCATTGTTGGGAAGAGCATCTGAGACGGGCAAAATGGATGACGACAACCGGCTACCGAAAACTCCTTGCCGGCGACCGCGACACCCTGCAGTAAAGCGCCATCACGGTCGCGCCGGCGCGGCCACCATGATCGCGCAGCGCTGATCCCTCCTGGCCCTGGTCGCCGCCTTGGCGCACGGCCGGGATGCGGATGAACAGCTGTCACTGTCCCGCATGGTCACTGAATGGATCGGCTGACCAGAAACGGTCGGTCGAAGCGTTTGGCAGCATCGCGCAGCGGGACCGAATCCGCGCATGGGCAGGATAGGCTGTCGCAAGGTCGTGTCGGGCTGGTGCGAGCCCGCCGGCGAGCGACGGAGGCCTGGCTTGATCGCGGACGGTTCCGCACCGCGCCGGCGCGCCTTCCCGATGCGAACGGCTGCATCTGCGGACTGGGATTCCGTTCGCCCTTCCCGTGGAGGCGTTCGGCACCTCGCCATTCCGCCGAGCGCGTGGCGCATTGCCTTCGGCCTGCGGCGAACCACAGCTGCCATCGATCAGGCGGGGATCGGAAGGTCGCCGGAAGCGATGAGGCCCGCTCCGCCGCGCCCCGGCGTTGAGGGGCGTTGCCGACGTTACCGGCGTCAATCGTCCGCGGTCATCCCGTCTCCGGTTCCGCTGCCAGTGGAAAAAAATCCCTCCGAAACGAAATAAGCCCCTAAGTCCGTTCGGTTTCCGGCCGCAACCCCCGCGGCTCCGGACCGTGTTGGCGCTTCGCGCCTGCCCGCACCACTCCGGGCCTTGGGGGCAAGCCTCGTGCGTTCCGCTCCGGTTGCAGGCGGCTCCCGACGGCCTTGGCCGGGTCTCGTTCGGAGGGACTTCTCCCCCGGACGAGCAAAATGGAGACAGGAAATGACCAACATCGTTCTTCTCGCCGGCAACATTGGCAACGACCCCGAAACCGCGACCACCCGCGGCGGCACCAGGATCACCGACTTCCGGCTCGCAACCTCCCGTCCCCGCCGCGTCGACGGCAAGGTCGTCAAGGGCGAGAACGGCTATGCCGAGCAGGACACCGAATGGCACCGCGTCAAGTGCTTCAACGGGCTTGCCGAGACGGTGCAGAAGCACTGCGTGAAGGGCATGAAGGTCGCGGTCCGCGGACGCATCCACTACACGCAGTGGACCGACAGCGAGGGCGTCGAGCGCTACGGCTCGGAGATCATCGCCGACGGCGTCGAATTCCTCGCCTGGCCGAAGCAGCGCGACAGCGCCGGCAACCAGAGCGAGGACACCGACGAGATCCCCTTCTGAGAGGCGGATCGCACGGCCCCGCCGCGAGGCGGGGCCTTCCGCATATTCTGCCCGCAATCGCTTTCAGTTCTGCGCCGCCTTCCTCAACCAGTCGCGCATTTGCCGCGCTGGCCTTGACAGGTGCGGCGTGTCAGGGGTCAACAGATGATACTGTTCCCGTCCCGGTAGCACCGGGCCGGGAAGCTGAACAAGACGCCCCGAGCGCAGATGCTGGCCGCAGGAGAGATGGTCGCCGATGGCAATGCCAAGGCCGCGCAGCGCCGCGTCGATGCACAGATGGGTGCGGTTGAAGAAGAGGTGGTTGTCGACATCGTCCAGAATGACGCCTGCCGCTTCGCAATAGCGCCGCCACCAGTAGAGCCCGCGCTCGTGGATCAGCCTGTGCGCCGCGTAGAAGTCTGGTGAGACCGGATCTGGGCCCTTGGCGATCAATGCAGGCGAGGCGACCGGGAATGCGTTGAGATCAAGGAAGGGCTCGGAGCGAAAGCCGATCAGCGCAGCCGGTCCCCAGGTCAGCACCAGGTCGACATCGCCGGGCAGGCTGCGCGGCGGATCCGGGCGGCAGCGCAGATCAACGTTGAGCCGCAGCGCGTCCAGCGCCTCCGCCGTCAGCCGCGGCATGAGCCACACAACCGCCAGATCGGTTTCCACATCCAGAACCACTGTTCCCTTGGCGGTGCCGCGCCTCAGGCGCCCGACGCCGAGCGCCAGATCGGCGAAGGACCGGGCGACGGTGCGGGCGAAAAGGCTGCCTTCGCCGGTCAGAACGACATGGCGGGCATGACGCTCGAAGAGTTCCACGCCCAGTTCCATCTCCAGATTGCGCACATGTCGGCTGACGGCGGCATGGCTGACGCCCAGTTCGTCCGCCGCCGCAGCGAAGCTGCCATGCCGGGCAGCTGCTTCGAAGGCGCGGGTGGCGTTGAGGTTCGGCAGTTTGCGCATGAGACCAGCATAACAAAAGCGTTCGCTTGCGGCAAAAAATATCGTTTGAGTGAAATCTCACTTCGCGGCATCTCACTGACACCCCATCGCCAGGAGGATGCCATGACCCGACCGCAGAACCCCCAAACCCGGATGATGGTCGCCCTGATCCTCGGGGTGACGATCTACGGCCTCGCGATGGGCACCACCTACCCGCTTCTGGGTCTCTTGCTTTCGGATCGCGTGTCGGGCGCGCTAAATGGCCTGAATACGGCAGCGACCGGCCTCGGCCTCATGACCGGCGTGGTGCTGGTGCCCGGCCTCGCCCGCCGGTTGGGCGCGGGTCGAGCGGCGCAGGCAGGTGTGGGGCTGCTGGCGGGGGCGCTCGTTGCACTGGCCTTCCTGCGGGACTTCTGGCCGGTGTTCGCGGCCCGCATGATTCTGGGCTGCGGTGCAGGTCTCATGTTCATCGTCGCCGAAACGGCGCTGAACGCCGCCGCGGCGCCCGAGCGGCGCGGGCGGATCATGGGCGTCTATACCGCTGCTAATGCCCTCGGTTTCGTACTCGGTCCCGCGATGATCGCGCTGATGCCCGACCGCCCGGCCGCGCTTCTCCTCGTTTGCGCCGCGATAGCGCTGATGGCGCTGATCCCGTTCGCTGCGGTGGAACGGCCGGTGAGCCGCTTGGTCGTGTCGGGATCGGGGCGCCACATCGTGTCGGCCCTCACAGCCTTTCCTTTAGCCTTCGGCTTTCTCTTTATCGCGTCGATGATTGATGCCATCGCCATCAGCCTCATGCCGGTTATCATGCTCGATCGCGATTTCGACGTCTCGCAGGCGGTGCTGCTCGCCGCGGTGTTCCATGTCGGCCTGGTGATCGGTCAGCCGCTGATCGGGCTGGCGCTGGACGGGGCTGGCCGCCGCCGCACGGTGCTGGGTTGCTGCGGCCTATCGCTCGCCTGTACCCTGCCGCTGGTCTACGGATCAGGTATGGGGTTCTGGCCCGTAGCCGGGCTGATGCTGGTCTGGGGCGGCGCGAATTACGGGCTCTACACCGCTGGGCTCGCGCTGATCGGCGACCGCTTCCGGGCTGAGATGCTGACGGCGGCCACCGCCGCCCTTGCCTCTGTCTATGCTCTGGCTGCGGTCATCGGCCCCGCCGTCGCCGGCGGCATGATGAATGCGCTCGGCGCGCAGGGTCTATTCGGGGCAGCAGCGGTCGTCTATCTGACGGCGCTCTGCGGTGGCCTCTGGCTGTTTCGGCCTGTCGAGCCGGAATGGCAGAAGCATCAAATCCGCTGATGTCCGCAACAGGCTCGATCGTGCCATTCGCAATGCATGTCGAAGACAACTACAAACTTTCGGCTTCGACTGCGGGCGGCTGCTGCGCGTGTCCCGCCTCGGAACTCGAACATCTGGAAAGGGACCTCGTGGTGGAAATCTGCCAAGTCCAGCTCGTGTTCAATGTGCGAGCCGATTGGGCGGCACGCGGGCTCGGCCCGCAGCCCAATCCCCGCTCTCTTGAGATGGCTTCCTGGTCCAGCCCGGATCTTCCACGATCCAACCCCTAAAGGGGTCCGCTCACATGGGACGTTTGTTATCAATGCTGCATGCTAACCTCCGGAGAATTTCAGAACCCAGGTCTGAGCCAATTCCATGACACGGCTCACAGCTGAGCCTATCAACCTCACATCCGGTCGCCGTTAAAATTCGGCGGCACCAATATCCCGCATACGGCGGCCAGGCTCAGGACGACGAGACCATTCTAGCAAAACGGCGGTTAGCCATGCGGACCCCCGGTTCGTCGACCTGGATCTGCCAGAACTGATCAGGTCCCGGTAGATTTCGAGAAGGATCGAGAACTTAGACTTTGTTTGTGATGACGCCTTCCATCAGCACACCTGATGTCACGTACTTCCAAAGTGCCACGAGCAATTTTCGCGCCAGCGCCACGATCGTCGATTTCTTCCGACGACCATGATTGGCTTGCGTACGCTCGCGAAACCACTTGGAGAGCGCGGAATTCGGCTGATGCCTCAACCAGAGCCAAGCCGTCTGAACAAGCGTGACCCGGAGTCGGGGATTGCCGGCCTTCGACACGCCTTGTTCCCGATCGATTGAACCGCTTTGCCACGGCGTAGGGGCAAGACCCGCGTAGGAGGCTATCTGGCGGCGATTATCGAAATGGCGATATAGTGCCTCCGTCCACAAAATCGTTGCGACCTCAGCGCCAATTCCCTTGATGCCCAGGAGCATTTCGACCTGAGGCTGGTTGGCTTTCTTGACCTGAGACCCAAGGAGCGCATTGCGTTCGGCTTCTACAGATTTGATCTGTTCGAGCAGCAGCTCCAGGCGATCCAGCTCTCGGCTGACCTGTCTTTTCAGGTGGACAGGTAGGTCGCGCCCGTCTCCAGTCTTCAACTCGTCGAGGCGCTTGCGGCGGTCTTTATGCAGCGGCTCGTAGCCCGATATTCCCTGTGAATACAGCAGTCCCTTGATCCGATTTACGTGTGTAACGCGCTCACCGGTCAGTGTCTTGCGCTCGCGGGAAACTCGCCGCTGATCCTCTTCCTCGGGTGATGGGACGTGCACCATTGCGCAAACGCGCGGCTCACCTCGCTTATGTGCCATCAAAGCTCGCAGGAGCGTCTCGCCGTCAAGTCGATCAGTCTTAGCCTGCCGCCGCCGGCGGGATACTGTGATCGACGCTGGATCTACGACATTGCTTTCAATCCCTTCTCTCGTCAGCAAACGATGGAGCCAGAAGCCATCCAGACCGGCCTCCTGGATTGTGATGATCGGGTAAGCACGCCCTGTTCTGTGCAAGGCCTTATCCCGAAGGACTGACATCCGTGAGAGGAGATCCGCAGCATCACCGGCAATGACCGAGAACTTTGACATCTTCTCTCCGCTTGCCGGTGACAACGAGGTCACCAACCACGTGGAGCGGCTGAGTTCGAGCGAAACGAAGATGGCGCCTAGATCGGTCTGGATGGGCGCAGGATTTACAGTTGCGTTCATAGCGCGGTCGCCTCCAAGGTACGTTGATTGTCCAGCAACCTCATTTTGCAGAACCGCTGGCCGTCCTCCACCCATGGGATCTAGCAAGCTGCAGCCGCGCCGGTTTCGCCTTTGCGGTGATCGTGCCCGGAGCCCGACCTTTGAGGAGCCATCGAGCGGGAAATTGGCCCGCTCTAAATGGAGCCCTCAGATGTCGCAAGATCTTTCCCTCGCCTAAAGCCACGCCTTCCAGCTCGTAGTCCAGGCCGGGAAGTCAGGAGTTCCGCGATCGCTTTGACAGCGCTTCAGCGATGAACGCCGTTTTGGCGTTGCTGTAGCCTTCCCGATCAGAGCCGAACCTGTCGGCAAGGCGCTTCTTGAGAAGCCCATATGTTTTCGTCACGTCGGGATTGGCGCGCAAGTAGTCGCGAAAAGCTATATGCCGCCCGAAGATCACCGACCGCATCGGAGCGCTGCACCAGAGTGCGCGCTATTGCCGCGCGCTGCTGCTGGCCGCCTGACAATGTTGATGCGCGCTGCCAGGCAACCTCGGAAATACCAACTCGGGCAAGAGCCTCCCGCGCGGCCATCTTCTCTTCGCTGGTAAACCACCCCAAGGTGCCGCGCCACGCGGAAATTTGACCGAGATTGCCGAGTAGCACATACAGCGACTTACCCTGACAGTTTCACGACAGATTGTGTAGATTGTGGCTGACGGCGAGGACAAAGTAGTTCCGCTCTCTCATTCTGACGGGAATGCTTTCGTATCCGCATTCCCAAAGGGCAGATGTCGTTCCGTTACTAAGGCGAAACCATATCTTTTAGCGAAATAGGCTTGAGATGCTTGAGCCGTTGTGAATTGCTAGAATCGCATGAGCAAACAGTTACGAGACCGAGCAGACCTCGATTTTGCCGATGCGCTTTCGGGCGATAGTGGAAGCGTATCAGTAACCACCAGGGAAGCTAACTGCGAGGAGGCGATCTTTGACGTTGCTGCGCCGGAAAGCACAGGATGCACTGCCGCCGCCTCAACGGAGATAGCTCCCCGGTTCAAGACGAACGCAGCTGCTTCCATCAGCGTGCCGCCGCTAGCGATTTCGTCATCAACGATCAACGCTCTTTTGCCTTTGACGTCACCGATCAGGTTGACCGGGCGGGGCTTTTCACCGCTTTCCATCACCCTCTGGACCTGAGACGTCCACTCATCGGCTTCATCAGAGTTGCACCGATTGACTTCAATTCGACCGTTGAAGCGGCAGCCAGTCTGATCCCGTCGGAGAAACAAGGGCTGCGGCCCCCCATGCCGGTGTGAAAATCGCTGCCTCCCGCAATTATGGTCACTGCACAAAACGGCCTTGGACCAGATAGCGATAGCCAACTTCGCTCATCCAGCGCGCGCGGGCCAAATGGCTATCATAGATGCGTTTGGCGCGTTCCGGGTGGGCATCGACATCGAACCCAAAAATGATCTCGACAGCCTCCCGCCAGTCGGCCCCGTCCCGCGCTGCGTCGAAGAGGCGCAGATAAGTGATCCTGTGGCGCCAGTCGTAATCGGTTATCGCGTCGACATTCGGGGGGCTGTCTTCGTAAGGGGGTATCTCGGGCATGGTCTTATCGTGAAGCGGTGCATTGCCGGGTGAGCAAAGGTGCCACAGGGCTGAATGAGAATGAACCCCCTGTGCTCTTCCTTGTTCGCCGAGGCTTGCTCTGGGCTGGACCAATATCTGCGAGGTCATCGATGATTCATGGCGTTGGCATTGGCTTGTCGCAACGGTTCTACGAAAGCCTCGTTGCACCAATTCTCCAACAGCATTTTCCCAAACTGCCCCACGCGGCGGCCAGAATCGGCCTCGGGTCGGAGGTGCTTGGCTACGACACTGATATGTCCGCAGACCACGACTACGGTCCATGCGTGCAGATCTTTCTACCCGAAGCGGAATTTTCCGAGACAGCCCGGGAGATAATGCGGATCCTGGACCTCAGCTTGCCCGATACATTCGACGGCTGGCCAGTTCGCTACCCCACCAATGTCCGTCCGTCCGCTGCCGATGCCGGAGCAGGTCTGCTGGGATCAGAACACGGTGTTGAACTATATACATTGTCGGCTTGGTGCGATCGCTTTCTCGGGAGGCAGTTTACAGCTGACGTCACCACGCACGATTGGCTTTCCTATCCCGAGCAATTGTTTTTGACCGTGACGGCTGGTGCGGTTTTTCGAGACGACATCGGCGAACTAAGCGCTCTTAGGGATCGCCTTCGCTACTTCCCACGTGACGTGTGGCTCTACAAGCTCGCGGCCCAGTGGGGACGCATCGCCGAGGAACGCGCCTATATCGGTCGAACCGGTGATGCCGGTGACGAGATTGGCTCCCGCGTAATCGCCGCGCGCATGGTCGGAAATATCATGCGCCTCGCCATGCTGGTCGAACGCCAGTATGCGCCTTATCCCAAATGGCTTGGCACGGCCTTTGCCCGATTGCCCTGCGCACCCGAACTCACAGAGACTCTCGAGCAAATCCTGTCGGCTCCGGACTGGCGGAAGCGTGAAGCCGGACTCTTCGACGCTTGCTGGTTCATCGCCGAGCTGCAAATGGCAAGAGGCGTGCCCGGCGCGATTGCTCCGTCTGTCGGGTCGCTTCACAACCGACCGTTCCGGTTTGTCGATTCCCTTCAGATCGGCAATGCGCTTCGATCTGCCATAGCGGATGATGAATTGCGAGAACTGCCGGAATTTGGGGCGGCCGACCAGTTCATCAGCAGCAATTTCGTTCTCGCCGTCCCGAAATTCTCGAGAGCAGCGGTTACTGCCTTGCTGGATCTAAAGGCGGAACTCAAGTAACCGCAAGCATTGATCTAATCTTGCCCGAACGGCTTGGGCCGCTTCGGGCTCGATCGCATGGTTCACAGCATGTGCTGCCAAATGGGCGCAAAGAGTCCTCAGGCTTCCGGCGGCTGGGCATCGCGGTAGCCCCTTCGCCTCTTGCTCAGCTCGAGGCGGACCAGGGCGCTGTCCGCCTCTTCCGACTGATCGAATGTCTGGACCATTGACTGGCCGTTTGTTCCGATGCGGCCCCAGCTGCGGATGACCGAAACGCCTCCGAACAGCGTTGGCTGGATCGCCAGCACATAGAAGCGCCGCATGTTTTGTGTAGGGTCGACGCGGCGCAGATGAACGCGTCCGGGTTCCTTGCTCGACATTGGCCCGAGTCTCGCTTCATTTGGAAGCGCCGTCCAACGACTTTCCTGAATCGATCCCGGCAGACCGATTCACGCCGCTGATGCGTCAGTCGCACCAGTACCGCCGGCCGCCGTCCCATCGGCGTGCAAGGCCCTCTGCGATCAATGTCTCGCCGATCGATCGCCCGTTCCTGGTCACGGTCCTGAGCTTCCGCCCATGTCGATCCTCGTCGCGCCAGCCGGCCACCAATGAGAACTTTCCTGCATTCAGCAATTCCCGCAACCTGCGCTTCGCCGTCTCACCCTTTGTCCGCTCTGCCTCGCAACGGGGCGGGCTCAGCTCCGGCGTGTCGATATCGGCAATCCTGATCTTCACACCCTGATGCCAGAACGTGTCGCCATCCACCACGCAGGTCACGCGGGGACCCTCGCCGCATATCGGAAACGAAGCCGAAAGCAAGTCCTGTCGCGGTGCCGAGACGAGGGCCGCCACACCAGCGATCCCACCCGCTCCGCTGAGCTGGTAAGCGCCGAACGCCGCTGCTGCGACGAGTGCGCCGACTATCAATTTCGCAATCGCCGATCCGAGTTTCCGACGCGATGATCTCTTCCGATAGACGGACTGTTTCCCGCGCGGCGTCTTCGGCTGCCCGAAGCGCGTTTTTTTCTTCTGGCGGAATCTGACGACGGTGTTCAACTCATGCCTCCCTGCTCGGCTTCCGAGGTTTTCGCAGGATGCGGTTTCGATCGTCTTACGGGCATCGTTCAACTTCCCCGCATCTCAGGGGCAGCAATGGCGACCTGGAGCTGAAGCGGATTTGGGCGAGCCGCCTGCGGCGATCTGGCTCTAGTCGCGACCCTTCGCGTCGCTCCCGGAGCCCGCTCCGCGGTCTCCGCGCATGCGCGTGACGATCCATCTCGCGGGGCGTGTGCGTCCGGCCGGACCGTCGATGCTCCTGCTGACGACGGCAGCTCCGGCATCGGTCCGCGGCGAAGCCTCATTGCGCCATCTCCTTCCGGTGGAATCTGTTTTCGGTGACGCAGGCCCTCATGTTCGCGCGACGGAACCAGATGGCGCGCCCGCATCTGAGCGGCGGATTGCCGGCCGTGAAGACGATCTGCTCGTCGGCGCGCATGCGCATCACCTCGTGCGGCAGGATCAGCGGCCGGCGCGCGAGCTGCTTGGAGCGTGTGCGCGAGGAACCGGACATTTGCGAGGAGCGGCTCAGCTGGTCGACCTCGACCGTGGTGTCGCCGCAGCGCTTCGAGATGTAGTCGGCGGTCTCTGGATCGTTGATCGCGGCGAAGGAAATCCACGAGGCGCTCTCGAACCATTTCGAGGTGGCGTCGCGCCCGCCATAAGCCTCGCGCATCTGGCCGATCGACTGGTAGAGCAGGGTCATGGTGATGCCGTATTTGCGGCCGGCATCACGTGCGGTCTCGAGAATGCGCAGGAAGCCGAGCCGGGCAACCTCGTCGAGCAGGAACAGCGTGCGGCCCTTCACCTCGCCATTGCGGTTGTAGATCGCATTCATCAGCGCGCCGATGATGACGCGGGCAAGCCCCGGATGCGCCTCCAGCACCTTCAAGTCAAGAGCGATGAAGATGTCGGTCTCGCCGGCGGCGAGCTCGTCTGTGGCAAAACTGTCGCCGGAGACGAGTGCTGCATAGTTCGGATAGGAGAGCCAGTGCGTCTCCTTCACCGCGTTGGCATAGACGCCGGAAAAGGTCTCCGGCGTCATGGCGATGAAGGGCGCGACGTTCTCCTTCACGAAATCCGATTCGGACTGTTCGTAGATCTTCGTCAGGCGCTCGCGCAGCTTCGGCTCCGGCTCCGACAGATTGGTGCGGACCTGCCTGAGAGTCTGGTCCCTTCTTTCCGTATGACCGGACAGGCAGACATCGGCGATCAGCGCGATGAGAAGCTGCATCGCCGACGCGCGAAAGAAGTCGTCGCGCGCCGAAGCGTGCCGCGCCGTGTCCGTCATCACCCAGGTCGCGACAGCGACGATGTCCTCCTCCTTCGTGCTGCCGAAACGTCCGATCCAGTCGAGAGCGTTGAAGCCGGTGGCGGCATCGGCCGGGTCGAGCACGATCACCTTGCGACCTGCCTTGCGCCGGTGGTCGATCACCATCGGCGCGACCTCCGATGACGGGTCGAGCACTACGAGCCCGCCGCCCCATTTGAGGGCGGAGGGAACCGTCACCGAGGTGGTCTTGAAGCCGCCGGAGCCGGCGAAGACGATGCCATGGGAGGAGCCGAACGAGCCGTCAAAGCAGAGCAGCGGCGAGCGGCCGCCCGCTCCCCATGTCTCGCGACTGTCGGCGTCGAACGCCACCCCCGCCACATGATCACGATCGACACGATAACGCTCGCCGATCACGATGCCGCCGGTTTCAGGAAACAGCCTTCCGGCCGCCTCCATTCTCATCCAGTCGGTCTCGCCGTGGATTGCCCGCTTTCCGCGGACGCGGCGGGGACCGGCCGCCGCGAAAGCGGCATTGCCCTTGATCGCCACGCGCAGCGCGAACACGCCGCACATCAGCGCGATCGTCGCGCCGACCGCCGTTCCCGGATCGGCATAGGAGAGCGCCGTCTCGCCCGCGGGCACCGGATCGGCGAGTGCAATCAGCCGGGCGGTCTCGCGCGTCACGGCGAGCGCCACGACGACCACGGCTGCGCCTACCACGCTCCAGCCCGCGGAGCGGATCGCATGCGCACCAGCGGCCGCGAACAGAAAGATCACGCCAGCAAGCCCGGCCACCGCATAGGGAAGGGCAAGGCCGGCCCTTCCGAGCATGAGCCGCGCGTTCTCGCTTGTTGCAAAGCTCGCAAGCCAGCTCTCAATGCCGGTCATGCCGATGCAGACCGCCAGCATCAGCGCCGCCGGCGCAAGGACGAGCAGCACCCTATTCATGGTCGCGCCCGAAGGCTTCCGCGCCGATCGCCAGCAGCCTCGCGCGCTCCGCCTCATCGGCCTTGATCCGGTCAACGCCGTCGATCAGCAGGCCCAAGAGCAGCGCCCGCTTCTCATAGCGCAGGCCCGCCTTTACGATCAGCCCGCCGAGCTCGATCTTCTCGCGCGTGTCCTTCTTGCGGGCTTCCGATGAGCTCGACCGGCGCATGCGCTCAAGCCTCGTGATCGCCGCCCGCATCCGCGCCAGACGCGAGCGCAGCGGTCGCATCGCTGGCGCTCCTGCCCGCAGCGGCATTTTTCTTTCCGGTCGATTTCCCGCCGGCAGCGCGAAACCGCCCGGCAAGGTCCTCGAATGCCGCGAGCAGCGCCGTCTCCTCAATCTCGATCTCGCCAAGACCGGCCTTGAGCGCGACGCGCCCGATGCGCTCTGCCTCGCGCGTCTCGGCCGCCTTGAGCTGGTCCTGCAAGCGGGCGATTTCTTCCCTGATCTTGGATGACGGCTTCTTCATTCCGGACGACCTTCCGCATTCAGCTTCTGCTCGGTTGAGACCCAGCTTTCCCCGGATGAGGGACAGTCGCCACTCATAAAAAAACTAGTCGGCGGAGCCGACGCTGCCTGAGATGATCCCGGCCGTTCCGAAGGAGCGGCATCCAAGGGCGCAGTAATACGTCGCTGACGCGACGTGAATGGCGCCGGGCCCTGGCGGGGCCGTGCCACTCCCGACGAACACCGGGTTCGTTTCTCGTCGGAGGCGCCGTCACCGTGGCAATCACGCATTTCACGCCCCAGCTCATCGGACGCGGCTCAGGCCGCAGCGCCGTGCTCTCGGCCGCGTATCGCCACTGCGCGCGCATGGAATACGAGGCCGAGGCGCGCACCGTCGACTATTCCAACAAGCGCAATCTCGCCCATGAGGAATTTTTGCTGCCGCCCGATGCGCCGGCCTGGGTGAGGGCGCTGATTGCCGACCGCTCGGTCGCTGGTGCCGCGGAAGCCTTCTGGAATCGCGTCGAGGCGTTCGAAAAGCGCGAGGACGCGCAGTTCGCCAAGGAATTCATCATCGCGCTGCCGGTCGAACTGTCGAAGGAGCAGAACATCGCGCTGATGCGCCAGTTCGTGGCCGAGCAGGTTCTGGCGCGCGGGCAGGTCGCGGACTGGGTCTATCACAACGAGATCTCTCCTGGTGGCGCCGATACCTCCCGTCCTGGCCAAGGCCAGGATGGGATCGGCGCGCGCAATCCGCATGTCCATCTGATGACGACGTTGCGGCCGCTCACCGAGGACGGATTCGGCCCGAAGAAGGTCGCCGTCATCGGCGAAGACGGCGAGGTCCTGCGCAACAAGGCAGGCAAAATCGTCTACCGGCTCTGGTCCGGCGAGAAGGCCGAGTTCCTGGAGCAGCGCAATGGCTGGCTCGATCTACAGAACCAGCATCTGGCGCTCGGCGGTTTCGAGATCCGCGTCGACGGGCGCTCCTATGCGGAGCACGGCATCGATCTGGTGCCGACCACGCATATCGGCGTGGCGACGAAGGCGATCGACCGCAAGCGAGAAAAGCCCGGCTGGTCTCCGAAGCTCGAACGCGTCGAGCTGTTCGAGGAGCGCAAGGCCGAAAACCGCAAACGCATCCTGCGCCGGCCGGAGATCGTGCTCGATGTTCTTTCGTCGGAGAAAAGCGTCTTTGCCGAGAGCGACATCGCCAAGGTGCTGCATCGCTATATCGACGATGCCAGCGCCTTCCGGCAGCTGATGGCGCGCATTCTTCAGAGCCCGAAACTGCTCCGCATCGAGCGCGAAAGCGTCGACTTCGCGACCGGCGAAAGAATGCCGGCGCGCTATACGACGCGCGCGCTGATCCGCCTCGAAGCCGGTATGGCGCGGCGGGCGATCTGGCTGTCGAACCAGGGCTCGCATGGCGTTCGGGGAAAGGTGCTGGAGAGCGTCTTCGCGCGCCATGAGCGGCTGTCGGCCGAGCAGAGAATGGCGATCGAGCATGTGACGAAGGCGGATGGGATCGCCGCGGTGGTCGGCCGCGCCGGCGCCGGCAAGACTACCATGATGAAGGCCGCGCGCGAGGCCTGGGAGCTCGCCGGCTACCGCGTGGTCGGGGGCGCGCTCGCAGGCAAAGCGGCCGAGGGTCTGGAGAAGGAAGCGGGGATCCAAAGCCGCACGCTGGCGTCATGGGAGCTGCGCTGGAAAGAAGGCAGGGACAGGCTCGACGAAAAAACCGTTTGTGTCCTCGACGAGGCCGGCATGGTCGCCTCCAAGCAGATGGCGCTGTTCGTCGAAGCCGCCGTGAAGGCCGGCGCCAAGCTGGTGTTGGTCGGCGATCCCGAGCAGCTCCAGCCGATACAGGCGGGCGCCGCGTTCCGGGCGATCGTCGAGCGCATCGGCTATGCCGAGCTCGAGACGATCTACCGCCAGCGCGAGGAATGGATGCGCACCGCCTCGCTCGACTTGGCGCGCGGCCGGATCGCCGAGGCGATCTCGGCCTACCGGCAGCAGGGCAGGGTGCTCGGCTCCGACTTGAAGGCCGAAGCGGTCGCCGGCCTGATCGCGGATTGGGATCGGGACTACGATCCCGCGAAGAGCTCGCTCATCCTGGCGCATCTGCGCCGCGACGTGCGCCTGCTCAACACCATGGCGCGCGAGAAGCTCGTCGCGCGCGGCATCGTCGGAGAGGGACATGTCTTCCGCACGGAGGACGGCGTCCGAAAATTCGATGTCGGCGACCAGATCGTGTTCCTGAAGAACGACAGCGCGCTCGGCGTCAAAAACGGCATGATCGGCAGGATCGTCGAGGCCGCGCCCCGCCGCATCGTCGCGGCGATCGGCGAGGGCGACCGGCTCCGTCAGGTCACCGTCGACCAGCAGACCTACCGCAACGTCGACCACGGCTACGCAACCACGATCCACAAGGCCCAAGGCGCCACCGTCGACCGGGTGAAGGTGCTGGCCTCGCTCTCGCTCGACCGGCATCTGACCTATGTCGCGATGACCAGGCACCGCGAGGACATGACGCTCTATTACGGGCGCCGCTCCTTCGGCTTCCATGGCGGACTGGTCAAGGTGCTGTCCCGGCGAAACGCCAAGGAAACCACGCTCGATTACGAGCGCGGCACGCTCTACCGCCAGGCGCTCCGTTTCGCCGAAAACCGCGGCCTCAGTATTGTTCGCGTGGCTCGCACCCTGCTCCGCGATCGCGTCGATTGGACGATCCGGCAGAAGCAACAGCTCGCCGATCTCACCCAGCGCCTGCGCGGTGTGGGCGAGCGCCTCGGCCTCTTCGAACCCCGCCAGACCCAGAGACAGAAGGAGGCCGTACCGATGGTCGCCGGCGTCACCCTGTTCGCCAACTCGATAAAGGAAACGGTGGAGGAGAAACTGCGCTCCGATCCCGCCGTCTCGAAGCAATGGGACGAGGTTTCCACGCGCTTCCGCTATGTCTTCGCCGATCCGGAAACCGCGTTCCGCGCCATGAATTTCGACGCGGTTCTGTCCGATCCAGCCGCGGCGAAAGCGGCGCTTGACCGGCTTGTGTCGGAGCCGCAGACCCTCGGCGCCCTCAAGGGCAGGACCGGCCTTCTCGCCGGCAAGGCCGATCGCGAGGACCGGCGCGTCGCCGAGCACAATGTCCCGGCGCTGAAGCGCGACATCGAGCGCTATCTCAGCCTGCGCCAGTCGGCCGTGCGGAAGATCGAGGCCGAGGAGCAGGCGAAGCGCCATCGCGTCTCGATCGACATCCCGGCGCTGTCGCCTGGCGCTATCCAAGTGCTCGAGCGCGTGCGCGATGCGATCGACCGCAACGACCTGCCGGCGGCGCTCGGCTTCGCGATCTCCAACCGCGAGGCGAAGGCCGAGATCGAGGGCTTCAACAAGGTGATCGCCGAGCGGTTCGGCGAGCGCACGCTGCTGACCAATGCAGCGCGCGAACCCTCGGGCAGGGCGTTCGACAAGGCGGCTGAGGGGCTCGCGCCGGGCGAGCGGCAGAAGCTCGCCGAGGCATGGCCGATCATGCGCACAGCCCAGCAGCTCGCTGCCCATGAACGCACGGCCGAGACCCTGAAGCAGTCGAAAAACCTGCGGCAGACGCAGCGCCAGACGCCGGTGATGAAGCAATGAGGCGGCGGCGCGCCATCGTGATCATCGCGGTCACGGCGGCGAGCCTCGTGATTCTTCCGGCCATCGCTTGGCTCGGTGGCTTGCGCACCAATCTGACGCGCAGCTATCCGCTCGGCCTCTGGCGCATCGAGCCGCTCGAACGGACTGCAGCAGTGGGCGATCTTGTCTTCATCTGCCCGCCGGATACCGCGGTACTCCGGATGGCGCGGGATCGCTTCTATCTCAGCCGCGGCCTCTGTCCGGGATGGTTCAGCCCGCTGATCAAGACGGTCGTCGCGACGGAAGGGCAGGCGATTGCGATCGGCGCTGGCGTCTCCGTCGACGGCAAGCCGCTTCCCCGTTCCGATGTTCAGCCACGCGATGCCGCGGGCAGGGCGCTTGCACCCTTCGCCGGCGGACACGTTCCAGCCGGCTTCCTGTTTCTCCACTCCGATTTCGCAGGCTCCTATGATTCGAGATATTTCGGGCCGATCCCCGCCAGCGGCCTGCTTGGCCGCGCGCAACCGCTCCTCACCTTCGAGCCATGATATGGCGCACGGCGCGGTGCTGATCGCGAGCGCCGCGCTCATCGGCGTGGTTGCCTGGAGCGGCGACCCGCTGGCGCTGCCGCTGGCGATGCTGTTTCCGGCGCTGTGGGCATTGGCGCGGGGGCGCGTCATGGTCGCGCTCGTCTCTGCGGCCTATTTCCTGGCCGCGTCACACGGCCTGCCGCAGGGTGTCGCCAATTTCTACGGCTCCGATCTCTGGCCCGGCCTGCTGCTGTGGGTCGCGGCATCGCTCTCCTTCGTTGCCGTCCATACGCCCCTCTGGACGAAGCGTCCGGGATGGGTGAAGGCAGCACGGTTTGCTTTGGCGGCCGTGTTGATGGCAGTGCCGCCCTTCGGGATCGTGGGTTGGGCGCATCCGCTGACGGCCGCCGGCGTGCTGTTCCCGGGATGGGGATGGCTTGGCCTGACAGCCACGGCCGCCGGTCTGCTCGTCATGACGACGAGAGCATGGCCGGCTGCCGCGATCACGCTGGGAGGGATCTGGCTCTGGTCCGCCGCGTTTTGGACGGAGCCGGCTTTCCCCGACGGTTTCCGTGGCGTCGACCTGGAGATGGGGCGAAGTCTCGGCCGCGACGGCACGCTCGAGCGACAGCGTGCCCTGATCGCCACGGTCATGCGGACCGCGCAGCACGGCGGCGAGATCGTCGTGCTTCCCGAAAGCGCGCTCGGGTTCTGGACGCCGAGCGTCGCGCAGCTTTGGCGCGATGCTCTGAGCGGCAGCGGCGTCACCGTGATCGCCGGCGCAGCCGTCGTCGAGCCTCAGGGCTACGACAACGTCCTCATCGAAGTATCGGCGCATGAGGCCGGCATCCTCTATCGCGAGCGCATGCCGGTCCCGGTCTCGATGTGGCAGCCCTGGCGCCTTTGGCTGGGGCAGGGCGGCGGCGCCCGAGCGCATCTCTTCGCCAATCCCGTTGTCGAGCTCGCCGGCCGGCGGGTCGCGCCGCTCATCTGCTACGAGCAGCTCGTCGTCTGGCCCGTCCTGCAGTCGATGCTGCACCGGCCCGACACCATCGTGGCCGTCGGCAATGGCTGGTGGACCGCCGGTACTATCATCGTCGCCATCCAGAACGCCAGCACGATCGCCTGGGCGCGGCTGTTCGGCCTGCCGCTCGTCACAGCCTTCAACACGTGAACATGGAGCCGCCCATGATCGACGCCGCCCTCATCCAGCAATGCGCCGATCCCGGTCTGAAGCCGGCGATCCTCGAGAGATTCATCGCCGAGGCGGGTTCGCTCGATCCACACCGTTCGATCCGGCGTCGTGTGGTGCTGGTTCCCCGCCAAGCACGCCGGATGAAGCCGTGGCCCTCATCCGGCAGCATGTCGGCAGGGCCGTCGCGCGGGTCGGGATCACTCAATACCCGGGGGCTCGGGGTAACCGAGGTCTTGGAGCTGACGCCCGACCTGGTTGACAAATGCGCCAACATCCACTTGGGCACGAAGTTGTTCGGCAAGGTCTACCGCGTTCGAATTCTGCCCCGCGAAACCCGACAATGGTCATCCTGAGCAGACATGGAGATCTCGAGCGAGTAAGATCGGAAGCAGACCTACAACCGAAGGTCGATTCTCGTCTGGTGGGGCAGAGAGAAATACCACGACGAGTGTGTCACTGGCAATATCGGCTGCACCGCCTAAATCGCCTCGCCTACGCGAATGGAGTGCACCGTAAGATGGACGGCGGAGTAAGATGGACCTGCGGACGGGTCTTTCAGAAACGATTTACTACGCCGTGTAAGAACGCTTCGGCGGGAGCCGGAAGACAGGCGATCCGCATGTGCGCGGCGTTATGTCCTTTGATTGCCGTAGCCAACCGGCTAATTCTTCCACGCCGCCGCAGTTACGACTGACTTGTCGGCGCAAAGCGTTTGCCGAACCGATTGAACAGATCAAAGCCTATCTGCTTTTCAAAATCGCGCAACGAGCGGCTAACGGTGGTTGCGACGTTCTTAATCGGGCTGCCACGGCCGTCACGCTATTATTCACCACGATGGCGTTGAAGATTTCTGTCTGACGCTGATCCAGCGCACGCTGCCGCTACCCATATATCAAAACTAAATTAGAGCCCTATGAGAACGTATTTTCCTGGCAAAGGGTTTTCTGAAATGATCTGCCGAGATTGGAAGTAGCGGTAGCATTTCGTGGACGTGACTCCCCTCCTCGGGGTTCATCAAAGTGAGATCTTATTGATGCCAAGACAATCGTTCGCACTTGCGACGAAACGGAGGGCGCTTTGGTCGTTAGGCAGGCCTACGGCGGCTCCCGCTCTGGATTCGGCTGGAAATTTTGAGCGGTGGAGGTAGCAATGTCGCAGATCGATCGCCTCGAAGCTCAACGCCGCGGAGTTCCCTGGGCGTGGTTCATCGATAGCTCAGGCACATGGACCCACGCTCTTTCGCAGCCGGAACATGACGTAGATTTCTATCATCAGGTCGAGATTCCCATGCGCGATGGGATCCATCTTCGGGGAAACATCTGGCGGCCCAAAGCCGAAGGGCAGTTCCCCGTCATCCTGATATTTACTCCGTATGACAATAGTACTGCGAGCCCAGAGAAACCGATGAGTGATATCATCGGTCGGGCGAAATACTTTGTTCCCCGCGGTTATGCAATTGTTTCTGTAAATACGCGAGGACGATATGGCTCAGAGGGAGATCCATATCTGTTCTTTTTTAAAGACTGGCACACGGGCGGCCACGAGGGCTACGACGTTCACGACTGCATCGAGTGGCTTGGGACACGATCATGGTCGTCGGGCGCGGTCGCTATGACCGGAGTTTCGTATCTCGCCACGGTGCAATGGATGGGTGCGATGCTTGGCAGTCGGTACCTGAAAACAATCGTCCCAATGGCTAGCGCTGATGACCATTTCCAAAACATAAATAGGGACGGTTGTCTCTTGCTGAGCCAAGCAATCAGATTGATGGTCATTGGCGAGCAGCGGACGAACGAGGGCGACCTTTGGAACAAATTCGTCGACTGGGAGCGGATTTATCGGCATCTGCCGCTTCGAACGATGGACGAGGCCTTGCTCGGGAAGAAATCACAGATCTGGGGTGATTTCTTTGACCATCCCAACAACGATGACTATTGGCGTCTGGGTAGCCCCGGTGCTCGATATCATGTCGGGGAGATGACCACCGGGAACTATCCAAAAGTTAATGTCCCGACACTAAACATCACAGGTTGGTATGACTGCGATTTGCAGGGCACGATCAACAATTACCTCGGCATGGTGGCCTATGGCCCTGAGGAATTGCGGACGTCTCACCGTCTCATAATTGGACCGTGGGATCATAATTGGACCCATCCACAGGTGGGTGATCGAGACTACGGGGCGGATGCTGAAGTTGATCTTCACCGACTGGAGCTCCGGTGGTTCGACTATTGGCTTAAAGGCACGGACAATGGTGTGTTCCAGGAACCGCCGGTGCACGTCTTCATTTCCGGAGCGAATCGCTGGCGCGCCGACCCGTCGTGGCCTGTACCGGATGCGCTCAGTACCAACTTCTACCTACGCAGCGGTGGCCACGCCAACAGCCTTTTCGGAAACGGTCAGCTCAGCGAGATGAAGCCAGTAAAGGAGCCCGCCGACCGGTTTGTGTATGATCCGGCCGATCCGGTGCCTACGGTAGGAGGTGGTGTCTGGACTGGTCTAGAACCAAATATGTCGGGTCCGCAGGACCGTCGGCCGGTCGAGCGCCGCGACGATGTCCTCGTGTACACAAGCGCGCCGCTTGAGCGCGAGCTTCAAGTGGTCGGCCGTATCTTCGCCCACATCTACGCGGCATCGAGTGCGCCGGATACAGACTTTATCGTGTCCTTGGTTGACGTTGACCCGAGCGGTTACGCAACACTTCTTGCAACAGGCAACATCAGGGCCAGATATCGAAACTCTTTTGCGACGCAGGAACTCATCGTTCCTGGCGACGTCTACGAGTATACAATCGATCTTTGGTCGATCGGCCACCTCTTCAAGAAGGGGCACCGCATTCGACTGGAAGTCACGAGCAGCAGTTTCCCGTGGTTCGAACCGAACCCGAACACAGGTCTGCAGAAGGGCGAAGACACAAGCTACGCTCTCGCTGAGCAGACGATATTTCATGAGGCTGAGTATCCCTCATGTATTGTACTGCCGGTTGTGCCCGCCGGGGATGCTCCCACGTAACAGTGGCGTGACTTTGCATTCAGCAACGCCGAACTTGGCGAGGGGGGTACCGCATAGTGCGGCGAATCGGCGCGAAGGCAGGATTACGGCCTTCCGCGGAGGCGAACATTTCCGCGAAGGGGTGAGAGGATGATGGTGATTCGTGCAATTGCGGTGCGGGCTTTGCAGATCGGGATTGTTGCGTTGTTCGTGACCGTCGGCACCAACCTGCTGGTGCGGGTTGTGCCGGGTGATCCGG
The DNA here is from genome assembly GCF_900149755.1 of Mesorhizobium delmotii. NCBI lineage: Bacteria > Pseudomonadati > Pseudomonadota > Alphaproteobacteria > Hyphomicrobiales > Phyllobacteriaceae > Mesorhizobium > Mesorhizobium delmotii. The sequence continues at coordinate 211,910 of NZ_FUIG01000019.1, read as the reverse complement.
CGCAGACCATGCTTGGTGACAGGGCATCAGCTGAGTCGCTGAGCGCCCTTCGCCACGAGCTCGGCATCGACCGGCCGGTGTTGCAGCAGGTTGCAGGAGAGTTGGGCAGATTGCTGCAGGGCGATCTTGGCACGTCGTTCGCTTATCGAGGGCAGGAGGTTACGTCGCTGATCGGTCCGGCGCTGGTGGTGACGGGGAGCCTGGCGGCCATGGCCATTATCTTCTCGCTGCTCGGCGGGGTCCCCCTTGGTTTATGGCTTGCGATGGTGCGCCGCTCAGAGGCAGACCTGCTCGGGCGGCTTAGCACGACCATCCTGCTAGCGCTGCCCAGTTTCATGGCCGGTCTCATCGTGCTGTACGTCGTCGCGCTGCGGTTCGGGCTTGCGCCGGCTGGTGGTTGGGCCGGGTCGTGGCCTGCGAACCTCGAATATCTGTGGCTTCCTGCCGTCGCCCTCTCGCTGTATCTCGGACCGCTAATCGCGCGCACGGTGCGTCAGGCTGCGCTGGATGCGCTCGGGCAGCCGTTCGTTGAAGCGGCCCGCACACGTGGTGTTTCCCGGTACCGCATCGTGTTTTGTCACGTCCTTCCTAACGCGATGTTGCCGGTGATCACGTTGGTCGGGTTCAATGCCGGTATTTTGGTGAGTGGTGCGGTGACCGTCGAGACGGTCTTTGCGCTGCCCGGACTTGGAGCCCAGCTGCTTCAAGCCATGGGCACGCGGGATTTTCCGGTCGTGCAGAGCATCGCGCTGCTCACGGCTCTCGCGGTGGTCGTGTTCAATCTGCTGGCCGACCTGCTCAATATCGCTGTCGATCCCCGCCTGAGGAGGAGTGCCTAATGGCTGCAGAAACCGCTGAATTCGCAGGACCCGGCCGCGTCTCCGTTCGCCGGCCAGCACGAATCGAGCTGCGCATTGGTGTGGGGCTGATCTCTGCTGTAGTGCTCGCCTGTCTGCTGATTCCGATCGTGAATAGCACGGATCCGAACGCCCTGGTCGCCGCTCCGCTGCAGCCGCCGTCGGGTGAGCATCCATTCGGTACCGACTCGGTGGGCCGCGATGTTTTCATCCGAGTGTTCACCGCCGGTCGCATAGACATCGCGCTCGCGGGGCTCGGTGTGATAGTCCCGCTGGTCTTCGGCACGGTGATTGGCACGATGGTGGGCGCGTCGCGCCGCCGAACAGTGGATGCGGTTGCGATGCGGCTGACCGACGGTGTCATCGCGTTTCCTTTCGTTATCTTGGTCCTCGTCATCGTGCTCATTACCGGCGCGGGCACACGGGTCTGGCCGCTGCCGGCGGGCGGCGCCTCGATACTCGCGGCCGTGTGGATGGTGAACTGGACGATCTACGCGCGCCTTGCCCGCACCCGCACACGCGTCCTCAGAGAGGAAGATTTCGTCGCGGCCGCCCGACTACTCGGCTTCTCCCACGTTCGGATCGTGGCACGTCACCTGCTGCCATTGGTGTGGCCCACCACGGTGACTTACGCGGTTGCCGACGCGCTTTTCATGGTGTCCCTCATTGCTGCGTTGCCGTTTCTGGGGGCCGGTATCCAGCCACCTACTCCGGAATGGGGCAGCATCATGTATGAGGGTCGCGGTTACCTGGGAGATGCCTGGTGGATCTCGTTGAGCGCCGTGGGTGTGGTGCTGGTTCTTGGCATCGGGGTGATGCTGGTGGTCGACTCCCTCGCCTCCAGCATACGAAGGGCTAGGTTGCCATGACCGAGACGCTGCTACATGCTTCGAACGTCGCGATCGAGATCGCTGGCCTTGAGCTGGTCTCCCAGGTCAACCTCAAGGTCGACAAGGGAGGCTCGGTTGGGATCGTCGGTGAGACGGGTTCGGGCAAGAGCCTGACTTGCCGCGCATTCGCGGGATCGCTGGCCGTGCTCGGTGGACGCATCAGCCGCGGCACCTTGTCTCTCGCGGGCAGGAACGTCACCTCACCGAGGGCGCACGCTGAGGCGGGGCTGTACGGCCGGGTCGTCACGCTTATGCCGCAAAACTCGATGTCGGCGTTGAACCCGCTGATGCGCATCGGCACCCACCTGACCGAAACCATCAAGGCACTTGATGCCGACGGCGGCATTGCACCCAAGGTACGTGCGACGGAGCTTCTCGACCGCGTCGGGCTGCGCGAACCCGAACGCGTTCTGCGGCAGTATGCGCACCAGTTATCGGGCGGCATGCGGCAACGGGTCATGATCGCCTTGGCGATCGCCGGCCGTCCCCATCTGTTGATCGCCGACGAACCTACGACAGCGCTGGATGTGTCCGTCCAGAAGGAAATCCTTGAGCTTCTGCGCCGGCTCAACCACGAGGAGAACATGGGCCTCATCTTGGTCAGCCACGACTTGGGTGTCGTCAAAGCGGCGACGCAGTCCGTGGCCGTGATGTACGGCGGGATGGTCGTCGAGCACGGAACCACCGAAACTGTGCTGCGGCATCCCAGGCACCCTTACACCCAGGCGTTGCTCCGAGCCCGTCCAGCGATCGGGCGCACGGAACGCCTCATCGGGATCCCTGGTATCCCAGCCAGCCCAGATGCGTGGCCGAGCGGTTGCCGCTTCGCACCTCGTTGTCCGCACGCGCTGACCCAGTGCAATGCCTCCGTCCCGGCACTGGAAACGCTCGATGCCCACCATGTCGTGGCCTGCTGCCGCGTCCACGAACTCACGACCGACGATCGAGTGGGCGCAAGCGCATGAGATCCCTCCCGCCAAAATCACCCGCTGAGTCTGAGAGTTCCGTTGTGGCGTCGACTACGAAGAGTCTCATCGGAGAGGTCTCGACGAACCGAGACGGTGGTCATATCAGCGAGCCATCGTCACAGGCCGCTCTGGTGGCTTCCGACGTCACGTTCGCCTACGGTATGGGACCGGCGGTCGTCAAGAATGTCACCCTGACTATCCCTGAAGGAGCAGCGATCGGCATCGTTGGTGAAAGCGGCTCCGGCAAAACCACCCTGGCCAGCCTGCTCGTCGGCATGCTGCTTGCCACCACCGGGACCGTGACGGTACGTGGACGGCCGTGGAGTGCGGTGCGTCGCCGCGATCCGTTGCGGCGCGCCGTGCAGATGGTGTTTCAGAATCCCTATAGCGCGCTCAACCCGCGGCTTTCGGCGCTGAGCACGGTTGCCGAGGTCTACCAGTGCTGCAGCGGTGCCACCAAAGCCGATGCGGCCAAACGTGCCCGGATTCTGCTCGATCGTGTAGGGATCAGCCGTGTAGCGCTCGATAAACGCCCTTGCGACCTCAGCGGGGGACAATGCCAGCGTGTCGGGATTGCACGAGCACTCGCGGCGAACCCTTCGGTAATCGTCGCAGACGAACCAACCTCTGCCCTCGACGTCTCCGTGCAGGCGCAGATCCTCAATCTGCTCAAAGACCTCCGCCACGAACAGGGCGTGGCCCTGGTGCTGATTTCCCACGATCTCAACGTTGTTAGCTACCTGACCGAGCGCGCGATAGTGATGGAGAAAGGCGTCGTCGTCGAAGAAGGCCTCACCACGGACCTGCTCCAATCGCCGGCCCACCATTATACGCGAAGCTTGATCGCCTCAATCCTCTAAATCTTCGCAGGCAGGACCATGTGCAACTACCCAACCTACGCCGTCTAAGTTCACCTGCGCTCACCGGGCACTGTTGTGACGGCACTGGAGATGGAACCCTATGAAAAGGAGCCGAACATGCGCACCAGATGAAACAGATGACACGCCTCACGGCGGCCTGGGAATGACCGAAACACGTCAAGTCTAGAATGGGGAGTAAGTAAACATGTCAATGATACGCAAGGGGGCCGGATGGCTCCTAACGCTCTGGATTGTCCTAGCTGTGACCGCCTACAGCGGCTCATCCGGCGCCACAGACAGTAATACTGACACGCTCAGAATTGGCGTACCACTCATTCCGACGACGCTCGACCCGGGCCAGAACAGCTCCGGGACGCAGATCGGCATCATGCAGCTCATCTCAGGGACGCTCACCATTCTGGACGAAAACGGCAATAACGTCCATATGGGACTCGCGGAGTCGGTGACGCCCGAAGGCGATGACCGGTACATCGTCAAGCTCAAGCCGGGCCTGAAGTTCTCCGACGGTAGCGCACTTACCGCAACAGACGTTGTCGCGTCGTTCGAGCACTACCTCAATGACCAGACGACCTGGGCGAGTTATTCATTCGCCCCGATCAGCAAGGTGACCGCCTCTGACGACCTCACTGTCAACTTCGACCTCAAGCAGCCCTACGCTTCCCTGCCGTTCATCCTCGCGTACTCGACATCGGCGATCATCCCTTCGGAGTCCATCGAGGCTAAGGGCAAAGAGCTTTACAAAGGGGCCCCGCTACCAGCCGCGGGCCAGTTCGAGGTCAAGTCTTTCAGTCAGGACCAGATCACCTTGCAAGCAAACCCGAACTACGCAGGATCGCAGCCTGCGACCAAGACACTCGTCTTCAAGAAGATTGTCGACACCCCCGCGCGCATCGCTCAGGTGCAAGCTGGCGAGATCGATTTCGCCGATGGAATCTCGCCCAAACAGGTCGGCCGACTTTCCCCTCCGGTTGAGGTCCGCACAGCTCATAACGTCATCGGCACGAACTTTTTGCATCTGAACAATCGCAACAACAGCGTGCTCAGTGATGTGCGTGTCCGGCAGGCGATCGCGGTTGCGATCGACCGCAACCAGATCAATCAGGTCGCTTATGCGGGCCGCAATCAGCCGGCGCTCGGCCTGTTTGCAAGCTCCTCGACATACTACGACGCATTCCTTCCGGCAGGTACCGAGGTCGAGCGAGCCAGGGAACTGCTCGCTGGCACCCAGTGCGCGAACGGATGCGAGCTGCGGCTCATCGTCAGCAGCGGTAACGAGGAATATGGTGACACCGCGCTCGTGGTGCAACAAAACTTGAAGAAGATCGGCATCCACGCCGACATCGTGATGGCCGATTCAGCCACGACGCTGCAGTGGAGTGAGGATGGAAATTTCGACATCTTTGTTACCGGTTCTTACGAATTCAGTGATAGTCCGGACTTATACACTAGCAGCGACTGGACACTTGGGCCCGGCCACACGGGCTATTCAAGTCCAGAGATGAAGCAACTGATCCGCCAGCTGGGAGCTGCAACAGAGCCCTCGCGGCACCAGGCGGCCGATAAGGTCAACGCCTTGTTCGAGAAGGATCTGCCGTATATCCCCACCGTAGAGTATGCTATCATCTCGGCGAGCCGAGTCCCGTCCGAACGCTTCCATACCGGTTCTACATACTTATACTATGTCAAATAGTTCAGATCCATCTGTCGGGCGGCGGCTTCAAGGAGTGATGTCCACAGCCGGTGCGCCGGTTCGTGGTGTTCACCGGCGCTGAGAGACGAAATTGGCCGGCTATGAGGCACCCGGATCGTGGCAGAGAGCTATGAGCCGGGTGTACCTTTGGCAGTTGATGACAAAGTTATGGCCTTTTCGCTAGGGTTTGAAAATCCTCATAGCCGAATTCCCCCCAAACTCCGAATCCTATTTGCTTCTCAAGTTCGCGCAGCTCGCGACTAACGGTTGGCTGAGACGTTCTCAAGACCGCCGCTGCTGCCGTCACGCTCTTATGCACCATGATGGCGTTGAAGATTTCTATCTGGCGCTGATTAAGACGCACGCTGCCGCCCCTCCCCATATATCAAAACTAAATTAGAGCCCTATGACAATCTATTTTTCTGGCCAAGGGTTTTCTGCGATCGTGGCTTGTGGCTGCCAAGCATCTCGATAGCGGGTAGGCGCAAATCATCATCTGCATTCCATCGCGTGGGATCAACCCGCGACTGATAAAAAAGGGGAAATGGAATATGGCAATCTCTAGACGCGACCTCATGAAGGCAGGCTTGGCCGCCGGAGCGGCTATATCGATCCCATCAGTTGTGCGAGCACAGACAGCGTCAGCCGACTCGCGGACGGTGCATATGGTGAAGGCGAGCGACCTGCGCGTTTTCGATCCGATCTGGACGGCGACGAACATCACCGCCGACCACGGCGCGGCGATTTACGACACGCTGTTCTCGCTCGATTCGAAGTTTATGCCACAGCCGCAAATGGTCGCGAAATGGGACGTCTCTGACGACAGGAAGACTTATACGTTCGAATTGCGGGACGGGCTAGGCTGGCACGACGGCACCCCCGTCACCGCAGCGGACTGCGTCGCCTCGATCCGTCGCTGGGGCCAAGTGCATCCTGGCGGGCAGCTGATCATGGCGCGCGCCAACGACATCTCGAAGAAGGACGACAAGACCTTCACGATCGCGCTCAAGGAGCCGATGGGGATCCTTATCGATGTCTTGGCGGACCTGACGCCCCCGTGCCTGTTCATCATGCGCGAGAAGGACGCGAGTCGCCCCGCAACGGAACAGGTGACCGCGAATATCGGATCGGGACCATTCCGGTTCAATGAAGCCCTTGCAAAGCCAGGCGCGAGCATCACCTATGATCGCAATGAAAAATACGTACCGCGCAAGGAGCCGTCCGACGGATTGGCCGGCGGGAAGATCGTCAACGTTGATCGCGTCATCTGGGACGTTATCGCTGACCAGCAGACAGCGATGGCGGCCTTGCAAGCGGGGGAGATTGATTATTTCGAGACGCCGCCGGCCGATCTTTACTCCTTGATCGAGAGCGATCCCAATCTTGAACTGCAGGTTCTGGACAAGCCGGGCTGGAATGTGCTGGTGCGCATGAACTGTCTTCAGAAGCCGTTTGACAACATCAAAGCGCGCCAGGCGGTGCTTCACCTGATCGATCAGGAGGCGTTCATGCGCGTCATGTACCCAGACCCAAAATACATCGACACAGTCACTTCGATATTCGGCAAGGATACGCCGGTGTCCAACGATGAGAACACGGGATGGTACAAGAAGGGCGGCGACCCGGAAAAGGCCAAGCAGCTCTTCAAGGAGGCCGGCTACGCCGGCGAGAAGGTCGTCATTCTCGATCCGACCGACTGGCACGAGTCCGACAATGCCTCGCAGTTTCTGGCAGCAGAGCTGCGCAAGATCGGCGTCAATGCCGAACTTGCGCCGAGCGACTGGGGCGGCGTCAGCACCCGCCGGGCCAAAAAGGATCCGGTTGAAAACGGCGGCTGGAGCATGTTCATCACGGCGGAATCCAACTATTCCCTCAGCAATCCCCTCGCTACCCCCATTCTCCTCGCGAATGGCGACGCGGCTTGGTATGGCTGGCCGAAGAATGGAGAATATGAGGCTCTTCGGGGCAAATGGGCAGAGGTCGAAACGCTCGAAGAGCGCAAGGCACTGGCACGCAAGATGCAAGCAATCTGGTGGGACTTCGTCGGCGATGTGAGATTGGGAAAATACGTCTCGCCGATCGCGCACCGCAAGACCCTTTCGGGCCTCATCGGCATGCCGCAGATCGTCCCCATGTGGAACATGCAGAAAGCCTCCGCCTAATGGCGGCATACATCCTTCGTAGACTGGTTTCGACCATCGCCGTCATGGCGATGGTCGGGATTTTCGTCTTCCTGTTGCTGAGGTTGGCACCAGGCGATCCGGCGGCGATCATCGCAGGCAAGTCGGCCACGGCAGAGATGATCGCTGGCATCCGCGAAAAGCTGGGCCTGAACGATCCTCTGCCAGTTCAGTTCATACATTGGGCGCGCGACATGCTCAGCGGCGATTTCGGCATCTCGATCTTTTCCGGACGACCGGTTCTGGAGCTCATGTCGCAGCGGCTTGAACCGACCCTTTCCCTGTCGATTCTGACGATGATCCTTTCGGTTTCGATCGGGGTCTCTTTCGGCATTCTTGCCGCGTGGAGATCTGGCGGGCTCGTCGACCGCCTCCTCGCGGCGTTTTCGGCACTTGGTTATTCCGTCCCGGTCTTTGTCATCGGCTATTTTCTCATATACTTTTTCGCCATCAGGACACACTGGCTACCGGTCCAGGGATATGTGCCGATCGATGGTGGCCTCGGCCCTTGGTTCGGGCATCTCGTCCTGCCCACCGTGGCGTTAAGTCTTGGCTACATTGCATTCATCGCCCGAGTTACGCGGGCGAGCATGCTCGAGGTTCTGTCGGAAGACTATATGCGAACGGCCGCTGCCAAGGGCGCTTCGTCCTATGCCATGCTTTTCCATCATGCCTTAAAGAATGCCGGCGTCCCGATCCTGACCGTCATCGGCATAAGCTTCGCCTATCTGATCGGCGGAGTTGTCCTCACGGAAACGGTGTTCAACATACCCGGTATCGGTCGTCTGGTAGTCGATGCGATCAACAACCGCGACTACCCCATCATTCAGAGCGTGCTCATCCTGGTTTCGGGTCTGTACGTCCTCATCAATCTCACGGTCGATCTGGCCTACACGCTGATCGATCCCCGGATCCGGTACTGATATGACGCTCCTCTCCGTACCAGTTGAAGCCGGGCCGATGGGTTGGCTTCAGCTATCCGACCTTCCCCGTCTCGCAAGGCGGCACCCGCTGGTCCTGATCGGCGGTGGCCTCGTGGTGCTGCTGATCATCTTGGCGCTCGCCGCCCCGCTTTACGCCGGCGATCCAGTGAACATGGATCCGTTCAAGCGGCTCCAGCCACCTTCGGCCGAGATGTGGTTCGGGAGTGACAATCTGGGCCGCGACGTGTTTGCCCGAACAATTTTCGGTGCCCGCATCTCCCTCCTGGTCGGGTTGCTGTCGGCAGCGAGCGCGGCCGTGGTCGGCCTCCTGATCGGTGTCATCGCAGGGTACAGCCGCAGCTTTGACAACATCGTCATGCGGGTCATGGACGGCCTGATGTCGATCCCGACAATTCTACTCGCCATTGCACTCATTTCTCTGACCGGCCCTGGAATCGGTATCCTCATCGTCGCCATCGCGATCCCAGAGACGCCAGCCGTCGCGCGACTGGTTCGTTCGGTGGTTCTGGGTGTTCGGGAGCGTCCCTATGTGGAGGCTGCGCTCTGCGGCGGTGCGCGCCTGCCCAAGGTGCTGTGGCGGCATATCCTGCCGAGCACCATTCCGGCGCTGATGGTCCAGGGCGCTACTGTCTGCGCCAGCGCGATCCTGACGGAGGCGGGGCTGAGTTTCCTCGGCGTGGGCGTGCCGCCCGAGATTCCGAGCTGGGGCAACATGATCGCCAGTTCGCGCCTGTATCTGGCCATCGCCCCATTAACGATCTTCGCCCCGGGTATCTGCCTTGCCGTCACAGTCCTTGCCGTCAATCTGCTCGGCGACGGTTTGCGCGACCTGTTCGACCCACGCTCACAGCGGAGGCGCTGACGTGCTCATGCAAAAATCCACGAAGGATGATGTGCTTCTTGAGGTTCGAGACCTGGAAACGCATTTTTACGGCGAGGAAAGCGTCACCCGCGCGCTAGGCGGCATCAGCTTCCAGGTGATGAAAGGCGAGACGCTGGGCGTGGTCGGCGAATCGGGATGCGGCAAGAGCGTCACTGCCCTCTCGATCCTTCGTCTGCTGCCGAAGCTGACCGCCAGGACTGTCGGCGGCGAGGTTCGCTTCCAGGGACGCGACCTGCTTGAGCTGTCCGATCGGGAGATGCGAAAGATCCGCGGGGATCGGATCGCCATGATCTTCCAGGAGCCGATGACGAGTCTGAACCCGGTCTATACAGTCGGCCACCAGATCGCGGAGGCGGTTCAAATCCACACCAAAGCATCCCGCTCCGTGGCCATGGAAAAGGCCGAAGAGATGCTTCGTCTCGTTCGCATCGCGGACCCCGAGCGTCGCGTGAACAACTATCCGCATGAAATGTCGGGCGGCATGCGCCAGCGCGCCATGATCGCCATGGCTCTCGCCTGCTCGCCGGAACTGTTGATTGCCGACGAGCCGACGACGGCCCTCGACGTCACCATTCAGGCGCAGATCCTGCGGCTCATCGTCGATCTGAAAGAGCGCACCGGAACGGCCGTGATGTTCATCACGCATGATCTGGGCGTTGTCGCCGAGACATGCCAACGCGTGATCGTGATGTATGCTGGCCGTATCGTGGAACAAGCGAACGTCATCGATTTGTTTGCGCGACCGGCGCATCCTTACACTCAGGGCCTAATGCGATCGGTGCCTGACCGGCGGCGCGGCCGACAGCGCCGCCTTCCGGAAATTCCCGGCATTGTCCCAAGCCTGCGCCAGCCCATTGTCGGCTGCAGCTTTGCGCCTCGCTGCCCGTTCGCGATCGACATTTGCCGCGACAAGACGCCCGCCCTGCGTGATGTTGGGTCGAGCCACGCCGCAGCTTGCTGGCGCGCCGAAGAGGTGATGGGCGCATGAACGGTCCTCTGCTGAAAGTCGAGAATCTGACCAAGCACTATCCGCTTGGCGCGGGAATCTTCAAGAAAAGCATCCCGGTGATCCGGGCGGTGGAGGATGTATCCTTTTCCGTCGAGGCGGGCGAGATGCTCTGCATCGTCGGTGAATCCGGCTGTGGAAAATCCACCGTCGCGCGGCTCTTGATGCGGCTCGTCGAGCCGACGGCTGGCCGCGTGCTGATCGACGGGACCGACATTGCGGGCCTCAAGAAGGACGCGCTTCACGCGTGGCGACGTCGGATGCAGATGGTCTTTCAGGATCCTTACTCGTCGCTGAACCCGCGCCTTACTGCCGGGCAAATTATCACCGAACCCGTCGAGAACTTTGAGCGTCTCAGCCGGAAGCAGCGCCAGGCACTCGCCGCGGACCTTCTCCGAAAAGTCGGAATGTCGCCTGAGATGATGCACAGGCTTCCGTCCGAATTGTCGGGCGGTCAGCGCCAGCGGCTCGGCATTGCACGGGCCCTGTCGCTCAACCCCTCACTCATCATCGCCGACGAAGCGGTGTCCGCCCTCGACGTCTCCGTGCAGGCGCAGATTCTGAATCTGCTTCTGGATCTCCAGCAGCAGATGGGCATCGCCTTCGTCTTCATCTCGCATGACCTCGGAGTCGTGGAGCATATCGCGCATCGCGTCGCGGTCATGTATCTGGGGCGGATCGTGGAGCTCGCCCCGAGCGAGGCGCTCTTCGCGAAACCTGTCCATCCGTACACTGAGGCGCTGATCGCGGCAGCTCCAGTTCCGGATCCGACGCGCGTTCGGCTGGAGGCGCCCGTCGATGGCGAGGTGCCGAGCCCGATCAACCCGCCGAGCGGATGCGCATTTCACCCGCGCTGCCCACTTGCGGTCGATCGCTGCCGCATCGATGTACCGCCTTTGGTGCCGATGTCAGACGGGCGCGTCGTGGCATGTCACGTGCGCGCTCCGGCTACCAGCATCTCGGCCGGCGAATGCCTAGGTCACGACAGTTTCGGCGGTTTAGGTAAGCAGTCAACCTATTGAGGAAGCAATGGAAGAAAATTCGCACGACAACGGTTCTCATCCAGCCCGGCGGGCTGATGGCTACGATACGGTCGGCTCGATCGAAACGAACGTTGCAGACGGCTTCACGATGGTCGCAGTCGGCGACCTCATCGTATCGCGACCGCTGACCCGATATGAACATCCCGGCTTCGGTGACCTCGTCAAGATCCTTCGTGATGCCGATGTCACGTTCGGCAACATGGAAACCCTGATCTTCGATATCCGATCGTTCAGGGGAAGTCCGGAGGCTGAGTACGGCGGTGCGTATCACATCAGCCTACCAGAACTCGGGCCTGATCTGAAGGCGATGGGGTTCAATCTAGTGAGCCGCGCAAATAACCATACGCTTGACTGGGGCGTTGAAGGTATGCGCGAAACGAGCCGTGTGCTCGATGAGAGCAGCATTGTACATGCGGGTGTTGGGGAGAATCTTGCAGAAGCCGGTGTTGCTCGCTTTCTGGAGACGGTTCGAGGTCGGGTCGCAATGGTGTCGCTCGCCACAACCTACATGCCAATGTCTCGAGCCTGCGATTCCGCCGGCGAGGCGCCGGGCAGGCCAGGGCTCAATGCACTTCGTTTGACGCGAAGCATCGTCGTTCCGCCGGAGATGGTTGAGAGCCTGAGGCGGGTGCGTGATGTGCTGCCAGGCATCAAGGCCGGCGAAGTAGATCAAAGCCAAGTCGTGCTCCTTGGGCAGACTTTTAAGGCAGGCGATCAGCCCAGTTTTAGCTACGAAGCAAACCCGCGCGATGTCGCCGATATCCTAAGAAACGTTCGCCGGGGCAAACAGTTCTCAGACTTCTGCATCGTCACGAATCATGGTCACGAGCCTGATTGGAGTGATTTGGTTAGCCAAGAGCCGGCGGATTACGAGCAATCCTTTGCGCGTAAGATGATCGATGCCGGAGCAGATGCATATATCGGGCACGGACCGCATCTGCTGCGCGGTATCGAAATCTACAGGGGCCGGCCGATCTTTTATAGCTTGGGAAATTTCTTCTATGACGACCTCCGGACGCCTGCGGGCGCTGACATGTTCGAGGCCTACGGTAAGGACCCGCGGGTGGACACAGATGCCGAGGTGACGGTTGACGAAGAGGCGAAAGGATATCCGACGGCAGAAGGATTTGTAGGCGCGCTATCCGCCCCGGTCTTCTATGAGAGCGTTGTCACCGTCAGTCGTTTTGAGCAAAACCAGCTCGCTGAATTGCGACTTTATCCGATCGAGCTCGGTTATTCGAAGCGATTTGCTAATCGGGGTATCCCGCGGCTAGTAACCGGGCCACAGGCAAAGGTCATTCTGGAGCGCCTTCAGAAGCTCTCGGCGCCGTTCGGGACCCAAATTGCCATCGAAGACGACACTGGAGTCATAAGGCTGAAGCCCGCCTCGTCGCTATGACGTTACATGGGCGTGAATCAGAAGCGGTATCCGCAACCGCAACCAAGTGATTTGCGACATACTAGCAACCGCGATGTATTATAAGCCGAGATACTCTGGATTGAGTTTCCAACACCAACATAGTTGAACGCTTAGCGTCGCAAATTCTACTGCAAATGGAGGCCGAAAATGAGCGAAGCACCGCACCTTACGTTCGATCTCGACACGCCCGGCCTGAGCACGGGGCATCTTGTTGTCCCCAAAGGCTCCGACTGCGAAGCTCTTTCTCTTCCAGTCTTCAGCCTCAATAAAGGGGAGGGGCCGCGCCTCCTTATCACTGGCGGAAATCATGGCAATGAATTGGAAGGGCCAATTGTCGCCCGACGGCTTGTAGAGTGGCTGCCTGAAGCGCAAACCTGCGGAAGGGTGATCATCGTACCTGAGATCAATCCACTGGCCGTGCAAGCATGGACCCGCAACACGCCGATTGATGGGAAGAATCTCAATCGAGTGTTTCCGGGCCGCGCCGACGGGTCGGCAACCGAACGAATTGCGGATGCGGTTTCGCGTCTGTTGTTGCCAATGGCCGACACCGTGTTCGATCTGCACAGCGCTGGACCAACGATGGATTTTCCTCCGGCGGTCATCACGCATCCTATTGCTGATGCCGATCTCATGGCCAAGACGCTCCGAATGGCAGAGGCATTCAAATTACCCATGACATTGGTCTGGCAATACCACGACACGCTTGGAATGTTCGATACCTGGGCACATAGCCAAGGCAAGGTATTCATTTGTGCTGAATTCGGCGGCGGCACGGTCGGCGCCGAAGCTCTGGCGATTTACGAAGCTGGGGTACGCAACGCCCTTATCACGCTCGGACTCGTTGAGGGAGAAGCCGAGTATCCGACCTTCCGGCAACAGAAGTCGAGCCGGACACTTGAAACGCTCTCGTCTGACCTACTAAGATCGCCCACACGAGGCATCTTCGAACCTCGCCGTTCGGTGTTGGACGAAGTGAAGCAGGGAGATCTCATAGGCGTCCTACATCCGATGGAGTCGCTGTCGGCTGATTCCATTCGTGTTCGCGCGCCTACCACATCTATCGTCTGCATGATCCGATCCGGAGGGCATGTCGACGCCGACGAGGAGATAGTTTATCTTGCTCGACCGCTAAATCTCTGAGATTCGCCTGCGCATCGACGGCCCACGAGATCACAGGAAAATCTATGATATGCCGGGCGCACTCGAGGATGGGGACGCGCAAGTGCGGCCCGCGCGCGGCGGCCGTTGGCGCGTGAGTCGTCAAGTGTAGGACCCATAGCCGTCAGTGCCATGGGCCGCAGGGCGCGGTCCATTTTTCGCTGCCGTCATCGTTTCTCTAGCAGAGCGAAGAGCAGACGGTGTTCGGAAGCAGCGGGCGCATTCTTCGCAGAATGGTTTCGACCGTCGCCGTCACCATAGAGTGGAGATGTGTGCCGAGCATGGAAAATCCAACGCATACGAATGAACAGCGAAGCCGGAGAAATCAAGGTGAGCCAGCAGGAATTGATCCGTGAAAGTGCGTGCGGAATCGTTGAAAAGCTAACAAGCGGTGTGGTGACGCCACTCGACCTGCTGGATGTCTTGGAGAAGCGGATCTCGGACGTCGACGGCAAGGTCAATGCTTTGCCGATCCTATGTTTCGACCGTGCGCGGAAATCAGCAACGGAACTCATGAAAAAGCCCATAAGCGAGCGCGGCCTTCTGGCGGGGCTGCCGGTGCCGATCAAGGACCTCACGGACGTCTCAGGCGTGCGCACCACCTCAGGTTCGCGGATCTTCAAGGACAACATTCCGGCGGGGTCAGATATCTTGGTCGAGCGTCTGGAGGAAAATGGCGCATTGATTTATGCCAAATCGAATGTTCCAGAATTCGGTTCCGGCGCCAATACCTTCAATGAGGTATTCGGCGCAACACTCAATCCGTGGGATACATCACGTTCCGCCGCCGGATCCTCCGGCGGTGCGGCGGTAGCGCTCGCCACTGGCATGGCATGGCTTGCACATGGCTCAGATTGTGGTGGCTCGTTGCGGAATCCGGCAAGTTTTTGCGGCGTAGTGGGTCTGCGGCCCAGCATTGGTCGGGTGGCGCGTACGCCAAACGGTAAGGTCGACACCACGCTCGGCTCGGTGTCCGGACCGATGGCGCGCAACGTTGAAGATGTTGCTTTGATGCTTGATGCAATGAGCGGCCAGCACCCCGGTGACCCACTGTCGCTGCCAAAGCTGGCCGTCTCCTTCCTATCCGCCGCACGCTTAGGCAAAAAACCCAAACGCGTCGCCTATTCGCCTGATCTCGGGATCACGCCTGTTGACCCACAAGTCGCCGCAATCACACGCGCAGCAGCAGAGCGATTTGAAGAGGCAGGCGGGATCGTCGAAGAAGCGCATCCGGATTTTAGTGAAGCGCATGAGTGCTTCCATGTACTACGAGCGTTCGACTATGTCGGCATGGGAGCGCTTTTGCGTAAACATCGCGAACTGATAAAACCAGAGGTCATCTGGAACATCGAGGAGGGTTTGAGGCTCACCGTCGAACAGGTTGCGCACGCCGAGATGCAGCGTGTGGCTATGACTGCGCGTGCGGTGCAATTTTTCGAGACATACGATTTGCTTTTGACACCCGCCACAATCGTCGAGCCGTTTCCAGTACAAAATCGCTATGTTAACGAATGTGCCAGCAAAATGTTTGATAACTACGTGCAATGGCTCGGCATCGCCTATGCGATTACGTTAGCCTGCTGTCCAGCGCTGTCGTTGCCCTGCGGCTTCACTGAGTCTGGCCTGCCCGTCGGATTGCAAATCGTGGCCTCGCCGGGCGGCGAGGCTCGGTTACTTGCTGGCGCCAAAGTTCTGGAGAATGTCTTAGACCTGCGCCGTACCACACCGATCGATTCGCGGGGGACCGAACCTGGTCGCTGAGGCGGTCTCTCTCCAATTCTTATGTTCGCGAGAGCTACGCGGCACCGACACGGTTTTGCAGGTGACGGCGCTCGCGCATGAGATCCAGGAAAGCTTCAACATTCTTTTGGAGGATCAGATTTTTTGAGCTGCGAGTGGCGAAAAGGCATGGTTCGCCTGGCGAAGAACGACGAGTTCGACGCATTTCGGGCCAAGTGGGCAGACGTGGAAACGCTTGGAGAGCGCAAGGAACTCGCCCGCAAGATGCAGCGGATTTGGTGGGGCTTCGTGGGCGACGTAAGGCTAGGTAACCATGTTTCGCCAATTGCGCGCCGCATGGCACTCACCGGGCTCATCGCGATCCCATGGACGTATGCTTCCTGAATCACCGCCACCAGAGCCTTCTCGGCCGTTCGGCGCGGCTCGAGGAAGCTCGGGAAATAGCTTCCCTTGCGCAGCTTCGGGATCTCCAACGCGATCCGCCCGGCGCGGGTGTCCCAGCGCGCCCTTCGCCGCGCCCGTGCGCGCTTCCACCTCCATCTCCATGATGCGATCGGCCGCAAAGGCCAGCATGTCGCGCACGAAGTCGCTGTCGGCCTGCTTCTCAATCAGCTCGATCAGCGCCATTCTCTCGTCGGTCATCGTCGTCTCCGTTTCAGGTTCCAGGTGTTGCAACCCGAACCTTCTCGAAGATCGGCGATGACCGCCAGCGTTACGGTCGGCCGCGCGCTGCGCTACGCCGATGGCTCCGCGCGCGGCCTCCTACACCATCACATGGGACACAGCCGCCGTCTGTGCTCCGGTAGGTAAGGTGAGGCCAAGCCTTGGGCGAGTTCAGTCGTTTAGCAACCTTTGTGCGAGCGGTGCTCGGCCGCTTATCGGTGATCATCCGCAGGGCGGTGTCAAACGGCGTTCAAAACTGGGTCTGACGCACTCTCGATGACATTTGGGTCATACCACTCGACCACCAAACCCGCAGGGATCAAGGCCGGATAACGCAAATTTCTTGCATGACGCTGATTTCCCTCAGAAAACAGCGCCACGGCAGTATCCAAAATCATCGAACGTAAGTCAGACCATGCGCAGTGAGGTGTTCTGTCTCGATCAATCTGCCAATAGCAGCTTGATTCGCTGCTTCATCTCTTCAGTGACCTGGCGCAGCACTCGAACAAACTGATCCGCTAGCGCAGAGCGAAGTCCGTTTGCGGGTCTCCATAGGTACACGTGGTAGGGCACACGAACGCTCAGCTTGCGCAAGACGATGCCTCTGTTCGCGTAATGCGCGGCAGTGAGCGGATTCACAATCGAAACGCCCACTCCAGCGGCCACCATTGAGCAAAGCCCGGTGGCAGTGGTCGTTTCGACCGTGTAGTGACGCGCAACACCTGCAGCATCGAAGACCTCGTCTAATTTGCGTCTGTAAGGATCATCTTCGGAGTAATAGACGAAGTCGACCCCTTCGAAGTCCTGTGGATCGATAATTACCTTCGTGGTCAAACGATGTTCCGCAGGAAGAACGCATAGGAGTTCACCCACATCAACGTTTTCAGATGTTGCTTCGTCGTAATCGTAGCTCCCTTCAGTTAGACCGATGTCGAACAATTGCGTCGTCATGTCATGCCGGAGCGCTACTTCACCCAGCGAATGTACCAAAAGATGTACTTGGGGACGGGTCTTTAAAAAACGGTGTGCTACATCAGGCAAAAGCGCTTCCGCGTAGGCCGGAAGGCAAGCGATTCGAAGGTGCGCGGCGTTACGTCCTTTGATAGCTGTGGCTACCCGGCTGATTTCTTCCATTCCGACAAATGATCGTGCAACAGCCGAATGCAGCAGTTGCGCCTGGCTTGTCGGCGTTAGGCGCTTGCCGAACCTGTTGAACAGATCGAAACCTATTTGCTTCTCAAGATCGCGCAATTCGCGACTAACGGTTGGCTGAGACGTTCTCAAGACCGCCGCCGCTGCCGTCACGCTCTTATGCACCATGATTGCGTTGAAGATTTCTATCTGGCGCTGATTGAGACGCACTGCCGCCCCCCCCCATATATCAAAACTAAATTAGAGCCCTATGACAATCTATTTTTCTTGCCAAGGGTTTTCTGCAATCATCTTCCCGAGTGCATAGCGTCAAGCGCAAATTGACAGGACCCCAATGGCTGAACATGCCATAGCATTGGTTGCCGCTGCAGGCGCGGAGACCGGTTCGAACCAGCTGGTCTATCGCGATCAAACCCTGCAAATGGAGGGCGTTTGCATCGACACAATCGCTGGGGCAGTTCCCACGCCGTTCTATTGTTACTCCTCTGACGCGATAAGAACCGCATACCTTACACTAAGCGCCGCCCTTAAGCCTATTGGCGCCTCAGTCTGCTTCGCGGTGAAGGCGAACGGAAACCTGTCCGTTCTCGGACTGTTGGCAGCTTTAGGAAGCGGCATGGACATCGTGTCGGGCGGCGAACTGGAACGCGCGGAATCGGCGGGTGTCCCTGCATCGAAGATCATCTTCTCCGGTGTTGGTAAGAAGCGTTCCGAGATCGCCAGTGCACTGGAGGTGGGCATCCACCAGCTCAACGTCGAATCTGAAGCGGAACTCGACGCTGTCATTGAAGTAGCTGGGGCATTGGGCGTGCGTGCGCCAGTTGCGCTGCGAGTGAATCCAGATGTGGACGCCGGGACGCATGCCAAAATCAGCACCGGCAAGAAGCATGACAAGTTCGGAATCTCCTTCGAGGACATACCCGCTCTTTATGCCAAAGCATTAGCTGCGCCAGAGCTCGATCCAGTAGGCCTTGCCGTGCATATCGGATCGCAAATTCTTGATCTTTCGCCGTATCGCTCGGCTTATTCCCGCATTGCTGACCTTGTAAGATCGCTGCGTTCCCAAGGTTTGCCCGTCCGTCGCCTTGACCTGGGTGGCGGCATAGGCATCCCCTACGATCATGGCAGCAGTCCGGACTTGGGCGAGTACGCCAAGATCGTGGGCGAGACAGTTGGCGGTCTCGATTGTGAGCTGACGGTCGAACCAGGACGTTGGTTGGTTGGGCCGGCCGGGATTCTTGTGGCCGAAGTGCTTTACATAAAAGAGACCGCTGACCGCCTTACAGCCATTGTCGACGCGGGCATGAACGATCTTATGCGGCCTGCGATGTATGGGGCCGTTCATCCAGTTTTTCCTCTCAAGCAGGTTCGGCAAGGCTCTCACACCTATCAGATTGCCGGTCCCGTTTGCGAGAGTTCGGACATCTTCGGTACCTATAGCGATCTGGCTCCGCTGCGATCCGGTGACCGTCTCGCCTTTGGGTGCGCCGGCGCCTACGGAGCCTCGATGGCATCAACCTACAATGCGCGCGATCTCGCAGCTGAAGTTCTTGTCGACGGGGATCGGTTCCGGGTGATCCGGCGTAGGCAGACCACCAAAGCCTTGCTGACCCTCGAGGAAGAGACGGAGTGGCACGGATCTCCCTCCACGCTGCGATAGATCCAAGACATGAATGGAAAGAGATATGAAGCACACAGATCTTCTCTCGCTACCTTCTCCGGTTGAGTTGCCGCTCCAGTGGCCATTCATCAAGATGCATGGTCTGGAGAACTATTTTGTTATTCTCGACCGGCGCGATGGCGACAAAGCTCTAGATGCCGAAGACATAGTGCGCATATGCAGCATCAATATCGGTGTTGGGGGCGAGCAGCTGCTAACCATTGAACGAGCTTCGGACGAGGGACTGCGCGCCGGCGCCTACGCGGCGATGAGGATTTTCAACATCGACGGCAAGGAAGTTGGGGCATGCGGAAATGCCACTCGCTGCATGGCGTATCTGCTGCTCGAGGAATCCGGCAAGGATGAGGTGGTGATGGAGTTGGCAGGGGGCCTTGTCCTCTGCCGCAGGGCAGGGCCATTGGAGGTCAGCGTCACGCTCGGACCGATCAGCATGGATTGGCGCAAGATTCCATTATCGCGAGAGGTTGATACGTTGCATTTGCCCGTCGAAAGCGGGCCGCTCGCAGATGGGGTCGCCCTCTACATCGGCAACCCGCATGCCGTCTTCTTTGTCGATCAACTCGATAGCATCGACATGGGCCGCTACGCGCCTGCGGTGCATAACGCCCCTCTTTTCCCAGAGGGTGCTAACGTGGGCGCAGCTCAGGTCCTTGACGGACAGACCCTTCGGCTCAAGTACTGGGAACGGCAAGGAATAATAACCAGGGCATGTGGAACCGGCGCTTGCGTTGCTGCTTATGCGGCGCTTAAACGAGGCCTCGTCACCTCCAAAAAAATCGCCGTTCATCTTCCGGCCGGGAAGCTCGATATCGAACTTCTGGATGGCGATAGAGTCCGCATGACCGGACCGGTCGCATTTTGCTGTCATGGTTTTCTCGAAGCGGGCAAGAAGCAGTAGCCAATATGGCCATAGTTCCTCTGGGCTATGCCCAAGCATCGTACTTGCATAAGCACCCCCGCCAGAAAAGCGCGAGTATCAGACCGGAAGATAAGACAATGGAAATCAGCGCATCCAACGACAGCTGTGCCTATGGGCAACCTGGCATTTTTCGAGGACATTTGCGTTTCGACAATCCCCGTCTCGCGGATTACAGCTGGCCACTTTGTGAAATCCGCGGCAGAAAACCGGGCCCACGGCTGTGCGTATCCGCCGGAGTTCATGTCAACGAGGTATCCAGCATCGAAGCCGCCGTTCGCTTGCAACGAATGATCGATCCGGAGACGATCCGGGGTTCAGTCTCAATCATTCCGTTGATCAACCAGCCGGCGTTCTACAAGTACACCGAATTAGTCTGCCCGATCGACGGCCGGAACATCAACTTCACATTCCCGGGTAATAGCGATGGAACCTTTTCGGAGGCGCTGTGCGATTCAATCATGAACGAATGGTGCGTAGGCGCTGATTGCTACGTCGATATGCACGGCGGCGACCTGCGAGAGAACGTCTCAAAGTTCTCAATCTTCCAGCGCACCCATAATGTCGAGCTCGACGCTATGGGAAGGCGGATGGCAATGTGCTTCGACGCCGAGATAGTGATGGGCCTACCGGCTGCGCATATGGAGAAGTCGGGTCGGGCTCCGACGGGTTTTGCTCGTCACAACCGGCTTGCCTTGATGTCGGAAGCGGGTGCGAATGGGCTTCTGGATGAGGGTTCGATCTCCTTCCATCTCGAAGGGGTGCTCAATATCGCCCGCACTCTCGGGATCATCGATGCGCCCCTGGCACCGTTCCTGAACGCCCGAATTCCATGTGATGAGTATCTCTGGCTTGACTGCCCGGTGGATGGGGAGTTCCACGCTGAGGCCGAGCCGGGCGATCGGGTTACCAAGGGCCAGCGTCTCGGTACGATCCGCAATCTCTTCGGCGAGACGCTGGCAGAAGTCACCGCCCCGGAGACAGGTTTCCTTCTGTGGCGCATGACGCATCCCACGATTCCAAAGGGATCGCCCATAGGAGCGGTCGCAGTCGAGGAAACATCGGGTCGCCAGCAAAGATGACGCACTTCAGGTCGCTTCCAATAACTCGCGGGAACTCGGCACCATCGCTTCTGGGCTGCTTGAGGCTGCCAAGCATCGCTATCCAGGCATAGCCAACAAATAACTCACTCGGGTTGAAAGAAACGGAAGGCCGACGAAAAACCGGGAAGGGCCCGCCCGTCGGGTCTGCTCTCCACGCAGACTAGGCACTTCATTCGCTCGACTGGCACCAATTCGAAGAATTTTCGATAAGAGGGACTTTAGGAATGAAATTCTCGGGCTTCCGCGTATTTGCCGAAGCGCTCAAAGGGAACACCGGGTGGCGCCCGCTTTGGCGCAATCCTGAGCCAAAATCAGACTATGACTATGTCGTCGTCGGCGGAGGCGGCCACGGTCTTGCGACCGCTTACTATCTAGCCAAGACGTTCCGGCAGTCCCGTATCGCTGTGCTGGAGAAGGGCTGGCTGGGATCCGGGAATATTGGCCGCAACACGACCATTATCCGTTCAAACTACCTTCTTCCCGGCAACGAGCCTTTCTACGAATTTTCGATGAAACTCTGGGAAGGACTGGAGCAGGAACTCAACTTCAACGCGATGGTCTCTCAACGTGGAGTGATCAACCTTCTTCACTCGGATTCGCAGCGCGATTCATTTCGACGCCGCGCAAACGCAGTGATACTCGCCGGAGCTGACGCGCGTCTGTTGAGCCGTAAAGATTTACGCGCGATGGTTCCTTTTTTGAATTTCGACAATGCGCGCTTTCCAATCCGTGGCGGTTTGTTGCAGCCGCGCGGGGGAACGGCGCGTCATGATGGTGTCGCGTGGGGATACGCTCGTGGCGCCGATCTGCATGGTGTGGACCTGATCCAGAACTGCGAGTTGACGGGCTTCCGGATTGTCGATGGCAAGATCCGCGGTGTCGAGACCTCGCGCGGCTATATAGGTGCCGGTAAGGTCGGTGTTGCGGTGGCGGGCTCTTCGGGCCGGGTCATGGCGATGGCGGGGATGCGACTTCCGATCGAGAGCCATGTCCTGCAGGCGTACGTCTCGGAAGGTCTAAAGCCCATCCTTCCCGGAGTAATCACCTTCGGAGCGGGACATTTCTACATCAGCCAGTCGGACAAGGGCGGCCTCGTTTTCGGTGGCGATATCGACGGTTACAATTCCTACGCCCAGCGCGGCAACCTGCCTGTGGTCGAGCATGCGGCCGAATGCGGCATGGCGCTGATGCCAATGATTGGGCGTGCGCGACTGCTGCGTATGTGGGGCGGCCTGATGGATATGTCGATGGACGGCTCACCGATCATTGACCGCACGGACATTGACGGCCTCTTTTTCAACGGCGGCTGGTGCATTGGTGGCTTCAAGGCGACACCTGCCAGCGGCTATGCCTTTGCCCATCTTCTTGCGACCGGATCCCCCCATGAAACCGCGCGCGCTTACCGGCTCGATCGATTCTCGCGCGGGTATGTAATTGACGAAACCGGCACCGGGGCACAGCCCAACCTGCATTGAGGTCAACCGAATGCTAATTCCCCATCCGATTCTGGGTTCGCGCGATGCGCGAGAATTCATTTATCTCGGCGATGTCAGGCTCCTCGACCGACCCGATCCGACCAGGCCCGACGCCGAATACTTATTCTGCGACTACGTCTTCCTGCGCGACAACCCAGCGGGCGTGCATCGTGAACTATGGTTCCATGAGCAGGGCGATCGGTCATGGCTGCTAATCACCCGCAACACAGTAACGCACGAAATCCTCGGCGCTGAACTGGCACGGGAGGTCGCGGTGGCGCGCAAAAGGAGCGGTCAATGACCCGGCTGGCCGGCGGGCTGGTCGACCGCTCTCAAATCCTGAACTTTACCTTCGACGGCAAGCGATATCAGGGTCATCCAGGCGACACGCTTGCCTCAGCGCTACTGGCCAATGGCGTGCGCCTGATGGGGCGCAGCTTCAAACATCATCGTCCGCGTGGTGTGCTCTCGGCCGGGTCCGAGGAGCCCAATGCCCTGGTCGAGTTGCGCTCGGGCGCTCGTCAGGAGCCGAATACGCGCGCCACCGTGGCGGAGTTGTTCGAAGGGCTTGTGGCGCGAAGCCAGAATCGCTGGCCCTCGCTCAGCTTCGATGCCTTGGCGGTCAATGATCTACTGTCGCCATTCTTCACCGCGGGATTCTACTATAAGACCTTCATGTGGCCGAAAGCCTTCTGGGAGAAGCTTTACGAGCCTGCGATCCGCAAGGCGGCGGGCCTTGGAAGCTTGTCCATGCAGGCTGATCCCGATGCCTATGACAAGGGCTTCTTGCATTGCGACCTCCTGGTCATCGGCGGGGGCCCGGCCGGACTTGCGGCGGCACTGACAGCGGCGCGTTCCGGTGCACGCGTGATCCTGGCAGATGAGGATTTCCGTTTGGGCGGCAGACTCTTGGCCGAGACGGACGCGCTGGACGGGGCGCCGGCTACCGATTGGATCTCCGCGTTGGAGGCTGAATTTGAGAGCCTGCCGAACATTCGCGTGATGCGTCGCACCACCGTGTTCGGTGTCTTTGACCACGGAATCTACGGTGCCGTGGAACGGGTTTCCGATCACCTTCCGGAGCCGGGCGACAAGGTCCGCCAGACGCTGTGGCGCATCACTGCCAAACGCGTGATATTGGCGGCGGGCGCTACAGAGCGTCCTATAGCCTTCGCAGACAATGACCGACCAGGCATTATGCTGGCAGGTGCGATGCGAGCTTACGCCAATCGCTGGGCGGCCTGCCCGTCCAAGACGGTCGCCGTGTTCACCAATAATGACGACGGTCATCGCACCGCGCGCGATCTTGCCTCCAAGGGTGTCCATGTTGCGGCCGTTATCGACGCGCGCCCAGAGGCTAGAATCTCGGGCGACCACTGGGTGATCGCCGGTGGCATGGTCACCGGCTCACGGGGGCGGCTCGGGCTGACAGCGATAGAGGTTTCCGCGAATGGCCGCCGCGAATGGATCGAGTGCGGCGCGCTGGGTGTTTCAGGCGGCTGGAACCCGAATGTTCATCTGACCTCGCATCATCGCGGTCAGCCTGTTTGGAATGAACCGTTACAGGCGTTCCTGCCAAGCGAGGATGGTCCCGCGGGATTGGTTCCAGCGGGCGCGGGGGCGGGGCATTTTTCGACTGCCCAGACACTTCGCTCGGGCGCAGAAGCGGCACTGCGCACGCTGAACGAACTCGGAATTGCGGCAGCGATGCCCGTTTTGCCGCGAGCAGAGGAGTCGCGCTACGGAATCGCGCCGATCTTCCACGTGCCGGGCAAGAAACGCGCCTGGCTTGATTTCCAAAACGACGTGACGGTGAAGGACATCAAGATCGCCCATGCCGAGAACATGCGGCCGGTAGAGCATTTGAAACGCTACACGACTTTGGGCATGGCGACGGACCAGGGCAAAACCTCAAACGTGACCGGGCTAGCCGTGATGGCGGAGCTTACCGGGAGTACGATCCCGGAAACGGGAACAACGATTTTCCGCCCGCCCTACACTCCAGTGACGATCTCGGTTTTGGGCGGCGGCGATATAGGGCCGCATTTCCAGCCGCGCCGCCTGACGCCGACACACCAGTGGGCAGAAGCGCAAGGTGCAGTTTTCGTCGAGACCGGCCAGTGGATGCGAGCCGAATATTTCCCCCGTCGCGGGGAAACGCACTGGCGCCAGAGCGTCGACCGTGAGACCAAGGCAGTGCGCAGCGCGGTGGGCTTGTGCGACGTTTCGACACTCGGCAAGGTCGACGTGCAGGGCACGGATGCAGGAAAATTTCTGAACCGGGTCTACAGCAACGTGGTTGACACGCTGAAGGTCGGTCGTGTGCGCTATGGGCTTATGCTGCGCGAAGACGGCTTTGCCTATGACGACGGCACCTGCGCCCGACTGGCCGAGGATCACTATGTGGTCACCACGACGACCGCCAACGCCGGGCTGGTCTACCGCAATATGGATTTCGCGCGGCAATGCCTGTGGCCGGAACTCGATGTGCAGATAATCTCCACGACTGATGCCTGGGCGCAGATTGCCGTCGCGGGGCCGAAATCGCGCGTCCTGCTCGCCCGCATAGCAGACGAGTTCGACCTGTCGAACGAAGCCTTCCCCTTCATGGCCTGCGCAGAACTGACAGTCTGCAGTGGATTGCGTGCGCGGCTCTTCCGTATCTCTTTTTCTGGCGAACTCGCTTACGAACTCGCGGTGCCCGCTCGCTACGGCCATGCGCTGATGGAACGGCTTGTGCAGAGCGGATTTGATCTGGGAGTGACACCCTACGGGGTTGAAGCACTATCCGTGCTGCGCGTCGAAAAGGGCCACGTCGGCGGTGCCGAACTGAATGGCCAGACCACGGCCGCGATGCTTGGGCTGGGCAAGATGGTGTCGCAGAAGAAGGACTCTATCGGCGCGATCATGTCCCGGCGTGAAGGCTTGGTGGCAGACATGCGTCGTCTTGTGGGTCTGCAGCCCGTCGAGCATGAGGGCAAAGTTATTGCCGGGTCACATCTCTTCGCCGAGGGTGCAGCGCAAAATCTCGATACCGACCAGGGCTGGATCACTTCGGCCTGCTACAGCCCGCATGTCGGGTCCATGATCGGACTCGGATTTCTGGAAAACGGCGACGAGCGCATAGGCGAGGTGGTCGTCGCCGCGAACCCGGTCGAAGGCGAAAGCGAACGCCTACGCATTGTGCCGGCACATTTCGTCGATCCTGAAGGAGCACGTCTGCGTGACTGACCTTAACGCCTTCACGGCGCTCGGCGCCGCCCAGCCCCGTCTGGCATCCTTTGGGGCATTGGAGATCCGGGAGAATCCGGATCTTGCGCTTGCGTCGCTGGGGCTGCGCCGCGGAATCGGTGAGCCCATGCCCTTCGGGCTCACACTTCCCGGCCCGGGCCGCTGGGTTTCAGGGCAAGGGGTCGCTGCCCTTTGGATCGGGCTGGATCAGTGGATGATCGAGGCCGAAGGCAGGGGCGAGCAGGATTTCGTCGCCGAGATTAGGCAGGTCGTCCCCGGTTGCTCTGTGACCGAGCAGACCGATGGCTGGGCCGCGTTCGAGATTGTCTCGCAGGGCGGAACAGCCCCCCTCGAGGCCCTGCTGTCGAAGCTCGCCAACATCGATCTCGCGGTTTTTGGTCCGGGCCGCGCGACAAGTACCGGCCTTGAGCATATGCGCTGTTTCGTTATCCGCCGCAGCGATACTCATGTTGCCCTGCTTGGCGCGCGCTCGTCCGCCGGATCGCTCTGGCATGCACTCGAAACGGCGGCGAAGCGGCTGGAGGAGAAGGTGTTGTGACCGCGCAGCTCGTCGACGGAAAGGCGTTCGCGGTGCAGCTACGGTCGAGGGTTGCTGGGCATGTGGCCTGGCTAAAGGAGGAGCACCGCATTACGCCGGGCCTGGCTGTCGTTCTCGTAGGCGACGATCCTGCGTCGGAAGTCTATGTACGCAACAAGGGACGGCAGACTATCGAAGCTGGCATGAAAGGTGTTGAGCACAAGCTGCCTGCTGAAACCTCTCAGGCCGATCTACTTGCTCTAATCGAGCAGCTGAATTCCGATCCTGAGATTCACGGTATTCTCATCCAACTACCTCTACCCAAACATCTGAACGCCGACCTGGTGATCAATGCGATCGATCCGGCAAAGGATGTCGATGGGTTTCACATTTTGAATGTCGGACTTCTCGGCACGGGACAAAATGCGATGGTGCCGTGTACCCCGTTGGGTTGTCTAATGATGCTGCGCGGCCATCTGGGCGATCTATCCGGGCTCGAAGCGGTGGTCGTGGGGCGCTCAAACATCGTCGGGAAACCGATGGCACAACTCCTGCTCCGAGATAGCTGCACCGTAACCATCGCTCATTCGCATACACGCGATCTGGCATCAATCTGCCGTCGGGCCGACATTCTTGTGGCTGCCGTCGGCCGCCCAGAAATGATACCCGGCGACTGGATCAAGCCGGGCGCGACGGTAATCGACGTGGGCATCAATCGGATCGCGCGGGACGGCAAGCAACAACTGGTGGGCGACGTGGATTTCAGCAGCGCCGTGGAGGTAGCGGGCGCGATAACGCCGGTGCCCGGGGGTGTCGGTCCTATGACTATCGCGTGTCTGCTCGCCAATTCGATAACCGCCTGCTGCCGTGTTCATGGGTTGCCCGCACCAGAGGGCCTGACCTTATGAGCCCCTTCATCCGGTCTTCCGCCCGACGCGCCCGAGCGGATCTTTACTTCAAACGCGAGAAATATCGATATGGACAAATACTGCCTGACGGTCACCTGTGAGTCAAAACGCGGGATTGTCGCAGCCATCGCAGGGTATCTCGCCCACAACGGCTGCAACATCACCGACAGTTCGCAATTTGACGATACGCAGACCGGCAACTTCTTCATGCGCGTCAGCTTCAGTTCCGAAGAGGGCATTGGGCTCGACACACTGCGCAATGGGTTTGCCGACACCGGCGAGGCGTTCGGAATGGACTTCGCCTTCCACGACGAGAGCCGCAAGATGAAGGTCATCATCATGGTCTCGCGCTTCGGCCATTGTCTGAACGACCTTCTGTACCGCTGGCGCATCGGAGCGCTGCCAGTCGATATCGTGGCGGTGATCTCGAACCACCTGGACTATCAGAAGCCGGTCGTGAACCACGACATCCCGTTCCACTACATCAAAGTGACGAAGGAGAATAAGCGCGAAGCCGAAGCGCAGCAGATGCGCATCGTCGAGGAGACCGGCGCAGAGTTGGTCGTGCTCGCCCGCTATATGCAGGTGCTGTCGGATGAGATGTCCGAGAAGATGTCCGGCCGCATCATTAACATTCATCACTCTTTCCTGCCCTCCTTCAAAGGAGCGAACCCCTACAAGCAGGCATTTGAACGCGGGGTGAAGCTGATCGGCGCGACCTCACACTATGTGACCGCCGACCTCGATGAGGGGCCGATCATCGAGCAGGATACCGTGCGCGTCACCCACGCCCAGAGCCCATCCGACTATGTATCGCTCGGGCGCGACGTTGAAAGCCAGGTTCTCGCACGCGCGATCCATGCGCATATTCGCCGCCGCGTCTTCCTCAACGGGAACAAGACGGTGGTCTTCCCCGCTTCGCCAGGCTCCTATGCTTCAGAGCGCATGGGATGAGAACCTGCGGATGCAGCGTCAGAGGCCGACGGGGGACATATCCGGCGCGCCGGCGCGTGTTTTGCTGCATTCACTGAGGCGGCCACAAACCGGAACCGCGATCTTGATCGCCGCGAGGGGCGTGACCAGTGCCTACGCGCCCTCGCCGAGCGATTTGTCACTGTCGCCGAGCGGCTTCTGGATCTCCGTGCCGCTTCAGGAGCCGAATACGATTGAACGCCTGATTGGGGCCGAGAGCATGCCGAACGGCTTCTGTTAGTGCGCGAACTGTATCTGGCGCTGGCTAAGTCGCGCGGCCCCTCCATATATCCAGAGTGGATTAAAGCGCCGTGAAATTCTATTTTCCAACCTAAGAAATTTATGGAAATCTTTGGTTGGAAAATGGGAAGACCAATCTGCAACAGGAGCCCTAAGCTTGCGCTCGAGGAAGAATAGCAGTGGCAAATATATCGCGCTGACCGTGCGGCGCAGGCCTGCCACAAATGATAGTTGATTGGCCAATGAAGCATACGGATCTTCTCTCACTACCGTCCCCGGGTGAGTTGCCGCCCCAGTGGCCATTCATCAAGATGCACGGCCTGGAAAACTACTTTGTTATTCTCGACCGTCGAGACGGCAGCAAACCTCTAAACAATGATGACATTGTGCGCATATGCAGCACTAACGTCGGCGTTGGGGGCGAGCAGCTGCTGACCATTGAACGGGCCTCGGAAGAGGGGCTGCGCGCCGGCGCTTATGCGGCAATGCGGATCTTCAACATCGACGGCAAGGAAGTTGGGGCATGCGGCAACGCCACTCGCTGCGTGGCGTATCTGCTGCTCGAGGAATCCGGGAAAGATGAGGTGGTGATGGAGTTGGCAGGGGGCGCCGTCCACTGCCGGCGGGCGGGGCCAATGGAGGTCAGCGTCACGCTTGGACCGATCAGCATGGATTGGCGCAAGATTCCATTATCCCGAGAGGTTGATACGCTGCATTTGCCCATCGAAAGCGGACCGCTCTCGGATGGCGTAGCCCTCTACATCGGCAACCCGCATGCCGTTTTCTTTGTCGATCAACTCGATAGCGTCGACATGGGCCGCTATGCGCCCGCGGTGCAGAATGATCCTCTTTTCCCAGAGGGTGCTAACGTGGGCGCAGCTCAGGTCCTCGACGGACAGACACTCCGGCTCCAGGTCTGGGAACGACCAGGCGTACTCACCAAGGCATGTGGAACTGGCGCCTGCGTTGCCTCTTATGCGGCTCTTAAGCGGGGTCTCGTCACCTCCAACAAAATCGCCGTTCATCTTCCGGCCGGAAAGCTGGATATCGAACTTCTGGATGGCGACAAAGTCCGCATGACCGGACCAGTCGCGTTTTGCTGTCATGGTTTCATAGAAGGAGGCAAGTAGCGCGCCAGTGCGCCGCAGGTCAAAGGCTCAGATCGTGCGGGACCGACAAGAGGTAGTAAGAGCCACCAACACAAAAACAGGGGAATGAGATTATGAAAACAACGACAACCCATTTTGCACTCAGTGCGGCGCTGCTGTTGGCAGCGTTGCCCTTTTCGGCGCAATCGCAGGAGATTCCTGATAACCTCAAAGGTACCGGCGAAGTCGTTTTTGGTTCGATCGGAGGGACCTTAGAAGCAGCGGAAAAGAAGGCGTTTTTCGATCCGTTCACGCGCGACACCGGCATTAAGGTCGTGCTAGTGGCAGAGGATAGCGCAAAGCTGTTGGCCTCGGTGAAGCTCGGGCAACCCGCATATGACATCGCCGACATTGCGGGCGGTCAGCTTGCGAGTTGGGTCGCCAACGGCTCTCTTGAGAAGATAGACTACAGCTACTTCGACAAGGAGACCTTGGCCAGCATACCGGAGCTGTTGAGAAACGAGTACGGGCTCGGTAATTACACGTATTCGTCCGTTATAGCCTACAACACCAACAAATTCCCTGAAGACGGGAAGCACCCAAAAAACTGGGTAGACTTTTACAATGTAAAGGACTTTCCAGGGAAGCGTGGGCTGTCGAAATGCGAAAAGATTGTTGAGGGTGGTTTGCTCGAAGGGGCGCTACTAGGTGACGGGGTCCCAGTGGACAATCTGTATCCTCTCGACATGGATCGCGCCTTTGCCAAGATCAAGGAGTTGATGCCACATGTGGGTCGGTGGATGGTCGCAGGTGGCGACGGGCCGCAGGCTCTTATTGCCGGCGAGGTCGACATGGCTTCGAGTTTCAACGGAAGAATTGTGGCTGCGAAGAAGGAAGGCGCGCCGCTTGCGATGTCGTGGGAGCAGTCGCTGTTGGAGTATGGATACTGGGTAATCGCAAAGAATTCTCCCAATAAGGAAAACGCGGCGAAACTGCTGGCCTACATGTCCCGCCCCGAAGCGCAGGCAGTATTTGCCGAGGCGATTTCCTACGGTCCCGTGAACCCAGATGCGTTCAAGTTTCTTCCGAAGGAATTGGCCGAGACGCTGCCCGGAGCGCCAGACCTTGTGAAGAACCAAGTTTTCCAAAACTACGAATGGTGGGGCACGAAGGGCCCCGATGGCCGCACCAACTATGATGTTGCGATGGAACGCTGCGTTGCTCTGCTTACGCAGTGATGTGTGTGCCGCTGCAGGATCAATTCTCCTGCAGCGGCAATTATGCCGTCGGCCTTGTTCGGAGCGCGCGCGAACATTCTACTTCGAAAGTAAAGGGAAATAGTATGGAAGTCACTGCGCTTAGAAATAGCGGCGAATACGGCCAACCTGGCTTTTTCCGCGGTTATGCACGTTTCGAAAGTCCGCGGCTCGCAGGCTACAAATGGGAGATTTGCGAAATCCGCGGGAAAAGACCCGGTCCACGCCTTTGTATATGCGCCGGTATTCACCCAAATGAGGTGTCGGCAATAGAAGCCGCCGTGCGACTTCAAAGAGCGTTCGACCCGGAGAGTATGGAAGGCAGTGTTTCGATTATTCCATTCATCAACCAGCCGGGGCTCTTTGAGTATCCAGATTATGTTTGTCCGCTTGACGGCAAAAATATCGAACACACGTTTCCTGGCAAGAAGGACGGCACGTTTTCTGAAGCCCTTTGCGATGCGATCATGAACGAATGGTGCACCGGCGCGGATTGTCTCATAGACATGCACGGGGGCAACTTGCGAGAGAACGTCTCGAAGTTCGTGATCGTTCAACATGCGCCGGACCCTCAGCTCAACGCCCGGGCGCGGCAGATAGCGATGTGCTTTGACGCCGAGTTTGTTCTTGCTCTACCGGCGCCCTTTATGGATAGGCCGGGGACATATTCTCCCTCGGCTTTCGCTCGCCACGGTCGACTCGCCGTGCTTCCGGAAGCTGGAGCAAACGGTCTAGTCACCGAAGATACGGTCTCCTTCTTCGTTGAGGGAGTTTTGAACGTTGCACGCACTCTCGGTATCATCAGCACACCCCTTTCAGAAGCCCGAAACGCTCAGATTCATTGTGGTGATTACCTGTGGATCTATAGCCCAGCGGGGGGAGACTTCCACTCTGAGGTAGAACCCGGTGACCGGGTGACTAAGGGGCAGCGTCTCGGCACGATCACCAATATGTTTGGCGAGCCATTAGCCGAACTTAGCGCGCCGGAGTCCGGCTTCGTTCTCTGGCGTGTAACGCACCCCTCAATCAAAGAGGGTTCTTTTGCGGGGGCGATAGGTATCGAGGAAAATAAAGCTATGATTTAGAGGCAGACTTATGCCACAGCGGACTGCGGCTCAGAATGTAGCGGTACAGCCAACGAGGCTACGGGACGTCGACCGCCGGCAAATGCGCTGGTGTCGGATGGCGGGCAGGCGGCCTGCTGGGTGAGGGTTCACCTCCTTCCCCGCCAAAGGAGGCTCCAAACGTCGCGCGCATCTTTGGACTTCGAAGCCTCAGCCCCATCCCAAAAGCCCGAGGCTTGTGCAATGAAGAGCTTTAGATCGACTGATCGACTGCCAGGTAGCTGGCGAGTACTATACAGTGTCGAGCCGGGCGATCGGTCACATTCGGCAAGACGCTAATGAAATCAGAGCAAAGGAGGGGCTGCTCCTTAGGCGCAGACGCATCCGGCCATCCCAAAAGAGGGCTCGGTACCCGCCGTCCCGGAAACATCCATGCGGGCCTCGTAGGCAATGCGACCAGGAGCGATATTGCATGAGTGTGATGTTAACAACAGAAAGAGCCGCTATTTCGGCCACATCACCCGCGAGCAAGGGGCGAAATCACATGAACATCCTGCTGGCAAATCGCTGGATTCGTGGCAGCATCATTGCTGGTCCGCTCGTTGCGCTTTTGGTTGGGTTCCTCGTGATTCCGCTTTCGTTTGTCCTGTGGGGCAGCGTCGAAGGTACCAAACTGAATTTTGGGCACTACGCGCGCATAATATCCAACGAGACCAACCTGAGGATCCTGTTGTATACCCTGAAGATCGGGCTGATCGTGACCGTAGTGTCACTGGCGGCAGGTTACCCGGTTGCGTATCTGCTGACGAAAATCAGGCCGCGCGCATTATCGATTGTGACGATTTTCATTCTCGTCCCGTTGTTCACCGCCTTTCTTATCCGAACCTACGCTTGGATCATAATCCTGGGCCGTGAGGGAATTATCAACAACACGCTTGTCCGGCTGGGCATTGCCAGCGAGCCATTACCGCTCCTTAATACCACCTTTGCAGTGGTCATCGGCATGACACATGTGTTTATTCCCATGGCAATATTCACGATGTTTTCGTCGATGACGCGGATCGATCACGATTTCGCCCGCGCGGCGCAAATTCTTGGAGCGAAACCGGTCCAGGCATTCCTGCGCGTCTATTTCCCGATGTCGCTTCCAGGCGTATTCTCCGCTGGGATCCTGATCTTCATCGTTGCTATTGGTTTCTACATCACGCCGGCCCTTCTCGGGGGGCCGAGCGACACCATGATATCGCAACTGATAGTCACGCAGATGACGACACTGCTGAATTTCGAACTCAGCTATGCGTCGTCGATCGTACTCCTGCTAGTGACAATTGCTACGCTCTTCCTTGCAAGCCTCTTTATTCCTCTCGAAATGATATGGTCTCCCGCGATCGCCGAACTGTCAAACCAGCCGCCTGGCGCGAGATCCCGTGCCTTAAAAGGCGCGAAAAGGTTCTTGCAACCGCTTCTGATTGCTGTCGAAACTCTGGTTCATGCGACGACCAAGCCCCTATTGACCCACAAATCGCGTTGGCTTTGGGCCTATACGGTCGTCGTCCTGGTGTTTCTCACGGCCCCCCTGATAGTCGTTGTCATCCTCTCCTTCAGTTCGTCTTCCTTCGTAGTTTTTCCTCCTCCAGGCTTTTCGCTGCGGTGGTGGGAGAAGTTGGCGAATGCCACGGACTGGCAGGCATCCTTCCTCTTCTCGACCAAACTCGGGCTCACCTCTGCGTTACTTGCCACGATCATCGGCACCATGGGCGCCTTTTGGCTGGTACGGACGACACTGCCTATTAAGAGGGCACTTTTCCTGTTCTCTCTATCTCCTCTCATGGTACCGGTGGTCATCGTCGCCACGTCACTCTACGTCTTCGAAGCGCGCATCCACGTGCTCGGCAGCTTCATTGGGCTGGTGCTTGGACACGTTCTTCTATCCGTGCCCTATGTCATCGTGGTCATGGCAGCCGCATTGCGCGGTTTCGACCAGTCGCTCGAGAGGGCCGCGGCGGTCCATGGCGCGCGCCCTACGCAGGTGCTTCGCCTTGTAACGTTGCCGATCCTGAAGCCGGCGCTGCTTACCGCGGGTCTTCTCGCCTTTCTGACCTCGTTCGACGAACTGCTCGTCAGCATCTTTCTGCTTGGACGACAGACGCCAACACTGCCGATGAAGTTCTGGGGCGACATTAAGTACCAGGTTGACCCTCTCCTCAGTACGGCCTCGACTTTCATCGTCGCGCTCGTAATCGTATCGATCCTGACTGTTCAGTGGATCAGGGTACGGCATGAAATTCGTACCTCAACCAGTGCCAGAAAATGAACGACAGGAGACAATGATGTCCACAAGCCTGGAGATGAAGAAAATCCAGAAGTGGTATGGCGCACTTCACGTCGTGCGCGACTTCGACCTCTACGTTGAGCCGGGCGAATTCCTGACCTTTCTCGGGCCGTCCGGTTCCGGCAAGACCACAGCGCTAAAGATGATCGCCGGCTTCGAACCGCCGAGTGGCGGCGACATGTTGCTCGGTCCGCGCTCCATCGTGGACGTGCCCCCCTACGAGCGCGGCATCGGCATGGTGTTTCAGAATTATGCGCTCTTTCCGCACATGACCGTGGCTGAGAACGTCGCCTTTCCTCTCACGGTCCGCAAGGTCGGGCGGGCCGAGACGGAGGAAAAAGTCTTGCGCGCTTTGCAATTGGTCAAGATGGTCGAATACCGCGACCGGTATCCTAATCAGCTTTCCGGTGGACAGCAGCAGCGCATTGCGCTGGCACGCGCCGTTGTCTTCAATCCGAGCATCCTGCTCATGGACGAACCGCTTGGCGCTCTCGACCGCAATCTGCGCGAACACATGAAGATCGAGATCATGCGCATCCAGGACGAGCTGAATATGACTGTCGTGTTCGTAACGCACGATCAGGACGAAGCGCTCACCATGTCGGACCGAGTTGCTGTAATCAACGAAGGCAGACTCGTTCAGGTCGCCGACAGCAGGAGCCTCTACTACAGTCCGCAAGACCGCTTCGTCGCGTCGTTCGTCGGCGAATCCAACCTTCTCCCCTGCCGTGTCCACCGCGTCGAAAATGGCGCGGGCAAGGTGACCATCGGCGACCTCACCGCAGGCGTCGCTCGCTTGTCCGGGCAGTTGCGGGGCGATGCGGGATGGCTCTTTGTGCGGCCTGAGCATGTCGATATCAGCCCGCGCGGCGTAACCTCCCATGCTCAAAATGCCCTTGACGGGGTCGTTGAGGATGCCCTGTTTCTGGGCGAAATGACGCGGTATGCGGTTCGCTGCGAACATGAAACCATTACGGTCAAGCAGCAAAATCGGGGGCAGACCCAACTTGCCGGCGGAACGCCGGTCACTCTTTCCTGGAATGTGGACAACTGCATCGTCTTGAATTGAGGCGCACCCGAGTTCGGGATGCTGAGCCTAAGGATCTGCTGCGCCTGTCCAAGGCCTTGCTTCTTCTGTTAATGGAGTTAATGGCGATTTCCGTCAAACCGTCAAACCAGCGGAAGACATCAATCACCCAATCACCGGCGTCGGTAGTTGCATTCGCCGGGACCACTAAACCACTAAATGCCTGGCTTAGCGTAACCGTCCGATAAGGCTTTCAATTACCCACAACTCTTGCGCGGCATGAATCGCCCATGATTCCTTGTTTGGCACCGAATCGCGGAGGACGGTGCCATGGACGGGGGACGGGGCGACAGACGCATGGTTTGATCGTGAGCTTGCCGATTGTAGGTTTGCGGATGAGCGTCTGGGCAAACGATTCCGCCAGCTCGTGGAGCGAATGGAGGGCGCCATGGGAGCAAGCATTCCGCTGGCGTGCCAGACCGGCCAACACTAAGGCGTAATCATCCGGCGGGGGTCGCCTTGCCATTAGATGACCCCGTTGGCAGGGAGAGATAGGCGTAAGCAGATCGAGTCTTGAGGCGACATCGGCCATGGCGCCGAAGAGATCGGCCTGCTGGAAGCCAAAAAGGGTCGCGCGGGCGATTGCCGCGCTGATTGGCCATGAGCCGAGACTGATTGCGCCGAGCTATGTCAAACCGTTCATCAAGCGCCAAAAGAACGACGCCGCAGATGCGGCGGCGATCGTCGAAGCAACGCAACGACCGACGATGCGCTTGTCGAACCGAATACCGAGGGGCAGCAGTCCCGGGCCATCGTGTTTCGCACCAGAGCACCAGACAACAGTTCGTGAATCAGCGAACCGAATTGGTCAATGCATTGCGCGCACCTCTATGAGTTCGGTTATGTTGCTCCGCAGGGCATCGGCCACCTGCGGCGTCCGGCAGAGATCGTCGAGGACGAGAGCGCAGAACTGCCGGCTCTGGTCCGCGACATCTGCAGAGACATACTGGACCAGATTGACCAGTTGACCAGTTGAGTAGCCGGCTCGAAGCATTGAAGAAGAAGATCGACGCGCTGTCCAAAAGAAGCTGCAACTTCTCGACGCTTGCAAACCATGCCCGATGTTGGCCCTATCACTGCTCTGGCCATCGAAACCTTTGCACCGCCGATGGAAACCTTCAAGTGCGGTCGCGATTTCGCCGCTCGCGCGGGCTGGTCCCTCGGCAGAGGTCGACCGCCGGCAAGCAACGATTAGGGAAGGTATCGAAGATGGGCCAGCGCGAATATTCGGCGGTTGCTCATTATCGGCGCCATGGCTGTGGTTCGATGGGCATCTCGGAGGGCGCGCCCGACGGCTCCTGGCTTGCCGGCTCGATGGTGAAGAAGTCGCGCATGCTGGTGGCAATCGCGCTGGCCAACAAGATGGCGCGTGGCATCGGGGCCATGCTGACGAAACGAGAGAACTACCGGGATCCGGCGACGGTGCCTGCGTGATCCCGCGCGGCGCACTCGAGACCGGGACGTCGGGGAAGTAAGGAAGGCATGAACTGCATGGGCAAATGATCGATCAGATCGGGGTCAGGAAAACCAGAGTCAAGGTGAGAGCCCAAGCAAGCTCGCTTTGCTGATTTGGACCTGATCCGCGCATCACCATACCGGCCCGCGGCATATGGGAAGGCCGCAACCAAAGGCCTGACACATGACCGCACTCGATCACACGTCCAATGCTTCAGGTTCTTCCTTGCAAAACGGCTGCCATCCACACATGAACTTGACGCACACAACCCCGAGCTGTCCTCATGAGCGCGAGTCACTGACTGGTGATCAATATACGTTTGTATGTCGGGCCAAGGCATCCAAAACTGAAGCAGTGAAATCAAGTCGTTGGTCTCGGGCCAACGTGGCATGTCACAGCCTAGGAGGAGTGCGCCGTGAGCACCGTACAAAAATACATGCCCTCGCAGCGTGAGCAGGCGTTTCTGGACAAAGTCGTCAACGGTAAATACGACCGGCAGATCATCACCGGCATAGCCAAGTTCGCCAGCGGTGACGTGTCCCAGGATATGAGCCGGTTCTATTCACAAGAAGAATTAGACCGGATCCTGGAGCTGAAAGGCACCGTGAGAGATCTGGAGGCGCGGATGCCGATCAAGATCACACGGCACTATTATGAGCAGGCGCAATACAGCCGACCCATGCAGACGCTGGTGAAAGCCAGCCCGAAAGAAACCTATGATCTCGACGGTGCCGAAGATCCGGGCAAGCAGATGACCTACAGCCCGCGCGAGGGGCTGATCCATAAGTACGAGCTTGGTCTACTCTATGTGGCGTCCACCTGTTCCGCCCACTGTCGCTTCTGCTATCGCGAGGAACTGATCGGCCGCAAAGAAATCACCCGCGAGGATGGGACAGTTGCTCCTAAAGGCTTGGCGCAGCTCAGCGAGATTGTCGAATACATTCGCGAGCACAACAGGGCGGTGACCGCGAATGGCGGCCGCCATCCAGAAACCGGCCGTGAGAAGCTTCGCGAGATCCTGATGTCAGGCGGCGATCCCATGGTTCTGGGGAACAAGAACATCGCTGCCTGGCTGGCCGGGCTCGCAGAAGCCGGCGTCGAAAATATTCGCATCGGGACCAAGGAACTGGCGTTTCATCCGCAGCGGTTCGACCAGACTTTCTTTACGATGCTCGATGCCTTTCATGAGGCCTACCCGGAGGTCAGCATGCGGATGATGGTGCACTTCAACCATCCTGACGAGTTTCTCCGCAAGACACCGGATGGCGGCTATTTCGACAATCCTGGCGGTGGGCTCGAATGGATTGCCGAAACGCGGGTTGCGGTCAAGGAACTCGCCCGGCGCGACTGGATCACTATCCACAATCAGTCGCCGATCATTCGCGATATTAACGACGATGCCGAAGCGCTGCGGATCATGCAACGCGAGATGCTTCGAAACGGCATCCACAACCACTACTTTTTCTGCGGTCGCGACATAGTCGGGCACAAGGCGTTCAATGTCCCAATCGAGCGAGCATGGCAACTCCTGAACGAGTCGCAGAAGGGCCTATCGGGCGTCGAGGCGCATGCGCGGCTTTCGATCACTCACTACAAGGGCAAGACCGAAGTGGCGGCCGTCACCAACGAGTCCGTACCGGGCGTCCCTGGTGGTGAAAAAGGAGTCGTGATCTTCAAGCTGCTGCGTTCCGCCGCGGATGCGAGGGACCGGTGCAAGGTGACCATCGTCGGTCGAAACCCGGATGCAATCTGGTTCAGCGGCTACGACGATCGCGTGATCTTCGACGAGGCTGGGCTCTATTCGATGTACGGGATCAAGCCAGCATTCCTCGAGGCCGCGGAGTAGGCACCGGTAGACGTATCCGGCATTTTCAAACTTTACGGGAGCCGGTTGTGACTTACGTCGTCACCGAGAACTGCATCAAGTGCAAATATACCGACTGCGTCGATGTGTGCCCGGTCGATTGCTTCTACGAGGGGCCGAACTTCCTCGTTATCCACCCCGACGAATGCATTGACTGCGACGCCTGCACTCCGGTGTGTCCGGCAAAGGCGATCTACCGGGACACGGATTTGCCGGCGGACATGAAGCACTTTCTGGAGCTCAACGAAGAGCTCTCGCGGCTGTGGCCCAACATAACCGATTCCAAGGAACCGCTTCCCGACGCAGCGGAGTGGGATGGAGTACAGGGCAAGCTAAGCCATTTGGAGCGTTAGTTGCCAACGGGAGACGCGCATGGACGCGAAGGTGCATACAACATTATCGAAAAGTGCCGCCCTTTTTGAGCGCGCGCAAGCGGTCATGCCGGGCGGCTGCAGCCGCAATACAATTCTGCGCAAGCCGCATCCGATCTACGCCGAGCGCGGGGCGGGGTGCCACGTCTATGACGTGGAGGGCGTCCGTCGAACCGACTTTGCAAACAATGTCGCCTCGCTGATTCACGGACATGCCCCCCCGGCGATTGTTGCCGCCGTCGGCGAGCAGCTGCGGAAAGGAACCGCATTTACCGTCGGCACCGAAGCCGAGATTGCTTATGCCGAGCACATGTGCGGCCGAAATCCTGCCTTCGAGAAAATCCGCTTCGTCAATTCAGGAACCGAGGCGGTCATGGCGAGCCTCAAAGCCGCCCGGGCATTTACCCGGCGGCCGAAGATCGCCAAGGTGGAAGGAGCCTATCACGGCCTCTACGACTACGCCGAGGTAAGTCAGACGGCGAAGCCGGAAAACTGGGGGCAGCCGGAACACCCGTCAAGCGTGGCGGTCTCGCGCGGGACACCTCGGCGCGCGCTCGACGACGTCGTGGTCATTCCGTTCAACGACGTGGAACGCGCGCTTGCGATACTCGATGGAAATCGCGACCAACTGGCTTGTGTGCTTGTCGATCTGCTCCCGCATCGCATTGGTGTGATCCCGGCCGCCAAAGACTTCGTTCGTGCGCTGAGACGCTGGACCGAGCAGAACGGGGCACTTCTGGTTTTTGACGAAGTCATCACGTTCCGCTCCAACGTCGGAGGGGCGCAGCAATGGTATGATGTTCAGCCGGACATCACTGCCTTGGGCAAGATGATAGGCGGTGGTTTTCCCGTCGGGGGTATTGCCGGACGCGCCGAGGTGATGGAAGTGATGAACCCGCTGAACGGCCCGGCACCTTTTCCGCTTTATGGCACGTTCTCGGCAAACCCGGTCACGATGATCGCCGGTCATACGGCAATGGAATTGTACGACCGGGAAGCTGTTGACAGGCTCAACGCATTGGGCGACCGCGCACGTAGTTTGATCGGCGAGGCGATCAGGACAGCGGACGTGCCCGCCTGTGTCACCGGTCGTGGATCGATGTTTCGGATTCACCTATCCGCAGAGGGGCCTGAGAACTACCGGCAGGCTTACCTCTCGCCGGATAGGGCTGCGCTTCTTTCGAAATTTGTCGGGCATCTTTTCGAGGGCGGCCTTCTCGTCGTCGAGACGGGCACCGGATTCCTGTCTACGGCCATGTCGGAGCAGGATGTCGACGACATGGCGGCCCTGGTCCTCGACGCGCTGCGTAAGATCAAACCTTGTTTGTAACCACAGCCAACGCGGTCGGGTCCTGCGCGACCCAAATAACACAACCCGGAGCCTGGAATCATGGCCAAGTTCTGCTCTCTGGCCGACGCCGTCGCAGAAAACCTCTCTGACGGGGATAGCGTCGCCTTCGAGGGGTTCACGCATCTGATCCCGCACGCCGCTGCGCACGAGGCGATCCGGCAGGGGCGGAAGGATCTGACGCTCATTCGCATGACGCCGGACCTGATCTACGATCAGATGGTCGGAATGGGGATGGCGAAGAAACTTGTTTTCTCCTATCTCGGCAATCCGGGTGTAGGTCTTTTG
Source organism: Mesorhizobium delmotii (assembly GCF_900149755.1). Classification (NCBI taxonomy): domain Bacteria; kingdom Pseudomonadati; phylum Pseudomonadota; class Alphaproteobacteria; order Hyphomicrobiales; family Phyllobacteriaceae; genus Mesorhizobium; species Mesorhizobium delmotii. The sequence goes on along the minus strand of NZ_FUIG01000019.1, from coordinate 171,214 downwards.
CGGCGCTGCCGCGACGCAATCGAAAACGGTCATCCGCGCACCGTCGAAGTCGAGGAGCACAGCCATGCCGGCATGGCCAACGCCTACGAGGCGGGCGCAGCGGGGCTGCCCTTCGCAGTCTTTCGCGGCTATCGCGGGGCGGGGCTTGCCGCGGTCAACCCGAACATCAAGTCGGTTGCTTGCCCGTTCACCGGAGAACAGCTCGCCGCGATCCCGGCGCTAAAGCCCAACGTTGCCTTCATCCACGCGCAAAAGGCAAACCGAAAGGGCGACGTGCTCGTCGAGGGCGTAATCGGCATCCAGAAGGAGGCAGTGCTGGCGGCGAAGCGCGCCGTGGTCACCGTCGAGGAAGTGGTGGAGAACTTCGCCGACGTCCACCCCAATTGCTGCGTACTGCCGAACTGGACGGTCGCGGCGATCGCAATGGTGCCCGGCGGTGCACATCCCTCCTATGCCCATGGCTATTATGCGCGCGACAACGCCGCCTATCTCGAATGGGACAAGATCGCGGCCGACCGCGAGGCTTTCCAGGCCTGGATGAAGCAATATGTTCTGAAGGCGGCCCCCGAGGATTTTGCGGGGCGCGTCAGCCATCTGAGGAGGGCGGATTGAGCGATCCCGGATTCACCCCCGACGAGATGATGACGATTGCCGCGGCGCGGGCTCTTAGGAATGACGATGTGTGCTTCGTCGGCATCGGCGCGCCGTCGGCGGCCTGCAACGTCGCGCGGCTCACCCACGCACCCGACATCACGCTCATCTACGAGAGCGGCACGATCGGCACAGCGCCAGACGTGCTGCCGCTCTCGATCGGAGACGGCGAACTGTGCGAGACCGCGGTGACCACGGTCTCGGTGCCGGAGATGTTCCGCTACTGGCTGCAGGGCGGACGCATCACGGTGGGTTTCCTGGGCGCCGCGCAGCTCGACCGTTTCGGCAACATCAACACGACGGTGATCGGCGATTACGACAGTCCAAAGACGCGGCTTCCGGGCGGCGGTGGCGCGCCGGAGATCGCATCCTCCTGCGGCGAGGTGTTCATCACCATGAAGCAGTCGCTGAGGGCGATGGTCGAGAAGATTGATTTCTTCACCTCCTTTGGCCACGGTGTTGGCGGCGACGCACGGGAAAAGCTCGGCATCACCACCAAGGGCCCGACGTTGCTCGTTACGGATCTCGCGGTGTGGAAGCCCGATCCGCGGACTAAGAAGTTCACCGTGGTTTCGCTCCATCCCGGTGTCACACGCGATCAGGTGCAGGCGACGTGCGGCTGGCAGGTCGCTTTCGCTGAGACTCTTGAGGAGACGCCGCCGCCGACGGAACGCGAGCTGACCACGCTGCGCGACCTCAAGGCGCGCACCGAGGCTGCCCACAGGGGTGAGAAGGCGGAGGCAGGGGCGGGAGGAGCATGACGATGCCCGAGGCCTTCATCTGCGACTATATCCGCACGCCGATCGGCCGCTTCGCCGGCGCGCTCGCCGCCGTCCGGGCCGACGATCTGGCGGCCGTGCCGCTGAAGGCGCTCGCGGCCCGCAACCCGCAGCTCGATCTCGAAGCTGTCGACGACGTCTTCTTCGGGTGCGCCAACCAGGCGGGCGAGGATAACCGCAACGTGGCGCGCATGGCGCTGCTTCTGGCGGGCTTTCCGGTAAGCGTGCCCGGCGCCACCATCAACCGGCTCTGCGGCTCGGGCATGGACGCAGTGATGACGGCGGCGCGCGCCATCAAGGCAGGCGAGATCTCGCTGGCGATCGCCGGCGGCGTCGAAAGCATGAGCCGCGCGCCCTTTGTCATGCCCAAGGCCGAGACGGCCTTCGCGCGCGCCGCCGTCATCTACGACACCACAATCGGCTGGCGCTTCGTCAATCCACTGATGGAGAAGCAGTACGGCGTCGATTCGATGCCGGAGACCGGCGAGAACGTGGCCGAGGCTTTCAAGGTTTCGCGCGTCGACCAGGACGCTTTCGCGCTGCGCTCGCAGCAGAAAGCCGCCCGCGCGATCGAGGACGGCCGGCTTGCCAAGGAGATCACGCCGGTCTTGATCTCGCAGGGCAAGAAGGAGCCGATCGTCGTGGAGAAGGACGAGCATCCCCGTCCCGAAACGACGATGGAAGCGCTGGCCAAGCTGCCAACGCCGTTCCGCGAGAGCGGCACGGTGACAGCGGGCAACGCCTCGGGCGTCAATGACGGGGCGGCAGCACTGATCATCGCCTCCGGAGAGGCGGTCGAGCACTACGGGCTCACGCCCATCGCGCGCTTCCTCGGCGGCGCGATCGCGGGCGTACCGCCGCGCATCATGGGCTTCGGCCCGGCCCCGGCGACGAAGAAGCTTTGCGCGCGGCTCGATCTCAAGCCGTCCGACTTCGATATCGTCGAGCTCAACGAGGCGTTCGCGAGCCAGGGTCTCGCCACATTGCGCGACCTCGGCATCCCGGACGACGCCGAGCAGGTCAACCCCAACGGCGGCGCGATCGCCCTCGGCCATCCGCTCGGCATGTCGGGCGCTCGGATCACCGGGACGGCGGCGCTGGAGCTTTTCCAGCGCGGCGGCAGGCTGGCGCTCGCCACCATGTGCATCGGAGTCGGCCAAGGCAGTGCCCTCGCGCTCGAGCGGGCGTGAAGATGCCGCTTGCGCCACTAACGTTGACCGGAGGCCGCAGTGCGACACAGTTAGGAAGCATCAGGTCAAAAATGACAAAGCGAGTCTACTCGTGAGCGATTGTCATGCTGGTGCGCCGTGCGGTCGATATCAGCCAGCGTGAAAAAGTGTTGAGTTGTGGGTTAACGTCGCCTGCAGGGCTGACTACAAAATAGCTGTTTTGCGTCTTCAGCGGCGTGTCGCTTAGCGGGATCAAAATACCCTGCTCAAGCTCCCTTTCGATCAGGTATCTGGGTAGAAGGGCAGCCCCGAGCGAGGATGCGGCGGCCGAGATGATCATGGAAAACTGATCGAAATGTTGGCCGCTCAGCAGTCGCTTGTCGCTGATCCCGTTCATCGCGAACCAGTCGATCCACGCGCTTTCACGAGTAATGAGATGCAGAAGTGGGGCCGCCGCGAGACGAGCGGGCTCGGTTACCATGTACGTGTCGCGAAATTTCGGGGATGCAACCGGCAGCATTTCCTCATCGAACAACTTGTTCATACGGGCGTCTGGCCAGTTGGCCTTTCCGAAATGGATCGCGACATCAAAGCGCTCTCGCGTTAGATCGAACGGTAGGGTGCGGGTCTCCAGCCTAATGTCGATGTTGGGATGATCGTTCAGAAAGGTAGCCAATCTCGGGATCAGCCAACGACTGGCAAATGTTGGCAGAATGCCGATGCGCAACGTCGAATTTCGCTCGCCGGCGGCAATCGCCCGCACAACCGATTGCTTGACGTTCTCAAGATCGACCGCCAGATCGGCCGCAAACCGTTTGCCAGCTTCGGTTAACGTGACGCGTCGCCCCACGCGCCGGAACAGTGTCACTCCGATCATCTCCTCAAGCTCCTTGACCTGGCGGCTGATGGCGCTCTGCGTGAGACGAAGTTCCTCCGCTGCCTGGGTAAAGCTGTCATGCCGGGCAGCGCACTCAAAGCTGCGCAACAAGGCATAGGACGGCAGATTGCGGTAGCCTATTGAGTGCACGGGCTCAACACGTTCTATGAACGAAACTCACAGTTCACATCTATTACATTCATCAACCTCATTCAACACGTAGCCCCAGAGTCCAGGATCCTGAAGCCGAGCATTGTGCGCACTGCCAGCCGAATTTCTCATGCCCGAGCAAAATTGCCGAGAAGCGTCGCGCAGCACCAGCAAGAAAATGGGCTAAGCGGATCATTGAACGCTCGACAACAGCGCCAGCAGATTCAACAGACGCCGTCCCCGAGGATCGCCCGAAGGCATGGCGCAAAAAGGAGCCAAAGGTTGCATCACAAGCTCATCGGCATCAAGAGCGCGAAGTCGCCGGCAAACTCGCAGCTTCGTGGAGGTCACTGCAAGCTTTTCCAACCCCGGTCTCGGAGTTTGCTGACGCTGGTCTTCGCTTTGGCCAATTTGTCTCACGCGCTCAGCATTCCCGCGGCCGGCTCCCTGAGAAGTTAAGCTCAACCGGCAGGCGTGCCCGCCTACCGTTGGAATCGGGTAGACAGGATGATTGATGACTGGGTTTTCTCAACACCATCTACGTCGCCGATCACATCGATCGTCCTGTCGAGCTCGCTAATCGACGGTGCGGCCACCTCAGCAATCAGATCAAAGCCCCCGCTTACCGAATGAACGGACATGATCTCCGGAAGGGCACGAAGAGCCTGAACGACCCTTCCCAAGGCCTTCTCCTTGAGAACAATCATCACATGAGCTCGAACCAGGCCTTGTTCATAACTGTCCGACAGCCGGACCCCGTAGCCTGTAATCACTCCCTCCTGTTCGAGGCGGTCGAGCCGCGTTTGCACCGTCGTGCGTGACAGGCCCAACCGGCGAGCGAGAACGGCAGTCGGCATGCGGGCATTCTCAGAAAGCACCATCAGAAGCTGGCGATCTTTGTCGGATATCTTCATTGTGCCGACAGATCCCTGCGATTTGCCCAATTCACATAGGGTTTCTATGAAATTCATCGCTGCACATCAACTGCACAATCTGAGAACCTCACCTCACGAGTTCATTTAATCGTCTCAGGAGAACCTCATGAAGGATGTCGTCGTCATCGGATCCGGCAAAATCGGCACCACGATCGCGCGCTTGCTCGCCGATGCGGGAGATTATCGTGTCACCGTCGTTGACCGCAGTGACGAACAGCTTGCTGCTGTCGAAACCGGCCCCGCGATAGCGACGGCACGGCTGGACATTGCCGACGAGGCGGCCCTAACCGCTCTGTTGTCCGGCAAGTTCGCTGTCGTGAGTGCGGCACCCTTTCAGCTGACCGTCGCGATCGCCACCGCAGCCGCCAAAGCCGGCGTGCACTACATTGACCTCACGGAAGACGTCGAATCCACACGACAGGTGAAACAGATCGCGAAGACGGCGAAAACCGCTTTCATTCCGCAAAGCGGCTTGGCGCCTGGCTTCATCTCAATCGTTGCAAGCGACCTCGCGCGCAAGTTCGACAGCCTCGACAGTGTGCGTATGCGTGTCGGCGCACTTCCGCAGTTTCCGAGCAACGCCCTAAACTACAACCTCACCTGGAGCACCGACGGGGTCATCAACGAATACATCCAGCCCTGCGAAGCCATCGTCAACGGCGAACTCGTCGAAGTTCCTGCCCTGGAGGAGCGCGAGGAATTCTCGCTCGACGGCGTCACCTACGAAGCCTTTAACACCTCCGGCGGCCTCGGCACGCTCTGCGAAACGCTGAAGGGCAAGGTCAGAACGCTCAACTATCGGAGCATTCGCTATCCCGGTCATGTGTCGATTATGAAGACGCTTTTGCAGGACCTTGGACTGCGGCACCGCCGCGATGTGCTGAAGGACGTTCTCGAACATGCCTTGCCGACCACCATGCAGGACGTGGTGGTTATCTTCGTCACCGTTTCGGGACACAGGAACGGGCTGTTCATCCAGGAGAGCTACGCAAACAAGATATACAGCACAGAGATCGGCGGACGCACCACGAGTGCGATCCAAGTCACCACCGCATCAAGTGCCTGCGCGGTTCTTGACCTGCTCGCCGGCGGCAAGATCCCGACCCATGGCTTTATCCGGCAGGAAGACATTGGCCTTGATATGTTCCTGGAGAACCGCTTCGGGGTCTATTACCGTCAGAGCGAGAGGAAGAACGGGCACCCCGCCCGACTTGCGGCCTGATCGAAGGGTTTTCGTCGCATGCCGCGGTCCTCGTCGAACAATAGCGATTTCCGCCAGCAATCGGCTTCGGAGTGCACGGAGCGGGGATGGTACTCCCGCTCGTGCGGCCATGACGCCCGGCGGCTTTCATCGGCCGATCGATGGCAGCACTCCCATGTTCGCGTCGCCACTCACGCGGCGCGAACCGGTCGAACAGCGTGCCGGATAGCGACGGCTACGGATCATGACCGCACATTGGCTCTCTTCCATATTGCCGTCGGGGCGCGCGCCGGTTCTGCTCCTCATTCCGATTTGGAACTAACTTCTGAATAGATGTCGATATCACGGCCGGCCGGATGATGCTTTGATCGCGCGCAAATCGTCGAAGAAGCCGAAACGGGGTAGGCGCGTGCTTCCATCCCCAAACGAAGGATTCGATTGACGTGAATGTTCAAGTAAATCCCCGCGACGTCCGTTCGCCGAAGGTTCATCCCGACGAGACCAGGTCGCTCTTCTCGACCGCCATGTCGAATATGTATCGCGCAGAGGTGCCGCAGTACGGCACTCTCCTCGATCTCGTAGCCGAGGTTAACGCAGGGACGCTGGCAAACGATCCGGTACTGGAGCAGACACTGCGCCGCAACGGCGAGCTGGACCGGCTCGGGGTCGAACGTCACGGCGCCATTCGTCTCGGCACCCCGGACGAGCTATTTAACATCCGCCGCGTCTTCGCAGTGCTCGGCATGCATCCGGTTGGCTATTACGACCTATCGGTCGCGGGTGTGCCGGTGCATTCCACAGCTTTCCGCCCCGTCAAAGACGAGGCGCTGCGTCGCAATCCGTTCCGCGTCTTCACATCGCTTCTTCGCCTCGAGCTGATCGAGGACGAAGCGCTCCGCGCGGAAGCAACCCGTATCCTATCGGAACGGGAGATATTCACGCCCCGAGTGCATGAGCTTGTGGACGTCTTCGAGGCCGAAGGGGGCCTTGACCAAGCCGAAGCCGAGGAATTCGTGCGCGAGGTTCTGGAGACCTTCCGCTGGCATAGCGACGCAACCGTTCCGGTTGCGACCTACAATAAGTTGCACGATTCACACCGGTTGGTCGCCGACGTGGTGAGCTTCCGCGGGCCCCACATCAATCATCTGACGCCGCGCACGCTGGACATCGACGCCGTGCAAGTCGGCATGCCAAAACGTGGCATTACCCCCAAAGCCGTCATCGAAGGCCCGCCGCGTCGCAGCTGCCCGGTCCTGCTTCGCCAGACCAGCTTCAAGGCACTCGAGGAGCGGATCGTGTTCATGGCCGAAAACGGCGGCTCCGTTGAAGGCACCCACACCGCCCGCTTCGGCGAGATCGAGCAGCGCGGCGTGGCGCTTACCCCCAAGGGCCGCACTCTCTACGACGAGCTGCTGTCCTCGGTCCGCCGCGACGTTCAGATCGGCGTGGCTGGCGCTTATGCCGAAGATTACCAACGAGAACTCGCGGAACGTTTCATGGACTTCCCCGACAGCTGGAGCGAACTGCGCGACCAGGGACTTGCCTATTTCCGCTATTCACCGACGCCGGAAGGTCTAGCTGCCATGGCGCGGGAGAAGGTCGTGCCTTCACTCGATCAGCTTGCCGCCCACGGTCACCTGCGCTTCGATCCCATCATCTATGAGGATTTCCTGCCAGTCAGCGCCGCGGGCATCTTCCAGTCAAATCTCGGCACGGACGAGCAGCAGAACTATGCCGAATGCTCCAACCGCCAAGCCTTCGAGGATGCGTTGGGGGCGAAGGTCGCCAACGAGTTCGACCTCTACGCGAAGGCGCAACAGGACTCGATCGATGGTGCATTGGCGCAGCTGAGCAAGGCGGCAGGCAAAAGGCCGTGATGGAAGCGTGGCGGATCAGACCGGCCGAAACAGCCGATGTCTCGCGGTTCCTGGAGGCATTGGAGCGCTCCGGCTACCGAGGCGACATTGCGCGCGATCTCGCCACCCGAACCGTCTTCGCAACCGACAACAGTATCTATCAGGTCATCCCCCTCGCAGTCCTTTATCCGCGTAAGGAGAACGACCTCGATCGGATCGTCGCACTTGCCGCTTCGGGCGCCTACGGGCGAATACCGCTCTGCGCGCGCGGAGGAGGAACCGGCACCAACGGGCAATCGCTGACCTCCGGCGTGGTCATCGATGCCTCGCGGTACATGAACCGGATCGGCGCTCTTGACGTCGATGCCGGCACCGTCACGGTCGAACCGGGCGTCGTTCTCGACCAGCTCAACGCCTTCCTCAAGCCGCACGGCCTGTTCTTCCCGCCAACCGTTTCGACCGCTTCGCGCGCCACTCTCGGCGGCATGGCCGCAACCGACGCCTCTGGGAAAGGATCGCGGATCTACGGCAAGACCTCCGATTACATAGAAGCGATGGATGTCGTCCTCGCCAATGGCGAGACGCTCTCGGTCGAGACGCTGGAGCCGGCCGCCTTTGCCGCCGTGGCCGGGCAGGATTCACTTGTGGGACGCATACACCGGGAAGTGCATCGCGTTGTAACCGCGCGGCGCGACGAAATTCGCGAAACCTTTCCCACAATGAACCGCGGCCTCACCGGCTACAACCTGAAGAACGTGCTGGACGAGAATGGCAGGTTTCGGCTTCAGTATCTTCTCGCCGGGTCCGAAGGCACGCTTGCCATCACCAAGCGGCTGACCCTGCGCGTGTGCCGGCTTCCAGCATGCCGTGCGATGGTCGCCATTCGCTATGCCTCCTTCCAGACCGCGCTGGTCGACGTCCGGCGGCTACTCGCCGCCGATCCGGCAGCGATCGAAATCCTCGACGACAAAGTACTCTCTCTCGCCAGGGAAGATATCATCTGGAACGAAATCGAGGGTGTTCTGGGGGGCGCAAGCGCTGCGCCTGTGTGCGGCCTCAACGTCGTCGAATTCGTCGCCGGCAGCGCGGACGAACTGCAGGCGAGCCTTGACCGTATTTTGATCCTTCTCGCGGACCATCCGGAAATCGGCCTCGATTGGACCGTGGTCCGCGATCCCACGCTCATTGCCCAACTGTGGTCGTTGCGCGAAAAATGCGTCGGCCTGCTCGGACGGTTGGGCGGCAATCGGCAGGGAACCGCGTTCATTGAGGATACGGCCGTGCCGCCGGAGAAGCTCGCTGACTTCGTCGCCGAGTTTCGCGCGATCCTCGACGGCCATGGCCTCATCTACGGCATGTTCGGACATGCAGACGTCGGATGTTTGCATGTGCGACCGGCGCTCGACATGAAGGACCCGGCCGACGCTGCTCTCATTCGCCCTGTTTCTGATGCGGTTGCCGCACTGACGAAGAAATATGGCGGCTTGCTGTGGGGCGAGCATGGCCGCGGGTTTCGTGGCGAATACTCGCCCTTCTTTTTTGGCCCGGAGCTTTATGAGGAGCTCTGCCGAATCAAGGCAGTGTTCGATCCGCAGAACATTCTCAATCCGGGCAAACTTGCAGCGCCGAACGGGCACGGTCACGTCGATCGCATCGATGAAGTGCCCCTGCGCGGCGCATTCGACCGGGCGATCGCGCCCGGGCATGCCCGCCGCTTCGAGCGGGCGCTTGCCTGCAACGGCAACGGCGCCTGCTTCAACTGGGATGCGGACGATCCGATGTGTCCCTCCTACAAGGCGACGCGTGATCGCAAGCAATCGCCGAAGGGGCGGGCGGCGCTGCTGCGCGAGTGGGCCAGGTTGCGCAGCGAAGCGGAAGAAGGTGAGGTGCCAGCCGCCTTGCCCGCCATCGAGGACGAACTCCACGCCTCTCTTATGACCTGCCTGTCATGCAAGGCCTGTTCGAGCCAGTGCCCGATCAAAGTCGACATTCCGGCAATGAAGGCGCAGTTCCTCGATACGTATCACCGTCGTCACCGCCGCCGCCTGCGCGACCATCTTGTCGCGCGCATGGAAGCGGCCCTTCCAACCGCGCGCCGCGTTTCATGGCTCGCCAACCCCGTGCTTCGCGCCTCCTCCTTCCTTCGGCTCACAGAGCATGTGGTCGGCCTCGTTGACCTGCCGGCGCTGCGGCCATCGCGCGGCGCGATAAGCCCTTCCGATGCCTACCTCCGCGCGTGGTCGCGTCTTCCTGCCAACGTGAAGCGACGGACCGTGCTTGTCGTCGAGGACACGTTTACGGGGGCTTTCGATGGCGATGCCGTCCATGCCGCGCGCGATCTCCTGACGGCGCTGGGCTACGACGTTCATCTAATCGCGGCGCTGCCGAACGGCAAACCTCTGCACGTTCTCGGAATGCTCGACCGTTTCTCCCAGGTCGCGAGTTCGGCGAAAGCCTACCACGACCGCCTGCTCGCCACGGGCCTGCACGTCATCGGCATTGAACCTGTCACCGTGCTGATGCACGAGGTCGAGTACCGAACGGCCGCGTCCGACGGAGGCGATCGCCGTACACTTGTACGCTCTCTCGAATCGTTCCTCTCGACAGAAATCGAGGCCGGCAAGATCGGCGCCTGGGAGCTGCGATCCGACCGCCCATCCCACGCGCTTTTTCTACACTGCACGGAAAAGACGGCCAATCCACGCGCCGCGGAGCAGTGGAAGCGGATCTTCGCGACCTTCGGCCTTCGCATCGAAACGCCCTCTGCAGGCTGTTGCGGAATGGCGGGCCTGTTCGGCCATGAACGGGAGCACGCTGCGCTGTCGAAACAACTCTTTACAATGAGTTGGGCAGCGCGAATTGCGTGCAGGGACAAGAGTCACGTTCTTGCCACGGGCTTCTCCTGCCGGTGCCAAACGAAGCGTTTTGCCGGATTCAGACCGCGCCACCCGGCCGAAGCCCTCGTCGAGCACTTGGCCCGGAGCAGAGCTACCCGCCGCGCTTTGCTCGATCCGCTACGCTTTTACGAGATCGGATCGCAGATCGTCCACCTGTCGCCGCAGTGATGGCGACGCCAGATCCCTAACACACGGAGGAAAAACCATGACTTCCCACGCCACCAAGATCAGCCATCCGTCGCTCGCCGACGAGGTCGCCGCGATCCTCGGACGCTGCGGCGTCGATGGCACCGCCCTCAAGGGGGGCGAGCTTGTTGTGAAATCTCCAATCTCGGGTGAGACGCTCGCCCGACTGAAGACCGTCGATGCCGCAGCCGCCGAAGCAGCCATTGAAAACGCACATTCGGCCTTTCTCGAGTGGCGACTGGTGCCGGCACCGAAGCGGGGAGAACTGATCCGCCTGCTCGGCGAGGAGCTTAGGTCGGCCAAGGACGACCTAGGACGTCTTGTCTCGATCGAAGTGGGCAAGATCCCATCCGAGGGGTTGGGCGAGGTGCAGGAGATGATCGACATCTGCGACTTTGCCGTCGGCCTGTCGCGTCAGCTTTATGGCCTGACAATCGCGACCGAGCGCAATGAGCACCGCATGATGGAGACCTGGCATCCGCTTGGTGTTACCGGCATCATCTCTGCTTTCAACTTCCCTGTCGCCGTCTGGTCGTGGAACGCAGCGCTCGCGCTGGTCTGCGGCAATTCCATCGTCTGGAAGCCCTCGGAGAAGACATCGCTAACCGCGCTGGCGGCTCAGGCCCTGTTCAACCGTGCGGTCAAGCGCTTCCGGCAGAAAGGCGGGAGCATCCCGGAGGGACTGTCGAGCGTTCTCATCGGCGCCCGTGACATTGGCGAGGTGCTCGTTGACCATCCGAAAGTGCCTCTGATTTCTGCCACCGGATCGACGGCAATGGGCCGCGCGGTCGGCCCCAGAGTTGCGGCACGGTTCGGGCGGGCGATCCTGGAGCTTGGCGGAAACAACGCGGCAATCGTTACCGCGACGGCGGATCTCGACCTGACCCTGCGAGGTGTCGCCTTCGCCGCGATGGGCACCGCAGGGCAGCGTTGCACGTCGCTGCGACGCCTGTTCGTGCACGACAGCGTTTATGAGAGCTTCATTGCGCGGCTGAAAAAGGCCTATGACTCCGTATCGGTCGGCAATCCGCTCGAGCCCGGCAACCTCATTGGCCCGTTGATAGACAAGGCAGCCTTCGACGCGCAGCAGGCGGCGCTTTCCGACGCTAAGGCGGCTGGCGGCAAGATCTTCGGCGGCGAGCGGATCGATGCCGGCTTCGGCAAGGACGCCTATTATGTCAGCCCTGCGCTGGTCGAGGTCGCCGAGCAGACCGGTACGGTCGAAAAGGAGACCTTCGCCCCGATCCTCTATGTCATCCGCTACAGCAATTTCGATGAGGCGCTGCGGCTGCACAACGCCGTGCCGCAAGGTCTGTCGTCGTCCATCTTCACCAACGATCTGCGCGAGGCAGAGACGTTCCTATCTGCCCGCGGCTCTGATTGCGGCATCGCCAATGTGAACATCGGGCCCTCCGGCGCCGAGATCGGCGGGGCCTTTGGCGGCGAAAAGGAAACCGGCGGCGGGCGCGAATCTGGCTCGGATGCCTGGAAGGCCTATATGCGACGTGCCACCAACACCATCAATTACGGCCGAAGCCTGCCACTCGCCCAGGGCGTCAAGTTCGACATCGCGTGAATGCGAGGGGTCGGTAGAGGTGGCGGTTCCGCCGCAATTCTTCGTGATGGGTTCTGATCGGAACTCAATGGAATGGGTTTGCTACGCAAGATCACAAGCTGCCGCCGCTGTCCGGTCGCAACACGGCCGCGACTTTCGAGCGGTGCGCCCTGCCGGTGTCCTCCCCACCGGCAGGGCGGAATTTCCGAGGGCTTGATGGCGAGGCAGTCGCGTGGGTGATCTTTCAGAGGAGGTGATCCGCAAATCTGCTTGGCACATCCCGGGTTTCAGCGGTCCGGCGGAAAACAACAGCAGTAGAAAGCGGAGGAGGCCGAATAGGGAGGTTCGAATGTTGAGAACCTGGTTCCAGAAGTTGTCCGACATCTCGTCACTGGCGAGAACAGAGGCGATGTTGAAGGAGGCGCTAACCGATGCGGTCCATGAGCTCGGCTTCGATTGCTACGCCTACCTGAACATCCAGCCAGTGCGGAGCTACGCGGTATCGAACTACGCGAACGAGTGGCAACAGCGTTATTTTGATCGCGACTACAAGGATATTGATACAGTCGTCAAGACCGCGCGGACTAGAATGGAGGCATTCACCTGGGCGCCCGAAAGCCCGAGAAAGCTATCGTCCCGAGTTCGCGCCTTCTACGCTGAGGCGGGCGACTTCGGCATTCGGTCGGGCATCACGATCCCAATCCGGACAGCATTTGGTCACATGTCCATGCTGACCGTCGCATCGCACAAGCCGTCGCTGTCACTGGAGCGAGACATCGACCAGCTTGCGGCTGTGACAGCAGTTGCACTCCTCCACGCGAAGCTCGAACAACAGGAAGCCGAGCCGACGGCGAACGCTCAGGTCGAGCTCACCGCCAGGCAGGCTCTTTGCCTGAAATGGTCGGCTGAAGGCAAATCGATGAGAGCAATCGCGGCGATCGAGGGCATGTCCTTCGCCACGGTGAACTTCCACCTGAACAATGCGCGCAAGACCCTCGACGCTGGAAGCCTCGCGCAGGCAACGCACCTCGCAACGAAGCTCAAGCTCATCTAAGCACTCGCTGAAGTTCTGATGTTCGACCACAGTGAAACAGCGCGTTTCCACGCGATCAGAGCCTTAACGATTTCTGACAACTGACATGGTCGATTAGCGGGGCGCTTGATCAGTGCGCATGACCAGACTGACGCCGAGCGCCTGGGCCAGCTCATGGACATCACCGTTGGATTGTTCCTCCGACCTCGCTCTTGGTTGCTGGGCTACTGAGGTGCCCGTTGACTGAACCGGAACGCGCTTCGACCTCTTCCTGGGTCAGCCCTTCTCCCAACGCAGGCGGGCGAAGCTCGGCCGATCAGCACATCCGTGGGCAGAATGATCGTGATTTACATACTTTGAGTTTATCACTCTCTCTATTGGCCAAGCGCCATCTTTTTCGCCAATCGTGCCTTGCGACCTGCGGCGGGCTTTTTGAGCAGATCGGCGGCTTCCACCTCGAGCGCGTTCGCCAGGCGGTCTACAACGTCAATGCTTGCGTTGTAGATGCTCCGCTCCAGCGAGCTGATATAGGTGCGATCGATATCCGCAAGGTGCGCCAACTCCTCCTGCGACATGCCTTTGGCCTGCCGAAGAGCCTTCAGGTTGAGCGCAAACACCTCTCGTATTTCCATGCACGAGAGAGCAGCCTCTTGTCGAGTATTTCACCACGGAGTATTCTCTACAGGAGACTCGTTTGAGAAATCGGCGTCATCATGCATGCACCAGGTTGGCCAATGGGAGCAGGATAGTACGTAAATGAGCAATGGGTGTAAACGTGGAGGAACCTGCTCGTCGATGGGTAATGGGCGCTCAGGGCAGGGGCTCGACATTTTTGAACCGCTTTCGAAGAGTTTGGGATGGTTGCGGATTCAAATTCGACCGTGCAGCTAAAGCATAAAGTTACGCTTAGGCCGATTGTCGGTCTAACCGAAAGCCTCCCGAAGCGGGATCTTGAACAGATCACAGTTGAGGCAATCAGGACACACCGGCGCCTTCGCGACACTGCCGAAGCCAGGTACGAGGAATCGCGCAAGGCGCCTCCCGTTTCCGTCGGCGGGACGGCGGGACCCGCGCGCATCGCCTACGTCGCTGCTATGATCGACATGCACGCGCAGCAGATGGTCGTTTCGACCTTGCTCGATGTACTCGGTCACATCCCGTTGGTGCCTGCCGACTGACGCCAAGGCGCCGCTCAGGTGAGCGCCCTCAGCACTTTAATCCGAGCCTCAGTCTCGATAGGTGCCCGGAAAGACGATGTCCTGGTCGACGAGGACGTTGAACTTGTAGCCGGGACGGATTTCCAGCGTCGGCTGGACGTCGAGATTTTTGTTAATGGTGCGCTCGGCAACCCGGCCGAACGTCTCGGCAAAATTCCGCCGCGCCGCATCGGACGCCGTGTCCTGCGTGGCAAGCGTCGAGCTTTCCGGAAGCGCCATGTCCATCCCCGTGCCGATGATGGCGAGCAGCACCGCCGAGCCGAACGTTTTCAGGTAATGGTTGTTGACCTTGTCGTTGAAGCCGCCATAGCCCTCGGCGTCCGTTCCCGCCATACCGCCGACCTGCAAGGTCGATCCGTTCGGGAAGATGATGTCCGTCCAGACGACGAGCACGCGCGACTGGCCGAACGAAACCTTGCTGTCGTAACGCCCGAACAGCTTGGCGCCTTGCGGGATCAGCAGGCGGTGACCGGTCGCGCTGTCGTAGACGTTCTGGCTTACCTGCGCTGTGATGCGTCCCGGAAGATCGGAGTTGATGCCGGTGATGAGTGTGGCCGGGATCACTGAGCCACGCTTCAGCTCGTATAGGGATTGCTGCGGCACGACCTGGTTGGGGAGATAGCCGAGTTCCTTGAGGTCGGCATTGAAGAAGTCCTCCTTGGTGCGCTGCCTGTTCGGATCGAGATTTTCGCCATTCAGCCCGGCCTGCAGTGCCGCGCCATAGAGATCGGCCGCCGAGCCGCTGCGCGCGGTTGTTGCGCCGGCCGGCGTTGCCCCGGGCGCCGAGTCCGTGGCGGTCCGCAACTTGTCCACGTCGACGGCGATCGGCGAGTCATAGGCGGCGTCGTGGGCCTGCAGGCGCGCCATGCGCTGGCGATAGCGCTCGCGCAGATACTGCTCCTCGGCTTCGCGCTCGAGGCGCGCGCGCCACACGGCCTCCGGCTCCAGCTCGGTTGCGGGACGTTCCGACCAGGCAGCGTCCGGGGGTCCTGGAGCGACCTGAACCGGAGGTTGCGTGCGCTCAGGTGGCACCGGCTGGAACACGGGCGCTGCCGCGGGTTCGCCGATGATGCCGTCGGAGACGCCGCGCTTGAGCTGGTCGGCATAGGGCGAAGCCGGGGCGCCGCCCGCGCGGTCGATCTCCGGCTCGCCCGAGAAATAGAGACCGCGCGATGTCAGTCCATAGATGATTACGGCGAGAAAGGCGATGACGAGGCTGATCGCGATCACCACCGGCAGGCGGTTGAGCCGCCGGATTTTCGGCTCGGCCGCCTCGCCCGCACCGCCAAGTTTGAGGGATTGGACCATACCTCCCTCACCCGCGTTGCATGACCGACAGCGGGCTCGCCGGCGTCGCGTCGGTCGAGGTCGCGGTGTAGGCGCGGCCGAGATCAAGCGAACCGGTCGACAGGCGGGCCAGCACCTGCCCGTCATGACTGTCGATGACATAGGCGAGCGGGATCGGCTTGTCGCCATCGGTCTTCTGGTCGCTGACGACGGCATAGCCCCAGGCCTTGAGCGATGCCTCGAGCGCGCCGCCGAAGGGCGAGCCGTCAGGCTTGAGCAGGATGGTTCCGGTGCCCGGTCCGACATGTTCGGCAAGCCGGCTTACCATGTCGCCGGCAATGGCGCTGGCGGCCGGGCCGGAGATCTCCGGCGGCGCGGAACTGGCAACGAGCCCGTCCGTTCCGGTGGTCTGGCAGCCGGCCAGCAGCTCGGCGAGGAAGGTCATTGCGAGCAATCGCGGGACGAGGAGGCCAGCACCCATCGCCTATCCTCCCCGCCTGATGCTGATCTTCTCCTTGTGCCAGCCGACGCCGGAGACGAGAACGGCGCGATCGACGTGATAGTCGACCACCATCATGTTGGCCTTCATCCGGTAGTTGACGATGCGGTTCTCGCCGCCCGACACGACGAAGAGGACCGGTGCGTCCTGGCCAGACATCGAACGCGGAAACTGGATGTAGGTCTTCTCACCGTCCGAATAGACCCGCGTCGGCCGCCAGCGCGCATTGCCGCTGACGCTGTACTGGAAATTCAGCTGCTCCGCCGGCACGCCGGCGCCAGGAATCGTGCTCACTTCCAGCCTGGCATTGATATCGGCAAGCCGCGCCGACACGTCCTCCGGATATTCGAAACCGACCCGGGCCATGTAGTGGCTGTCATGCGACTTGAGCTGCATGTGGTAGGTGCGCCGCGACGTCGTCACCACCATCGAGGTGACCAGCCCTGGTTCCGCCGGCTTGACGATCAGGTGGATCGCCTGGCCGCCGACGGCGCCTGAGGTTGCCGGCTCTACCTTCCAGCGTACGGTGTCGCCAACGAGCACATCGCGCACGACCTCACCCGCCTGCAACTCGATATCGCAGACCTGCAAGGGCGAGCACACGACGGAGGGTTGGATCTCGCCATAAAGAAAAATCACCTTTCCGTCCGGTCCTTTCGTCACCAGTCCCCGCGACCCGCGCCACTGGCCGGAAATATCCATCCCCTTGGCCTCATTGGCGCTGGTCGTTTGCGCCTGCGCGCCGGGTGACGCGATGAGGCCCGCCGTCACGAGCGCCAAGAGCATGAGCGCCGTCGCGGTTATGATCGTTCCTTCTCTTGTCATTGCGTTCAGCGGGCCTTTCAAAGCTGGGCGGTCCATTCAAAATCCCGCAGATAGAGTCCGATCGGATTGAGGCGGATGACGCCCTCGTCCTGCGGCGGGGTCAGTGTCACGGTGGCGATGCCGCGGAAGCGCCGCACCGCGGTTTCCTTGCCCTTCCGGTCGCGCTCGTATTCGGTCCAGTCGAGCTGGTAGCTCTGGTTGGAGAGCGGGACGACATTGTTGACCTCGACGGCGACGGTCGCCGTCTTCGCCTTCTCGAAGGGCGAGTTGCCACGGAACCAGGCGTTGACCTTCTCGGTCGCGGGGTCGGAGGTGCGCAGCAGCGCGTAGGTGCGGTCGATATATTGTTTTTGCACCACGGCGTCCGGCGTCACGCTGCGAAAGGTCGATACGAAGCTTCCGAGCGTCGCCCGCACCACCCGCGGATCGGCATATTCGATCTGCTGCGGAAAGCCGGTCGTTACCGCCGTGCCGAGACGATCGACCTCGACGATATAGGGAACGAGCTTGACCTCGGTGCTCTGGTAGAGCGCGTAGCTGAAGCCGATCACCGCCATCAGCATCCCGGTGATGCCGACGAGACGCCACGCGGCCGCGGCCTTCACATAGGAGCCGTAGCGCTCGTTCCATTCCTGGCGTGCGGCAATGTAGGGGTTTTCGGGCGGGGTGCTGGCGGCCATGCTGAAACGCGTCTTCGCTTACTGGTCCTGGATCGGAGGTCTAGATGGAACCGGCGCCCGCGTCTTCTGCCGCGTCTGGTCGAGCTTGGCATTGGCCAGCCCGAGCAACGATCCGGCATAGGCGCCGGGTGCGGCGATTGCCTTCTCCTTCGCCGCCGAGCCGGCGGCCCAGCCGGCATTGCCGATGCCGGACGCCATGCCGCGCAACGCCGCTCCGGCCATCGAGGAACCACCGGCCCTGGCGTTTCGCGCGGCCGATGCGCCGGACACTGCCGCGCTGGCGCCGAGGAAAGCGCCGCCGGCGGCAAAACTCGCTGCCTGGCCGCCATGCCGGATCGCCTCCATGCCGCCGGATATCGAGGCGCCCTGCACCACGCCCTGGACGATCGGGGGTACGTACATCGCGATGATAAACACCACGACCGAGATGCCGCCGATCGCCAAGGTCGACACGAACTGGTCCGATCCAGCGGGCATATTCACGAGACCGAGCAGGACTTCGGAGCCGATCCTTGCGATCATGACCAGCGCCATGAGTTTCATGCCGACCGAGAAGGCGTAGACGAGATAGCGGACCGCGAAATCCTTGGTGAAGGACGACCCGCCGAGGCCGAGCATGATCATGCCGGCGAGCAGGCCGACATACATCTCGACCATCACCGCGACGAAAATCGCCGCCACCAGGCTAAACGAGATCACCACGATCACCATGGCGAAGACGGCGGCGATCGCCAAAGCATTGTCCTCGAACAGTCCGAACTGCACCTTCTCGGACATAAGTGAGGCGACCTGCAGGCCGGCATTGAAGATATTGGCCGGCGAGGCGGTGCCGCCACCGGCGCCGATCTCGAACAGGCTGTTGACGACCGCCTTGGCGAAGTCCGGTCCCTGCTCGAGCACGAAGACGAAAAAGCCGACGAACATGATCCTGCGGACGAGCTCGGCAAACCATGTATCGAGCGACGCGGCCTGGATCGCCAGCCAGACGGCAGCGATGCCGATCTCGATACCTGCAAGGATCCAGAACAGCGAGCGCGCCGCCTGCATTACGGTGGCTTCCCAGCCTTGCGCTGCCGTCGCCACCTGGCTCTGTAGCGTGGTCAGCAACTGGCCGTCGGCGGTCTGGGCGATCGCGGGCATCGCGAAGGCCGAGATCCCAAGGGCAGCCAGAAGTGTGATTCTGATCGTACAATTCTGCATTGACCCGCCCTGCCCTACTTCTTCCACTCTGGCCGCATCGTTTCGCCACCGCTGGTGTCGTATGTGCGGGTGTCGAAGAACTCCCGCGTGCGGCCCTGTTGGGCAGAATCCTGGTTCTCGCGCGACATCACCACGGCGACGACGATGACTGTGGTGGCAAGGATGCACACCGCGCCGATGATCAC
Organism: Mesorhizobium delmotii; assembly: GCF_900149755.1. Taxonomy (NCBI): domain Bacteria; kingdom Pseudomonadati; phylum Pseudomonadota; class Alphaproteobacteria; order Hyphomicrobiales; family Phyllobacteriaceae; genus Mesorhizobium; species Mesorhizobium delmotii. The sequence continues at coordinate 152,032 of NZ_FUIG01000019.1, read as the reverse complement.
CACCCGCGTCACCGGATCGGCTCCATCACTGCGCCACCGCTGGTCGAGTAGCGGCCAGTTCCGAAGAACTGCTCGCGCCGCGCCTGGGCAAGATCCTTGTCCGCCTGTTCGGACTGGAGCCAGGTGCCCATCATAGTGGTCTGCTGCGAAACCAGGCCGCGCAACTTCTGCATCTGCGCCACCTGCTGCGCGGCAATCTCGTGGCCGACCTGCAGCGCCTTCATCTGCCCATCGGCCGATTCCGACATCAAGCGAAGCGAGTCCATGGTCGATTCTTCCGACGAGAACTGCTCGGCAGTGAGGCCGGCGGCTTTCAGCGTGCCGGCGATCGTGTCGCGGTTTGTCGTCGACCAGTTCTGGTACGTCGACGAGAAGCTCGCTCCGTCGGGAAGGCTGGTCTTGAAGTCGGCATAGCTCTGGAAACGCTGCTTCAGCACCTCGTCGGCATTGCTCATGGAAAAGGCGATCCCCTGCCCCTGCGCGGCCAGGCTGCGCAGCCGATTGAGATCGTTTTCGACCTGACCCCAGATGTGGCTCGGCAGCTGCGCGGTGTTCTGCAGCATGTTCTCGTAGATCCTCAGCTGGTTCTGGATCTGCTCGGACAGCTGCGTGATCTGCGTGACCTGGTTGTTGATCTGCTCGGTCGATTGGCCGACTAGGCTGACCAACTCGCTGTTGTTGAGGAGCTGGGTCCATTCGGTCGCGGCGCCGGTGGCCGCCCCTGAGAGGGCCGGTGAGACGTGCGTCATAATCGCTAGTGCCGCCACGGCAGCGGTAAGCCTAGCCGTTGTGAAGGAGTGTTTCGGCATCGCCTATTCCTCTCTGTTGAAGCCAGTGCACGGGCCAGGCGTCGCCATGCTCGGCCTTCAGCGCCTGAATTTGCTTCAGGTCCTCCTTGCCTGAGGCGCCGGCGAAGGAGAGCGCGACGGGTCCGAGCGCCATGTCGAAGAGCCGCCGTCCTTCCGGCGAAGCGACGTAATATTCGCGCTTGGGCAGTGCGGTTGCGACGATCTCGATCTGGCGCTCGTTGAAGCCGATCCGCTCGTAGAACTCGCGCGTGCCCGGCTCCCGCGCCGCCCCGTTCGGCAGGCAGATCTTGGTCGGGCAGGATTCCTTGAGCACGTCGATGATGCCGGAGCGCTCGGCATCGGAGATAGACTGCGTCGCGAGGATCACCGCGCAATTGGCCTTGCGCAGCACCTTCAGCCACTCGCGGATCTTGTCTCGGAAGGTCGGGTGGCCGAGCATCAGCCACGCCTCATCGAGGATGATCAGACTGGGCGCCCCGGTCAGTCGCTTCTCGATCCGACGGAAGAGATAGGTGAGCACCGGGACAAGGCTGCGCTCGCCCAGATTCATCAGCTGCTCGATTTCGAAGGTCTGGAAGGAGCGCAACGAAAGCCCGTCGCTTTCCGCATCGAGCAGCTGCCCCATCGGACCATCGACCGTGTAGTGATGCAGCGCCTCCTTGATCTCGCGCATCTGCACGCCGGACACGAAATCCGAAAGCGAGCGACCGTTCGATGCGGCGAGCAGTGCGACTTGCCGCGAGATCGCATTGCGGTGATCGGGCGTAATCGTCACGCCCTGCAGCGCCACCAGCGTCTCGATCCATTCCGAAGCCCACGCCCGGTCGCCATCAGAGCCGAGCTTGGCGAGCGGGCAAAAGGCGAGTGCCGGGGTGCCTTCGCCGTCACTCTCTCCGATCTCGTAGTGATCGCCGCCGGCCGCCAACGTGACCGGCAGGATGGAGCGGCCCTTGTCGAAGGCGAAGATCTGCGCCCGGGCATAGCGCCGGAACTGCGCGGCGATCAGCGCCAGCAGCGTCGACTTGCCCGAACCCGTCGGCCCGAAGATCAGCGTGTGGCCGACATCGTCGACATGCAGGTTAAGGCGAAACGGCGTCGAGCCGCTGGCGACCAGCATGAGCGGTGGCGAGGCAGGCGGGTAGAACGGGCATGGCGCAGTCGGCGCGCCCGACCACACGGAATTGAGTGGGATCAGGTCGGCGAGGTTGCGCGTGTTGATCAGCGGCTCGCGAATGTTCGCGTACCAGTTCCCCGGCAGGCTGCCGAGAAAGGCCTCTGTCGCGTTGATGGTCTCGATCCGGGCGCCGAAGCCTTCGGCCTGGACGAGGCGGCGGACCGCCTCGGCCTTCTCCCGCAATCTGGTCTCGTTGTCCTCCAACAGCACGATGACCGGCGTGTAGTAGCCATAGGCGACGAGCTGCGAGGAAGCCTGGGCAATCGCATCCTCGGTCTCGGCGACCATCGCCATCGCGTCCTGGTCGACCGAGCGCGACTGCGTCTGGAACAGCTGGTCGAAGAAGGGCCTGACCTTCTGCTGCCATTTCTTGCGCGTGCGCTCGAGCCGGGCCCGCGCCTCCTGATCGTCGAGAAAGATGAAGCGCGATGACCACCGATAGGTGAGCGGCATCAGGTCGAGGGAATTGAGGATGCCCGGCCAGCTCTCGGCCGGAAAGCCGTCGATGCCGATTACGGCGAGGTAGCGGCTATCAACCATGGGCGTGAGGCCATGGTTGAACTCGGCGGTCGCCAGCCAGTCGAGATACATCGGGATTTCGGGCAGGCGCACCGGATGGTTCTCGCCGGTGATTGAGAAGCGGATGAACTGGAAGAGTTCGTCATAGCGGGCGGTCTGGAAGCCGCCCCGCTCCTCAACCGAGCGCGTCACCATGCGGCGGATCGAAAGCACGTTTCCGAGATACTGCTCGACCTCGCGGATCGAGGTCTGGAAGTTTTCCAGCACCGTGTCGGCATAGCGCGCCGTGCGGCTTTCGCTGTCGGAATAGACATACCGGGCAAGGCCAGAGCGCCGTCTTTCCGGCGGCCGCCAGGTCAGGATCAGCGCATGGCGGCTCTCGAAATGTCCTCTCCCCTCCTCAAAATGCGCACGACGCTCGTCGTCGATGGCGCGCGTCACCGGATCGGGAAAATGGCATTCCTCGCGCGCTGGATAGTCCGAGGTCGCGACCCGCACCGCCTCGACCTGGATCATCCAGCCTGAGCCGAGACGCGACAGGATCGCGTTTATCTGGCGGGAGACCTCGTTGCGCTCGGCATCGGTCGAGCTCTCCGAATCCGGCCCCGCGAAGTACCAACCCGCCATCAACGAGCCGTCCTTGAGCAGGATCACGCCATTTGCGACGAGCGCGGCATAGGGCACCAGATCCGAGAAGGACGGGCCGGAATGACGGAAGGAGCGTAGCGCGACCATGGACGGTCCTCAGAAGTGGCGCCAGGGCGTCGAGGTCGGCCGATAATGCGGCCGGTAGCCGACATGCCGCGCATAGACGCGGCGCATCATCGGGTCGGCCTTGGCCATCATCCGCAGCGCCGCCACGACGACGATCCAGACCGCAATCCCGAACAGCGCCGAATAGGGTGTCAGAACGACGAAGATCAGGATGACGGCCGCAAGGCCGGTCACGAGCACGAGCTCGCGGTCGGCTCCAAGCAGCAGGTTCGGCCGCGATAGCGCCCGGTGGATGCGCGAACGATCGAGAGCGGAGCCCGGTTCAGGCATGGCCGCCCTCCCCTGCCGGTTCGAGCCCCCGAGAGGACGCGACGTCGCCGATCGAGGCGCCGCTCGCACCGAACAGCGCAACGATCTGGGTCGCGCCGAGCAGGATGCCGGCGACGAGCACGACATACATCAGCCGCCGCGCGAAATCGTTCAGCTCGCCGCCGAAGATCAGCATGCCGCCGGCGATTGCGACCGCGGCGAGCGCGATGAAGCCGGCGACCGGACCGGTGATCGATTGCTGGATCTGCTGCAAGGGGCCTTCCCACGGCAAGCCGCCGCCGCCACTCGATGCCAGGGTGGGCTCGGCATGGACAAGCGCCAGCGCGAATGTCGCGAGCGCCAACCTCCACATCCGTTCATGCGACATGGCGTTCCTCCTTCGGCGAATAGGATTCAGTGCGGTAATGACCATTCACAAAGCTCTCGACATGCAGAACATCGCGAACCACGCGGCCCCTGGGCGTTCGCTCGATCGAGACGATCAGGTCGACCGCCTCGCCGATCACCTCGCGCATCGGCTGCTGGCTTGCCTCGGCCGTCAGTTGCTCGAGCCGCCTGAGCGCAGATTCCGCCGTATTGGAATGGATTGTCGTCACGCCGCCCGGGTGCCCCGTGTTCCAGGCCTTGAGCAATGTCAGGGCGGCGCCGTCGCGGACCTCGCCGACGATGATCCGATCCGGACGCAGCCGCATCGTGGTTTTTAGAAGGCGGCCCATGTCGATGGCGTCGCTCGTGTGCAACGCGACAGCATTTTCTGCCGTGCACTGGATCTCGGCAGTGTCCTCGAGGATCACCATGCGATCCTCCGGAGCCGTCTCGACGATCTCGGCGATGACCGCATTGGCAAGCGTTGTCTTGCCCGAGCCCGTGCCGCCGGAGATGACGATGTTCATCCGCGCAGCGATCGCGTTGCGGATCAGGGAGGCCTGGTGCTCGGTCATGATCTTCGCCGCGACATAATCGTCGAGTGGAATGAGCCTCGAGGCCCGCCGGCGAATGGTGAAGGTCGGCGCCGCGACGACGGGAGGCAGAAGTCCCTCGAATCTGTGCCCGCCGATCGGCAGCTCGCCCGAGACGATCGGCCGATCATCGTCTGCCTCAGAATGGAGCGCATGGGCCACGCTGCCGATGACGACCTCGGCGGTTGCGGCGCTCATCTCTCCGGCCGGTGCAACACCATGGCCCAGCCGTTCGATGAAAAGCCGGCCATCGGGATTGAGCATGATCTCGACGACGGTCGCATCATCGAGGGCGACGCAGAGCTGATCACCGAGCGCTTCCTGCAGCTTGCGGATCAGGCGTGGATGAGAGCGAAGCTGGGGCATGGCCATCCTCGCTCAGGCGGCCCGCAGCTTCGGGCAGAGGACGGAGCGATATGACCGCGGGCGCACCCGCTCCAAGCTCGCGCGATCTGCCGGCAGCATCCCCACAATGGCGGTTGTCTCGCCGATCCTCCGCGGCTCCCCTATCCGCCTCATCGGCCAACCGGCTCTATTGAGGATGCGCTCGATGCGAAGGTCCGTCCCGGTGGCGATCTCGCGATATCCGTTGGCCATCGACCATTCGATGATGGCGGCGAACATGGTGAGCGTCGCGTCGTGGAGCGAGCCCCCTGCCCTCCCCTCATCGAGCGAGGTGTCGACGCAGAAGCGCGAGCTCTCGATCATCGCAGGATGCGGCTTCAACGCACCGGACTGCACGAGGTCGGGAAACAAAGCCTCGATCATGTTCGGTCCGTTCGCAGGCAGGAGCCTTGCGCAGCCAACAACGGTGGAGGCCGACGATATAGCGAGGATGTATGTTGGCTTCAGAGCATCGAATTCATCGGTTTCTCGTCCGTCCCGTGTGACCACGCTCCATCCCAGCCGTCCCTTGAAGATGCGAGCCCGCAGCCGGTGCATCGCATCGAGAAAACCAGCGAAGTCATCATATGCGTCAGGAGGAATGGCCAGTGCCCGCATCAGTGTCGCTCCGATTCGAGTGGGTTCGGAGACAGAGGGCACGATTGCGCGGCAACCAGCGACTAGTGAAATTATGAGTGCCATTCGATGCGATCAGGGGTGAGTCGGCCCCCATGACGGGGATAGAGCCCTCTGCCGGCACAAAAATGGGGGTTCAGCCCCTAATAGATTTATTAGCGGTAGCTGGCCGAACGCGGCGCGATCGGGTCGTCTAACCATCTGATAACATGCGATAAAGTGGTTTCGACAAATGCAATCCGGCGAGCTCGCGTTAACTACTCGTTAACTCTATTATCCTTGCCACGAGGGGAGAATCGGACATACTGGCGCCAAATTGGCCAGATAACCGCAGTCTGGCGCTATTTTCTCGCGGGGCCGGTCAGAATGAGTGCGCTTCCACCTTTCGAATTTGATGAGAAGATCCTGACGCAAGGCGCCGAGATCTCCCGCAAGCTTGACCAGCTGCGGCTCGAGAAGTTTCCGCCCAATGCAAAGAAGACGCTTCGGCGATTTCCGATGGCTGAGGTCGCGCACTACCTCGGCATCAGCCCGAACAACCTGAAGCGGCTCCACCTGGAGGGAAAGGGGCCGGAGCCACTCATCGCTGCTGGTGGGCGGCGCTTTTACACTGCCGAGCAGATGATCGAACTGCGGCACTACCTCGATAAGTACGGCCGATCCGACGCCAAAAAATATGTCCCCTTCCGCAAGCCGGGCGAGAAGCTCCAAGTCATTGCCGTAGTCAATTTCAAAGGTGGCTCTGGAAAGACCACGACCGCCGCGCACCTGGCGCAGCATCTTGCGTTGACCGGGCACAGGGTCTTGGCGATCGACCTCGACCCGCAAGCGTCCCTTTCGGCATTACATGGCTTCCAGCCGGAACTAGACGGGAATCCATCGCTATACGACGCAATCCGATATGACGAGAAGCGACAGCCGATCGCGGACGTGATACTGCCCACGAACTTCCCTCTACTCGAGATCATTCCAGCCAACCTCGAATTGCAGGAATACGAGTTCGACACTCCCCTTTCGATGCAGACCTCGAATGAGGGCAAGAGGTTCTACAGCCGACTCGGTCGATCGCTGGAGGAGGTGGATGATCGCTTCGACGTCGTAATCGTCGACTGCCCGCCGCAGCTCGGATTCCTTACATTGACCGCGTTGACCGCCTCCACCTCGGTCCTCGTCACGGTTCACCCCCAGATGCTCGATCTGATGTCGATGAGTCAGTTCCTCCTCATGTTGGGCAACTTCGTCAGATCCATCCGGGAGAAGGGAGCGCCGGTAAAGATCGACTGGCTCCGCTACCTGATCACCCGATACGAGCCGTCTGATGTGCCCCAGACTCAGATGCTGGGATTCATGCAGTCTATCCTGGCCGAGGAGATTCTGAAGAACCCGATGGTGAAGTCGACGGCGATTTCCGATGCCGGACTAACCAAGCAGACTCTGTACGAGGTCGAGCGCGCCAACTTCAATCGCGACACCTACGACCGGGCTATCGAAGCCTTGGACGCGGCGAATTTCGAGATACAGGGCCTGCTCCATCGAGCTTGGGGGCGTCTGTGATGTTGACTGCCGTCAATACGGGCCAAAAGCGCGGTGTTTTCAAGCGCATAGCAGAGATCATGAGGCTGAGCGATGGCTCGTAAGAACCCCTTCGCCAACATACTGGACGACAACGACAGGCCTGCCGAGCGCTCCGTAGTCGAATACGCTGCGAAGGGCGCGTCTCGGTCGATCCTTAGTACGTTGGACGACATGGCGGCGCGCGCCGACAAGCTCGCTGCCGGCGAGACCATCGTCGAGTTGGAGCCTGACACGATCGACGTCTCGTTCGTGCGAGACAGACGGGCGAACGACGAACGGGAGTTCAACGAGCTGGTGGAGGCAGTCCGCGAGAACGGCCAAAACTCCCCTATTCTGGTTCGGCCGCACCCAAATACCGTGGGCCGCTACATGGTGGTGTTTGGGCATCGGCGTCTCGAGGCCGCCAAGGCCCTTGGGCGCAAAGTCCGCGCTGTCGTCAAGGAGATGGAGGACCGCGAACACGTCCTCACGCTCGGTCAGGAGAACTCGGCTCGGGCCAACGTGCCATTCATCGAAAGAGCGCTCTTTGCCGCCGACCTCGCACGTCTCCGTTACGACGAGGACAACGCGACCATTCTCAAGGCGCTTTCGATCGACCGTACAACGCTGTCGAAGATGCTGTCGGTGGCAAGCCTGCCCGCACAGGTTCTTGATGCCATCGGCGAAGCAAAGGGCATCGGCCGCGACCGCTGGTATGAACTTAAGCTGCTCATGGACAAGCCATCAAACCACGACATCGCCTTCGAGGTGATCAAGGAGGATGGCTTTGCCGCCCTTCCCAGCGATGGCCGCTTTGATCTTCTGGTGCGGCGGCTCAAGTTGTCCGCCTCCAGGAAACGTATACAGTCCGCCCCGCAAAAACGCAGTTGGACGCCGACGGGTGGCTCCCTTTCGGCTGACATAACCTCGGACGCAAAGCGCTTCACTTTGGAAATCAAGGCCAAGAGCTCCGAAGCGCGTGCGTTCGGTGACTATTTGTCGGAGAACCTCGACCGCCTATACGAGGCCTTTCGGCAGGATTCCACGCAACAGAGAGAGGAACCGTAACCGCAAAAGAAAAAGGCCCCCGAAACGAGTTCCGGAAGCCCTTCTCCTAGATTGAGCACCTAGAGAATCGCACTTCCGCGAATCACAGTCAAGAGTCCCGCACGGGTCAAGACGTCGTTTTCGGCGCGCTGGCTTCTTTTGCCTAGCGATAGGTGAAGAAAAATGCAGACGCATATTACAACGACGCCTTTTGGGCGGCGGCCGATGACGCTCGCCATGATGGCAAGCCAGGCCGTGGCGAACGCCATGCCGGAAGGCGCACGCGTTCAGAAATGGCATGTCTTCAAATCGATCCGTGAAGCCAAGGATCTGATCGGCGCCACGGATCGATCGCTGGCGATCCTCAACGCGCTTTTGTCCTTCCATCGGGACATGGAGCTTTCGGCCGAAGGCGAGCTCGTCGTTTGGCCGTCAAACGAGCAGCTCATGGCCCGAGCCAACGGCATGCCGCCGACGACGCTGAGGCGTCATCTGACCATCCTGGTCGATTGCGGGCTGATCATCCGCCGGGACAGCCCGAACGGCAAGCGCTTCGCGCGCAAGGGCAGGGGCGGGCAGATCGAACAGGCCTATGGCTTCGATCTGTCGCCGATCGTCGCGCGCGCCGAGGAGTTTGCCGAACTGGCTGAGACGGTTCAGGTCGAAAAACGCGCCTACAAGGCTGCCAGGGAGCGCCTGACGCTGTTGCGCCGGGATATCGTGAAGATGATCGACGCCGGCATCGAGGAGGGCGTTCCAGGCAATTGGGGCAAAATGACCTGGACCTATCAAGGGATAATCGGCCGGCTTCCCAGGACCGCGCCACGGCAGCTTCTCGACGATATCTGCGAGGATCTTGAGCTGCTCTGGATTGAAATCCGTGACGCACTGGAATCTTTCACGAAAACACAGAATCCGGACGCCAATGAGTCCCATTCCGGTCGCCACATACAGAATTCAAACCCAAACTCCATATCTGAATCTGAAAACAGCTTAGGAAATGAGAAAGAAGCGGGCGGCAGCGCCGCGCAAATCGACAACCTGCACAGCTTGCCAAAACGGGAGTTGCCCCTGGGGATCGTGCTGGACGCCTGCGCAAGCTGGCGCGAGCTGGCGAAGGACGCCGAAATCCACAATTGGCGTGATTTTCTGGCGGCGGCGGAGGTCGCCCGGCTGATGCTGGGGGTCAGCCCGAGCGCCTGGCGTGAGGCCTGCGAAGTTCTGGGCGAGCGGCAGGCGGCGATCACGCTGGCGGCGATCCATCAGCGCGCCGACGAGATCAACAACGCCGGCGGCTATCTGCGCAGCCTGACGGATCGGGCGCGCGAAGGAAAATTCTCGGCCTGGCCGATGGTCATGGCGCTGTTGCGCGCCAAACTGGACGCCGAAAAGACGGCCGCCCAGGCCCGTGGCGGGCCGCCGGACGATGCCGACAAGCGGAAAGGGCGGCTTGAGGTCTCAGAAGCGCTTCTCAGGAGCCTGCGCAGGCCGAAATCATGACGCCGGTCGGATCTGTACGCCCGGGTCCGGTTATCGTGCTCGTTGGCGCGGCCATTTCGCGGGATCGAGACGGTCGCTCATTCGTCGCCCGCGAGACCGTCGAATGCCTCGAGCAAGGCATCGACGATCGCCTGGCCCAGCGCCTTTGCGGTCTCGCCGATTTGGACTTCGTTCCCGTTGCGGGCGGCGGTGGCGAGGTCCGAACCCTGATCGGTCAGGATCGCATTGGCCCGGTCGATCGCCCACTGCGCAAAATCGTCTCGGCCGTCGATGATCCTGGGTTCCACGAAAGGGCGCTCCGGCGTTTACGATTTCTTTGGGCGATCCCGGCTATGGTCAGGGCGCGCGATAGGTATTGCGTTCGCGCCACTCCAATCCTTGCCTCTCAGGCCTCGCTGAGCAAGCCGTTCCGCTTCGCACGGTCGAGAAGGTTCTTGACCGATGAGGGCGCCCATTTCGTCCCGCCGCGGGGCGTGCGCTCGTGTAATCTTTCCAGCTGGCTGGAGATTTCGCGCAGCGTAAGCTGCGGATTGGACGACTGGATGCCGGCGACCAGCGTCATCAGACGATCCTCGGGAAGCCGAGGTGGAGATTTCCTCAGAAGCGCCGCATCTGCCATGCCCTCGGTGACCAACCATTTGACAGCCCGGCGCAATCGCTCCGGTGACCAGGCGAGGCCGCGTTGCTTCAGAAACCGCGCGATGTCGTCCCAGGTGTGGTCCGGACGCATGCGCCTGACTGTCGGCAGCCATTGCTGGGCGGTGGCCTGAACGCGCGCACCATAGGACGCTTTCTGTGCTGTCTTCATCTTGGCCAGCGCCTCCGGCAGGCGATCGCGGATTCCCGGATTGCCCGGCATGCGCCCTTTTGCCTTGGCGGCCTTGATACCGGCTTTCGTGCACTCGGAAATCAACGCACGCTCGAGCTGCGCGACGGCGCCGAGGACCTGCAGGGAGAACATGCCTTGCGGCGTCGTTGTATCGATTGGATCTCTCAGTGAGCGGAAATGCGCGCCTTTGGCGGTCAGATCCTCGATCACCTCGAGCAGATGGCTGACTGAGCGGGCCAAGCGGTCGAGCCGGACGACGACAAGCGTGTCGCCGGCAGCGATCTCGCGCACGAGCTTCGCAAGGGCAGGGCGGGCGCGGGAGGCGCCCGAGCCGTGCTCATCGACGATCTGGTCGCATCCGGAGGCGCGCAGTTCGATCTGCTGGGCTTCGGTCGCCTGCTCGTCCGTAGAGACGCGCGCATAGCCGATGAGTCGTCCCTGTGATCGACGGGAAGCATGGTTTTGCGTGTCAGCGGCCATTTGCAGCGCCTGAGAGCTCGTTGCGGGGAGGATTTCCAAATCCAGAGGATAAGGATAACTGATCGGTTGTAAACGTCTCTAGTCGCCCTTTCCATCGTTCCTATGGCTTCGATGAGGCTGAAAATCGGCGTTTCTCAGCCTCCTGAGCGCCACAGGGCGTGGTCCTGTATAGTCCGGATATCAGGTCGTTATCATTAGTGTTATCTGCCCCGGAAGAAATCCCCGGCAAGTCCAGCGAAGGACCGGATAGCTTGACGGACGCGAATCATCTAGCCTCAAAAACAATGGCTTACGACTTTGGCAAACTGTCCCTCGACACCCTCATTGCACCTGTCGCGAAGGCGACTGTCGCTTTTACTTCCCGATTTCAATCAAGAAGCCGGGAGGGCCGGCGCGGTGTTGACGTTGTTCCTTCCGCGCGTGCTGCCGGGATAGGTCGATATGGCCGTTGCCTTAACCGCCATGAACGCCGACCGCTGGAACGCAGGAATCGCACTGATGCAGTAGGGAAGCCCCGGAGGTTGGCGCAGTCTGATGGCAGACAATGATCTTGTGCGCGCCAATCAGGAGGCGCTTGCCGCGTCGCCAAGGCGAAGAAAGTGCAGCGTTGCACGGTCAATGTTCAGCGCCGGCGCAGTAGTAGGGGCCAAAATGAGCGTTTCTCAAAACAAGGGCCAGCTGCACCTCATTTGTGGTCTGCCAGGATCGGGCAAGACAACGCTCGCGAAACAGCTAGAGCAGGATCGGGACGCCGTCCGCTTCTCTCCGGATGAATGGTTGTATCGTCTTGGTATCGACTTCTATGACGAAGCTGGGCGGGCCAAAGTCGAGCAGTTGCAGTGGGAGCTTGCCCAGCAATTGCTCCGACACGGCAACAATGTCATTCTTGAAAACGGATTCTGGGCTCGGGAGGAACGGGACCGCTATCGCACAGTGGCCGGCGCGATCGGCGCGACGACCACACTCCACTTTCTCGACATTCCCATAGCTGAGCTGAAATCCAGGATCGCCAAGCGCAACCAGACGCGCGGTGCCGATACCCCTATGATCAACCCTTCCAGCTTGGATGAATGGGCTGCCATGTTTGATCCGCCCACCGACGATGAACTTGGCCGGTGAGGCTTTGACGCCAAAATTGAAACGCTAAGGTGAAAATCCTGCCCTCCCGGACCGCCATGTGACGGCCGCAACCGGGGGAGGGGAGGGGGGCGTTCTCAGAGCCCCGACGCTTTGGTGAGATTGACGCGAAAACGATCGCGCCGGCGCTGATACTTTCGCGTCATTTCGGCCGAGGCATGACCGAGCTGTTTTTGCACATAGCGCTCGTCGACCTCGGCCGAGGAGGCGAGGCCGGCGCGCAGCGAATGGCCGGCAAACAGGTTTTGCCGTTCGCCTTCCGAAAGATCGCCGCGCACGCCGGCCGCCAGAGCGGCGCGCTTGACCAGGCGGGCCACCTCCTGGTCATGGAGCCGCTCGGCGCCGACTTTTTTGCCTTGCCCGGTCACCCTGCGGAACAGTGGCCCGTGGCCGATACGGGCCAATTTCAGCCAGGTCTGCAGCGCCACGACCGGGCAGGTGGCGTCGGAGGAGCCGCGGCCGACCTCGACCTCGCGCCAGCCGGTTTTGCCCCGCAGCGTCACCAGCACGCCCTTGTCCGGGAAAAATTCGATCCAGCCCGAAGAATCCTCGGTCTGGTCGCGCGAAACATCGAGGCCGACGATTTCCGAGCGGCGCAGGCCGCCGCCAAACCCCAAAAGCAGCATGGCGCGGTCGCGCAAGCCGCGTAAGGATCCGCGCTTGAGCGTTTCCAGCATGGCGATCAGGTCTTCGGGCAGCACCGCCTCCTTCTGACGGGGCGGGGCGGCGTGCTTGTTGCGGATGCCGGCCATGACGGTGGCGACATGGCGGTCTTTTCGGTCCAGCGGCTGGCCGCGCTGCGCATAATTCCAGGAGAGGGAGGAAAGCCGGCGCTCGATCGTTGAAACCGAATTCGGCTTCTTGTCCCCGGTGACCGCGCCTGAGGCGCAGGCGGTGATGTAGAGGCCGACAACCTGCGGGTCGGGCGGAAGCACCTCGACGCCCTGACGCCGGCACCAGCTGGCAAAATGTTTCCAGTCGGAGGCATAGGCGCGGCGGGTGTTGGCCGAACTGGCGGCGTCCACATAATCGCGCGCGCGATCGGCCAAGCCCTCGAGATGGCCTGGAAGCCGATCTTTCTCGCGTCGCGGTGTCGGCAGGGGAGGGGAGGGGGCCTCTTGTACCTCCTCTGCGTGCCGCCCCATTTCCATCACCATGTCGATGATGTCGGGAAGATCGTCGCCTCCGGAAGCTGCCGATGATTTCTGAACGCCGCCAGCCATGCTATGCCGCCTCGATATCCGTCTGGGCAAAATCCTTGCCGATGAACAGCAGCGGTTCATCCGCCCGTTTTGCCAAAGCGTAGGAGAAGCAATCGGCAAAGTTCAAAGCTGCCGGATGACGGCCCTTGCCGTAGGCGAGCCAGGCCTGCGTGGCCAGATCCACCAATTCGGCGTCGACGGGAATGATGTCAGCCGCGATCTTGCGGAGCCACAGATCGATCTCGGCCAGCGCGTGCTCGCCACGCCGGCTGACCAGCACCATGCGCGCCTCGAGCACGCAGGTCGCGGGGACCAGGCGGACTGGATCGGCGACAAGCGCTGCTTCGAGCCTTGCGGCCTCGGGTTCATTGCGCAGGATCACCACAATGGCCGACGTGTCGACCACCATCAGTTCGGAATGCCGTGTTCGTCGTAGCCGATGATCTCTTCGTCGGAGCGACTGTCCAGTTCTGGCAATCGCGCCACTCTTTCCCGGATCGCCTGCAATTCCGCGAGCAGGCGCCCTTGCGCGGTGTCGCCGAAGCCCATGCGATGCAGACGCTCGCTGAGCGCCTGGTGAATGGCGGCGGTCTTGCTGATGCCCTGGCGGCGCGCGAGTTCGTCGGCGAGCGCGACGGTGGCCGGATTCTTGATGTTCAGGGACACGACAGGCTCCTAATTTCTACCTTTCGCGCGCTTTCTACCATCGAAAATGAGTTTCTGTCAATGACGAGCGATAAGGCAACATTATCATTCGTTTTGTATTGCCGACAGGTGCAGCGCTTTTTATCCATTTCCGTTGCCAAAAGCGCCGCGATGAGTGATCGTGGTTGCGATGATTCTCCGCCCCAAACCCTCTCCGCGCCACTACGCCACGCTTGCCGGCGCCGCTTCGACCCCGCCGATGGCAACGGTGCCGGCCTGGCTGCGCCGCGCCGTTCCCGATGCGCAAAGCTTTGCGGGGAAAGAGGTTGAGGACATTGCAGTCGCTGCCGGCGCCGCCATTGGCGCGCTCGACGCGGTGGTCCGCCGGCAGGAGCGGTGGGCCGGCGCCTGGCGGCAGCGCCTGGCGCTTTCGGCGGCCGCGGTCACGGCACGGCAGGCAGGGCGCGTCGAGGATGAAAGCGCGCTGCGCGACGCGGTGCTGCTTACGCGGCCCGGCGACGACGTTGGTCCGGCCGGCCGGATGTTTTTGGGCTGGCGCAGGCTGGCCATTCGGCCCACTGAGGATCTGCTGACTGGAAAAAACATCGGCGCGGTGCTGGATGACCTCGGTTTCGCGCGTGACGAGGGGAGTGTGCGCGACCTGACGGACGATCTTGGCGAGCTAGCCTCCAGTGAGGGGACGGTGGGAATGATGACCGGAGTCATCGCGAGCGCCGAGCGCCATGGCCTGGGGCGCGCCCTCGGAGCCTGGCTCGCCGACGCCCTGCTGGCGCAGCGCCTGGACTGGGGCCATGCGGTGCCGTTGCTGGGCGCCGAGGCGGCCTTGGGCATGGGTTTGAGTCGCCCGCGGCGCGGCGCGACCGTCCTTGCGGCAACTGGTATCGAGGACGGATTCGAGCGGGCGAAAATGCTGCTTGCCGCGCAGGCGCGCGCCGCGCTGCGCGCGATTGATCTTTCAGCCGAACTCGGGCGCCGCGCGGACCGGCTGCTTGCCGTTGCGCCGAAGTTGCGCGCCCGGGCATCGGATCTTGTTGTCGAAAGGCTTCTGTCCGACGACGCGATCGTCGCTTCGGAAAATATCGCCGGCATGAGCGACCGCGGCCTGCGCCGCCTGTTCGACCGGCTGGTCGAGCTCGGTGCCGTGCGCGAATTGTCCGGCCGCCTCACCTTTCGCATCTACGGGCTATGAAGACGATGGCGGAGAGTGCACGTAGGAGAAGGGGAGGAGCTCAAGGAGGCGACGGCCGGCCAAATGACCATTTGTTTGATCGGGAGCTGGATCATCTGCCGCCGGAAGCGCGGTGGCGCGAATGGATGAACCGTGTCGAAGCGACCATCTTTGCCGCCAGCGAGCCGGTGGGGCGCGAGGTCCTTGCCCGGATCGTGGGAAAAAGCTGCAGCATTGATCTTCTGATCGACGACATTCGAGAGGAGCTACGCGGCCGACCCTATGATCTGGTGGCTGTCGCCGGCGGCTGGAAGCATCTGACCCGGCCGGCCTATGCCGAAGCCATCCGCAGTGCATTTGGCACAGCCGCCAGCGGGAGCGGGCGTGCCAAAGACCTGACGCAGTCCGAAGTACTGGTGCTGATGTGCATCGCCTACTTCCAGCCGATCACCCGGGCCGAGTTGTCGTCTTTCTTCGGCAAGGAGATCAGTCGCGATTTTGTTGGTCATCTGCGCGGTGCCGACCTGATCGCTTCCGGTCCGCGCAACCCGACGCCCGGCGCGCCCTACACCTATGTCACGACGAAAGAATTCCTGCTGGAGTTCGGCCTCGACACGCTGCGCGACCTGCCGGATTTCGAGGCGCTCGAGGACGCCGGGTTGCTATCGAAGGAAAAGCTGCTGGCTGGTGACGTCATGCCTGACTTTGTTGTCGACCAAGATTACGTCGGAGTCGAGCTCGACAAATAGCCGTGCCGCTTTGCGTGTGAGTTTTGTCCGAAATTCGTAGCATATTTCTGACATCTCAACCGTGCTCTCTTCGAAATAGGACTACATGTTTCGGACAAAGTCCCCGGCATTAACTCGCCAATCGCTGCGGATTCCGACGAAGCCGGCCATCGATTCCGATTTGAAGCCGGCCAGTCATTCCGATTTCATTCCGGCCGGTGTTCCGATTTGAAGCCGGCCATTTTTCGGACTGATCCTGGGTCTCGTTGATGTTTGGATTGGGTTTCGTTTCCGGTCAAGCTTGCGCTGTTTCAGACGCTCTTGGCGAGCGCTGTTTTCGCATGCTTTCACCGGTGAGATCGATGCGATAGGCGTTGTGAACGAGGCGGTCCAGGATGGCATCGGCCAGAGTTGGGTTTGCAATGATCTCATACCAGTGATCCAGGGGCAGCTGACTGGTGACGATTGTCGATCGGCGTTCGTGGCGGTCTTCAATGATCTCAAGCACATCACGCCGCTGGTCATCATTGAGTTTTTCCGGTCCCCAGTCATCGAGAATGAGAAGGTCGGTTTTGGCGAGTTGCTTGAGGATCCGGCCATAACGTCCGTCGCCTCTCGCGAGGGCAAGTGTTGCAAACAGCCGTGGAACGCGGTGATAGGCGACGGAGAAATCCTCTCGGCAAGCTTTGTGGCCTAGCGCACAGGCCAGCCAGCTCTTGCCGACGCCTGTCGGACTGGGCTCATAATGCCCGTTATCAGGATGGCGAGGCAAAGAAGATTGTCCGTTATGCCTTTCATCCGCGTTCGGGCGGGGAGATTTTCGTCGCAGGCCGTCAGCGTTATTGCGGTGAGCCGGCCTATGTCGGGCGACAACCGGATGGCAGCCTGGCGCTGATTCCGATCTGGATGACGGAAGAGATCGCCCTGACGATGGCGGTTCGCGAGGCGCCCCGTTTTCCCCTTTCATGCCTGCGCGACCTGCGCCGCGAGGTCGATGCATGTCTACGTTTTCTGCAGAGCGACTCACGCCAGCCAGGAGACGACCATGCAGCGCAGGCAATGCCGAACCGACCAGCCAGACCTGTTTTCCACGAAGGCTCCGCCATCGAGTCTTCCAGGCGAAGTCCGGGAACGCACCCTCCCGCTGATCGAGACCTTGCTGAGGGAAGCGGTGGTGAGCCAGACGGGACGGGGAGGCAGATCATGAAGATCACCGCTGAACATCTCGCGCGCGGCGCCTATGTCTATGTCCGGCAGTCGACGGCCGATCAACTCGTCAACAATCCCGAGAGCCGGCGACGCCAATATGGCCTTGCCGAGCGAGCGCGGTCCCTTGGCTGGAAAGACGCCATCGTCATCGATGAAGATCTCGGTCGTTCAGGATCTGGCATCAGCCGTCCGGGCTTTGAGAAGCTTCTGGCGGCGATCTGCGACGGTCGGGTTGGTGCGGTCCTCGCCATTGAAGCCTCCCGGCTGGCCCGCAATGGCCGGGACTGGCATACGCTCATCGAGTTTTGCGGCCTTGTCGGAACGCTCATCATAGATGAGGACGGCATCTACGAACCGCGTCATCCCAACGACAGGTTGCTGCTCGGCATGAAGGGCACGATGAGCGAACTGGAGCTTTCGATCCTGCGGGCCCGCTCGATCGAAGCCCTGAAGCAGAAGGCACGACGGGGCGAACTTTTCCTGACGGTGGCGATCGGTTACGTCAAGTCGGGCCGGAACCGGATCGAGAAAGACCCGGACCTGCGGATCCGCGAGGCGATCGATCTTGTATTCCGGCGTTTCGACGAACTGCAGAGCATCCGGCAGGTGCATCTGTGGCTGCGCAGCGAGGGCATTATGCTCCCTGCCGTAAATTACACGCGCGCGGCGGACAGGGCGATCGTCTGGAAGCTGCCCGTCTACAATACGGTGCACCACATTCTCACCAACCCGATCTACGCCGGCGCCTATGCGTTCGGGCGAACCTGCAGCAAAGTCACCATAGAGGCCGGACGCAAACGGATTTTGCGTGGGATCAGGCGCGATCGCGCCGACTGGGAGGTCTTGCTCATCGACCATCACGAAGGTTACCTGAGCTGGCACGATTTTGAGAGGAATCAGCGCCTGATCACGGACAATGCCACAAGCAAAGGCCTGGTGCCGCGCGGAGCTCTTCGCCGGGGCGAGTTGCTGCTCGGCGGTCTCTTGCGCTGCGGCCATTGCGGCCGCAAGCTGCATGTCTCCTATTCCGGCAGCAACGGCAACACGGGGCGCTATCATTGCCGCGGAGCGCAGGTCAACCACGGAACCGACCCGTGCATTGGCTTCGGATCGTTGCGGGTCGATCAGGCGGTCAGCGCGGAGGTTCTTCAACGCCTTCAACCGCTCGGCATCGAAGCGGCGATCAAGGCCATCGAGACCTCCACCGTGCAGGCTGGAGAGAAGCGGCGCCATGTGGAGCTCGCACTCGAGCAAGCACGTTATGAAGCCGCCCATGCACGCCGCCAGTATGACGCCGTCGACCCGGACAACCGGCTTGTAGCAGGCGAACTGGAGCGACGCTGGAATGCCGCGCTCGTAGCCGTCCGCGAGCGTCAGGACGAGCTTGACGCGCTCGACCGCCACAAGCCTGAGGCTCTGGGAGACGAGGAACGGCGGAGCCTGCTGCGCATGGGCGCCGATCTCGAACTGGCATGGCATCATGCCAACGCCACCGCCACCACGCGCAAGCGGATCATCCGTGCCGTGATCCGCGAGATTGTCGTCGCCATCGAAGACGACCACATCAAAATGCTGGTGCATTGGCAGGGCGGCGACCATACCGCGCTTTCGGTCAGGAAAAACAAGGCAGGCCATCACCGTTGGGGCGCCCCGCCGGACATCGAGGAACTGATCCGTGCCCTGGCACGCCAATTGCCGGATAGAGCGATCGCATCGCTTCTCAACCGGCTCGGCAAAACCACGGGTCGTCAGAACGGATGGACGCAGTCCCGTGTCTGCACTTTCCGCAACCAGCACGACATCGCCGTCTACAAAAAGGACGAACGGTCGGAGCGCGGCGAATATACATTGCAGGAAACGGCTGCGAAGCTCGGGCTGCGACCAATGACCGTGCTGCGCATGATCCGCGCCGGCGATCTGAAGGCCGAGCAGTATTGCAAGGGTACGCCCTGGATCATCCGTCATGAAGATATCGAGCAACTCGATATCCAGCACCATTCCGTCCGGAGCGGACACAGTCCATTATCACAATCACAGGATCAGCAGATCCAGCTTTTTCAATAACATAGCGAGGTGTGCATTATGTCGTGGGATCGGCCGGCCCGGTGATGAGAAGATTGTGATGCTTGCGAACCCAGTCGCAGCCGGCGAGCGCCATGAACAAATTGCGGTCAAGACCGCGTGCGGCACGAAAGTCGGCATTCTCGATCTGTGCGTCATGGCGAAGCTTTGCGGCCCTGGCGCGGGCTTCGAAACGCTTCTGGCGGCGCATGGTAGCCTCGCGCTCGAGCAGCATGGCAAGCCATTCGCCATGCTCGAGGCCGCGTGCTTCGGATTGTGCGTCGAGCTCCTGGAAGGCGGTGGCCATGCCATGAAGGCCGAGTTCGCGTAGCATGTCGATGGTGGGATGGATAAGCATTGGTGTGTCTCCTCAATGAAAGTAATCAGGGCCACGCAGATTGGCGTGATCGACGATGGCGGTCGGTTCGGTGGAATGCCTTGCGGCCTTGTGATTGGCGATGAGCGAGGCGATGCTCTTGCAGTTCAGCCCACCGATCTTGACGGCGCGGGCTGACACGGCTTCGGCGCGATCGCGTGTGACATCGCGAAACAGGCGCAGGACACCCAGGCATGTTCGAAAGCCTTGTTCAGGATGTGGGCGGCTGGCGAGGATTGCGACAATCAAGCCTTCCGTCTCGGGCCCGACGGATGCGGCCCATCGACGGAAACGATCCGGCGTCCATTCGGCATATCGCCGGTGGGAGCTGGGCATATGATCCGGATCAGTTCCATGACGAGGGCCGCCATAGCGGCGCTGATGGACGGCAATGCGCTTGCCGCGGTGGAAGATCTCGATGATGCGTGCCGTTGCTCTCAGATCGACTTGCTGGCGAATGAGGCTGTGGGGCACGGAATAAAAGAAGGTCTTGAACTCGACGTGGTAATCCGTCGAGACGCGGGCCAAACGCCATTCGGCAAACTCGTAATCCTCCAGTGGAAGACTGGCCAAAGCCGGGCGCTCGACTGTCTCGAAGAGCTGCCGGCGACTGACGCCCAGCCGGCGCATGACGTGGTCGTTGATGCGATCGAGCGCCCTGGGCAATGGCGGCATTGGCCTCAGCCAGCGAGAAGAAAGTCTGGTTGCGCAGGCGCCCCAGAATGCAGGACTGGGCGAAACGCACTCCATTCTCCACTTTCGATTTGTCCTTCGGCCGTCGCGGCCGTGCCGGAAGAACGCCGACGCTATAGTGAGATGCCATCATGCCGTAGCTGCGGTTGATCTCGGGATCGTAGAAGCTGGCACGACTGACGCCCGACTTCAGATTGTCGGGAATGACGAGTCTGGGAACGCCGTGAAAAAAACGAAACATCCGGACATGGGAGCCAATCCAGTCGGGGAGCGTTTGCGTCCAGGTGGCCTCGGCAAAGGTGTAGCTGGACGCACCCAGCACCGCCACGAAGATCTCCGCCTCGCGGATCTCACCGGTCTTGCGATCGACAATCGGGATCTTCTTGCCGGAATAATCCACGAAGACCTTGTCGCCGGCCGCATGCTCCTGGCGCATCGTCGGTGACAGTCGCTGCTTAAATCCCCGTAGAAGTTCACAAAAGCGACTGTAGCCATATCCGTCGGGATGCGACCCTCGATACTCCTCCCACAGGATGAGCAAGGTGACGCCGGGCTTCTTGAGCTCGACCGCAAGATCGGCCCAGTTCGGTTCCGTGCGTCGCCGCGTGCCCTGTTTGACGCCATTGCGAGCGAAGAGTTTGTTCTCAAGCGCGTCATCGGTCAGCTCGCCTGGCAGGGGCCAACTCAACCCGATTGCCGCGGCACGCCGCAGATTATCCTGCACCGTACTGCGCGCTATCCCCAATACGACCGCAATCTCGCGGGAGCTGGTCCCGCTTCCGGCAAGCCGAAGCATTTGTCTTAACTGTCTCATGGTCAGCCTTCTCTTTGCCGGCATCAAAATGTCCTCGTTCATCGCGAGGTAATTGATGCCAAAGTTGCTGACCCAGGAGGTAATCTTCAGTGCCGAAAACCGGCCGGTCTTTGGTTGGAATGGTGGCCGGCTTCATACCGGAATGGTGGCCGGTGTTTGATCGGAATGGCGGCCGGCTTCACGTCGGAATCCGCACCAATCGCTGCGGTTGCCGCCCGAAGCGCCGAGCTAGTCGCGGAGCCTCAACAGGTTGTCCTAGGTTAGGTCGAGGCGACTGATAGGAGGTTTGGAGCGTCGGCGCCTGTCCCAATCACAAAGGCGTTGGGCACGCTGGACAGGCTGACCTGGCTGCGCTCGAGCTGCCCATTCCAACGACGGGGAGGGGAGGGGACACGGCATTTGACCTGCGATCACTGATGCGCATGATCGCGTTTACAGGGACCGCAGGCTCAGCCGTGTTGGCCGGGGCGGAAGAGCTATCACAAGAGTTGCTCGCTACGCCGGGATAAGCTTCTTGACCTCGATCTCAGCCGAATTCGGCATGTCATCGGCTTCGTACTTGCGGACCCTGGCGATGATGTCCTTGGCGCGCGTGATCTTGTCGTTGCGCCATTGGGCCACTTCGTTCGCCGACAGGTTGTCGAACACTTTGAAGAAGTAGTCCTTCTGGGTGTAGCAGCCATAGAAGCTCAGGCCGACAATCCATTTTTCGAGGCCGTACGAGTCGTAGACATAGCCGGCTTCTGCGTTCCAGAATTTGACGAGGCGGACGGTTGGCTTGATCAAATAGGAATTGTTGCCGTTTGCGGTCTCGAGCGTGCTGTTGAAATCGTTCGGGTTAGTGCTCTGCCACTCATCGGGACCCTTGGGGATCTGATACGTCGTGCCCCACGAGGACAAGGCGGGCACCAGGTCGAACTTGATATGGTTGAGCTCCAGCACCACCGTGGGGCTCGATTGGTAGAGTTCGGAGCTGGCGTATTTCTGCTCGGCAAACTTACGCAGTCGGGTGAGGTAGGTCTGTGGGTTCAGTCCGCCCTTTTCAAAAACGATCATGTAATCGACATCCGAGTGCGCATCCATCTTGCGAGGAAGGATCGTGCCACGGGTATGCGAACCGAACCGGAAATGTGACGTCAGGCCATCACCGGCGACCGTGAAATAGCTGGTCAGCCGGGAGCTCAAGGTCGTGACCGAGGTCGCGATCGAGGCCTTCTCGTCGGCCGAGAGCACCGCGTCGCTTGCACGGGATACGAGATAGCTGTTGACTGTCATTGGCGGGACCCCTTGTCGACCGCGTGCTTGGCTTCGCCGGCGTCGATGCCGTCGCGGGCTTTCTTGAAATCGCGGTCTGAAAAAGCAGGGCTTGCCTGGTTCAGTTCATCGCGCCGCGTGGTGAAGCCTTTTAGGGCGGTTAGCACGGTCTCGGCATCGGGCGTGTTGTCGAGTTCGACCTCGCGGAAGACGCGGGAATTGTTGCGCAGCGCCAGGTACTGGTCCCCCGAACTCTTGTGGTCTGCCGACTTCTCACCGGGTTTCAGGAACGTCATCAGCGACGTGAGGACGGCAACGCAAAGCGCCATGGAACCCGCGACGACAGGATAGTCCTTGAAAAAAGCAGCGCCCGCGGCGGTGCTGAGGATCACCGAGGGAATGCCGAAGACATAGTTCCACACCGCCCAGCGCGCGGAAGCGTTGAAGTGCGCCTTGCCGGAATGGATACAATCTTCTTCCATGCGGAGAAGTTCATCTCTCACGCGTTCCCGCGTCACGTCGGACATGATGTCTCCTTTGCAGAGACAACTAGCACGCCTCACCTGGCCAAGCTGCGGAATTTCAGATTATCCCCTTCTTTCAGCGGGTTAGTCTGGGACGGCCCGTAGAAGCAACAGCTGCGGCTTAGTTGGGGAAATGCTGCTGCCGGAGGTGCTTGGCGCGCCGCAGTGCCGACGTCTCTTTCCTGCGCTGCTAGCAGCCGTCGGACACGAGGCTCGATGCGGCCGAGGCCATTTTCGCTTCGAGGCGAGCGGCCTTTTCCGGGGTGTCAATGTATTGAGAGAGGTTCGGTTTCGGCCCGAAGATATGCCGCCAGACGATCTGGATTTCCTTGCCATGTCGGCGGACCTCCGTGTTGATCGTGGGCACGAGAGAGGCATGAGCGCAAACCACCGCATCGCTCGACCGGTCCTGGCCCAGAGTCATCCTATACGCGAATTGCGCGATCGTTCGATTGAACCGACGAACCTTGCGCGGGTCGGTGACGTCGCGGTGGCGCGAGATGACGTTAAACGGCTGACGCTTGCTTGAACCGCGCACCAGCATGCGGGCGGTCAGGGGAAAGATCAGCTCGATGTCACCGGAGTGATCATAGGGGGTGCGTGCGAGCAGCGACTCACGTGACTCATAGGTGCACACCGGATTGTCGGATGTCAGGAACGGGATATCGGTCCTGTTGTGGAGAACCTCGAAACCAAGCCGAAAGCAGAGATCGCCGAACGTCTTGAATTCGTCCTCCATCGCGAGCAGCGTTTCATGCGGGTTGATGCCGACCGGCACCGTGTCGAGCTGGCCGGCATAGCGTTCCAATCCCGGCGGCAGCTTGCCGATCTCCTCGAGCACCTGGCACTGGCTTCGAAGTTTAGCCTCTAGGATCAGCGCGATGCGATCACGGGTCGCGGGAACGCGCGTGCGCATGATCGTTAGCATGCCTTGGACATTGAACGACAAAGCCGGTGAAAGACGACGCGCTTGAAGCGCGCGGACCGTCTCCGGCCAGACTGTCTCGATCGGATTCCAGAGGTCTTCGAACCTGTGGTTTTCCTGACCACCCTCCGGCAATTTCTGAGAGTAATAGTGGTTCTCGTAGCCGATCGCCGTTGGCTGCATCGGCAGCGGTGCCTCTGGCGCCTCGGCCCGGTAGACTTGGACGCGGCCACACTCGTCGGTGAAGCCCTCCATATAGGTCACCGAGATGAAATGGTGTTTGCGGTTCGTTCGTCCGGCCCCTCCGCGAACCGGATTGAAGATGCTAAATGGCCTCACATCACCATCGATGGGGACGTTTCCCCATTTGCCGAAATAGGAGGGTGGCTGCGTCATGATCCTCGGGTCGCGCGCGTCGGCCACTGCACTTTGTCGGGCATGACCCTGCGGATTTGCATCATCAGCTTCGGCTCTTGACGAAGCGGCGCGTGGCGTCCGTTTTCACCACCCGGATCGAATTGTACTGGCTGGCGAGCACCTGGTAGTCGACGATCAGCTTGCGAGCCATCAGATACGCCAGAGCGGGGTTTATGCGCCTCGGCTCCCAGCCATACCGCTGGGCGACCTGGGCTGTATCGTGGGGCATCGATGGGTCGTTGATCAGGTCGGCCGCGATACGCAGGGCATCATCTTCGGGCGACCAATCCATGAAATGTTTGTCGAATGTGGCGAACAGGTCCTCCTTGGGCAAGACCCGCCCAAAGCTGACGGAAACGAGATCGCGCAGTTCGTGCAGAGCGTCCTCGATGTCCTCCTCGGACGCTTCGACGGCCGCCGCGAGCTCATCCACCCCTTTCTGGGGATGCGAGAACATTGCATCCGACGTTTCCTCGACGAAGATCTTGGCGATTGCCGTTGCGATCTTGGAGTAACCCGTCGCCGGCAGTGCAGCTACGCTGGGTGCTGGGCCGAGCTGCGGCTTGCGCGTCACACCATGGATATCGTTCACCAGATCGCGCACGCCTTCATCAAGGCGCGCCTCATCGAGTTCTGGCGATAGCATGCCCGACAGGAGCGGCGGCAGCTCCCGTGCCGCGACACCATAACGAAGGGCTATGAAGCGCGCCTGCCCCGAGATGCGGCGGACGAGGCCGGCATCCATCTCCTGCTGGACCCACGGCTTCTGCATGGCGCTTGGCGTCAGCAGCACGATGAAATGCGTGCAGTTGCCCAGTCCCTCGTCGATCTTGCGGCGCAAGGAATCCCCGGAACGGATCTCCCATTCTGCCCACCAGGTATCGATGGCATCTGCCATCAGCGCGCGCGCGACCTTCTCGGCCAGGTCGCGATCGTCGAATGAATAGCTGAGAAAGGCTTTAGGAGAGCCCCTTTGCAGGGGCAGGAACGTGGTGGACTCCTGCTCATTCTCACTCATCTTGTCCTTCACCAGCGCTAGAAGCTGCGGGGAGCCCTCGATACTCAGCCGTAGATCGTCGAGGGCCTGTCCGAGGACCAGGACGGTGGGAAATTCGCCTGTATCAGGATGGCGGATGGCACTGAAGCGCTCCCTCAGCTGTTCCTTGATGCTGTCGAGGGCCGCCGCCTCGAAATCTTTCGCAAAATCCTCAGAGTCAAACGGCCGCCCCTTGTATCGCATCCCCATAGTCGTTCCTCATGCTGGCAATCCTTGATATGAACATACGACGAACAAAATTCAAAGGGCGTTCATTGTGACCCCTGCCATAGATTGTGGGGTCCGCCACCGGGAAATCTCCAGGCTCCGCATCAACGGCAATGGGCGTGACGGCAGGACTTGAACCTGCGACCTCCTGGCCCCTAGATAGCGGTGTCACGCACCACCCAGGTCGAAAGCGAGGCGCTCTGTCCTCTGAGCTACGTCACGATCTGCTTACGCACCGTTGTCCACGACCAGTTGCGGCTTCTTGCGCTTCAACCGGTTTGACCTGTCCTCAGCTGCCTTCTTGATCTCGGCGGCTTTCTCCAACGCAAATGGCCTGGCGGCCTCGATCAAGCCGTCGAAATGATAGCGGTTCGTCATGCTGCCATTCGGCGTATTGCGCCGTTCTTCCCTGCCAAGAAGCTTAAGGGCCTCGAGAGCGGCAATACGTTTCTGAATGGTGCGCGGGGTCACTCCGATCGCCTTGGCGATCGTCTCGACCGAGGGGTGGGGAAGATTGTCAGGCAGCCACCAGTATTGAACCAAGTGGATGATGATGTTCATATCGAGGGCATCCAGGCCGAGCGCCTGCTGCTTCTCGATGATGATGTTGGGGAAAGCACTCCAGCCGGTGGCCATGAGCGCCTTCGTCCATTTCTTTTCGTTGGTGCGAAGCTTGTCGGCGTCTGCCTTAGCGGTTTCTGGCTGGGCCATCTGGGGCTCCCTGTGGTGAATTGCGCCTAGATATGGTGGTTTCCCGCGATGACGCAAGGGCATCGGGGACGATTCTGCATTCAGGGGGAGGGTGTCGTGAAGTTCGCCCGGCCCATGTCCGCTGATTCAGGGGCCGGGGAACCGCGCTGCACCCAAAGTAGAGGACTTGATAATACGAAGCGTCGATTAGACGAAGCGTGCTATATGCAAGCGATAAGACAGGTCCCCCCGGCCAGAGATTCACCCGGGGATATTGACAAACCGGTGGTCGATACCCATAGTTTGGGGGTGAGCATCGCTCCGGGGTTGGCGCCAGGCGCCAGCCGAACTTTTTCAAAACGAAGGCCCGGCTAGTCCGGGTCTTTGTTTTTTACCCTGTCAAAACAGCTGTATTTGATGCCACGGGACGCCAGTTCCTCGGGCGGCAGGTGCGCATCGATCAGCCGCTTATGCTCCATCAGGGCCTTGTAGGGCCGGTAGGACGGGTCATATCCGCCCTTGGCCATTGGATAGAGGTAGAGATCGGCGATCTGCAGCATCGGTGTGGCTTTGGTTTTGCCGCGGGGCTCACCGC
Source organism: Mesorhizobium delmotii (assembly GCF_900149755.1). Taxonomy (NCBI): domain Bacteria; kingdom Pseudomonadati; phylum Pseudomonadota; class Alphaproteobacteria; order Hyphomicrobiales; family Phyllobacteriaceae; genus Mesorhizobium; species Mesorhizobium delmotii. The sequence goes on along the minus strand of NZ_FUIG01000019.1, from coordinate 125,374 downwards.
GCACGATGTCCTTGAACTCCTGAGCGGTCAAAGACCCGTAGTTGGCCGAATTGGCGCCGTCGAACGGCATGCCCTGCGTTTTCAGGATCCGCGTATAGGCCACCAGATCGCGGTCCTCGGCTTTGCCGGCTCGCTCGAAGAAGACGCGCAGCTTGCGGTCCTGGCTGCGGGCGTATTTGGCGGCGCGCTCGATCAGGATGCAATACGCGGTCTTGCACATGAACCAGAGCTGATCCTGATACCGGTCACGATAGCGAGCGACGTAGCCGGGACGGTCGATGACCGCGGCAATCCCAATGACCGGCAGGGCGAGCAACATCCGTTGCAGGTCACCCAGAAACTCGTAGGCAGCCTCCGGCTTCTTCAGCCAGCCGAAGTCGCCACGCCCGCCCCTGATTGCCCAGGAGTGCAGGGGGTAGCTTATGCCGTGCTGCTGGCAAAAGGTCTTGTGGCGACTGTAGAGTTCATCGACGTCTTCCTCATTGATGAGGATCCCGCCAAGGGCGAAATAATCCATCTCGTCCCTGCGCTTCTCTTTTGGCTCTCGGTCTGGCTCTCGGCTGCCGCTGTCATCGAGGTAGAGGTGGATTTCGCGGTCTGTCACGGCCAAGCTTTCATTGTCCGCACAGCTTGGCTCAAAAACCGGAATCTGCATAGCTATCTGATTGCCCGCTGGGCGGGGCGATTCGGCGCGTCCTAACAGATAGACACGGAGGCAGCGATGAATCGATCTCCAGGCATCGTGCAGAAGACCAAGGACGGCGAATACATGGCTTTTGCTGACCTGGCAGCCGAGAAGACGCAGGGCGTCGACTACGATTTTGTGGTTCTGGATCGAGCTTCGGCCGTGGCAATTGTCGCGCCACATGGCGGCTTGATTGAGTATGGCACGTCTCAAATGGCCACTGCCGTGGCGGCAGATGACTTCTCGCTCTACTTGTTTGAAGGGCTTAAGCCGAAACGACCGCATCGCGAGCTGCGTCCAGCTGGTCACCAAGGCCCAGATCGCGATCGGCATGCACGGTCGCGCGGACGGCGACGACCCAGAGACGATCTGGCTCGGTGGCCTGGGCAAGGAGTTGCGCGACGCCATTGCGCTGGCTCTAGAGGCAGCGGGCTTCAAGGCGATCACGTCCGGCCATCGTTTGCCTGGCGAGCACAAGAACAACATCTGCAACCGCGGAATAGGCCGGGCAGGCGCGCAGCTCGAGCTGCCAAAGACGCTGCGGGGTTTGCTCGTCGCAAATGCCGCACGCCGCGCGCTGTTTGCCGACGCGGTCCGCAAGGCAATTTCGGATCACATCGGCAAACAGGGGGCGGCTTGAAAATTTGACGGTGGCGACCAGCCTTCAGCCACCGGATCACGGCTTCGGTTTGAAAGCCCACACCGGAATCTTGTTCTGCTTGCCGGTACAGCGCTTGTTGAACAGCGCGATCCAGGCCAGTTGGACATCCAGCAAGTTTGCGACCGTCGCGGTGACCAACGCCTCGTCGATCGCTTCGGCGTCGCCGTGGATGAACGCGTTGCGCCGATGCTGAACGGTCTGGAGGTGCCGGGCCACTTCGGGGTAGCCGATGTCGGCCAGATCGTCCCAGAAGGTCTTACCCCAGCGGTCGCGATAGACCCGGTCCAGCCTTTGCCCGATGTTGGGCGTCCGGCGAAGTTCCTTGTTCTCGGGATCGTCAGCGAAGGCGGCCTCGAAAAACCGCTCCATCAACACTTCAAAGGCCGTCCAGAACAGGATTACGATGACCAAGCGCTGGGAAACACGCCCAGACATCCCGTCTGTGGCGGTTAGTGGCCGCTCCCATTCGTTCCGCATTAAGTCGAGCAGCACGAAGATTGTATAGGGAGCCGCCCCCGGCAAAGTATACTGTGGGACGCCGACGCGGCCGTTCAATTCGGGAAATGCGTCCGGCTCCATCTGACGTTGGCAAACAGGACACGGGCGATGCACGTCCCTGTAGAGGCCGTGACATCCAGGACAATGAACCATCGGGACCAGCCCGTCTTTCCAGGGCGACAACACAACTTCGGGCGATGTCGTCGTCATCCTCGCCCATCCGAGCAGTTTGAGCAACGCGTCCCACAGGCGCCCGACAAGGCCGCGCTTCGGCTCACGTGTCTTGAAGTAAGCTTCCCGTCGCCTCTCTTCCGACCGGCGGCCGGCAGCGATCTGCTCCTCGCTCCAGCGCGGCGCCCAGTCGATCCGACCGTCGGTGATCAGGTAGTGGGACTGGCAAGGCAGCTGCCAGTTGCCGATCGAGGGGCGCAGTGTCGCGCGACCGACGCGCTCGGACAACGTCCACTCGGCGGGACCAAGCTGGACCGAGACTTTGTTGCCGCAGCCGCATGCACAGAGATGGGCGGCTACTGCAAACTCTTTCGACACGTAGAGAATGCCCGGCTCGAGCTGCTTTGGCACGTACTGGACATGCCGGAGCGCCAGACCCGTCATCTGTCGCGCTCCGACATGATCCTGAGAGTGGTCGTGTCCATGAGCAAATGGTACGCTGAACTGTCGTCGACGTAAAAGCCGCGCCGCTGCTTGTACATCATCACGGCAAGGGCGGCATTGAGGGCGTTCAGTTCTGCGATCTGGACGTTCTGCCGGTGGGCGTTGTCGGATCATCCACCGTTTCGGCCAGGTTCATGGCCCGAACCTCCCCGGCATTTTCGACGCTGAAATAGGTCGCGCGCAGGGTGCCCGCCAACGGACCCTGTTTGCGATTCAAGCCCATTCCGACGTCGACGAAGGGTATCCCCATCCCTGTCAAAAGGTCGAAGATGGCGGCGCGGGCAGGGCCTTTGTCCACGCAAACGAACGCGAAGGTCACCCCCTTCGAGCTCGGCCGTGGAGGAGGCATCGACATAGACCTGCCGCATAGACAGTCCGTGCCGGAAATTCGTGTAGCGCTGCTCGGCGACCGAGGCTTTGGACTTGCCCCAATCTGTGAGATCCAGGGCGCCAGGCGCCCGGAACGCGTTGTGCGGATAAAACAGGTCACCGTCGAAAGCTGCGGACCTCCTTGACCCTGGTCTTGACCATGAAATCCAAAACGTAGGAGCCGGTGCCACCAAGCCCGATGATGGCGATGACCTCGTCCTTGAAGACGCTGGCAAGATCGGCGATCTCGGCGCGGCTGGTCAGGGAGTCATGCACCTTGAACACAGAGTCCGGCACGATGTCGGGATTGACGCGAAAGGTGATGGGGGTGGCCTGCGGAAACCGCTCTATCGCCGGCCCGGAGATCAGAGCAACATAGTGCTCGATCTTGTCGAAGAAATTCGCAAACCCGTTCTGAGGCTTGTTGGATGGAGCCCGTACGTGGCTTGCGGCAGAGGGCTGCACCATTGCGCGGCTCGCTGACGGCGCCGTCTTTCGAGTTACCGCAAAAACCGCTTTTCATTGTTCTCGGTTTTCTCCATCTCCTGCAACCTGAATATTTCCTCGACAGGTAACCGCATTGACGGAAGGGCATTGTCCGCTTCAGTACTGTTGTTAGAGACTTCGATCGGTGGGGCGTTGAAGGGAAATCGCTTTACAGCAACGAAGTCGCTGTCGGGGTTTTCCTGCTCGCACAACGTGATCGAGTCGATTGCGAAATCGTCATCGAGCGCGGACCCGAATGCGGCCTCCAGACATCTTTGAACCTCGTCGCTTTCCCTCACATCCACCGCACCGGTCAACGTCATGTGGAAATCGTAGCGTTCGAAGACGTACGGATATCCCCACGTCACCAAATGCGTAGTCTCGACGTCATCGAGTGGAGCCTGCATACGGCGGGTCAACTCCCAGCTATCCAGCGGTGCCCGAATACGATCGAACGCGGACACCACCCGGGACGCGAAGCTTCTGGCAAAAGGGGTTGGGCAGCGCGGCTTCAGAGCGAATGTATTGCCAGATCTGGCGATTCGCAGTGGACCCACCGGACAGGGACGTTGTGAGCGCGCAAACTTTTCGATCGCTGAGATGAGTTCTGGCCGGCTCGTTCCGGGTTTCAGCCGGAACGGCGCCTTCAGGGTTGCGTGGAACCCGTAGCGCCGCGGTTCCTCAATCAGCAACTGATGGGATTTCGCGTCCCTCATGCCCAAGGGCAAGCACAGATCAGAAACGCCTCGCCTCAACCAACGATCACCTGCAAGGGTCAGCGGATTCCCAGGCGGCGGCGTGAAATAGAGCGCATATCTCGGTTCAAAGTTCGGCAGCCCTGTCATCGGGTTGGGTCTGTCCAGTCAGTTCCATGTAAATGAGTGGGGATGGTCCGTTCACGACGAACGGACCATGGAATCACGTGATAATCGGGCCAGCAAGATTCCTTTATGCAAGGAACTCCTTTTCATTGGCCTTCACCTCATCCATCTTCTGGAGACGGAAAATTTCCACGACCGAGACGATGTCCTTGTCGACGTTGTGAATGCCCCGGTCTTTGAGTATCCGCGCGAACACATCCTTCATGGCCGTCACCGAAGCTCGGACCGCATGGTTGCCATAGATGACGACGGAGATTTTCCCCAAATCCTTGATCCGGGCTTCGTTCATCTCCGGATAGGCGGTCGGGATGATCACGATGCCGGCTTTGCCATTCCAGGCCCGGACAAAACTCTCCACCTCGTCCGGTGTCTTCTGCTTGGAGTGGACGACGATGAGGTCGGCGCCAGCAGCTTCGTATGCGGCACCTCGATCGAGGGCCTCTTTCTCGCCGAGACCGGCGATCAAGGCCTCTGTTCGCGCAATGACGAGGAAGTTCGGATTGGAACGCGTCGCGATCGCCGCGCGGATCTTGCCCTGGAATTCCTCGACCCGAAGCAGTTCCTGCCGGCCATCAGCCAACAGGCTCGTCACTTTGGGAAAGGTCTTGTCCTCGATGACAACAGCCGCTGCGCCTGCACGTTCGTACTGTTTTACCGCGTGGATCACGTTGACGGCATTTCCGAACCCTGTATCGATGTCGGCGATGATCGGCAGCGACGACTGCTCGGCCATTGCGCGCACCATCTCGAGATGCTGGGTCATCGAGACGAGGCTGACATCGGGGAGGCCGTACAAAGCGGACAGCTCAAAGCCGGAGGCCCAGATGCCGTCGAACCCGGCTTCCTCGACAAGACGGGCCGACAATGGACTATGGGCCGCCATCACATGGGCGAGGCCGTTCTTCAAAATAGTGTCCTTGAGAATCGTGCCCTGACTCATGCTGCTTTGTCCTTCGAAAGTTTTGTGCAAGCCGCGGTGATGCGGTCGCAGGCTGTTGTGAGGTCCTCGACCGAGGAGGCATAGGAAATGCGGATGTATGGAGAGGCCAGAAAGCCCGAGCCTGGAACGATCGCGACGCCGGCTTCTTCGAGCAGATACATGGCGAAGTCCGTATCGGTCGCGATTACTCTCCCGGCTTCCGTCTTCTGGCCGAGGACGCCGGCGCAGTTGGCAAAGACGTAAAAGGCCCCATCAGGGACAGTGCAACTCAATCCCGACGCGGCATTTAGTCTTTCGACGACCAGGTTGCGTCGCTTCTCGAACTCGGCCCTGAATTCAGGAACATAGCCTTGGTCTCCGGCAATCGCTTCGATCGCTGCATATTGGGAGATCGAGCTGGTATGCGACGTTGTCTGGCCCTGGATGACATTGATGGCTTTGATGAGCTCAAGGGGCCCGGCGCCATAGCCGACGCGCCAACCTGTCATCGCATTGGTTTTCGAGACACCATTGATCGTGATGGTGCGGTCGAAAAGGTCAGGGGCAGCCCGCGCCATCGTCGCGAACCGCGCCGCACCGTAGACGAGCTTCTCGTAGATATCGTCTGACAGGATGTAGACGTGCGGATGGCGCCGCAGAACGTCAGCCAGCGCGACAAGCTCGGCTTTGCTGTAGACCGCGCCGGTGGGATTGCTGGGCGAATTCAGCATCAGCCATTTGGTGCGGGAAGTGATCGCCTTCTCAAGCCCCTCCGGCGACAGCTTGAAGCCGTCGGCTTCCGGGCAGTTGACGATCACAGGTTCGCCGCCGGCGAGGCGCACCATATCGGGGTAAGAGACCCAGCAGGGCGCAGGGATGATGACCTCTTCACCGGGCTCAAGGCTGGCAAAAAGGGCGTTGAAGACGACCTGCTTGGCCCCGCACCCGACCGTGATCTGGTCGATCGAATAGGTGAGACCATTTTCCCGCGCGAGTTTGTCTCGAATTGCTTCTCTTAGCGGAACGACCCCAGCCACCGCCGTATACCGGGTCCGGCCGTCCCGGATCGCCCGGATACCGGCTTCAGCCACGTTCAAGGGGGTGTCGAAATCGGGTTCGCCCTGACTGAGGGTAATGACCTTGAGGCCTTGCGCTTTGAGCGCGGCCGCGCGGGCCGTCATCGCCTTGGTTTCGGATGGGCGAATGGATTTGAGACGGCTTGAAACAAGCGACATGGACAACTCCGGGGGTAAGGGTCGTACATGGCGGATGCGATCCTGACCGGCGCCACAGGACCATGGCACGACACATGGGCAATAGGTCCATGAAACCTGCAGACTGCGGACTGAGCAAATTCATTTATCGAATTTAGAGGTTCTTAGATCGCATTATTCGATCTTGCTGGATTCCGCGATCAGAGCCTCCTTGCGGCAAAGGCGCACCAGCCAGCGACAGAAGGCCCGCGCGAGTTCCGGATTATCGCTGCGGTCGACGGCATAGGCCCGGTACTGCATTCCACTTGGCGTGCGCGAGTTTGGGACGACCTGGAGCAAACCGCTACGAACCAGGTTGCCGACAACGATCTCAGGCGCGACAAGCAGGCACTGCCCAGTGGTGACCGCGGGGAGCGCCATATAGTGGTGATCGTATCGAGCCCCGGGCTTGATGTCGTCAGAGGTCAAATCATGTGCTTTCAACCAGGTTGGCAGGATGTCGGGGCGGGATGTAATCGTGAGGATCGGCAAGGATCTGGTGATTGCCATGCCTTTTCCGGCGACGTGACCGGGAGCACCGACGCAGACAAGATGCTCATGATAGATTTCCCAGTGATCCGACGGCTCGACGAGGGCGAGGTCACGCGTAACCAGCACGTCAAAGCCATCTGTCGAGGATGGCAGCGAGAGGGAACTCATCACGTCGACGACAGCGCCGCCCATCTCGGTGGAGAATTCCTGGAGATTGGGGATCAGGAGCGTATAGGCAAAGGTCGGCAGGGACGAATTGACGACAATCCGATTGATCTCGCGCCGTTCCCGTCGGCGCATTCTCCGTGCCGTGAATGAGATATGATCGAGCGGTTCGGCCACGGAATTGGCGAAAAGCCGTCCAAAATCGGTCAGCTCGGTATATCTGCCCTGTCGTTTGACAAGCTCGGCGCCGAGGTAGTCTTCCAGAACGGCAAGATACCGGCTGACCGAACTCTGCGTGGTGCCAAGCGCCTCAGCCGCCTTGGTCACGCTCCGCTCCCGCGCAATCATCGCGAACGCCCTGATTGCGTTCAGGGGGACGTCCCCAACTTCTGATCCCATCTTTCGGTCGCTCCATGCTGTAAGTCGGTCGTCCATCGAATAATGGCGCCATGTAATCGCATTATTCGATATATGTCACAGATTTGTTACATGGGACCGATATGCCGCACCGCAACGAAAGATGAAGTTCGATTTGCAGGATCGGCCCTATGAAAGTTCTCATTGTAAGCTTTGATGGGCTTCGCCCCGATCTGATCAGTCCCGAACTCACCCCCAACATTGAGCGGGTGCAAAGGATCGGCACGACGTTGTCTCGCCACCGCACGGTCTATCCGAGCGAAACACGGGTTGCGTTTCCGAGCCTGGTTACAGGGGCGACATCCAACAAGCACGGAATGGTGGGCAACGAGTATGTCGATCGAAAAGCGGTGCCGCAGCTCTACGTCGACACTGCCGATGCGCGTCTCATCGACCGATTGAACCGCGAAAGCAATGGCGGCCTGATGACTGTGCCGACGCTGGGCGAAATCCTTCACAATGCAGGAAAGAGCCTCGCGGTCCTTGCGACCAACACCCCTGGGACGACAAGGCTATTCAACCATCAGGCCGAAACGTTCGGTCATCTCCGCTTTTCCGGACATTTCCGTGAGGCCTGTTCACCGAATGACCTGCTTGCCCAGGCAGAGGCCCAACTCGGTCCGTTGCCGCCCGCACCAGCACAAGGCGAGCCGGATACCGATGGGCAAGTATGGATCACGTCGGCGTTTCTCGACTTCGTCTGGCCGAAGCTGGAGCCGGACGTGACGATACTCTCCTACGGTGAGCCGGACACGACCTCGCATTTCCATGGAACCGGGGCAGCCGCCACCCGCGAGATCATCTCATTTTGCGATGCACAATTCGGCCGTGTGCTCGACTGGTGGGAAGCGGGAGGGAAGGCGGCCGGCGTTCAGATCATCATCGCTTCCGATCATGGTCATATCACTGCACAGAACCGTGTCTCGGTCATCGAAGAGCTTAAGGATGCGGGTTTCAATCCAGGCCCGGCGCCAGATGCCGGTGTGGACCTGGTCGTCGTTCCCGGGCAGGTCGGCGCGCTCTATCTGGCCGATCGCTCTGAAAGCAATCTGGGCTGCCTCGTCGAAGCCCTCACCGAACGGCCCTGGTGCGGGCCGATCTTCACCGCCCCGCGAAACGCCGTCGAGGGCGTAGCCCCGGGCAGTTTTGCCAATAGTCTGGTCTTTGCCGACCACGAACGCGCGCCCGACGTCTACTTCTCGTTCCGGGCTGACGACAAAGTCGATGAGTTCGGTCTGGTGGGCAGTACCTGGTACGACAATGCGCGGCGCCCCGGCCTTGGCGTGCATGGCGGGCTGCATCCGAAAGAGCTTGCCGCAGTCGGCATCGTTGCGGGTACGGCGTTTCAGAACACCGGTCAGAATTCGGATGTTCCATCCGGCATATGCGACTTCGCGCCCACGATTCTTCATCTCCTGGAAGTGCCAATCCCTGCGTCTATGACGGGACGGGTGCTGACGGAGGTGCTGGACGGCGCCTCGGACCCGCATGCGGTAAGTTTGGAGCCTGAGGTCTTCGAAACCGGTCTCAATGCCTACCGGCAGGTTCTGCGGCGCGTTCGCGTGGATCAAACAACTTACCTGGAAGGCGGCTTGGTTGCCTCCAATGATATTGCGGAGGCTGCTGAGGTATGAGCGGGATCGTCATCAATAATTTGAAGAAGTCTTTCGGAACGACATCGGTCCTCAGCGATATTTCGCTCGAGATCGCTGACGGGGAGTTTCTAACGCTTCTCGGACCATCCGGCTGCGGGAAGTCGACACTGCTGCGGATATTGGCTGGCCTCGAGGTGCAGAGTGGCGGTTCCGTGGCGATCGGCGAGCGCGTGGTGGACGGCGTGCGGCCGAAGCAGCGCGACGTTGCGATGGTGTTCCAGTCCTATGCGCTCTATCCGCATATGACGGTGGCGCAGAACATGGCCTTGCCCTTGCGTATGCGCCGGCTGTCGTCTTTTCAGCGGCTGCCTGTGATCGGCCGGTTCATGCCGGGAATGACTGCGACACTTGCCGAGATCGAGCGGGACGTCACCCGTACCGCCAAGGCGCTCGGCATCGGCCACTTGCTGGCGAGAAAGCCCGGGCAGCTTTCGGGCGGCCAGCGCCAGCGCGTGGCCGTCGGCCGCGCCATGGTGCGTCAGCCCGCGGTCTTCCTGATGGATGAGCCGCTGTCCAATCTCGACGCCAAGCTCCGCGTGCAGATGCGCGCCGAGATCAAGGAATTGCATCAACGGCTCGGCGTCACCTTCGTCTATGTCACCCACGACCAATCTGAGGCCATGACCATGTCGGACCGTGTCGCGGTGATGCTCGATGGCGAGCTGTTGCAGGTCGCCCCGCCGCAGGAGATCTATGCCGATCCCGACGACCGGCGCGTGGCAGAATTCATCGGTTCGCCGAAGATCAACATGCTCGAAGCGCGCGTGCGCGACGGCAGGTTGGCCGAGACGGCGGGTACGAGCTTCTCCGTTCCTGGAGATATCACGCCCGGGACCAGCCTTGCTCTCGGGATCCGGCCCGAAGCCTTCCACCTCGTCGAGGCCGGCGGCCACAACATTCTGACAGGCGCCGTCCGGATGGTCGAGCATATGGGCTCAGATCTTTATGTCCATCTCGATGTGCCGGGGACCGAGCATCCCGTCATCGCCCGGCTGCTTGCAGAGCGCGCACCGCAGATCACATCTGGCCAGACACTGCATATCGGCGTCAAACCGGAACGCCTGCTGGTATTTGCCGCCGACGGAAAGCGCCTGCGGCCCCATGATCACCCCCGGGCGAAGGTGCTTCATATGAGGGAGCGCGCCTGATGAGCATTGCCTCCTCAACAACGCCGGAGCACACAACGTCTTCAACCAACAGTGCCAAAGCTTCCAAAGTGCTGCGCAAGCAGCGGATCGGTGAAACATTCGCCGCCTGGTCGCTGGCCGGACCGGCGCTGATCCTGCTCGTTGCCTTGTTCTTCCTACCGGTTTTTGCCGTCTTCGCCATCGCGCTGACCGACTGGCAGTTCGGCGCGAGCACACTCTCCTTTGTCGGATTCGGCAATTTCAGGGAAGTCTTCGCCGACGAGGGCTTCCGCACCTCGCTCGTCAATACGATCCTCTATGTCGTGATCGTCGTGCCCGGCACGATTGTGCTTGGCCTCGTGATTGCGCTCTTGATCGAAAGCGGCAAGTCGTTTCGCGCTTTCTACCGTGCCATCCACTTCCTGCCCTTCATGGCGACCCTGACGGCCATGGCGATCGCCTGGGAGGCGCTGCTGCATCCTACCATCGGCCTCGTCAACCAGACGCTTGTCAGTCTTGGTCTGCCGACAGCCAACTGGCTGCGTGACGAGAACACGGTGCTGCCGGTCTTGTCGGTCATCGGCATCTGGCAGAACCTCGGCTATGCCATGGTGCTCTTCCTCGCCGGCCTCAAGTCGATCCCACAGGACCTTTATGACGCCGCCGACATCGACGGCGCCGATCAGTGGCTCGACCGGCTGAGAACCGTCACACTGCCGATGCTCGGCCCTGTCTCCATGTTCGTCTTCATCGTCGTGGCGCTGAGAGCCTTCGAGACCTTCGATACCGTGCAGGTTTTGACGCAAGGCGGACCCGGCCATGCCTCGGAAATGCTGCTCTTTACGCTTTATCGCGAGAGCTTCGAATATCTGCGCACCGGTTATGGCGCCTCAGTCGCCGTCGTCTTCCTCTTCATTGTCGTCGCGCTGACGCTGATCCAGGCGCGCGTGATGGACAAAAGGATTCACTACCAATGAGCATCCATCGCCTCACGCCGCGGTCGGCCATCCTTCGTCATGCAGCCCTTCTGATCACCGGCGCGCTGATCCTCATTCCCTTCGTCTGGATGGTCTCGCTCTCGATCAAGCCGCCGGGCGAGATCTTCCGCGCCTCCTTCTCATTCTGGCCTGAACAGTTCTACGGGATCGAGAACTACACCAAGGCACTGACCGAGGCGCCGCTGCCGCGCTATATGCTCAACGGCGTCTTTGTTTGTGCGATGATCGTCGTGCTCCAGATACTCGTCTGCGCGCCGGCGGCCTATGCGCTCGCCAAGCTCGACTTTCCGGGCAAGAATCTCCTCTTTGCAATGGTGCTGATCGCGCTGCTCCTGCCGCACGAAGTCCTGGCCTTGCCGCTGTTCATCCTTGGCTATCAGATCGGCATCCTCAACACCTATGCGGCGCTGATCTTCCCTTACGTCGTCTCACCATTCGGCATCTTCCTGTTCCGGCAGTTCTTCAAGACCATTCCCGACGACGTCATCCACGCTGCCCGGCTCGACGGGCTGTCGGAACTGTCAATCGTCTGGAAGATCATGGTGCCGATGGCGCTGCCGGCGATCATCGCGTTCGGCATCTTCTCGGTCGTTGGCCACTGGAACAGCCTGTTCTGGCCGCTGATCGCCGTGCGTGACCAGTCCCTCATGCCGCCCCCGCTCGGCATCATGGCCTTTAAGAACGAAGAGGCCGGCAATGACTACGGTCCGTTGATGGCAGTGTCCACCCTCGTCGTCGCGCCCCTCATCATCGCATTCTTGTCGGCTCAACGCTGGTTCGTCGAAGGGCTGACGGGCGGGGCAGTGAAATAGAAATTCATTTCAGGAGATACCAAAATGCCTATCACACGACGCGACCTTATTCGCGCATCCGCAGCTTCAGCATTGTTTGCCCCTGCTATACCGAAAATCGCCTTCGGCCAGGACAAGAAGAACATCAGCGTGGTCCATGGTCTGCCAGCGAACATGTATCAGGCGGTCGCGGCACGCTTTAATGCAGAAAATTTCGGCATCATGGCGAACCTTGAAACGCCCTTGCAGACTTACGAGGACGTCACGCAGCGCGTTCTGCGAGGCGCGATTGCAGGCGATGCTCCCGATGTCGTCTTTCAGGGCTTGAACAGGCTGAAAACGATGGTCGACCGCAATTTCGGGCAGCCGCTGCGGCTCTTTGTAGATTCGGACAGCGCTTGGACAGAGATGGGATACGATCCCGCAACGCTGAAACTAGGAAGGGTTGGCAATGATAGTTACGGACTACCATTTGCGATTTCCACCCCTGTTATATTCTACAATGCCGATCTCGTCCGTAAGGCCGGCGGTAATCCTGACAAGTTTCCAGACAATTGGGATGACATCATCAGTCTAGCTAAGTCGATCAGAAGCCTTGGCGCAGACACGCTCGGGATGCATTTCGAGTATTTTAATGTGAGTGGGAACTGGACGTTCATCGCGCTCGTCCAGAGTTTCGGCGGCATGATGGCGACCGCCGACGACAAGGACGTGGCGTTCGGCGGGTCCGAAGGCCTGAGGTCGCTGGAGGTGCTACGTGGCATCGGTGAAGTCATGGTGGACATGCCGCTCAGCCAGGCGGCCCAAGCGTTCTCTGCGGGTACCCTCGGGATGATCATAACATCAAGTGCTTCAACTGTGCAGTTCGAGAAGGCGGCAGCAGGTAATTTCGATGTACGCGCGGCATCGTTCCCTCGCCCCTCTTCCAAGGGCAGCATACCGGCTGGCGGCGCCGTCGGCATGGTGCTTGCGAAAGATGCGGATGCAAAAGCTGCTGCATGGGAGTTCGTCAAATTCGCAACGGGTCCGGTCGGCCAGACGCTCATGGTCAAGGAGGCCGGATATGCGCCAGGTAACTCGCTGGCAGTCCGCAATCCCGAACTGCTGGGCTCTTTCTATGCGGATCACCCCCTCCACATGGCCGGAATTCGGCAATTGCCTTTCGCAACGGGCTGGTATTCCTTCCCCGGGCAGAATTCGGTGAAGATTACGACCGTCATCCGCGACCATCTGCAAGCGGTGGTAACGCTACAGAAACCGCCAGCGGATGCCCTTTCTGACATGGTCAAAGACGTGCGCTCTCTTCTGCCAAAATAGGATGCAGGACCAACCGCAGCTGCCGCACCGAACGCGATGCGGCAGCTGCAATCGGATCGCTCGCCAAGCAGAAACAGAGGCTTCACTATGCTCGTTGACTTGACACTGGCCAAACCGCCACTTCCGAAATTCGTCGGTTCGGCGCTTTCGCAGACCCTTGTTGAAATTTCGGCGATGCCGAACATCGGAGAACTCCTGCCGGACCATAGATATGACGGGGCACCATCGGACAAGGAAGCTGGGGCAAAATGGCTTGCGCAGCGGTTCCAAGGTGATCTACCGATCGACAGGATCATCGTTACCAACGGCACGAAATCGGCGGTTTTGGCCCTACTGCTGTTGCTTGGTTCCTCAGGAGATATCATTGCGACCGAGGAACTCAGCAGCCTGAAGGTATGGGGCATTCCGGAACTTCTTAAAATGCGCCACGTCGGCATTGCCTGCGACGAACACGGCATCATTCCGGACGCCTTTCAGGATCAATGCGTGCGCGATGCGCCGAAAGTGCTTTTCATCGTTCCGACGCTGAACAATCCCGAAACTTATACGACGCCGCGGACAAGGCGCTTGGAGATTGCCGACATAGCCCGGAAATTCAGCGTAACGATCATCGAAGATGACATCTGCGGATGGCTGAAGACAGAGGCGCCGCCGGCGATAGCTTCGCTTGCTCCGGATACGACTTGGTTTGTGAGTGGCCTGGCGAAATGTGTCGGCGCAGGACTTCGGGTCGGATATATCGTGGCGCCGGACGCGCAAAAGGCGCAGCACTTTGTGTCGCGGATGAAATCGCTCTCCGGTTGGCACCCATCGCCCGTCATGGCGGAGGTTGCCACGCGATGGATCAACGACGGAACGGCCGAGAGAATAGGATTGGAAGTTCGAGCGGAGCTGGCGGTTCGTCACCAGTGCGCAGCAAGCACTTTTGCAAATTTCAATATCCGTTTCGACCCAGAGGGCCTTTTCACTTGGCTACCTATAACCGGATCGCGCAGCGAAGCGGAGGTCGTCCGACTTCTCCGTGATCAGGATATCGTTGTCAGGTCGGTCGCCGCTTATGGGGGTCGTCAGGGCACTGAGCCACATGCATTCCGAATTTGCGTTGGCGCAGCGACGGATGTCAAGGAACTGCAAGGTTCTCTTTCTAAGGTCGCGGACGCCATTTCCGTCTAGATAAGACTTACATCATCGACGAAGGTCTGACAGGGGGTGTCGTGAACCCCTTTGAGAAGGAAAAAGCAATGCGACTGTTATCAACAATTGCCACAAGTATAATATGCTTTTCTATGCTCTCCCTACAGGCAGAAGCTGAAACGGAAATATCTGTCCTGTACCCCATTCCCTCCACTTTCTCCAAACTTCAGGAAGAAATTGCCGGAAAGTTCATGGAGGCGCATCCGGACATCAAGATCAAATTCCAGGCCCCGGCTGAAAATTATGCGCAGGCAGTGCAGCAGATACTTCGTTCCACACTGACAAAAGACACGCCTGACGTCGCCTACATCGGTCTCGATATGCTCCGAGCGCTGGTCGAAAGGGATCTACCCGTTGACCTGGAACCGTTTGCCGAGGCTGACGGAGGCTTTGACAAACTTGGGTATATGGCTACGGTTGTATCGCTCGGCCAGATGAACGGCACCACCTATGCACTGCCATTCGCGATCTCGACCCCGATTCTGTACGTCAATGAGGATCTCGTCACAGCGGCTGGCAGCTCGATGGATGATTTTCCGACTACTTGGGACGGCATCCTGACCCTCGGGAAGAAGATCAAAGCCTTACCGGGCGCTCCAGGCGGCTTCTCATTCCAGTGGGACAGTTCCGGAAACTGGCTCGTCCAGGCTCTCATAAACAGCCAAGGCGGGCACATGACGAGCGAAAACGGCTGCGAAGTGCTTTTCGACAGCAAGGCAGGCACCTGGGCCTTTTCCATGCTCGAGAAGTTCCACGCAGAAGGCATGGAATACCTGACATATAAGCAGAATCGACCGGCGTTCGACGCGGGTAAGATGGGAATTGTAGCCGGCTCCACGGCCTATGTCGCCCAAGCTGACACCATCATCGGCGACAAGTTTACTTTTCGTACCATGCCGTGGCCAGATGTTGCCAAGGACGGTCGCGTGCCGACGGGTGGAGCGAGCGCGGTCATTCTGACGCGAGACAAGAAAAAGCAACAAGCCGCTTGGGAATATCTGAAATTCGCGACCGGTCCGGTCGGTCAGACCCTGATGGTGTCGCAGACCGGTTATGGCCCGAGCAATCGCCTTCCCGTCGACGAACCGACCATGCTCGGCAACTACTACGAAGGGCATCCCAATCAGCTAACAAGCGTCAATCAGATGGCAATCGCCCAGCCGTGGGAGTCCTGGGCGGGCGCGAACGGGATCAAGATCAAGGACGTGATCAACAACAAAGTCGAGGGTCTCGTCAGCGGCAGTCTGAAGGTCTCCGATGTATTCCCGAAGCTGACCCAGGAAGTTCGAGGACTGCTGCCTACCAATTGTCCCGTCGGCAACTGAATGGGGCGAAGCCTAACCTGAAGCACGCGCCTGCTGGCAGTGAATACCGGCGGGCGACCAGCCAAATTATGCCGATCGTTCCAAATCGGTGGGCTATCTGGAGGGTCCAGTCCAATGGACGTAAACTCAAACGGATTACAAGCATATAAAGGGCCCTCGGCACAAGGGCTTCCGGTATCGTATCGACGTACGGACATTATCGATACCCATGTTCATCTGTGTGATCCCGCTCGCTTCACATATCGTTGGACAGACGAGCTCCCACAACATCTTAGGAAATGCTATGTCGGCGACGTCTTCGCGGCCGTAAAAACCCCTGATCTGAAAAAGATTATCTTCGTCGAAGCCGCTGCCAACTGGGAACACGTTCGCCAAGAAGTCGCATTCGCCTCGGAACAGGCTGAAATTGATCCACGTTTGGCGGGGTTCGTCGCCGCCATCGACGTGGAGTCAGGCGAAGACAATGAAGCTTCAATCGCAGCTCTCGCCGAGACCCCTCTGGTTCGTGGTATCCGTTTGCTCAGCAGATTTGCCCGCGACCAGAGATTCTTCTTGCGGAACGACATATCGCGGCTGCTAGGCGGCCTGTCTGAGCTCGACCTGACATGCGAGATCGGCGTATGGCCGGCGGGCATCAACGACGTGACGGAAATCGCCGCAAGGTGCCCGCGAACCCAGTTTATCATCACCCACGCCGGCAAACCGAATATTGCTAGCGGCGCCTTCGATCAATGGGCGGATGATCTCGCGCGTCTTGCACGGTTCCCAAATGTGGTGTGCAAGCTTTCCGGACTGGCAACCCTTGGCGATGACGGGCGTGCGCTCACCGAAGTCATATCGCGCTATTTTGCACATGCCTACGAGGTCTTCGGCCCCCAACGCACCCTATTCGGAAGCGATTGGCCAATCGTGGTCTCGGAAACGCACTATCGAAGATGGATCGAGATCGTACGCATGTCGCTTAAAGGCGCTTCGCCGAGCGACGAAATGGCAATCTTTCATGACAATGCGGTTGCAGTCTATCACTTGGACAGGGCTCCGCCGAAGCTCGGGGTCCAATAGAACCGGAGGATTTTCATTTTACGCTAAGGCATCCAGCATCAGCCGTTCTCGCCATTCGGCCTCCGCGGGAGCGCCTCTCATCATCGCCTACCTGTCAGCTAACGCTGGTTCTTTGAGGGTCTCACAGGCGGGGCGGTGAAATAGATCCACTGTAAAGCTCTGGGAAGACGTCATGCGAATGATCCAAACACGAACCTGTCTGGCCCTAACCGGCCTGACATTTATGATGGCCACCACTGCCGCAGCCGAGACGACGCTGCGAGTGTCCTACTCGCCCGCGACCTACAAGGAACTCTATCAGGATCTGGCCGATCGCTTTATGCAGATCCATCCCGATACCAAGGTCGAGCTCGAGATCGGTTCCGACAGCTATGACACGCTGGTCCAGCAAACGATCCGGGCGAGCATTACCGGACAGATGCCCGATATATCCTACCAGGGTCTGAACCAGATCCGCACGCTCGTCGAACGCAAGCTTCCAGTGCCGCTGGACACTTTCATTCAGAAGGAACCCGATTGGGAGAGCCAGGGCTACAGTACTGCGATCACCAACCTAGCTGCCTATGGCGGCACGACCTATGGCCTACCCTTCGGCATCTCGCTTCCCGTGGTGTTCTATAATGCGGATCTAGTGAAACAGGCCGGGGGTGATCCTGATAAACTGCCCGAGACCTGGGAAGACATCATCGCGCTATCGAAGAAGATCGACGCCCTGGGAGATGACGTCAGCGGCCTCTATGTCGAGTACACCAATAACAGCGGGTCCTTCCAGACATTCGTCGGCGGTTTTGGCGGCGAGATGGTTACCTCTGACGAGGCGAGCGTCGCCTTCGATGGCGACGCTGGCGAGAAGACGATGGAATTGCTGCATCGCTTGGGCAAGGAAGGTCAGCCGCCGTTCGAGCGCAACCAGGCACGCCAGGCTTACGCGGCACGCTTGGCATCCTCTTCAGCGCCAGCAGTGCGCTGACCTCCCATGTCGCGGCTGCCAAGGAGCATTTCACGGTGAAGGTAGGCTCTTATCCGCAGTCCAGCGCCGATGCTTTCTTACCGGCGGCGGGCAACGGCATCGTCATGCTGACCGCCGATCCGGAAAAGCAGGCGGCGGCGTGGGAGTACATCAAGTTCGCCACTGGCCCCATTGGCCAAAACGTCATGCTGACGCGCACTGGCTACTCCTCGGTGAACACCAACGTCCTGAATGACCCGAAAACCACCGAGACGTTCTACAGCGAGAATCCCGAATTCGTGAAAGCAACCACGCCGCTGATGTCCAAGCTGACCGGCTGGTATTCCTTCCCGAAGAACAACTCGGAGATCATCAAGGCGATCGAAGATGCATGTTACCGGGTGGTGACGGGCAAAGCCCAACCCAAGACTGAGTTGAAGGAACTTGCGGCCCGGGTAAACGGCCTGCTGCAGTAATGCGCAATGGCGCCCGCAGCAGGTCGCAGTGCCGGCCGCGCGTCGCTCGTCTGTCTCCATCTGAAAAGAACTCTGAAATGTCGTTCCCCAATATGCAGCCGCCGGAGTATCCCGCCACCGGCTCAGGCCTAACATCATTGGCCTACCACCGTGCGGGCCAGCAGGGGCGCCCCCTGATCGTCTTCCTTCCCGGCGGGTGCCACCTTGCCCGCATTGCCTATGGCCAAGGCCGGGGCGACCGACGCGATTTCCTTGACCATTGGTTCGAGGAACTTGGATGCGGTCTCTTGGGCCTCAGCTATCCGACGGACCACCCCTCGGTAAGCAGCACCCGGTCTGACCTGACCATCGCGGAATGGGCTGCGTATGTGGCGGAGGTTGTTGCGGACAAGGCCCGGAACGACAAGGCATCCGACGTGCTGATCCAGATGTGGAGTATGGCGGGACGCTCGGTGTTCGCGCTCAACCGCGCCTGCCTTGCCCAAGGGATTGAGGTGCATTTCATTTCTCTGGCCGCAACGCCGCCACTGCCCGGCCTTATCCCGCTGAGTGATGGCGGTGAGCCTCTTGGCAAGACCGGCTTCTGGACCTTCCAAGGCAACAAGTTCATGCGGGGTTTCGATGAGGCCATAGCCGATCAATCGACACGGGCCGGGCGGCAGACCATCGGAATCGACGCCTATCACGAACATTTCTTATGCAACACGCCCATCATGCTGCGTGGCACGGCGCAGCGGTTCTGCGCCGGCCGGATGCACTGGAGCGAAGACGAGGCTGCCGCCGACACCCTGAACGGCGACCTGGACGCTGCCCCGCTAACGGCCACGATTGTACCAACCGCCTCGTCGGACATGGCGCATGTTCTCGGAGATTCCTCGTCTTGGGGGCATCTGAACACGCAATGGCTGGTGCGACGCGCCGCGGCTGAGAAACCGCTTTCAACCGACGTGTGGAGCGGGTTGCGCGAAATTGCCGCGCGAGGCTGGCAGCGCCTTACCATCCACTCGGAAGGCGGGCATTTCTTTTTCTTGGGCGAGTCCGGCGCCCGCGAGGTCGCCCACGCGAGCCTGCACCTCCTGCACGAAATGAAATCGACCCTGCGCGAGGTCGACACCCTGCTTGCCGCCCCCTCGCCCGCGCAAGCGGACGAAGAAAGGGCACGAAAATGAACACTCAGCAAGCCAGCTCGCCAATGCCCCAGGCGGGCATGATCGATATGACCAGAACGATGCCCCCCCAGATTGAAGGCTTCGAGACGTACATTCAAGATGGGATGTCGTACGTGGTCGGACGGGATGACCTTTCCCAACTTGTCCAAAGGCATCGCTTCTTTGGTACTGATTCAGAGCGCGCAGTTTCTGCTGAGTGGCTGTCGACGCGGCTGGGCTTCCGCCCAGAGGCAGATCGCGTTTTCATGACGGGCGGGACACAGAATTCGCTCCAGATATTGCTTGCGCGTTTGGGCGGAACCGCCGGCTGTGTGGCAACTGAGACGCTGTCATATGCGGGAACGACGCAGATCTGCGGGCTCCTGGGTCTCAAGCTGGTGGGCATTCCCATCGATGAATATGGCATAATTCCGGAGGCGTTCGCCGATGTTTGTGAGCGAGACCGGCCGCGTGTGCTTTATTGCAATCCCACTATACACAACCCTACGACTTCGGTGTTGCCGGAGGCTCGGCGGTCTGCGATTGCGGAAATGGCGCGCAAGTACGGGGTTTCCATCATAGAAGACGACGTCCATGGAATGATCGCGTTGGACGTACCGGCTCCCATCGCGTCTATCGCGCCGGATATCACATGGTACATCATGTCCGTGTCCAAGTGCATCGGCATGGGGCTCCGCACGGCGTTCTTGGTCGCGCCGAGCTCAACAGCGCTCGCCGAACTTAGAGGGCCTGTTCAGAGTATCTCTGCCTGGTTCATCCCCGCAATTTCAAGCGCCTTGATAACGCACCTAATAGAAACTGGATCCGCCGACGAGATCGCTATGAAAATCCGCGACGAGGTAGAGGTGCGCCAGCAAATCGCGACGGAAGCGCTGCACGGGCAAGTATTCCACACCCACAAAAATGCACTGCATCTTTGGCTTGGCCTGCCGGATCACTGGACTCCCACAAAACTCGCCGAGGCCGTCCGCCCGTTCAAAGTGCAAATTCGTCCGAGCGATCTCTTCAATGCGGGTGGCATGACGATGCCGAACAAGATCCGTCTCTCCCTGGTGGCACCGCAAACTAGGCAGGATCTCACCAATGCCATGGTTGCGCTCGTGAAAAACCTCAGGAACGGACCCGTCAGATGAGGAAGGCAATCAACCATCGCCTCCCTGTTCGGAGTCGTCGCCGCTGCTCATCCCCTGGCCGCCAGCGCCAGAGCGCGTGTGCTCGCCAACACCGAAAACGCCTTCGACGCCGCAGCAGCGACGGCGGCGGCACGCAATGTCGCTGTGCCCTACATGTCGGGCTTGGCCGGCGGCGGCACAGCAATCTGCTACGTCGCTGCAGAGAACCGCGTTCGCGTGTTGAACTTCACACCTTCATATCCGCACAAGTTCAGCTTCGCGGGCGTCGAGGATCGCTTCTCGATCAGACGTGATGGTTATGGAAGCGGGCTTCCGGGATGCCTGGCCGGGTGAGCGGAGTTGGTGCGACGATACGGCACTGTCGTTCTCCGATACTCTGTCTTCTGCGATCAGCCTGGCACGCGAGGGTTTCCGCTGGTCGAGCTCAACGTCGAGGCGCTACAGGCGACCCAGGCGTCACCCGTGCCCGCTGCCGTTGGCTTAGACGCGCATGCCCCATAGGTGTAACGACAAACAGGTGATTGTCGTCACTTTACAAGGCAGACGTCTGAAGCGTCGTTTCAGCCCCGCTTTTTATGCGACAAACCCTGTCGGATTGTGGCAATGTACGAGAACGTCTAATTCGAGGTTTATCGTATATGCTGATCGGCTACATGCGTGTTCATCTGCCGACAAACGTCAGTCGGTCAACCTGCAACGTGATGCGCTAATCGCCGCCGGCGTCGACGGACGTCATCTGCATCAGGATAAAGCCTCCGGCGCTCGCGACGATCGACCGGGACTGAAGGCCTGCATGGAGGAGCTGCGATCCGGCGACGTGTTGGTGGTGTGGAAGCTTGACCGCCTCGGCCGCTCCCTATCACACCTCATCCGGATCGTCGATGAACTGAAGGAGCGTGGCGTTGCCTTCCGTTCGCTGACCGAGCAGATGGACACCACAACGCCCCATGGAGAGCTCCTGTTCAACATCTTTGGCTCGCTCGCCCAATACGAGCGCGCCTTGATAACGGAGCGGGTGACGGCAGGGGCTTGCCGCCGCCCGGCGGCGCGGTCGAAAGGGAGGACGGCCGCCCTCGCTGGACCCGTAGAAGATCGAACAGATCATCGCCGCCCTCGACAGTGGCACTAGCAAGGCCTCGGTGTGCCGCACCTTCAAGGTACCTCGCTCGACACTCATTGATTCACTGGAGCGCATCGGCTGGGCCGGGGCCGGAACAGATGTACAAAAGTCGCGGCGCACCGTTCCCAGGAAGCAGGCTGTGTGACCTGCTGAAAAGCTCTTCTGGTCAATACTGAAATCGTTCTTCTGAAATCGACAACGGAACCGCTCGTTTTCGACAGGCGAAGGACGGCCATGTCACTCACCAGTTCCCGTTCGTTCGGCTTGCCGTTGCCTTGGCGCAGAAACCTTGAGCTTATCCCCTGAAAACCGGTACCCGCCAACCGAATTGGCGTCGTGCGCCGCGCAAGTTCCTCTTTGGTCGCCAAACGCTTCCCCGGAGCCAGGCTGTATGTCCTTCTCGATCGCTAGACTTACTTCCTGCCATAAATGCGGAGCCCCTTTGCGACGGGGTTCGGGTGGTCGCTATCTTCGGGTTCGATATCCATGATCCTTCTCGCGGGTTTCCCGCCAGTATCGTACGCTTCGCTGATATCAGTGAAGCTGAAGGCAGGTATGAGTGACCGGGTCTTCCATTATTCTTCACGTGGCGGTCACCGCATCATCAATTGCGCGACACGAGGGCAGGCTTCTATCCTGGCACGCGGCGTTACCCGCTATCCAGTTGATCCCCTTCCCGAACCTGCGAGGCTTTGATGCGTGTCATCACCTACAATATCCAATATGGTAAAGGCCGCGACGACCGTTATGACATTGACCGCACTGCGATGCGCTCATTGGAGCCGACGTCATCGGCTTGCAGGAGGTGGAGGCCTATTGGGAGCGCTCTGGCAATATTCGTCAGGTGGAGCGGATCGCAGAGCGTCTCGGCGGCTATCACGCCGTCTTCGGCGCTGCCGTGGACATACACAAGAGCCTCGACGGTCGTCCCGTGCGGCGCCAGTTCGGCAACGCCATCCTGTCACGGTGGCCGCTCTTGACTACGCCGACCTTCCTTTTTCCCAAGCTTGGGCCGACCAACAGTCATTCCATCCAGCGCGGCCTCACCGAGGCGACGATCGATACGCCGATCGGCCTGATCCGCGTCTATACCAGCCACTTCTCTCACCTGTACGATGAGGAACGGATGGAGCATGCCCGCTTCACGCTCGACGTCCACCGCCGCTGGGTTGTCGAAGGACCCGTGTCCAGCAGCCATCATCAGGATACGTCCTGGCTGGAGGAGCCAATCGGATTGAAGATCTGCATGCCTATCGCCCCTTGCGCTGATCAGCGGCACCAAGCAAGGCGACGCCGATGCCGATAGCCAACAGCACCCACCCGATCCACCCCGCGATCTCGGGGATGTCGAGCCGGATGCCCAGGAATTTATAGAGGGCCCATTCGACAACGACCTGGAACACGCCGGTGATAGCCGTGACGCCGGCAGTCGCGATCATCGTCCCCAGCCGCAGCAGCGTCGTACCCCAAAACCAGCGGAGAAAATCGAAGATGCGGTCCCAGATATCCTTCTTGCCCAGCACCGGCGGAATCCGGGTCAGGTCGATGCCGATCACCTCAACGTCATCGAGCGTGGGCACGTGTTCTTCCTTAGCCTCCCACTGCGCCCGAGCGGCCGCAACCGTCTCCTCCAGAGTCGGGGGCGATGACCACGGCCAGCGCCATCGCTTCGACCGGGCCAGATGGAACACGGCAAGCACGCCGCGGTGCGACGTGTTTCCTGCCTCAAGAGTGTCTATCCAGGACACCTCTGGCACGTCCTCGGACGTGCCGGTAACGAGCGGCTGGGCGGCTGCATACCCCACGCCGGATAATACCAGCGAAGGCGGCAGCCCGGCCGGCACAGCCACGCTGTAGGCGTTGTCGGACCGGGCCTCCAGCCGGGTCTGCGCCAGCTCCCGGACGGCTTGCGCATCGGCAATGTCCAGCACTCCGGCGTCGAGCGATAGGCTTTCCTCGGCCGCCTCCTTCAACTGCAGCAGGCGCAGTCTAGCGGTGTCGCCGAGCTGGCGGGCGCTCCGGGGGCGGCGTTCGAAGTGCTCGCCCAGATAGAGGATGTCCTGGGGAGCGAACGGCTCGAAGTCGCCTTCGCGCTCTGCCTTGCCGCGCAGCAGTCCCGAGACCCATTCCCGGCCCGGCTGCGAGGTCACGATCTCGCGGAGCGCCAGCACCGCCTCCTTTCCGGACTGGTCGCGCAACCGATCGAGTATGCTGTCTCGGGCCTCTTGGGCATGGTCGCGCAATCCGGGGCTGTAGACGCCCGAACCGGCGCGGTGAATATCGTCAGCCCGCCGAATGTACTGATGCAGGATGTCATAGAGCCGGCGCAGCGATCGGGGCTGCATAAAGCCGGACCGTGCCACCGGTCCGGCGTGGAAGTCCCCTCCGAACAAGGCAACGGCCGTGTGCATCGCTAGCTCGCTCGCCTGCTTGGCCGGAAGCGTCGCGAGGTGGCCAGCGAAGGCCGGGATCGCCGCGTCCGGCTCAACGCCCATCCACACCGCGAACCACTGTCCAATGTGTGAAACCTCCGCCACACTCTGGCTTTTCGACCGCGCCAGGGCAGCGATGGCCGCATCGGGGTCGCTAGCGCCGCTCACGATCTTCAGCACCTTGTTCAAGGCGCCGCTATCCGCCGGCTCATGCTCGTGCAGCAGCTCGATCAGCATCGGCCCCAGATCGTCCCAGGCCCATTGGCCCGACCAGCTCACGTCGCCAAGGACGTCGTTGCCCCGGTTTTCAGCGGCGGCCTCGGTCAGTTCGTACCGAATCTGGGCAAACAGAAAGGCCGCCACTGCCTCGTGATGGTGCTCGTAAAGCGTGGGAAACCAGGTCGGGAAGCCGTTGAGTTCAAACACCGCGTGCCGCGCCGCGATCTCGACCTCCTCTGGACTCAGAGTTTTGAGGATTGAAGGCGTTTCTCGCGTCTCTATATCGAGGCCGGCAAGGCCCAGGATGGTGGCGAACGCCGTTTCATTGTCCGGTGCCCCTTCCGACCGGAGCGTCGGTCGGCTGAGGCGCCAGGAATTCTGCGCCGCGTCCCTGAACAGCCGTGCAAGGTCGTACCCGAAGTCCGCGGCCAGACCACGCCAGTCATAGCTTGACCAGTGGTTCTGGTGCTGGTCGTCCCGGGTGCGGTCGAAAAGGTAGCGGATCGCGTTCAGCTGGCCAGCCCGCTCCGGGTGAGAACTGAGCTCGGTACGCAACTGTTCGAGATGTGCATTGAGATTGTCGCGAGACTCCCTGAGCTCTCTCGCCTCGGCCGCCTGGCGCTCCTTGTCGCGACGCGTCCATCGCCGCTCTTGGACCTTCAGTTTGCGCATCTCCGGATCGGCCACCGGATGCAGCAGCGCCTGCAGCCGATCCGCCACCTCCCCCTCTGCTGCAGCTCGCTTCATAGCAGTCAGGCAGTGCCGCGGGCGGCCGTTGTTCTGGTAGAGATGGAAGGCCAGCGTCAAGGCAACGAGTTGATCGTCCAGCACCGGCTTCGACGTCATCGCCTCGACCGTATAATCGAAATCGTTGGCGCCGAACTTCCAGGCCGCACCGTAGTTTGCCGGCCGCCACCAGTCGACGACCCGCGGCCCGCCCTTTGCGGCCTGGTGCACCCGCAATTGCTCAACATCATGCCAGAACTGCGCCCGGTTGAGCTCCGGCCACGCCGGAACGAGTTCGGCGAACGTCTCCTTCTCCCCCGACAGTACGTCGCTCTGATAGCTGCGGGCGGTGCTCACACGGCGGATGATGCTGTGAGCGGCATGCGTCATAACGATGGGGTCACGTTCGTGGATCAGCCGGTCCACCGCCCGCGAGGCCGCGACCAGCACCCACTCGAAGCGCTGCGAGACCTGGTTACTCAGGTCGCTGAGCATCGGCGCGGTGCCCAGCAGCGCCTCCAAGCCGATCACCAGGGCCGGGTCGATGACCGGACTCCGCTCCACATAGGCGGCAAGCTCATGCGACAGATGATCGGCGGCGCGCTTCTTTTTCGGCGCCGCACGCCCGATCGCTGCTAGCAACCAGGTGACGCTCGCCGGTGTGCCGGGCAAGCCCGAGATCAACTCGGACAGTAGCCGCCGGTCGAGATCGCCAGGCTCCGCAAGGACCGCCTGGCGCACCGCGTCGATTTCGGGTTCCGTCCCGATCGCATTGAGAGCGCGGAAAGCCGTCAGCCGTCGATAGCCGGCATCGGCGGGATCGCTTGCCAGTCCGACGACTTCGGGGGCGAGGGTGCGAAGCCGTCCAAGCCAGACCATCCTGAGCAGGAAGGGCGCCACTTCCGGATCGTCCGCGTAGCGCTGCAGCAACACCCGGATCTCGTCGGAGATGTCCTCTTTTGCGAACCGTTGTACGGCCGAGTAGTCCTGCACCGAACGTCCAGACGTGTGCTTGCAAAG
Source organism: Mesorhizobium delmotii (assembly GCF_900149755.1). Taxonomy (NCBI): domain Bacteria; kingdom Pseudomonadati; phylum Pseudomonadota; class Alphaproteobacteria; order Hyphomicrobiales; family Phyllobacteriaceae; genus Mesorhizobium; species Mesorhizobium delmotii. The sequence goes on along the minus strand of NZ_FUIG01000019.1, from coordinate 99,160 downwards.
TTGCTCGCAAACGTCGGCCAGGATCCTCTTGCGATCGGCCAAAGGCAAGCGGCTCGGGTCCCCGCCTTCGAAGACCACCTCCGGCGCCAATGTCAGCACCCGCCGCCGGATGCCTTCATCCATCAGCATTAGCCAAAGCAGCACCGGGCGCAGCATGGGCGACAGCACCTCGATCCCGTACTGGCGGCGAAAGAACAGCTGTTCCAGGCCAAGGCGCGACGGCGCCTGTCTAAGCCGGTCGGCGAACCATTGCGCCGCCAGGAACTCACGAACCGACCGATGATGGAACCGGACCGTCCCATAGATGGCGCCGTCGAACACAGGGCGTTGCAGCAGCACTCCCGCTTCGGCATCAGTCCACTGCGGGAGAACGGTGGAGATGGCAACGCCATCGGTGGTGTCCGCACCATCGGGCACCCGAATGACCGGCACCCCCGTCAGCGTCACGGCGGCTGCCAGGGCCTGTGCACCCAACCTGGCCTTCTCGGGCGACAGGGCGTTGACATCGGCCCGGTTCTGATCGCGCTCGTCCAGCCGGCGGTCAATGCTGGCCGTCAGGACCTCCCATCGGGAGCCGATCCTGCCATTGACACGCCAGAAATCGACCAGCTCGTCCAGATCCTGGGGCCGCCCTGTGAAGCCCTTAGCATCGGCGCGTTCTATGGCATCGACGAACGCTGCAGGATTCGCGACCCCGCGCGCGGCGATAAAGCGGTTGACCTGGTCGTCGCCCAGGTCTTCGAGGGCGACCACTCGGTACCCGGATGTGGCGCCGCCTTGAACACGCTCCGTCCGGACAGTGTCGCCGTCCAACGCATCGCCGCTCTCGTTCGTCCGTGTATTGGTGTCCGGTGAAGGATGCGGCAGCAGCTCGACGCACAAGCCAAGGTCGGTGGCAGGTCGCCAGGCGCTGATTCGGCTGGTCAGCGCGATGTGGGCGCGGGCCTTCGCCGCGCCCAGCACGCTGGCGAACTTTCGGATCGCGATCCCGAAATCGCCAAGATGGCGCAATCGTGCCTCGTCCACGGAGTCGAGGAGCAGCCATGCTTCTTCCTGGCCGGCCAGCCACGCCTCGAAATCCGGATACTGCTCCGGCTCGAACGCGAGTTCGAAATTCTCCGCCAGCAACTCCAGGCGGATGAAGAACGCCACGTTGCCCTCGTGGCGGAGGCGGTCGGCGAGATTGCGGATCTCCCAGGTCTTTCCAGCTCCCGCCTCGGCCAATACGACCACCCGCATTTCCGGGCAGAGCTCGGCCCAGGTGCTCGAAGCGCCCGAACCTATGCGCCTCTGCAGCTCGAGCTCGTCCGTCAGGTTCTCGCCGACAGGGATGTCACGCAGCGTGCGATCGAGGTCGATGAATTCGGACTGGCCAGTGGTCGAAGGATTGGCGAGGTTTTGCATTCCTCTTGCTAACACGCTTGCGGAACGAAGTGATCGAGCGGACAGCCCAAATTCACATGTAACCTCCGACAAAGGTCCCGACGTGCGACCTAGAACGTGCCTTTATAACCCGCAAAGGTGTGGCCTGGCCGACGCGACGGCAACAGCCCCTGTATTAGAGGTCTTTCGTCTTAGACTTGCCGGCCGCCTATCAGGGACAGCTTCGGGCAAAAACGGCTCTTTCGGACGTGATGCGCCTACGGCAGAAATGGGCCGACTGCGGACAGTCTGGTTGCGACCAGTGTTAGGGGTAAGCGGCCGTTCTTACGAATCATCTTGGTCGACGTTGAGCTCACACGATCAACGTAGCGCCATGGCATGGACGAGAGACGTCGCCCATGCCCTACGCTCCGCAATTGAATGCATGCATAACCCACGCCAGTCCACGAAAGAGTATCGACAATCGACGACATGACACCGATATTGTTCGTTCGCCTAATGTTCCCTGGGAGCGTCGATGTCTAAGAGGATTACCGACAATCAGTTGCTGGGTGAGATCGGCGAGGCTGCTGCTCGACTTCGGTTCTTGAAGCTGGGTTTCCAATTCGACGTTCGATCGCGGTTGGAAGCGGGGATCGATGCCATTGTGGAGGTTATGGACAAGGGAAAGCCCTTGGCGAAGATGATCGCCGTCCAGGTGAAAGCGCGGTACTCAAACGACTATGCGTCTGAGGACGATGACGGCTTCTATTACACGCTGCGCAGCGAGGACTTAGAGTACTGGCGGCCATCGAACCTGCCAGTGATTATCGTACTTTATCGGGACTCCGATGCAACTTTCTTCTGGAAAGAAGTGCCGCGCGACATCGGGGGCGAGCGTCGACTCCGCTTCGACAAGCGCCTTGATGTTCTTGATGAGCAAGCTGTCGACCGGCTTGCTGCAATCACAGTACCCAAGGCCGGTTTCGGATACTACATACCTCCGCTGGGCGGTGGCGAGGACGCGCTCGTCAACATGCTGCCGATTATGTTGCCGACCGAGATGTATGTGGCTCCGACCACCCGCACGCCAAAGGAAGCGATCAAGGCGTTGCTGGAGCTGGACGAACCGGCGCGTTTCGATTGGGTGATGAAAGGCGACACCTTCTGGTCGTTCCAAGACCCCAGGAACAACGTCTGCGACGAGATAGTCGAGCATGACATGGTGGAGGCAATCGATACCCGCTATCTAGCCTTCCATGAGGATATCGACGAGCGCAACGCCTTCGCCCATCTGTTGCGAAGAACGCTGAGCCATCAGTTCCAGAAGGATCTCGGCTGGGACAAGGATCGCGGCCAATTCTACTTCAAGGCATTGGCTGCCAACACGTCGCGGACGTTCTCGTACAAGTCGTCGAAGGTCAAGGCGAGCTCCGACGTCGTCAACGTCGCCAAGCAGAAGTCCAACCCCGAACGAATAGCCTTCGTCCGGCATCACGCCTTCATTCCACGCTTCGAGAAACTTCTCGACGAATGGTTCCTGGTGGTGAATCCAAACTACCACTTTACCACCAACGGCTTCCAGCCGCACTCGTATCCGGCCGAACTGCTGGCAGGGAAGAAGAGATTGGACAACAGCGCATCGCTCCGCGGCCAAGTAATATTGTGGCACCGGTTCCTGACCCTTGGGGATGAGGATGCCCGCAGCCTGTTCGTCGAAGCCGTCGAGGAAGCCAGATTGAGGTTCGGGACGCCTCCCGAAGTGCACCTTGAGATGCGGGTTCCGGAAGATGTGTGGGGAAGCAGGAAGGTCAAGGACGACGACGCCGAGAGCAAGCAGGCGGAGATCCAGTTCAAATGAAGTTCGAAACCACGATCTTCCAAGAACCGCATCTCGAGTTCGGCGACAAGCACCATCATCCGGACCCTCGCCTAGGTCTTTTCGAGGCGGGGCCGTTACAGACTCCCGTCGGCGACGCCATCAGGATCGCTGTGGTCGGTAATGCCAAGACGATCGAGGACACCAGGCGCTATCTCAATGACGCGACGGTAGGGTTTCCCGGCAAGACCGACAAGCATCCGAACATGCATCCGGACTTTCCCGGTCTCGGGAACCAGAACCCTTTTCGGTGCAAATTCGAATTAATCGATGGCGCTGCGTTGGCCGTCCCACAGGCCCGGATCGAAGCCATCTTGAAGGAACCGCGCCACGAGAAAGCGGTGGAGATGGCCGTCGACGAGGTGATGCTGCTGCTCAGGGCCATCGACGAGGGCACCGATCGCCCGAACGTGGCCATCGTGGCATTGCCGGTGAGCCTGATCGAACGCGTCGTGAACGCCAAGTATTCCGCCGAGGGCACGACCGAGCATGAGGACAGCGGCGGCAGCGATGCGCCGAACTTCCGGGGTATGCTCAAGGCGCGCGCGATGGATCTACGATTCCCGATCCAGATCGCGTGGGAGGACGTGCTCGACGACGCGGTGACCATCCCGCAGAAGATCAAGGAAGCTACCGGCCGCCAGATCCAGGACAAGGCCGATCGCACTTGGAATCTGATGACGACGCTCTACTACAAGGGATCCGGCCGCATCCCATGGCGCCGGATGCCGAAAGAAGGCGAATACACCGCCTGCTACATAGGCATCAGCTACTATCGCGAGGTTGGTGGACAGCAGTTATTCACCAGCGCCGCCCAGATGTTCGACGAACGTGGAAGAGGCTTCATCCTGAAAGGCAAGCGCGCTCGGACCGAAACGCGTGGCCGGCATCCCTATATGGCGGAGGAGGATGCCAAGGAACTGATCCGAGAGGTCTTGGCGGCCTATCGTGCCCATCACATGAACTATCCCGCTCGAGTGATCGTGTTGAAGACCTCCCGGTTTCGCGACGAGGAGGCAGGCGGCATTCTGGAAGCGCTGCAAGAGGCCGGCACGGCACTGCGCGACCTGGTCTGGGTGCAGGAGTCTTCGCACATCAAGCTGCTTCGCGACGGGAACTACCCGGTGATGCGGGGGACCTTTGTTGAGATGGGTGGGAAGGGGCTTCTCTATACTACCGGCAGCATTCCCTACTATGGGACCTATCCTGGCATGTACGATCCCAAGCCTCTGCTCATCTGCCCACATTCGCGCAGCGACAGCACGGTCAGGACCTTGGCCGAGGAGGTCTTCTCATTGACGAAGGTCAACTGGAACTCGACACAGATGAACCAGAAACTGCCCATTCCGATCCGGGCGGCGCGCAATGTCGGCGAGGTGCTCAAGTATGTGACCGACGAGCGGGTCAATTCCGACTATGGACGGTACATCTGATGATCGTCGGGATCATCACTCGCCCACGATGCGCGCCATGTGGGCACGGGCGGCCGCGCAGACGACGTAGTTCGAAGACATCGTTCTCCTCGATAGAGCGGTGGATCAACTTGGAAAGAAGGCCGAGATTTCGCCTCTGCAGGGCAATCTGTCCTTCCCGTTGACCCTAGCTGATCATCCCGTCTGTAGGAAAAGGCAAAGCTTGCCTGAACGTCTAGATTGAGGCGCATATACTATCCTTACAAGAGGAGCGCGGCCCATGACAAAAAACATCGTCATCTTTTCCGACGGCACCGGTCAGGAGGGTGGTATTCGGGTCGAGCAGCGCCTGAGCAACATTTACAAGATGTACCGAGTTTGCAGGGTCGGCCCAGAAACATCGATTGATCCTCACGATCAGGTTGCGTTCTATGATCCTGGCCTCGGGACCGAAACCACGGCAACGGGCTTCACGAGTGTAGTGCGGTGGGTGCAAAAGACGTTGGCATCCGTGTCCGGCCGCGGAATAACGACCAACATCGTCGACTGCTACGAATTCCTGATCAATCACTATGAACCTGGCGACAGGATCTTCTTGTTAGGCTTCAGCAGGGGAGCCTACACGGTGCGGAGCCTGGCCAGCCTGCTGATGCTCTGTGGGATTCCCAGCCGCAATGGCGATCATCCGATCCCGCGCTTCAGAAAGGCGGTCCGCGATATCGCCAGCAGTGCAGTTCACACCGTGCTGGAACACGGGGCAGGGCACCCACGTGCGAAGTTTGAGGACGAAAGGCTCGAGCTTGCACGCCGGTTTCGAGCCCAATACGGCGCCGATCATGAATCTGGTGAGGTCCACCGCTCCAACGCATCGCCATACTTCATCGGCGTGTTTGATACCGTAGCGGCTCTTGGCGCCAAAGGTCCGCTTGCGATCGGTATCAAGATTTTCCTGGCCGTCGGCGCCGCTTTGCTCGCAGCAGCGCTTGCGTTAGTACCTGCGCTTGTAGTGGCCGGCATCCTTTCCCTTTTCGGTTTCGCCTTCTGGTTTTCGACGCTGGCATTCGTCGGATTAGCGGCGGTTGCCGGCGGTGTTCTGATCACTTGGCAACAGCGCAAATCAATCAGAAAAGTCATCCGCGATTTCCCTAATCCTGGTGATAAATCCTCTCACCTTGCGGAGTGGAAAGGGGAGAACTTCGACCGCCTGCTAAGCCGATTTGTGGGATATGCGCGTTCCGCGAATGCCATCGATGAAACGAGAGAGGACTTTGCTCGCGTGGGTTGGGGTCCAACAAGGGACATGCCGAAGGAGCGGAACGACGTCCGTACGTTCAAACAGCTGTGGTTCGCCGGGAACCACTCCGACATCGGCGGCAGTTACCCGGAGAGTGAATCACGGCTCTCCGACATTGCCTTGCAATGGATGATCGAAGAGGTGTTGGGGCTGCCCGACGGTCTTAAGATGGGGCCAGTGATTGTCGACGGCAAACGTCTGCCGCAGACGTCTGAAAATGGGACACCTCTCCACCTCTTCCCGAGAGCTGACGCCCTGCAGCATTGCGAAGTCGCGGGCATGCAGGATGTGCTTGAAGCCCGCATTCCCCGCTGGCTGCGCCTGCTCGCAAGCCGCCTTGGATGGAAGACCAAAATCCGGGAAATCAATCCGGAAGCTCCTGTCCATTCTACCGTAGAAGAGCGATTCCAACTCACGCAGGTTCCGCAATGCGCTGGGTCCGGCTCCTATCGTCCTGAGGCCTTGCGGAATCATGAGAAATTTCGCGCCTACTATGAATAGAATATGTGAAGTGGAGTGGGGAGCCTCGTCGAGGTTTCTGTTCCCGATTTGTGCTTAGAAAGTCGCATAAAAGGGCAGTGCGGAACGTCAGTCTACAGATCGCTTCCTGCAGCCGGCACCGTGCGAACCTTGTGCTCTGGAAATCCCGGGGTTATCGCGCCTGTAACGGCTTCATCATGACGTCACCTCGGAGGACGAGAAACGAATGTCGAGACACGGCTACGGGCTGCCTCGGTCGTTCGCTCGATCGAAAGCTCCGTGTGCGGAGGAAGTTCGCCCCCATGCAAGGCGAGAAGGTGCTGGCCTACTTCCTTGTCCGCTGCCGTGAGCCGATGATTGAGGCGAAGAAAGTCCATCCAGGTTGGCGTGCGGAACGTCTCCGTCCAAAGCGAAGGCGTTTGAAGATTGCGCTGGAGCGTCCAGTTTCGTGCACCGGCACGGCTAAGAGCATGGCGCTTTGCGCGCATGCAGGCGAGGAAGGCGTCGGTATTCTTTTCGGGTATGGAATAGTCGACCTTGGCAACGATCGGACCACTCCTTGGCTTCAGATCGAGTGCGAGCTCCGGGGCGCGAAAGTCCGAACTTTCTTGATCCGTTTCTTCCCATGGACGTATCGGCAGCACTATTCCCGCTGCCGCAACCAGCAACAGAGCCCCTGCGGCGCCCTCCATAGCCCAGGTCAAGGAGTAGTTCTGAGCGACAGTGCCCCAGATCCAGCTGCCGGCAGCCATACCGCCAGCGCTCAAGGCGTAGTAGATCGAGAGCGTCCGGCCGACAACCCACCTCGGGCTTGCCAACTGCACCGATACGTCAATACCGGTCCAGGTGATCAGCCAACCCGCGCCACCGAACGCCAGCGCGACTGCCGCCACAGGGACCGACGATGTCAGTGCAAGGCACAGGCAGCATGCCGCACAGGCGACGGAGGCGAACGCCACCAGCCTGTTTTGAGACGTGATCCGCCTTAAGAAGCCGTTGCTCATCCCTGCTATGAAAGCCCCTATTCCGAAGCCCGCCAACAAGATGCCGTAGACGATCGGCCCGCTTTTCAGCTGATCCCGGACGACGAGAGGCAGCAGCGCGAGGATAGCAATACTGGCCAACCCGAAAAGGGTCGCACGGGCGATGGCCGCCCTGATCTCCAGGGACATCACCGTGAAGCGGACACCGTCGTGAATCGCCATCGCCATTCTCTCGCGAGGGAGAGGCGAAGAGCGAACTTTCCACTTGGTGCGCCATATTGCGCCTAGAGGCGCCAGATCACTCAGCGCGGCCAAGGCGAACGCGGCAAGCGGTCCAAAGAAGGCCAGGATCACGCCCCCCAAAGCCGGACCGACGCTGCGCACGATGTTGTATCCGACAGACATAAGCGTCACAGCGGCCGGAATGTCGCGCTTGTGAAGAATATCGCCGACCGAAGCATGCCAGGCCGGATCGTTCAAAGCGAAGCCGCAGCCAGCCAGGAAGCCCAATCCGAGTAGGAGCCAGGGATCGACAAATCCCAGGCCCACAGCAATCATCAGCGTCGTTGATGCCGATGCTATCAGGCAGTGCCCCGCAAACATCACCCATCGGCGGCTGAAGTTATCCGCGATGGCTCCGGCAAGAACTGAGAGGAGAAACACCGGTAATGTGGATGCGGCCTGAACGAGTGCGACCATCAGGTCGGAAGCCGAAATGGTGGCCATCAGCCAGCTGATGGCCACCGTTTGCACGAGCCACCCCAGGCTGGAGATTTGTGTGGCAGTCCAGATCGATCGAAATGCCGGGTTGCGAAGCGGGGCAAGCGTCGTCGGAGCTGACGGATGAGGATGTTCGTGCTGCACGTTTTTACCTTCGACCAGCCGACTATCTAATTCACGGCTGCCACTACTGCCTTTTTGTCTCTGCGATGTTCTGTAACCCGTCAGTACTTCCAGGGCATGACCCAGCACCCGCTTGCGCATGCTCCAAGTTCATCCGTGCAGCCGACATATCGGTTTCGGATGACGCGCTCAATCCCAAGTTCTTAAGCCAGGAGCTCGGACCGGAAGTGTCGCGTCGAGCTACACGGGCTGCGCGGGCAAACGTCAAACGCGAATTTCCTGCCGCTTTCGCGCCCGCGCGCCCCGGCTGTGGTATAACCGGCCACCTCGTCGACTCTCAGCACGATTGAAAGCTGCGCGTGAAACGGACCCGCGGCCGTGCATTTCCCAACGGTTTTCGAAAAGTTGCTGCTGTCCAAGCCGCGGCTCAGCTTCGTTGTCAAGCACTGTCTTGCCCCAACGAGAGCTGTACCGGACATCGGTAAGGGGAGGGGGAGGTGGCTCGGGCCGTCATCGCCAAAAAAAGCCCGCCGGAATGATCCGGCGGGGCGACTGAAAGAATTCATTTGCGCGCGCGCCAGCCAGCCAGTGCCGGGTTTTGGACCAGCCGCCTAAAGACAGTCGGCTTGAAGTCGCCCTTGCTCCCAACTGGCCTCATCCGGTAATGCTCCGCGCGCCGAAATGGAAAATGCCTGGATAGTTCAGGCTTCGTCAGCAGCGGCTTCCTGTGCATGGCAAGGAGCCAAGGAAGGATCATGAAGCGGCAGAGTCGACCATTCATCGTGGAAATGAAACAGAAGCGCAGTTTACAAAAACGCGGTCGTTCCATCTGGGGCGATTTCGATTTCTCCGCGGCTATCGCCGGGACAACAAGGGAACTCCAGGAGATCGAGCTGCCAAATCGTCAGCTTGTTGACTCCACTACCGTGACCCATGATGCTGAACCTTTGAACCAATCGACATTGGAGCATCTTATGGCAGATCCAGAGCGTGCTGAATCAATAGACGCTGCGGCGGAAGGTGCCGTGAAAGCGGAGGCGCCACAGACGACGAAGAAAGCCCGGCGGCCACGGAAGGCCAAAGCTGAGCCCACACCACCTGCTCGGACGAATGGCGCCAAGGCGGCTTCCCAGGGGAATGGGGCATCGGTAGCGACATCGCGCGGGCCTCGGAAAGTCTATTCCCAAAAGGAACGCTCCCTAAAGCTGGCCCTGATCGCGAGGTCGATCAGCGGAGGCGCCACCCTCAAGAGCTCGGTAACGCAGGCGGGGATCTCAGAGCAAACCTATTATGTTTGGAAGAAGGCCTCGGCGCCGGCAGCGACAAGCGATGATCTCAAGGATCTCATCGCGCTCGAGGAAGAAAACCAACGCCTGAAGGGCCTGCTTGCGGAACGTCTTCGCAACGAGAATGCGGAACTGAAGAGGAGGCTGGGGCTGGACTAAGGCAGTCCCAAGCCTATCAGCTAGTCTCAAAATCGGAGGTGGCGGGTTTCCTGCGTCAGCAATTGCGACGCAGAGCGATCGTCGGCCCTTCTCAGTGACGTGGCAGTCGTAACTTCATCGGCAGCGGCCGGAAGGATGTGGATGCGCCGCTGGGTGTGGCATTTTGCAGAGCACCCTTGAAGCGTCATCGAAGTGACAGCACATTCTGCAACGCGAGCGTCGATGCGGTCCCGCTTGATGCACACCAGTTGTTCAGCAGATTGGGAGGAGCAAATGCAGGCTGAGGCTTTCAGCAGTCCGATTTTCGTGAAGCGCGCCACCTACATCGTGCAGGAGATTGCCAGCCTTGCGGACGCTATCGATTTTCTCGACGAATGGCCCGAAGATCGCAGAGACCTGATCCACGATACCGCCCTAAGGGTGTGCTATGACGACGGGCGCAAACCCATAAGCGCCGCGCGCGATGCCTTTTGCGAGTTCGCGCAACGGTTCGGCATGCTGGAAGATCCGACCTTTGCGATGCAATGGATTGCCGCCTGCAAATCGGCCAATCAAAAAGCCTAGGTACCGACGATGGCAAGAGGCGGCGAGACTGGCGCGAGGCTCACCTGGCTGGGCGCTATGCGGCGCGACGAACATGGTTCCCGTCCTTCCCGCACGCGGAGTCTTCGCGGTTTCGAGCATCTGCCGCCGTGCAGCCGACTGCTTCGAGCCGGCGTGGAGTATCCGCTCCAAGCGCGGCCGCTCGTATTCCACTGAGATCTCAAGCGGCGCTTAGGAAGAGATCAGGAGTTCTCATCCAGGGTTATGACTTCCGTCCACGATCCATCCCTTCGCCATCGCTTCCTCTCCAACCAAAAGCGACGCTGATGAACCGCTCAGGCTGACAACCCGTATTCAACCCAAGAGAAATTTGCCGCTCTCGGCCTATTTATCGGTGATGTTGCAACACCAGCGGTTCCTTTTGTCAGCCGACAGAAAGGCGGATCGAAAAATGGGTATTCGGATACGGCAGGGACACAAAATGTGACGTCTAGCAGAGTGGAACAGAAAGCGCGATTGCCAACCTCAAAGGTCGGCGATTCCGAAGGGAGCGTTGCGTTTGGCCGGTTCTCTGTCTCGAATTCCGAGGCTCTAGTCTTCCTACTGAGTTGTCAAAACTTGCGGTTGAAGTTTACTTTTTCCGAATTGTTCGGTGGTAGGGGACCAAGCGCAGCTACTGCTCCAGCGCGGGGAGTGAAAGAGTGATGCAGCGTCTGGATGCGGCGAGGTTGGGTGACCTTCTGGCGGGAGACCTGCGCGCCTTTGGCGGGCCCTCTACGGTCGAACCGCTCGCCGGCCGGATCAGGGCGGAGCAGGTCAGTATCGTGCTTCGCAACACCCCTCTTGTGATGCTTGCGAACATACTTAATGCGGCCGTTTTTGTCATGGCGCTTTGGGGCTCGCCCGAGCAAACGGAAGCCATCCTTTGGGCGAGTGGCATCATCGTAGCGGCTGCTGTTGTGGGCCTCAAAGCGAGGTCATCGTTTCAGTCGGTCAAACCAAGGTCGGTGTCCCGCCGCACAACACAAAACCTGGTGCGGAACGCTTTCCTGTTCGGCACTTGGTGGGGGGCGCTTCCCGTCCTGTTCTTCGGTGGCGCAGCAAGCGCGGTGCAGGTTGTCATTACCTGCCTGAGCGCGGGGATGATCGCAGGCGGTGCCGCTTCCTTCTCCACGATTCCTATTGCGGCCGTCGCGTATACGCTACCAATCTTCGTCGGTTCGATGCTTGCGATTGCGCGGGTGGAAGACGCAGTCAATCTGCCCGTAGCAATCCTGATCATGTCCTACGCCACCACGCTGTTTCGTGCAGTGCTTGCCCACGCGTTCGAATTTACCCAGCGCTTCATTCTGCAAGCGGAAGGCGAACGTGCCATTCGACGGGACGTGCTGACGAGTTTACCAAACCGGTTCAGCTTCAATGAGCGGCTTGAGAACGCAATCGCAAACGCCACGCAATTCGATCAGAAGTTTGCGTTGCTCTTGTTCAACATCAACAACTTCAAAAATGTCAATGATCGTTTCGGCCGAGCGATGGCCGATGCGGTTCTGGTCGAAGTGGCTGCCAGAATTCGGAAGGCGACACGGGAGAGCGATTGTATTGCGAGGCTTGAGGGGGCGGAATTTGCAATAATCGCTTCTCGCGACTGCAGGCCAGATCAAATCAGATCGCTGGCCAAACAGATCACGGATGCCATGCCCGCCCCGTTCTTGATCGAAGGGCGAGAATTATATTGCAAGGCCTCTGTTGGTATCGCTTTCGCACCCTCTGACGGCTCGGATGCCAACCAGCTCTTGCGGTGCGTCGACACCGCACTATACCGGGCCACGACGCTGGGAGCGGGTCCGATTCAGTTTTTCCGCGCAACCGACGATGAAGCGGCCGTGAGGCGCCATGCGCTTGAACGCGATCTGGCATCTGCGCTCGCCAACAACCAGCTTTCGCTCGCGTTCCAGCCGTTTCTTGACCTCGGGAGCGACCGCATCCGAGGTTTCGAAGCGCTTCTGCGGTGGCGCCATCCGACACTTGGCGCGATCCAGCCGTCGGAATTCATTCCTATCGCTGAAGACATCGGATTGATTCACGACATCGGCCATTGGGCCATCAAGTCGGCTTGCTTGGCCGCGGCGCAATGGCCGTGCGACTTGCGGGTCGCCGTCAACTTGTCGGTGGTGCAGCTCAAGAACAAGGCATTACTTGATGGGATCCTAACGGCCTTGTCGGACGCCGGTTTGGAACCGAAGCGACTTGAGGTCGAAGTCACGGAATCGGTGCTGATTTCGAATTTTGAAGACGCTATCGCATTGTTGCAATCGTTGAGTTTTCTATCCGTCACAGTTGCGCTTGACGATTTCGGCACCGGCTATTCGTCACTCACTTACCTTCGCAAATTGCCGCTTTCGCGGCTCAAGATCGACCGATCCTTTGTCCAGGACATGCTTACAGATCTCGACTGCGCCGCGATTGTAAGATCATTGGTTGCACTGGCGCATGAGCTTCGAATCGACGTGACAGCCGAAGGGGTCGAAACTCTGGAACAGCTCGAATATCTGCGCCGCGTCAGATGCGATGAAGCTCAAGGTTATCTAATCGGGAAACCTGTCCCGATCGATGATATTCCTGCATTGCTGCGCGGCCGTTTGGTCAGGAACGATGCACTTGAATAGAGGCAACGCACACTTTAACGGCGATGGTCAATTTGGTTGCGGACAAGCCCGTCGGAAATGGCCTGATCCGCAACTGTTCGCTTAATGTAAGCCGTATGATTGCATCGGCATTTCATCTCGCGCTCAGGGTGGGAGCCGATCGGCCCCGCAAGTGTGCACTGCCTCGTCCATGAGTTCGGCGATGTCACCTGACTGCCGCTCGCCGACAATGTTGACGCCGATGCGTTCCGCCGACGCCAGCAGTTTGCAGTAAAGTATGGTGCGCCCGCAACTTTCATCTGCTGCGCGCTTCGCCCTGCGGACAGCAGACGGCGAAGCCTCCACGGCCGCGAAAATCTCGCGACGGCGGCTCGATTCCGGAACCGGCCCGCCATTTTGGGGAGGTGATCGGTGCGGATGCCTGGCGCCTTCTATCTCCTGACCGCATCGTTGCCATCGTCCTCTTTCAGCCGGCCGCGCCTCCCGACCCGCCGGATCAATGATGAACGATCCCTCTGCAGAATTGTCTCTTTTGAGCATGACGGTCTGCGCCGTCTTTACCGTGCTTCAGCCTTTGCCATGGGCTTGGGTCCTTCCCTGCAGCGCAGGCGGCGAAGTACTGTCAATCGACCGTGCACTAGTCTTCAAAACACGCACCGCCTCACTTCTCGCAGGGAAGGATGACGTCAACATCGATCCTGTGCTGCAAACGTCACAGCGGTACGACAAAAACGCAGAGATCTGGATAACGACGTCCTGCCGAACAACAAGCTCGACGAGAGTGCCGAGGTCTCAATCGTCCACGACTATGATCCCTACGGGATCGGGCCCACGCAAGCATATGTGCTTCAAATCCCGCCCATGCAGAGGTATTTCATTTCGACGTAGTCCTCGAGCCCGTGGCGGGAACCCTCCCGCCCGATACCGGACTGCTTCATGCCTCCGAAGGGTGCCGCTTGCGAGGACATGCGGCCGGTGTTGATGCCCACCATGCCGTATTCCAAGGGCTCGGCTACACGCTAGACACGCTTCAGGTTGGAGGCATAGAAGTAGGCGGCGGCGAGGCCGTAGATCGTGTCGTTGGCTTCATGCACGACCTAATCCGCATCTTCGAAGCGAATGATCGGCGCCAACGGCCCGAACGTCTCCTCCTGCGCCACAGTCATGTCTCGGGAAAGATCGGTGAGGACCGTTGGTTGGAAAAACGTCCCTTCTTTACCGATGCGATTGCAGTCCCGCTCGGCCAGTTGACGATACGGTGGCGCTTCGTCATTTTGCTCGCGCTGAACGACGTTTTTGGCGCTGACTTGCGCATCGACAGTGGGAAGCCTGCCGCAGCTCATCTGGTGCGGCGCTGGGCGTCACGCATCGGTTGGCCGACGAAGGTGTACAGATTCCTTTTCCAAACGGTTTAGATGCCGCCCATGCAGAGGTATTTCATCTCGAGGTAATCCTCGAGCCCGTGGCGGGAACCCTCGCGCCCGATGCCTGACTGTTTCATGCCGCCAAAGGGTGCGGCTTCGGAGGACATGCGTCCAGTATTGATGCCCACCATGCCATATTCCAGGGTTTCGGCCACACGCCAGACACGCTTCAGGTTCGAGGCATAGAAGTAGGCGGCAAGGCCGTAGATCGTGTCGTTTGCCTCATGGACGACCTGATCCGCGTCGTCGAAGCGAATGACCGGAGCCAGCGGCCCGAACGTCTCCTCCTGCGCCACAGTCATGTCTCGGGAAATATCGGTGAGGACCGTCGGTTGGAAAAAAGTCCCTTCTTTGCCGATGCGATCGCCACCGCATCGGACAATGCCGCCTTTCGCGACGGCATCGGCGATATGGGATTCGATCTTGGTCAGTGCACGCCTGTCGATCAGTGGTCCGATAGCTGCTCCTGGATCGAAGCCGTCACCGACGTGAAGCTGGCGAACCCGTTCCACGAACTTGTCGACGAATTCATCATGGACGCCTGACTGGACATAAAGCCGGTTCGCGGAAACGCAGGTCTGGCCGGCATTGCGGAACTTCGCCTGGATTGCACCGTCGACGGCCGCGCCGATATCGGCATCGTCGAAGACAATGAACGGTGCATTGCCGCCGAGCTCGAGGCTGACCTTTTTGACTTGGTCCGAGCACTGGCGCATCAGCAGCCGCCCGACCTCGGTCGAGCCGGTGAAACTGATCTTACGAACCTTGGGATTGGAGCAGAGTTCTCGCCCGACCGCATCACCTTCGGAAGCGTATATCAGGTTCACGACGCCCTCGGGAAATCCAGCCTTGTGGGCGAGGGCGAACATCGCACCTGCCACCAGCGGCGTCTGTTCGGCAGGCTTGAGCACGATCGTGCAGCCAGCGGCCAGGGCCGGCGAGATCTTGCGCGCCACCATCGACGCCGGGAAATTCCACGGCGTGATCGTGCCAACGACGCCGATCGGCTGTTTGATCACCAGCATGCGGCGGTCAGTCGACGGCGGGGAGATCGTCTCGCCATAGATGCGGTTGGCCTCTTCGGCGTACCATTGGAGATACGCGGCCGCATGGGAGACCTCCGACTTGGCTTCGGCAAGCGGCTTTCCCATCTCGGCGGTGAGGATCGCTGCAAGGTCGTCCGCATGATCGACGATCAGCTGATGCCAGCGCCAGAGCATGTCGCTGCGCTCGCGGGCGGTCAGCGCCGCCCATCCAGCCTGCGCCGCAAACGCCTTGTCGATCGCGGCACGCGTCTCCGTGACGCCCATGTCGGGAAGCTCTGCCAGCAATTCGCCAGTCGACGGGTTGAAGACCTCGAATGTCCGGTCGTTCACCGGCGTACCAAGGCACGGCAAGCAGTCGATGGCGCCGAACAGGTCGGGGAATTTCAGGTGGCGGATCAACGGCGGGCGCAGGGGCAATATTGTCTCCCTCCTCAAGGCGACGAAGCTGTACGGTTGGCGGGGTGTGGATTTCTAATCCGCACACGTGGCCTTCGCATAGGACCTCAAGAAGCAGGCGGGTAGACCCACTGCGATCATCGCTGGGCTGAAAGGTAGTTTCAATTCATCCGGCCGCTTGTTCATCATCCCAAGTGGCCGAAATCTCACTTTGACCAGCAAGGATGTTGAATACGAACTTCTTGGCGTTGCGCACGCTTTCTTCCAGGGACGCGCCCAGTGCAAGGAAGACGGCAATTGCGCTGGAGAGCATGCAACCGGTTCCCCGCATCTCGCCTGGCAGGCGCGGCGCCACAAATCGAAGGGGAAGTCGGTCCGGCTGCACCAGCAGGTCGACTGCCTCGTTGCCGCGGGCATGACCGCCCTTGACGAGGACGGCGGTCGAGACAGATCTCGATAGTTCCTGACCCTGGCGGCACGCAGATGCCTCATCGGGTGCGATCGCCGATCCGGTCAGCGCGGCCAATTCCGGCAAGTTCGGCGTGACAAGCCGGCAAAGCGGCATGAGATGGCCACGCAGCGCGGCGACAGCGTCTTGGACAATCAGCGGCCTGCCGGACGAGGAGGCGAAAACCGGGTCCAGCACCACCGGAATATCGGAGTGATCCCGCAGAACCGTCGCGGTTTCCGCGATTGCGCCGGTCGTGCCAAGCATCCCGATCTTGATTGCCTTCACGCTGTTGGCGGCAATCGCTGCCCGCATCTGGGCTGCGACCATGCCGGGCGGCATATGCTCGATCCACTCGACTGATTGGTGGGTCTGGGCGGTGACCGCTGTCACGGCGACGCACGACCTGAGGCCCAGCGCCGCGATCGTCTCGACGTCGCGCGTGATTCCGGCTCCGCCGCTGGAATCCGAGCCGGCGACAACCAGCACATGCCGCGTCATCGCCATTGGGCCGTCGCCGCCAGCCATTTGAGGACACGAACCTCGGGACGCGCGTTGCGGACGATGTCGGTCACGACCGCGGCGCTCTCAGCGCCCTGAGCGAAGACGGAGTTTGCGCGCTCGATGGTCAGCCCGCCGATGGCAACGAGCGGAAGGTCGCCGACGCGCTGCTTCCAGACAGCGATGCGGTCGAGCCCCTGCGGCGCCCATTTCATGGCTTTGAGTGTGGTGGGGTAGATCGGGCCGAGCGCGACATAATCCGGCTCGGCCGCAAGCGCGGTTTTGAGCTCGGTGTCGTCGTGGGTGCTGAGGCCCAGCCTGATGCCCGCCCGCCGGATCGCCTTCACATCGGCCCGTGCGAGATCCTCTTGGCCAAGATGGACGAAGTCGCAACCCTCCTCGATCGCGATGCGCCAGTAATCGTTGACGATGAGCTGGCAGCCGTGGCGTTCACATATCGCCATCGAAGAGCAGATCTGCTGGCGCAGCGAAAACTCGTCCTTGTCCTTGATGCGCAGTTGCACCAGCTTCACACCAAGCGGCACCAGACGTTCGATCCACGCGCAGGAATCGACGATCAGGTAAAACGGATCAAGTTTCATGAAAACGCTGCCATGCCGACGACGGGTGTGGAGGGAACGGCCATGTCGCGCGGCTCGAGCAGACCGGCGCAATATGCCTCGTGGCCTGCTTCCACCGCTTTGCCAAACGCCGCTCCCATGGCAACCGGATTGCCTGCCTTGGCGACGGCGGTGTTGAGGAGAACCGCGTCGAAGCCGAGTTCCATCACCAGCGCCGCATGCGATGGCCGGCCAAGGCCCGCATCCACGATCAGCGGGACATCCGGGAAATGGCCGCGCATCGAGCGGAGTGCGGTGACGTTTACCGGTCCGAGCGCCGAACCGATCGGCGCGCACCAAGGCATGAGCACCCTGCATCCGGCCTCCAGCAGCCGCTCGGCGACGACGAGATCGTCCGTGGTATAGGGAAATACGGCAAACCCGTCTTCGCACAGGATTCGCGCGGCCTCGACCAGGCCAAAGACGTCCGGCTGCAGCGTATCGTGATTGCCGATCACCTCGAGCTTGATCCAGTTCGTGCCGAAGACCTCGCGCGCCATCTTTGCGGTCGTGACAGCTTCCTTGACGGAGTGGCAACCGGCGGTGTTGGGCAGGACGTGCAGCCGCAGCGACTGGATGAGCGACCAGAATTTCTCCCCACCCCTGCCGCCGGCCATTTCGCGGCGCAATGAGACGGTCACCGCGGACGCGCAGGATGCCTTGACCGCATCGGCAAGAATGGCGGGCGAGGGGTACTGTGCGGTGCCGAGAAGCAGGCGCGACGGAAGCTTGGTTCCGTAAAGCTCGATCACGTTACTAACCTCCTTGCATGGGTGAGAGAATTTCGATCCGGTCGCCGTCCTTCAGCTGGAACAGCGCCCGCTCAGTCGCGTGCACAAGGTCGCTGTTCACGGCCGTTGCAAGCCAGTTGCCTTCGTAGTCAAGCGCCGCGAGAAGCTCCGCCAGGGTGGCGGCGGTGATCTCATGCGCTTTGCCGTTGACCGTCAGTTTCATCAGCAAGTTCCACCGGTTTGTCAGAATCGAAAACAAGGTCGGCCGCCCGGCGCGCCATGGCGGGGGCCAGAAGGAAACCGTGGCGGTAGAGCCCGTTGATCGCGACGGTCCTGCCATGCGCTTCGACGCGCGGCAGGTTGTCGGAAAATGCCGGGCGAATGCCGACCCCCGTCTCAACGATCGCGGCCTCGCCGAAGGCGGGATGAACCGAATAGGCGGCGTTCAGAAGTTCCATCATCGCCCGTGCCGTGACCGGCTCCGTGGACAGGCTCTCGACCATCGTTGCACCCGCCATGAAATGGTGGTCGGCGCGCGGCGCCAGATAGAGCGGCAAACGCGGGTGCAGCAGCCTGACCGGGCGCGACAGCGAGATGTCCGGTGTACGCAGGATCAGCATCTCGCCGCGAACGCCGCGAAGCCTTTCATCGCCGTACGCCATTCCCATGCAGTCGATCTCGCGGTCGAATCCCGTCACGTGCCGGGCGTCCACTCCGAAGCGGAACTCGACGCCGCTTCCGGCGAGTTTTTCATGCAGCGCCGCCATTGCACGGCGTGGGTCGAGATGGGCTTCGCCCGGGAAGAACAGCCCGCGACGGAAGCGGCCGGCGAGATCGGGTTCCAGGAGCGCGATTTCGTCTTCGTCGACCCGCCGATAACCCGACGTGCGGCTTGCAAACCGGTCGAGTTCGCCCGCATCCCGCGGCATTGCCAAAACGAGCGTTCCGGCCCGCGTGACATGATCCGGCAGGACCGCATCCCACCAGTCGGCGGCATCGCGTCCGAGATCCAGCACCGGCTGCTCGGCGCTTTCGCGCTCGCACCAGGGCGCCAGCATGCCGCCGGCCATCCATGATGCGTTGCCGCCAAGGCCATGCCGGGTCTCGGCAATGGTTACCGCAGCACCGCGGGCGGCGAGTTCGAAGGCGGCGGTGAGGCCGGCGACGCCGGCCCCTTTGACCAGCAGCCTCATGACGGCTCCGGCATCTTCGGCATGGGCGGTTCGCCGTCCACCGGCATGTAAAGATTGCCGCCCTCGCGGTACTTCGCGGCCATCGCCGCCATGCCCTCTTTCTGTGCCTCGGCCCGAATGTCGTGGGAGATGCGCATCGAGCAGAATTTCGGCCCGCACATCGAGCAAAAATGCGCCAGCTTGTGCGCCTCCTTGGGCAAGGTCTGGTCGTGGAAGGACCGCGCGGTTTCGGGGTCGAGCGACAGGTTGAACTGGTCTTCCCAGCGGAACTCGAATCGCGCGCGGGAAAGGGCATCATCCCTCACCTTCGCAGCCGGATGTCCCTTGGCGAGGTCGGCGGCGTGCGCGGCTATCTTGTAGGTGATGACGCCCGTCTTGACGTCGTTGCGGTCGGGGAGACCGAGATGCTCCTTGGGCGTGACATAGCAGAGCATCGCCGTGCCGTACCAGCCGATCATCGCCGCGCCGATGCCTGAGGTGATGTGGTCGTAGCCGGGTGCGATGTCGGTGGTCAGCGGCCCAAGCGTGTAGAACGGCGCCTCGCCGCAGACGGCGAGCTGCTTGTCCATGTTCTCCTTGATCTTGTGCATCGGCACGTGGCCGGGCCCCTCGATCATGACCTGGCAGTCCTTGGCCCAGGCGATCTTGGTCAGCTCGCCGAGCGTTTCTAGTTCGGCGAATTGCGCCGCGTCGTTAGCGTCGGCGATCGAGCCGGGACGAAGGCCGTCGCCTAGCGAGAAGGACACGTCGTAGGCTCTGGCAATGTCGCAGATTTCCTCGAAATACTCGTAGAGGAAGCTCTCGCGGTGATGATGCAGGCACCACTTGGCCATGATGGAGCCGCCGCGCGACACGATGCCGGTGACCCGGTCAACCGTCAGCGGGATGTAGTGCAGCCGCACGCCGGCATGGATCGTGAAATAGTCGACACCCTGCTCGGCCTGTTCGATCAGCGTGTCGCGGTAGATTTCCCAGGTCAGGTCCTCGGCGACGCCTCCGACCTTTTCGAGCGCCTGGTAGAGCGGCACGGTGCCGATCGGCACCGGCGAATTGCGTAGAATCCATTCGCGGATGTTGTGGATGTTGCGGCCAGTCGAAAGGTCCATGACGGTGTCGGCGCCCCAGCGGATCGCCCAGACCATTTTTTCAACCTCTTCGGCCATCGACGAGGTGACGGCGGAGTTGCCGATATTGGCGTTGATCTTCACCAGGAAATTGCGGCCGATGATCATCGGCTCGCTCTCGGGGTGGTTGATGTTGGCGGGAATGATGGCCCGCCCGCGTGCAATCTCGTCGCGTACGAATTCCGGCGTGACGAAGTCGGGGATCGCGGCGCCGAAGGCTTCGCCGTCGCGCAGCACGCTGCCGCGCAGGATCCCGCGGCCGAGATTCTCGCGGATGGCGACGAATTCCATTTCGGGTGTGATGATGCCGGCGCGAGCATAGGCGAGCTGGGTCACCGCCTTGCCCGCTTTGGCCTTGAGTGGTCGATTGCGGATGGGAAATTCCGGCGTCAGCCGTTCGCCTGATGCGAACCCGTTGTCCTCCGGCCTCACACCGCGGCCTTCCTGGAATTCGACATCGCCGCGCGCCTTGATCCATCCGTGCCGAATCCGGGCAAGGCCGTTCTCGATGTTCGTTTCAACCGTCGGATCGGTATAGGGGCCGGACGGATCA
The DNA here is from genome assembly GCF_900149755.1 of Mesorhizobium delmotii. Classification (NCBI taxonomy): domain Bacteria; kingdom Pseudomonadati; phylum Pseudomonadota; class Alphaproteobacteria; order Hyphomicrobiales; family Phyllobacteriaceae; genus Mesorhizobium; species Mesorhizobium delmotii. The sequence continues at coordinate 78,238 of NZ_FUIG01000019.1, read as the reverse complement.
TAGACGGTAACCGCCGGTTCGCCGGCCGTCGGATAAACGGCGATTTCCCGCATCGGCACCCTGATCTGCGGATGGATCGAGCCGGGTTTGTGGATTTTCCGCGAGGCGGGCAGTGGTCCCGTCGACACGGCGGGGGTGAGGGCATTCATCGTGAGGCTCCTTTGCTCATGCATTGGAGACCCAGTTCTGTGCCGGAAGGATGAAAAGACGCTTTGGTCTGCCTGCTTACAGGTTTTCGGGCGTAAACTCCCGCAAAGCGCTTGCACCGTCCCTACGCCAGTATGAACTGGATCAGGTTCAACGGGTCACTGCGCCGCGAAAGCCAGCAGTATCTCAGCCCCTTGCCGGGACTCCCCTGGTGAATGCTTGGAATTGAACGAGCCGGCACTGCTTTGTCAAGCGCCTTCGGCCAGTGGCGGTGATCGGCGGTCGAACAAACCCGAGGAAAACGCTCGCACATGTGTCGGCGACAAATCACGCTCCGGAGACCTGGCGACGGATCAACGGGACCTGCCAAACCGTCGGACTAAAGATCAATCCTTATGATGATCACGCCTCCAATCGGCACCAAAGGTTTGCGAGGAGATCGCCTCGATCCGCCCTGCCTGGTCAGCGCGGCGAATTCCTTTTCGCGGGCGTGTCGACAGGTTGGCCACAATACTGGTGAGGGAAACGGAAGAGCAGATCGATCAACCGCTCGGGCATGTCGATGAAGGCATCGACCTGTTGCCGGAATTGATCGTAGCGCTTCAGAAATGGTTTCGTCGGGAAGGTCGCGTTCGCGAGGCAGCATCCGCACCGGTCGCGCCAGCATTTCACAGCCGAAAAACCCGCCACTCTTGAGGGCAAGAGCGGCGGGCTTTTGCAGAGCTACTCGAACTGAATACGCGTTCCCACTCACATTGGCTGCGGATAATAAGGCGGCATTAACATGCAAAATTCACGCATCTAAATCGATCCGAATGCAAGATGAAGCGGGCTCGGAGGTTCCGGGCCGAAATCGCTGTCCCCGCCCAATCCATAAAGCGTCAGCTATCAGAAAATCCGCGCTTGACGCTACGTAAGGTCTCGTGTTTTTCGCTGTGCGGGGAACGACTTCCAGTCTCGGTCCAGGGCGACGAAAATGAGGGGCAGCAATGGTGGCTGGCGAACCAAACGACGTGCGCGTCAAACGCGCCGGTGGCGGATGGGTCGTTCATATTGTTGAGGACGGCAAACTGACAGTTCATCGGTTCAAGACACAGTCTCCCGCCGAGAATTTCGCCGAAGGCCAACGAGCCAGGCTCGGCCTTGCTGGCAGGCCACCGGATTTGGGAAGACGTTGGATGGCTGGTGAGCCTTTGGCGCCGGCGGGAGAAACACATCGCCGAAGGGCCATTTCAACGCTATTTGCGGCCGTTCGGCTGGCCATATTTACGATGATGGTTGGCACCGCTGCCGATGCGGAAGACGACTATGTGACCTGCCTCATCGACACGGCGGCAAAGATCATGAAAAGCCAGGTCGTCAAGGACCCGGCCGCGGCGCTGGAAAAAGCAGCAAGAATTTGCAAGCCGCCACGGCAAGTAACCTGAGACAGGGGTCAAACACGCAAATTCACATTAGAGCCACGCCGCTGTTGGCGCACCATGGAGACGCGGGACATTGCGCCATCTCACGAAAGCCCACGTTCCCGGAAGGCGCGGCGGGCCTCCTCCTTTCGAAGCTGGAGTGTCAGCAGCTCCGTGAGGTCCTCTCTTCGGCGCTGGGCGAGTTGCAACGAGGCGGAGAGGCTCTCACATATACGGCGCAAGTCACGCCCCGGAGACCAGGGCAGGAATGGCCAAAGCCTCATTCGCCTCGTCAAGAATGGAGAAACTGTAACGGCCATCGGCGTCAAGATCGACGGAGTAGCTCAGGCGGTCGAGTATGTGGTTATCCTGGTCGAACGTAACGATCCGCGGCTTCAGAGAGGTGATATGCGCTTCGTCCAGATAAATGGAGTTGCAGACAATGATCTGGTCGTCGGGCTGGCAAGTGCGGGCGGCTGCTCCGTTTAGAATACAGCATCGTGAGCCGCGCTCGCCGAGGATGACATAGGTCGAAATCCGCGCACCGGAATTCTTGTTCCATATCTCCACGAATTCCATGGGCAGGATTCCTGCTTCTTCACAGTGGTCAGGGTCGAGCGTTATCGAACCATGGTAATTGAGGTTCGCTTCGGTGACGTAGATGCCGTGCAGCTTGCCGGCGACTATTTTTCGCATTGGTCCGTTTCCTATCGATCATGCGTGACTAATCATGCCGCCCCTAGGAGCGGCCAATTATTCGGTTAAACTCCGACGACGAGGGCGCCGCCGCTGAGACCGGCACCCGCTGCCGCCAGAAGGATCTTTTCGCCCGGCCGAAACGGCTCCGATTGGTGGGCGAGCGACAGGGAGAGCGGGATCGTCGCGGCGGAAGAGTTGCCGTAGTCGGCGATTGTCTTGACGATTGAGCGATCGGCAATGCCGAGGCTTCGCCCGACCGCGTCGAAAATGCGCGCATTGGCCTGATGTGGCACGAACCGACCGATATCCTGCGGCTGCATTCGGGCAGCAGTGAGCGCGTCCTGCGAGCAGGCGGTCATCATCTCCACAGCCTTGCTGAATACTTCGCGGCCATCGGTCATCGTCATGCGGGTTTGCCCGAGATCCAGGCCACTTTGGAACGGGACGTTGCTTCCGCCGGCGGGAATCTGGATCAGTCCGTAGCGCGAACCGTCCGAATCGACTGATGCACCGAGAATGCCCTGATAGGCGTCCTCGCACGGACCAATCACCAGGGCACCGGCGGCATCGGCAAAAAGGACCGAGCTTGCGCGCTCGGCTGGATTGATGCGGCGGCTGAGGATGTTGGCGGCTATGACAAGGCTCGCTTTTCCGTGCAGGCGGGTGAACCCGTCGGCGAACATCAGCGCATAGATGAAGCCAGCGCAGGCGCCGGTCAGATCGACAGCGCCGGCGCGGCTCAGTCCCAGCCGGTATGCGACCAGCGGCGCACTGGGCGGCAGGAGGTGATCGGGCGTCGAAGTGGCGAGCAACAGCAGCCCGATGTCGCTGCGCTCGATGCCGGCATTCGCCAACGCCATGTCGCCGGCAGAGGAGGCAAGGCCCGACAGCGTATCTTCGTCCGTTGCCCAGAAGCGCGAGCGAATTCCCGTTCGCCGCTCGATCCAGCCGGGTTCGAGCCCGAGATTGTTTTCGATTTCCGGGTTCTCCACTTTGCGCCCAGGCGCATGATGGCCAAACCCGAGAATGCGCGACGATCTGCTCATGGCCTCGAACCGAAGCGTTCGCCGGCTTCCTCGATTGCGTCATGGAGCCGGTCGAGCTCATCGCCGGTTATGCAATAGGGCGGGAGAAGATAGAGGACATTGCCGAGCGGACGCACAAGCAGGCCGCGCTCGAGGAAAAAAGCGCGCAGCTTCGGCCCGATCTCGGCCAGATAGCCGGCTGAGCCGGCGCGCAGATCGAGCGCCGCTATCGTGCCGGTCGCCCGGCTGTCTGTGAAGTTGGGATTGTCGCGAAAGCGTCGAAGCCCAGCGGCCTGCATCGCGCTCAAGGCCGCGATCCGTTCGGCCACCGGCTCGTCACGCCAGATCTCGACATTGGCAAGTGCTGCCGCGCAGGCAATCGGATTGGCGGTATAGGAACTCGAGTGAAAGAAGGTCTTCCTCCGGTCCGTCGAATAGTGGGCCTGAAAGATGGCTTCGGTGGCAAGCGTTGCGGCCAGTGGGATCGCGCCACCGGTCAGGCCCTTCGAGGTGCACAGGATGTCGGGAGAAATGGACGCCTGCTCGCAGGCGAACATCGTTCCGGTGCGTCCCCAGCCGGTCATCACCTCGTCGGCGATCAGCAGCGTGCCGGAGGCCTCGGCGATCCTCTTCAATTCGGCCAGAACCCAGGCCGGATACATCAGCATGCCGCCGGCGCCGAGCACCAGCGGCTCGACGATCAGGGCGGCGGCGCGCCGGTCGCGGCTCACCGCTTCGAATCGATCCAGTGTGCCCTGCTCGCGCCCGGCGGCCGGAAAGGGAATGGTGTCGACCTCGAACAGCAAAGGCTCGTAGGCGGCGTTGAACACACCGCGGGCGCCGACGCTCATCGTGCCGATGGTGTCGCCATGATAGCTGTGCTCCATGACGACGATGCGCGAACGCGGTGCCCCGAGGTTGCGGAAATAGCCGAGCGCCATCTTCAGTGCGACTTCAACGCAGGTCGAGCCGCTGTCGGAATAAAACACCCAGTCGAGTCCGAAGGGAGCGAGGCTGACAAGCGCCCTGGCCAGGCGTTCCGCCGGCTCGTGCGTGAAACCTGCGAAGATGATCTGGTCAAGCGCCGACGCGGTCGTCTCTATCGCCTTCATGATGCGGGGATGGCGGTGCCCGTGGGTGACCACCCACCAGGAGGAAATCGCGTCCAGGATACGCGCGCCGTCGGCCTTGTGCAGATAGGCGCCTTCCGTCAGCACGATTTCAGGGATCGCCGGCTCGACCGCGTGCTGGGTAAAGGGATGCCAGACAGCCGAGCGGTTCATGCGCGGACCTCATCGAACGCCGCCATGTTGAAATAGGTTGTCATGGCCCACCCCAGCGTCATCGGCGTCAGCGGGTCGAGCAAGGGGAGGCGGCCGAGCACGCGCACGTCGCCCATCCCCGCGATCGTGCACTCCGTGTCAGGCATTGCCTCGCCGATAAAGGCCACGCCGAGCAACGGGATGTCACGGCGGCGCAGCGCCTCGATCGACAGCAGCGTGTGGTTGATCGTGCCGAGGGAGGTGCGCGCGCAAAGCACCACCGGCGCCTGCCAGCGGGCGAAGACGTCGATGAACAGGGTCTTGCGGGTGAGCGGCACCATCAGGCCGCCGGCACCCTCTACGATTAAGGGACATTCGACCGCGGGCAGGACGAGGCGGTCGGGGTCGATCGTTACGCCTTCAAGTTCGGCGGCACGATGCGGCGACAGCGGTTTCAACAGGCGCCAGGCTTCCGGCAGGATCCGCTCGGGCGGCACTCCGCCGAGGCGGGCGACCGCCTGGCTGTCGGTTTCGCCGTCAAGTCCCGACTGCACGGGTTTCCAGTAGGCGCCGCCCAGCAGTCCGGCGAGACCGGCCGCGACAACTGTCTTGCCGATGCCGGTATCGGTGCCCGTGACGACGAAGGTTCTGCTCATGCCTTGATGCGCTCCCATTCTTCGGCCAGCGCGTCGATCATGTCGACGATATCGGCCTCGCCGACATTGAGCGTCAGCGAGATCCGCAGCCGTGCCGTGCCCTCGGGCACGGTCGGCGGACGAATGCCGCGCACGTCGAAACCGCGTCCCTGCAGTGCAGAAGCCAGCGCCATGGTGCGCCTGACGTCGCCGACAAAGACGGGGAGGATCTGTGAGCCACTCGATTCAAGACCGCAACGCGCGTCGAGCGCTTCGCTGGTGAAGGCGACGAGGCCGGCCAGCCGCTCCCTGCGCCTGGGTTCGTCGCGCAGGATATCCAGCGCCTCGGATGCCGCCACTGCCATCAGCGGGGAGGGGGCCGTCGCATAGATGAAGGGTCGGCAACGGTTGACGAGGTAGTCGCGGATGACGGCCGGTCCGGTCACCAGCGCGCCGGAGGCACCGAGCGCCTTGCCGCAGGTGTGGAGCACCACGACATTGTCGCGGCCCTCGAAATCATGGGCGAGACCGCGCCCGTCCGGGCCATAAACTCCCGTGGCGTGCGCCTCGTCGATGAACAGGAACGCCTCGTGGCGGTCGGCGACCGCGATCAGCTCGGCGAGCGGGGCCCGGTCGCCATCCATGCTGTAAAGGCTCTCTACCACGATCCAGGCACGCCCGGCGCCGCCTCGTGCGCGCCAGCTCCGGATCGCATCGCCCACCGCATCCGCGTCGTTGTGCGCGGCTTCCGTCACTTCGGCACGACCGGCTCGCGCCCCCTCATGCGCGCTGGCATGGATGAGTTCGTCCAGCACGATCAGATCGCCCTTCTGCGGCAAGGTCGTCAGCACCGCGAAATTGGCGACATAACCGCTGCCGAAATAGAGCGCGCGCCCGGCACCGAAGAAGGCGGCCGCTTGTGCCTCGAGCGTCTCATGCTCAGGCGTGTTGCCGCGCAACAGCCGCGAGCCGGTAGCACCAACGGGCGTGCCATTGGCGAGAGCTCTGGCAACCGCATCCGCCAGCCGCTTCGATCGCGCGAGCCCGAGATAGTCGTTTGAGGCGAAGTCGAGACCCTCGCGCGCACTTAGGCTCCGCAACTGGTTCCTGCGGGCCAGCCCGCGCAGGCTCGTCTCGTAGCGCTCGAGCACGGCAGGTCCTCTCACTGTGCTTCGCGGTCCATCGGCTTGATTCCGAGCCGGCTGAACAGTGCACAGTCCTTGTCCTCTTGCGGGTTTTCGGCGGTCAGCAAGGTATCGCCGACGAAGATCGAGTTCGCGCCCGCGAAAAAGCACAACGCCTGCATCTCGTCGCTCATCGCCGTCCTGCCGGCGGAGAGCCTGACATAGGACTTCGGCATCATGATGCGGGCGAGCGCTATTGCGCGGACGAACTCGATCGGATCGATGGGTTCGGACTGCCCAAGCGGCGTGCCCCCGATCGGGATCAGCATGTTGATCGGCACGCTTTCCGGCGGCTCGGGCAGGTTGGCGAGTGTGACCAGCATGTCGATGCGGTCGGCCTTTTCCTCGCCCATGCCGATGATGCCGCCGCAGCAGACCTTCATGCCGGCCTCGCGGATATGGCCAAGCGTTTCCAGCCGGTCCGCGAAGGTGCGGGTGGAGATGATCTCGCCGTAATAGCGCTCGGAGGTGTCGATGTTGTGGTTGTAGTAGTCGAGGCCGGCCTGTTTGAGCCGCTGCGCCTGGCCAGGATCGAGCATGCCGAGCGTCATGCAGGTCTCCATGCCGAGCGCCTTCACGCCCTCGATCATGGCGACGATCGCGTCCATGTCACGCTCCTTCGGGCCTCGCCAGGCGGCACCCATGCAATAGCGCGTGGCGCCCGCGTCCCGCGCCTTCCTGGCCTCGGCGACGACGCGTCCAACCTCCATCAGCTTCGAGGCCTTGAGCCCCGACGGGTAGTGCGCCGACTGGCTGCAATAGCCGCAATCCTCGGGGCAGCCGCCGGTCTTGATCGAGAGCAGCCGCGACAGCTGCACCCGGTTTTGATCGAAATACGCGCGATGGACCGCCTGGGCTCGGAAGAGCAGGTCGTTGAACGGCAGGTCGTGGATAGCCTCGGCCGCTTCCCGGTTCCATCGGGGCAGTTCTCCGCCAGTCGGTTCCATGGCCGGCTTCACGTCGGGTTCCACGTTCATTCCAGTCGTCATCGTCAAAAGCCTCTGTTGCTGGTTCGCTGAGCGCGTGCAGAGCCTGGTTGGCTATGAGCTGCCGACCAGCGCTGGTACCGGCAGGGTCGCGCCGGCCTCGTCGAGGATAGAAAAGCTGTAGCCTCCGTGGTCATTGCGCTCCACAGAATAGGTCAGCCGCCCGATGACGTGATTGTTCCTGTTGAAGGTCAAAACCCGCGGTCTGATCCTGGTCAGCTGCGGCCTCCTCCACATAGACCGAATTGCAGATGATGAGCGGATCCCCGGGCTGGCAGGTGCGGGCCGCGGCGCCATTGAGGATGCAACAGCGCGATCCGCGCTCGCCTGGGATGACATAGGTCGAGATGCGCGCGCCCGAATTCTTGTTCCAGATCTCGACGAATTCCATCGGCAGGAGGCCTGCCGCCTCGCAATGGTCGGGGTCGAGCGTGATCGAGCCATGGTAGTCGAGATTGGCCTCGGTGACGTGGATGCCATGCAGCTTGCCGGCGACGATCTTGCGCATCCCATTTCTCCAGAACCAATGTCAGTTCAAGTGCGTGCAGATGTTCCCGTCGACCGGCATGTCCAGGCCGATGTCGAGAATCGGCGCGCTGTGTGTTAGCCAGCCGACCGAGATGAGGTCGACGCCGGTCGCCGCAATCGCCGGAGCCATTTTCGGCGTGACGCGGCCGGAAGCCTCGGTGATGGCGCGCCCATCCACCATCTGCACGGCGCGCGTCAGCTCCTCGAGCGACATGTTGTCGAGCAGAACCGCGTCGACCCCCACCCTGAGGGCGACTTCGAGCTGTTCCAGCGTGTCGACCTCGACCTCGATCTTGACCATGTGACCGGCGGCGGCGCGCGCCCGCCCGACCGCGGTGCGGATGTCGCCGGCGATCGCGATGTGGTTGTCCTTGATCAAAACGGCGTCGTCGAGCCCGAAGCGGTGATTGGCGCCGCCGCCGACGCGCACGGCGTATTTTTCCAGCGCGCGCAGGCCGGGCGTCGTCTTTCGCGTGCACACGATTTTTGCCTTGTGGCCGCGCACTGCGTCGACGATCGCCGCTGTGGCCGTCGCAATGCCGCTCAGACGACTGAGGAAGTTCAGCGCCGTGCGCTCGGCGGTCAGCAGGCCCCGCGCCAGCCCGCACACCGTCGCGATAGTCTCGCCCGCAGCGATATCGCTGCCGTCCGGGCGCCGGATGTGCACGTCGGTCGCCGGATCGACGAGCAGGAAGGCCAACGCCACCACATCAAGCCCGGCAACGACACCCGGGTGCCGCGCCTTGAGCACCAACGTGGTCGTGCAATCACATGGAATCACCGCGTCGCTGGTCAGATCGCCGCATCTGCCCAAATCTTCGAGAAGGGCAGTCCGCACAATCGGTTCGATGACGATCGCTGGAAGAGGCGCGAATGATTTCATGTCACGTGACTCCGTGTCGGGGCCCGCCAGCCGAGCGCGACCGCGGCCTGGATTGCCGTGCGCAGTGTCAGCCGTGACGGGCTTGCGTCTGCATCGCGCCCGGGGAAATCGGACCGGTAATGTGAACCACGGCTCTCTTCACGCCGCAGGGCCGCGATGGCGATCATCAGTGCGACCACAGCCGAATCGGACGCAGCCTCGTTGTCAGCGGCGATCGACAGCAGCGCCGCCGCGGCCTTGCGCAGCGTCTCGCCTTCGCGAATGATGCCGAGTGCGTGGGAGACGACCGGGCGTATGCACGAAGGGTCCGGCCGAGGGGGCACGAGTGCGGGGAACAAGCGCCGGCGGCAGTCCGGCGATGCGCCGGCGACGCTTTCAGCGACCCAGGCGGCTGTTACCACCGCTTCGGTGAGCGAGTTGCTGGCGAGCCGGTTGGCGCCGTGCAGTCCGGTACATGCAACCTCGCCGCAGGCCCACAAGCCATTGAGGGAACTGCGGCCCGCCGCGTCCACCGCCACGCCGCCCATGTGATAGTGTGCCGCCGGCCGCACCGGGATAGGCTCGGTGGCGGGGTCGATCCCTGCCTCCCGGCAGAGCTGGGCTATTGCCGGGAAGCGCTTGCCCAAGCTCGGGCCGAGACATTTGCTGGCATCCAGAAACACGCTACGTCCGGCGGCGATCTGATGCCAAACCACTCGTGCGACCACGTCGCGCGGAGCGAGCTCGCCGCCGGGCGTGTCGGCGAGGAACCGTTCTCCTCGCTCGTTGATGAGCACGGCGCCTTCCCCGCGCACAGCTTCGCTGATGAGCGGCATCGGTCGCAGCGGGCTGTCGAGCGCGGTGGGGTGGAACTGCACGAACTCCAGATCAGCAAGCTCCGCCCCGGCACAGGCGGCGAGCGCGAGGCCGTGCCCAAATGAACCGAGAGGGTTCGTCGTATCGCAAAACAGGCCACCGATGCCGCCCGTCGCCAGCACCACGCGTGAGGTGGAGATTGTGACCACATCTGTGCCGCCGACCGCCAGTACCCCGACGACCGCACCGTCTTCGACGATCAGGCGGCGCGCCTCCATGTTTTCAAGGATAGTGATCGAGGCCGTGCGCCGCACGGCTGCGATGAGTGCGCGGACCAGCTCACGCCCCGTGGCGTCGCCGGCGGCATGCACAATTCGACGGCAGGAGTGGGCTGCCTCAAGCCCGAGCCGCAATGCGCCGTCAGGCCCGCGGTCGAAGGCGACGCCGAAGCGCTCGAGGTCCTCGATCGCCTTGGGTGCTGCTTCGACCATCCGCCTTACAGCCGCTTGGTCGCAGAGGCCGTCGCCGGCCGCCAACGTATCGCTCAGATGAAGCTCCCGACTATCGTCGCAGCCGAGGCTTGCCGCCAGACCACCCTGGGCGAACTTGCTGCAGCCTCCGGTTCCAAGCGGCGTACTGGAAAGCAGGACAACCGGCTCCGGCGCCAGATGAAGCGCCGTCATCAACCCGGCAATGCCGGCGCCGACGATGAGTGGCGCCCCGCCGATGTCCATGATCGTTGGGGTCATATGGCGAGCATGCGCTCCACAGCCCGGCGGGCCCGGTCCGCGACTTGCGGGTCGATCGTCACGAGGTGGCGGTTTTGCTCCAGTGCTGCACGTATGTTGGCAAGCGTGATGCGCTTCATGTGCGGGCACAGATTGCACGGGCGGATGAAATCCACCTCGGGATGCACGACCGCGACATTGTCGCTCATCGAGCACTCGGTCATCAACACGACGCGCGCGGGCTTTTCGCGCCCCACATAGTCGGACATGGCGGCGGTCGAGCCGGAGAAATCCGCCTCCGCGACGACTTCCGGCGGACATTCCGGGTGGGCGAGCACGGTGACGCCGGGATGCGCCTCACGCAGCTCGTGTATGTCGGCTGGTGTAAAACGCTCATGAACCTCGCAATGGCCCTTCCAGGCGATGATCTCGACATCGGTCTCGGCGGCGACGTTTTTTGCCAGATACTCGTCGGGCAGCATGATGACGCGCGGCACGCCGAGCGATTCGACCACCGTCCTGGCATTGCCCGAGGTGCAGCAGATGTCGGATTCGGCCTTTACGGCGGCGGAGGTGTTGACGTAGGTGATGATCGGAACGCCCAGATAGCGCTGGCGCATCAGGCGCACGTCCGCGGCAGTGATGGACTCTGCGAGCGAGCAGCCAGCCTCCAAGTCCGGGATCAGCACGGTCTTGTCCGGGTTGAGCAGCTTTGCCGTCTCGGCCATGAAATGCACGCCGGCAAGCACGATGACATCAGCGTCGACCGTCATCGCCTTGCGGGCCAGCGCCAGGCTGTCGCCGACTATGTCGGCGACGCAATGGAAGATTTCGGGCGTCTGGTAGTTATGCGCCAGGATGACGGCGTTGCGCTTGCGCTTCAGTGCCAGGATGGCGTCGATGTCGTCGCTGAACGCCGGCCATTCGATCGGCGGGATTACCCTGCGCACGCGCTCGTAGAGATAGGCGGCCGAAGGCGGCGCGGCGGTCATTGACGGCTCCGATTATACTCAATGAGAATATAAGCGGCATATTCTTGATATGAGTATAAGAGTCAACCCCGAGCCAGCGGCAATTTTGCCCCGGCAACTTCCCCCTCTTCCAGCACGGCGTGGCGGAAGCGATAAAGCTTCGCCGGGCGGCCACCTGTTTCTGTGGCCGTATCGCCCGTCTCTTCCACCAACTCGTGTTGCTCGATGAGGCGGCGGAAGTTGGACTTGTGGATCAGCCTGCCGGCGAGCGCCTCCACGGTTCGCTGCAGTTGAAGGAGGGTAAAGGCCGGCGGCATCAGTTCGAACACGACCGGCCGGTATTTGATCTTGGAGCGTAGCCGCGCGATGCCAGTGGCGAGGATGCGACGATGGTCGGCGACCATGGACTTGCCGCGAACCGGCGGGGGGAGGACCGAACCGCGCATCGCCTCTTCAACCAGGGCTGCTTCGTAAAGCAGCTCGTAGCGCTTGAGGGCGAGGTCCTCGTTCCATGGGCGGTCGTCGAAGCCGAAGGCGATCGCCGCCCGCCGCCGGCGCTCGAGGCGCGTCGCACCGTCGTCCGCGCCATCCGCCCATTCGATCAGGCGAGGCCGCAGGACGTCGGACACCATCGGCGGCGTTCCGGCACGGTGGTCCTCCCATGGAAAGTAGTCGTACCAGCTTTGCCAACAGGACCTGGACGGTGCCGCTGCATGTTCCTTGCGGGTGAGTGCGAGATAGCTGATGGAGATGACGCGCTGCTCAAGTTCGGTGCCGGCCCGGTCCCGATCGGCGAAGGTGTAGAGCTGCTCGATGTAGCCCAGCGGGTGGCCGGTCTGCTCCTCGACCCATGCCCTCAGACCGGACTGCAGCGATCGGTGCTCCAGCGCAAGCGGACCCGAGGGCAAGGTGTCCGCCTGTCCGATGGTCAGCACACAGGGCTCATTGTCGCTCAGCGCAACGACAACCGCGGTCAGGTCGACCTTGACTGTGTCGGCCTTTCCTCCGGGCCTGTCTTTTCTGATCCTTTTTGCGCGATCGTCCATGGTCCCTGAAGTGCTTGGGCCGCGAAAGTAGCTGAACCGATTGAATTTTGTTCTCACCAATAACGGTCGGCACGTCAACTCACGCGCCTGGCAAATTAGTTCTTCGCACCTGCACAAAAATATGCCAAACGCGACACAAGCGGTCGGTAACGCTGGGGAAGGAGATGTCGTGAGCGCAACGGGACAAGCCAGGGCTCTTACGCCACCGGCGATTTCCGCGCGCAAGGGCAAGACGCCGCTTGTCTGCCTGACGGCCTATACGACCCCGGTCGCCCGGCTGGTCGATCCGCACTGCGACGTCGTGCTGGTCGGCGACAGCGTCGGCATGGTTCTCCACGGCTTGCCTTCGACGCTCGGCGTGACGCTCGAGATGATGATCATGCACGGCCAGGCCGTGCGCCGCGGGCTCGAACGCGCACTGATGGTCGTCGACATGCCGTTCGGCTCGTATGAGGAAAGCTCTGAGCAGGCTTTTCGCAATGCCGCGCGCGTCATGGCCGAGACCGGCTCAGCGGCCGTAAAGCTCGAGGGCGGCGAGGCGATGGCCGAGACGATCCGTTTCCTCACGGGCCGGGGCGTGCCCGTCATGGCCCATGTCGGGTTGACGCCGCAGGCGGTCAACGCCTTCGGCGGCTATCGCGTGCAGGGCAGGGGGGAGGATGCCGAGCGCATCAGGCGCGAGGCCCTGGCGGTTGCCGAGGCGGGTGCTTTCGCGGTCGTGCTCGAAAAGGTGCCCGAGCCGCTCGCCCGCCGCATCACGGAAGAGGTAGCGATTCCGACCATCGGCATCGGCGCCTCGCCAGCCTGCGACGGCCAGATTCTCGTCGTCGACGACATGCTGGGCCTGTTCGGTGACTTCCGGCCAAAGTTCGTCAAGCGCTATGCCGAACTGGGGAACGCCGCGTCGGCCGCGATCGCGGCCTATGCGCGTGAAGTGAGGGAGGGCCGCTTTCCGGCTGCCGAGCATGTCTTCGGCGATAAACCGAAAACCGTCAGTGGAGGTGAAGCCGCATGAGCATTCCGATCGTCCGCACCGTTGCCGAACTGCGCAAGGCAGTAGCAGAATGGCGCAAGCAGGATTTGAAGGTCGCCGTCGTGCCGACCATGGGCGCCCTGCATGAGGGCCATCTCAGCCTCGTCCGTGCGGCGCTCGACCGCGCCGACCGGGTGATCGTCACGCTCTTCGTCAACCCGAAGCAGTTTAACAGCGCCGCCGACCTCGCCGCTTATCCGCGCACCGAGCACGAAGACGCCGCCAAGCTCGCGCCGCTTGGCGCGCACATGCTCTACGCTCCATTTGCGTCCGAGATGTATCCCGAAGGCTTTGCCACCACCGTCTCGGTGGCAGGGGTGAGCGAGGGTTTGTGCGGGGCCTATCGCCCCGGCCATTTCGACGGGGTGGCGACGGTCGTCGCCAAGCTCTTCCTGCAGACGGGCGCCGATCTCGCTTTCTTCGGGGAGAAAGATTTCCAGCAGTTGCATGTGGTGCGACGGATAGCCCGCGACCTCGACATTCCGATCGAGATCGTCGCCTGCCCGACCGTGCGCGAAGAGGACAGCCTGGCGATGTCGTCGCGCAACGTGCGCTTGTCGGCGTCGGAGCGGCAGGTCGCGCCGCGGCTTGCAGCGATCCTTTCGATGCGGCCGAGCGCATCGCCGGGGGCGCGCCGGTCGACGTGACGCTCGACGAGGCGCGCTCGGCTATTGCCGCGGCAGGCTATGCCCGGATCGAGTATCTCGAGCTGCGGGCCGAGGAGGACCTGGCACCGATGCACAGGTTAGACAGGCCCGGACGCTTGCTCGTGGCTGCCTGGCTTGGCGAGACGCGGCTGATCGACAATGTCGGGGTGCCCTCACGGCCAGGAGCCATCTGGACCCAGAGGGGTGAAACTGACACTTGGTACCCTGTGACCACTGCCGCTATCCCAGACCGCGTCGGCCCAACAATTCGATGCTCGTCGCCTGATCAGCGCATCCCGGCAACGCTCTTCACGCTCACATTCGGATTTGCAACCGCTGAAGTCATGGCTTCTGCTATCCGATGATCGGCAATCAATGCCGAAATCTCGCCTGCCGGCTTCGGCCTGCTGATCAGGTAGCCCTGGACTTCCGTGCAGCCTTCCGCGCGCAGATGCTCGAGTTGATCGACGGTTTCCACGCCCTCGGCGGTGGTGGAAATCCCAAGGCTGACGCCAAGTCCGGTAATGGCCCGTATGATCGCCTTGGCTTCTGGGCGCGCGGAAAGCTCGCGCACGAAGGACTGATCGATCTTGATCTTGTCGAAGGGGAATTTGTGCAGATAGCCGAGCGACGAGTAGCCCGTACCAAAATCGTCCATTGAGATCCGCACGCCAAGGCTTTTGAATTGGTACAGCGTGGCAAGGTTGTCGTCATTGTCCTGCAACAGAACGGATTCGGTTATCTCCAACTCAAGGCGGCTCGCATCCATGCCGGACGATGCCAGCGCGCTTACGACGGTGGGCACGAGATTCCGGCTTTGAAACTGCGCCGGCGAAAGATTCACCGCCACATGCATGGATTGCGGCCATGTTGCGGCCTGCTGGCAGGCCTGACGCAGCACCCACTCGCCGATCTGGACGATGAGGCCGATCTCCTCCGCCAGGGGAATGAACTCGGCCGGCGGAACCATGCCCCGTTCAGGGTGGCGCCAGCGCAGCAGCGCCTCGAAGCCGCTGATCGCGTTCGACCGGACATTAACCAGTGGCTGATAGAACAGCTCGAACTCGCCGCTGGCGAGCGCCTTGCGCAGATCGAGCTCGAGCAAACGGCGCGCCTGCAACCGCGCATCCATCTCATGTTCAAAAAAGCGAAAGGTATTGCGACCGTCCGCCTTCGCCCGGTAGAGCGCCATGTCGGCATTCTTCAACAGAATATCCGGTTCGAAGCCGTTTTCCGGCGCCACGGCAACGCCGATGCTGGCGCCGATCACCACCTGGTGTCCGTCGATTTCGTAAGGCTTGCTCAGAGCTTCAATAAGACGAACCGCAAAGCCGCTGGCGTCGGTGGGATCGGCGATAGAGGTCCCGATCACAGCGAACTCGTCGCCGCCGAGACGGGCGGCGACATCGGTTTCGCGCAGGCTATCCTGAAGGCGCTTGGCCACTGTCTGAAGCAACTTGTCGCCGACAGGATGCCCAAGCGTATCGTTCACGCTCTTGAAATGGTCGAGGTCGAGGCAGAGCACCGCAAGGGCCTCGCCGTTCCGCCTTGCGCGAACCAGCGCCTCGTCCAGGCGCTCGCGGAATAGGACCCGGTTCGGAAGGTTCGTGAGCGCGTCATGATGCGCCATATGGACGATGCGCGCTTCCGCCTTGCGCTGTTCCGTTACGTCGATCACCGCGGCAAGTATTGCCCGGCGTCCTTCGATGGTGAGCTCCCGCATATAAGGGTACACATCTATTTTGGCGCCGTTCGCCTTCAAATGATGCCACACTTGACCTGGCTGATAGGCATCGGCCACGTCTTCGAGCACGCGGCGAGCGGCATCCCGCTCGCCGGCTGGCCTGATATCGAACACCGACATCCCAAGAAACTGCTCTCGGCTATAGCCGTAGTGCTGCACCGCTGCGTCATTGACCTGCAGAAATCGGGAGGTAGCGGCATCGAACAACCACATCGGCACCGGATTGCCTTCGAACAGCAACCGAAACGATTCCTCCCTGGCCTTGATGTCGCCAATGTCGGTCAGCGTGATTGAAAGCAGATCACCGATCGGCACAACGCCCACCCTGAAATGGCGCGGCCCGCCATCGGTCGGATAGGTCGTCTCGACGGATTTTCGCGTGCCAGTGGACAGCGCGTCCGACAAATGCTCTCTGATCCCGAATTGTTCAGACCACAGATTGGTCTCGGTCAGCCGCTTCCACTGCAGCGCTTGGCGTGGCAGGCTCATCAATCGCGTGGCACCGTCGTTCAAGGCAATGATCTGGAAATCGACCGGCTCCCCTTTGGTGTCGCGAATCGCCGCAAGCGCCAGCATCCCCTCATCGGTCGACGCGAAGATGGTATCGACGAGGCTGTAGCGGGACGCACGTTCCTTGACGCAGACGAGGAGAATTGGCCGGCCCCATCGGCTTGCCAGCGGTAGCGCAGTGATGTCGAAAGTTGCCACCGCGCCATCGATCACCTTGTGCGATACAGATCGCGCCGGCGCTAGCTGGCGCAATGCTGGCTCGATGACGCCCGTCAGCGCAAGGGCGCAGTCCGGCTGGAATTCGCGCAGCCGTTGGCGCTTGGCTGTGACGCCGAGCCATTTCTGGAAGATTTCGCCGATTCTGATAATTTCGAAACTGTCGTCCTCGTCCTGTCGGACAACGGCGATATTCTCGTTCATCCGGCCGAGGCCGTCGAGCGCGACTTCCTCATAAGCTGGCAGTGCCTCGCCGACCTTGAGCGCGGACCGCCAGCGGCGAAGCAGAAGCTCCATTTCGATTGCTTCGATTGATCCGAAAGACGCTTCATGACCGGGAGATTGCGCGGAAACAACTGCCATGAACCTGGCCTTTCGCAAAAGTGTCAGGCCCGACGTATCGGAATTGCGGCCCCGTCGGCCGCTTCTTTATCAGCGCCGTTGCTAATGAAAGCTAAATTGTGAAGCGGCACACTTGTCTGCAACGCCGCCATGTTCGTTGACGACAGTCTCTTTCCAGCCCATGCGGGTCTTTGCCCAGAAGATGCGGGCCGTCGCCTGTCGCCTTCTTGAAAAGGCTTTGCGCCACCGCCGAGTTTGCCTTGAGGTGACCGAGATCCGGCTCGGAGCGGTAGTGCTTGCGCAGCGTCTTCGGGTCGACGCCGATCAACCGGGCGATGCCGAGTTCGGGAATGCCATAGCCGGCCAACGCTTCAACCTGTCGACGGAAGGCGGGATCGGCTTGGTGAGATGGTCGCGCGTCAAATTGTGTCCGCGCGGCGCTCAGCGCCTGTTGCCGCGGTTCAGTTGACCCCGGCGACGACAAACAGGACTGAAGGCTGACACAATGCTTCTGCCCGGGCCTGGTGCGGTGACTCGTCGAATTCGGCTGAGGTTGGCTTGTCCGGGTCCTCGTTGCATAGCTGAGGCACTCAAACGGAACATCGCCAGACACCTCCGCCACAGAACTCGTCCATGGAAGAACGAAGAAATGGCTTGACCGCTACCCGCAATTTAAGGGCCGATTGGCCCCCGGCAATCAGGGCCTCCTCGAATATGTGCAGCCTTCGGCTTGCCCATCTGGGCCGCGCGACAATGTGATGCGATCAATTTGCGGGCAATGAGGCGCCAGATTATCCCAGATCCATTTGGCGATGTTTTCCAAGGAGGGCACCGCCAAACCGTCAATGTCGTTCAGGTATGTATGGTCCAGGATTTTTTGCACCGAACTAATTCTCGGCTCTACCTCGTAAAGATTGGCCGGCCAGCCAAACACTGCATCAGGTGAGCCCTTAAAGTGGACTCGAACCCTGAAGGTGTGGCCGTGTAACCCGGAAAATGGCTTCAGCTGGTGGGCGGCCTCGAATGTGAACTCTTTGTATGTCTCGACCATGGCGACGCTGGCAGAACGTTCCAAAATTCACTCCTTAAAATGCCGAGGCCGAGCTTCTGACATTCTGATTGATCAGTGTCAAACGGGCTGAGCCGCCCCCTGGCTCAATGAAAAGCGTCGTCAGCCCGCGATTTTACGCGCGCAGTTAACGCGGCGTTCAGGGTCGCGACGACATTGAAAGCGGGTAGTGAGGGAAAGGATAAAATGATGTCAAGGATTCGCGGTGCACTTGCCTTAGCTGTTGCGCTTATTCTGCTGACCATATCTCCGGGGCACGTTCAGGATCAACAGCTGTTGCCGCCAAAGGAGACGCCCGTCCTGTCGATCGAGGGCAATATCCGAGTGACTAACGCTGACGGTGTGGCGCAGTTCGATCGTGCGATGCTTGAGAAGCTCGGTATGACCACGTTGACCACCACTACGCCTTGGTTTTCCGGACCGGTCGAGTTCGAGGGCGTCTCACTCAAACGGATTATGGCGCTTGTCGGAGCGCACGGCACGGAAGTAGTCGCCATAGCGCTGAACGACTACCGTACGACAATTCCTCTTAAGGATTTTGAAGACTTCGATGTGATATTGGCGCTGAAGCGCGATAAGCAATACATGCCGGTTAGCGATAAGGGGCCCCTCTTCGTAGTGTATCCTTACGACAGCTCTCCAGAATTGCAGGCCCAAAAATACTATGCACGTTCGATTTGGCAACTTTCTCGCCTGATTGTGCGATGAACAAGAGATAATTTATGCGTTGTTGCGGGGTTCTCCAGTGGGCGCTTTTCACCCCTTAAAGATAGCTCTCGGCACCGCGATCATTGTTCTCAGCGTTGGCGCAGTTTATCTTTCGACGCTCATCTTCGAGCGTCAGGAGATGCTTGCCAAGGTCTCGCGCTACAATGTGGCCTGGAGCGCAGGTCAGGGCGTGAACGAGTTCTTGCGGCTGCGTCAGCGCGTCAGCGAATTGGCGGCCGGTGAAGGCTCGAAGCAAGAGGCGCAGCTTCGGTTTGAAATCGTCAAGAATCGGCTTGAGCTGTTTCGCAGCGGCGAGTTTCAGCCGTTTGTGCTGGAAGCGGACGACCGGCGAAGGACGGTTGAATCGCTATCCAACTTCCTCCATCGCGCCGAGATGCTGATCGAGCAGGTTGAGATTCCCGCAACTGCGAGAGCCATCCTATCAGAAATGATCCCTCTGGAAGGAGACCTCATCGGTCTCGCCGCGGAGGCCAATAATTACGGCGGTCAACAGGTCGCGCGCGACCAACAAGAACTTCTGCAACTGCATTGGACGTTCTCTGCCCTGGCTTGGGGCCTCGTGCTCTGCACGTTTGTTCTTATTGTACTTTTGGAAAGACGGCACCGACTTCTTATCCAGGCTCAGCAAAAACTCCACGCGCTCAATGCGACATTGGTGCAAACGAGCGGGGACCTCGAGAAGGCCAATTCTGCAGCGCACGCTGCAAATGATGAGTTGATCACGCAAAACCGTCTATTCGATACTGCACTACACAACATGTCGCAGGGGCTTTGCATGTTCGGCGAAGACCGCCGGCTTATTGTTAGCAATCGTAGGTTGGCCACCATGTATGGTCTGTCTCCGGAATCGCTGCGGCCGGGGAGTACCCTTGAGGATATCACACGGCTCACGGTCCAGACGGGTATCTGCTCCCGGGACAACGCCGAGAACATCCATTCGGAACAACTTAGCCTCATTGCTCGAAAGAAGCGGGGTACGTTACTGCAGGAACTGAGCGATGGCCGCGTGATTTCAATTTTGCATCAACCGATGAACGATGAAGGCTGGGTGGCTACTTACGACGATATTACCGAACGCCATCTCGCTGAGGCCCAAATGGTGCACATGGCGCGCCATGACGCTCTTACCGACTTACCTAACCGAATACTGCTTCGTGACCGCATGGTGAGTGAGCTGGCTCGGTGCCAAAGGCATCAGCGCTCTGCCGCGCTTTTCTGCTTGGATCTCGATCATTTTAAAAACGTCAATGATACGCTCGGACATTCCATGGGCGATCGGCTCCTCCGCGAGGTTGCTGCGCGCATCTCAACCCTCGTTCGCCGAGAGGACACTGTGGCTAGGCTGGGAGGCGATGAATTCGTGATCCTGCAGGCGGACGTCACACAGCCAGCGGACGTGGATCAACTTGCCCAACGTATACTCGAGGCCCTTAGCGAACCATACGAGCTCGATGGGCATCAGGTGATTATCGGGGTGAGCGTCGGCGTAGCCGTGACCTCCGGGATTTCCGATGACCCAGACACGCTTCTGAAAAATGCCGACTTGGCGCTCTACCGGGCCAAAGAACACGGGCGTGGCACATATCGCTTTTTCGAGCCCGAGATGGATGCGCGTCTTCAGCGCCGTCGGACGATCGAACTCGATTTGCGTGCCGCCGATTTTGACCAGGAGTTCGATGTAGTATTCCAGCCGATCGTGAACATTCACACGCTGCAAGTTACCACACTTGAAGCACTGTTGCGGTGGCCGGGCTGCAGACACGGACCCGTCGAAACGGAGGAAATCATCGCCATCGCCGAAGCCACGGGCTTGATCGTCAACCTGGGCGAGTGGGTGTTGGAAAAAGCCTGTCGAGCAGCTGTAAAATTGCCGGGCGAGCTCAATTTCGCCGTTAATCTATCACCAACGCAGTTCATGCGAGGCGATGTCGTTGAGATGGTCTCCAGAGTACTCGCCGCTACGGGATTTCCTGCTAATCGCCTTGAACTGGAAGTGACAGAAACGTTGTTGCTTGAGGACAGCCAAAGGTCGTCCTGTGCGCTGCGGGACTTGCGTGCGCTGGGTGTCCGCATATCACTCGACGATTTTGGCACCGGCTATTCCTCACTCGGCTATCTCAGAAAGTATACCGTGGACAAGATCAAAATAGACCGTTCTTTCGTGGAACAAATCTCCACAAATCAGGATCATATGGCGATCGTGCACGCGATTGTCAGTTTGGCCCATGCTTTGGGCATGAAGACCACGGCTGAAGGAATAGAGACTGAGGATCAGCTGGAAATTGTTCGCGCTACAGGTTGCGACGAGGTTCAAGGATATCTATTCAGCCCACCAAAATCGCTAGCCGAAATAACGGACTCCCTCGGCAATCGTAGGAGCAAAGCGGCGGCTGCGTAGCTTCTGTCAGCCCCGTGCCGTGAGGATCTCGCCTCCGACTGGAGCCCGGAAGCCCGTTCGCTCTATGCACCTGGCTTTGGCTCGTGGGAGCTCCCTCGCCGCCATTTGGCGGCATCTGCCATACGCTCCTTTGGTGTTAGTAGGAGGAGCGCTCGGGTGTTTGGCGGTAATCTCGATCCATATCGGGCCGGGAACCGCAACAGATGGCTGCGTTGGCGGAAAAATTGAAAAATTCGATTAGCACGGTATCTCGATGTTGATCCGAATGGCCAATGGGACGCGTCATGGGCTGAGGTTTGCAGGAGCTGCTGGCTCGGCGCTGGAGGGACTATCCCCAGCCTCGCGACCGTTAAGAAGGTCATGGACAGGCTTGCCGAACTCGGCCCGGCTGCTCAACGTCAAGCCGGTCTGGCAGATCGCATCGCCAAGATGGAAGAAGATCAGGCTACCTTCTTGCGCGAACTTGCCATCATGGCTGCAGAACTCGGATTGGAGCGACCAGCAGAGAGTGCCCTGAGACTCTGGGCGCTGATGTCCGCCAGAGTGGAAGAGGCTCGGTCGAAAAAGGCAGAAAGGGAATCCAAGCGGCTTGCTCTCGAGGATCAGAGTCTCAAAATCCGGGACCTGGAGGCTGAAATCGCGATTTGCGAGCGCCGCAAATCTGAAATGACGCACCTGCTCGGTGTATCTTCCTTGCAGGACGTAGAGAAAAAGCTGCGCATGATCGAGCAAAGGAGGGACTTGCGACGGCGTTGCAATGCCATCGAACATGAAATCCGAGAGGCGCTATCAATCCAGGACATGGGCGATGTCGAAGAGATGCTTGACGCCGCGGATCGGCCTGCGCTGGAAGCCGAGCAGGTCGAACTCAGCGCCCGGTTCGAGGATCAGGATCGGCGCGTACGAGAGCTGTTTACGGCATACAGCAAAGCGTCCGACGAGGTGGATGCCGTCGACGGCGATAGTGCCGTGGCTGCTCTTGAAGAGCAACGGCGCACCGTTCTCCTGGAAATCGAGAATAAGGCGTTCAGCTACTTCCGCCTCAGGGCCGGCATCGTCGCGGCCGAGCAAGCCTTGCGCCTCTATCGCGACAAGCATCGCAGTTCGATGATGCTTCGCGCCTCGGCGGCTTTTCGGGTGATCAGCCGCGGTGCCTATCGTGGTCTGGCGACCCAGCCCGACAAGGACACCGAAGTCCTTATTGGCATCGGGGCTGATGGGAGTTCCAAGCGGGCTCAGGAAATGTCAAAGGGAACGCGCTTCCAACTCTATCTCGCGCTGAGGGTTGCCGGCTACCATGAGTTCGCCCAATTTCGCACCCCTGTTCCCTTCATCGCCGACGACATCATGGAGACCTTCGACGACTTCCGTGCCGAGGAAGCCTTCCGGCTATTCGCCGATATGGCGAAAGTGGGTCAGGTAATTTATCTGACGCATCACCAGCATCTTTGCGATATCGCCCGGTGGGTTTGTCCCAATGCGCGCATACACGAGCTGGCCGCGCCGCTGGTCCCGGAACGCCGAGCTGCGTGAGGCGTCGCATCCCAGAGCTGCCCTATCAAGGCCGGCCGGACCGGCGACCAGCACCCGGCACCCGGGCAGCGCGCGAAAAGGACCCCGGTTACCCCCGGATCCACCGGCCGCCCGTCATATGAACTGGATCCCTCATAGTGCGTCGCAACATTTTGATGCTGCACTGCGGAACTTTCCGGTAAAGCGGGAGTTCTCTGTGTTTCTAGCAAGCGAGAGGGCTCGATGAGGCGCTACAAGATTCTGCGGTCGGAATCAGGGCTGTGGTCTGTGATCGATAGCCTGACAGGGCTTCCCGCCGAGAGATACGGTCGGCCGCTCACCGGGCTGACCCGGTACGAGGCCGAAGAGGCTGCCTTTAACCTCAGCGAGAGCACTCCGACATGGATGGCCAGGGTCAGACATCGCAGACGTTAATCAAGGCTGCCGGTTGATTTTTCTACCGTATATCCGTGCCCCTTTAATGTTCAGGGGCCTCATTGATGAGGGAGACAGCGCCCCAACAGAAGTGTCGAGCAGCACACCGCCCAGCACGGGTCCGACAGCCGAAGCTCTGGACCAGATCGCACCGCAGATCCTGATCGCCATTGATCGCTCAGAATTGCTCGAAACTGTGTGCGGACAATGGCCAGCGCAGCAGGTACGATCGCAGCCGCCGCCATGCCCAGCAAGCCCGGGCCGCAATGAGCATTGATGGCGTTGAAGAGAACGCGGCGGCAAACGACGCTAAATAGTGAGTGAGGCAATGGGCCTCTCTAGCCATTGGCGACTGAGACCCTGGGACGTCGCGCGGACCTTCGTCTAGGAACGATCGTAGTGAGTCGGTATGGTGGCGAACTGTCAGCGCACGTTTGAACCCATATGCCCTTGATCGGATACGATGAGGAGCGGCTGATCTTGTACATTCGGCTACTGGCAGAAGACGTGGATTGGCGCGACGTGGCCGAAATCGTGCTCAAAATTGATCCCGAAAAGAGCCCGAGCGCGCGTACCGAGTGTGGGAAAGCCATCTGGCGCGCGCCCGATGGATGACGACGAACGGCTACAAGTACCTTTTTGCAGGTGGCGCGCCCCATTGAGCGGACCTGCGCTGCACGCCTGCGAGGAGTCCGGGTAAACTGTTTGGCGAAAAGGCGGAATTCTTCCGTCTTTTCAAACGCCGCGTGCCAAAACGAATGTGCGGACAATCAGGCCACTGCCTTTTTGCGGGTCCTTTTTGCAGGTGCAGGCTGTTCGGGTTCGTTAGGCTTTCTACCGAGGCCAATAGTCTTGGCCAAAGCCGAGCGCGCGGCGGCATAATTCGGGGCGACCATCGGATAGTCTGCCGGTAGGCCCCACTTGGCGCGGTATTCGTCGGGCGTCAGACCATAGCGGGTAGAGAGATGCCGCTTCAGAGACTTGAACTTTTTTCCGTCCTCCAGGCTGATGATGTAGTCGGGCGTGACCGACTTCTTGATGGGCACTGCAGGCTTGAGGGCTTCAGGCTTCTCTGGGGAGCCGCCGACTGTGCCCTTCAGCGCGGCGTGCACCTGCCCGATCAGGGCCGGAAGCTCGCCTAGGGGGACTGGATTCTTCGAGACATAGGCCGATACGATGTCAGCGGTGAGCTCGATGAGGGCATCAGTATTGTTCTCGGCTTCTTCCGTCACGGAATGCTCCTGATTGAATGAAAGCAGTGGGCGAAGTTCCGCTTCATAATCAAGGCAGTCCCGGAAAGCAATGAAAGTCACGGCAGTGCTCTCTCAACACCGCTCAGAGGTTCCGGCAGAACCATGATTGGCCCGCTAAGGCGGTTCGGCTATTGGATGAACAGCCATTTTCTAGCAGAAGGGTTTCGGTTTCGGCCCGGTAGGAGGCATCGAAAATAACTTCAGCTACGCGTCTGTAATGCCCTGATCCTGCCACTCTCCATAGGCAAGTGCGCCAAGGAGAAAACTTCAACGCGACCTTTACACGAAAAGAGAGGCTCGGCCCAATGAGCAGGGTGGCGCGCGCGGACGCGGCTTCAGTTTCGTCGGCGACGTTTGCTCCACTGGAGAACCCGACCTTTCGCTCGATCTGGCTTGCCGCACAGGTGTCCAGCTTGGGCTGGCTGATGCAGACGGTGGCGATCAGTTGGCTGATGGCAACCATATCTCCACTTCGGACGTGATGGCGCCCTGGTGCAGGCTTCCACGACGCTGCCCGTATTCATTCTGTCGATCTTCGCCGGGGCCATTGCCGACAATTTCAGCCGCCGCAATGTGATGACGCTCGGCTGGTGCGTGATAGCGTTGTCGTCGACGATGCTGACTACTCTTGTGGGGCTGGGATTTTACAATCCATGGATGATCCTCGCATTCAGCTGTTTGGCCGGATGCGGCGCCGCTTTCACCGACCCTGCCTGGCACGCGTCGGTCGGCGACATCCTGCGAAAACGCGAGGTTCCGGCCGCGGTGACGCTGATCTCGGTCGGCTACAACGCGGTGCGAAGCATCGGCCCGGCGCTCGCCGGCATCGTCGTTGCCTCCTCAGGACCTCTGACGGCATTCGCTCTGGCGACGCTGACCTACCTCTCGATGCTGTGGGCCATACGGTGCTGCAAATGGAGTGTTGGCTCTTCACCCCTTCCACGTGAGCCGATGACCACGGCCATTCATGACGGAGCGCGCTTCACGGCATTGTCGGGGGAGATCAAGGCGGCAATTGCGCGGGGAGCGCTTTTCGGTTTGGCCAGCATCTCGATACTGGCGCTGCTGCCTCTGGTCGACCGCGATCAGCTTGGGGGAGGACCGATCGCTTATGGTATCCTGATGGCCGGCTTTGGGGCGGGCGCTTTGTGCGCCGGCATCTGCAACAACGTGCTGAGGCGGTCGCTGTCACAGGAGCGACTGACAACACTGGCGTGCATAGCCTGCGCGGCGTGCTGTCTGGCTCTTGCTTTCACTCCTTCACTGGTTGTGGCGACTATGGCTTTGGCGCTCGGCGGCGCGGGCTGGGTCGTCACCTGGACGGGGCTTGACGTAAGCGTGCAGTTGTCGAGCCCTCGGTGGGTCGTTGGTCGCACGCTCTCGATTTACTCTGCCCTTTCGGCAGGCGGCATCGCCGCCGGCAGCTGGCTGTGGGGTATGGTGGCTGAGAACTATTCGCTCACATTGGCGCTGGAAAGTTCCGCTGGCGCTCTCCTGTTGGTTGCCGCTACCGGGTTCCTGCTCCCCATTCGCAATGGAAAGAGTCTGACCTAGACCCTTCTGCCTTCGAAACGCCAGAGCTCGCCTTGGACTTGAAGTGGAGAAGCGGCCCGATTGTCGTGAAAATCGAGTACTCAATTCCGGAGAACAACGTCGAAGCTTTCCTGGACCAGATGCGGGAACGACGCCGAGTGCAGAGCCGCGTCGGTGCTCGGCACTGGAACCTCCAGCGCGAATCTGCAGGAGCCGTTGCATTGGACAGAGACATTCCGCACGCCGACCTGGATGGATTACCTTCGCCTGAACCATCGCCTCACAGCGGCGGACAAGGAACTGGATCAGCGTCTCCTCGAATTGCATGTGGGAGAGGTTCCACCTCGCACCAAGCTTTCAATTGAGCGGCCGACCGGAGCGATCCGCAAGCGGGATCAATCGACAAGCTTCTTTTTTCGGCGTTGATCCCATGCAAGCGTCAACGATCGCTGATCCAAGACGTCCGCCGCGTCGCACCGAGTGGTTTGCCAACGGTGTGGTGAAGTATCATCGCAGGATCGGAACCACCCTTAACGCGCTGGTCAGTGCCAGATTTGCCATAGAAGCCGTCAATGAGTTCGCACCGTCGATGGAACAGATCATGGAAGTCCCGGAGCTGAAGGAAGAACGGAAAGACCCGATGATGCTGCTTGTCTCGTCGAAACGCTAGGAGTGCCGATGCTCTGTTATACGGAACCGGTTCAGGGCCCCATTTCCGCCCCTTTGCAGACAGCGACGGACGATGCCTCGTCGGCTGCCCGAAACGGCAGCTGTAAAAAGGCCCCGGCGCTGGGTCGGTCGCCGGGGGCCTTGGCCATGTACGAGATACCATCATGTCCGCTCATGAGCGTGACGCAATATACTCAACAAACAGTAAAGGGACAGAGAAGGCCTTCCTAAAAGGCCAGGCTATTATGAGGGAATCCAAAGAAGCTTTGGGCAATGAGCGCAGCATAGCTAAATGCCCGACGCAGAGCCCAGGCTTCGGAACGTTTTTTTGACAAGGCGCTTCAGCGGGGTAGTCCACGTTGCATGGCAAGCGGCTTTGCTTCTCATTCGTTTCAATTGCGGACGCGGCGCACGAGTTCGGAAGTCGACATCCCTTAGCAACCATGAAGCGTCGGCAGCGCCCCAGCCTCGAGGAACTCATCGGGCAGGGGGATCTGGCGAAAGACTGGGACCACTCCCTCGCGCATCAGCAGGGCGGCAACGCCTTCACCCACGCCACCAATGATGAAGTGGTTCTCCGCGAGCACCACCGACCGTCCGGGAGCGCGCGCGGTATCACCTCCGTGTCCAAAGGCTTGATCGTCGGAACTGCAGTACGGCGCAGCCGATCCTGTCTGCTTCAAACGCCTTCGCCGCCTCCAGCGCGCGCAGATCATTAGGCCGCTGGAAATGAACAGCACATCCGCACCCTCGCGCAACAGGCGTGCCTTGCCCAACTGGAATGTGTCGTCGTACTCGTCGAGCACGGCTGGAACCTTGCTGCCCCACCAAATTCTCTTGCCGTCCTGCCGGATTGATATTGCCGTCTCTTCATGGATACGTCGAGACCGAGATACTACTTCATGGCTGTCCTCTTTTCGATGCCTGGGCCCGGTGTCGATCGTGAGCCCGGTCTTCATTCTATCGGAGGACAGCCAGCCGGCTAGATGTTCGAACATGGCCGCCACATCTTAGGCGGCCACCGCTCCCGCTATTACGTCATGTTGTTCATTCCGCACACGCGTTCATGATCGAATTCGGACATCCGGTGAATATGGAGATATGGACTGCCCGCCTGAAACGTCGTGCGTGAACACCACGGCAAGCAGGACTATCGCGGTTTCAATAGCCTGCTGGCCGCAGGCAATTTATTGCGTGTCCATGTTCCGCTAGTCCCTAAGAGGGGTCGGAACAAGAGCAGTGCGAAATCGTACGCTAAGGGCGAACGGATCATGAACTCTACTGTAGTGCGGCTGTGCAGCATCCGATCCCTGTGGATTGCCATCGCAGGGCACCCTGTTTTGATTTCTTCGCCGGTCCGACTCGACAACGCTCCCGGCAGATTAGTCGTGGATGGAGTTGGGCGATGGGTAAAACGGAGGCTTCTCAAGGTTCAGGATCGACAGAGGCTTTTCGATATACCAACCGATGAGGACGGCCTCATCCGACACTATTCGTTGTCGTCGGCTGACAGGCTTGAGATTGGACTTCGCAGACGAGAACACAATCAGCTCGGATTTGCCGTCCAGCTCTGCCTGATGCGATATCCAGGCAGGGTGTTGGCGACCGACGAAACTCCGCCTCGCGCAATGCTAAAGTACGTTGCTGAGCAGATTGGCGCCGACGCTGGAAAGTTTGCACTCTATGCACGCCGTGAAGAAACGCGTCGCGATCACATTGCTCGCTTGATGGTTTATCTGGCCGCGCGGAGCGCCGAGCCTGATTTTCTGGATGGCGATCACGAGCACGAGCATGACGACCATGTGACGAGTTTCTCTCTCGTGACCGAGCAGCCGCTCGATCCGAGAAAATTCCTGCCCTGGACGCAGATGATCACTCAGCGTTTCGGCATGGACATCCTGCGCATGAAGGGCATCCTCTCATTCAAGGATGACGACGACCGCTTCGTCGTTCAGGCCGTCCACATGCTGCTCGAGGGCGATCACCAGCGCCCCTGGAAGGACAATGAGCCGCGCGTGAGCCGTCTCGTCTTCATCGGCCGCAATCTGCCGAAAGAGATCGTCGAGGACGGCTTCATGAAATGCCGAGCCGAACCCGGTCCGGTCACCGCGCTGAACGCATAAGTCCTCAAGCATGATCGTCAGATTCCGCTGCCTCCAAGCCGGAGGTGACGGAACCTTCCGGGTCGCGGAGCCACAAAAAGAAGATGAATCGTCTCGCCAACCCGTTTGCGCCGCGCCGGGCACTTCCCGAGAAGACCCGGCAGATCAAGGCAGGGGTGCGCGAGCTGTATAGCCTCGACGATGCTGTTGTCGTGTCGATCACCGAACTTGCCTGTCGGGACGAGAATTGTCCCGCCATTGAGACCGTGATCGGCATCATGCGGCCGAGCGAGAAGGTCGAAATGATCCGCTTTCACAAGGAGATTGCCGAGGTGACGAGAGAAGATGTCATCGGCGCTGGCGAGGATCCGAATTGAGCCGTCCCGGCATGAAGGAATCGATCCATGCAGTATGATGTCATCGAAGCTGGGCGGGACGACGATCGGAACGGCCGATTGCGGCTGCGCTACGCGCCCGACGGTGAGCTCGGGATCAAGTACCGGTCCTGGACGGTACGCTGGAGGCGTCGCTGGCGGCCTACTACGATGTCACGACAGACTACCAGATGTTTGTCGGCATGCAGCCGGTTCAGTACCTGCAGAATGTCGGGGAGGTCACGGCCAGGGCATCGATCTGAAGGTCCGGGCGCATCCCACCGACAGGCTCGGTATCACGGCTGGCCTGGGCCTCAACCGCACCACCTTCACCGAATACGAGAACCCGGTCACGTCAGGCGTTGACCACACCGCTGGTGGGTCTTCCAAGCGCCGATTTGGCCGGTTAGGGTTTGCAGGGGCGCGAACAACCGGATGAACAAACGGGATGATGCTGGAAAAACTGCGCGCCTGTTGGGGGTTTAGCCCGACCGTCGATAGGAACGTCGCCCTGGTCGAAGGCTTTCTGAAGGGCAAGAGCTTCGCCGACCTGGCGCAGGAACATGGCTTGTCGACAACAAGGGTGCGCCAAATCATCGAGAAGGCTGATCGGCTCGTGGGGGGCGGCATCCTGACCAAGGCTGAACCGTCCAAGGCCTCGCCTCGATCCGATTTCATGGTCGACTATCCGTATGTGTGGAAGCTGGCCGAGATGCACCGGCTCGGTAGCGTCACGCCGCATCATTTCTTTACGGAGTTGGAACGCGCGGGATCGCTGGAGCGGCTGGTTGACAAGATGAAGCGGTTGCCGAGCCGCGCACGAACAACACGTGAGCTGGCGCGCCTCGCGTGGCAAAAGGAGAGGGGCGAGAGCCCATGGCCTGCAATGAAGCGATCGAGCGTTATGATCGTGGAACCAAGCTGCCCGGCCGACCATCCGGACCGCGGCCTGCAATGCCAGATCACCTTGGAACCGGCCCTCCAGGAATTGGTTGAGCGCGCAGCGGAATCCGGCTGGACCGAGGACGAGATAGCCTACGCGCTCCTAGAGCTCGCCGGCGCGCGCCTCACTGAATGCCAGCGACATTTTGAAGGACGGATGCCGCAACATGCCGTCGCCGGTACGGCCGCGATAGGCGATGTCGACGCGTAACTGACAGGCTGAACCCATCGCGCGCCGGGACAGGCGTTCCGCGGCAGTGCCTGGCGAACGGCGCATTGGACCTGACGATGGTGTCGAGCGCCGCTGCAAGCTCGGTGGCCTCAAGCGTGCCAAGACAGAAGGCAAGGCTCTCGGGTGCCCGTCGACTCTCAACGACAAACAGAAGCAGGATGTGCGCGACAATCTCGCAGCGGGGATGAGTGTTTCGGCTGTCGCCAGGAAGTTCATAACCAGTCGACAGACCATCATGCGCGTCCGCTATGAACCTTAGGCTGAGCTGGACACCAGCATCAAAGGCCGGGCAAGGTCGGCAGTATTCTGGAAAGCATCCTCTTGTCAGGGTTTGCGGGACGTGGCTCACCTCTCACGCGAAGACACCTTCCGGACCGCAGGCTGCGGTTGCGCGTAAAATCGCTGGTAAGTTTAGAGCGATTATTTTATTGCAGAACGACGCGAGATTAAGCTTGAACTCCGGCCGCGCGGCGGGCATTCCTAGGAATTATATGTTGCATCAGAATGCGCCAATTGTCCTTGTCCATGGGCTCTTTGGAAACCTTCAAGACAAGCGAATTTTGTCCGCGTTTGGCGGGAGAAGCGTCCACGCCCCAGAATTAATTGGGTATGGTGAATACCGTCAAGTCGATGTTAGTGGCCTCGCGTTGAACGATCAAGCTGATCACGTCGTACGGTACATCAACAATCTAGACGTAGAGAAATTCATCTCGTTGGCCACTCTGTTGGCGGTGCCGTATCTGCTCTTGTGTGCCAATTAAGGCCGGATCTCATAGCTTCTTATACAAGCGTAGAAGGAAATTTTACGCTTAAAGACGCCTTCTGGACCGGTGCGTTAGCTGTAATAGAAGAGGTAGAGGTGGCAGCGATAATGAATGGCTATCGTGCTGACCCGGGCGAGTGGTTTTCATCCGCTGGCGTTGCCACAACGCCGTGGACCACCGCCCTTGCCAAAGGTTGGCTTGATAACCAACCGGCCACTACCATTCAGGCACAAGCAAAAGCCGTTGTCACAGCAACAAGCTCAGACAGCTATTTATTGGGAATCAAAGAGGTCCTGACATTAGGCATACCAATCTACCTCATCGCAGGAGAAAAATCTGCAGTCGGCTGGGACGTGCCCGACTGGGTCAACGCGGGTTGCACAATTCGGATCAATATCCCTGGCACAGGTCACTTCATGATGGCTGAGGAGCCAGAGTTGTTCGCGCGAAGTGTTCTTACGGGCCTGTCGTACTCGAAGGCGGCATAATGTTAGGATGCCCATCGGGAGCGCTTCTTTGAGTGATCTGGGTGTCGCCGAAGTTATCCATCGTGATGGCGTCGCTAGGAACTAAAGATCGGCGTCTATCTGAGAAGTATACGCGCCGAGATTTTTGCTCTTCGCCGTTCTCGCGTGCTGCCAAAACTTCGGACGCGGCTGTGATGTTGGCGATCTGAAGCTGGCGCGCCCCCCCCGCGGTGCAGTCGAGTTGAAGAACATCGTCGGGCACGGTTAGGACCATAGTCCCGACAGTACCCCGTAATGACC
Source organism: Mesorhizobium delmotii (assembly GCF_900149755.1). Taxonomy (NCBI): domain Bacteria; kingdom Pseudomonadati; phylum Pseudomonadota; class Alphaproteobacteria; order Hyphomicrobiales; family Phyllobacteriaceae; genus Mesorhizobium; species Mesorhizobium delmotii. Next base: position 46,675 of record NZ_FUIG01000019.1, on the reverse strand, counting down.
GCGGTACGCCGCTGTGAGCGGCATAGCCGCGGACTGACGGTACGGCTAACGGCTGACCCGCATCAGCAAGTGAAAGCGTGAGGACCGTTTTGGCGCGCTAAGCAACTTTTTATTACGCAAGCGCGCCTACGTTGGTAAAGGTTTTCTCGACATGATTTCGAGCCTTACGGGTGCCCTCTACTAGAGCTTTGATTTTCCCATAAGCTACGTCCCGAGGCAGGAACCACATGCCGCAGTCAGAGCAGGGGTGCAGTCGCTCCGCGGGGACTACGTCAAAAGCAGCACGTAGGCGGCTCGCGACGTGATCCGCGCTCTCTACCTCATGGTCGCCAAGATTAAGCAGACCAATCAAGACATGCTTGTTTCCGCAATGGCTCAAGATATCGGGAGTGTGAGAAGGCTGCTCGTATTCAAGGCTAATCCCAGTAACGGGGCAATCACTCAGGAGCTGCAAGACTTCCGGGTATAGCGCGCTTGGCGACTTTTCCTTATATACGATCGAATAGCCGTAGCAGACGTGGACGATCGTCGGCACTGTTATGCCTTCCACCATGCGGGCAATTGCGCGCTGGCCAACTCGCCGCGCAAGGTCAACGTCAAAATGCCATGAGCCCTCGTCGATTTGAAGGATATCGGCACCAGCGGCCTGGAGCGCACGCATCTCCATATTCAAGGCAGCCGCGAGTGCCAAAATCAACGCCTCTTCATCTCCGTAATGCCGGTCAACCAACTGCTGCGATAAGGAGAGCGGACCGGCCATCGCAACCTTCAACGGTTGCCGTGCTACGCTTTTCGCGAAGAGAACTTCATTGGTCGCAACTGATCTCTGAAACTGCAATGGACCAGTCACGATAGGCTTGACGCGACCAATCTCGCTATACTCTTCCCAGCCAGTCTCGTCGCGATGATGATGGTGATGCTCTTCTGCGGCGACAACCGCAACCTCCGTATGCTCAATATCGACCCCAGACAAAGCACCGAAGAAATCCCGATCCCAAGCCGCACGCTGCGCTTCGCCATCGGTGACGATATCGATTCCTGCCCGTTCTTGCTCGTAGATCGCGAGCCGCACAGCGTCACGCTTTGCTTCCTGCAGTACTTCAGGCTCCGGGCGCCACCAGCTTCCATCGAGTGCTCGCATTTTTTGGTGCCGTGCAAGCCATTGCGGCTTCGCATAGCTGCCAACGATCTGGGTTGAAAGAGGATGCAAAATCATGAATGTCATTCCGTTTCAGTTATGGGTTGACGTTAGCCGTACTGGCGCATTTCGTCGGCAGTTAGGGATTCGTGAGACAAACCGACGTTGTTAGCGGCGACGAGCGCCTCGCAATCGCCGCTTCAAGCCACGTTGATAGCAACGCGTTCCTCGATTAATTTCTGAAGGATGGATCCTGGGCATCCAACGTCTTGAGATGCCCCGGCCAATCGTCGGTCCCGAACACCCCGAACTCTCGATATTGCGCTGCGGTTTTTTTGCAAACTTCGGGCTTCGGTTGAACCATCTTCGCGCCACTGGCGCAGGCTGCCATCGCCATCAATTGTGCAGTGGCTGCCTTCTCAAGGTAGAACATGGTCTTGAAAGCTTCCGGAATTGTTCGGCCTACTACCAAGAATCCGTGGTTTCTCAGGATTACTGCTTTGTGGTTCGCAAGATCGGCGACAAGCCGTTCCCGTTCGGCCAAATCATCGGCTATACCCTCGTAATCGTGGTATCCGATAGATTCGTTGAATATCAATGCGTGCTGCGTCAATGGCAGTAACCCGCAGTCGAGAGCACTCAAAGCCATGCCCGCGACGGTGTGAACATGCATCACGCAACCCGCGTCAGGGCGGGCCATGTGCACGGCACTGTGAATGGTGAAGCCAGCAGGATTCACATTGCTTGGCGGTCCTCCAACTTGCTTACCATCCATATTCAGTTTGATCAGATGGCTAGCGCAAAGCTGGTGAAAATAGCTCGGGTAAGGGTTGACGAGAAACACATTCTTCTCGCCGGGGATGGCTGCGGAGAAATGAGCTGAGGTAAGATCGCCCCATCCAAAATGATCTGCAAGGCGATACGCCGCTGCGAGATCGACCCGCAAGGTTTGCTCTTCTTCAGAAATGTCCGTGTCGTTGCCGACTTCACCCATCGATGCGCTCATAATTTTCTCCCGGTATGGTGATAATCTTTCCGTGGGTTCGCGTCTGAGCCGACAAAGCGTCTGTTCTGCCATCAGCGGTCGCTCGAAGATTGGCGGCCCGTCGAACGAGCGCGACATCGAGCCAGCCGGAATCGGGCTGCGGGATCGAGTGAACCAGTTCCGCGGAATAGGGATGTTGCGGCCGTTCGATCAGATGCCGCGCCGGTCCCGTCTCGACGATGCGGCCCTGCTGGAGGACGACAAGCCTGTCGGCGAAATCGGCAATGGTCGACAGATCGTGGGTGACGAACAGCATCGCCAGCCGCCGCTTTTCGTTGAGCCGCCGAAGGAGATCGATGATGGCCTCGCGCAAGGGTTCGTCGAGCGCCGAGGTGACTTCGTCGCAGATGAGCAGGTCGGGCTCGGCCGCCAATGCGCGCGCGAGATTGACGCGTTGCTTTTGGCCGCCGGAGAGCTGGCAGGGAAAACGCCCGGCGAGGTCGGATGGCAATTCCACCAGCTCGAGAAGAGCGGCGATCTCGCTGTCACGCCCGCGGCCGTCCAGTTTCCGAAAAAGCGTCATGGGTCGGCCGAGGATATCGCGGATCCTTTGGCGGGGATTGAGCGCGACATCGGCCGATTGAAACGCGATCTGGATGCGCCGCTGGAGATCGCGCGGCCGCCGCCTGACGTCGGCGGACACTGCCAGGCCGCCGAACGTGATCTCCCCGGACTGGGGCGTCACGAGGCCCGAGAGGACCCTTCCCAGCGTCGACTTTCCCGAGCCGGATTCGCCGACGACGCCGACGATTTCGCCTTGCCCGATATCGAAAGTGAGGTCCGCGATGGCGTGCCTGATTTGCCTGGGATAGCGAACCGTCAGGTTCCGAACCGCCAGTAACGGCTCTGCCGGTACTGCGGTTGGCGCCGCCTTTTTCGGCGTGCTCGCCGCGCGCGATCGACCGCCGAGGATGGCGGAGACACTGCCTTCATCGACAATTCGTCCCTGTTCGAGCACCACTATGCGGTCGGCCAATTGCGCTACCACAGCAAGGTCATGCGAAATATAGAATGCGGCGACATTGCTTCGGCGGATATGATCGCGAAACGCGGCGAGCACGCCCACCTGCGTGGTAACGTCGAGCGCGGTCGTGGGCTCATCGAAGACGATCAGCTTCGGCCGGCCAGCGAAAGCCATTGCGGCCGCGGCGCGCTGCAATTGGCCGCCGCTGACCTGATGCGGGTAGTGATCACCAAACCCCCTAGGATCAGGCAATCCCAGTTCGCCGTAAAGCCTTTGTGCCAGCTGCCTCGCCTCGCGGACGTTCAGGCCCGAGGCGATGGCAGGCTCGGCCACCTGTTGTGTGATCGTTAATGCCGGATTGAAACCCGCGGCCGCGCTTTGCGGCACGAACGCGATCTCTCCGCCGCGCATTTTGCGCAATTCTCGCCCCGGCAGGGTCAGCAGGTCCCTGCCCTCGAAAAGGATGCGGCCGGCGGTGACCCGGGCACCGGGGCGGGTATAGCCGGCGAGAGCCAGGCCCAGGGTCGATTTGCCGGATCCGGAAGCGCCGATCGCCGCCACCACCTCGCCGGATGCGATCGCCAGGTCGATGCCGGAAAGAACCGGAACCGTGGTCCCCTCCGCGCGCCCGACCTCGACCTTGAGGCCGTGAACTTCGATCAGTGCGGTCATGGTAGCATCTCCGGCGTGCGGTTGCCCTGATCTCGCTCGACGAAACCATCGATGATGAGATTGATGCTGATGGTCACGACGGCGATCGCGGCGGCCGGCAGCAGGGCGGCCGGCGAGCCATAGAGCAGGCCCTGTGAATTTTCCCGCACCATGACGCCCCAGTCGGCCGTGGGCGGCTGAACGCCAAGGCCGATGAAGGAAAGGGCGGAGATGAACAGGATGATGTAGGTGAAGCGCAGGCCGAACTCGGCCGCCAGCATGCCGGTCGCATTCGGCAGAACTTCCCGGACCGCCAGCCAGAGGAGGCTCTCGCCCCGCGCCCGCGCGGCGTCGACATAGTCCAGCGCGCCGATCTGTAGCGCGAGCGCCCGCGCCAGCCGGAAGACGCGGCAGGCTTCGATGAGCGCCACGATGCCGACGACGGTAGGGATCGACGTGCCGAGCGCGTTGATCACCAGAAGCGCCAGGATGATCGAGGGGATGGAAAGCACCGCGTCGACGGTGCGGCCTATGATGTCATCCACGAGACCACCCGCCAGCCCCGAGAAGAAGCCGATGCCGGCGCCGGCGAGGAAGGTGATGACCGTCGTCACCAATGCGATCAGAAGCGTAAAGCGGCCGCCGTAGAGGAGCCGCGACCACAGGTCCCGGCCCAGATGGTCGGTTCCGAGCCAGCCGGCATTGGCGGGAAAGGCAAAACTCTCGTCGGATATGATCTGACCTTCGCCGAACGATGTCAGAAGCGGTGCGGCGCAGACGAGTAGCGCCAGAACGGCCAGGATGCCGATGCCGACCCAGGATCGCACCGGAATGGCTGCGGTAAAGGGCCTTTCGAGCGGGAGATTGAGACGGATATCGGTCATCGGGCCTCCGCGATCCGGGGGCTGGCGAGCACTGCAAACAGGTCGGCCAGCAAGTTGGTCACGACATAGACCGCCGACATCACCAGCGCGCTGGCTTGAATGAGCGGCATGTCCTTGTTGGCAACGGCGTCGACCATCAGGCGGCCGATGCCAGGAAATGCGAAGGCGGTTTCGACCACGACGACGCCGGCGATGAGATAGGCAAGGATCAGCGCGGACGTGGAGATCAGCGATCCGAGTACGTTGGGGAGCACATGCCCCCAGATGATCGCCGAGCGCGAAACGCCCTTCAGAACGCTGGTCTCGACATAGCTGCTGGTCAGTTCGGCCATGATTGCCGCGCGCGTCATGCGCACGAGATGCGGGATCATGGAAAGAGCCAGCGTCAGTGCGGGGAGGAAGGCGGAGCGCAGGAAGGCAACGGCATCCTGCCCCGGGCGCACGACGGCGATAGCGGGAAATAGGCCTAATTGCACGGCGAACAGGAACACTAAGCTCAGACCGAGAAAGAATTCCGGCAAGGATGCAACGACGAGCGCGACAATCCCCGTCGATCGATCGAACACCGATCCGGCATGAATTGCCGAGCGAACGCCCAGCAGGAAACCCAGCGGCATGCAGAGAAGGGCGGCGAATGCGGCGAGCCGCATTGTGTTCCAAAGGCGATCGGCGACGAGCGGTGCGACCGGCATGTTGGTGCCAAACGAGGTCCCGAGATCGCCGATGACGAGGTGGCCGAGCCAATCGAGGTAGCGCAGATAAGACGGCTGTCCGAGCCCCAGCCGTTCGCGCATGGCGGCGAGGTTTTCCGCTGTGGCGTCTCTTCCCAGAATGTGCAACGCGGCATCGCCCGGCAGGAGCTCGGTCGCGACAAATATTATCGTCGCGACCAACAACAGCGTCAAAGCACCAAAGATGATGCGTCTTACGATCATTTGCAGCAAAACCGCTACTCCTCGATGGACTGGAACCCGAGGGTCAGGCTCAGTCGTTGAACCACCATCCTTCACCGCTCAGGAAATTGCTGAGCCCGCCCATGGGATGCGCGACGACACCCTGCAGCCGCCGGGATTTGGCGTGCAGATAGTCGGGGAAGGCCGCTTCCATGTAGCCGCCTTCTTCGTGGATGATCGTCTGCAGATCGCACCAATGCTGCTTGCGTTTGGCAACGTCGACTTCCGCACGCGCCGCGTCGAGCAGGTTATCGATACGGCTGTCGACAAAGCCGGTATCGCTTGCCGCGCCCGCCTTCGATGACATGTAGGGTGTCCAGAAAAGATCGGCACGGGGGCGCATGTTGGAATGGGTGCTGGTCAGCGGATGCTTCCCGGCGACGCTGCCCCAATAGCCTGCTCCCGGCACCTGATTGACCTTGATCTTGAGACCCGCGGGAGCTGCGGTCTGCTGGAAAAGCAGCATCTGGTCGATCAGACCCGGGCCGACGCCTGGCGCGACATAGACTTCGAGTGAAGCGTTTTCCATTCCCGCCTTCTTGAGATGGAATCTCGCCTTATCGACGTCATAGGGCCGGATCGGCAGATCGGCGAAATAGACCGGATCGATCGGCGAAACCGGATGATCGTTGGCGATCTGAGCGAAACCCTTGTACACGCTGGTGCGCACGCGCTCGCGATCCTGCAGATATTTGAGCGCAAGCCGAAGATCGTTGTTGTTGGTGGGGGCCTGCTTGCACATCATGGCGATCGCGACGATCTGACCGGCACGGACGAATACCTTTTCCGCAACAGTGGAACGGTCGAGCAAGGGCAGCGAAGCGACGTCCGTGCTCATGATGAAATCGAGGTCACCAGCGAGAACGGCGTTCAGGCGGTTAGCCGGTTCGGCAATGGCCACGACCTCAATGCCGTCCAGGAAGACTGCGTCGGCGTTCCAGTAGCCGTCGTAGCGAACGGCCGAGGATGTGCCGCCCGGCGTATATTCCTTCATCTGGAAGGGGCCGGTGCCGATCGGCATGGAAAAGTCCGTCTGGCCTTCCGGCGCCATCACCACAAAGGGCATGCCGAGGACCACGGGAAAATCGACGTTCGGCGCATTGAGAACGAAGCGGACGGTCTCGGGCCCGTCAGCCTTCACTTCCCTGACGCCCGAGAGCAGAGATTTCGCGCGCGACTCGCTTTTCTTGTCGATGTGCCGGTTGATGTTCCAGACGACATCGGAAGACGTGAAGGTCTTGCCGTTGTGGAAGGTAACGTCGCGACGCAGCTTGAACACCCACTCGGTGGCGTCCGGCTTGGCCATTTCGAAGGATTCTGCGAGCGCTGGCTGAACCTGGAGCTTCTCGTCGATACGCACCAGCGTATTATAGATCTGGAAGGCCCGGGCAATGTCCGTATTGGTCAGGATCTTGATCGGGTCGAGGCTGGCTGTCGCATCGCTGATCTCTGTGGCGATGCGGGCGACGCCGCCTTTGTGCGGCGATTGAGCCAGGGCGCCTTTGGGCCCGAGCAGCAGACCGCTGGCCGCTCCGATACCAAGGCCGGCACCGAGTTGGAGGACATGGCGGCGCGACAGCGCCGCGGCGGCCGGAGTTTTCGCAAGCAGGTTGTCAGTGGTCATTGTCGTCCCTCGTGAATCGGTTTCAAAATAAGTGGATAATCAAGTGGTTGTCTGAAGCGGCAGGCCATCGCAGCCCTCAGTTGGGAGGGCGAGATGAGCGAGGATGGTCGGGGCGATGTCGACGAGCGAGCAGGAGCTGGAACGGACCGCGCCCGGAGCAAAGCCTACGCCGTCGATCATCAGAAAGGGGGATTGCTCATAGGCACCCAGGCCGCCATGCTGGCCGCAGCCCAGCCTGTCGGGCTTACCGGCCAGTGGCTTGGCGGCGAAGCTGCGCCCGGGAACGCCGAATTCGTTCGGCTGGTCGTCGGAGGCCATGGACACGAAGACCGCCAGACCGCGCGCATCGCTTTGGCCGATGTCGCCCAGTGCTTCGCCCGCAAACACCGGGCCGGCCCATGTCTGGTCCCGGAGGCGTTCGGCAAGGGCCGGAACGTGGCGCCGGCCGGCCGGACTGGCATAGATCAGCACGGCGGTGCCGTTCGGCACGACGACCAAATCGCCAGCCGCGAGCGGATCGGCGAAACCAAGCCTGGCGACCTCGTCCTCGACATCGACCACCGCATGTACCGTCTGATGGCCGTGATCCGAGCCGACGATCAGAAGCACATCTTCCTTGTCAGCCCGGAGCAGATTGACGCGATCAATGATAAGCCCAACATGGTCATCGGCGTCTCGAAGTACCTGAAGATGCTCCGGGGAGCCGAGCGGTACCTCATGCTGCGTGGTGTCGGGATGACCAAGCCACAACAGTGAAAGCGCCGGGCGCCGATCCGTCAGTGCCTCCTTGATGAAGCGCTGAGTCATGGCGCGATCTCCGGCAACGTCGATGCCGATGTTGAGGGCGGCGTCCTCCGGAACTGGATCGCGTCCCGGCCCATAGGAGCCGGTGCGATGATAGACGAAGCCATGACCATCCGGATCATGGGCGTAAGCCGCGCCAGGCGAGACGTTGGAGAATGTTACCGCGCCGCCGAATTCCGCGATACGCTCGGCCAATGTAGGCACGATCAATGATTTTCCGGTCACTCGCCGGCGGTGTTGCAAGAAATCGGGATGACCTGCATCGTGGATAACCAAACGATCATTCTCCAGCAGCGCCAGAGAATTGCCTTCAAGGCCATGCCGGGCCGGGTAGCTACCGGTCGCGAAGCTTGATGAGCATACTCGCGTGACCGATGGCACGGCACTGCGGTGCGCGGTAAACCAGGTGGAACGTTCTTTCAGTCGCGCAAGGTTAGGGGTTGCCTCAGGACGAACGAAGTCGCGCCTCAATCCGTCGAGAATGACAGCAGCAACGCGTCGCATTCACGCCTCCACGCCGTTGAGTGCAAACTCGAAGATGTCGAAGTTGCGCAACGTCGAGCTTCTTGCGCGCGCCGCATATTCGGACCGCAGCGGATGAGATAGGATGAATGGTACCCTTTGTTCGGCGAGCCCGCCATGAGAACGCAGGTTTTCACCCTCAAGGGCCGACAGATCATGATCCACAGCGCGCGCACCAAGCGCTACACCTTTGCAGGCGATCACCGCGACATCACCTTCTTTGTCCGCCGGCAATTCAAAGCGGGCGCATGCGTCCTCGCGCGTGAGCGCATCTTCGATGCCGGGAAGGGTCCGGAGCAAGGCAGCGACCCGCTCGGGCTCCAAATCTGGCTTCCTCAGATGAATGCGTACAAAACCACCCAGTGCGCCGTGATGACGAACGAAGGGATCGGTAATCGGGCAGATGACCTTGGCACTGCCTTCACCAAATTCCTCCTCCAACTTATCGCCGAGATAGAGAACGTTCGGTCCACCTGAGGGTGAGGACATGTCGTTCATGCCGTGATCGGCGACGATGCCAACAACAGCACCCAGATCGAAAAGAACTGAAAGACGCTGATCCACCGCCGCCATGAAAGCGTCGGCCTGCGGTGTCGCTGGCGCATGCTTATGCTGCACATAATCAGATAGGGACAGATAGATAAGATCGGGTTTCTGTTCGGCGATCAGCTTGATGCCGGCATCGAGAACATAAAGCGACAGATCGGCGGAATATTGCTCGGGGGCCTTTCGTCCGACCAGGCCAGGCACGTCTTCAATGCCGTTCTCGGCCATCGTGCATTCAGCGGCCTTTTCGGCCGAAAAGGCGATTCCCTTGAGGTTGCGCGCGAGCGCCTTGCGCAGCTTGTCTTTGGCAGTGATCGCTACGACGTTGGCTCCCTCCTCGGAAAAGCGTCCGAGAATTGTATCGGCACGCATCGGGGTCGCGTCCACCATCATGACTTCACGGCCGGTTTCTCGGTCGAGATAGTAGTTTCCAGACACGCCATGAACCGATGGGGGGGCACCGCACACGATCGAGATATTGTTGGGATTGGTAAAGGTGGGCATCGCCGCGAGCGCGACCGTGGCGAAACCATTACGGCGCATCGCGTCCAGGGTTGGAATGGCTCCGGCTGCACTCGCAGCTTCAACATAGGCGGGATCGCAACCGTCGAAACACACCACCACGGTTGGCCGCCGCGGCCAGCAATAATCTCGGCCGTTGATCAGAGTTGATGCTTGATCGTATTCACCCGAAGTATTTTTGCGCAGCAAAATCGGACTCCTGTTATAAAACTGTCATGATTCATAGCTATTATTATATCTTATTTTCATGAATCGAATAACATCAGTGCTTTGTTGGGTATATATTCCGATGAACGTAAGCAAGTAAATCGATTTTACTTCTGTCATCGTGTGAGAAAAAGGAACAGAATGCAGCAACGCCTTCCGCCTTTGAAATCATTAATAGCGCTTGAATCCGTTGTTCGAACTGGAAGTGTCACAGCGGCGGCGAAGGAACTGTTCGTCACGCACAGTGCGGTCAGCAAGCACATCAAGGCACTTGAGACATGGGTCGGAGAGGCGCTCTTTGCCGAAAACAGGCGCCATATGGCTCCCTTGCCAGCGGCAGTGCGACTGTCGGACAGCGTCGGGATGGCGATCAATCTGATTTCGCAGTCTCTCAGCACACTGTTTGAGGAAACAAGTGAGGCGCAGCTGCGTGTGATCGCTCCCGCCACGTTCTCGATGCGGTGGCTTATTCCGCGGCTCCCGGAGTTTCATTCCGCGCATAAGACGACGGGGGTCCGAGTGCGTCAAACACATACGCCGGAGAACTGGCACGATATTCCCTTCGACGTGGCCATAAGGCGCGGCGGGCCTGTGCCGCCTTCCCTAAAGTCGGTTGTTTTTCTTCGCGAAGAACTGACGCTTGTTTGTCATCCACGACTTGCAGGTGGCCGCGCGCCCGGGTTCTTAGCCATTGAGGAAATACCTCTCTTGAAGGCTGACACCCGGCCGGGAGAATTGGAGACATGGCTGCTTGCGGCTTCCGCGCCGTTGAGGCTCGCCTCAGGCGCCGCATCTTTCCCACACTTTTATATCGCCCTGGAGGCCGCTCTTGCCGGCCAGGGCGCGATTGTAGCTCCACTGCTTGTCATCGAAGATCTTCTATTGCGCGGCGATCTCGTGGAATTAGAACCGAACGTGCGGGTAAGGGGCGCTGACTACATGGCTCTTTATGAGGAAAGCGCTTCAACTGGTTCGCCGAAATCATTTTTCGTTTCTTGGCTCGCGTCCATGCCACCAAAAACACCGCCGGTCATTTCTCCTTCTACGCCATCACACATCAACGCTCTCTAACGACCTCGTTCGTAGGTCTTCGGCCGCGGCCTCACGACACGAAAGTGCTCTGATTATCCGGCATTTGCGAACGGATACAGAACCTCACAATCCGGCCCTGGGGTTGGCTTCGGCTGATTTTTCTAGCTTTGAGCGCTGCGTAGAGGGGTGCGTGTGTGGATGGCACTCCTGAGAACGGCGTTAGCATGCCGAGTTTGGTGGAGAGATGGTCGGCCGATTCGCCCCGACCATCATTGCGAGATGTCCCAAGGGTTGATGACGTTCAGGTCGGCGGTATCGAACGGGACTGGTTTCGCGGGCAACCCCTCGGCCGTCTGCCCGACAAGGCCGCGCCGTAAACCGTGTAGCCTTGGCGCCCCCATGCCTCGCGCGCTGCTGCGAGCATCGTGCTCTTGCCAACCCGGCATAACTGGCATAATCGGCTAAAAGATATTAGCGCGGCGAAGATGGTCAAACAGTTGGAGATTCATTTAGAATTTTGAACGAGGGTCGACGGTTTGAGCCCAGCACACCTTCATCCATCGGCCACCCCGCTCAGATAAGAAGCGGAGAGCCATCCGGCCGGACTTTGACGGAAAGAGCGCCGATCAGGCTGTGTCGCAACTTGGAAGTCCGTGCCTCCTCGTCCTTGTTGATAGCGACAATGACCTTCGCATCCCTCAAGCCGGCGGATGTTGGATAACGCCGGAAATGCCAACCTCCCTTGTAGAGATCGGGTATGACGACCTTGCTGGCTTACCAGCGTTGAACGTATTGGGAAGGACGAGACACTCCTCCAGCCGATGGTCATCATCCGGCGGCATCAGCGGGCTGCCGCCTCAATGCATCAACCCCTCACGACAAATCCAACCAAATGGTTTTGAGCTGAGTATATTGATCGTGTGCATGGATCGATTTGTCGCGTCCTCCAAAGCCAGATTGCTTGTATCCCCCGAATGGAGTAGAGGCGTCTCCTTCTCCGAAGCTGTTAACGGTCACGGTCCCAGCCTTTAAACTTCGTGCACCATGGAGCGCTCTTTTTGCATTTCCGGTGAAGATTGACGCTGCTAGACCATAATCAGTATCGTTGGCGATTTGGATCGCTTCATCAAGGCTTTCGACAGTTATGACTGATAGGATCGGTCCGAAAATCTCGTCGCGGGCGGCTCTTGCCTGATTGCTGGACACATCCATTACGGTGGGTTCTACATATATGCCGTCGACGGTCGAACCGCCGATGTACAACTTCTCGCCCCCATCAAGATAGGAACAAACCTTGTCGAAATGCGCTTTCGAGACGAGGGCACCAATACGGTTCTCCGGGTCAAGCGGGTCGCCTAGCGGCCATTCGCGAGCACATGCCACGATGCGCTCCAGCAAGGGGGCTTTTACGTCTTTGTGAACTATGAGCCGGGATATAGCAGAACAGTTCTCTCCCATGTTCCAAAAAGCACCGTTCACCACATGGGCAGCAACGCTTTCCAAGTTCTCGGCATCATCCATCACTATACAGGGGTTTTTGCCGCCCATTTCCAGAACAATTTCCTTGAGATTGCTGTCGGCGGCATAGCGTAAGAACCGTCGGCCCGTTTCGGTAGAACCGGTAAAGGACACCATATCGACGTCCGCGTGCAGGCCTAGCGGCTGGCCAACATCAGATCCGGAGCCCGTAACGACATTTAGCACTCCTTTAGGAACCCCTGCTTCATGCGCCAGCTCGGCGACACGAAGGGTTGTAAGCGATGTGTCCTCCGCGGGTTTGACGACAACGGAACAGCCCGCCGCCAGCGCCGGCCCAATTTTCCACGCCAGCATTAGCAGTGGGAAGTTCCAGGGCAAGACAAGGCCGACGACGCCGATGGGCTCACGCACGATCATCGCAATGTGACCATCTGATGCGGGTGACACCTGATCGTAAATCTTGTCTATCGCCTCGGCATGCCATTTTATGCAGTTAATGGCTTCGGGAAGGTCAACGGTCTCGCAATCGTAGATCGTCTTACCGCTGTCGATTGACTCCATCACAGCCAGTTCGCGCGCATTGCGCCCCAAAAGCTCAACCAAACGCAGCAGCACAGCCTTACGGTCTGCAGGCAGCATCTTGCACCAGCGGCCATCCTTGAAGGCCTCGCGAGCCTTAGCCACTGCGAGATCCACATCATTCTTGTCACAAGCGGCAATATTAGCAAGCACCTTGCCCGTCGCTGGGTTTATGGATTCGAAGGTCTTTCCCGAGATAGCCGGTCGAAACGTTCCGTCTATGAAAACTTGCGTTGGTAGCTGAATTGATCCCGCTATTGCTCTGTATTCCTCCACAGTCAGACAGTTACTCATGACTTCGCACCAGATACATTAGTGCATACCTGTAGAACATAATGCATCACTTCTACCTTCCAATTGTGATTGTCAGCACATGAGCTCTGTCGAAACGACGCCTCAGCAAGCTGTCATACTGCTTCTTTGACCGCGCTCAGAAACTGCTTAGTTCTCTGCTTCTTTGGGCTGCCAAAGAGATCGGTAGGTGCACCTTGTTCTTCAATCTTCCCACCGTAGAAGAAGCATACCCTGTCAGATATGTCCCTAGCGAATCCCATTTGGTGCGTTACCATCATCATCGTTAGATGATGCTCTCCTACGAGCTTGCGGATAACGCCAGTAACTTCGTTTATGACTTCTGGATCAAGTGCTGACGTTACCTCATCGAACAGCATCACCTTTGGCCGCATGGCAAGGGCTCGAGCAATTGCGACACGCTGCTGCTGACCGCCAGAAAGGCGGGACGGATGATGATCTCGCTTGTCCGACATGCCTACCATTTCCAGCAATTCCTCGGCTCGCTGACGCGCGCTTTCCTTTGTGAGTCCGAGGACCTGCACTGGCCCTTCCATGCAGTTCTGTAGCGCTGTCATATGAGGGAACAGATTGAAGTGCTGAAAACACATGCCAATCTTGGCGCGCATCCTTCGAAAGTGCACTTTGTTTGCGGGAACAAGAACGCCATTCTTCACCATGTGCGTGAGGGGTTCCCCATCGACATAAATGACGCCTTTATTGATAGTCTCAAGCGTCATTAACATTCGCAGAACGGTCGTTTTTCCTGAACCGGAAGGGCCGATGATCGTCATCATCTCACCCGGCTCAACGTCCAAATTTAGCTGGTCGAGCACAGTGAGTTCGCCGTAGCTCTTGGACACGTTCATAAATCGGACCATTGGCGCGTTTTCGCCTTCAAGCCGCAGTGGAAATGCCGTCATGTCCTCACTCATTCAACTCATCCCTAATGTGCGACGCACCCAACCCTCCAGTAAACGGATCAGGGCCGCGGTGGGTAGCGATATGGCAAGGAAGATCACGCCGACCAGGGTGTAGGGTTCCAAAAAGCGGTAACTTTCGGATCCGATCGCGTTCGCTGTATGCATCAATTCACCAACGCCAATGACTGAAAGCATGGGCGTGTCTTTGAATATCCCGACGAGGTAGTTCCCCATACCTGCCAGGGACGGAGGTAATGCCTGAGGAAGGACGATCCGCCAGTACGTTTGAGTCGTAGTCAGGTTTATCGCAGTGGCCGCCTCCCACTGGCCCTTGGGTACGCTCTCAATGCCTCCACGATACACTTCGGACAGGTACGCCGCGTAGTGGAGGCCAATCGCGACCATCCCCGCCGTCCATGGTGACAGCCACACCCCAAATTGGGGGCCGACATAGAAAATAAAGAATATTTGGAGCACGAGAGGCGTCGAACGGACAAATTCGATCAATTCGCGCAGGATGTTTTTAAATAGATTGTGCCGCGACCTCTGTGCAACTGCCAATGCCAGCCCGAGTACAAGCGCTATGGCGTAGCCTCCGCCAGCGGCGAGCAGAGTGTTTCCGGTTGCCGAGATTAATCTCGGGAGGATTTCCCATACAAAATCCCAGCGCCAGTTGGTCATTTATTCCCTTCCTATCTGACGCGCCATAATCTTCTCTAGCCGCCGCATAAGAGGAGTCAAAAGACATCTTGCCAAGATGTAATAAATTATCAACGCGGAACCAAAACTTTGGGCCGACATAAACGTCGAATAATTGATCTGACGCGCTTCAAACGTCAGATCGGCCACAGCAATAGTGGCCACCAGAGCCGTTCCTTTGAGCAGTTCAATCAGCAAGTTACCCCATGCTGGCAACATGTTTACCAAAGCCTGAGGAAGTATGATTCGAGACATCCGTTTTCCAGGCGACATATTAATAGAAACCGCCGCCTCCCATTGTCCTGTTGGGACGGAAAGCACACCACCACGAACGAGTTCTGCGCCATAGGCTCCCACATTAAGACCGACGGCCACAACTCCTGCCGTAAACTTGTCAAGCGTTATGCCAAATAGTGGTAACACGAAGAAAATCCAGTATAATTGCACTAATAGCGACGTTCCCCGGAATATTTCAATATACACGGTTGCGCAGGCGCGCACCGACGTTCTAGGTGAGAGCTTCATCAGTCCAGCAAAAAGCGCTAAGACAATGCACAACGCTGACGCCAAAACGAACTGCTCGATCGTAACTATTGTACCGCTGAGGAAGCGCGGATAATAGGTTATGATGAATTCCACAAATGTCATCGCGGGGGGGCGCCCTGTTGAGAACTTAGTGTGTTTGTGCTCTGACTCTCACACTTGGCTTCCAGGATGCATTGACTGATATCGTCGAGAAGGCTCTGAACTTCCTCGTCTGTAGTGACCCATGATGTTACAAAGCGAACGGCTTTCCCATCAAGCTCGTCTTCGTTGATGTAACGGTGCTTTGCCCTTAGGCCGCCAATGAGGTAATCTGGTAACCGCACGAAGACCTCGTTAGACTCCGTAGGATAGGCCAGTTCAATTTCGGGGAGAGCCGCCATTCCGCGGCTCAGTTTTTGAGCCGTTTCATTTGCAACCATTGCATTTTGAAGCCAAAGGTCATCGGCAATATAAGCCAGTAGTTGTGACGAAACGAAACGCATCTTTGAAATTAACTGTCCTGACCTCTTGCGTAAAAACTCAAAGTGTTCAGCCATCTCAGGATTGAAGAAGATTACGGCCTCGGCAACGAAGCACCCATTTTTTGTCCCGCCAAATGACAGAACATCGACGCCGGCCTGCCATGTCATTTTCGCAGGAGTGACACCCAAGGTTGAAAGTGCATTTGCAAAGCGTGCGCCATCCATGTGAACCTTTAGGTGGTGATCACGGGCGATCGCCGCAATTTCGAGAATTTCACTGGGCCGGTAAACTGTGCCGGTTTCGCATGCCTGCGTGATGCTGACGACGGCGGGTTGAGGAACGTGAACATTTCCACGTCCGCGAATTGCCTGGGCAAGGTCATCCGGCACGATCCGACCATTGGCGCCACGCAGTGGAATGAGTTTTGCACCGCCGGTGAGTAGCTCAGGCGCCCCACATTCATCAGTATTGATATGAGATAACTCATGGCAGTAAACTTTGCCGTAAACCGGCGTAAGGGCTGCCAGGGCGAGTGCATTTGAGGCTGTTCCGGAAAGGACCGGGAATACTTCGACCTCTCTCTCAAAAACCTCAGAGAATTTAGCCTTCAAAGCAGTCGACCAGTGGTCTTCTCCGTAGGAGGCCGCGATGCCGGCGTTGGCGGAGAGGACCGCTTCTACGACCGCTGGGCAGGCGCCGGTCACGTTGTCGGATGCAAATAGACGCATTTGAGCTATGTTACCTTTAGTCGATTACAATCAATTCACGATCGACATTAGACAGCTGTTCTCCGCCCCTGTCTGTCACAACAAAAGGCTCCGATACCGCGACACCATATTCTGCCAGCCACACGCCTGATTGAAAATGAAAACACATGCCCTCTTCAAGGACCGTCGTGTCACCATCGCGCAGGCTTGCGGTTCGCTCACCCCAATCGGGGGGATAGTTCAGCCCAATCGAATATCCAACGCGGCTTAATTTCTCAAAGCCATCCCGTCGGAGGACGGCCTGCCAAACTCTCTCAACTTCGCCGCAAGTTACCCCAGGTCTCGCCGCGCTAAGTGCGGCGTCGCCTCCCTCGACGATCGTGGCCGCGAGCCGGGCCATGTGGCTGGGGGGAGCGCCAAGATGGAGCGTGCGGGTCAAAGGCGTGTGATAGTGTCGGCGCGCTGCCGCTAGCTCCATCACAACCAGGCCTGAGGTTGGGAGAGCCTCGCCACTCCAGGTCAAATGGGGAGTACTCGTGCCCTCGCCAACCTGCATAAGCGGACAAATGCTTGTGTAGTCCCCGTACTTGCCATCGAGGCCGGTGATCTGAGAGTGATACACGTCGGCGACGATTTCATATTGCTTCCTGCCAGGTTTGACATTGGCAATGGCCTTCTTCATCGTGCTCGAGACGTTCCGCCCAGCTTCCCGCATGTACACCAATTCGGCCTCGGACTTCACCAGCCTTGCCCAATTGACCAACTCCTTGCTATCCGCAAATCGTGCATTTGGAAGGCCGGCTACCAAGTGCTGATGAGCCCTGGCTGTATAATAGTGGGCGTCCATCTCGACGCCAATGCGTGCGGATGCCCAGCCTCGCGTCTGGATGAGGCCGCAGAGTTCGTCGAATGGGTGCTTCGACGCGTGATGGACTAACGGTTCAGAATAGCCGATGATGTTGCAAGTTGGAATGTCCGTGGTAATCTGCGCCGATTTAGCATCCTGGGCGCGACCGAACCAAATTGGGGCGGTTTCGCTTAAACATATCAGAACAGCCTGTGGCGTGTAGAAGGACCATCCATCAAAACCGGAGAGCCAGTTCATGCTTGCAGGGTCTTGACAGATGAGGAGGTCGAAACCGCCCGCTTCCATGCGCCGCTTCACTTTTGATATTCGGCTCTCATACTCAGCTGGGCTGAACGGCTTGTCGTAAAACATGTTAATTCCACACTATTTAAAGGAACTCGATATCCAGTTACTGGGATAGTCTCAATAATCTCCCGTATCCTGGAACAGGCTTGTCATAACCTGCAAGTCGCAAGGATTGCCAAAACAGCGCTTGCACCGCCGTGATCACCGGTTTCTTTATTTTTGCTTCGATAATCTCTATTACCTCAACCGCCCTGATCGCAGTGCAAGAAATGAACAAGGCATCGGCGGTCGATGTATCAAGCTCCAACGCAGACCGAACGATACTATCCGGGGTAATTCTCGCCATCAACTCGTTGTCGGACAGATTGAAGCTGTTGAACTCCGCTATTTCGATTCCGGACGCCTCAATATTGCTGGCGATCACGTCATTCACTTCGTCGGTATAAGGAGTAAGAACGGCGACACGTCGTACCGAAAAGCGACCGAGCCCTGCTAGTGACGCAGTAAGCGGAGTGCTGAAGGCTACGTCCGGACGACCAGCATGAACAAGTTCCTGAACCCTCTCGTAGCCCATAACGGCCGTTCCCGAGGTGCAGGAATAAGCAACGACATCGAGGCGGCCTTCCGGAACAAGAAGCGAAGTGGCTTCGGTGATGCGTGGCGCCATTTCGCGCAACGACGTCAAAGAGCAGTCAGGAGCATTCGCAAGCCGACTCGTGTAGATGACGACGTCGTCATCGGGTCGCATATTCATGAAATCTCGTTCAGTCACATAGTCGTTGGACAACGCGACAAGTCCTATTCTGTACTTCCCCGGCCCGTCATCGAATGTGGCAGCATTCGAACGACCGAACCGTCGCACGGTTTCATGTTTTTCAGCCATAAGAAATGCCTTCTGTCTACGTTGACCAAGTACGGTTCACAGAGGAACCGTTACCAACCCTAGAAAATCTCCTGCCGAAATTAGGCCGGGGAAATGTCGGCCGGAAAATACTCCGCCAATCGCGGCATGGTATTCCTCCGGTTGGGCACCTGTGCGGCCGATTGGGTGAACTCGGGCAACAATCTGACCTGCAACAACGACGTCACCCAGGTCGACACACGGTTCCAAAAGACCAGAATTCTCGCAAAATAGGAAACAGCTCGGGTCTGGCACGTTAAGCTCCGTCGAGGACGCCTGCTCCAGGTCGCCCTTTACTATTCCGGCGTGCTTCAGGATATTTCTAATGCCCCTTTTCGCGATCTCATTTGTGTAGACCGTCGACGTTCCCCCGCCAGATAGCTCCGTCCCGATGACTACCTTTCCCATTCGTTCCGCGGCTGTGTCGTACATATTCTCCGGGTCAATTTCCATCAGCATGACCGAATATGGCGCGTTGAAGGCTCGCATGGCGGCGACACATTTTTCTTCCTGTTCTTTGTTGTCCAGAACGTGAGCGCAACAGAACGGAATAAACTCCAACGTCTTACCGCCGGAGTGGAAGTCCACTACGAAGTCCGCAAGTGGCAGAAGTGTACGATAAAAATAGTCCGCTATCTTCGACGTCACCGAGCCCGACGGATCGCCGGGAAACATTCGGTTCAAGTTCCCACCATCGATGGGTGACGTTCTTGTGCCGTTTCGGAATGCCGGATAATTCATTCCCGGTACAATGATGACGCGACCGTAAAGCTCGGCTGCTTTTATGTTGCGTGCCAGATCGAAAAGGGCAATAGGGCCCTCGTATTCGTCCCCGTGGTTCGCACCCGTGAAGAGGACCGTCGGGCCCTCTCCATTTTTGGCTACAGTCACTGGAATTCTAATCGATCCCCAGGCGGACTGGTCACACGAGTAAGGCAAATTCAGGAATCCATGCTGAACTCCATCCTTCTGGAAATCAACCGTTGAGGTAATTGGATTCTTCGCCATCGTCGGTAGACCCACAATAGATTGGTTACTTCACCGGTTCTTGCACAACCAATCCGTCGATACATTACCCGGGAGATTGTCCTTGGTGTAACCGTATTCAGCGACCGAACTAATCATTTCGGCAGATCCTATATATTTCTTTTGAAATTTATTGTATTCCTCGATAAAACTTTTGTCCTCTTCGCGAAAGCCCATTGCAGCCCAATTCAAGGTCCACTCAGGCATTTTGTTGAGATCTGTGATTTCGAGCTTTCCATCACTCTGGTCGACGAGCGCCTTTATGCTGAAATAATTTGTTCCAGCCGCGTCCGCCCGGTTACTTAGCACAGCGGCTAGCATTTCTGTGGGGCCGGGCACTTGCATTATTTTATCGTCTGAGATCCCAACCTTTTTGGCAACTTCGACGGTGTTGTTACCTGCGGTGGTGACCAAGACGGAGTTTTGATTCTTGATGTCTTCGAATGTCTCGATCTTCTTTGGGTTACCCTTGGGGACACCAAAGACATCGCCCATCCTTATGACTGGGTCCGAGAAGACGATGCTATCGCAGCGGGTCTTCAGGACGTACATCCCTCCGGTGATCATGTCATATCGCCCTGCCTGCAAGCCGGGAATTAAGGAATTCCACTCTACAATAACCGGCTCGATATTCGTGATGCCCATTGCCTTGAGAGTGTTGATTGCGACGACATTCATCAGGCCTGCGGCTTTACCGCTTTCATCAGGAAATGCCCAAGGTCGTTCATTTGAAAAGCCAATTCTAAGAGGCGCGCCAGCGCGCGTACGCGTAAGCAGATCATCGGCAACAGCTAGTCCCGTAGCACCAAGCGTGATTGCTGTCAGAACGACTGCGAGTGCGAAATGCTTTACTCCCAACTTCCCTGTTGCTGTCATGTGAGTGCCTCGTGGTTGAGTCTTGATCGGATAACCCGTCAAGCACAATCAGTTTAACGGGCTGAAGAGCGGCGATCGTGCGTTTTCCGCCTTCAATGCGATGAAAAAGCGCGCACGAAAGGTGCTACTTGCTTTTTTTCTCTGTTCAACGGCCTGTCCGAGGTTGATCGCGAGGCAAGCTTACCCATTCTCAGTTTGCGCGGACCCGCAGCCAGACACAATCATATCTAGAGGAGGCTAAACCAGGTGTTGGTAGAAACCGCAAAAGCCAGACCGCTGAGGGTGGGCTTCATACTCGCACGCTCGTTCACGCTTACCGCTTTTGCTTTGTTCGTTGACACTTTACGTTTGGCTAGCGACGACGGCGACAAATCGGGTCGAGTGTTGGCGGATTGGCAGGTCTTGGCGAGTTGTCGGAATACGATCGATTCAAGCTGCGGTATTCGGGTAACCCCTACGTCGGATTTCACGGACCCCAGCAATTTCGACTATATTGTCGTGATTGGAGGTCTATTAAGGCATGAGTCCCCAATCGATAGCGTGACAGTTAATTATCTCAAGCATGCTGCGAGCAAGAAGGTTCCTCTAATTGGCGTCTGCACGGGCACGTTCATTTTAGCTGAAGCAGGGCTGATGCGGCATCACCGAACTTGCGTGAGTTGGCTGCACTTCAAAGAATTCCGTCAGCGTTTTCCGGATCACCAAGTCCGATCGGATCGCATATTCAATCTCGACCGTACCAGAGGATCCTGTGCCGGTGGCAGCAGCGCTGCCGACATGGCTGCCTCGATAGTCAGGCGGCACATTAGTCACAGGGCTGAACGGAACGCCTTGGAGGTTCTCCAGATCGACAAAGCACGTCCGGCAATTCATGTACAGCCGCGAAGACCGGAGTCTATTGGAAGCAGCGATCCACGGGTCCAGGCGGCTTTAATTGTGATGGATGGCAATATAGATAGAACGCTTTCCATTTCCGAACTCGCGGCCGAGGTCGGTTTATCGCGGAGACAGCTGGAGCGCCTGTTCACAAACACGATCAAAAGTTCTCCGGCGTTGGTCTACAAACGGCTGCGGCTCGAGAGGGCAAAGCAACTCATAATCGCTACTCACACGCCACTGCTGGATATTGCTATAGAGGTTGGATTTGAAAACGCATCTCATTTCACAAGAGCTTTTCGAGAGAATTTCGGGGTCACGCCCGGGACTCTTCGCGAACCAATTTCAACCAGGTAGATGTGGAGCCTCAATAGGTTGCCTCTCTCCAATCCGAGGCGACTGATGGGCGTTTTTTGATCCTAAGCTGCTGTGAGGGCAATTGTATCAGTGAGGCCAATGAAGCAGGTCGGCGGTGCGTTCTTGACAGCTGTTGTAGCTCGTAGGCCATCCGCGCAAGCTCGTTTGAATGAAGCGTTTAGCCTTGCAGTTGGTCCTGGGCATGTACGGCCTGGTGGCATCGTGGGCATCAACACGGGACGCGTGTCATCGCGAGCGGCACCCTTCGGCGGAATCAAGCAGGCCAGCATTGGAAGGTTCGCGCCGCGGGCTCAAGGAACTACCTGAAGCACTTCAATGCGAGATCGTGGATCGACCTGCGCAAGCGCTTTCCGAACATGTGAAGCCACCCCAGAACGCCACCACGAATGCCGCCAAACTGGATGCCACATGCCACCTACGAGGCGTGTTAAACGGCTCGCATTCACTTCCCATGCTGACCGGAAAGCGTCAGTTCCACAGGGCCATACCCGCACCTATAGCTTTCGCTCTGTGAAAGGCGAGCGTTGCAATTGCGGTATCTTGAATGCCCGTGCCGGTCAGATCCGCGACCGTAATCTGAGCTTTTGTGGTCCTTCCAACCTCTGACCGCGCTATGAGTTGCCCAAGTTCCACATGGCGTTGACCTTTTGGGACAACATTGTCTACAAGCGCGCAACGGAGTTCGCCCAACTTCCGAGTTTGTGCCAGGCTGTCTGCCACGTACACATCGGCGCGTGCGATTGCCCCAGGAGCAATTTCATTCTTATGTTCTGCATCGGATCCCATGGCAGTGAGATGCTGCCCGGGTTCGAGCCACTCGGCAAGCAGGATTGGTTGAGTCGCCGGAGTCGTTGTCACGATGACGTCGGATCCGGCAATGGCGACCCGAGGGTCGTCATATGCAGTAACAGGGAAACCTAACCGACTCGAAAGCTCTGCTGCGACGCTTGCTGCCTTTGTGATATTGCGCGCCCACAGTCGGGCTTCTCGAATAGGCCGAACGAGAGCGAGCGCCTGCAACTGGAGTTTCGCCTGGACGCCGGCTCCAAGAATTGCAGCAATGGAGGCATCGTCGCGAGCGAGGTGCTTTGCGGCCACGGCTCCGGCTGCTGCGGTCCGGATATCCGTCAGGTATCCATTGTCAAGCAACACTGCCTGCACCAGGCCCGTCGTGCTGGAAAGAACCACCATCAGCCCGCTTGTGCTGGGCAGTCCGATACGAGGGTTATCAAAAAAGCCAGGTCCGATCTTCACTGCGAAGCTTTCAAGGCCGCTCACATAAGCCGTTTTGACGTCGACCTCGCCATGATGTTCAGGTATGTCCAGTCGCAAGATTGGCGGCATAACCACCCGCTTAGTGGCAAGCGCGTGAAAGGCATCTTCGATGCATTGCACAGCGTTTTGGTCCAGTGGCACGAGGCCTCTCAAGACTTGCTCTGTAAGGATCGTGACTTCTTGCATTAGCCGACCTGCTGGAAAATGGTGGGATCGCCGGCCATGACCCGGCGATGAAGGGGCATATCGATATTGCCGCCTGAGATGATGATCGCGACGGGGCCCTTTAGTGCGGTGACCTTGCCGGCAAGAAGAGCAGAAATGCCTACGGCTCCCGCACCCTCGACCACTTCATGCTCATGATCGTAGGCATATCGGATGCCTGCGGCGATTTCTGCCTCACTGACAAGGATAACGTCATCAAGCAGGCTCTGGCATGCCTTGAAGGTTAGTTTGTTTTGCAAGCCTATTCCGCCACAGAGGGCGTCTGCCAAACTTGGCAATTCCTCAACCTCAACCGGATGGCCCGCCTCAAGGCTTGCCTTCATGGCGGCGCCGCGATCCATTGATACACCAAGTATCCGGGCACTTGGACGTAAGCTCGAGATTGCAAGCCCGACGCCAGCGGAGAGCCCTCCGCTACCGAGGGCCACGAGAACCGTCGCAACATTAGGCAATGCTTCGAGAAGCTCGAGACCGATTGTGCCTTGACCCGCAATAATCCTCGGGTTGTCTGATGCATGAATCATCACCATGCGATCGTGTTCCGCGAGACGCTCGGCCTCTTGTTCGGCTTGGTCGTAGGAGTTGCCTATGATACGCAGATCTGCGCCTAGCCTTCGAATCTCTGCGATCTTGTTTTCATGAACGAGGCTTGACACGCATATCGTCGCACGCACCTTCGCAGCAGTGGCAGCATACGATACTGCGCGTCCATGATTCCCCGTCGAAGCCGTCACGACGCCGCGTATCTTTTCAGCTTCGGTAAGGTGGCTGATGGCGTTCGTCGCACCGCGGAGCTTGAAGCTTCCTGTCTTCTGTCGGTGCTCCATTTTCAGGAAGACTTCGACCCCTGTCCCGCTGGAAAGCCCTGGGGAGCGAACCAGGGGGGTGTTCACAATCACATCGCTGATGCGCCGGCGCGCCTCGTTTATGTCGGGCAGTTGTATCAAGGGTATGATACTCCTTACGTTGCAAAGGACCTGTTGGAGCGCGGCTGGTGGTGAACTGGTGTACTTGCCTGCGAGCTGGACAGTCTCGACTGGCCCATACGACCGACAGGTATCATATCACCCTGCAACGATGGATTTCACTGAGAAGCTAGGGTTTGACGCCGAGATCGCGCGTAAAGTTCGGCGATCATGCGGCCTTACAGTGTCCCATTTGTCTAAACATAGGACCGGAATGATGCCGTTTACGCGCAGAGGCCAATGGAATGACAGCTTTGACCAACAACCTGCTCTCATCCGAAGAGCGCCACGCGGTGATCGAAATGCGTCACGCGATGCACCGGGAGCCCGAACTCTCGAACAATGAGTGGAAGACCCAAGCGAGAATTCGCGACGCCTTGGAGGCGTTTGGTCTAACGGGGTCCAAGGCATTTCATCAAACCGGCCTCTATATCGACATTGAAGGATTGGCTGAGGGCCCTTGCCGTTCTGTGGCATTGCGTGGGGACATTGATGCGCTGCCAATCCAGGAGCAACGTGATGATTTGTCGTACCAGTCAGTGCTCCCTGGTAGAATGCATGCCTGTGGGCATGACATGCATACTTCGATCGCATTGGGAGCAGCGCTTGCTCTCCATCGGATGCGGACAGATTTTTCCGGCAGAGTGCGAGTTTTCTTCCAACCTGCAGAAGAAATGGAACCGGTAGGTGGTCTGTCGGTATTAAAGGAAAAGCTCCTCGATGGTTTCGATGCGGCCGTCGGAATGCACATCATGCCGAGCATTCCCTCGGGTGTCTACGGCGCACGGCCAGGTGCGGCCACGAAATCAGCTGACCAGTTTGACGTCACTTTCAAGGGGTTGATGGCTCATGGGGCCATGCCTCATGAGGGAGTGGATGCCATCGCCATAGCGGCCGCGTTCATCAACGAGGTTCAAAAAGTGGCATCGCGCGAGTTTCCCGGCGATGACGGGGTCATTGTTACCATCGGGACCGTTCACGGAGGCGAGGCTCGCAATATCATCTGTTCGTCTGTTCTGCTCACAGGAACGATACGCACCACTAGCCTGGTGCGGCGTGCCCATCTCGTGCGTCGCGTTCGCGAGGTCGCCGAGGGCATTGCGGCAACACATCGAGGTGAGGCGGTGTTTACCTCCCATCTTGGCGATCCGCCCGTTATCAACGACGCCGGCATGGTCGCGCTGTTCCGAGATCTTGTTCTTGAAACGGTTGGAGAGTCCAAATTCGTCGAGCCACCAGCTCTCTCAGGAAGCGACGATTTCGGCTACTATTCCAGCCGCGTTCCATCCATATACTTTTGGTTCGGCAGTCAGGAACCCGGTTATGAAACGGGCCTTCACACGCCAACCTTCGGAGCTTCCGACGACTTGCTCATACCGACAACTGAACTGGCTATTCGATACTGTCAGCTGTTGCTCCGCAAATGATCTATCGATCTCGCCGCTCTCGAGGGCTTCGACGTTAACCGACCCGCTCTGTTGTATAGCCGCCCAGATTTCGTGCACAAGCCTGGCCGTCTATGGCGCGACTGCCGCGTTCGAGATCAATACCCAAGTTCAAACGCTGTGCATCCAACTCAAAAATTTGAGCTTTTTGGCGTTCTCTACGACCCCTCTTGGAATCGCCCACGCCAAGAGGGCATCAGCATCGTGAGTGATTGGATCCGGTTCAGCGAATGAACTTTCAAATCTCGAATCGCATTGGCCTTGCGGATCAGTCACCACATGTCGGCAGGCAATAAGCTATTGCTACAGTTAAATTCATCCTAGGTGGCGTGCCACAGACATGCGGACTGTCACGAGTTAGGCTTTCTGATGCGACCGGCTTGGCGAATTGATTTAGTTCAGATTGGAAATTTAAATAGTGCAAAGCCGAACCGAGCGCAGCTTTATATTTATTTGCGGCGGGAGCGAGCGGTGCATGCCGGCAATAATGCTAAACGGTCCCGTAAAATTCCAAGTTTTTGCTTTTCACGCGTCAGTCCTGCTTAAATCTAGCATCTGTGCGAAATTCACGTGATGGAAGGGGCGTGAAAGCCTGTTCAGACTTTTGTTCTCAAGCCCTTAGGGTCGAAAAAGGCCTGGAGCGAAGCGTCCGCGTCATACAGCTTGCCAGCGATTTCGATCTGCCAGTTTCCCGCGTCGATCCATTCTCGGCTTACACCGTCAGCGTGTTTGACATAGCCAAGTCCTATCGAAGACCCGAGCGTGAAACTCTTTACGCCGGACGAAACGTAGCCGACGATATCGCCGTTGCGTCGGATAAGCTCTTCGCGGAAGAGCACGGGGCTGGGATCCGTCAGCTTAAATGAAAGCAGCCGCTTGCATGGTGTGCCGGCCGCCTTCTGTGCGTCCAAGACGTCCTTGCCCTGGAAGCCGCACGGCTTCGACCAATCAATTGTGAATCCGAGTCCGGCTTCGAGCAGGGTGTCGACTGGCGTGAGGTCAAGCTCATACTCACGATAAGCTCGTTCTGAGCGAAGATGCTCCAAGGCATGGTAGCCGGCTGGACGCAGACCATTCTCACCCCCGGCTTCCCATAAGATATCGAAAACGTGTTGAGCCATTTCCGTAGGAACATGAAGTTCCCAGCCAAGCTCTCCGATATATGTCAGGCGGTTGGCGATGACCCGCGCGTAGCCGACATCGATTACTTGGCTGGTGGCAAAAGGGAACGATTCGTTGGAGAGATCGGCGTCGGTCACCTTGGAGAGGATGTCACGGGATTTTGGGCCCTGCAGGGATAGCACCGCATAGGCTGAAGTCACATCCGTCAGCGTAACGTTCCACTCCGCGTCGATATGCTTGCGGATCCAAGCTGTGTCGCGCGGATGCACAGTGGCCGAGGATATGATGAGGTATTCAGTTTCCGAAAGCCGGTTGACGGTAATGTCGGTCTCGATACCACCGTTCTTGTTGAGCATGTGCGTATAGACGAGTTTGCCGACCGGGACGTCGACATTGCCCGCGCACAGCCACTGGAGAAACCGGCACGCGTCCCGTCCCTGGATGAGGTGCTTGCCGAAGGAACTTTGGTCGAACAACACCGCGTCAGCACGTGCAGCGCGGCACTCCTCGGCAGTATGTCTGAACCAGTTTGGTTCGTCGTACGAGTAAACGTTATCTGTTGGCTGGCCTTCTCCGGCGAACCACATTGGACGCTCCCAGCCCATGCCCTCGCCAAAGCTCGCGCCAAGTTTCGCCCAGCGATCATGGAGAGCGCTTTTGCGAACCCCGCGCGAAGTTTCTGGTTGATGGCTCGGCCAGTGCATCTTGTAATGCAAGCCGAGTACTTCTGCCGTGCGATCGTGCAGGTAACGCTTGTTGATCTGGAAGGGGTGGAAGCGGGCCACATCCACGAAGCTGATGTCCATCTGCGGGGACTTGGCAACGATCCATTCAGCCAGGGCGCGGCCGGCGCCCGCCCCATACTCGATGCCTTCGGAGTTGTAACCGGCAGACACAAAAAGGTTGTTCAGTCCCGGGACCTCGCCGATCATGAATAGCAGGTCTGGAGTAAAGCTTTCCGGGCCATTGAAGAACTTAGCTATTCCCGCATCGGCAAGCCCGGGAACTATTTCAATAGCCTTGGTCATGGGCAGTTCGAAATGGTCCCAATCTTCCAAAAGTTCGATGAAAGCCGTCTCCTTGGGCAGGCTCTCCATCGCGAGGGGCTTTCCCCAAGGCTCGAAGGCGCCGATAAGGAGCTTTCCTGCGTCCTCCTTTAAGTATACGTGACCATCAGTGTCCCGCAGGACCGGGAGCGTAGGACGGATGAAGTCCATAGGTTCCGTGACCACGTAGAAATGCTCGGCGGCGTACAACGGGACGCGTGCACCTAACCGTGCTGCCAAATCACGCGTCCAGAGCCCGCAGGCTAGTACCAGCGTTTCCGCCTCTATGACCCCATGGTCGGTCTGGAGCTGGTAGAGACCTTTCGGCGTCCGCCAAAGGTCTCTTACCTCTTGGTTCTCGAAAATGCGGACCCCATTCTGCTTTGCACCTGCTGCCAATGCCATGCAGGTGTCGATGGGGTTTGTCTGCCCATCCCGGGGGATGAACACTGCGCCCTCGATGATCGAAGCGTCGATTGCAGGATAAAGCGCCTTCGCCTCCGCCGGGGAGATCATATGGGCTTCAAGTCCAAAGCTCTTAGCGACCGACGCGTTGCGGGCGGTTTCGTGGAGACGATCCTTCGTCCGTGCAACGCCGAGCGTGCCGTTGCGTTTGAAACCGGTGGCTTGGCCTGTTTCGGCCTCAAGGGCATCGTAAAGCTCGGCATTGTATTTTGCGATTTCGGTCAATGAATGTGTGCCACGTGTCTGCATGATCAAGCCGGCCGCATGCCAAGTCGTGCCCGAAGTGAGAGTGTTCCGCTCCAAGAGCGCGACATCCTTCTTGCCCAACTTCGCAAGATGATACGCAACGCTGGTGCCCGCTATGCCGCCTCCCAGAATGACTATCTCGTGATGACGGGCTGCCAAAGCGCGTGGGCGCACGAATGGGGAATGTGTCATGAAACCCTATCGATAAAGGAAGGGGCGTGTTAAGCCGCCGCGCTCTCTGCAATACTTAGTCAAAGTTATCTGTGTTCGGCGTGCATATTCTGCGTTTTTTCCATCGAATGCCCGATTTCGCCGCGAGTGGTCCCCAACTTTTGCGGCTAATAGGCGTGTTCGATCCCTAAGATGCCGTCTCACTATGTAAGAAGATGTTCTAAAGACTGGGTAGGGGGCTAGATCGCGTGGTGGGTTAACTTGAAATCCTTGCGACGAGTGTTGGCAAGATCGAGATTCCCTGACCCGTTGTACGCTGCGGAAATCGACCCAGAAGGGGTAATGATCTCATCGGTTTGCCGTGTCGATGCCATGCGCATCGGCAGGTACAAGCACGGCATCATCAGCCTTCCGAGGACACCACAAGCGAAAATCGTTTGGATCAGCGGGATCCAGAACCTAGGATGATCCCGACGGTTCTGAATACCTCATCGGCCCCAAGGGAACGTTTTTCACCTCCGGTTTCGCGCGAAATGGCCGGCGGCGCTGGGGTTCAAGCCGTTTGTCGACACGGCCAACCAAGACAAGCAGGTAGCCCGCATGGTTGCATACAAATTGCGATCAGGATCAGTGCGAGCGAATTTGCCCCAGGAGATTGGTAGTGTGCAATGGGCGACTCGGATTTGTGCTTGCCGGCTAAGGGCGCAGGCTTCACTCAGTCAGTTGGGATAACGCTTCCGCGTTTGTAAATCTGCAGACAGACGCTCGTGTTTATGCGTTTTATGTTCGGGTTCATCTCCACCATCATCTGGGTGATGTGATCATATTCCTCGACATCTTTCGCCGTAATGATCACGGTGAGGTCGGAAGCACCCGTTGTGTAGAACGCCTGCTGTACATAGCTCTCGCCCAGCAGCCATTTCTTAAGCTGGTTAAGAAGGTCCTTGCGCTCTCGCTCAACCTCTACGGCGGCCAGGAATACCAGTGGGCGGCCGACCTTTTTGCCGTCAACCACAGCGACGGTTGCGACGATAACCCCTAAGTCTTTCAGACGTTTGATTCGGCGCTGGACCGCCGACGCCGACAGGTTCACCACTTCGGCGATCGTCGAGGCCGGGAGTTCGGCGTCGACCTGGATGATCTCGAGGATCTTCCTGTCGTAATCGTCGATGTCTTCAGTGCTCACAGGTTGCCTCCGACGAAACTGAACAGTGAACCCGGCCAGTTTTAACCGGAGCCTGTACTGTCTGCCAACACCTCCAGATAATAGCGGACCACCGCATTCGTCGCCTGGGGGTTGTCTGATGCCCACTGCCGATTTCCACACCTAGACGTTCCGGCGGGGGCTTGGAAACCATGCAAATCTCACGTCTGGACTGGGGGCGCACCGTTGTAAAGCGCACGACGGTGCGGCCGGCATTTTCAATGTTGATAAAACAGGCGATGTGGGACTTGGGCCAGGCGTTCACCTCCGTTTTCGGCGACTGCAAACGTCTCCGAGAGCGCAATACCCTGCTTTTCTAGCCAAAGGCCTGACTGGAAGTGGAAGCACATCCCCGCTTCCAGGACAGTCTTATCACCATTCTGGATGTTGGCTGTCTTCTCACCCCAGTCCGGCGGGTAGGCAATCCCAACTGGATAGCCAACACGGCTGTCCTTTGTAAGATTGTTCTTTCGCAGGACATCCTGCCAGATGTTCTCGACCTCGCCACACGTCACACCCGGTTTCGCAGCCTCAAGTGCCCGATCGACACCTTCGATGATGATATCGGCAAGTCGGTGCGGCTCGTCAGTCAATTTACCCAGAAGGATCGTTCGAGCAAGCGGGCTGTGATACCGTTTGCGGACGCCCGCCAGTTCCACAACCACCATTTCGTTCTCGGGCATGTCCCGATCAGTCCAGTACAGATGGCAGGCGTGGGCATTCTCACCAACCATCACAAATGGAAATGCCGCAGGAGAGTCCCCGTAGAGCCCATCGGTCCCCATGACCGATGTATGGAGGATGTCAGCTGCTACCTCATAGCTCTTTTTTCCGGCCAGCAGGTTGTCGATAGCATCCTGCATGGCGACGGTGGTGATTTTCCCGGCCTCCCGCATGTAACGGAGTTCTGCTGGCGATTTAGCCAGCCGAACCCAGTTTACGAGACGACGGTTGTCGACGACCTTGGCGTTGGGCAACCCCGCCACAAGAGTCTGATGGCATCGGGCAGTGTAGTAGTCGACGTCCATTTCGACCCCTATTGTTTGGTTGGCCCACCCGCGAGTTTGGATGTGCTGGCTTAGCAACTGGAAGGGATGGACGTGCTGCTGATGCAGCATAGTTTCTGGGTACGGCAACAAATTCTTCTCGGGCAGTCGGGTGGTAACCTTGAGGGACGATGTGTCCATCATGCGACCGAACCAGAGCGGTGCAACTTCGTCTTTGTGCACCAGGAGGACCTGGGGCACATAGAACGAGAGCGCATCAAGACCCGTTAGGTAATTAATGTTCGCGGGGTCGGTACAGAGTAGAAGGTCTATTCCAGCACCTTCCATCCTTTCCTTGACCTTTAGAAGGCGCGCCTCGTACTCATCCGCGTCGAATGGGATTACATATGACATGTGACTCCTCAACTTTCTGACTCTAGTGCCTATTGGGCTTTGCCTGCCATCCAGCCGAGAATCTTTGCATCGTTTTTTGAGACCCAGTCCTTCGCGAAGGTGTCGGGATCGATCTTCTTGGTGCCAACCGCATCGATCCACTGAGCGATTTCAGCCGGATCAAGCGTGATGTTGTTGAGGAGTGCGACCAGTTTCGGATCCTTTGCTTCCAGCTCCTTGGCATACGCGATGTTGACCGAGATGGGAGCCCAGGCGGTCGTCGACGATGACATCGCAAGCCAGTTCGGGTTCTGGTCGGGCTGCACAACCTTCCACTTCGCCGGGTCATGCGGCGGCTCGTCGAGCATCACTACCTCCTTGCGGGAGAAGGTCGGGTGAGGGGTGTAGCAGATGCCTATCCATGGCGTGCCGGCTCTTATCGCCTGTTCCAAGTCGACAATCGCAAGGCTTTCCTCGACGGTCGTCAGTTCAAAGAGGTCGGCGTATCCGTAGTCTCTGGCACGGATAAGCTCGGTTTTTGAAGAGCTCCAGCCGGCAGGACCGACCCAAAGTTTGGGCTTGCCGCCTGCAGCCGACTTGAATACGTCTGCGATCTCGGGACGTGACAGATCATAGATCGACTTCACGCCGAATTTCTCCTGCGTGTGACGGGTGGTGCACATCCCGGAAATTGATTTGAACGTCATACTGCCCAGTTTGACGGTTTGCTTTTCCTTGACATAAGTGTTGATCAGACTGTCGTGGTTCGGCGACCAGATTTCTGGGAGAATATCGATTTCCCCTTTATCCATCGATGCCATGATGATGGGCAGAGTACTGTTGACCACCTCGGCAGACGCGCCGAAGTATTTTTCGGTTATTTCCTTCAGCACACTGGACATCGCCTGAAGCGACGGCCAGTTGGAGGATGCGATCTTGATTTGCTCCTGGGCAGCTGCCGGCGCGGCCAACCCCATTGCGACGGCAAGCGCGAGTATCGAAAGCTTGATCTTCATTGGTTATTACTCCTTTTCCCCTGTATGAGCCTATCCAAGATGATGGCGCAGATCAGTACTGCCGCCCCCACCAAGAAACCTTGTCCGACGGACGCGAATTGCAGTGCCTGCAGAACATCCTCGCCCAGGCCGCCGGCGCCAATGAGCGAAGCAATCACGACCATCGATAAACACATCAAGATCGTCTGGTTGATCCCTGCCATGATCGACGGCATGGCGAGCGGCAACTCGACCTTCACCAGACTCTGCCAAGGGGTCGCGCCGAACGCGACCGCCGCTTCCCTGATGCTAAGCGGTACCTGCTGAAGACCCAGAGCTGTGAGGCGCGCTACCGGCGGCATTCCAAAGATAATCGTGGCCAAGACCCCCGGGGTCTTACCGATGCCAAAGAACGCGATGATGGGCACCAGATAGATGAATGCAGGCATCGTCTGCATGAGGTCGAGGACAGGCCGGAATATGCGGTACGCCCTTGGGCTCTTGCCGCAGAGAATTCCCAATGGAATGCCTATGCTGAGCGCCAACACAGCCGCCGTTCCCAAAAGCGCGATCGTAACCATGCTCTTCTGCCAAAAACCGAAAAGAGCCAGGTAAACCAATCCTGCCGCGGTGAACGCGGCGGTTCCAGAGCCCGCAAGCAGCCATGCAGCAAAGACAACGACCAGGACCGTACAAATCCACGGAAGTCCTTGGAGAAGGCTTTCCACCGAGGCGACTAGTGCCGAGATGCTTCCTGTGATCGCGTCAAAGATCGACCGGCCCGATTGTGTTATCGAGGTAAAAAATTGGTCGAGCGCAGTTGCTGTAATACCTGCAAGCTCTGAGGTGTTCGACTGGATTGCCAGCGTACTGGCGAGTTGTGGTACTTTGGCGCCGAAAAGTGCGACGACGTAGATAATGACTAACAAGAGCCCACAGGCCATGACACGCTGATAGCTGCGTCTTGACGGCGTGGCTCGGTCCCGCCGCCAGCGCATGTACTGGCGCGAATAGAGCCAATCTCCTGTCACGGCAAAAATCGCCCGCAAACCCAGCAAGCCTGCGATAGTTGAGACGACTAGCATCGTGGCGGCCCGAGCCTTGTCGTTGGCAACTGCTCTTTCGTTCGTCGCTGACTGAGCGAGCGACTTCGAAAGCTCCTGCATCTGGTTCGCCACTGCCTCGTGCCCCTTCTGGCGCTCGTCATTCGCCTGGACGAGGCGCGCTTCACTCAGTTTTTCAAGGGACTGTGCACGCGCCATGTTGTCGACGCTGAGGCCACCGGTGCTCAGGAAGACAATGCCTATGACCAAGGCAATCTCGACCAGCCCTGCGACGAGGAACGCCCCGAACAAACCACGTGAGGCAGCCCACAATGGACCTATAATTGCGGCTGCCCAATTGGGTCTGAGTCTGGCGCGGCCTCCCTCAAAGATGTCCGCAAATTTATCTTGGTAGTAGCCGCTATTGACGCCCGTGAATTCGGCGATTGAACTCGACCAGTCCTGGTCCCTGTATGACCTTGTCATGTCAGCGGACTTCCTTCATTGCGGACAGCATCGTCTCTATTGTCACCATTCCGACCGTGCGTCCGGATTGATCCACGATTGCAATGTCGGAGTGGGTTCTTGCGCCTGTGGCGATCAACTCCGCCAGAGGCGTTTCCAGTGCGGCGACGGGTGCGTTTGCAGCGTGGGGGGGCTGAGTAGGATTTGCCGGGGTCATCACGTGGCGTGCGGTAAGGATGGGAACGCGCGAGATGCCGCGGACAAAGTCCGCAACATAGGCATCAGCCGGCGAGGTAATGATGTCTGCCGCCGTTCCGAGTTGGACGATCGCACCGTCTTTCATAATCGCGATACGGTCACCCAGATGGAAGGCTTCCTCGAGGTCGTGCGTGATGAACAGAGTGGTTTTTCCGAGGTCGCGTGAGAGCGCCAGGAATTGGTCCTGCAGGTCCCGGCGGATCAGCGGATCAAGTGCTCCAAACGGCTCATCCATCAGCAAGACTGATGGGTCGGCAGCCAGAGCTCGCGCTATCCCCACGCGCTGGCGCATACCGCCAGAGAGTTCGGAGGGAACCCGGTCTTCCCACCCCTTGAGGTCCATCTGTTCGATTGCGGCCTGAGCGTTTGCCCAGCGCTGACGCTTTGACACGCCTTGCAGTTCGAGGCCAAAGGCGACGTTGTCCCTGACTGTCCGGTGGGGCAGGAGGGCAAAATCCTGGAAGACCATCCCGACCTGCTTGGAGCGAATTGAGCGGAGCTCCGCACTCGTAACCTTGGAAATGTCAACGCCATTGAGGCGAATTATCCCGGTTGTCGCTTCGATGAGACGGTTCACATGTCTGGCGAGCGTCGACTTGCCACTGCCGGAGAGGCCCATGATTGCAAGGATTTCGCCCTTCTTGATCGAAAAACTTACGTCTTTGACCGCGACGACACACCCGAAGCGCGCGAGAACCTCGTCCTTACCGAGGCCTTCATCCAAGATAGCCGCCATAGCCTCCGGCGCGCGGGTGCCGAAAATCTTCCACACGTTGGAACAGGATACCACTGGCTCGCCCTGGTCGACGCCCGGTTCGTTGCCAACTCGCAGCTGACCTTTCTCAAAAGCCGAAGCGGGTCTTCGGCTGTCCATGGCATCAGCTGAATTACTCATGTTCCGTTTTGTTCCCCTTATTGGTTGTCAGTATATTAAGCAAGGCGCGCCATTCTTGCGCGTATTTCGCAAGATTTATGCTGCTAACCCGCGTGGTGGCGCATAAAATCGCCGCTTGGCCTCGCCTGTCTGGGTGCGAGGATATGGGAAATGGTTAGACGTTGAAGTACTCGACGGGGCGCTAGCGAGCAAGCAGGACTAGGGCCACAAACGCCAATTGGAAGCCGTGGGCGCTGGCCTGTGAGTCAGGAGATGTGGATGATGTTAACCGCTGCTAAACTTGACCCGATCGATCTGAAGATCTTGACGCTATCCAGCGACGGGCGCATCACCAAGATGGCACTGGCCGACCCGCAGAACGGCCCTGTCTGCATCCCGTAGGTAGCATCAGCCTCGAGAAATTCGTCGCCATCACGGCCAGCAATCCCGCTCGCCTGTTCGGCCTCGCGCCCCGCAAGGGCAGCATCGCCATCGGCGCCGACGCCGATCTGGTGGTTTGGGACCCCGGGGAGGTCCGGGTTGTACGGAACTCCGACTTCAACCATGCGAACGACTACAGCCCCTACGAGGGGATGACCGTTCAGGGCTGGCCGCAGATGACGTTCGTGCGTGGCGAACTGGCGATGCAAGACGGCAAGGTGCTGCGGTCGCGCGGCGAGGGACGTTATCTCCCCGCTGCGCCATTCAGGATGCCCACTCTGTCATAGAGATGGTGTGTGCCTTGCGTTCTTTTACGGCGTGACGCTGGTTCGCCCCGATCTGCCAGAGCAGATCGCGTACGGGCGTCCTGAGCGCCGATGAGGGTGCTCGGCTTTCTGCAGACCCGGGGGGGGGGACGAGGAACTGGGTCTCTCTCATGACCACCTATGCGGCGGGTTTGCGGGCCTATCTGCTATGGACGGTGGGGCTGTCGCGACGCCAGAACGACTATTCCGCGGGGGTTGCCCTGATCTTCCCCGCCGCGAAGGCCGGAAAGCCCGCAAATACCACATCCCTAATCAGCCCCCGGTCACTGCTGAAGCGTTGTTGGCCAGAGGGAAATGGCAAAGGGTCAGCGGCGGTGCGGCACCAAAGGTCGGCTGACATGTCTCTTCGCAGCCCGCCGCGTCCACGTTGCGGATGGTCATAAGGACCGCATGCTCGATAATCGGTATGCAGTGCATGCCGGGCGACGAGGTCTGGCTCGTCGGCGAACGCCGGTCGACTGGCGAGCAAAAATACTATGTTTCGAACTTACCAGCCGATGCCAGCCTCAAAATGCTTGCCGCCACGATCGCAGCCAGATGGGTCTGTGAACAGGCGCGTCAGCAGCTCAAGGAGGAGCTCGGCCACTTCGAAGGTCGATTCTGGACCGGATTACACCGACACGCCTTGATGACCATGATCGCCTACGCCTTCCTCCCCCGCCGCCTCAAAGCAGCGGGGCTACGGGTCGGTGTAACGACAAAGGAGGAACTTAGCCGTTGCACTCAACGTCGGACGAACAGCAGAACAGAGAAAAAAAGCAAATAGCACCTTTATAACGCTTTTTTTAATCGAATTAAGGGTGGACAACGCACAAATCGCCGTCCTGCAGGCATTAAACTGGCTGTACTTGACGGGTTGCCCGATCAAGAGTCAACCACGAGGCACTCACCTGACAGTAAGAGAGAACTAGATAGGCGCGATATAGATTCTATGTTTGCCAATTCGGAGATCGCCACACATTCCTTAAAGTAAGAAAATCGGGGACGGCCCTGTCATCGCTTAGGCGATGTACCGGAATGCTTCGCATCTGCATGCGGAGAAAGCAAATCAGAATGGGAGGAGATACAAGATGGACGAAGGGTCACTCAACCGCCGTGCGGTCATCAAGGCGATGCTGTTAGGATCGGCAGCGCCATGGATTATGAGTTCAACTGCGTTGGCCTCATCGTGCGACGATCATATCGTGCGCGTCGGCGGAATCTTCGCCCCCGACTCGATGAACCCGTTTGCAACCTGGAGCTCGTTCTTGCCGACGGTCTTCACATATGACTTTCTGGTCGGTGTAGACGCGCAACGTCATCCCGATCGGAAGGGGATTGCCAAAGAGTGGTCCGTTGCAGACGACAACCTTACCTGGACGTTCAAGATATGGCCTAACCTGAAGTGGTCGGACGGCCAGCCTGCAACGGCCAGAGACGCCGCATTCACCTACAACTATCTCCGTGGCTCTATCGGAAAGCCCGAGGAGCTGAACGTCGGCTGGAACAATACCGACGGCTTGCAAAACGTCGAGTCGATCACGGCCCTCGACGATGAGACTTTGCAAATCGTGACCAAGAAGCCCACCCGCTGGCCACTCGACAACTGGACAATGATTGTTCCCGAGCACATCTGGAAGGATATCAGTTACGCTGACGCACGCAGCGCCTTCCGCAACGATCCACCTCTGGTGGGCACCGGGCCAATGATCATCTCCGAGTTTCAGCAGGGTCAGTTCGTGCGCATGACTCCGAACAAGCACTTCCGCACGGGGCAGCCGGCAACGGCCGGCATGATCCTCAACTTATTCCAAGCGGCCGATCCCATCGCTCAAGGTCTAAAAAGCGGAAGTCTCGATTATGGCGTCAGCCTGACGGCCGCCCAGTGGGCCGACCTCTCGAAGGATCCCGAAATTGTGGTCGATCAAGCGCGCGTCGAGCAGCGGAATTATCTGGCCTTCAACACCGCATCCGGGGAGGGGGCAGGCAGCACCAAGGCGCTGCAGGATCCGGCGTTTCGCGATGCGATCGGCTACGCGATAGACCAGAAGGCCATCGTCGATCGCGCCTACCAAGGGCACGCCGACCTAGGCGTGGGAATAGTTATGCCGGCGGCGACCGACTACTACTCGGACCTAAGTGATATCAGGCGCCACTTTGATCTGGAGGAGGCAGCGCGGCGGCTGGATGCAGCCGGTTATAGGGACACTAACGGTGACGGCATCCGGGAGGACAAGGAAGGAAAGGGCTTCCAGCTAGAGCTGATTACCGGATCTACCTCGGGTATCCTTGAGATGCCAATTGCGCAGGTGCAATTCATCGAAGGCTGGCTCGGGCAAATTGGCATTCCCGTATCGGTGACCCAGTTCGATTCCGGCGCGCTCAGCGCCCGCAGTGCAGCGCCGGCGAAGGGCGGCGGAGGTTGGGATCTGCTTGTAAAAGCGAGTTGGCTATCTCCCTCGGCTCACGACTTGCTCAGCATGGGTAGTGGCAGCGGCCAGGACAACAGAGCGTACTGGAAGAACGACAAATTCGAGAAGCTCCTGTCCGAAATCGACGTCACCGCTGACCTCAAGAAGAGCCAGGAGCTGGTCGATCAGGCGGCGCGCCTCATTTACACCGAGGCGCCCTATATAATCCTGTGTTACCCCTTCGTGCTCGACGCCCATCGCAAAGATTGCTTCGAGGGCTGGGGGACGCAGAACTCGCTGTGGACCTACTATCCGTTCGATCGGGTGAAGCCGGTCTGATGGCTAGCGCTATAGACACAGGCCGGGCGAGTCGGCGCATCGGCCGCATCCTCTTCAGGGCGGCCATGACGCTTCTGATGGTGGCGACGCTAAACTTCATCCTGTTTAGAGTCATTCCTGGCGACCCTGCATCGCTTCTGCTTGGCGGGGCGCGCATCAGCGTGACCGCCGAGCAGATGGAGGCGCAGCGCCACAACTGGGGCCTCGACCGGCCGCTGTTCCCGGACCAGATGATCGACTATTTGTCGGCAACTCTCCATGGCGATTTTGGCTACAGCTTCAAGTTTAGGGGCCGGCGTGTCGCTGACCTGATTTTGGAGCGCTTGCCGGCCACAATCGCCCTGGTCGGTCTAGCTCAGATCATTGCCATCCTGTGCGGAGTCATGCTTGGATTGTATGCGGGTTGGCGCAGAGGAGGAGCCGTCGACCACATCGCCACGGGCGCGTCCCTAGCGCTCTATTCTACGCCGGCTTTCTGGCTCGGCATGATCCTGGTTGTGATCTTCAGCACGGAGTTGGGTTGGTTTCCGGGCTATGGTGCATATTCGGCTGGCGCTGCCCTCGGTTCCCTTGACTTGTCGCTGGATTACCTGCGGCATCTCGCGCTTCCGGTCACCGCGCTGGCGCTTGGCCTGATCGGCCAATACGTCGTGGTCGCTCGTGCCGCCATGAGCGATGTCGTGACCGAGGATTACATGGTGACCGCCCGAGCCAAGGGGCTGACCAGCCGCCAGATGCTGATGCGCCATGCCTTCCGAAACGCCATGCTGCCGGTCGTGACGCTTGTGACGCTCAACCTTGGGTACATGGTGGCGGGTGCCATCACCGTCGAAGCCGTATTCGCCTGGCCGGGGATCGGCGGACTGACGGTGGAGGCGCTTAATGCGCGGGACTACCCAGTCCTTCAGGGCATATTCCTCTTGCTAGGTGCATCGGTCGTGGTCGCAAACCTGGCCGCAGATGTTGCTTACGGCCTTCTTGATCCGCGAGTCAGACAATGAGCGAAAGTATCATTCAATATTCCCCGCGACGCCGGGCGCGAGCGATAAAAGGCTTTCTGCGCCAATTTCTTGGCCACGGTGGGGCTCAGGTGGGCCTCGTATGCCTGGTCTTCTTTCTTGTGCTCGCTGCGGTACCAAATACCCTGGTGGGACCGCTCCAGACTGCAATCAACGCAACGGGCGATTTCCTCGTACCCCCGTCAGGCGAGCATCTGCTGGGGACCGATGAGGTGGGGCGAGACGTGCTCAATCTGGTCGTGCATGGTGCCCGGATCTCGCTCACGATCGCGCTGCTGGCGACCGTCATCAGCCTCGTCGTCGGCACTACGGTTGGTATCACCGCGGGCTACTACGGTGGCAGGGTTGACGTCTGGCTGATGCGCCTGACGGATTTCTTTTTCGTCATGCCGTCCTTCGTGCTGGCACTGGTCATCACCCCCGTGGTTCTCGAGGTGATGGGGCGCGGTGGAGACATTCTAGGCTTTCGTCCTTCTCTTTTCGTGATCCTTGTCGTTATCGGCATGACAAGCTGGGCGTTCGTCGCGCGGATCGTTCGCAGTCAGACCCTGTCGCTTAAAGAGCGAACATTCATTGATCGCGCACGTGTTGTGGGCAGCAGCAATTTCAGCATTATGGTGCGGCACATTCTCCCCAATCTCGTGCCGCAAATCGCAGCCAATGGTGCGCTCGTCGTCTCCGGCGCAATCTATGTCGAAACGTCCCTCTCGTTCCTCGGACTTGGCGATCCGTTGCAGCCTTCATGGGGCACTTTGCTTTCGCTGGCGCAGCGCGCCGGAGCCGCCAGTGCTGGAGCTTGGTGGGATCTCGGCGCACCCGGTCTTTGCGTGCTCACAGTTTCCCTTAGCTTCGTCCTGATCGGCAATGCCCTCGACGACACGTTCAATCCACGGCGGAGGGTTATTCCATGACAAACTCCTCCCAGGAGAAGGGTCCGCTTCTGGAAGTTAGCGGGCTCTCTGTTGACTATGGGCTCAAGGGCGTTTCATCGCGTGCGATCGACCGCGTGAGCTTCGCGCTCCGGGCCGGAGAGGCCGTTGGCCTCGTCGGAGAATCGGGCAGTGGCAAGACCACGACTGCTATGGCGATTGCGGGTCTGCTATCATCCAACGCGCGTGTCAGCGAGGGCGAGGTCCGCTATCGCGGAGAGCGACTGCCGATCGACGACGATGCGGCGATGCGGCCACATCGCTGGAGCGAAACATCCGTAGTCTTCCAGGGCGCGATGAATGCGCTTAATCCTGTTCACCGCATCATCAAGCAGATCGCCGAGCCATGTATGCTGAAGCTTGGCATGTCGCGCGGCGAGGCGACCGCGCGGGCACGGGAACTGCTCGAACTCGTCGGCATCCCGGCGGATCGCGGTTCCGCCTATCCGCACGAGTTGTCGGGGGGCATGCGTCAAAGGGTGATGATTGCCATGGCGCTGGCATGTCGCCCGTCGATCGTCATTGGCGATGAGCCGACCACGGCACTGGATGTCATCACCCAGGCTCAGATCCTCAAACTGCTGGGTGAGTTGCGATCGCGACTTAACCTTGCCCTCATTTTGATCACCCACGATCTTTCCGTGGTGGCTGAGGCTTGTGACCGCGTCATGATCATGTATTCCGGCCGGATCGTCGAGGACGGAACAGTTGCTGAGATCTTCGCCCGGCCCAAACATCCCTACACCCGCCTGCTGATCGACTCGATCCCGAACCCAGCGAGCGGCAAGAAGATGATCCGGCCCATTCCCGGTGATCCGCCCAACCTGGTGAATCGGCCATCAGGCTGCGCCTTCCATCCACGTTGCCCGTCGGCCATGGGGGTTTGTGCGACCGAAGTCCCCAGCCTCGACAAGTTCGGGCGGGGACGGGTCGCCTGTCACCTTCACCGGTCCTCGCAAGAAGACAAGGTTGCAGTCCATGCCTGACACCACCGACATCCTGAGCCTTGAGAGCCTGCAGGTCCATTTTCCTATCCAGGGCGGGTTGTTCGACCGTGCCTTGGGCCGACCAGGTGGCGCCGTACGCGCGGTGGACGGCATCGACCTCACCATCGGACGGGGCGAGATCGTCGCCCTGGTCGGGGAATCGGGAAGCGGCAAGACCACGGTGGGCCGCGTCATCACCAAGCTTGCCCAGCCGACAGGCGGCAAGCTATTGTTCGAAGGCCGCGACATGACCGCGGAGCGAGGCTCCTCGGCATTGCGTCCTTACCGGCATCGCGTGCAGATGATCTTCCAGGACGCGTACCAGGCACTCAACCCGCGACACACCGTGTTCGATATCGTGGCGGAGCCGTTGCGTTCCCTGCGGCTGGTCGAGAATGGCAAACAGCTCGCACAGCGAGTGAGCGAAGCACTTGCGTCCGCTGGGCTTAATCCTCCCGGCGATTTCTTCGCCCGCTTCCCGCATGAACTGTCTGGCGGGCAGCGTCAGCGGGTCGTGATTGCCGGAGCACTTGCCGTCAGGCCGGAGCTCATCGTTGCCGACGAACCTGTGTCGATGCTCGATGTCTCGATACGCGCACAGATTCTTCAGGTGCTGGTTGACCTACGCGACAAGTA
Source organism: Mesorhizobium delmotii (assembly GCF_900149755.1). Classification (NCBI taxonomy): domain Bacteria; kingdom Pseudomonadati; phylum Pseudomonadota; class Alphaproteobacteria; order Hyphomicrobiales; family Phyllobacteriaceae; genus Mesorhizobium; species Mesorhizobium delmotii. Next base: position 4,643 of record NZ_FUIG01000019.1, on the reverse strand, counting down.
CAATATGGCGCTGCTGTTCATCACGCACGACCTGCCGCTCGCCTGGTTGATCGCCGACAGGATTGCGGTCTTGTATCTTGGAAAATTGGTTGAGATCGGTAGCGCCGACGAGATCACATTCAACCCTCGCCATCCGTATACCGTCGCCTTGCGTAACGCGACCCCGCAAATTGGCGGCAACGTAGGTCGCGCCGAGCTGCCGGCCCTGCAAGGTGAGGTTCCAAGCGCCGCACGCGTGCCGAAGGGCTGTCGTTTCCATCCACGTTGTCCACTCGCCTTCGACCGCTGTAAGCAAGAGGAGCCGCCGGCCATCGAAGTGGGACCGCGGCACATGTCAGCCTGCTGGCTGGCGAAATAAGCGCGGCCCAGTGGTGCTAGACTGCCAGCCAAAAGGTATATCTCCAGCTAGGAGAAAGTTTCATTCTGCTGGTGACGCGTCTGCTGCGGAATGCGTTCAGTCTCCAACAAACTGCCTAGGTCAATCCCGTCTGCGTGAGCATAGAATTGGTCATTTGTTGGGCCAAGACCACCACTGTTCGTAGTAAAACTATGCGATATCACCGAAACGTTCCAAGACTATCATCATCCGGCTGTAGCCAGATATCTCTGAGCTGCATAGCCGGCCTGCTCTAAACAACCAAGAGGTAGAAACAATCATGAGCCAACAACATCATACTGATGCATCCGGAGCATCACAGTCTGCAGAAGCAGCAGAGAAACCATCGATCATCGACAACTTTCTGACCCCACGCGTCTTCGAGGTCCAAATGGAACATGGCAGGACCGTCCGCGCCTACGAGGTTGGACCGCCTGACGGTCCGCTCGTCGTTGCGATTCATGGGGCCCCTAGCACGGGGCTTAGCCACGTTACGAACTACGTGGCCAACGGCGCACTCTTCTGCCGGCTCGTTACGTTCGATCGTCAAGGCTACGGGGGCTCAACCCCGCAGCCCGGTCGTAAGGTTTGCGATATAGTCCCGATTGTGGAAGCCATCCTCGATCATCTATCAGTCGATACTGCAGCGGTGTACGGCCATTCTGCGGGCGGAATGCACGCGCTTGCCACTGCGGCATTGCTGCCGAAGCGGATTTCGCGACTTCTGTGTAGCGGCGCCAATGCACCAGACTTCGTTTCGGGAGCGTCCGAACATCTGGACAAGCTTTCGCCTCTTGTGCGGCAGGAGATCCTTGAGGCGCGAAAAGGCCCCGAGGGGTCGCGTGCATTTTATAGGCGTTGGTACCCCCATTTTCGTGATCCGGAAATCGAGAAGCAATTTCTTACTGAGAACGACCGCCGTGTCGCACGCTTGCACGCCCCATTCCGGGACAAGATTGCTCAACAACTCGCGTTGCCTGAACCCCTCTATTCCGAGGAAGATGCTTACGTTGATGATATGCAATCGTGGTTAGCTCCATGGGGGTTCGATGTCGATTCTGTAACGGTTCCTACGCGAATCGTTTATGGTCTTGAGGATCTTTGGGTGACTCGGCGCGATGTCGAATGGATGCACGCTCAGATCCCGAATTCGACTTTGGATCTCATTCCCCACTTCGGTCACAACTTGAGCCAACTCATTCCCCACATTTTTGCATGGCTGGTGCAGGAGGAGCTTCAGTCCCGTCCCGCAACCCCACATTTTCGGCCAGGAGCTTAAAGTATAACGCTCGCCTTCAGCGGCTACATTGCAATGAAGGATTGAACGGTTGCTTATCTTTCATATCTCCCGAAACCTGTGCGCCATCCGAGCGTATTCTGGTGCTCCCGAAATAACAGGCTTTGCACCCTCTGAGTTCGCGAAGCCATTTTTCTAAGCCGGCTCAGCTTACGTTGGCGCCCAACCAATAGATGGCGGGACCGTCGTGTCAGCAACTCAATTCTGCTCTCCGACTGCGCACCTGGTATCAAGGAAGATAACGTGACGACATATTCACTCGAGCAAGAGAACCGCAGCTACGACCTTGCCCGATCCATAGAAACAAGCGTTTTGGAGGGCTTGCTGAGGTGGTAGTGGGAGATCTTATAGTATTCTCGACCACTTACAAAGGGTTGGCCATCCAGGGGGCGCTGCGCAGCAGCGAGGACGTCGCCGCGGAGCGCAGTTTGGGGGCGCGGACGACGCGTATTCTCGCGGTGCATGTCCTGCCCAGTGTCTTCGGCCGCTTCTCATTCTCGTGAGCATGGACGTTCCGACTGTGATTGCCGTTGAGGCACGCCTCAGCTTTCTGGGCGTGGCAGTGCGACCACCGACGCCTGATAGGGGAGCCAGCCTGCGCCGCTCGGCGGAGAGGCTCTGATGTTGGGGTTCTATTCGCCACCAACGCAGCATACTGCGGCCCGTCTGCTTGAAACGCCCTCAAACGGCCGCAATTTTCTGCGGCCCGAAGCCTACAAGATTTCGGCGTCAGCGCTGGATCGGCTATCAGGTCGCTGAAAGAACATGCATCGTACACTCTACATGAGTCAAATGAACAACCCCTACTTGGAAAGGCCCGCATATGACGCCCTCCTCTGTCGTCAATCCCGACCTCGTCATCTTGTTCGATAACAAGCCGCGCTGGAACCTGCCTGACCACCGCCGCCACGGCTTTCACAACCTCCACACCACGCTGCGCTATGCCTTTTCGATGCGCGCCCCTAGAGTCCTGCCGCTCAGGAAGGAGGTCGACTGGACAATCGGCGAGCGGCCCGAGGTCGCACGCTATCTTGCCATGCCTCATTTCTCGGCCTTCGTCGTGGTGCGCGATGATCGCATCCTTTACGAAGCCTATGCGCCGGACTTTGGGCCCGACAGGCCGCATCCCATCATGTCAATCACCAAGACGACGCTCAACCTGATGCTCGGCCGCGCGGTGGCCGAGGGCCTAGTCAATCTCGACGAGCGAGTAGGCACTTACCTGCCGGAGATCGGCACGGGCTACGCCGAGGCGACCATCAAGGCGGTCGCAGACATGAATGTCGCCAACGACTTCAGCGAGGATCTCAGCGACCCCTACGCGACGATCTACAACTGGGAATCCGCCACCGGCTTTCGGCTGCCGCGGGAGGGTCAAAAAGAAGAGACGACCCGCTCCTTCATTTGCGGCATCACCGGCGGTGACCTGGCGAATCGCACCGGAGAGGTCTTGTATAAGTCACCTAACAGCGATGTGCTCGGCTGGATTATCGAGCGCGCCAGCGGCCTGGCGTTGCGCGACTGGCTGATCGAGATCGTCGAGGCGGCGGGCCTCGAGGGATGCTTCCATATCACCTGCGACCGCGAGGGTGTGCCGCTGGTCTGCGGCGGCGCCTGCCTCTCCGCCCGCGACCTTGCGCGCTATGGCCTGCTGTTCGCTCGCAAGGGCGAGGGCATCGACGGGCGCCGTGTGGGCGATGCCGCCTTCATCGAAGAGACGCGCCGCAATCCCGGACCTGCCTGGCCGAAGCCGCGTGACTGGATGCGCTATAGCCGCCAAACGTTCACTGACGGCACCTGGCTTGGCCACGGCGGCTACGGCGGGCAGTTTATGCTCGCGAACCCTGATACCGGCACCGTCGTCGTCTACTTCAGCGTTCTGGAGAACAAGAGCGCCTCCGACCCCGACTTCAGCGGCCCCCTGGTGAAGATGATGGCCGATCTCGCTGCTAAATGATCATTTGGTATCGTCCCCCGCTTCGGCACAACTCACGAAATTTTCTCCCCTGGATAACGCCATCCTCCCCGCGTTAGCCCAACCTTCGGGCAGCTAAGGCTGCCGGTGTGAGACCGGTAATTTCTCTGGGGTCAGGCGGCGCGTAGAAGAGGCGGTTTGGGCTTGAATATTGGAGGCGCGTTCAGTTCTGGGTGTCGGAAAGGCGCCGCCCGCAGCCGGTTGCGAAGTTCGCCATTGATCTCCGCCGCCCGGACCTGCATGAGCATATGCGCACCGTGAAGCGACCAGCGCATCTGCTGCTTCTTGACCATACGTTTCCCAACGACTGAATTCACCGCCGACTCGGCGAGAGTGGTGGCGACGCGAAGCCCGGCCCGGAGCGCTTTCCATAGTTGACGATCGCGCCGCGGTTCGAACGGACATAGGTCAGGAGCTGCTCCCCGAGGCCGTGAAGCCGTGCGATCGAGAACGCGCCTTCCTTCAGTCTTGCTAGAAGTTGCTCCAGGTCGCGGATCGCGAGACCGACCGGCCCATGCCACAGACGCCACTTCACGGCTCTGATGTCCCTGTCGATGGTTGGAAGCGCTTCAAAGGGGCCTGATCGGGATCGTACGATGTGATCGGCGATCTGCTGCATGGGCTGGATCTTCATGGCAATATGAAACCAGTCAATGATGTGGGTCGTTGGTTTCGGCATGGCACGGGGCAGCCGCTTTAGGATTTCTGCCCCGTCCGAGATCACCGTCACATCCCCAAAGCCGCGACATCCGACTTCCTGGAGAGAGTGAAGAGCACGATCGCGGATTGCCTGCTGGTCGGTGCTGCCGGTGACGAAATAGCGACCGCCCCTTTCGCCCCGTCCCCGCGTCCGCATCTGGCCACGACGAGCTCGAAATTTCGCGCCGAATGTTGATCAGCGCTACGAACGTGCGCCGTATCGATGCTGATGACCAACTCTTTGCGCCGATCTCCGGAAGCTGCATCTGTTTGGGTGCGTATTCCAATGATTCCGG
>NZ_FUIG01000005.1:0-224 GCF_900149755.1 Mesorhizobium delmotii | reverse complement strand
ATCGTCTGCGGCCATTGCCGCAACTGCCGGGCGGGCAGGGGGCATCTGTGCCGCAACACGCTCGGCGTCGGCGTCAACCGGCCGGGCGCCTTCGGTGAATATCTGGCGATCCCGCAGCACAACGTCGTGCCGATCCCTGATGACGTGCCCGACGAGATCGCAGCAATCTTCGATCCCTTAGGCAATGCGGTTCACACCGCATTGTCCTTTGATCTCGTCGGCGA
>NZ_FUIG01000106.1:0-310 GCF_900149755.1 Mesorhizobium delmotii | reverse complement strand
CATGGGAACGTCTCCGGATTGCAAAGAGATGGCGCGGCAGTTAGGGCTCAGGACACAGGTGGATCACCTGTTGGAGGCCAGGCGATCGCAAGTACCAGCGGTCGAGCGCCGCCCGATGGGCAGATCCCAAGTCTCGCGGCCGGACGGCCTTGGCTAGTGCTATCCGGCACGGAGTTCGGCGAGGCGCCTCAGCAGGCCGCACCGGAAGTATCATCACATGTCGCTCATTGCGCCAAACTGGGCGGCAGCCGGATCAATCCAACGCCATCCTCGATCTCAATTTTGGTGCCAAATGGCTGGGAGAGCTCCT
>NZ_FUIG01000080.1:0-1375 GCF_900149755.1 Mesorhizobium delmotii | reverse complement strand
GTTGTGTGCGTCAAGTTCTGCAAAAATGGCGTGGCATTCAGCGGTGACGTTGGCGTGTCCGCCGCGCAGCCCCCGTGTTTAGCGGAGCGGCGGACATGGCGGCCGCGTCTCAGGCGGCCAATGCCCTCAGGTTCTCCTTCTTGTGCTCGCGCAGATGATCCATGTTGAGGTAGCGGGTCGCCTCGAGCCAGTTCTCGTGGATCTCCACCGCCAGTGCCCGAACCAGCCGCAGACAGCTCTGCGGGTTGGGGAAGATGCGGACGACCAGGGTGCGCCGCTTGATCTCCTGGTTCAGCCGCTCCAGCATGTTCGTCGACTTCATGTGCTTGTGATGGGCAAGCGGCAGCCGATAGAAACTCAGCGTCTCCTCGATGTTGTCCTCCACCCAATCCACCAGCTTCGGGTATTTGGCCTGCCATTTGGCGATCCACTGCGCCAGGTCGCGCTTGACCTCGGCCAGGTCGCGCCGGTCATAGAACCATCTGAGCTCCATCAGGCAGTCGTCATCGACCTTGCGCGGCACATAATCGAGCGCGTTTCTGAGGAAGTGCACGTAACAGCGCTGCCAGACTGCCTCGGGCAGGACTTCGCGGATCGCTGCCCTGAGCCCCGGATGGTCGTCGGAGACGACAAACTCGACGCCGGCGAGCCCGCGCTGCTTGAGCCCTGCCACGAACGCGCGCCAGCTCGAATGGCTTTCCCGGTTGGCCAGCTCGACACCGAGCACCTGGCGCCGGCCCTCCCAGTCGACGCCGATCGCCACCAAGACCGCCTGGCTGGCGATCACGCCGGCCTCGCGCGCCCGCTCATAGCGCGCATCCAGAATGAGGTACGGGTAAGGTTCGGCAAGCCGCTGCTCAAAGAACGCCTTCAGCGCTTCATCCAGCCGCGCCGTCGCCTGGCTTACCGTCGAGGCCGAGAAGGAATGGCCGCACAGCTCCTCGGTGATCGCCTTCACCTTGCGCGTCGACACACCTTGCACGTACATCTCGACCAGCGCCGACACCAATGCCTTCTCCGAGCGCTGATAACGCTCAAACAACTCCGTCGAGAACCGGCCGGCCCGATCCTGCGGAACGCGAAGCTCCAGCACGCCAACCCGCGTCACAAGCTTGCGTTCGTAATAGCCGGACCGGTAACTAACCCGCTCCGTCGTCCGCTCGCCTTTCTCGGCCCCGATCGCCTCCGTCATCTCGGCTTCCAAAGTCTCCTGCACCACAGTCTGCAAAACTCTGCGGAAGCCGTCCTCATCCGACAACAGCAACGCTTTCAACTCGCCTCTGCTCAGTCTAACGTCTCGCTTGGTCATGGCACTTACCCTTCCACGGGAATCGGTGATCGCAACGTCACCAGCGTGCCATGGCCGCCCCTCGCC
>NZ_FUIG01000074.1:0-5954 GCF_900149755.1 Mesorhizobium delmotii | reverse complement strand
GGCAGGACGCCGTTATCCTGACTCTGGGTTCTGTCTTACCGCTGTGACGTTTGCAGCACAGGATCAACGTTGACGACATCCTTCCCCGCTTGAGGTGACGCGATGCGATTTTCCCGCCGGGGCGGGATCGAGCCCGTCCCGGCGGGAAAATCGCGGCTGAGGAGATTCCGATACCCCAACTCTTCTTCACGGATCTATCTGCGCTACAGCACACTGTTTCGATTGATGGTGTGGTTCATGCGCTGTCGGCGAATGAAGTCGCTGCCGCCGAGAACCTGGACCTCGCGGACGGCATGCCGTTCATTCTTGGCGATGACGGCGGCTATGATCCCGACCTGAACCGGTTCTTTCGAGCTTGCCCGACCTTAGGGGTCCGTGCCCCCAACAGCCTGCGCGCCTATGGTCGGGATATCCTGGTCTGGATGCGCTTTCTTGCCGAGCGCCGAGACAACAAGCCCCTCTGGGCGGCTGATCGGCACGATGTCGCAGCCTTCCATGCGGCGCGACGCCTGGCACTCCCTCCGATGCGCATCTCTGCGGCGAGCTGGAACCGGTCGATAGCCGCGCTCGACAAGCTCTACCGATGGGCGGTTGAAGAGGGCGTGATTGCAAAATCGCCATTCACCTATCGGCAATCATGGCTACGGACGAACGGCGGCGCGGTCATAACGGCTGCCGCCAACGCTGCCACCGAGCGCGGCGCACGCACCCGCGATGTCCGGTTCCTTTCCCTGGATCGGTATCTCCTGTTCCGCGAAATCGGCTTGCGCGGCCGTCTTCCCGATGGGAGTGAGGATTCCATCTGGCAGGGCCGCAACAGCGAGCGCAATGCACTGTTTGCGGAATTGCTGGTCACGACGGGCCTGCGGCTTCAGGAGGCTGCGAGCCTGCTCTGGATCGAGCTCCCGAAACTGGAACTGGCCAGTGCTTTGCGCAGCCGATCTTTCCGGCTGGCGCCGGCCATTGCCAAGGGCAGCAAGGGACGCGTGATCCGCTTGCCCGAACGCGTGCTGAAACGTCTGCATGAATACGCGGCACTGGAGCGGACCAATGTCCTCATGCGCGGTTCGCAACCGTGCAGTGGGTCGGTCGAACACCCGATCCGTGTCGTCAGCCACGATCGGGGAAGGCTCCTCTTGGAGAAGGATGGGGTTCGCGCCAGCGTCGACGTCCTGGCGCCGCGCGAACGCAGTCGGTTGGTATGGGCGGAAGCGTCAGAACCATTGTCTCTTTGGCTCGCGGAGGGGGCGCGGCCGATGTCCCCGGTCGCCTGGGAGGTAGTGTTCCGGAGGGCAAGTGCACGATGCCGGCGGTTCGGGATCGACCTCGATGTCACGCCACACATGTTGAGACACACCTTTGCGGTTCACATGCTGTCGCTACTCGTGCGTGAACAGATCGGTTGGGTGCTCGACGAACGCCAGCCCCATATCGGCGCTGCCTACCGCCGCCTGATCGGTGACCCTCTGCTGAAATTGCAACGCTTGCTCGGCCACAGCCGCATCGAAAGCACTCATATCTACCTTGATTGCCTGGAAGAGAGCCAGGAAATGATCGATGCAGCGGTCGAGGCCTGGGAACTGCGCATTAATACCGAGGGTGCGCTGCGATGAGACGTGGTCGTTACGCAACATTCCCAGCGGAAATCGAGCAGGACGGCAACCAATCTAACGGCCCGCAAGGCACGCTGGTCTTCACTCTTCAGACCGAAGAAGCGGGGACGGTCAAAATCGACCTGTCTTCCTGGCCGCTGGAGGCGTTGACGCGCGAAATTGCTCCGTTCCTCCAAGAATATCTCCGCCGGATGGGGCCTGTACCACTCTGGAAAACCGCAGGGGCCTTTGTGGGGCGTCTGCGGCGCTTTTGGCGGTTCCTGGCGGCGAAGCAAGCGCTTTATCGTCTTGAAGATCTGACACCGACAATAATCAATGCCTATGAGAACTGGCTGGAGCAGAACGGCGGCGAACGGCCCAATCAACGCAATTTGCTCGGCGCTCTGATCGGGGTGCTGCGCGTCGTCGCTGAGCTCGATCCGGAAAGGCTTCCGGCCGAAACACTGCCGCGCCTGAAATACATCGGCCATGGAGAGCACGGCGTTCCCAAGCCGCGCGACGCCTACAGCGGCAATATTGCTGCGGCATTGCTAAAGGCGGCGATGTGCCAGATCAACGAGGCCCGCAACCGGATCGCAACGGGCGACGATCTGCCACCTCCGGTCCTGGACGTAGACTGCGATCTGGAATTGCGCCACCGCTATGATCTCCTGATTGCACAGATCGTGACGACAGGGACGGTCCCAGGAGAAGGCCCGCTGTTCGACAATCTGCGCTATCACGCCCACAGATGCGGACTTGAGCCGCCTCCGGTCGAGGAGTTGCATGCCGGCTTCCATCTGACCCGATACGATGTCGTCGGCTTCCTCGTCTGGCTGTCCCTGATGACGGGTCTGGAGATCGAAGCCTTGCGCGGGCTGGAGGCCGACTGCCTGCGCAATCCCAACCGTGGTTATGTTGAGGTCGAGTATCGAAAGCGGCGCGCACATCACGCCCAATGGAAGCGCCTGCGGGTTCGTGATGGCGGGCGAGAAACGCCCGGCGCAGTATTACGGCTCGCGATCACGCTAACGGAACGGGCGCGGCAACACACGGGATCGACCAAGCTCTGGATTACCTGGAAGCCCCGACGGCTGTCCCCGCCAAAGAGGCTGGATACATGTGTGGCCGCTTTCGTCGCGAAGTACGGCATCATCGATGATGACGGAAAGTCACTGGCGCTCAATCTCTCCAGATTGCGCAAGACCCAGAAGGCCGACTGGTACAAACGAACCGGAGGGCAGTTGGAGATCTTTGCCGTCGGTCACACGATACCGGTGGCGGCCAATCACTATGCTGACATTCCTGCCCTTCGGCATCTGCATGAGCAGACGATCATCGAAGCGCTGGCCGACGCGATGGTGCCGGCTCTCCGACCGCGGATCGTTCTGCCTGCAGACGAAGCACGGCTGCGAACGTCCGCCGCCACGACCGAGCTGCCGGTGGCGCCTGAAAAGATCGGCCCGCTCCTCGACGGAGTGCAAGATCTTTGGCTGGCGGCATGCGGCAGCTTCCGCGCCAGCCCTTTCGGTCGGGAAGGAGAAGTCTGTCCAACACCGTTCTGGGGCTGCCTGGAATGCCCCAACGCCGTCATCACCGCGCGAAAGTTGCCTGCGCTGATTGCATTCCAAGCGTTCATGGACGAGCAGCGGGAGGCATTACCGCCTGACGACTGGAGCGAGAAATTCGATCTGCCCTATCGCAGGATCACAGAGCAAATCCTGCCGATGTTCCCGGCCTCCGTCGTCGGAAATGCACGTGTCGAGGCGGCAGAATCCTCAGTGCCGTTGCTCTACCTTCCGCCGGAGGCATACGGCTCATGACGACTGCTCCTCGTTTGAATGATGAGCTTGCCGTCTCACGCATTCGGGCCGACGACGACATCGTTCTGGCCTCGATGCCTCTTCGCGAGGGAATTGACAGAGCGGCGCTCTCGCGGTTCGGCGATGATGCCTGGGATGTGGCGCCCGCCATCTTCAATATGACCCGAAAAGCCTTCCAGACGGTGGACTTCAGCGTAATCCCCTACGCCAACGAGCGATTGCTTGGCAAAGAATACGTCTATGCGTGGATGAACGAACGCCTCGCTGACGGTGAACCTCGGCTTCGGCCAGTGTCGGGCCATAACGCACTCGCCACGCTGCGCGGCTTCCTGGACTTCGCTCGCTCGCGGATTGGCAGGCTCGATCTGGCAGCCGTCGATCAGGATCTGATCGATGCGTATGCTGCGTATCATCGGTCCCGACCGATCACGCCGGGACGCGTGGGCGTCTGCCTTCGACCCATCGTCCAGCTTCATCGCCTGGCGCCCTATCTAACGTGTGGCGGCATCACCTTCGCTCCATGGCGCGGCCGGCCGGTTTATCGGGCAACCGGCCAGGGCACACGCAGTTCGGAAAATCGGACCGCGCGCATCCCGGAGGCTGTGATCGGCTCGATGCTGCGGTGGTCTCTCAAATATATAGAGCACTTTGCCGAAGATATTTTGGCCGCGCGAGCTGAAGAAGATGTACTGAACGCCCGCTTCGCAGCTCGTTCGCGCCGCCGCCACACGCGGCCCGCAATCATGCTCGAATCCTGGATAGAAAAGCGTCGCCGTGAAGGACGAGGTATTCCCGTCTGGGAAAAGCCTCTTTCGATCGGAGGGGTGACCGGTAGGCTGTCACGGGATGGCAAGTTCGATGGCAATGTCATTAATCTGAAGTTCGTGACCATGCAGTGCGGACTGCATCTAACGACGGTCTTTAAAGACCCGGCTTTGTTGTCGATGATTCACGGTGCTGCTGATGGACTTGGATTCGAGGTCGGCGGTATGGACACGCCGATCTCCCCCGACCCCGACACTGGCAAGCCGTGGCGGGAGCGCTTCGATGCCATCAGCTTGGCGCGGGAAGAAAGGCATCTGCAGACGGCCGCCTACATCGTATGTAGCTATCTGACGGGAATGCGCGACGGCGAGCTGCAGTCGCTACAAGCCGGTTGCCTGAAACGCAGTCTCGGCCGGGATGGCCAAACGGAACGGCTGGCGATCGAGGGCGTGACCTGGAAGGACCGCGGGGCTCGCGGCGAGCAGGTTGATTGGATCACCATCGAACCCGCCGTCCAGGCAATCAGGGTTGCCGAGCGTCTCTCGGAACGGGTCCGACGGAACGCGGGCACGGAGCGGTTATGGCTTGCCCTTGATGACCGCGAGACGAACAATGCCGAGACGCCGATCCTTATCGCCAAGAGGATCAACCGGTTCCGCGAACACCTCGATGAACGATATGGCGCAGACGATAGTCCTGCGATTCCCCGAGCGGGAGAAGACGTCTGGCGCTTCAACACCCGTCAGTTCAGGCGAACACTGGCCTGGTACATCGCGAACCGGCCCTTCGGGGTCGTTGCCGGCAAAATCCAGTACAAGCACGCTTCCGTAGCCATGTTCGACGGCTATGCCGGCTCGTCCGCATCCGGCTTCAGGCAGGAGGTCGAGCAGGAGCTGGCGCTTGGGCAACTCGATGACATCATCGACTACTTCGAAAATCAACGACGAGGACGCCGGCCCGGCGGTCCGGCCAGCAGACGTATCGGGGCCGAACTGGAGCGGGTCGGTCGCGAACTCGACCCCCTTCCAGGACAACTGGCCGATCGTAAGCGCTTAAAGGCGATGTTGGCGCATTTGGCGCGCACTCTGCATGTCGGATATCTGAACGATTGCTTCTTCGACCCTTCGACCGCGCTTTGTCTACGGGAAGCCGAAAAACCTTCAGCCTCGGCGCCAGTTCTGTCGCGCTGCGCTCCTGACCGGTGTCCCAATGCCTGCCTGGTCGAGCGACATCTCCCGCCCTGGGAAGCCTCGATCGCACAGGCGGAGAATCTTCTAGCCGACAAGCGCCTCTCCCCGCTGCAACGTGAGGCCCTACGCTCGGATAACGAGCGAAAACGCAGGCTTATCGCGCCGTTGAAGGGATCCACATTATGAAGCCGGTCAGCGCAACCACGGAACAAGCCCTTAGCGAGGCGATGGCACGTCTCTTTGATGGATGCCCTCGCGTGACCGATGGCAGGCTGACGGTCGCCAATCTCGCCGTCGAGGCAGGCGTCAGTCGCGCAACTGCAAACCGAGCCTTGAAAGTGCTGAAGGTCTTTAGACAGGCGGTTATCGAGACCCGGTTGTGGCGTGATGCCGAAGGCCAGCCGATGGGAGCCACCCGAGCCGAACAGGAGCGTCGTGCCGTCAACGACATCCTTGCCCAGCATCATCAGGTGCGGGCGCTATGCGAACTCATGGAGCTACGGCGCTACGGCTACAACGCCGAAGTCATCCCGATCGCGAGTCGGAAACGCCCGTGAGACAGATTGACTGTTTAGATAAACGCC
>NZ_FUIG01000065.1:0-3164 GCF_900149755.1 Mesorhizobium delmotii | reverse complement strand
TGTTACCGGCGCTTTTGGCCGTCAGAAAGGCGGAGCTATAAGCAATTTTATTGTAATTCATCCATCTTAATTTTGCCGACAGCAGGCTATATTAATCCGCAATGACGAACCAAACCTATTGAGCCTTGATTGAATGTGCATCGAGACATATATACAGATCGCGAGGATTTGGCCGATTTGGCTTTCGCGGTCCCGATCGACATAGGTCCGCGACCTTCGACCCGCCATGAAGCACCGAATTTTCCGACAGCGAATGTATAGCGCTTATTCGGCGCGCATGTCGCTCTGTTGGAGCCTTTGAACCACGGCGCTGACCACGGATGTACTGGCGCTGACCACGGATGTACTGGCAGCATTGGGATCTTTCCGGGGGCGCTTCTGGCCTTTAGGTTGGCTTGGCAACGTCGTCGCCCTCCACGGCACGCTCAAGATCATCCAGTTCGGTCAAAGTGCCGTCGCTGGCATAGATGTGGAATTTGATATTCCCCGCTTTGAGTTCGCGCGCTTGGTTTACGGCCTGCCTGCTGGACAAGTCATTGACCATCAGGACGTTCGGCTCCTTACCGAGCTTTATGGAATAACTCATTGCCCCTGCTCCTGCTCCTATGCATTGCCCTAAGCATATAGGAGCGGGGCCGGAAGCGACAACGGCGCGGTGCGGGATGTGCTCTCTGCGGATCGCGATGAAAAATCCCCGTCCGCGAAGCATGATCTCTTGACATCCATGCCGCATGGCGAACTCGTCGAGCAGGCCAGCCAGCCGCCGGCCGCAGCCGCTGGCTCCTCTCCCAGGTACGATGCCGGTGCCAAGCTAGCCACGCCCCCCTGTGGTGAGCTTAAATCAAACCCGCTGCCCTCCCCCTCCGGCAGCGGGTTTTTTTATCATCTGGACCTAGTTTGATAACCCGCGATCAGGCCAGCGTTCACGACGAGGTAGGCGCGAATTGGCGCCGAGTTATTAAACGGGCAGCGCAGGTAGAATCGACTCGTATGTACGGAACCGACACACTATATGCGGAGGGTCGCCGTGACCTTCATGGCAAGCCGGCGATTGGAAGAGTCGATCACGCTTTCGCCCAACAAGGGAGAAGCGATTTGAGCTTCAACCGGGTAGCGGATCCAACGCAGCTTTCAATGCTGGCCACAGTGGTGGACGAATATTGCCATCAGGCTGGGATAGCAGTTGGCGATCCGGCCAGGGAGCGTATTGGCCGTCACATCATCGAGTTATTCCGAAGCGGCATGGATAAGCCAGACGAGTTGTTGTTGGCCTTAGACCATCACTACGACGAGTGGCTTGGTGAGGGTGGCCTGCCGTCGTCTCGTGCCGAGCAAGCCGCATCGCTGGCCTCTGACGCTGCTCCCTCCCCTGCGGATCACCCGTCGATGTCGCCGCTACGCTTCCCTCAGCGAAAAACCCTGAAGAAGCGGGGCTTCTAGCTTTCCGGAAGTGGCCGCTACTACCGCATACCGCCACGACACAACTGCGTGTTAAACAGCAGGCAGTCATGGCACGGCGCCGAGCCGAGCAGGACGTCCACCAACGCCTCGCCTAGTCTCGGTTAGGAACAGCAAAAGGATTTGATGAATTGACCGAAGAAGCCGACCGTCGCGCTGCCGAGCTAGCTGAACTTACTGCCGATGTTGTAGCTGCGTTCGTGAGCAACAACTCGGTGCCCGTCGCTGGACTGCCGGATCTGATAGCATCAGTTCACTCGTCGCTTTCGAATCTTAGCCAGCCGACGATAGTTGAACAGCGGCCGCTCGTCCCCGCCGTCAATCCGAAGAAATCGGTTACCCCAGACTTCATTACCTGCCTTGAAGACGGCAAGAAATTCAAATCGTTCAAGCGGCATCTAGCCACCCACCATGGCATGACCCCCGCCGAATTTCGAAGCAAGTGGGACTTGCCGGGGGACTACCTTATGACGGCGCCCAACTACGCCGCCCAGCGCTCGGAACTGGCGAAGTCTATTGGGCTAGGCCGCAAGGCTGCCGCGCCTGTCGAGAAGGTGCCTGCAAAACGGAAAGCAAAAGCGTAAGGTCCTCCAATGTGGCCGCGTTGAGCGCGACTCAATCGCGGTCATGTGCTAAGTTTCCACGCTGGAGATGGAACAAATGGAGCGGCAGCCACTGCCCAGGATGAACGACAACGGCAAGGCGGACGATCAATTAGCCGCGATGGTTGCTGCCTTCTTCGCTTCGATCAATGACCTAGATGCCCCGGCTGATCTACTGGCTGCTTTCCGTGAAAAGGTAAACCGCGCCAAAGATCGAAACAACGGCAGCAGCCGACACGCTCCTGACGTTGAATGACTAAGCCGCCCGCTCTTGCCGACAGGTCTATTTCCGCGACCGCGCAATGACTGGGCGCTTCTGGCCTTTAGGTCCGGTCGGCATCTTTGAGGGCCTTCATGGTGCTTTCGATAGTTCCGTCGACCTTGAGGGTATGTCCCTCATCGAAGATTATGTGCGTAATCGTATGTGTCGCGTCCGGTCGCATAAACCGAATTTGTTCGGGGTTCACCCAAACGATGGTCTGTGTATCCACGTTAACAAATCGGCAGAACTGCGCCATGAAACCACCTATGCATTGCGCTAAGCATATAGGAGTTTGGGCCTGCTTCCCGGCTCGGGCTCGATAACCGTGATCTGAGTTACGGGCTGATTGTCGGTTCGGATGTGTGGCATAACGACCTCGCTTGATTGGCAATGGATTTTGCCGTGTCACCGCTGGCGGTCGAGGGGCCGGCCCGAGCGATCGAACACCCGGTCGATCTTGCTCGCCATGATGAAATCGTTCTCGTGCAGTCCTTTGATCTTCTTGGTGCTCAGGGAAACCGTCACATAACCCCAGCCGAAGCTGATGTCGGGGTGATGGCCCTCGGTTTCGGCGAGCTCACCGATCTCCTGAACAAGGGCGAGCGCGTCCCCGAAATTGCGGCATCGAAAGCTCCGCTGGATGCGGTGGGCATCGTCACCCAGCTCCCAATCAGGAGCCTGAGCCTGGAAGCGTTGGGCTTCATCACGCGTGAGTGGCGGGACGCCGCCGCGACAAGGCGTACATGTTTTCTCGGCAAGAGTGTCGGTCATGTTCTTGTCTCCAAGACCATTTTTAGCAGCAAATACGACAGCGACCAGCCTATCGATCGATCTCCCCGAAC
>NZ_FUIG01000009.1:0-381 GCF_900149755.1 Mesorhizobium delmotii | reverse complement strand
AGGCGCGCCGCTCCGCTGGTGCGCTTTCCCGACGTGCTGCAAGGCTTCTTGAAAAAAATCGAGGTCGGCCGCCTGCTGTCCGACGAGACGCTCCAGTTCGCCGATCCGAGCCAATGCCTTCGAAAGCTCGTCAAGCGCTTCCGACGACAATGCCGGCGCTGCACCGCCCGGGTCATGCGCCTCACCCAGCCGGCGTACCGCTCGCGGCGGACCCACGCCACCGCGCAGAGCTGCTGGCCCGCCTGCACGAAACTGCTTCTGCCATTGATAGAGACCCTTGCGAGAGATGCCGAGCTCCCGCGCCAACTTGCTCACGTTGGCGCCCGCAGCCATGCGTTGCACCGCAGCTATCTTGAATTCGCGACTGAACCGCCGCCCCGG
>NZ_FUIG01000038.1:39104-41511 GCF_900149755.1 Mesorhizobium delmotii | reverse complement strand
AACGCGCCAAAGCCGGCGAGGCGGATGCCGACAAGCCGCTGGTGCTCGCTGATATCAGCGACAATCCCGGCGGCGGTGCTTACGGCGATGCGACGAACCTGCTTCGCGCGATGATAGCGGCAGATCTCCAGAACGCCGCCTTCCATGCGATCTTCGATCCGGCGGCCGTGCAGGCCGGCATCGCCATTGGCGTCGGCAACAAGGGGCGCATCCTGCTCGGCGGCAAGCACGCCCCCGAGATGGGCGGGGGGCCGCTTGAGGTCGAGGCGCAGATTGTCTCCATAACCGACGGCCGTTTCCGCTGCCATGGACCCATGGGCGGAGGGGCATGGCGCAATTGCGGGCCGAGCGTTATGCTGCGCGTGGGCGGCGTCGAAGTTGCGGTGGTCTCGCGGAACGGCCAAGCGACCGACCTCGCCCAACTCACCTCCCTCGGTATCGACCCGCTTCACTGTCCAACCATAGCATTGAAATCCTATCATCATTTCCGAGCGGCGTTCGAACCGATTGCGCGCGAGGTGATCAGGGTTGACGGCGGCGGAATGGATTCCGCCGCCTTTTTCCCCAGGACAGACTACCGCAATGTCCGCCGCCCGATCTGGCCGCTCGACGACATCAAGCTCTAGAGCGCCTGCCGTGCCGACCGAGACCCATCAATCTTCCAGACCATGCCGCCGGCCTTTGCCGTCGCCGACACCTGCCTTCAACATCCAGCGCTTACCGACGAGGAAACTATGACTCATCTCCTTCACCGTCAGATCCATGGCAGCCTGCCCGTTGCCATCGGAGGCAAGGGGATCGAACTGATCGATGCGGGCGGCAAGCACTATATCGACGCCTCGGGCGGAGCCGCGGTCTCCTGCCTCGGCCATGCTCATCCCGACGTAGTTGCCGCGCTGCACAGCCAGTTCGACAGGATCGCCTACGCTCATACTAGTTTCTTCACCACCGAGGCCGCCGAGCGCCTCGGCGATCGGCTCGTCGAGGACGCGCCACCGGGGCTGTCGCATGTCTATCTGGTGAGCGGTGGCTCGGAAGCGGTCGAAGCGGCGCTCAAGATGGCGCGGCAATATTTCGTCGAAAAGGGTGAGCCGCAGCGCCGTCACATCATTGCTCGCCGCCAGAGCTATCACGGCAATACGCTCGGCGCTCTAGCAACCGGCGGCAACGAATGGCGGCGCGCGCAGTTCCGCCCCCTCCTGATAGAGACCCACCATGTCGATCCCTGTTTCGCCTACCGCTTCCGAGAGCCGGGCGAGACTGATGAGGCCTATGCGGCCCGCGCGGCCCAGGCGCTCGAAGATAAGATCCTCGAACTCGGGCCAGAAGAAGTGATCGCCTTCGTCGCCGAGACGGTGGTCGGGGCCACGGCCGGAGCGGTTCCGCCGGTCGCGGACTATTTCAAGCGGATACGCGCGATCTGTGACCGCTATGGTGTGCTTCTAATACTGGACGAGGTCATGTGCGGCATGGGCCGCACCGGCACGCTGCACGCCTGCCAGCTGGAAGGGATATCGCCCGACTTTATGACCATCGCCAAGGGGCTCGGCGGCGGCTATCAGCCGATCGGCGCGGTGCTCCTCGGCAGGCAAATCTTCGATGCTTTCGCGAACGGTTCAGGCTTTTTCCAGCACGGCCACACCTACATGGGACATCCCATGGCGGCCGCCGCCGCGCTTGCCGTGCAGGAAGCCATCCACCGCGATCTTCTGCTCGATAACGTCAAGGCGATGGGCGGCCGTCTCACCGCGCGGTTGCAGGCGCGCTTCGGCAACCATCTCCATATCGGCGACATTCGCGGCCGTGGCCTTTTTCAAGCGATCGAGCTCGTCGCTGACCGCGGCACGAAGGAGCCGTTTGCCCCGGGTCTGAAAGTTCACGCGAAGATCAAGCGCCAGGCCATGCAACGCGGCTTGATGGTCTATCCGATGGGCGGCACCATCGACGGTGCGTGCGGTGACCATGTGCTGATCGCTCCCCCTTTTATCGTCGCGCCGCACGAGATCGACACGATCGTGGAGCGACTTGGCGAGGCGGTCGATGCCGCCCTTCGCGACTTCGAGATTTAACGCGGGCACCACAAGGGGACTGATCAAAAACCCTCCCGGAAGCTCGCGGAGGTGCGCATAAGTGGACTTGAGGCAAGATCTTGTCGACTTGGTGGAGGCAGGTAGCTTCTCAAGAGCCGTAGTACAACTGAATGTGGCACAGAGCGCGTTAAGTGCGAGGCGTTCCTGGACCTCATGCGCGAGCGCCGGCATGTACACAGCCGCGTCGGTGCTCGACATTGGACGCTGCAGCGCAACCCTCAGGAGCCTTTGCAATGGACAGAAACATTCCGCTCGCCGACTTGGACGGACTACCTTCGCCTCAACCATCGTCTCACGACAGCAGACAAGGAACTGGA
>NZ_FUIG01000038.1:26694-39094 GCF_900149755.1 Mesorhizobium delmotii | reverse complement strand
CCGGTCATTCACAGCCCAGAACTGAACGCCTAGCCTGAAGGAAACGTAAGGAAGTGGCGGATTTTGTTGAAAAGGTCCGGCGCATCCCAAAGCGAACGTCGCCAGCAGAATCCCATTCCCTTTGGCAGACATCTCGCGGAATCTGGATTCGCAATACGTCTCCTTTCGGAACGGCATTCTAGCCAAATGCTCAAGCGCCTCGGTCAGCGGCTTTTTCAACATTGGGTAATGGACAGCGGCTCTTCGCGGAGATCGATAGGATCGGCTCCGACATTTGAAGAGGAGACCGACCATGGAGTATTTTGCAGGTTTGGATATCTCAATGGAGGAGACGCATGTCTGCGTTCTCGACCGTGAGGGTGCAGTCGTTCACGAAGCGAGGACGATTTCGACGACTGAGGCGATCATTGTGCCGCTGCCGAAGGCTCCGGCATGCCGACGAGTCGTTTTCGAGACCGGTCGTATGGCTCCGATGCTCTACCACGGCCTGCGTGAACGTGGCGTGCCTGTCGTCTGCATCGAGAGCCGGCAGGCGTACGAGGCGCTGACGTCGCTAGCGACCCACAAGACGGACCGCAACGATGCCCGTGGCCTAGCACCGGGTTCTTCAAACCGACCCATGTGAAGTCCCTGCCGGCGCATGCCATCCGCTCACTGGTCATCGCGCGCAAGAAGCTGGTCGGCCAGCGCGTCATGCTGGAGAACCAGATCCGCGGCCTCGCCGTCAACCCAAAGCGGACAACTGATGTGCTACAAAAACCGGACAACTTGAAAAGCTACCGACACTCATCTCAGCGGCCTTAAGGTTTTGGGGTTTCTGATCCTTTATCGGTGGGTCTAAATAAAGTTGATGCTTGGCCTTTGTGCGACGTGGAGCGGAATCGAACTCTCATTGCCATTCCTTTCCTTGTGCCGGTTGGTCAGTAGCGGGTTACGCCTGAAGGCGAATAGGTCGACATAAGGCCAGCGACGATCTCAAGACCACGTTGCACCTCGCCTTCGGTTGCTGGCGTACTAAGCGCCAGTCGTATCGCTTGAGGTGCACCAGCACGGCCGACGGTGAACCGATCAGCCTCGATGCAAATAACCGACGACTGCCGTGCAACGCTGACGAACTCACTTGCCCGCCAAGGCTCCGGAAGATGTAGGAAGACAAATGGCGCGGGCAGCAACTTTTCGCCTAAACGATCCCCCATGATTGATCGTGCCAAAGACCATCGACGCCCAATCGCGTCACGTTGCCATGTGCACAACCGATCAAGTAGACCTGTGCGGATCCACTCGCCCGCGATTTCAGCTTGTAAGAATGCGCCTCCGAGCGTCAGCGCATGTTTTACGCCCTCGAGCCCTTGCGAGCGAGCCGGGGGGCAGCGCATGAAGCAGACTCTCATAGCTGGCCCAGTGCATTTCGACAGGCTAGCCAGGTAAAAAGTGCGCTCGGGAGCCATGGATGCTATGGCCGATGACCGAGCGTCCTTTTCGACAAGGGCGGAAAACGGATCGTTCTCTATGATGAGGAGGTCATGCCGTTGTGCAATCTGGCCGATGGCGCGGCGCCGCTCGGTTGATAACGTTACCCCGGTGGGATTTTGCAAATTCGGAGTTAGGAAGAGCAATTTGGCGCTCGACATGGCGACCTTGCGTTCGATCGCCTGTGGAGGCAAGCCCTCCGCATCCAGTTGAAGCGGAATGATTTGGTGCTTGCGAAGCCGCAGCAGGTGCGAAAGTCCCAGATAGGTGGGATCTTCAAGCAAAACAGGGTCGCCCGGTTGCGTGAAGGTCGATAGCAAAAGCAGGATGGCCTCTTGGGCACCGCGGGTTACAACAACGTCTCTTGCGTCCGACTCAACGCTCAGAAATTCTAACCAATCGGCGCCTGCTTCTCTGTGAGAACGATACCCAAGATCGGGCGCATAACCCGACAGCGAGCGATCAAGAATATTTCGACCGATGCGCGCAAAAACATTCTCGAATGCTTGGCGCCGTAGAGCGTGATCCTGCAACGGCGTTGGAAGAAGCAGGCCGAAATCTATCAGTGTTCCACGTTCGTTTCCCTCGCGAAGTGTTATGGGCTCACGAACATCGCCCCGTTCCCGTACTCGCGTACCGTGACCGATGCGTGAAAACACCAGACCCCACTCCGCGGCGATATTATAGGCGCGAGCGACGGTTGCTGTGGTGACACCAAGCTTCCACGCCATTTCGCGGTGAGGCGGGAGCTTATCTCCTGGCTTGAGAACGTCAGCCTGGATTGCATCCCTGATGGCTTCAGCCAACGCCCGATAGCGGTGCTGAGAGCCGCTACCCAAATCGGGGATCCAATTTGACACCATTTCAATTCAGAAATTGACGCGGTTTATCGATGGGGTCATTCTTGGGCGGGTCTGATCAGAAAGTCAATGGGGAAGAGCCGGCCATGGAAGTATTCATTTGCCCACGCGCCGCAGGTGCTTGCGCGAAGCGTTGAGCAAGCATCTTCTATTAGAGGAGCACTGCATGAGTCTCTTTCGTCAGGACACACCGGATTCGATCTTTCGCTTCGATCTCCGTGGCTCCTCTGAGGGGCGGTATAAGGTCGGCCCGTTGGAATCGGCGTACGTGACCATGCGCGATGGCGTCAGCCTTGCCTTGGATGTCGTCCGTCCAATGGACGAGGACGCAAAGACCAAGCGTGACACCATCCTGGTCATGACGCGCTATTGGCGTGGAATCAAAGGGCACCCTTCCAACCCCTTTGCCGACCTGTTTGTCCCGCAAGGCTATGCCGTCGTCGTTGGAGATGTTCGCGGCACCGGTGCATCTTTCGGGGTGTGGCCTCATCACCGTGCGCGCGCCGAAACACTGGATTTTGCCGAAGTGCTCGACTGGATCGTCGCGCAGCCTTGGTCCACGGGCCGTGTGGTCGGCTACGGTCTGTCCTACACCGCCAACACGGCGGACCGGATGGCAGAGCAAAATCATCCGGCGCTAAAGGGCATTGTACCGCGGTTTGCCGACTACGATCCTTATGAAGATTACTACTTTCCCGGTGGAGTCGCTAACGTCACCTTCGGGCGAAACTGGGGCAACAGCGTCAAAAATCTCGACCGCAATCTGAAGATCTTGCCTGATGGCGAGCGTTCGCCGGGCGTGCGTCCCGTCGGGTCGGGCGGGGGAACGGACCTTGACGCTGCCCTGCGCGATCGCGAGCGGGTACCATCCGTCTGGGAGGGATTCCAGCGGGTGAGGTTCAAGGACGATCGTCCCGCAACCTGGGGCGGCACATCCATG
This sequence comes from Mesorhizobium delmotii, assembly GCF_900149755.1. Classification (NCBI taxonomy): domain Bacteria; kingdom Pseudomonadati; phylum Pseudomonadota; class Alphaproteobacteria; order Hyphomicrobiales; family Phyllobacteriaceae; genus Mesorhizobium; species Mesorhizobium delmotii. The sequence continues at coordinate 35,824 of NZ_FUIG01000038.1, read as the reverse complement.
CTCGACTGGAGTACTCAGGAGGTAGCGGACCGGATCGATCGCTCAGGCACCCCGATCCAAAACTGGGCGGGCTGGTTCGACGGTGGCACGGCGCAAGGGGCCATCCGTCGCTTCCTGCGACAGTCAAATCCGATGAACGTAATCATCGGCCCGTGGAACCATGGCGGCAACTTTCCCTACGATCCCCTCCGTACCGCCGGTGAGGCGATCCTTCCAACGACGCCGACGCAGCAGGCAAATGACATCCGCTTCGCGGCGGCCTGCTTCAACGGCCATGCTGCCAGCGATCGGGGGAAGGTCCTCCACTACTACACTCTAGGAGAGGGCGCGTGGAAATCGACCCGCTCATGGCCACCCCAGGCCACCCGCCGTCGGTGGTACGTGGCGAATGGCTTCCGTCTGAGCTCATCGCCCAACGAGACGGGCCTCGACTCGCTCCAGGTGGACCCTGCGCTGGGGGACGTCGCCTCGAACCGGTGGATAGGCAGCACGGACAAGGTGGATTATGGGGATCGGCGACAGTTCGAGGGCGCTCGCCTTGCCTACACCAGCGAGCCGTTAACGCAGGACCTTGAGATCACCGGACATCCTATCGTTCACTTGAATGTTACTTCAACCCGCGAAGACGGTAACTTTTTCGTCTATCTCGAAACCGTGAGGCCGGACGGAGTGATCTGTTATCTCACAGAAGGTCAGCTGCGTGCGCTGCACCGGAAGGTGTGGACCGGCTCTCCTTTCAGCGCGCTTGGACCGCAGCATAGCTATCTGGAATGCGACGCCGAACCGCTCATTCCGGGCGAGGCTGCCATCCTCGCCTTCACCTTGCACCCAATCTCCGCCCGTCTTCCGGCGGGTTACCGCCTCAGGGTGTCTCTTGCCGGCAGCGACAAGACTATGTTCGCAAATGTGCCCGCTGACGGCGCACCGCCCTCGCTCAAGTTTCATCGTGGCCCGACCGGTTGTTACATCGACCTACCGATCATCGAGTCTTGAGCAGAAAGCCCATACGTCGCCAACGGCGGTGAATCAGATAATCTGATGGCGCGGCAGCACAACGAAGACGCGAGGCTGACGCTCGGTCCGATGTGGTCCGAAGGACGAGCTCACACGCGGATTTGCCCGTTCTGTTGACTGAATGCCTGCCGGGCCGGAATTTCGCGCCCGAAGAACCCGATTCCCGCTGGAGACACGCACTCCGGCCTATTCAGTCGAGTTACAACCTTCCCGTCTTTCTGGGAGATGTTAGCTCTGAGGCGCCGACGGCGTCGACGGCCGACGATTGCCGTGCAGGAGGTTCATTCACCGTGACCACCTCCTCGACAATGTCAAAGCGCGGCAATCTATTCTGGGCGGCCCCCAGCCCGCTTCGCCAGCCGTCCCCCTCGATGTCATTCCTGCGGTAGGAACTCTACTTGTGACATGGTGAAGCTGCTGTCGCCGCGCTTACCATGGCATTGATAAATAGATAATAGGGCTGCTGCCCAGCATGACCGCTCCTCAGCGGTTAGCACGAGATCTTCGGTCGAGCGAAAGAAAATCTTCGGCTATACTAAAGTTAAGTCTCGTCCGATTGTTCCGGGGTCTCATGTGGCCCGAACGCCGCATTTGTTTACGTCGAGGGCGACAGCGCATGTTATCGGATGATCTCCGCGCGCGCTTTGTACAATGCCGTGGAACGGAACATCGCCGGTGATGATGCCGTATGGTTGTCAACGTAGCTCGGGTCACACCTCAAGCACGGCAGATAGAATGGGTGCGCGTTTCATCCGCGCTGGATGTTCGCCGTCAAGCGTGCCGCTTCGAGGTCTCTCCTTTGGCGCCGACGGCAGACAGGCGCCTCGCTGCCTCCCATACGCGCGCTCCGGCCACAGACATCCCCGCCCAACCAGCTGCCAGCTGCGAAGACGAATTCTTCGTCATCGTCGGATCCGGCACCAGAACTGCGGCCATCAGCGCCTCCGCCTAAGGGTGGACCGGATTTGTGAAGAGCGACTCGCAGCCGCGAACTCCACAGGCCGAGCACGCCCAATGTGCAAACTGAATTGGCAGCGGTTCGTTTCGTCTCAGCTGTTCGCGCATGCCGGCGTCGCCGGGCGCCACCCTGAGAAGACCCTCGCAGCGCGAGGGTCGAGATCATCCTGATGTAGGCGGCTATTGCGTGCTCAGGCCTTCTGCATGTTCCACATCGCAACGCCGAGCGCGTGGTCCGGCCAGTCCGAGATGAAGATGCTCCAACCGCCTTCTCAACGGGGTCCTTTTTCGCCCGACGCGTGACGATGTCGCCCCAATCGCTCGGCGCAAGCTCGGCATTCACTCCAATTTTGCGCAGCATGGCCGCCAGAAGCTGCGCGCTCACGTTGTATGAGGGAACGTTTGTGGCCTGGAGAATCACGACCTTCTCGCCGGCATATCCGGCCTCCTGGAAGAGCTGCTTGGCCTTTTCCGGATCGCCGCCCTTCTTGTACCACTTCGTATTTTCGTCGTTTGTATAGGGCGTATCGGCTCCAAAGGTTGAAGTGACGGTGCGGGTGTATTTCTGATCGGGGAAATGACGTGCAGGAATGCCTCCTGATCTATCAGGTGAAGCATGGCTTGGCGCGCCTTAACATTGTCGAACGGTTTTTTCAGCCAGTTCATTCGGACAATGTATACATGGCCAGACTTATTTGTAACCTGAAGTTCAAGGTTGGGATCGCTCTGGATTGTGGGGTAAAGATCGGCCGCCGGCGCGATATCTGGGCCCGAAGGATCGTCGGCAACGAAAGGGCCGTTCCGGCCACGATACCCGCTTTAAGAAGGTTGCGTCGAGAGATTGTCATGTTCCCATCCTTCTCTTAACCGAGCCACGAAGACGACGGGGCGGCGGATCTGGGGCCTCCAAACGGGGCCTGTAAAATAGTCGCCGCTGTCTGGCACCGGACGGGTGCGATTCAATCGACGACCAGCTTGTTAGCCCTGCGAACAAACTTCGAAATCGGTGACTAATCGCTGGACGATCTTTGTCGCCCTCGCAAAGAATGATCACGTTGATGGACAGCGTCAATTTTTGAATTGAAACGGTGTCAAATTGATCCTCGATTTTGGCTCCTTCAGACCAGTCATTCGGCAAGCCAAAAGCCGGCTACTGCATGGACCGTGGTGTAATCTCGACGAACGGTCCACCCCAGAGCTCTATTGCAAGTACGAGAAGGCACGCTCGCGATTCTTCAGTCAGACCGTGAAACAGCGCCGCCAAAGGCTGAATATTTGGCACCAAGTCAATATTAGAATTGACATAGGGCAGTCTGAAGTCATTTTATCGGCGTCAAGGGTTCAGGTAACCGAGGCTGTTGGGGTTGTGGACTGAGGACTCGACATTGGCGGACAATTTAGAAAACGCACCAGAAACAGCCGAAGCCGTACCTAGCGATGCTGATATTGTCGTGATCGGCGGCGGTGTGATGGGCTGCAGTGTTGCGTATCATCTCGCCAAGTTGGGCGGGGGCATAAAGCGTGTTCTCTTGCTGGAAAGAGACAGACTTACTTCGGGCACGACTTGGCACTCGGCTGCTCAAGTGCGGCAACTGCGTTCCGCTGAAAACCTGACGCGGCTCATTCAGTACTCCACTGAGCTTTATACCGCACTCGAAGCCGAGACTGGACAAAGCACGGGCTGGTTGCAGACGGGCTCAATAAGCATCGCCGCCAATCCGGATCGTCTTACTCACATACGGCGGCAAGCGGCTCTGTCTGAAGCGTTTGGAATACCAGCGCGAGAGATTACGGCGCAAGAGGTCGCGGAAACCTGGCCGCTCGCGAACGTGTCGGACATTATCGGAGCAATCTACTCTCCGAATGACGGACGGGTGAATCCAAGTGACTTATGCGCTGCTCTGGCTAAGGCATTTCGTGCGCGCGGAGGTCGGGTCTATGAACACACCCCAGTTACAGGTTTGAAGCGACGCGGCAGGCGCCTCACTGCTGTTGAAACAGGCAAGGGCACAATTCGCTGCGAAACCGTTGTGCTAACCGGTGGCCTATGGAGCGCCGCAATTGGAGCCCTGACGGGAGTCAAAGTACCCCTATACGCTTGCGAACATTTTTACCTTCTCACTAAGCCGGTTGACGGCGTCGTCCGTCATCGGCCAACCCTCTCAGATCACGATGGCCATCTTTATATCCGCGACGAAAGCGGTGGGCTCCTCCTCGGCTGTTTCGAACCAAGAGGAAAGCCGATCGATGTATCCGAGTTGCCTGCCAACTTCGCATTTGGTCTGCTCAATGAGGACTGGGATCATTTCGAACCCATGATGCACAACGGCATTCATCGCATTCCGGCATTGGAACACGCTGAGGTGCGAATGCTTGTGAATGGACCCGAGAGCTTTACCCCTGACGGAGCTTTCTTGCTCGGGCCTTCTGCGGAAGTGGATAATTTGTTTCTGCTGTGTGGCATGAACTCTGTTGGTGTTGCCACGGGAGGGGGGGCGGGCAAGGCTCTTGCGCAATGGATTTTGGAGGGCGGGGCGCCGATGGACCTTACGGGAGTGGATCCGCGCCGGTTCCCGCCCGTCGAGAGCGATGTCGGGTTTCTGCGGGAGCGCACCCCGGAAGTGCTCGGCAAGCACTACGCGATTTCTTTCCCGGGCCATGAGTGGAAAAGCGGCCGTGGTCTCTGTCGCAGTCCGCTACACAGTGACCATCTAGGTGATGGCGCGCAATTTGGTCAGCGCTTCGGATGGGAAAGACCTCTCGTTTTCGGCACCAAGGTCGATATGACGCCTACTTTTGGTACAGCTGGCTGGCACAATGTCGTCGCGGAGGAGGTGGAGGCCGTTCATACGCGAGTGGCACTATTCGATCAATCCACATTTGGCAAGATACGAGTCGCCGGCCCGGATGCCGAAGTGTTCCTCCAGCGCGTTTGCGCCAACGATATGGCGCGCGATCCTGGACGTGTCATATACACGGCACTATTGGATGACCGTGGCTGTTTCCAGAGTGATCTTACCGCTCAGCGCATCGCTGAAGATGAATATGTCCTATATGTAAACACAAACAGCATCCTGCGCGATCTCGCTTGGCTTCTGAACCACCAGCATAGCGATCAGCGCGTCGAGATCGAGGACGTTACCGAGGCGTTCTGCGTTATAGGGTTGATGGGCCCGTCTTCTGCAAATGTCTTGAGCAATGCTTGTGACGGGGCTAATCCGGTTGCCGATCTCCCCTATTTCGCGCACCGGACATTCTCTTTGAATGGCATCAATGTACGCGCTGCTCGCCTGTCTTATGTTGGCGAACAGGGGTGGGAGATCACCGTCGGTGCGGCAGACGCACCTCCGTTGTATCAAAACCTTCGCAAGAGTGGCCAAGCAACTGGGATCCGCCCTGCAGGCCTGCTAGCCCAAACTTCGATGCGAATAGAGAAGGGCTTTTTGTCATTTGGGCACGACATAACGCCAGACGACACGCCCCTCGAAGCAGGGCTGGCCCAGGCAACAAAGCTCGGCAAGGATATCGACTTCATCGGCCGACATGCGTTGGAGCGGCGGCTGAAGCAGTCTTCGGGCCGCCACATGGTGACTATCCTTCTGGACTCCGGCTTTGAGGCGAATCCAATCGGTGGAGAGCCGATCCGAATTAATGGCACAATAAGAGGACGGGTCACGTCAGCCAGCTTCGGATATCGAGTTCAGCAGCCGGTTTGTCTTGGCTACCTGAAAGGTGACATTGCCGAATTAGACGGTGCGGAAGTTGAGGTCGACATCGCAGGCCAGCGCTATCCTGGCCGCGCGCAAACAGCCGCTGCTTTTGATCCCAAGGGGCTACGACTGCGAGCCACCTCCGCCGTCGTGACCGCGTAAGGCGCATGTTCAACACTTTGCCTCCCAAAGGCCAATCGCCATGCAATCGGATTCGAATTGGCTTGTATTCTTCGGCCAGGATGGATCGAGCAGCTTGTCCTGAAACTTTCTCATCGAGATGAACCGGCATCGTTGCGGCGGTGAGCGCCGCAACAACCGGCTGTGGCGGAAACATCATAAAAGCGCGCAGTTTGGCGATGTTCGACAGCACGTTTCTCCATGCGCATTTCGTCAGAGCCTCGAAGCAGAATAGACGGCGAGCATTTCCGAAGTCTCTTCGCGCAGAAGGCGGAGAGTTATCGATGAAACTGGTTCTTGGGCCGCCGGGGAGCCGCGTACATATGGTGTCTCGGTTTGGCTGTCAGCGGCAGGCTTGCTATCTCGCTGGAATAGTTGGTGCGCTCCCGATGGAAATCGTGCCTCGTGTCGTCTTGGGCGTTGGGAGTTCTCTTCCAAGGGCGAGCAAGCGACTGCACGGCCGCGTTCATCAATCTTTCTTGCCTTAAAGAGGCGCCGTACCAAGTAGGCGTTCGAACTCGGCGTAAAGTTGATCGGAGCGACGGCTCGCTACGGTCACGCCCGATCTGGGCGCAGGTCCGTTTATCGCTCTGGCGATACATGCGTGGCACGGGCAGGCGCGCCCGGCGCGATCTCGTTGCATATTCGGACATCAAGCGGCACGTTCTAGGAAAGGCCGTCAACGTGACCTCCTGAATTATGATGGACCCGCCTAATGCCTTGGCTGAGATGGACCTGCGCTCGATCTGATTTCCTGTGGTAAATCCCCAGTGCGTCTCACAAGCCACTACGTTTCAAACATCGCCACTTTTTGCGATCCACGTTTCAGCAGCTGAGGCAGTTTGGTGCAAATCCCTCTCCGTCATGCCTCATTTTTGGGAGGAGCATCGGCAAAGAATTCTGATCCTCGATTGAATAAAGTGGAGAGTTAAGTTCGATCGTGATGCGGCGTTCAAAAAGGGGATTCCGTTCCCCCTCGTTGTCCATTTTCCATGCAAGAATATGCGACGCGGCTGGAGAAGGACATCTAAGCGACGTGGCGGAATGTGTCTAAAAAGGGCTGAATCAAAATGACAAGCGTTGAAACTTTCCGGGGGGATTTGCAGCGCGAGGCAACCGAGTGGCGTCGCTACCTCCATGAAAATCCCGAGCTCGATTATCGGGTAGATAACACAGCGAAGTTCGTGACCGAGAAGCTGGCCTCGTTCGGTATCAATCACATCGAAACGGGCATAGCTGAAACTGGCATAGTCGCATTGATTCAGGGCGAAGGCGGAGACGGGCCGACGATCGGATTGAGGGCGGATATGGACGCCCTGCCAATAATTGAGGCCTCAAACAAACCCTGGTCATCAAAAATACCAGGCAATATGCATGCGTGCGGCCACGACGGTCATACGGCCATGCTGCTGGGCGCTGCCAAATACCTGGCGTCTACGCGCAAGTTCAAGGGCTCCGTCGCCTTGATCTTTCAGCCGGCAGAAGAAGTAGAACTGCCGTCGGGCGGTTTAAGGATGGTCCAGGAAGGAATCATGGATCGTTTCGACATCTCGCAAGTCTTTGGCATGCATAACCAGCCAGGCATGGAGATCGGCAAGTTCGGCATTTGCGATGGCCCGATCATGGGTTCGCAGGACGACTTCGATATCGTCGTGAAGGGCAAGGGTGGCCATGCTGCCGGTCCGCATCGGACTATCGACCCCGTCGTCATCGCAGCCCAGATCATCATTGGCCTGCAAACCTTGGTGTCGCGCAAGACCGATCCTAGGGAGTCGCTGGTGATCTCCGTCACCAAGTTAAACGCCTCACGGGCCTACAACATCATCCCCGATCAGGTTGAAATCGCCGGAACCGTCAGGACTCTCGCATCCGGCCTGCAAGACTTCGCCGAACGAGAGATTTTGGCATCCGCTCAGGGCATTGCGCGCGGATTCGGTGGGGATGTCGAGTTCAAGTATCGTCGATCCGTCCCCGTTACCTTCAACCACCCGGAAGGGACCAATCTTGCGATCACGGCGGCGCGCAATCTCGTGGGGCCTGCATCCGTGGACGACAAGATCAGCGTCAGTATGGGGGCGGAGGACTTCGCCTATATGCTTGAGGCGCGGCCGGGCGCCTTCATTTATCTTGGGAATGGACCGACCGCTAGCGTGCACCACCCGGCATATGATTTCAACGACAAAGCACTGCCTTATGGCATCGGCTATTGGGTGAACCTGGTAGAGACGGTGCTGGGTGTCTGAAGTGTCGGTGGGCTGGAGTTGGGCGATGTTGAATGGTCTTTTCATCATGGCCATCCCCGCTGACAGGGCGAGGCGTGGTCGATCGGATCATCACCAACCTTGGCGTGCTCGACGTCGTCGAGGACGGGCTGAAGGTGGTGGAACTCGCCGACGGCGTGACCGACGACGAGCTACGCACATCGACCGAAGCAACGATCGTCAACTGAGCCTCGTGCACCCTCGACAGAAGCCAGGGATCGTTTTAGAGTCCCCGATAGGGGATTGAAGAGGGTGGTTCGACCACCCGGGGCGCCGCGGAGGGAAGCGCCTCCGACCTCCCGGGCGGCAACCGAAAACGTTCAATCGACTCGACGACATATAATCTGAGAGATAATAAAATAACGGAATAGTACGCTTGTCCAAAAGCGTACTATTCCGTAAAATAAAGCCAGCGCGCAGTTTGGGATACGTGTGATGAAAGTGCGCGGCAAAGCGCGGCATCGGCTGCCATAGCCGATGGCGGGCATCCTGGACATTCTTCTCGACTTGCCCCTTCTCCCAGCCCGAGGCCGGATTGCAGAACTCGGCCTCGAAGAGATAGTGGCTGGCCATAGCCTAGAAGCGGGCATTGACCTGACGATCCTTGCCACGGCCGACCCTATCGACCGCCGTGCGCATGTTGTCATAGATCCCGCGCCGGGGAACGCCTCCCAGAATCCGGAGGGCGTGGGTGTGGGCATCGAACAGCATCTCGTGTGTGTGTGTTTGCAGCGGATAGGCCCGCACGAGGAAGGCGCGGCTGTAGCTGAGCTTAAGTGGCCACCTGCAGCTTGGTCCGTTCGCTGCCGATGACTGCCCAGTCTTCCGAAGGTGCCGCGCCCGGGGTTCACGGCCACCGAGCTATTCGGCGAGGAGGTCTTCCCGGTTTGCAGTAAATCGTAACAGACACACTCCCCGCGTATTTTGACTCCGGAGGATCTGGTGTAAGACCGTATGTCCGCTTCTGCCGGCGAGCTACCTCACCGGCAGAAGCGGACATACGGTCTT
>NZ_FUIG01000038.1:0-26684 GCF_900149755.1 Mesorhizobium delmotii | reverse complement strand
AAGACCGTATGTCCGCTTCTGCCGGCGAGCTACCTCACCGGCAGAAGCGGACATACGGTCTTACGATCTGGTAAACGAGGTAATTCTTGGATATGGACGATCAGCATTGGTCCGCCTACCCATGGTCACCCTTCAATTGGCCCACTGGCATGGATGCCGCGGGGCCGGTGACGATGGATGTAGTCCCTCTTCTCGGCGGCGGTGCGCTTTTCAGAGCCCCCTTTAGAAATTCCGGTTCCAGAGCCTGCTTGCCGACGAGTCGCTCAAGGGCCGCGATCGGGGCCTCGTATTCCTGGATAAGGTCGGCGGCCTGCGCATCGTCATCGAAGGCGCCTTCCTCATATTTGCGCACCTAGACACGGATCAGGTTTCGGGTGACGTCGTGCCGTTTCGCCAAACCGTGAAGCGTCTCGCCTGACAGATATTCCTGCGCGACCTGCCGCTTAAACTCGATGCTGTAAGTGCGATATCTTGCCATGGGTTCCCTTTTCGAAGACCCGACAAACCTGGTCAATTCCTCAAGCCGATCTGTCCACCCTCAGGGCGCACTCCATGAAGGCACCCTAATAAGGCCCCTGAATGAAAGCTATCGCACTGGCCGAAAGCATCATTTGGTGATTCCCGATACCGCAAATTGAGCGAGACGACGTCCAGATCTTCGCAATTGGCTGATCACACAGGTCGCGGACCCGAATCCGATCCCGCCGGCGTCGGCTGCCGAATACGCTAGGGCAGCACCAGTCGGGGGCAGCGATATATCAGCTGGGCCTACAGAGCCGCCGTCGCCTGATAACATTTAGTCGCGCGGTACATAACTTTTTATCCGGTTGTTTTGTCGCTCCCGCGTCGCTAGCGTTCCTAGAACAATAAGAGCGACAGCCTCTCAAGCTGTGCTGAAGGTCCCAATCAGTCTAGGGAGTCTCGCCGAGAGACGTCGTGGCGCCGACGAAAAAAGCTACTGGCGGTGGACATCATTTCAACTGTCAGAGCGGTGGAACGCTTTTTTCAGTCGATGAGCACAAAAGCAACCCGTGTGAGCGGGAGGTTGCTTAACATAACGGGAGGAATGAACTATGAAGGATGTCGTAGCAAGTGTGAGCCGCCGAAGCTTTCTCAAGGGGGGCGCCGCGCTCGGCGGGGGTATTGTCGCTGCCGGCATGCCACTCTCGCAAGCCATCTGGGCTGCCGAGGGCAAGGTGCTGAAGGCGCGTTCCTCTATTAATCCTACGACATTTGACCCCGGGTTTTACGCTCTTAACCACGAAATAGATGTGATGAGCTGCATCTATTCCAAGCTGACGCGCTACAAGCCAGGTTCAGAATGGGGATGGGAGCTCGAGGCGGCGGAAAAGATCGAGCAGGTCGATCCCACCCATATCCGCTTCCACCTGAAGAAAGGCATCAAGTTCACCGACGACCATGGCGAGCTGACTGCGAAGGATGTCAAGTTCTCGTTCGAGCGCGTGATCAAGCACAATTCGTGGGCAAAGGCCGATTGGGGTTCGCTCGATCATGTTGATATCGAAGATGACTATACAGGCGTGATCGTGCTGAAGACGCCGTTTGTGCCGCTCTGGATGATCTCGCTCCCCTTTGGGGTTGGGCATATCGTTTCCGAAGATGCGGTGATAAAGGCAACCAAGGACGGCGGTAATTTCGGCACGAAACCGCCTGCTTTCTCCGGCCCGTATGTGCTCGCAGACTGGAAGCCGAACCAGTATGTCGTCTTGACACGCAACCCGGAGTGGTCCGGCCCGAAGCCGGGATTCGACGAAATTCGCATCCTGCCGATCATCGACATCAAGGCGGCGGAACGCGCCTATCAGGCGGGCGACGTCGATTTCTCTATTATAAGTCCGGATTCGCTTGCAACTTTCAAGAATAATCCGCCCGTCGACACGAAGCTCGAGGAATACCAATCGCTCGGCTTCACCTGGATTGGTATGAACCTGGATCACCCAAAGCTGAAGGACATTAATGTCCGAAAGGCGATCCAATGGGCGGTCAATGTGCCGCAGATCCTTGATGCCGCTTATTCGGGTCAAGCAGCCCCGGCAACAGGGATCATTCCTCCAGGTATTGTCGGGCACCGCGACAAGGGGCTTGTGCCACCGGAAGGCGATGTCGAGAGGGCCAAGGAGTTTCTGGAGAAGGCCGGTGTGGCCGATCTGGCCCTTACGATTGACTGCCTGAACGATAGTACGTCTTCCACTATAGCCCAGACAGTTCAGGCGCAATTGTCGCAGATCGGCATTTCGCTTGAAATCAATTCCCAAGATTCCGGCTCGTTCTGGACGCTCGGCAGTGAATCCGAGGGCGGGGAGCGCTGGAAAGATCTGCAGCTTATCTTAACCCCAGTCACCTGGTTGCCAGATCCGTATTATGCGGCAGCTGTGTTCGTGCAAGCTCAAGTCGGCGTCTGGAACTGGGAGCGCTTCCGCAGCGAACGCTATGATCAACTGGCGGCAGAGGCGGCTACGATCGACGACCCGAATGCACGTGCGAAGCTGTACCATGAGATGCAGGATCTTATGGAGGATTCCGGCGCCTATCGGTTCCTGACTCATGGGGGAGCGCCGATCGTGTATCGTCCCACAAAAATGCAGATCGCCACCACCCCGGACGGTTTTCCACTGTACCGCGACTTCAAGCCCGTTTAGAGGCCGGGAGCGTGTGGCTCTATCTTCTCAAAAGGATTGTCCTCGCGATCGCAATTATTGCGATCGCGGTGACGCTTCTGTTCCTGATGATCAGAGCAGTACCCGGCGATCCAGCGGCGGTTCTGCTCGGCCCGCGGGCGACTCCGGAAATGAAGGCGCAACTCCACGAGCAGATGGGGCTTGACAAGCCGTTTATCGTGCAAATCGCGGCCTTCTTCGGCGGGCTGCTCCACGGCGATCTCGGCTTCGACGTGTTCAGCCAGAGACCTGTAGCCGACATTGTTTTCGAGCAATTGCCTTATACTATCGAACTGATTTTGGTCTCGATCTTATGGGCCATCCTGATAGCCGTGCCGCTCGGCTGCTACTCGGCGATGCGTCGGAACTCCTTGATCGACCAGGTGGCCGGCGTGGTGACGGTCGCCGCGATCGCAATTCCTTCCTTCGTCGTGGCGGTCTTCGCGCTGATGATTTTTGCGGTGACCCTGCGCTGGTTGCCAGCGATCGGAGCCGGCAATGGCTTCCGGGATGTACTTAAGCACCTCATCCTCCCAGGCTTTGCCATAGGGATTGGTTGGGTCGGCTACATTTCTCGATTGGTACGTGCATCCATGCTTGAGATCCTGAGTGAAAACCACATACGGATGGCCCGCTCTTTCGGAATTTCGGAATGGCGCATCGTTGCGCGCTACGCGTTGCCGCTCGCGATCCTGCCGACCGTGACCATACTCGGCGTAGGCATAGCGTGGCTGCTTTCGTCCGCCGTCTTTATCGAGGTCGTCTTCGCGAGACCTGGCATCGGCGCATTGATCGTGAATGCGGTTAATGCGCGCAACTATCCGATTGTGATGGGCGTCGTGCTCGTCACCACGTTCCTTATCGTTGCCGCTACGACGCTCTCGGATCTTGTCAACGCATTCGTCGATCCGCGAACCCGGGAAAAGCTCTGACATGGTGATCACGGAAGCCAACGATGCCAAGGATACCGGCGCCTTTCGCACCTTTTTGCGGCAATTTCGCAAAAACATTTTGGGCATCCTCGGCGCAGTGCTTGTCATACTCATAGCAGCAATTGCGATCTGCGCTCCGCTGATGATCACGCACGATCCGATTGCGATCATGGTCGGTCCGCGTCTGGCCGCTCCCTCGCAGGAGTTTCTGCTGGGCACAGACCAACTGGGCCGCGACATGTTTTCCCGCGTAATTATGGGCGGCCGCATCCCCCTCCTCGTTGCGTTTGCCTCTCTCGGCAGTTCACTGGCAGTCGGTCTCGTACTTGGTTTGATCGCGGGCTTCGGTCCGCGTTGGCTCGACAATCTGCTCCTGCTTCTCTTCGATACAATACGTTCGTTTCCGGGCATCATTTTCGCGCTGGCCATGATCGCACTTCTAGGACCAAGCCTGGCGAGTGTTATTCTAGTCATCTCAATAACGTCCATGCCCATTTATGCACGTGTCGTGCGCACCCAGACCGAGGCGCTGCGCAGCAGTGAATACGTCGCTGCAGAGCGCAGCATGGGCGCCGGCACAACGCGCATCCTGGCCGTGCACATATTGCCCAATGTCATCGGCCCGCTTCTCATTCTCGTGAGCATGGACGTTCCGGCCGTCATCGCCGTCGAGGCGGGTCTCAGCTTCCTTGGCATGGGCGTGCGCCCACCAACGCCCGATTGGGGAGCTATCCTCAACGATGGCTTTAATTATATCGATAGGACGCCTTGGCTGGTCGTCGCCGGCGGCATTCCCATTGTCCTCGCGACGCTAGGTTTCACGTTCCTGGGCGAGGCGCTACGCGACATATTCGATCCGAAATTGCGGAAAGATCTATGAGACGCGACGATTCGATATCCCATACGTCCGCCGGGCCGCTTCTTGAGATCTGCGACCTAAATCTCGACTTCGGTACGCCGCGTGGGCGCGTCCATGCCCTGCGTAATGTGTCGCTCGATGTGCCAGCCGGACAGGTGGTTGGCATCGTCGGGGAAAGCGGATCTGGGAAGTCGACGCTCGCCTATACAGTGATGGGTCTGCTTCCAGAAAACGCGGATGTCACCGCCGGCAGCATCCTGTTCGAAGGTAAAGACCTGCTCAAAATGCCCGCTCAGGTGCGTCGGAACCTGCTCGGCGATCGTCTATCCATGATCTTTCAGGATCCTATGACCGCACTCAATCCGGTGCGGACCATCGAGAGCCAGATGATCGATATCCAGCACCACGATCAAGGAAGCCGGAGCGAAAAGCGCGCTCGTGCCCTCGCAATGCTTCACCGGGTCGGAATTCCTGATCCGGAAAGCCGTGTCGGCGCCTATCCGCATCACTTCTCTGGCGGCATGCGTCAGCGCGTTTGCATTGCAATGGCGCTTCTTGTGAAACCGGTGCTCCTCGTCGCCGACGAGCCAACCACCGCGCTCGATGCAACGCTGGAAGTGCAGATCATCCATCTTCTCAAAGAACTGCAGAAGGAGATCGGCTGCTCGGTCTTGTTCGTCTCCCACCACCTCGGCGCGGTGGCTGAGTTGTGCGACCGGGTCGCCGTCATGTATGCGGGCGAAGTGGTGGAGCAGGGTGCGGTACGGGACATCTTCCACAATCCTGCTCACCCCTACACCCGCGCGCTGCTTGAGTGCGATCCCGGGCGTATCAAAAAAAGCACACGCACTTTGCCGACCATACCCGGCGAGGTGCCCAGTCTCCTCGGCAGCAAGAAAGGATGTATCTTCCGCACCCGGTGTCCCCAGGCATTCAATCGCTGTCTGCAAGAGAACCCGGTAGAGTACCACATCGGCCTGGACCAAGTCGCTCGATGCCATCTCCTCGACGAAGAGCGGTTAGTTTCCGCATGAGCGCGCTGCTTCGGGTTGAGGACCTGCGCGTCCGCTTCCGCACCATGGGTCCGCTGAAGGCGCTCGCAACCGGGACGAAAGCCCCTTTCATCGACGCGGTATGCGGTGTGTCCTTTGAAATCCGCAAGGGCGAGACACTCGCCCTTGTCGGTGAAAGCGGCTCAGGCAAATCCACCATCGCGCGCACGATCATCGGCTTGCAGCGGGCTGTGAGCGGCAGCATCAGCTTCGACGGACAGGAAATTGAGGAGCTCAGCGGGGCCGAACGCAAGCCCTACTTGCGGCGCATGGGGATGATGTTCCAGGATCCGGTCGGCTCACTCTCGCCCAGGTTGACGGTGCGATCGCTGCTAACCGAGCCTTTTCGCATCCATGGATTAAAGCGTCGCGATGCCGGAGGGGAAGCGGAGCGCCTGCTTCGGATGGTCGGCTTGCCGGCGGATTTTGCTCGCCGCTATCCCCATCAGCTTTCCGGAGGTCAGGCCAGGCGCGTTGGTATCGCGCGTGCTCTTGCGCTGAATCCGGACTTGATCATTGCCGATGAGCCGACCGCAGGCCTCGACGTCTCAGTGCAGGGCGAGGTGCTTAATCTTCTCGCGCGGCTTCAGGACGAACTCGGCATGGCGATCCTGATCATCACGCACAATCTTAACGTGGTGCGCCACATGACCGACCGCATGGCGATCATGTATCTCGGCCGCTTTATTGAGGTCGGCTCGACCGAGCGTATCTTTGAGCACCCGCGCCATCCCTACACGGAAGCGCTGCTTGCGGCCAATCCGGAGCCTGACCCGGATGCGGTGCTGAACCGGATCGAGCTCAAGGGTGAGGTGCCGAGCCTGTTGCGGCGGCCATCCGGCTGCGAGTTCCACACCCGTTGTCGTTACGCGCAGGATATCTGCAGCCGCGTCTTCCCCGAAGCTTCAACAAACCCGGATGACGCGCATCACAGCTTCAAATGCTATTTCCCGCTGGAGCGCGAAACCGCGATGCCGTTGGAGCAGAGACGGCTGTCTGTAGCTGGACCAACCCTGAAATGACTAGTCATCCATCGCTCCTCCCAACACACGCACCGTGCACTCTTCATGAGTCCCATGAACAACCCCTACTTGGAAGGCCCGCCACATGACGCTGCCATCGATCGCCAATCCCGACCTCGAAGTCCTGTTCGATAACAAGCCGCGCTGGGACCTGCCAGATTCCCGCCGCGCCGGCTTCCACAACCTCCACACCACTCTGCGCTATGCCTTTTCGATGCGCGCGCCCCGCGTCTTGCCACTCAGGAAGGAGGTCGACTGGACCATCGGTGAGCGGCCCGAGGTCGCACGCTATCTCGCCATGCCACATTTCTCGGCCTTCGTCGTGGTGGGCGACGATCGCATCCTTTACGAAGCCTATGCGCCGGACTTCGGGCGCGACAGGCCGCATCCCATCATGTCTATTACCAAGACCACACTCAACCTGATGCTCGGCCGCGCAGTGGCCGACGGCCTCGTCAATCTCGACGAGAGAGTAGGCACTTATCTGCCGGAGATCGGTACGGGCTACGCCGAGGCGACCGTCAAGGCCGTCGCCGACATGAACGTCGCCAACGACTTCACCGAGGACTACGGCGACCCCCAGTCGACGGTCCACCAACTGGAGCCCGCCACCGGTTTTCGCCTGCCGCTGCCTGGTCAGAAGGAAGGGACGACCCGCTCCTTCATCTGCGGCATCACCGGCGGTGACCTGGCCAATCACACCGGAGAGGCGCTGTATAAGTCGACCAACAGCGATGTTATCGGCTGGATCGTCGAGCGCGTCAGCGGCCGGCCGCTGCGCGACTGGCTGATCGAGATCGTCGAGGCGGCAGGCATCGAGGGATGCTTCCATATCACCTGCGACCGCGAGGGTGTGCCGCTGGTTTGTGGCGGCGCCTGCCTCACCGCCCGCGATCTCGCGCGCTACGGGCTGCTGTTTGCGCGCAAGGGCGATGGCGTCGACGGTCGCCGCGTCGGCGATGCCGCCTTCATCGAAGGGACGCGCCGCAATCCCGGCCCGCCCCTACAGAAGCCGCGCGACTGGATGCGCTATAGCCGCCAGACGAATACCGACGGGACGTGGCTCGGCCACGGCGGCTACGGCGGCCAGTACATGCTCGCGAACCCCGACACCGGCACCGTCGTCGTCTACTTCAGCGTGCTCGAGAACGCGAGCGCCTCCGACCCCGATTTCAGCGGTCCTCTGGTGAAGATGATGGCCGAACTCGCTGCAGAATGATGAGCTGGTCGCCGGCCGCTTCGGCATTAATCTTTGCGCGATACGCGCTGCCGCTCGCGATTTGCCGTCCCCGCCGCCCGTGTCGGTTTTGCCGTAGGCCAAAATCGGCACTGTGGTGTCGTCGCCGGTTAACCGGCGGGATTCTGTCACGTGTCACCACAACCGGCGGTCTAATACTCCTGCACAACCATCATTAGGATCGCTCGGTCTACCTCGACCTCTCTGCCCAAGCTTAATCCGAGCGAACCGCTCTGGTACGGATCCGAATGCCCGACAGTGTAGGAGTAGCCACGCCGCAAGGCGCCTTCGATCCGGAGCAATCGTCAGTCTCACAGGCCTTAGGCAGCACAATATCCCGATCGGCTGTGACTGCTGAGGCACCTGAAATAGGGTGGATGTGGCGCGTATTCGGCCTACGGGATGCCGATTCCGAAATACCGCGTGTGGGCGACATCGAGGATGCGATTAACGAAGCTTGAGAAGCTGTATCCGGCAGTCGTCGCGGCCAGGGCATAAATGGTGTTCCTACCGATTCCCGGATTGGCGTTAATCTCCAAGACAAAGGGCTGGCCGAATCGGTCGATCCGGAGGTCGACGCGGGCGTAATCCAGGCACCGGCAGGCACGGAAGGTTGCAACTGAAATATCCCGCAGCATCGTCGCAAGCTTGCTCTCGATGTGCGCCGGGCAAATCTTCGGCGGCGCGGTCGCCTCCCTGTGCATCTTGTCTTCCCAAGTGAGAAGATGCATTTCGCGGTCGCCGAAGTCATGCTCCACCAAAGGCAACACCTCGAGCTCTTCGTTTCCCAGTAACGCGACGCAGATTTCCTGCCCCTCGATGTATTCTTCCACGAGCGCGTCCTGCGCGCACTGCGTGACTATCACTTCTACGGCCTGCCTCAACTGAGCGGGCTCATGTACGAGCTGCAATCCGAAGCTGGTGGATTCGCGACAGGGCTTCACTATTACTGGGAATCGCAGGTCGCCGGTACTCTCGGTGCCGCGACGCATCACGCGAAAGTCCGGCGTCGGCACGCCAAGATCGCGGATAAGCCTCTTCGTGATGGCCTTGTCCAGCGCGAGCCCATGCCCAAGCGGGCTCGATCCAGTGTACGGAACTCCGGCCATTTCGAGCATGGCCGGAACGTGCGTCTCGCGGCCCTCGCCCTGAATTCCCGCCGCCATGTTAAATACCATTCCGGAGGGGCGGGCCTGCGGATCGGATGGCATGAACCGCTCCAGCGCAGGGAGCAGCCCTTTATCGCCTTCGCACAGCAGCGTCTGGTGACCCTCGTCTTGCAGTGCCGCGACCACGCTTTCAACCGTCTTGCGCTCGTTGAACTCCGGAATAGGCTGACCGAATCGGTTGATCACGCCCGTATGATCATGGTTCCACACGATGGCTACTCGCATGAGCTACTCCCTGGCTGTTTGTCCGCTGTCGCGATCATTCGCTAGCATTTGGCCGCTCGAGGGAACAGTTCGTCTGGACACCGCGCCCTCACGGTGTCCCATGCAATCAGCGTGCCACCGAAGAGGTTGTGCAAGCAGAGGGGGGAAACCACGCGTTTGGCGCCGCTCCCGGCGGAATACTTGCGTCTCAGTGTCGGGTTTCCAACATAGGTGTCTTCAATCGGCCACAGCTGAGGATGAGAACGCGGAACGACGAATAAACGACGGTCGATTTTCGCGCCAACTCGAACATCTGCTCGACAATGACGCGGCTCGGCTATGCGAGCGGGTGTCAATGGGCACCGAAGTCTGGAGTGCGCCCCTGAGGGTGGACAGTGATCAGGCTGCTGTTTTGCCAGTCTGCCGGATGTGTTGATCCTCGAACTGCTGCGGGCTCAGATAGCCAAGCGCCGAATGGAGCCTGCGGTTGTTGTAGACGTCCTCGATGAGGCAGGGAAGGTGCATGAAGCTCTCGGCCTTGGCGTTGGATAAAGCTGTCAACTGCAGCCCGTACGGGGACGACCGGCCTCACGGTCCGCATTACTCACCCATTCCACCCGCTTAAAGGCCAGACCTTCGACATGATCGGCCGCAGCCCGCATTGGGGCGACGACCGGGTGATCTACCGGGCGGCGGACGGGACCTTGCCCACGATTGCCGCCGCAATGACGGACATGGAGCAGCCTGACGCATTCCGGCGTGTCGCGGCCGGGCGCGCGGCGTTCCGGACGGTCGACCTATTGGATTTGCTCACGCTGCTGGATCGGGTCTCTGCGCCGGTGGAGGCGGAGGATGCGTAAGGTTAAATACGCCGCTTGTGTAAGGCAAATTACGCCGCAACGCCTGCTCGGATACAGCAGCTATGCCCGGAATTGCGGGAGCTGTGCTGGGCGTCACGGAGAGACCTTGTTTGACGTCTCATCAGGTAAGGCGTATTTATATTTACGAATCAATTTGGATGATGGTGGTCATGGCGAAGCCAAAGCCAGGACGACGCGACCCAAAGGCCTTGGCCCGCGACGGCGCACTCAACCCCCGCCCCGAGGCCGCGCGCGACACGCTGTTTGCCGGCAATCCCTTCTTCGATGCCAGGGACCTTGTCCAGGTCCGCTACGAGATGGTGCGCCGCCATCAGGCCGATCGCACAGCGACGTCGCCAGCGACTTCGGGGTCTCGCGGCCGACCTTCTACAAAGCTCAGAGCGCCTTGGCCGGCCAGGGCCTCGCCGGGCTGGTGCCTCGGCAGCGGAGTCCAAAGGGCGGACACAAGATCTCTGCCGAGGTCCTTGCCTACATCGACCAGCTCAGGACGACGAGGCCCGACCTCACCGGGCCGCAACGTGTAGACGCTATCGCCACACGCTTTGGCGTCAGGGTGCACCGGCGAAGTCTGGAGCGGGCCATGGTGCCCAAAAAAACAACTCGATCTGCCTTAACCGTCCGCGCGACCAGCCTCGTCGGCACATACGAACAACTGCGCGCCGCGGTGCTCAGCGCCCGGCTGATCACCGGATCAGGACTCGTAACCCTGCGCCGTCAAGGCATGGTCGCCTGGATCAAGGCCGCAACGACAACACCCAACTTTACGCCGCCTTGCCCGGTACATCGCCCCCCGTCGGCAGGCGCGATCGCCACCAGCGAGCTCACCCTTATCCTTGCCAGCCTTGTTGTCACGCTAACCGCGGAGCCAGCACATGCCTGACCTCAAAGTCACCGCCGATCACCTTCGGCGCGACGCCTACCTCTACATCCGCCAGTCTACGCTGCGACAGGTCGCCGAGAACGGCGAGAACACGCAGCGACAGTATGGGCTGCGTGATCGCGCCATTGCCGCCGGTTGGCCGGCCGAACGCGTCCACGTGATCGACTGCGACCTGGGCAAATCAGGATCCAGCGCCGTTGCCCGCGATGGCTTCCAGGAACTGTCAGCGAAGTAGCCCGCCAAGGCCGGCGTCGTCATGGGGCTGGAGGTCTCGCGCCTGGCCCGCAACTCCGCCGACTGGCACCGGCTGCTTGAGCTGTGCGCCCTGACCAGCACCCTCATCCTAGATGAGGAGGGCGTCTACGACCCGGCCAGCTTCAACGACAGACTTCTTTTGAGTTTGAAAGGAACGATGTCGGAAGCGGAGTTGCACTTCCTCAAGGCGCGCATGCGCGGCGGCCAACTCAACAAGGCAAGCCGCGGCGATCTGAAGATAGGGCCGCCCGTGGGCTTGGTCTACTTGCACGATGGCACCCTCGCACTCGACCCTGACGCCGAGGTGCAGGCCGCGCTCTGCATGGTGTTCACGACCTTCGAGCGCCTGGGCAGCGCAACCAGAACCGTCAAGTTCTTCCTCGACGAAGGCATCCTGTTCCCGCGACGACTGCGCAAGGGACCGCACAAAGGCGAACTCATGTGGGCGCCGCCACGGCACGCCCGCATCCTCCTGTCAAGCGAAGTGAGGATTTGGACCCCTTGGGCGAAACGAAGAACTGACCCCTCATTGTTTTGCGGTTTCGTTGGTCTCGAGCGTCGTTCCGGCCTTCTGCAATAGGCCGGAACGACGCTTTTCGCGAAGCCGGTAGCTGTCGCCGCGGATGGTGATCACTGTCGAATGATGAAGCAGGCGATCAAGGATCGCGGTTGCCACCACGGGATCGCCAAACACGCTGCCCCACTCGCCCACTGAGCGGTTGGAGGTGATCAGGATCGATCCCCGCTCATAACGCCGCGACACCAGCTGGAAGAACAGATGCGCGGCATTGGCTTCGAACGAGAGATAGCCGAGCTCGTCGATGATCAGCAGTTTCGGCCGCGACAGGGTCGTCAGTTGCTTTTCGAGTGAACCGTTGTCATGGGCCTTGGCCAGCATCGCCACGAGCGTGGCCGCCGTGACGAACTGGACGCTATGGTTCTGCCGGATGGCCTCGCGCCCGAGAGCCACCGCCAGATGTGTCTTGCCCGTACCCGGAGGTCCAAGGAACAGGACCGTGTCGCCATGGGCAATCCAGCGGCAGGTCGCCAGCTCCCGGAATTGGCGCTGATCCAGAGACGGCTGCGCGTCGAAGTCGAAGCCATCGAGTTCGCGCACAAACGGGAACTGCGCGATCTTGCCTGCCATGGAGATGCGCCGCTCGTCGCGCCGCGCGATCTCGCGCGTCACCAGGAAGGCCAAAGCTTCGCGCAATGTCATCTCCGAACGCGCCGCTTCGTCCAGCAGCGTATCGAGCTGGTCCCGGATCGCGGTCAGCTTCAGCCGGTCGAGCTGAGCCACCAACATCTCGTGATCGACCGCCGTCATCACCAGCCGCCTCCCAACAATGCCTCATATTCGGCCAGCGGCCGCAACAGAGCGGAAGGCGCAACGATTTCCGCCGGCGCCGATCGTACCGGCCCAGCAGCGCCGACCACGCCGGCAAGATGCGCGCGCTAGACGATCCGTTGGCGACGCCCCCGGCACAAGGCATGATCCGCCACCACCTCGCCCGCATGACGCACGATAACGCGGCCGCCCAGCACCACGACCTAGACGCTCTCCCAGATCAGCCGCCAGGGAACCGAGTAACTGTTCGTGTCCAAGTCGATTGCGCAGTCCGCCTGGACCTTGCGCACGAGATCCCGCAGCTGCCCAAACGGCGCCCGTCCGCCGAGAGGGCGAATCGCCATGGCTTCTTCGGCAAAGCGCTCCGCAGGAGCCACCCCGGTCGTGCCATGCACACGCTGATCGGCAATCTCGCGCGTCCACCGGTCCAGATGCGCCTCGAACGCCGCCCAGTTCTCGAACCGGCGGCCGGCAATCGCATTGCGCTTGACGTAGCCAACCCCGCGTTCGTCCTTCCCCTTCGTACGCGCCCGGTAGGGCGCACAAGCCCGTGGCGTAAATCCCCAGTAGCGGGCGAAGGCGTGCAGCCGCACGTTGAACCGCACCTCTCGCGTCGCCGCACGTGATGTTCGACCAGCGCCTTCGGATTGTCGAACAGCACTTCCGTTGGAACCACGCCGAAGCGAAGGAAGGCTCCTTCCATCCCCTCGAACCAGTCCGCCTGGCGCTCCCGAAGCGAGGGACGGATATGCAGCCGACGCGAGTAACCCAGCGTTGCTACAAACAGGTGCGCCCGAACACGCTCGCCGCCGATCCACACCCGCGTGTCGCCAAAGTCGATCTGCATCTGATATCCCGGCGCGGTCTCAAACCGAATTGTCGCGCGCTTCTGCGCCTTCAACTCCCGACGCCAATGCTGGACCCGAAGCTCTACCGAACGAAGCCCAATGACGATCCCATGTTCGCTCGCCAGTTCCTGGCGAACCACATCGGCGTTGCCGCCATGGCGGAAGAAGCGCTCCCGAAGCCAATCGTCCAGCCCGTCGAACGCCGTCTGCCGCACAGGCTTGCGAAACGGAACAGTCCCGCCGTCGCGCAGATACCGACGCACCGTGTTGCGCGCGCACCCGAATTCCTTCGCCAGCCGCTTCGCTCCCCAGCCAAGCTCATGCAGCCGCAGCATCGCTGCCACCTCTTCGGGCTGAAGCATCTCCTCTCCCTGCATCGTTCTCGACCGCCGAATTCCTAGTCGTCATCCATGCCTCCTCTCACAACCGAGGGGGGTCAATTCTTCATTTCGTCAGGGGATCAGTTTCTCAATTCGGCCGACACCTCCAGGTCCTGCATAATCCGAGATATGCCGGCGCCTTCGTCTACGGTCGAACACGTGGACGGCCCCGGCCGGGCGGCGGCGTCTCGCAGATCAAGGTGGATATGGCTGACTGGCGGTTCGTCATGCCCGACCTGCATCCGGGTTATATCGACTGGGAGCGCTTCAAGGCCAACCAGGAGCGTCTCGCCACCAATGCACAAGCCTATGGAATGCAGCGCCGCGCCGGGCCGGTCCGCGAAGGATCCGCCCTGCTCCAGGGCAGAGTTCACTGCGGCCTTTGCGGCGAGCGCATGGGCGTCCATTACAGCCAGGAGCACGGTCAGCCTGTCCCGACCTATATCTGCCAGGAGACCGCCACCCGCCGTGGCGGCAAGGTCTGCCAGTCCGTGCCAGGCAAAATCGTCGACCCGGCGGTGGGTGCATTGCTTGTCGAGCTGATGACGCCGATGACCCTTGAGGTCACCCTGGCGGTGCAGCGCGAGCTTGAGGCACGCGCCGCCGAGATGGACACGTTGCGCCAACAGCATATCGAGCGGACGCGTCATGACGCCGAGCTCGCCCGGCGCCGCTACATTGAAGGCCGATCCCGACAATCGCCTCGTTGCCGACACTCTCGAGACCGAGTGGAACGAGAAGCTGCGGCTTCACACCGACGTCGTCGAGGACTATGAACGACGCGCGCCCGAGGAAGCCGCTGCCCTCGATGCCGAGACGCAGCAACGCGTCCGCGATCTTGCCGAGCAGTTCCCGCGGATCTGGAGCGATGCCCGCATCGATGTCCGCGAGCGCAAGCGTATCCTGCGGCTGCTGGTCGCCGACGTCACCCTGGTCAAGGCCGAGACGACTACCGCAAACGTGCGACTATCCGGCGGGGCGACCCGCACCTTGACGCTGGAGCGGCCTTTGCCGATCGCCGAGATCCGCAAGTTCAAGCCTGAGCTCGTCGCCGAGGTCGACCGCTTGCTCGACCGACATTGCGATCGCGAGATCGCCGATATCCTCAATGAAGGTGGCCAACGACCTGGGAAGGCAAGCGGTTCAATCCCAAGAAGATCGCCTTCATCCGGGCAGCCTACAACCTGCCCAGCCGTCGCCAGCGCCTGCGGGATTGTGGTCTGCTCACGCCCAGGAAGTGGCCGAACACTTCGCTATCGCCGAGACCACGGTGCATCACTGGGGGCGCCAGGGGCTCATCACCAAAGTCTGCAGCGACAGTCTCAACCGTGGTCTGTGGGACATTCCTCACAACCTCGATATCATCAAAGGCCGCCCGGGCCGAAACGCCGTTGCCGCCCGCCGTGCCTCAATTACCGTGCCATCAACCGAACAGGACTCACTATGAAACAATTGCCTTGTCGCGTGGCTTGCGGCTTCGGTCGGCAGGATGGTGGTGTCGTAATGCTCGGCCATGGCGGCAAAGGTCGCGTTCAGCGTCGGCTCGAACCACAGCGCCTTGGCAACCCCGGCCTTCAAATTGTCGCAGACGATCGCCTTGGTGATCCCGCCGAAGAAGCTGAGAGCCCGCACCTGGCCGTCGATCCAGTCCTCTGGCTGAAGCTGGCAAAAGGCGAAGGTCAGGTTGGAGGCGCCCAGCACCGCGACGAAGATCTGGGCGGCGTGAATGACCCGGTCGCCGGATCGATCACCGGCACCGTTTGCCCGGCATAGTCGGTCTGCATCACCGCATCCGCCGCATGCCGGTTGCGGAACACGGCGCTCGTCCGCTGCCGGAAGGCGGCAAAACTGTCGAGCCAGTCCTGCAACTGCTCGTTCAAGTCGTCAAGATTGCGGAAGGAGCGGGCAAGGAAGAAGTCCTCGCGGATATAGCGGAACGGTCGCTCGACCTTGCCCTTGGTTTTGGCGCGATACAGCCGGTAGGCTCTTGGCTGGAAGCCAAAGTGCCGGGCCAGGGTCAGCAGTGAGCGGTTATAGACGATGTGGCCGTTCCCATCCTCACCCGTGACGGCCGTCTTCATACGGTCGTAGAGGATCTCGATCGGCACCCCGCCAATGGCCGCGAAGGCTTGGCAATGACAGCGCAGCAGCGTCTGCAGGTCCTGGTGCATGACGTAGCGGGCGAAGATGTAGCGCGAGTGGCCAAGCACGAGCGAGAATAGCCAGACGATGCGTAGCGCGCCGGGTTCATCGCTGAACTCGGTCACGAAGCGCGCGAAGTCGACCTGTGCCTGGTATCCGGGCGGAGTCTCGAACCGCACCTCGAAGGGGCGGACCTGATCTTGCGGCCGGATCGCGGTGACGAGCGCTTCACTGCGGTGTAGGCGCCTTCATAACCGCGCTCGCGAATCTCGCGAGCCAGGCGAATGGCGGTGAGATCGGGATAGGCGGCGACGCGTTCACGTAGGTAGTCGACGAAGGGCGCGATCTTGTTTGGCCGCCCCACCTGGCGCGGACCATAGGTGGGCAGTTCGAGCCCGCGTTCGATGTAATTGCGGACCTTCTTGGGATCGCGGCCCGTTCGCCGGGCGATCGCGGTCACCGACAGCCTCTGACGGTCTAGATCCAATATCATCAGAAGTTCTCCAAGTTGGACCACCAGTGCCCGCTCCCGTCCCGCAAAGATCGGAACGGACTATCGACGCCGGGGCGAAAGCGCCAGTACCGGGACGCGTCCCGGTACTGGCGGCAGAAGCGCCAACTAGTCTAGGGAATTTTCGATGCCCACAATCGGGGAATATTCATCGCCCGATGACAAGCGGGTGAAGCTCACATACGGTCGCCGCTTGCAGCGGCTAAATGAGGCGTGTCTCCCCAGCCTGCCAAGTCATCTTCACGTTCGCAGCGAAGCGCTGAAGATCGATGGCGACAGGTTCCTCGGGCTTTGCATTCAGACCGCGACCATCGACCCGCCTTCCAATAGCGCTTGATCACACGGACGCCGATCCGGGTCTTGCGGCTGGTGCCAGACTCAAAGTATTTTGAAAATAGCTTGAGTCCGCCTTTGACCACAAAATCAATGGTCTAATGGATGAATATGAATTGTTATCCCTCTTCATAAAATTTAATTGAACTGGTTTTAACTTAAGTTTAACGAATATTGTCTTTCTGCGGTCACCTGCCACTGCTATCCTCGCCGTCATGAAGTTTAGTCCAGCTTGGCGACTATACGGAGAAAGTGTCATGAGCAGCTCGAATCGACAGACCGCATTGGGGCAGGCCGCGCTGGAGCGTATCAAGGCCTCCCATGCCCTCGACGGCGACGCGGCTGGCTTGGATAACTTTTATCGCGGTTCGGCGAGGTCCAATGGATGTCGGCCGCGGGGAGTATTGCGGGCCGACGGTCGTTGCAGAACTCGCAAGTGCCATGCAGACAGCGTATTTGGCCAACGACCGTGCAGCTACGGAAATCCTAGACGCTGGGTACGGAACCGGCCTCGTCGGTGTGCAGCTGAAGCAGTCCGTCGGGTCGGACGTGCCCGAGCGTGAAACCGCCTCGGGTTTCAGTTGCTCGATGGATTCGACCTCTCAGATGAGATGGCCGAGAAAGCTCGCAAACTCGCGTCTACCGCCATGTCAAAGACGATGTCGGCCTCAACGGGCCGCTCTCCAATCACCCCACTGCGAGGCACGACATTACAGTCTGCTGCGGCGAGAACTGGCTCGCGTCACGCGTTCGAACGGTTTCGTTATCACAAGAATTCGCAAGAGCTATGCGGAGGAAACATACTTTGGAGATGAGGTAAGACGTCTGCATAAGACGGGAATCATTGCGGTGGTGCACTGACTAAACGATAGGAGTTACATCGCGGAGGAAGGTGACCATTACTGGATCCAAGTCTCTATAGAGCATATCCCGAATTTGCGGTCGATAGGAAGTCAATAATCTCCGGGTAGGGACAGCTATTGCAAGCGGAATGGTCAGAGGAGTAGTTGGAGAAATGACGCAATTTAATGGTGAATTCAAAGCATTTCTCACCGTCCTAAAGAGCTCACTTGATCCGTCGTATCGGATAATTTGCTTCCCTCATGGAGGGGGTAGCGTCCAGTCTTTCCGTACTTGGTCGGACTATCTCCCCAACGACGTTGATCTTATTTGCCTTGATCTTCCCGGGCGCGGCAAACGGTCAGCGGAGGCCGCCATCCGCAGCATGGACGTACTAGTACCCATGGTCACTGAGGCGCTCCGCGAGTACAGCGACCGGCCCTTTGTTTTCTTCGGTCATAGCGTAGGTGCCCTCGTGGCTTACGAGATCGCCCGCTCCCTGGAGAAGGCCGGTCGGCCATCTCCCTTCCATGTTGTCGTGTCTGCTCACACGCCGGCCGATGTGCCGGCGGATGAGCCGCCCATGTATACATACGCGGATGACAAGTTAACCGATGTCGTCCGGAGCCTTGGTCTGGTCCCCAAGGAGGCGCTGGCAAATGAGGAACTCCTACATAACTTCATCTTGCCTCCAATGCGGGCCGACTTCGAACTTGCGGAGACCTACGACCGGAACTTACCAACGCCTCTCGGCG
Source organism: Mesorhizobium delmotii (assembly GCF_900149755.1). Lineage (NCBI taxonomy): Bacteria > Pseudomonadati > Pseudomonadota > Alphaproteobacteria > Hyphomicrobiales > Phyllobacteriaceae > Mesorhizobium > Mesorhizobium delmotii. The sequence continues at coordinate 8,358 of NZ_FUIG01000038.1, read as the reverse complement.
TGGCAATCACCGCAATGGGGGGAGTTCAAGACGAAACGATCAATGCAAATGACCTAGACGAATGGCGTCAGCTCACGACGTCCCGCTTCGCCCGGATTATGTTTGATAGCGATCACTTTTACACCCATTCCATGACGGCGGACGTGGTGTCTACCCTCCTGCGTGAAGTTGGGGAAGTAAAGGCACAACTCCCTGCTTCCATTCGAATTGGCGAGGCCCTACCTTATCCCGAACTACCACTGCATGACCAATTCCGTAAACAAGCGGCCCTCAATCCGGAGGCCCCTGCCGTCGTCTCAGAGATAGGGATCTTGACGTACCGTGGGCTCGACGACCTGAGCGAGATTCTATCTCGACACCTCCTCGGACATGGTCAGAGTCGAGGTTCGCGCGTCGGTATCCTAATGGATACTTCACCTGAATATGTCGTCGCGCTGTTCGGCATTCTTAAGACAGGGGCGGCCTACGTCGTTCTTGACAAAGCTCAGCCCGTTGCCGCGCTAAATCGGATGCTTGAGAAAGCATCTGTGGAAATCGTTGTCACCAACAAACGTTTCGCAGCTAGCCTTCCGCCTAACTGGTCGGGTCTTGCGCTGTCGCTCGACGAGGGTTGGGAAGCGAAACTCGGTAAGGCCAGTCCAGCCAATCCCCAAGCGGTGGATCTCGATGCGCCGGCCCAGATTGTATTTTCGTCTGGAACGACTGGTGAACCGAAGGGGATCGTCTGCCCCCACCGAACCAATGTGTGCTCTTACCAGTGGTATTATCACGCGCTGCCATACGCGCCTGATGAGCGCGAGGCGGTCAATCTCTTCTTTGTCTGGGAGATAATGCGGCCGATCCTCGCCGGGATGCCAGCCTATCTGATCCCAGACGACGTTATCTACGATCCGCACCAGCTGGTCGACTACCTGGAACAAAATCGAATATCCAGAACATTATTAACCGCTTCCCTGCTCGATGTGCTTCTCAGCAGCGGCTTCCTCGACGCACCCTCGCGCCTTCCGGATCTCCGATTGATCTACCTATCAGGCGAGGTGGTAACAGCAGCGTTGCTTGCGCGTGTGAAGGATGCGTTGCCGCATGTCAAAATTATCAATAACTACGGCACAGCGGAGACACATGAGGTCGCGCATATTGATTTGACCGAGATTGATCCTGCGACAGCACAAAAGGTCGTGCCGGTCGGCCCACCTCAGTACAATGTCAGTGTCTATGTCCTCGGGGAGCAGCGCGATCCCGTACCGCTGGGCTTCCTGGGCGAGATCTTCGTCGGCGGCGACGCAGTGGGGCATGGATATCTCAACAGCCCGGAGATGACACGGGAACGGTTCCTTCCCGACCCGTTCCGCGCTGGTGGCACGATGTTCCGCACTGGCGATCTTGGCCGCATGCTGCCCGGCGGCCAATTGGAGATTATCGGGCGCTGCGCTTTCATGGTGAAGATCCGAGGTTTCAGTGTCGTGCCGGGGTCTGTAGAAGCTGCTTTGCTTCGGTACTCCGGGGTCTGCTCCGCCGCCGTATTGCCGGAGCTCGACCCGACCACCGGCCGGCCGGATCGACTGATCGCCTATGTAGTCTTGCGGAATGGGGCCAAGGGCTGGGAGGCTGCTTTGCGGGCGCATTTGAAATCTGAGCTGCCACACTACGCGATGCCGTCGGACTTCGTCGCTGTGAGGGAATTGCCCATTGCGGCCAATGGGAAACTTGATCGGTCGCGCCTCCGCGAGCTGGCGGAAGAAGCGAGCGCTCCAGTGACAGGTGCCGACGAGGTCGAATCCGCACTTCGCGCAGCCTGGCGCGACCTTCTCCAGGCTGACGCCGCCGATCCCGACGACAACTTTTTCGATTCCGGCGGCCACTCCCTTCTGGCTGCACGTCTTTGCACACAGCTTCGTAAGAGTCTGAAGGTGCAGCTTCGCGTAGTGGAGGTCTTCCTCAATCCGACTTTTCAAGAACTCGCGGCTCTTCTCCGCAAGCGCGGCGGCGAGCAGGGGCGTCCCCAAAACCCGAAGCTCCCCCAAACACCGCCAGTTTCAGCGGCCAGGGCGCATATTAAGGCGTTCGACGGGCGACGCGGCCCCGGAATGGACATTGCGGTGATTGGTATGGCCGCGCGTTTCCCTGGCGCGGAGACCGTCGATGCGCTCTGGGAAAACCTCTGCCAAGGGGTCTGCTCGATCGCCCCGCTCTCCGCGCAGGAACTCAAGGCCCGGGGCATTCCGGAGGTTGTCCTGAAGCGCTCCGATTATGTGCGGGTGGGCGCCCATCTCAACGATGTGGACCTTTTTGATCCGGACTTCTGGAACCTCTCAAGGCGTGAGGCAACGCTGATGGACCCACAGCATCGCCTGTTTCTCGAAAGCTGCTGGAAGGCACTCGAGTCGGCCGGGTACGCGCCCACCCAGCATGAGGGCCGGACGGGGGTGTTCGCAGGTTCGTCCTTCCCCCTCTATCTCCTACACTATTTGAAGGGGGGCGGCCTCATCGATCCCACTAACGCTCCGCTCGCTTTCCTGACGGATCTCGGCAACGACAAGGACTATCTTGCCTCGCGCGTCTCCTACATGCTGAACCTCAACGGCCCAAGCATGGCGGTGCAAACCTCATGCTCTACTGGGCTAGTGACGATTGCGGTCGCCGCTCAGTCGCTCGCTGCCGGCTATTGCGACATGGCGCTGGCAGGCGCAGCGAGCATCACCTTTCCCCAAGCGGGGTATCAGTATGTCAAGGACTTTATCAATTCTTCGGACGGTGTGTGCCGAGCCTTTGATGCCGATGCCAATGGCACGGTGCTTGGAGATGGGGTAGGGGTCGTCGTTCTCAAGCGCCTCGAAGATGCGCTTGCGGCGAACGACCCGATCCACGCAGTGGTAAAAGGATGTGCCATTAACAACGATGGCCGCGCCAAATCGTCCTTCTCGGCGCCTAGCGCGCGAGGCCAGGCCGATGCTGTGCGCCAAGCACTTGCCTCCGCGGCTATCGGCGTTGAAGACGTGGAATACATCGAAACTCATGGCACTGGCACCCAGATCGGCGACCCGATCGAGGTCCGCGCTTTGGCAGAGGCTTTCGCGGGGCAAAAGGAAACGGGCAACGCCTGTGCGCTCGGGTCAATTAAACCGAACATCGGCCATGCCAACTTCGCCGCAGGGGTCGCGAGCTTTATCAAGACAGTTCTCACCCTTCAGCACGGGGTAATCCCCGCGACCATCAACATCAACCGGCTGAACGAAGATCTGGGTCTGGAAGACACGCACTTCTTCGTCAACGAGCAGCTCAGACCATGGCCCCGTCCGCAGGGACGCCTTCGAACTGCCGGAGTCACTGGCCTCGGTATCGGCGGAACCAACTGCCATGTTGTGCTGCAGGAATGGAACAGCGACAACGCAAGGGCTTGGCCCGGATCGGTCGCGCCGGGATCTCACGCCCTTTGCCTTTCTGCAAAGACTCCCTCGGCGCTACGCCGCGCCTGCCGGAATCTAGCCGTGTTCCTGCGGCGCAAGCGCGAGATCGATCTCGGTGACGTCGCCCATACGCTACGCGTGGCGAGATGCCAATTCAATTATCGAACAGTCGTTGTGGCGCGCAACTTGGACATGGCCATCGCGAAGTTAGAAGAAGAGGCGGATCGTGCGGCTGATCGGACCCTTTCTTCACCGTCGATTGGGTTCATGGCGCCGGGCTGCGGAGTGCAGCACACACGAATGCTCAAGGATCTGTTCGATCACGTGCCGGAATTCCGCACTGCTTTCCTGACTTGTGCGGCCGCTAGTCGCCCGGTTCTGGATCGTGACCTGGAGACGGTTATGTTTGGAGAGGACGACGGATACGCGACCGCTTCCTTCGAAGAAATCAGTGTCATGATTTTCTCAGTGCAATACGCCATGACGCGTTTGCTAGAACTGTGTGGAGTGCGTCCCGATTACCTGGTCGGACACAGCATGAGTGAATACGTCGTGGCCACCCTAGCGGGCATACTGAAACTTGAAGATGCTATTCGGCTGACGGTGGTTCGTAGCCGCGCGATAGCGACTCTTGGTATCGACGGTGCTATGCTTGCGGCCAGATGCGGCCCGGACGAGGCTGAGCGTATCCTTATGGAGGACGCTTGGCGTGATCGAGCTGAAGCTGGCGAGATCAACGTTGGTGTCGTGAACTCAAATACCGGTGTCGTGTTCTCCGGCAAGCGAGAACTTATCCAAAAGCTTCAGGGGAGGCTCGAACAAGTACGGATTCCCAACCACGTCATTAATACAGCTGGCGTCCCTAGTCATTCTCCGCTGATGAAACCAGCGGCTGAGATCATCGAGGCGCAGGTCCGCATCGTTGAAAAGCGGTTGCCGGATGTGGCCATTGCTCTGAATTCAGGATCCCTGCACGGGGAGAAAGTGCCCTTACCGCAGAGCCACTGGAGTGGGAAAGCAACTGGGACTATCCGATTCGATCGCTCTATCCAGACCATGGTCGCGGCTGGTGTAACTGCACTCATTGACCTTGGCCCTTCGCGCAATCTGGCGCGTTTCGCACATGAAGCGATCAACCCAGAGGATCGCAAGATCAGAATGCCATCAATTGTCCCAGCCGCGCGCGACGAGAACGATGAAGATTTCACTGACCGTCATGTCCTTCTGGAATGCCTTGGGGCACTCTGGGCCGCGGGTGTTGCGGTGGATTGGAAGCGGGCCAGTGATCAATTGGAACCGTTCGGTACTCGCCGGCGCCTTCCCCTTCCGACGTACTCGTTTGACGGTCACCGTTGCTGGCCGGACGATCAGCCTGCGGGCCCGAGGCTTCCGCGGCAGCCCGAGGAGCGAGAACGGCATAGGGGGCAAGTGTTCACTTATGCGCAAACGTGGACAGAGAAAATGCTCCCCCGCGCGGTTCCCGGTGGCGGAAGTACAAAGGCGCTACGTTGGTTGGTGCTCGCCGATCGGCCCTTTGGCGAGGCGGAGCGCACGGGAGACCTGCTGGCAAACAGCCTCATACGGCAGTTGGAGGATGCGGGTCATGAAGTTGTCCGTGTTTGCCGACGAGCCAAACCCTCAAATTCGCCGCCGAAAATCAAGGGGTCCACAATCTTCATTGATCCCACCCGGGAAGGCCTCAAGGCGCTCTTCGATGCCGAGGTCGCTTCAGAGTGTCCCGCTGACCGCATTGTCTGCCTCTGGCACCTGAGCGGCACAGCGGAGGCGTGCGAGGATCCGGCCACGGTGCAGACTCATCTTTTGCGGAGCTACGACGCCATACTCGATTTGGCGCGAGTTCTTTCCACACTGGCGTTCCAGACTCCGGTCGACCTCTGGATTGTTGGCGACCGGATCGTTCAGGTCGGTGAGGAACCTGTAGATCCCGAAAAAGCGTCCGTCTTCGGTCCCGCCGTCGTGCTACCGCAGGAAAACCCTATGGTCGATTGCCGGGTTGTTGATCTAAATATCGACGACCCGAATGTGGGCTATCAGCTAGGGGCTGAAATCGGGCGTGACGTGCCTGGTCCCGATGCAATAGTCGCGCTCCGCGGAAACCGCCGGTGGGTGCAGCATTTTTCCGAGGTGGCCCTCGCTTCACAGGTTTCCGGACGGGAAACCCTGCGACCAAAGGGCGTATATCTGATCACCGGAGCTCTCGGGCAGATCGGCCTGTCCTTGACGGAACATCTCGTAAGCCTTGGGGCCACGGTTGTCGCGATTACTCGCCTTGCCGTACCCGACCATTTGAGTTCAGGGCGCGTGGATCTCGATGAGGATGACTGGACACGCCGACTGGCCGCGCTTGACGACGCAAAAGGTCAGGTGATTCTTCGTCAGGCCGACGTATCCGATTTCGACAGCCTGTCGGGCGCGCTCGACACAACGGTTCGGGAATTCGGGCGGATCGACGGGATCTTTCACGCCGCGGGACTGCCCGATGTGAAGTTCCTTTCAGAGATGAAGGACACGCCATCTGCCAGTGAGTTCGCCTCCAAACTCGTGGGGACACGCAATCTTTACGGTGCTATCCAGCGGATACAGTCCACTCACGCGCAATCACCTGAGTTCGTGTTCCTTTTCTCGTCCCTCGCGTCCATCCTCGGCGGACCAGCGATGGCCGCCCACGCAGCCGCCAACAGGTTCATAGACGCCTTTGCACGCCAGGTGCAGGGCAAACTCGGTGTGCGGTGGATCAATTCCAAGTGGGATGACTGGGATTACTCCCACGATGAGCAGGTGACTGCCGCGTACCGGACATGTCAGGCGAACGATTTGAAGCTCAGTTCGGACGAGGGGATCGATGTCATCAAGCGCATACTGGCAAGCGTTGACAACGGCCAGGTTATTGTTGCGACGCGACTCTTTCCTCCACGCATAAGGCAATGGGTCGACCAGGTCCGGACAATCACGCCCGACGAACAGCCAGACGAAGAGAAAAGATCTCCGCCCGAAGAAGTCGAAACGAGCAAGGACAACATGTTGGGGCACGGCGATCCGAGGAGCCTGTTCCTTGATGAAGTCAAGACTCTTCTCGGCGCGAAGGAAATAGGGTTGGACGACAACTTCTTCGAAGTTGGGGGAGACAGCCTTCTCGCTGCAGAACTTCAGGCTCATTTGAAGAAAAGCGACCACTGGAAGTCGCCGCAATTGGATGAGATAATGAACGCGTCGACGTTCGGCGACCTGTATGAGCGGATTTGCCGACGTGACCACCACCCGGCGAAATAACCACAGCGGAAAGAGCGGGAGCATCATACGTGTCGATGCTTGAACGTGGTTGGCGATCTCTTGAGTTGGATTGAAAGAAGCGTTTAAAGCAGACCGACTCGATGAGAGTGTGGTCGAACGCTACCGTAAGCACCGAGCGGGGAAGCAATGCATCCAGCGGGGCGACCGCGCGGCGCTGAAGCGGTTGCTGACGGTGCTGCGCGACGCCGGCATGGCTGCACCTGCGCCGCTGCCGCCGTTCCTCCCGGAGGACCAGGTATTTGCCGGGTCAGCGACTATCTGCGACAGGAACGCGGGCTGGTGTGAAATTCCCATCCGCTCAAGGGGGGCCAATAGGTGGATATTATAAGGTTTGATCAACCGAACATTTTCGTCGGCATTCGTCCGATAGAACACGTCGACGAAGCCGCCTTGTTCGCTTCCGAAGTTGCTGCGCTGGGGCGCGCTGTTGCCAAAGTCCGTCGCCAAAGCGGTGCGGCAAGAATTATCGCCCGAACACTGCTAGGTAAACTAGGATTTCCACCGATGCCTATCTTAAAGACACAATCGGGCGTTCCGACATGGCCAGCCGGCATTGTTGGGTCTTTGGCCCATCACGATACGGTAGCAGCCGCCGCTATTGCAGAGAAGAAAATCATCGGGGCGCTGGGTATCGACATTGAACCTAATGAACCTCTTCCGGGCGGTTTGATTGACTTGGTTGCAACTTCCAGAGAGCAAGGCATGTACGACTCACGTTTGCTCCAGCGGCGAGACCTGTTCGTTCTTAAGGAGGCCGTCTATAAGGCCTGTTTCCCACTATGCAACGAAATCCTTGAGTTTCAGGACGTCGAGATTGACATCAACTCCAACACAGGATACGTGAAAAAGATCAATTGTACTTTTTCCATTGATCTCTACAATTCTAAAAACGTTGTCGGCTTGGCCTATCAAAAGGGAACTGATCAAAGATAAGTTGGAGGTATTAAAACCTACCGCTGGCGCAAGATTCTAAGTCTCGCATTTCTATAGTGGCCGCGCATTACCACTTTTGAGGCGCTGGCGCCTTGATCCGCCGCAGTTGGTATTTGCCCTTAGAGGCGAACTTCACCGAAGCTCGCCAGAGCGTATCTCCATAACCCAAGTTTCTCCAAACTGGGAACACGCGAACAGAAAAGGCCCCGATCGCCCGCGTACTATCACGCGCTGATTTATCGCGGCTTGCTGGCGGACCGAGGCAGATGCCAAACGGGATTTTCGGACCTGTCCTTCGAAATGAGGTGAGGGGTGGTTGTGGTCTGCAAAACTGCGGTCGGGTGATTGAGAAAGAGCCACCAGTTTGGGCACATTCTTGAGGATAGCCCCGCGGCTCATGATCATCTCGCGCGAATCTATAGGAGCCCGTCGGCGGGCCAGGACGTTCTGGACCGGCGCGGCCAGGCCATCCATCCCTTTGCGCATGTCGCACGGCTGCGTCGCCAGATAGACGCGCACCTCCCCAGAGCTGGCGCAATCATGCCGCCGTCTTCCTAGCACCCGCCGCAGCGCCGCCTCGCTGACCTCGTCCGCGCACGCGCACGCCGCCGGTCAAGACGATCTCAATCACACCGCGCCGCTCCATCTCGGCCGCCGCAGTTGGGACCGCAACCGGCGCACCGCTAGATGTTTGATCCCAGGCTTT
>NZ_FUIG01000090.1:0-365 GCF_900149755.1 Mesorhizobium delmotii | reverse complement strand
CAGGAACGTCTCGCCAAGCTGGCAGGCGGCGTTGCCGTCATCCGCGTCGGCGGTGCGACCGAGATCGAAGTCAAGGAAAAGAAGGACCGCGTCGATGACGCCCTCAACGCGACCCGCGCGGCCGTCGAAGAAGGCATCGTTCCCGGCGGCGGCGTCGCACTCCTGCGCGCTTCGCTGGCCATCACCGTCAGCGGCGCCAACTCCGACCAGACCGCCGGCATCGCCATCGTGCGTCGCGCGCTGCAGGCTCCGGCCCGCCAGATCGCGGCCAACGCCGGTGCGGAAGCATCGATCGTTGCCGGCAAGATCCTCGAGAACACGGGCCCGACCTTCGGCTTCAATGCCCAGACCGGCGAATATGGCGA
>NZ_FUIG01000029.1:211797-212202 GCF_900149755.1 Mesorhizobium delmotii | reverse complement strand
ACCGCCGAGACCGAACTCGAAGTGGTCGAGGGCATGCAGTTCGATCGCGGCTATCTCTCGCCTTACTTCGTCACCAACGCCGACAAGATGGTTGCGGATCTGGAAGACGCCTACATCCTTCTCCACGAGAAGAAGCTCTCCAACCTGCAGGCCATGTTGCCGATCCTCGAGGCTGTCGTGCAGACCTCGAAGCCGCTGGTCATCATCTCGGAAGACGTCGAAGGCGAGGCCCTGGCCACGCTCGTCGTCAACAAGCTGCGTGGCGGCCTGAAGATCGCCGCCGTCAAGGCGCCGGGCTTCGGTGATCGCCGCAAGGCCATGCTGGAAGACATCGCTATCCTTACCGGTGGCCAGGTCATTTCCGAAGACCTCGGCATCAAGCTCGAGAATGTCGGCCTCAACATG
>NZ_FUIG01000029.1:108937-211787 GCF_900149755.1 Mesorhizobium delmotii | reverse complement strand
CTCTCCAGGACGCGGCCTCGGTCGCCGGCCTGCTGGTCACCACCGAAGCCATGATCGCAGAGGCTCCGAAGAAGGAGTCGGCTGGCGGCGGCATGCCTGCCGGCATGCCCGGCGGCGGCATGGGTGGCATGGGCGGTATGGGCGGTATGGATTTCTAAGGTCCACGCACCTCAACAATCTCGATGGGCGGCAGCGATGCCGCCCTTTTCTCTGACGCGGAGCCAAGCCGGATGCCACATCCACAAGGCTACATACGGCGGCACTTTCACGGCGGACACCAATGACTGACTTCATTCTGTTCGCCGTTGTCGGCTTCCTCGCCCAGGCGGTTGACGGCGCGTTAGGCATGGCCTATGGCGCGATCTCCTCCACCGTGCTGCTCTCCTTCGGTGTTCCGCCGGCGCAGGCTTCCGCCGCGGTACATGCGGCGGAAGTGTTCACCACGGCCGCTTCCGGCACGGCGCACCACTACCACCGCAATATCGACTGGAAGCTGTTCTGGCGGCTTGCTCCTTTCGGCATTCTCGGCGGCTGCCTCGGGGCCTTCGTGCTGACCTCGTTCGACGGCGACATGGTGAAGCCCTACGTCACGACCTATCTCGCTGTGATCGGGCTCTGGCTGTTCCTCCGGTCGTTCCGCAAGATCCCCAGCAATCCGGTTCCTACCCGTCTTGTGGCGCCGCTGGGCACTGTCGGCGGCTTCCTCGACGCTGCAGGTGGCGGCGGATGGGGTCCGATGGTCGTGACCGGACTGCTCGGCGCCGGCGCGCCGCCCCGCTACGTGATCGGCACTGTCAATGCGGCCGAGTTCCTGATCACGCTAGCGGTGTCCGTCACCTTCATCGTCGCGCTCGTCACTGGGCACTGGCAGGAAGCGGGGGCGCTGTCGACACATGCAAGCTCGGTGCTGGGGCTGATCGTGGGCGGCATAGTCGCCGCTCCGCTTGCCGGATGGGTGCTCAAGGCGATTGCCGAGCGGACGCTTTTGCGGCTCGTCGGCTGCCTGATCATGCTGCTCGCTTTGTTCCAGACCGCCCAACAACTGGGATTCGTCTGACCTGAGCAAGCGGACTACCCTTCTAAGCCTTCGCTTTGCTTCCGGACATCATGATCGGCGTAACCGAAGTGAATCGCGGACTGGAGGCGACTTGCCACCCTGGAAAACCTAACCTGCGCCACGAACAGCGTATGGCACGCCAGTGATCAACGCGTTTCCCATTCCCGCCTCGCCCCAGCCCATCGGTCATTTGACGCTCTGCTCGATGCAGTGACTGCTCTGCTCGATGTAGTGACTGATGACGGCGGCGATCAACATTGCTTCGCGTGCTCTTTTAGTGCCAATTCAAGCGCTTGGCTCAAAGGCACCGCCTTGGAGAATAGGAAGCCCTGAGCGGTTCTGCAGCCAAGCTTGTGCAGAATTTGCCGATCCGCCTCTGTTTCGACGCCCTCGGCCATGACATCGATCCCGAGCGCCCGACCAAGATCGATCACCGTTTTGACAAGCAGCCGGTCCTCCCGAGACTTGGCTAAGCCGCGAATGAAGCCTTGGTCTATTTTCACCTTGCGTATCCGACTGTCTTTGAGCGATGCCAACGTGGAAAAGCCGGTGCCGAAGTCATCGAGCGCGATGGAAATGCCGGCATGTGAAAGCCGTCCGACCTTTTCATCTACTCTGTCCGGGTCCACTGGAGATTCTTCGGTAATCTCGATTTCGAACATCGTTGTCGGGAGGTCTCTTGCCGCCAGACCATTCAGAACCATGTCGTCGATATCGCCGGCTTCCAATTCGCGCGGTGAAACATTCATTGCCACACGAACATCTCGACGGTCAGCTTTCACCAAGCCGTCGATAAGAGCACAACAGTCGGAGAATACCGTTTGAGTTAGCAGTTGAAGCATTCCGGTTTCGCGTGCGGCTGTCATGATTTCGGGTGGAGAGATGGAACCATGGATCGGATGGGACCACCTTAGCAAGGCCTCAAAACCGATCACGGCCTCGGTGTCGAGCCTTACGATGGACTGGAACCAAGGTGCCAGCCTTCTCGCCTCTATCGCCGAATGAAGGTCGCGTTCGATGGACTGGCGACGTTGCAATTCCGTGTCGAGTTCGGCATCGAACAGGCGAAATTCGTTCCTGCCACGACGCTTGGCCGTGTAGAGGGCGACATCCGCCCGCAGCAACATTTCCGTCAGCCCCGGCCTTTCAGCCAAGTATATTCCGATCGATGCACCGATCCGGACGGACGCGACCTCACGATAGGGGCTGGCGACTTTGGCTATGATATTGGATGCGAGGGTACTGGGAGAAAGCGAACTCCTGAGCGAGGGAAAAAACAGCACGAACTCATCGCCGCCGATACGGGCGAGCGTTGAGCCTGCCGGCGCTGCCTGCTCTATGCGGCGGGCGATCATGATGAGCAGTTCATCACCGGTCCTGTGACCGTAGGTATCGTTGACAGATTTGAAGCCGTCCAGATCAATCAGCATTGCAACGAACGGGCCGTCCGTATTTTCGAACTGATTGATCGCGTGTTCGAGGCCCCGTCTGTTGAGAAGGGCCGTCAGGTGGTCCTCCCTGGAATTGCGCTCCATTTCCGCCGCAAGCCGCTCCGCCTCATGTCTCAGGCGGCTTGCTTCGCGGAAGCGGGCTTGCCCGACAAACGAGCCTCGAACCAAGCCGGCCATGAAGAGCAGAACGGCAAAAGACAGAATGTAATCTTCAAAGTTGCCTTTCGCCAACAAGCAACCCACCGCGATCAGAAGCGGCGGTGTGATGAAGTTGGTCGCTGCCGCGGCATATGAACTGCCGTATGTAGCCGCACCAGCTGAAATGCCCGCCAGAATAATCAGATGCAGCGGCGCTTGGGGCGTTGTGTAGCCAACAGTAAGGACGGCAAGAAAGGACCAGGCAAACCCTGACAGAAGAGCAAGGATGCCAAACCAGCGAAGCCGCTGCGAAATCCCTGTTAAATCGTCCTGATGCCCCATCTCCTTTAGCTGATAACGGACGAGTCCGAGGCGGGCGGCATTTATCGCATTGACAACCAGGAACCAGATTGCGGCGGCAAAGCCCCCGCCTGAAAAGGCCTGCACGGTCAAAATCAGGCCCGATAGGATAATGCTTATCGGCATTGATACGAAGAGACCTGCCCTTAGGTCAGCAAGCTGATCCTGAAGGATTCTGGCCTCCAGCTCGTCTTCTTTCTTCATGTTCGGACGGGTCAGGTTGCATCTCCTGCTTGTACGCAGCACATGTCTATGCAAGCCTACTAAAGGAGGGGTTAACTATTCAGCGCGACATCAGCCTCTGGGCTGATCAGCCAAATAAAGCGCTGAGACAATACCTCTTCGGGGCGACATTTATGGCCTGCCGCGGGAAGCTGCCGCCTCTGCGTGCAGGGGCAGCGATTACTCCGGCGAATGAGGCCCTCTTTCATCGCGCAAGGTCCAAAGCTGCTGGTACGGTTTCATCGCCTAAGCATGGCCGAAATGCCATGCCGCATAAAGGGAACATGTTGGGCGAACCGAAGCCCCACATGTCTTGCAAGCCGTGCCGCCGGGTGCTCGCTTGAGTAGAGTCCGACGACAATGTTCGTGCCATGGAAGAGCGGCGCCGCTGACAGGCGAAGCCACCTTTCGTATCCGTGCAGCATGTCGGGATCGGCAATCTCGCGACCGTCGCGACATGCTGTTAGGATTCCATAGGCGAGTTGCTTCTGGCTGCTGATACCGATGTTGAAACCATGCGCAGTTACCGGGTGCATGCCGATGGCAGCGTCGCCGATGAGTGCGGCGCTGGGAGCTTGGAATTTGTGCGCCCAAGTCGTGACCAGCGGATAGGCATGGCGCTTGCTTGCCAAGGTCATTTTTCCAAGGCGCCCTCGACACCGGTTCGTCAATTCCATCAGAAACAAATGGTCGCTGAAGGCAAGCAGTCTATCGGCCTCGTTTGAGCACAGGGTGAGCAGCAGCGACGACACGCCCTCCGCCAGGGGCAACATCGCTATCGTCTGATGGTGATCGAACCATTCGATTGCCACCTGGTGGTGGGCGCGCTCATGCCGTACCCGGCATATTAGCATGGAGTAGCCAAGCCGATTGATATCGGCGCCTATGCCGAGCAGATCACGAGTGGCCGACAGACGTGAATCGGCGGCAACCACAAGGCTAGCGTTCAACTGCACGCCATCAGACAGCGTTACGACTGCTCCTGTCTGGCTGGTTGTTGCATCTACGACCGAGTGGCCGCACAGCAGCCGCGCGTGATTCTGCAAGTGGATGGTCTTGAACAGCGCGTCGCGAATTCGGCAATTTGGGACCAAAACTCCGAGGGGTTCTCCAGACCCGCTGGGAGGATCGAAACGCAGAGCGAAAGGGCTCGAACCGTTGAGCACGCGGGCGCCGTGAAGCGGTGATTTGTCCGAAGCGGGGATGGCATCCCAGGCGCCGATCTCGCGAAGGATTCTGATCGAGGCGTGGGTCAGCGCGATTTCCCGACCGTCAAAAGGCGGATTGGCGAGAGTATCGATTGAGTTCTGTTCGACAACTGCGACCTTGAGTTGGCTTTGAGCGAGTGATGCGGCGAAGGAAAGGCCGACCGGCCCGGCTCCGACAACAACGATATCGAATCTGTCCTCAGCGCCGCCCATCAGCGTGCCGCCATCGCGGCGGCTATCCTCGTGAGACGCTGGTTGAGTTCAGCCTCCTGTCGTGCGCTGCGTTCCAATGCCCGCCGTATCGCCTCAAGGCGCAGGGCGGGAAAATCCGCATGTATCAGCAACGAAGCAGGAAATCGCCTCAAACTCGTACGCGGGTGATCGGACCAGCGCTCGCGTCCGCGCAGCCAAGCACATACCCAGCCAGCAAGCGAGATTGTCACGTCGGCAGTTTTTGACCGACGCGGCGCCCTTATCCCCCTGTATGCAGGGTCGGTTCCAATCAGGTCGTGGAACTCGTCAACCAGAGCACGGACCGGTGGACCGCCCGCCGGACGAATGAGAATATTATCTGAGGCTTCTGATGACTGCATCTTGTCGGCATTCATTGGTTGAGAAGTGGCCTCCCATACGGCGACAGCGCTGAATTCAGCTTTCCAGCAGCCACACTTGCATCGAGCCTTTCGCCCGATTGTTCCAGAGATAATATGGCAGAGCGGTTAGCCGGCAGCCCGAAACGATCGGGGGCGCATTCCTGTATAGGCTGTCTCCCCACTCTTGGTCTTCGATACGCTCTGCGGAGGCGGTCAGCGTGACCACGCCATCGAAGAGATCGCCCCGTTCCACCGTTTCGATCCTGGCGTCTCGCGGTAGTTTGAGCTGCTGCACCGCCCCCCCGGGATTGTCGACCTCTTCAACGCAATAAACCAACGGCCCGCGCTTGAGCGCCACCCGGCCGATGTCCTGCTTGACCGAGGGATGAGCATAGATGCGCTCGGGAGAAATCGGTAGCTCGAGGGCGATGGTGTCTCCGGCATTCCATAGCCGCGAGATCGCAAGATAGCCATTTCTGGTGCATGCCGTCACGTCGACTGCACATCCCCCGACCGAAGCTTCGGCTTCATGAGCCCAACCGGGAATGCGGAGATTGATAGTGAACTCGGCCGGCGCGTCAGGGCTGACCTCGATCCTGATCGAGCCGAAAAATGGATAGGCGCTGGTTTCCCGCAGGAACACATTGCCCGTAGCGAGTTGGATGTTCGTCGAAACGCCGCCGTAGAGATGGAAGGCGATTGCGTTTTCACTGGCCGAGACGAAATAGCCTCCGATCGAAGCAATCAGACGAGACGAATTCATCGTGCAGCATGGGCATGAGTGCCAGGCCCATCTGCTGCGTCGCCCATCGCTCTCGAGCGGATTGGAGTAGAAATAGCGCTCGCCATCGCGCGAAAGGCCGGTCAGCGCGCCGTTGAACAACGCCTGTTCCAGAACGTCGGCGTATCGGCCGTCGAGTTCGAGATGCAGCATGCGATGTGCCCAGAAGATCAGGCCTACCGAGGCGCAGGTCTCCGCATACGCCGTATCGTTCGGCAGGTCGTGATCCTCAGTAAAGCCTTCATTCGCGGCAGCCGGACCCAAGCCGGACGTGATGTAGATTTTCGAGGAGATGACGTCGGCCCAGAGCACCTCGCATGCTTTCTTGAGGCTGTCGTCATTCAGTTCCGCCGCGAGGTCGGCCATGGCAGAAAGCATGTACATCGCTCGGACCGCATGTCCGACCACCTTAGTTTGCTCGCGCACCGGCCTGTGCGACTGGTTGTACTCATATCTTTTCGCCCTGAAATCCCTGGGGTGCTCCCCGCGCGCGACCGCTTCCTGATCGAAGTAGTGCGGCTGACGCCCGCGCTCATTCATGAAATAGGCCGCGAGGTCGAGATGCATTCTGTCTCCAGTCAAGCGATAGAGCTTAACGAGGGCCAGCTCGATTTCCTGATGGCCGCAATAGCCGCGCTTCTGGCCGGGGTTCGGGCCGAATGTCTTGCACACATGGTCAACATACCGCTCAAGGATGTCCAGGAGCCGGCGCCGGCCCGTCGCGAGGAAGTAGGCGATACCGCCCTCGAGCAGATGTCCAAGATTGTAGAGTTCGTGATTGTCGCGCAGGTTGGTCCAGCGCTTGTCGGGCTCGCGCTGCAGGTACCAGCAGTTCAGATAACCGTCGGGAGCCTGCGCCTTTTCGAGATCGTCGACAATGTTTTCGATCCATGCCTCGATGTCGGGATCACGCCTGTGTGACAGCGCGTAGGATGCTGCTTCTATCCACTTGCCGGCGTCGGAATCCCAGAGCACCTGCCCGGAATCGTGCTCGTTGCCTGGGACGCTCAGTGGCAGCGACTGGTTCGGCAGTGTGAGGGACAGCAATACACCTTGCTTGCCAAGCTGGACGTGCTGGCTGGGGATGGTCCGTGTCAGCACCGTCTCCAGCCGCTCGCGCCAGAATTGCCCCTCCAGCGCGACATCAACGAACCGAACTGGCTTGAACTCGCTCATTCGAACGCATCGGCTCCTGCAATGACGTGCGCCGGCCTGCTCACGGCTTCGACAATGCCGGCGCCCCCGGCGAACACGGCCAGCACCTGATGCCGCTCAGCTTCCGTCCGGCTAGACATGCGTTCTCCCCTTGAAAAGACTCGTCCATTGAAATCAGGGCGATGAGGAGACAGCACTGATCTGGGTCAGCCAGACATGACAAACCCGCGCCGCCGGTCTATCCGCTCCGTTGCACTTGGAACACGTACATCGCCAGCGCTCGTCCGGCCGAGGGAGGTACTTCGTGGCATCAGCCGCTTGCATGGCGGAATGGGCGACGCAGGCCCTCGAGTGACGGAATCAGCGTTCCGGCCTCTCGTCCCGGTCAATGAGGATACGCTCGGCGGCTCCGTCGAGATCCTCGTATTGACCACTCCTCAAGGCCCACAGGAAGCCAGACAGTCCAAGCCCGCCCAACAACAGAGCCACCGGTATGAGATAGACCAGGATTGTCATGAGGGTTGCGTCAATGTGCCGGTGTGGGAGCGGCTATCAGGCGGAGCAGTTCTCCTTGGCACGTCTGGCACAAAACCTTGCAGCCTCGACGCATTGCCAATGACAAGCAGTGATGAGGCCGACATCGCGATTGCCGCAATCAATGGTGTTACCTGCCCCAAAATGGCGATCGGGACGGCAATGGCGTTGTAGACAATCGCGATGGCGATGTTTTGCCGGATCAGTTGTCCGGCCTTTCGCGAAACGTCGAGGGCAAGGGAGACGGCCGAAAGGCTTTCGTGCAGGAAAACGAAATCCGCAGCTTTGCGGCCGACATCGGCCGCCGTGGCTGGAGCGATCGAGACATGTGCCGCGCCCAGCGCAGGGATGTCGTTGAGGCCGTCGCCAACCATGAGCACCTTGTGGCCGTCCTTCGCCAGGCTTTCAATATACTTGACCTTGCCCGAAGGAAGCAGCGCCGGAACAAAGTGATGTATCCCCAACGTCGTCGCGACCTCGCCGCAGGCAGCCCCGGTATCGCCCGACAGCATTTCCACGGAAACTCGGGCGTTGTTCAATTGCTCGATGGCCGCCCTGGCGTCTGGACGCAGCGCGTCCTTGAAGACAAAGGACGCCACGATGATCCCGTCTTTGGTCAGAACCGTTCCGCCGTATCTGCTTTCGCCACCGGTTCGGGCCTTCCATCCAGCCCAACCGCGCCGCCCCAGTCGCCAGGTGCTTCCCCTCGCGGTGGCTTCGATGCCGAATCCGGGGTGTTCGCTGACAGCTTCGACCTTTGGCTGACCGGCGAAACCGGCAAAGGTCGCAATGGCGTTTGAATGCGGGTGACGGGAGTGCGCGGCCATCTCGGCAGCGATTGCCAGCATGGCCGGATCGACTGACGACGCATTGACGAGCCGGGGCTGTCCGAGCGTAAGCGTTCCTGTCTTGTCGAACACGGCCGTGTCGATCGCCGCCAGGCGCTCCATGGCCGAACCATCCTTGACCATGACACCGCTTTCGAACAGACGCCTCGCAGCGACCACCTGCACGATCGGCACGGCGAGACCGAGCGCACATGGGCAGGTGATGATGAGAACGGCGATTGCGTTTGTTACTGCTCGGTGCCAATCGCCGGTCGCCGCCATCCAGCCAAGGAACGTCAGGAAGGCGGTCAGATGAACCACTGGAGCATAGAGCGCTGAAACGCGTTCGGCGATCCTGCGATAATGCGCGCGACCGCCCTCGGCGGCTTCCATCAGCCGGACCATTTCGGCCAGGAAGGAGTCTTTTGCGGCGGCTGTCGCCTCGACCGTCAGTGGGCCGGTGAGATTGTGCGTGCCGGCCTGCACGGTTTCCCCTGTCGCCACGGTTCTGGGTGTGCTCTCACCGGAAACCAGTGAACAGTCGAGATCCGAAGAGCCTCGAATGACCTTGCCGTCGACGGGAATCCGTTCGCCGGCAGCGATCAGCAACTGCATGCCTGGTTCGATCTCGCCAACCGGCCGGTAGTCGCGCGTGCCATCGTCGCGCAATACTATGGCGCCGCGCGCCGCCAGCCGTGACAGACCGTTCACCGCGGTCCGGGCACGCTCGCGCATCACGTGATCAAGCGTGCGGCCGATCAGCAGGAAGAACAGCAGCGATACCGATGCATCGAAGTAAGCGTGGTCGCCATGGTTGATGGTTTCGTAAAGGCTCATCGCGTAGGCGAGCGAGACACCAACCGCAATCGGCACATCCATGTTCATGCGGCCGTGACGCAATGCGTTCCATGCCGAGCGGAAGTAGATGCCACCAGCGAAGGCGAGCGCGGGGATGGCGATCAGTGCCGAGACCCAGTGGAACAGGTCGCGGGTCGCACCTTCAGCGCCGGACCAGACCGACATTGAAAGCAGCATGATGTTGCCCGCTGCAAAGCCGGCAACCCCCACGGCCCGGATCAGCTCCGATAGCGTCTTGTCCTTCTCCCCTGTCTCGGGCTCGAACAAATGCGCGTCGTATCCCAGCCGTCCAAGCGCGGCGACAAACGGTGGAACCTCATTTCCGCGCCACCGGATCGCAACCCGTTTCGTCGACAGGTTGACACGTACACCCTCGACGCGATCGAGTTTTCCAAGCGCCCTCTCGATACTCTGGATGCAGGCTGCGCAATGCACCGTCGGGACCGAGAGATCGGTTTGGTGCAGATCGCCGCCAAGCGAGCGGCTCGCCAGCCTGACCTCCTGGCTTGATGGCAGGACGGATATGCTGCTTTCCAGATTCAGCGCCGTTTCGGCGCCCGGTGCACAACAGCTCATTGTAACGCTCCATGGGAAATTATAATTCGACGGACGTCGCGATAGGGTTCTGCGAGACCAACATCGGCGTCGACTTGGACGATCCAGACGCCGTCCCTTGGCGTATGCTGGGCGGCAAATTCCTGGCTCGCGGCAGGCGCAAGCATGACGGCTTTGTCCTCGGCCTCGTAGGCGGGATGACGGAACAGGAGCCTGACGCCGTGCAACTGGACCGCTTTGCCGGCGGCCTCGCTGAGGCCGTAGCGGACCTCGCCCCGTGCGATGGTCAGTTTGCCGGTCCAGCCGAGTGCGGCCTGCGCGCGCCCTTCCTCGGCCATCCGGTTGAACTGCTGGCTCGCGACATAAGTATTTTCGACGACAAGACCCGTCCAGCTTGTGCTGGCGAGTGTTGCCATGGTCAGGTTCACACCAACGATCACGCCGAAAAAGCTAAGGATGATACGCAACATATGCCTGCCGGTGAATTCGGGGGGCCTTCGTGCATTGACGCTCATCTAACGATCTCCGGTGCGTTGAACGTGGCCGTGTATTCGTCCGACTCGAAGCTCGCCTTGTCCTCGACCCGGAACTTGAACGTCTGCGCTTGGGCATTGATCTGTTCCGCCGGCTGGCTGACGAAAATCTTCAGCATTTTCAGCCGGTCCGGTTCGACCGGAACGGAGAGGGAGCGATCCGCAGGCATGTCGATCCCGACGACGCTCATCTCGGCATCCGCCAGGCCCTGCATGGTGACGACAATCGTTCTTGGCTCTGGGATCATGTTGAGCAGCTTGACGGTGTAACCATTGCGGATCGAACCATCGGACAGCGTGACGAACTGCGGATTGCGGTCGTGCAGAACGTTGACCTCGAGCCGATCGCGCGTCAGCAGCGAGTAGAGTAAGGCGAGACCGACCGCCGACCACGCACTCATGTAGACGAAGGTGCGCGGTCGAAAGATCTTGCGGACATGGAAATGGGCTAACCTGTTGGAGAAAGCGCTGCCGTCTGTCCGCACCAGCGACGGATTCACCGAGCAAGCGCCGCCTGCGGTCGCCGCCGCCATGTTGGCGTTGTAATCGGACAGCGTCGCATACGAGATCAGCCCGCGCTCCTTGCCGAGTTTGTTCATTACGCCGTCACAGGCGTCGATGCAGAGCGCGCAGGTGATGCATTCGAGCTGCTGGCCGTCGCGGATGTCGATCCCCATCGGACAGACCGCGACACAGGCATTGCAATCAACGCAGTCTCCAACCGGCTGCCCTGCGGCAAGAGCCTTCTTGGCATGGCGCGAACGGGGTTCCCCGCGCCAGTCATTGTAGGTCACAGTGAGCGAATTCTCGTCGAGCATGGCCGCCTGGATGCGCGGCCACGGGCACATGTAGGTGCAGACCTGCTCGCGCATCAGTCCACCGAATGTGTAGGTGGTTGCCGTCAGCACGCCGATGGTGATGTAGGCGACCGGCGCAGCGGTGCCAGCGAAGACCTCGTCAATCAGAGATGGCGCATCGGCGAAATAGAAGATCCAGGCGCCGCCGGTCGCTGCCGCTATGGCCAGCCAGATGGCGTGTCTCGATACACGCAGCACAAGCTTGCGCGCAGTCCAGGATCCCGCGTCGAGCTTTATGCGAGCATTGCGATCTCCCTCGATCGCACGCTCTACAACTAGAAACAGATCGACCCATACCGTCTGCGGGCAGGTATAGCCGCACCAGGCTCTGCCAACGGTGGATGTGATCAGGAAAAGGCCGATGCCGGCCATAACGAGAAGGCCGGCCACATAGTAGAATTCCTGCGGCCAAATCTCGATGAAGAAGAAATAGAAGCGGCGGTTGGCAAGATCGATCAGCACGGCCTGGTCCGGTGCAAACGGACCTCGGTCCCAGCGCAGCCAGGGCGTCAGATAGTAGATCGCCAGCGAGATCGCCATCACCAGCCATTTGAAGCTACGGA
The DNA here is from genome assembly GCF_900149755.1 of Mesorhizobium delmotii. NCBI lineage: Bacteria > Pseudomonadati > Pseudomonadota > Alphaproteobacteria > Hyphomicrobiales > Phyllobacteriaceae > Mesorhizobium > Mesorhizobium delmotii. The sequence continues at coordinate 200,095 of NZ_FUIG01000029.1, read as the reverse complement.
AATTACCCGAGATTCGCTTGGGGAAAACCTTCTTGCGTGGAGCATAAAGCGGCTCACGGGTGTTGGGGGAGTCGATCGCTTCTGCTTCGGGCGGTTCTGTCTGCGTTTTATCACGCACGTAGCATCTCCAGTCCCGCTGCCGATGTCAGGGCCGCCCGTGGAACAGCCTCGCCGTAGGCGGTCCGCCCGTGTTGATTCAGGTCGCAGTCGGAATGGTGTCGAGGCCCGGCTCGCGCCGGGCCTCGTCGCTTGGCAGGGGGAGGGCCGAGAATAGGCTTCCGTTCCTATTCTCCGCCGCCAAGCGAATGGACATAGACCGCAAGTTCCTTGACCGTGACCTCGCCGAGACGCCCACCCCAGGCCGGCATGACGCCTTGCTTTGGCGCGCGAACCTGCGCGGCGATAGCCGTCTCGCCCGCCCCGTAGAGCCAGATCGCGTCGGTCAGGTCGGGTGCGCCAAGCTCCGTGTTCCCCTTTGCCTTATCACCATGACAGGCGGCACAATTCTCGGCGAAAACATTGGCGCCGGGTATGACCAATGCTTGATCGCCAACAGCGCCGGAGAGACTCGAGACATAAGCGCTGACCTGTCTAATCTGCTCGGGCGTAATGATGTCACCAAAGGCGGGCATTTCCGACAGGCGCGTGTCGGAGTCGGAGGCAAAGCGGATGCCGTGCGTGATTGTCTGCTGGATCTGCTCGGCCTTGCCGCCCCACAGCCAGTCGTCATCATTCAGGTTGGGAAAGCCCTTCGAACCCTGGGCGCCGGAGCCATGGCACTGAACGCAATTGACCTTGAAGGCGGCGCCACCGGCCGCGATAGCGAATCCGCGCAAAACATCGTCGGCGGCAATCTCGGAGACAGTCTTCGCCTGAAGGGCGGCAACGTACTTGCCCTTGGCGACCTCGGCCGCTGCCAGCTCATTCTTGACATCGTTGCGGCTGGAATAGACGAGCACGCCTCGGGTGGCGGAGCTTAGCATAGGCCATGCGGGATAAGCGATGGTGTAGCCGATCGCCCAGACTATGGTGACGTAGAAGGTGATCACCCACCAGCGCGGGAGCGGATTGTTGAGCTCCTTGATCCCGTCCCATTCATGGCCGGTGGTCGAGACGTCGGAGACTTCGTCAATGTGCTCACCGCTCATGATCAGTCGTCCTTGAGAGGGATTTGAGCAGCTTCGTCGGCTCGCGTCCTGCTGCCGGGACGGAGCGCAAAGGTGATGCATCCGACGAAGAACAGCGCCATAGCGAGCAGGCCCCAAGTGTCGGCAAACGCCCGCATGAAGTTGTAGGTCATCACCATTCTCCTCAGCGGTAACCGGCGGCTTCGTCGTAGTTTTTGAAATCGACCAGAGTGCCAAGCATCTGGAGGTAAGCGACCAGCGCGTCCATCTCGCTGACCTGTTGCGGATTGCCATCGAAGTCACCGAGCTTGGCCTTTGGATACCGCGCTTCAAGACCGGATGGGTCGATGTTGGGATCTGCCTGCGCCATGAGATCGGCATTCGCGCTCGCGATCATGTCGTCGGAGTAGGGCACGCCCACACGGCTGTTCGCGATCAGGTGCGTCGAGAAGTCCTTCACCTCAATCGGCATTTCCTTCAGGAACGCGTAGCTCGGCATTATCGATTCCGGCACCACCGAGCGCGGATCCACAAGGTGCTGAACGTGCCATTCATTCGAATAACGGTCGCCCACCCGCGCGAGATCCGGTCCTGTGCGTTTCGATCCCCACTGGAACGGGTGGTCGTACATCGACTCGGCCGCCAGACTGTAGTGCCCATAGCGCTCGACCTCATCGCGGAACGGCCTGATCATCTGGCTGTGGCAGAGGTAGCAGCCCTCGCGCACATAGATGTTGCGGCCGGCGAGTTCGAGCGGCGAATAGGGCCGCATGCCTTCGACCTTCTCGATCGTATTGTCGAGATAGAAGAGCGGCGCGATCTCGACGATGCCGCCGATCGTCACCACCAGAAGGGAGCCGACGAGAAGAAGCGTGGCGTTCTTCTCGATGACGGCGTGTTTGTCCATCAAGCCCATTTTCTGGCTCCTGATCGCGCAGGTCGGACGGCGGCGATGGGACGCGGCATCGGTTTCTCCTCGCGCTGGTAGCCGAGGATTGTCATGGTGACGTTCCATGCCATGATCAGGGCGCCGGACAGGTACATCGCGCCGCCGATGGCACGCATGATATAGTAGAGATGCATGGCGGCGACAGTTTCGGCGAAGGAGAAGACCAGAAAGCCCTGCTCGTCGTATTCGCGCCACATCAGGCCCTGCATAACGCCGGAGACCCACATCACCGCGGCGTAGACGACGATCCCGAGCGTTGCCAGCCAGAAGTGCCAGTTGACGAGCCGCAGCGAATAGAGCCGCTCGCGGTTCCACAACTTCGGCACCATGAAATAGATCGCGCCAAACGAAATCATGCCGACCCAACCGAGCGCGCCGGAATGCACGTGGCCGATGGTCCAGTCGGTGTAGTGCGACAGCGAATTGACAGCCTTGATTGACATCATCGGGCCTTCGAAAGTGGACATGCCATAGAAGGCTATGGCCATGACCATCATGCGGATGATCGGGTCCGTCCGCAGCTTGTCCCAAGCGCCGGACAGCGTCATCAGGCCGTTGATCATGCCGCCCCAGGAGGGCATCCAAAGCATGATCGAGAACGCCATGCCGAGCGTCTGCGCCCAGTCGGGCAAGGCGGTATAGTGGAGGTGGTGCGGGCCGGCCCAGATGTAGAGAAAGATCAGCGCCCAGAAGTGGATGATCGACAGCCGGTAGGAATAGACTGGCCGGTTCGCCTGCTTGGGCACGAAATAGTACATCATGCCAAGGAAGCCGGCGGTGAGAAAGAAGCCTACGGCATTGTGGCCGTACCACCACTGCGTCAAGGCGTCCTGGACGCCGGAGAAGGCTGAATAGCTTTTTGAACCCACGAACGAGACTGGCATCGACAGGTTGTTGATCACATGCAGCATCGCGATGGTCACGATGAAGGACAAGTAGAACCAGTTGGCGACGTAGATGTGCGGTTCCCTGCGCTTCAGGATGGTACCGAGGAACAGGACGAGGTAGGCGACCCAGACCATTGTCAGCCAAAGATCCACATACCATTCGGGCTCGGCGTATTCGCGGCTTTCGGTGATGCCGAGCAGGTAGCCCGTCGCAGCCATGACGATGAACAGCTGATAGCCCCAGAACACGAACCAGGCGAGATTGCCGCCGAACAGCCGGGCGCGGCAGGTGCGCTGTACGACATAAAGGGACGTGCAAAGCAGCGCATTGCCGCCGAAGGCAAAAACCACGCCGGATGTATGCAACGGCCGCAAGCGGCCAAAGTTGAACCAGGGCTCGACGCTGAGATCGGGATAGGCAAGCTGCAGCGCGATGACCACACCAACCAGCATGCCTACGACGCCCCAAAACACCGTCGCCACGGCCCCGTAACGGGTTGGACCGTCCATAAAAGCGGCGGGGTCTATCGGAACTGCAGGCTTGAACTCCGTATTGCGCAACAGGATCGCGGTGCAACCAGCTACGGCGAAGAACAACACCCACATATGCTGGCGGAAAGGTTCATCTACGCCGAAACCGGCAGCCACCAGGGCCGCAAAAGCGAACAGGCTTAGAAGCACGATCTCTGTGCCGAATTTCATCGCAAATCCCGATCTCGAATCCGGCGGACGCCAAATCCGCTGTGCATCAATTGCGCAGCCGCCGCCTGCTCGCCCTGATCCATGTCAGGGGCCGCACGATTTTTCGGCAGCTAGGTTGACCTTCGCGGCGGCCGCTGCGCTACGCCAACCAGCTGCCCGACCAGATCGAGCTGACGATCGTCGCAACCAAGAAGGACAAGCCGCACTGGGCGCCAGGAAGATTAGGGAGCTCCTGATCAGGAGGCTCGCCGGCGATGTCCGCATACCCTCGAAGAGCCCGGTGCATGCCGTGCTCGATCGTCACGGCCTGTAAAGCGCTCCCGTCAGCGGCAGCGCTTCGGCACGCAACTATCACCAACGCGTTGTGGTGCACGGACTTCTAAGGGGAGTTCCGGCGGGCGATGGTCGTTATTGTGACGGTCACCGACCCGGCCTCGCGCTACCTGCTCCCCTGCGAAGCGCTCGAATCGAAGAAGGAAGGACCGATCATCGAGGCCGCCATCCGCCTGTTCAGGGAACGCGGCCTGCCTTCCGCCATCAGGAGCGACAACGGCCTGCCCCTTCTCTTCGCCGAACGGCCTCTACAACCTGTCCAGGCTGTCGGTCTTCTGGCTCAGGCTCGGCATCGCCATCGAGCGCAGCCGGCTCATGCTGTCCACCATCACATGGCGTGTGTTCTCGATCCGGATCACGCCGTCAGCCCGCAATTGCGTCAGCTGCCGGCTCACAGTCTCGTTCGTGATTCCAAGAAAATCAGAGATCTCGGCACGCGTCAGCGGCAGATCGAAGGACGCTGACCTGGCTACCGGGTCAACACTGGAATCGATATTCCGAGCGATCATGAGGAGAAAACTCGCCACCTTTTCCGATGCGGTCTTGCGCCCCAACGTCACCAGCCACTCGCGTGCTTCATCGAGTTCATTCAGCGTCTGCTTGAGCAGGCGATGCTCGAATTCCGGCGACCCCTTCATCATCCGTTCGACGGCTGCCCTTGGAAACGAGCACAGCGTGACAACTGTCACCGCTTCCGCATTGATCGAGCTTTCCACCTTAAAAGGACGTCCCAGAAAATGCGGTGCAAACTGGAGACCGACGATCTGCTGGCGACCATCGGAAAGGCTCTTTGTCAGCTTTACCACGCCTGAAAGCAGGTTCGAATAGCTGTCGACCGCCTGTGCGTCGCCGATCAGTTCCACTCCTGACTCGATCTGGCGCCGCGAGCAAGTCTTGGCGAGCCCAACCAAATTGTCTGGATCAAGCGCACCGCAGACGCCGCGATGCCGTGCTTCGCAATGGACGCAAAGAACGGGAATACCGGAAGTGTGAATGTGTCGCCGTACTGACATGCGCTCGCTCAACCCGATCCCAAGTGCCGGCAGGATACCAATCTAGGGTAGAAAAATCCTTGCGGCAGTTTGTCCGAGTTGCTGATTGACCGAAATCAGGGCTTTGGCTCGCCAATAAGCCCAGAGTTCCAGCGATGCAAACATGGTTGGACCACGACATGCAGTCCGAATTAGCTGCCCGGGTTGGCGAGAACGTCCCGCGCTATACCAGTTATCCGACTGCACCGCATTTCCACGCGGGCGTCAATCCTGCGGTTTATCGTGGCTGGCTGGAGGCGCTCAAAAGTGGCGGCGAGATCTCGCTCTATCTGCACATCCCCTATTGCGACAGACTCTGCTGGTTCTGTGCGTGTCATACCAAGCAGACGCGCCACTATGAGCCGGTGACGGCCTATCTGCGCTCGCTACACGCGGAGATCGCGACGGTTGCGGGTCTCGTCAGCGGCAAGGGCCATGTCCGCGCAGTCCACTTCGGCGGCGGTTCGCCCACCATGCTGAAGCCCGAGGACATGGTGGCGCTTGGCGCGTTTTTGCGGGACAGCTTCGATTTTGTCCCGGATACAAACATCAGCGTCGAGATCGATCCAAACGACATGGACGAGGCGCGCCTTGATGCGCTGGCCGAAATCGGCATGACCAGGGCGAGTCTCGGCGTCCAAGATTTCGAGCCAAATGTGCAAAAGGCAATCAACCGCGAGCAAAGCTTTTTGCAAACGAAGGCTATCGTCGACGGAGTTCGCTCCCGCCGCGTCGGTTCCATCAATCTGGACCTGCTCTACGGATTGCCGCACCAGAGCAGGGAGAGCGTCTGTTCCACCGTAGCGCAGGCGCTGACCCTGGAACCGGACAGGATGGCGCTGTTCGGCTACGCGCATGTGCCCTGGTTCAAGAAGCATCAGACGATGATCAAAGAGGCGTGGCTGCCTGGCCCCACGGAGCGGTTGGCGCAATCGCAACTCGCTGCGCGAGCGATTGTGGACAAGGGATATGAAGCAATAGGGCTCGATCATTTCGCCAAGCCAGGCGATGCCTTGGCGATAGCGGCCCGCACAGGGGCTTTGCATCGCAATTTTCAGGGCTACACGGAGGATCGCTGCGAGACACTGATCGGGCTTGGCCCTTCGTCCATCGGCCGTTTTCGCCAGGGCTACGTGCAGAACAATATTTCAACCGCCGAGTACGGAAGTATGGTTGCGCATGGCGGCCTGGCGGTTGTCCGCGGTATCGCGCTTTCCGACGACGACCGCGTTCGCGGCTGGATCATCGAGAGGCTAATGTGTGATTTCGCCTTCTCGGCAGTCGATCTGGTGGAACGCTTCGGCAAAGCCGGCCAGAAGCTCCTTCTTGAGTCGAGTACCATGGCCCTCCACGATCCCGTTCGATTGCTTGAACTGGATGGCGACCGTTTCGTCGTGCCGGCTGAAAGTCGCCCATTCGTCCGAAGCATCGCGGCCAGGTTCGACAAATATTTCCAAAGCGGAAGGGCCAGGCACTCGGTTGCAGTTTGAGCCAAAGAGTGCGGTCGCGGTGACGTGCTCCCCTGTTTGCCTCCATTTGTGAGTGAGCCTGTTCACGTGTGATCCTTGACGGATCGGGTTACATATTCAAGCGGAGTTAGCCCATCGAGGCTCGTGTGCGGGCGGTTCACTCATTGCCTCGGTTACTCGGAATCTGAGCCTGCCAGACGCCGCGACTTCTCCGGCATGCTGGACGTCGGCAAACCTTCTTTTCTGGCCTTGGCAAACGCTCGGTCGCCTTCCAGAAACCCCGCCAGCATGAAAGGGATGAGTTCCGCCACCGTTTCAGACTCGCCATAGGTCTGACGATAAAGGGCAGCATACTCCTTGAGTGCTTGGCCCAACTCCGCGCTGACGGTGATGGTAATCTTCGAAGGTGTTCGGTCTGGAAGCTTTCCAAGTTTCAAGTTGGCCATATTCACTCCCGCTCAACTCGCGTATGGCCGTAGCACCAGATCATATGCCGCCCTGTGGACTATCCCGAGTTGCGTGCGCATGTGCTTCCTTTCTGTGGTAATATTAAGAGAATCAGTCGGCATAGTTTGGTTCGTCCAGAACCCGCCGACACTGTGTTTCCGATGAACAGAGCAAGTCGAAAGAGGCGCTCTCGGCTTTTGGTCGAGGGTCCGCTGGCTCCCTATTTTGAGCCCTATGCCGAGTATCTTGCCGATCAGGGGTACTCGCAGGTTTCTTATTGGAAGAAAACGTTCCTCATCAATGAGTTCAGCCGATGGCTGGACCGGGAGGGCATCGCGGTCGAGGAGATAACGACCGCACATGAAGAAGCATTCCTGCGTGATCGGGCTCAACACCGCTGTCTCAAGGGCGGCGACCGCATCACGCTGTCCGGCGTGACGGCCTGGCTTCGTGAAAAAGGCGTCATCGACGGCAGGGCCACGGCTTCGGTCGAGATATCTCCTGTTGACTTGGTCTTGCAGGAATACAGGTCCTACCTGCACGATGAGCGCGGCCTGGCAGCGGCGACCATCGAGAATTACCCCGGATATGTCAGGCGCTTTCTGACGGACATATCCGGCGAGGGCGAACTGCATCTCGCATCCGTGCATGCCAGCCAGATTGCGGACTACATCCGGCGAAATGCGCCGCAGGACCGCACATTCGCTTCGGCAAAGCACATCGTCACCGCACTGCGGTCGTTCTTCCGCTTCGCGCGGTACCGCGACTACATCCATACCGATCTTGCCGCGGCAGTCCCATCCGTTGCCGGATGGTCGATGGCGTCGATTCCGAGAGCGATGCCAGCCGACTGTGTTCGGGTTCTTCTGAACGCGAGCAAGGAATGGCGGGCGCCAGCCGGGTTGCGCAATCGAGCCATCCTGTTGTTGCTCGCGCGGCTCGGGCTGCGCGCAGGAGAGGTTGTCCGGCTTGAACTGGGTGATGTCGATTGGGGTGAAGGCTCGCTGAGCGTGCATGGCAAGGGCCGTACGGAACGGCCGCTGCCCTTGCCTCATGACGCGGGACAGGCGATTGCAGCTTATTTGGAGCACGGGCGGCCGGAATCGGCCAGCCGCAGAGTGTTCTTGCGCTCCCGCGCCCCCTTTGACGGTTTGAGGTCGTCCAGCGACGTAGGCCAGATCGTCGCGCGTGCGATCAGGCGTGCCGGGATTAAGCCCGGTCTCACTGGGTCGCATCAGCTTCGTCATGCGCTTGCCGTCGACATGCTGCGCCAAGGGCTGTCGCTGACGGATATTGGCCAGATGCTGCGGCATCGCAGCCCGGATGCAACGCGGCGATACGCGAAGGTCGATCTGGATGCTTTGCGCAAAGTCGCCCTGCCATGGCCGGGGACTATGCCATGAACAGTTTGCGCGACGGCATTGTCGATTACCTGGAGTTGCGCCGGTCCCTCGGCTTCAAGCTGAAAAAGGACGAGCGGCTGCTCTTGGATTTTGCGCAGTTCATGGAGCGGCGGCGCGCTGCCTGGATCACGTCGAAGCTGGCTCTGGCCTGGGCGCAACAGCCTGAATCGACCGATCCGAACTACCTCGCCGGACGACTGCGCGCCGTGCGCAGTTTTGCGCGCTACCGTATCGTGACGGACCCGCGCACCGAGATTCCCCCGACGGATTTGCTGCCGCGGCAACGAAGCACCTTCCAGGCTCATATCTTCCGCCAGGAAGAGATAGCCCGCGTTCTCGCCGCCAGCCTGCAACGACGGCGGGGCGCCAAGCCGATCTCGCGCTGGTCGCGCTATACGATCTTCGGCCTGCTGAGTGTCACCGGGATGCGTCTCGGCGAAGTACTGAACCTTGATCTGGAGGACGTCGATCTCGACCACGGCGTCCTGACCATTCGCAACACGAAGTTCGGAAAATCCCGCCTGGTTCCAGTCCATGCGACGACCTGCGCTGTCCTCAAGCAGTACCTGGAACAGCGCAATGCGTTCCTGGCGGGACACAGCGCCCGGCCATTCTTCATCTCGCCGCTTGGCCGTCGCATTACGCATTCGGTTTTGGAACTGTCGTTCCGCCGACTGTCCCGGAAACTCGGATTGCGCGGCATCTCGGATGCGACGGGGCCACGTTTGCACGATCTGCGCCACACCATGGCCGTCGAGGTCTTGCGGCAATGCTATTGCGCAGGCGCGGATCCCGAGCGCCGCCTGCCGGCGCTGTCCACCTACCTCGGGCACACCCATCTCAACTATACCTACTGGTATCTGCACCAGAACCCATCTCTCATGCAGCAGGCTGTGACGCGGCTCGAGCATTATTGGGAGGCCTCCACATGACCCTCGCGCTCCCGACCTTCCCGGCGCTCTTGCAACGGTTCTTCACCCAGCGGCTGATGCAGCAGAAGCGGGTCAGCGCGCATACGATCAGATCTTATCGGGACACGTTCAGGCTTCTGCTGCGCTTCGCGCAGAAGCGGTTGCGCACGTCGCCGGATCGCCTGGCATTCGAAATGATCGACGCCCCGTTCATCTCCGCGTTCCTGAACGAGCTCGAGAAGACGCGGAGCGTTGGCGCGCGCACCCGCAATCTTCGCCTCACCGCCATTCGGTCGTTCTTCCGCTTCGCCGCCTATGAAATGCCGACCCACAGCGCTCAAATCCAGCGCGTCCTCGCCATGCCGGCCAAGCGTTTTGATCGCAAGCTGATCGACTTCATGACGCGCCCGGAGGTCGACGCGCTTCTGAACGCGCCGGACAGGAGCACCTGGAAGGGCCGACGGGATCACGCGCTGTTGCTGACGACCTTGCAGACGGGCCTGCGCCTGTCCGAAGTGACCGGCCTGAGACGCCAGGATGTTACGCTGGGCACCGGCGCTCATGTCGAAGTCCTCGGCAAGGGGCGAAAGCAGCGCGCCATCCCACTTTGCAAACCTGTCGCCAAAGTCCTCGAAGCATGGCTCGATGAAACAAGCGCCGCCGAAGACGGCATTGTCTTTCCAAGCATGCGCGGCGGGCGATTGAGTGCGGACGCCGTGGAGCGCCTGCTGACAAAGCATCTGGCCACCGCCAGCGGAGTCTGTGCCTCGCTGAGGAAGAAGCACATCACATTCCACTGCTTGCGCCACACGACGGCGATGGACCTGTTGCATGCCGGGGTGGAGCAAACCGTTATTGCGTTGTGGCTGGGGCATGAATCCATTGAAACCACCCAAATCTATCTCGATGCGGATCTGGCCCTGAAGGAAAAGATCCTCGCAAAAACCATCCCCTTTGACAGCAAGCCGGGCAAGTTCCGTCCCGATGACCGGCTGCTGACGTTCCTCAACCAGCTATAGAAGGACCAGAACTATGCCGATATTTGGCGCCCCGATCCTCTCGCTTTATTGCCCCTTCGACCACCACCCGCCCACGCAACTCGGGATAGTCCACAGGGCGGCATATGACCTTGTATTCCGCTAGCGGAATACAAGGTCCTTGTGCACGATGACGCGCAGTGGCCAACCTGGGCGGATGGTGATGGTGGGCTGAACATTGAGGTTCTTCTCGGTGATGCGCTGGCCGGCTTGACTGACGTTCTGCTGAGTGGATTCCCGGATCGCTTTGACCAGATCGCTTTCGTTTTCTCCAAAACTTAACTCGGTGCCGACGCCCAGCAATGTGGCCAGCGCGACTCCCTTGATCAGCTGCCAGGTGTGGAAATCGATCTTGTCCTCGAGCCCGGCATAGCCGGCAGTGTCTGTCGCCGGCAGATTGTCGATTTCGATCGAAGAACCGTCTGGCAGTATTATTCGCTGCCAAACCAGAAGCGCCCGTTTTTGCCCAAAAGCGACGACGCTGTCATAGGTCCCGATCAGCCGCGAGCCTTGCGGGATAAGCAGGATGCTGCCGGTGAGCGTGTCGTGCACGTTCTCGGTGACCTGCGCGACGACAAACCCGGGCAAGTCGGAATTTATGCCGGTGATGAGACTTGCGGCGATCACGCTGCCGGCCATGAGCTGATTTGGCGAAGCTGGCGTCTGCAATGCATGCGGGTTGTAGATCCCGCTGGTGTTGCGCTGGCTGACAAAATCGAGCTTGCGTTGTTGATTGTTCTGATCGCCCTCAGCCGGGGCAACGGAATCTGACGGCCGAGCGGCATCAGATTGCGGAGGCGCCCCGAACGGCTGCTGAGCACTTTTCGCATTACCGCCGATGCCCGCCTCCTTGGGTTGATTTTCAATGCGGAAGAAGACTTGTGATTCGCGCGCCTCAATCGCCTGCTGGGCAACGCGCTGCTCCTCGGCGGAGTTGTCCTGCCCTGGCGCGATGCCGAGCTGGCGCCGCCGCTCAAGGATGGGGCGACCGAGGTCGCCCGGCAGTGGTGGTCCAAGCACAGGAGGGTTCGGCTTCACTCCGGAATAGTCCTTGGGAAGTGTTTCAAGTCCTTCAGGGGTTGGCTTGCGGTCAGTGTTGTAGAGATCTTCCGCCTGTTCTTTGAAGCGAAGCGCCGGTCCCTGCAGCGCCATCATCGTGACGCCCAGGATGGCACCGGACCCCACGGCAGCGATGGCGATGATCACGCCGCGCCTGAACCGCACGGCGCGGCGGGGCGAGGCCCGTAACTGCAGCTGCTCGGGATCGAGTTTTGGCGGAGCATTGGATGGGGAAGTGTCGGTCATAAGGCCCCTCTCCTCACCTGCTGGAGCGCGCAAAGAGAGATACGCGACGCGGCGGTTGCCGGCCGTCCGTCCTTGTAATGCGCACCACTTGCTGCTGCTTGGTGCCGAGGCGTAGTTCGGCCGCGGCGAAGAGCCGATCGACAATGTAGTAGTTGCCGCGCATGCGGTAGTTGACGAGCTGGTTGCCCCCGTCAGAGCCGACGATGAAGAGTGGCGGGGCCTCTCCCTGATCTATGCGGCGCGGGAACTCGATATAGACCTTGCTGCCATCATCGAAGGCTCGCGTCGGTCTCCAGGGCGGTGTGTCGCCCCTAATCGAGTAGCGAAAGCGAATGTTTTCGAGCGCCACGTTCGACGCCACCGGCATGGTAGCCTCGGCCTGAGCGTTGCGCTGGCGGAGCGCGACGATCTGGTCCTCGCTGTACGTCCAGGAGATCGCCGCCATAGCGGTCTTATCGGTGCTTTGAAGCTGCAAGTGGTAGGTGCGTCGTTCCGTGGTGATCACCAGATTGGTGCTAAGCCCCGGCGCGAAGGGTTTTACCAGCACATGGGTGCGCTGGTCGTCACCGGTGCCGCTGACGGTATCGCCGATGACCCAGCGCACCGTGTCGCCGGCCGACACGGCTGTCAGTTTCTCGCCCGGCTGTAGGGCGATATCAGTGACGCGCTCCGGCGCGGCATAAAGCTGATAAAGCGCGCCATCGGTGAAGGGATAGACCTGCACCGCATTGACGTAGCCGTACCGGGTGGGTTGCTGCGTCGCCGCCTTGTTGGCGTCGGCGACGCGTTCTTCAGGAGAGCGCTTGTCGTCGGCGATTTTGCCCGGTTCTGGCTGCAACTGGCCGGGGAGCGGCAACGGCTTTGGCACCTCGACTATCTTGACCGGTGTCTCTGGCGCCTTCTCGATTGCCGCTGCTTTGAAGTCGGCAGCATCATACGAAATCTCAGGCGGCACCGGCTTCGATGCGCAGGCCGAGAGAACTGCTGCCGATGCGGATAGGATCAGCGCGGCACGGAACGATTGGGCTCTATTTGTCATCGGCGGGCTCCTTCGGGGAAACGGATGTCAGTGCGGCACTGTCGAGCTCGCGCGACCAGTCGATGGCGTTGATGAATACACCGAGCGGATTGTTGCGCAGCTGATCCGTATTGCTTGGCGGGCGGATCACGATGGTGAGGATCGCGGTCCAGCGCGTGGTGCTGGCAAGGCTGCCGCGCTCAAAGACCTGCTCAGTCCATTTGACCTGGAACGAGCTGTCGGAAGCCCTGACCACACTGGTCACCTGGACGGACACGCTGCGCGTTCCGATCTGACCGAAGGGATCGTTCGCCTTGGCGTACTCATTGAGGAAGAGTGCCGCACGGTCGGTGGCAAGGTCGTAAGCCGCCAGCCAGTTCTGCCGCACCAGCACCGGATCAGTGGAGACGGAACGGACATTCTGGATGAAGCGGCCGAGGTGCCAGGCTATCTCGGCGTCGGAGGGCTCGTAGTCTTGGATCGCCGGCGCGACGGCGCGTGCCTCGCCGAAGCGGTCGACCTCGACGACGTAAGGCACGACACGGCTCTGCATCGACTGCCATACGAGTCCGCCAGAGAGCCCGGTCGCCAAGGCCAGACAGCCGAGGGCCATGAGCCGCCAGTTCCTAGCCTGTACTCGAGATGAGCCGATGCGCTCGTCCCATAGCTGGGCGGCCTTTTGATACGGCGTGACCGGTTCGGGTGTCTTGCCGTAACGTTGAACGGGTCGCTTGAACAGCATCTAGTCGTCCTTGTCGTTGAGAGAGGGATTGGCGCTGCCTCCTGGGCTGTCGCCTTCACGGACAGCCTGCATGGCGGCGTGGCGGTGGGCACGGGCGGTCTGTTCGGAACGCAAGCGCCTTGCCCACGTCGGAGCGGTATTATGGTCTGCAGCGGTTGGGTTTCCAGTCATGGACGCGGTGGGCGCACCACCGGTCGCGGTCCATGCGGCTTCCCGGCCGGCATCGGCGCTGCGCCCGAACGTTCCCGCGGCAGCTCTTGCTGCTCGCATCGCGGCGCCGCCGGCGGCACTGGTCACGCCCCGCAATCCAGCAGCCACACCGGACAGGCCGGTGTGGGGCGAGGTTGCTCGCCCGATCTGCCAGGCCGTTAAAGCACCCGATCCCATCGTTGTGCCGGCCCGAATTGCGGCGAGACTGCCGACGGTTGCCATGCGCGCGCCAGCAAATGCCGTGCCTCCCGCAACGAGCGATGCACCAGCTGCCGCCGCAGTCGTGCCAAGGGCGGCGCCCGCGCCAAGCTGCGGCGCGCCGGACACTAGACCCGACGCGATGCCGGGCCCAAAGATGCCGAGCCCAAGCAGCGCCAGCGCGCCCAGCACCTGTGACATGGCGGCGGCCAGGTCCGGCTCCTTGCCTTGCAGCGCGGAAGCAAACTCGCCGAAGAGTGTGGAGCCGATGCCGACGATGACGGCAAGTACCATCACCTTGATGCCTGAAGAGATGACATTGCCGAGCACGCGCTCGGCCAGAAACGCCGATCGATTCCAGAGTGCGAAGGGAACCAGAACAAAGCCGGCGAGCGTGGTGAGCTTGAACTCAAGGATTGTGATGAACAGCTGAATGGAAAGGATGAAGAAGGCGATGATGACCAGGAACCAGGCCATGAGCAGCACGAAGATGGTGAGCGCGTTGCCGAAGATTTCTGGAAAGCCGAGCAGCTGACTTGCTTGATCAAGCAGCGGCCAAGCGCCTTCGAAACCGGTCGCGGCGATGCGGCCCGGGCGCAGGAGATTGTCTGGGGAGAGATTGCCGGAGGACGCGTTGATGCCGAGCCCGGCAAAGGAGCGATAGATGATGTCGGCGAGGTTCTTAAAATTATTCAAGATGAAGGCGAAGACGCCGACATAGAGCACCTTGCGGGTAAGCCGGCCGAGAATGTTGGGCTCGTCGCCGAGCGCCCAGGCCAGCCCGGCCAGCGTGATGTCGATGCCGATCAGGATGGTAGTGAGGAAGGCGACGTCGCCCGAAAGCAGACCGAACCCGCTGTCAATGTAGCGGATGAAGGTCTCCATGAAGCGATCGATGACGCCAAGGTCGTTCATGCCGCCGCCTTCCTCGTCAGAGTTGGTGATCAATTGCCGGGATAGGCCGAGCCGGTACCCAGGAAGCGCTTGGTCGTCTCGCGGGCGGCTTCCTCGGACTGCGCCTTGCGCGCGGCATCCTCGGCCTCAGCTCGAAACTGAGTCGCGAGCAGTGTTTGGATCTGCATCTGCTGCTTGGTCGAAAGCGCGATCAGCTGGTTGGTGGCCTGGCTTGCCTGAAGCGCACCGGCTGCCCCTTGGCTGCGGTTGACGAGATCGGCAAGCAGGTCGCCGTCGGCGCGGACGTTCTCGACGATCTGCGATTGGACCCGCATGGTCTGGCGGAACGCCTGCATGGCGCTCTGCCAGCGCTCGCGCGCTGCGGTTGCCACATCGCTGACCTTGATCGTGGCCTCGTAGCTTTCCGGATATTGGCTGCGCCACTGGTCTTGAAGCTTGCCCAGATCAAAGCTGAGGCCACTCGCCTGGTCCATCAAACCGTCAATGCGATGGAGCGAACCGGAGAGTTGGCCCACGGAAGAGAAATCCAGACGCTGAAGATTGCGCGCCATGTTCTGCAGCATGGTTGCCTGGTTCTGCAGCGACTGGATCTGGTTGTTGATCTGCTCCAGCGCGCGCGCCGCCGTCAGCACGTTCTGCGCATAATTGGATGGATCGAACACGATAAGGGCGTAGGCCGGCTGCACATAGTCGGCCATTGGCTTGGCGATCAGGGAAACGGTGATCAGGCTGGTGAAAAGACGGCGTCCAATCATGAGGATTGCTCCATGTCTGGTTGAGGGAATTGCTGGAGAAGCTCGGCAGCCCAATCGAGGCCGCGCGCGCTCAGAAAGCGGGAGGCAAAGCTGTCTTGCCCGTCTTCGGACTGGATTTTGTCGATCAGGGTCTGCGTCGCCGGATCGGAAGCGCCGCAAAGCGCAAGAGTGATGGGGCCAAGCCCGAGCTCGAAGAGACGGTTTCCGCTACGTGACTGAAGATAGTAGTGGCGCTTCGGCGTGGCGCGGGCGATCAATTCGATCTGCCGCTCGTTCAAGCCGAAGCGCTCGTAGGCTGCCCGCGCTTGCGGTTCCACAGCACGATCATTGGGAAGGAAAATGCGCTGGGGGCAGCTCTCGATGATCGCCGGCGCGATTGAAGAGCCCGCGATATCAGCCAGCGATTGCGTAGCGAAGATCACCGAGACATTCCGCTTTCGGAGCACCTTCAGCCATTCGCGGATACGGGCGGCAAAGAGCGGATTGTCGAGATAGACCCAAGCCTCGTCGAGCATCAGCAGCGTCGGCCGTCCATCGAACCGCTCTTCAAGACGATGGAACACGTAAGTGAGCACAGGCAGCACAGCGCCTTGGCTCTGCATCAGCTCTTCCGTCTCGAAACACTGCACATTCGATAAGGCCAGCCGATCATCATCGGCGTCGAGCAGGCGGCCGAAAGGACCGTCGAGTGTGTAGGGCATCAACGCGGACTTCAGCCCGTTGGACTGAAGCAGGACCGAAAGGCCGGTCAGCGTGCGTTCCTGCGCCGGCGCGGTGGCAAGGCTGGTGAGTGCCGACCAGATTGCCTCCTTCACCTCCGGCGTGACGGTGACATTCTCATGGGCAATGAGGCCGGCAATCCACTCGGCTGCCCAACTGCGGGCAGCCTGGTCGCCGATATTGCGCAGGGGCTGGAAGGCGAGCGCACCGTCAGCACCCAGTGCGTGGTGTTCTCCACCCGTGGCAAGGACTGCCGCGCGCGCCGAATTGCCTTTGTCGAAGACATAGACCTGCGCGCCGGCATAGCGCCGGAACTGCAGTGCAATCAGGGCAAGCAGCACCGATTTGCCGGCGCCGGTCGGGCCAACGATCAGCATGTGGCCGACATCGTCGACATGGGTGGATAGCCGGAATGGTGTCGACCCGTTGGTCTCTGCGAACAGAAGTGGCGAGGCCTCTCGCTGGGTGACCTTGGTGAGATGCTCGTTCGCCGTAGGACCTGCCCAGACCGACGACAACGGCATGAGATGCGCAAGGTTCAATGTGTGAACGAGCGGCTGGCGAACATTGGCATAGATATGACCAGGCAGCGAGCCGAGCCACGCCTCGACCGCATTGACGCTTTCGCGGATGGTGGTGAAGCCGAGCCCATTGATGATGCGCTCGACCACGCGAAGTTTCTCCGCGGCGGCTTGATGGTCCTCATCCCACACTGTCACCGTTGTGGTGAGATAACCGAAGCCGACATGGTCGCCGCCCAACGCCTGAAGGGCTGCGTCGGCATCGAGCGCCTTGTTGTCGGCATCGCTGTCGACCAGCGGGACAGGTTCGTTGGTCACGACCTCGCGCAGGATGGCCGCGATCGATTTGCGCTTGGCAAACCACTGGCGGCGCAACCGTGTCAGCGTCTTCGTGGCTTCCGTCTTGTCGAGCGGGATGAAGCGCGTCACCCAGCGATAGGCGAAATCCTGATGATTCAACGCGTCGAGAATTCCGGGCCGGGTGAGATTCGGGAATCCGAGGACGGTAAGGGTGCGAAGATGGTGTTCGCCGAGCATCGGCTCCAAGCCGCCGGTAAGCGGCGCGTCGACCAGGATGCCGTCGAGATACATCGGCGTTTCCGGGACAGCGAGTGGATGGCGGCGGGTCGAGATTGTGCCGTGCAGGTAAGTCAGGGTCTCGGCATCGTCGAGCACGCGCACCTCGGGCATGAAACCGGACAAAAGATCGAGGACCCGGTCGGTCTCGTCGCGAAACCGCGCCAGCTCCTGGGGCCAGTCTCTCCCGCCGCCAGATTGGTGTGCGTCAACGAGCGCGCTTTCAGCCCTCGCCCGTGCGTCGGGGGGCGGCATGAACAGCAAAGTCAGGTGATAGCGGCTCTCGTAATGCGCGACCTTGCCCTCGAAGGCTGCGCGTCGTTCTTCATCGACCAGCCAAGACGCGGCGTCGGGAAAGGTTGAGTTAGGATAGCCGAGCGCCTCTATGCGCTCGGCTTCGAAGAACAATGCCCAGCCGGAGCCGAGCCTTCTCAACGCGTTGTTTGCCCGGGCGCAGATGCCGACAAGTTCTGCTTCCGTCGCGCTTTCGAGATCGGGCCCGCGGAACCGTAAGGTCCGCTGAAAGCTGCCGTCCTTATTGAGCACGATGCTGGGCGCGACGAGCGCTGCCCAGGGCAGATGGTCGGCAAGTTTGTCGGCTTTGCTGCGGTATTCTGACAGGTTCAGCATGCCAACCATCCGTTCAGACGAAGGTGACGAACGAGCACGCTGGCGAAGTCTGGATCGCGTCTTGTGGCAAAGACCGCCAGCGTGTGGCTGGCAATCCACAGCACCAGCCCAGCGATCCACTGCTGCAAACCGAGGCCGATAGCTGCGGCCACCGTGCCGTTGAGGATCGCCACCGCTCGCGGTGCACCGCCCAGCAGGATGGCTTCGGTCAATGCCCGGTGAACGGGAACCGCGAAGCCCTCAATATGCTGCTCTCCAGCGACCATCAGACGAGTGCCCCGCCGCCAAAGGAGAAGAAGGAGAGAAAGAAGCTCGATGCCGCGAAGGCGATCGACAGCCCGAAGACGATCTGGATCAGCCGGCGGAAACCGCCTGCGGTGTCACCGAAGGCAAGGGTTAAGCCCGTGGTGATGATGATGATCACGGCGATAATCTTGGCGACCGGTCCCTGTACAGACTCCAGGATCTGCTGCAGCGGCTGTTCCCAAGGCATGCCGGAGCCTGCTGCGCGGGCTGAGACCGTGAGAACAAGCACGAGCGCGGTGGACGAAAGAAAGCGAAGCTTCTTGCACATGAATTGGCCTTTCAAAACTGCTGAAGTTGCGGGAGCGTCAGTTGGGTGACGGTGTAATCGCCGCTGCCGTCGAGACCGGTGACCTCGGCGATGGCGTCAATGCGGCGCGAGGATCCGCGCCCGGCGATGAAGACAATCAGATCGATGGCATCGGCGATCAGACGGCGTGGTACAGTGACGACGGCTTCCTGCGCGAGTTGCTCGATCCGGTAGAGGGCGGAGCGCGCCGAATTGGCGTGAACCGTGGCGATGCCGCCGGGGTGGCCAGTGTTCCATGCCTTCAGCATATCGAGGGCTTCCGCACCCCGGACTTCGCCGACGACGATGCGGTCGGGCCTGAGCCGCAGCGTCGAGCGTACGAGATCGGCAAGCGTCACCGAGCCCCGTCTTGTCCTGAGTGCAACGCAGTCCTTGGCAGCGCACTGCAGCTCGCGTGTGTCTTCGATCAAGATCACCCGCTCGTCGCATTCCGCGACTTCGACCAGAAGCGCATTGGCGAGCGTGGTTTTGCCCGACGACGTGCCGCCTGCGACCAATATGTTGCGCCGCTCGCGCACGGCCTTCCTCAGCGCATCGGCCTGCAGCGGCAGCATGATTTGGTCGGCGACATAGTTGGCCAACGTGTAGAGTTTTGCGGCCGGTTTACGGATGGCGAAGCATGGCGCCAGAACGACTGGCGGCAACAGCCCCTCGAAGCGCTCGCCCGAGGGCAGTTCGGCGCTGACGATCGGACTACCCGCATGCGCCTCGGCACGCACATGGGAAGCGACCAGGCGGACGATGCGTTCCGCCTCGGATGGGTGCATATGCACGCCGGTACCGACCCGACCTTCTCCCAGCCGGTCGAGCCGCAGCGCACCGTCGGGATTGACCATCACCTCGACAACAGATGAATCGGCAAGGGCCTCAGCGATTGCCGGGCCCATGGCGGTGCGCAACATGGTACGATGGCGATGGTCGACCTCCGGATGAGAACTCATCCTTCCCCTCCCCCGCCATTATCCGTCCCAAGCGACCGTTTGCCGGAGGCGATCTGGCGGCCCACTTGCTCGACGAATTTGTCGAAGCGCTCCTGGGCAATCGCCTGCGTCGCCCTGTCCGGGACTGGTGTGTGAGCATGAAGCGTGACGGAAAAGCGAATGAAGAGCGCCAGGCTCTCTAGGATCATCTCGACGTCGCGTCTGAGATGACCGAGGTCACGGGAAAGACGGTCGAGCCTTACGCCGTAGCGCCGGTCGAGCTCGTTCTCGCCACGCCGCTCGATAAAGGCCTCGACTGCCTTCGCCACGATCGCTGATTTGGTCGTCGATGGATCGCGGCTGAGGTCGTCCAGTTTCTTGCTCAGGTCGGGTTCGAGCAGAAACTGATGACGAATGCGGTGAGGGCTCATGTGGTTCGTTCCAACTGTCCCAGCGCTGTTGCGCGGGCGGGAACGAGCATCGGCGACTTCTTCGAAATTGCTTATGGCCGTTATCTACGCTGATTTGCGCTCTGCCTTCGGCAGCTTCTTTCAGAAGCCGGGCACGATGTCCTTGTTGTCGCCCGTTCCCTCGTTGATGCCATAGGCGCGTGCGGCAGTGGAAATTCGGTCCATCACGCGCCTGTCGGCAACTGCCTCGCTATCATCGTCCGCGGGCTTGAGCAGGTCGTCCCGGTCGGGCTCCAGAGTGACGGCTGTATGCTCTTCAGGCAGACCCGGATGTCGCTGTTGCTGGACACCTCCTTCATCTTCAATTGCCTCGCCCGCGCTTTCGCCGCCGCCAGCAAGACGGCGGTCAACGCCCCGCACCTGCCCGATCCAACAGTCCGGACGCGGTACTGGCCGATCCGCGTAAGCGCCGTCGCGCAATACCGGCGCAGAAAGCACGCGCTCGGTGAAATTTCGATCCTGGTAGTAGCGCAGCTTCTTCGCCCGGATCGGCGGCAGCCCTGAAACCAACACCAGTTCATCGGCTTGCGGCAACTGCATCACCTCGCCCGGTGTCAATAGTGGGCGGGCGGTCTCCTGGCGGCTAACCATCACGTGCGACAGCCAGGGCGCCAAGCGATGGCCGGCGTAGTTGCGCATGGACCTCAGCTCCGTCGCCGTGCCGAGCGCGTCCGAAATGCGTTTGGCCGTGCGCTCGTCATTGGAGGAAAAGGCAATCCGCACATGGCAGTTGTCGAGAATGGCATTGTTGTCCCCATACGCCTTGGAGATCTGGTTCAAGGATTGCGCGATCAGATATGCACGGATGCCATAGCCGGCCATGAAGGCGAGCGCGGTTTCGAAGAAATCAAGGCGACCGAGCGCCGGGAATTCGTCCAGCATCATGAGCAGTTGATGGTTCCTGCTCTTCTTAGGATCCCCCTCCAGCCGCTCCGTCAGACGCCTGCCGATCTGATTGAGCACAAGTCGCACCAGCGGCTTCGTGCGCGAGATGTCCGATGGCGGCACGACCAGATAGAGTGACATCGGTCGCTCAGCATCCAGGAGGTCGGCAATGCGCCAGTCGCAGGCTGATGTCGCTGCCGCCACCGTAGGATC
This sequence comes from Mesorhizobium delmotii, assembly GCF_900149755.1. NCBI lineage: Bacteria > Pseudomonadati > Pseudomonadota > Alphaproteobacteria > Hyphomicrobiales > Phyllobacteriaceae > Mesorhizobium > Mesorhizobium delmotii. The sequence goes on along the minus strand of NZ_FUIG01000029.1, from coordinate 179,108 downwards.
GCGATAGAGGCCGAGAAACGACATGGCGGTCGAAAGAACGCCTGAACGCTCGTTCTCCGACTTGTTCAACACCTCGCGAGCTGCCGAGGCCACGACAGGATGGACCTGGGGCTTATCCGCCGCGCCGAGATGGTTGGTCGTCATCATCCGCCGTAGTGTCGCGGCAAACGAGCGTTGCGGGTCCGACAGGAAGGTGGCGACGCGAGCGAGCGTCTTTTCCTCTTCGGCGTAAAGCACGTGCAAAATGGCGCCGACCAAGAGTGAGTGACTGGTTTTCTCCCAGTGGTTCCGCCGGTCCAGCGCGCCTTCCGGATCTACCAGGATGTCGGCGATGTTCTGGACGTCACGGACCTCGTCTGGACCTTTTCGTACCTCCAGCAGCGGGTTATAGCGCGCCGACCTCGGATCGGTCGGATTGAACAGGAGACAGTAGGAGAACTTCGAGCGCCAGCCGGAGGTCAACTGCCAGTTCTCGCCTTTGATATCGTGAATGACGGCCGAGCCGGTCCAGGACAGAAGAGTTGGAACAACCAGTCCGATGCCCTTGCCTGATCGTGTTGGGGCAAAGGCCATGACGTGCTCGGGCCCGTCATGGCGCAGATAGCGATCCTTCAGCTTGCCTAGGAAAACGCCGGCCGGCCGAAACAGCCCTGCCGTCTCGATCTCGTGAGTCGCGGCCCACCTTGACGACCCATATGTGGTGACCGACCCGAGCTGTCGCGCGCGCCAGAGCGAGCCGGCGATCGCGGCGGCACAGCCCACGAACCCACTGGCGCCGGCAAGCGCACCGGCCTTATCGAAGACCTCGGGCGCATAAGCGTCGAAGTGGAACCACCATTCGAACAGTTTCCACGGCTTGTAGATCTGCCAGCCAGCCGCGACTAACCATGGCGCGCCGAGTGGCGGTTGATGGCCGAGCATGTGGGCGCACCACTGCGTGGCCGCCCATACGCCGAGTATCACGATTGCGAACACGACGGCGATCTGCCCAATCAGCAACTTCGTAGGCGTCATTGGCTTGCTCCGCAGTTCTGGACATGCGGGGCCAAGCATCGCGCGGCGCGATGTGAACTGAAATGCACACTACGCACGACCAGGTGCGATGAGGGAATGGGCAGGATCGCTCAGACTGGAAACTTTCGGTGGAGCAATAGAGATATGTCCACTTGGCCGCGGACCTGATCTGCGTCTCGTCGACATCCAAGTGCTGGTGATGCTTGGAAGTGTATTTTCGATGGACGCATGCCACCTATGAGCGCGTCACAATCATTCCACGGTGACCGATTTTGCGAGATTGCGCGGCTGGTCGACATCTTTGCCCATGGAGACCGCCGTATGATAGGCAAGAAGCTGTATCGGCAGCGAGAAGATCATCGGCGCGATAATCTCGTCGACGGCCGGCAGCACGATCGTATGCATCGTGTCGAGTTTCGACGCAGCGGCCCCATTTTCATCGGTGATGAGGATAATCCGCCCTCCACGGGCGGCCGCTTCCTCCATATTGGAGACGGTCTTGTTGAAAAAACGGTCATGTGGCGCGATGACGATCACTGGCATGTTCTCGTCTATCAATGCGATCGGACCATGCTTCAATTCGCCAGCCGCATAGCCCTCAGCATGGATGTAGGAAATCTCCTTGAGCTTCAGCGCACCTTCCATCGCCAGTGGGAAACTGGTGCCGCGGCCAAGATACAGGACACCATGACACTTTGACAGTTCGCGCGACAGGAGCTCGATATTTGGCTGGATGCTGTTCAGTACCCGGCCCATGACGCCCGGCATTTCGGCAAGGCTCCGGACGAGCGCCTTCACCTCATATTCAGTTAGCGTTCCACGGTCCTTGGCAGCGCCGATGGCGAGTGTGGCCAGAACCGCAAGCTGGCACGTGAAAGCCTTCGTGGAGGCGACGCCGATCTCCGGGCCGGCAAGGATCGGGAAGACCGCGTCGGCCTCCCGAGCGATGGTCGATTCGCGGGCATTGACGACAGCGCCGGTTTTCAGCCCACGCCCCTTGCAGTACCTCAGGGAGGCGAGCGTATCGGCGGTTTCGCCGGATTGCGAAATGAAAAGAGCCGCCGATTCCGGCGGCAACGGGATCTCCCGGTAGCGGAATTCGGACGCAACGTCGATTTCGACCGGCAGGCGCGCATAGCGCTCGAACCAGTATTTTGCGATCAGTCCGGCCAGATAGGCGGTGCCGCAAGCCGAGATCGCCAAGCTCGGGATGCTGGCGAAATCTATGCTAGAAACCGTATCGACGCGATTCCCTTCGAAGTTGATGTAATGATCGAGCGCACGGGCGATGACCTCGGGCTGCTCGTAAATTTCCTTCTCCATGAAGTGGCGACGGTTGCCCTTATTGGCCAGGTATGCCCCGGCCGTGGAAGTCTGGCGCGGACGCTCGACGGGATAGCCATCGAAATCGAAGATATCGGCGCCTGCCTTGCCGATAACGGCCCAGTCGCCGTCGACGAGATATGTGATTGCATTTGTGAAGGGAGCTAGCGCCATGGCGTCAGAGCCCAGGAACATCTCGCCGTCGCCGTGACCGATCGCCAGCGGTGGTCCATTGCGCGCCGCCATGATGGTCGACGGATCATCCTCGAAGAGAATGGCAAGCGCGTAGGCGCCCCTGACGCGCTTCAGCATGGCGTGCATTGCCTCACCCCGCCCCATGCCCTCCCGGCGGTGTCTTGCCAAGAGATGCACGACGACCTCGGTGTCGGTGTCGGTCTGGAACTCGGCGCCCGCCGCCGCCAGTTCGTCCTTCAACTCGGCGAAATTCTCGATAATGCCGTTGTGAACGACGGCCACACCGTCCGTAAAGTGCGGGTGCGCGTTGCGCTCAGTCGGTGCCCCATGCGTTGCCCAGCGCGTGTGTGCGATGCCGATGGTGCCACTCAGCGGCTCTTCCTTCAACCTCGTCTCGAGATTGATGAGCTTGCCCTTGGCGCGCCGGCAGTGCAACGAGCCCTCGGTGATGGTGGCAACGCCGGCTGAGTCATATCCTCGATATTCGAGACGCTTCAAAGCGTCGACCAACCGATCCGACACCGGCTGATGCCCAACGATGCCAACAATCCCGCACATGATCCTCTCCGAATTCTTCCCGGTAGCCTCAGCCGACCCGAAGGGCACCGCCCGGCGCTGAGCCTCCTAGTAGAATTCGGTAAAACAGGTAAAATCGATTGTTGGGATGGCTGCCATCCAGCCAGTGGATAGAAGAGGACGTGTTTGACCAGTGAGAAACGGTATGCGCGGTGCCGGCTTGCGTCCACCAACCGCCAGTTGGGACGAGTTTCCGTAGTCGGTTGAGGCGTAACGATCATCGCAATGTCCGCTTTTTACATGCTGTTGACTCGCCCAGTTAACGGCCCTTAGATCCATTGACTGCTACAATGCTTATGGGTTTTCAAAATGCCGTTCAAACGGGCCGGTCTATACCCTGCCGATCTCGATCTATGCCAACGGGTATTCGACCAGATATGCAGTGACGAGCATATCGCCCGCTCATCGTTGGAGGCCGACCACCTCGCCCTGGATATTTTGGTCGCGTTGGAAGAAGAGGCTGACGCGGATGAGGCTGAGCTGCTTGAACTCATCAGATCGAAGCGGCGGGCTAATCGTCATCTCAGAAACCCTGCAGAGAGGCATGGCGGACGTCTTCGTCGCCGCTGAGGGATGCAGTCACCCGGACCTTCCCTTTGCCTGTTCGACTGCCTTGCTGGCCGCCTTGGCAACTCCTGCATGTTTGCTCACGCGCACTGTCGGCCGTCTGGAACTTGCGCCAAACTCATCAGTTCTGGACAATGCCAAACAGCGCGTGGCTACGATCCTGACTTCCATCGGCATACTGACATCCCGGCCGGCGGCTCGACGCCCCTCAAGGCGTGGCCTGGAAGCGTCGCAGCCGGCGCCCCCGGCAGCGCGGCGGCCAACCTTGACTGCGTCTCGACACGAGGTCGGCGCTTCACCGGAAACGACGCAAGGGCAGCGACAAGCACATGCGCAGGAGCCTGCCGCGGCAGTGACCTGAACCAGCAAGCGGCCCCGGGTGTCCTTCCGCTTTCATCCGGGCTTCGCCGTCAACCCAAAGCGGACAACTGATGTGCTACAAAAACCGGGATGTCTGCCTGAGATCCGCCTGGACTTTCGCAGTTGCGCTAAATGCGGGCTTCTCTTCTATTGTCAGCGAGATCTGGCGAGGGTTCAACGCCGTTGCGCTGCAGATCGCAGACGATCGTTCCGTGGCGCTGTCCATTGCGCTAGGCACGGTCAGGGATGCCGATCACATGCGGCGCTTTCGGCGCTCGAACCCGCCGCAGGAACAGTCCGCAACGGTGTGTCCCCGCTCACCGGCATAGCGAGCCTGTCCGGCAGGCGCGAGCCCGGGTTGCCATCCATGGCCGAGTCTATGTGGCCCCAGCGATGACATCTGATTCGGCCCTCTGCACATCCATCCAGATGAAATCGATCTTGCTCAGGTTGGCTTCGCTGCAGCAGTCGTCAAGCCTTCGAGTTTCAACCGATATGGGGTGATCGAACCTAACCCAATCATGTTCGAAAAGATGATTCTTGGGTCGGCGTATCGAGCCAGATCGGTCCCATTCCTTCGCACTTCAGTCTCCGTTGCTTGGATGGAAATCAATACTGCCATTCCGGCTACTGATCGCGATCTCGAAAAGCCTCACCTTGTCTAGGTAGAGATCCATACTTATTAAAGCGGGCAGCCGCTCAAGGGTCGGGCTCAAAGCAGTAGAGCTGAGCCCTTGGGCAAAGCCTGAGAAAACGTCGCGTATCGGTTCCGTCATTGCAGATGTCCAGGATGACGGGATTGGGCTTTTGAAGGAGTGAAACAATCTGCCGACGTAACTTCAACGAAGACACCGGTTCGCGCACACACTCCAGAAGCTCTTGCCAGAGCCGCTGCATGGAGATTGGTAGGGTCTCCCTGGAAGGCCCAAATATTTCCATTGAACTCGTCCTCAGCGCCTTGAATGCAGCCGTGCCGCCTTATGGGAGTGTAGGTCACCCCGAACTTAGGGCTGGCACCGGGCAACTTGGATTGCTTTCGATTGGTCCTGCGGCGTCGGCCGGGTTCACAAGTCTTCCTGAAGAAGGGGAGGGCGCACTCCTTAGTAGACCCGTTTCCGCCGACCGACGTTTTCACATCCGCTATTATCCATAATTGGTAAAATCGATTGTGTTGATGGAACGCATGCGCGCGATGCATACATACCTGCCAGGCGCCTGTGACAGGCTGAGCGAGGACGATGCTTCGGCGGGTCACCGTCCCTCCGAGACTTTTCACCATCATATGGGGGTTGACGCTTCCCGCGGTTCACCAGGAAACGAAGGTCCGCAGCGCCCATCGGCTCTCGGCGGCGTGCCACAGACCTACGCGGCGACTTCGTCACGATCCGCCCGACCCAAAGCGTCACCCATCCGAGGGCTACATCTCGCGGCACGCCGAACTGCTGGGCAGCAGGGCATCCGCACTCAGCATGCCGCCGGACGACTATTTCGACGACGCGCTTGCGACCGCGTTCGCGCGGATGGCAGCGCCGCTCCAAGTTCAACAACAACAACGTGCCCGTATGCTCGACGCAAACATGTCATCTGAAGCGCTCGGCTGTTCCTCAAAGCCCGTGATCGTCTGCGCGCCGGCAGCCGATCGACCTGTCCCGATGCGCAATGGCCAATCTTGCGGGTGCGGCGATGGTTGAGGCCCGCATAGCCTGAACGCGAGCCTACGATTGCGCTGCCGCATTGGCGACCACAAAGACGGCATAGAGCGACTGTCGCGCCGTTATGAACAGGCGATTGCGCTTGGGGCCGCCGAAGGTGAGGTTGGCGACCGTCTCGGGGATGCGGATCTTGCCGATCAGCGTGCCGTCGGGATCGAAGCAATGGACGCCGTCGCCGGCCCCTGCCCAGACGCGGCCGGCCGTGTCAACCCTGAACCCGTCGAAAAGGCCGGCCGTGCATGTCGCAAAAACGCCGAGCTCGCGCAGACTGCTGCCCTCGACGGCGAACTTGCGGATGTGCCGTGGCCCATCCTTCTCATGCGTAACGCCGGTGTCGCCCACATAGAGCATCGTCTCGTCCGCCGAGAAGGCAAGCCCGTTGGGTTTCGCCATGATCGAGACGACGCACACCACCTCACCCGTTGCGGGATCAGTGCGGTAGACATGGCAGCCCTCGATCTCCTGCTCGGCACGGTCGCCCTCATAGTCCGTGGCGATGCCGTACGATGGATCGGAAAACCAGATGGTGCCGTCCGAGCGAACCACAACGTCGTTCGGTGAGTTCAACCGCTTGCCTTCGAAACGATCGGCGATCACCGTGATCGAGCCGTCGTGCTCGGTGCGCGTGACGCGCCGCGCCCGATGCTCGCAGGTAACCAGCCGCCCCTGCGTGTCGACTGTGTTCCCGTTGGCGTTGTTGGACGGCGCGCGGAAGATCGAGACCACGCCATTGGTGTCGTCATAGCGCATAATCCGATCGTTCGGGATGTCCGAGAACACCAAGTAGCGGCCGGCGGCAAACCAGGCCGGACCCTCGAGCCAGCGGCCACCCGTCCACAGCCGCTCGACCGCCGCATGGCCGACGAACCGGCGCTCGAAACGCTCGTCCAGAACTTCGAATCCGGCGCCTTCAATATCTCCGAACATGGCTGCTTCTCCATGACATCAGCTTATCGATAGCCGTCGTTTGAAGACGACTCGCGCTGCTATGCGTCCATCCGCAATTAGTATGCCGGTTGCGGGCAGAGCTTAGCAGCGGTACGGTCGTGGTCGGCGTTGACTCTTACTTATTTTCTCCACTGACCCGCGCTCATGCTGATTTTGTTGCGCGTCGTCTGGCGCGAAAGATTTTCGGCTTTCGGAGAGACTCATCGGCTCGATTGTGGCGATCGTTACGACTGCGGCAGCGTCAGGCGAGGTCCGGAACAGGGCGGATCCCGGTCTCGAAGCGCCGCCGCGTGCGGGTGCGTGAGTACCTGCTCTGAGTCACGTAGTGACTGCCCAGGGTTTCCCATTGAGATCCACCAGCGATCCCGGGATGTCGTTCTGATTCGATGGCCCACGGCCGCGGCGACCGAATGTAATTGCCCCGCGTCGACCATCGGCTATCGCAGGGTGTCGCGACCTCTCACAGCAGGCGGATGTTGCGACGGAAGCGTTGTCGGTGATGACGATGGACGGCTCCGGTCATGACTTCGCTCTTGGACATTTGAGGACGGTCGGCCGACCGTCTTTCATCTCCTCTTCGTTTACCCTTCGCGCTCGGCACGCCTCGACCATGTCCTCTCGACAGAGCATCGTTCGGTCACTTCCGGGACAAGATTCCGTGCAGCCATGTCACGAAACGCTCGGCCCGCTCCTCTGTCGGCCAATAGTCCATGAAATCCCCTCCCCGCGCATGATCCCGGACACCTCCTTGCCGATGTGCCGATCGAGCACTGGCCGCCATGGCACGAGCGTGAACTCGCGCGACTTCTCGATGACGGCGTATTGGCCGCTGGCAAGCTCGACCGATCGGCGCAGCGTGCCTTCTACCCGAACCCCGGGCTTCGCTTCGGAATACGACAGTCCAAGTTCGTCCGACAGCTGACCGGCAACACGGTTCAGCTCGCGGTGGCGCAGGATGGAAAGCATATTCGAGCGGAAAACCATCCTACCCTGGTCTTCATGGGCCAAGCCTTGCATTATGAGCCATTGCCGCCGGCGGACCTGCACCTCACGCACCTCACGGCCGAAGCCCGAGTTGCGCAACCCCTCTGGTTCATCGGAAACCAACTCCCGGTCGATCCATGTGGCGCCGTCGAAGCCGACTTGGCGTTCCAGCGACAAAAAGGAGAGCTTCTCGACTGTCACAGGCTCCGCCCTGGCCCGCAGCCGCTCGTATTCCGATGCGCGATCGAGATGATCCGGCGCGATGATCCACGTGCCGTCCGGCTCGCGCTCGACAGCCCGGGTGGCGCGCCGGATCGCCTCCAGCCGGCGCACATGCGTTTCGGCAAAGCTTTCGGTGGCCGACGGATCATGCCTCAGGTGGATATCGACGTTGTAACGGCCGCCATGTGCGGCGGCGATCTCGGCGGTCGTCCGATCAACCTGCCTGGGCTCGGTGTTCCGCGGTGTGACCCGGACGATGCAGCTATCAGGCGTCGGTTCGGTGCCTTCGCCTTTGCCGATGTCGATGTAGTGGGTTCTTCCATCCACCCCGTCGATGATGAGGTAATGACGGTCGTTGATCTCGTCGGCCAGCCCGCGCCCGACAACGCAGCCGACGATACGCTGGGCCCGCTCACCGGATCGATCGTGGATCACCCAATCGGCGGCACTGCGGGCGAGCCCTTTGCCTGTGAGCTCGCGGTGCATTGTCTTGATGATGTCACCGCGCTCGCCGATGCCGCGCAATGTGGCTTCGAGCTGGCCATCGAGGCGCCAGCGACCCGACCCGACCTCTTCTGCCAAGCCCGTCCGCTCGAGCTTGCGCAGCCGGCCCTGGTGCAGCGTCTGACGAAAGGCCTCGGGCCCGTCCGTCGAAACAAGTCCGTCATCGTCGCGCATGCGCAGCAGCTGCCGGTCGATGCTGGTGAAGCGTTCCTGCTCCATTTCCTGGCGCAGGCGGTGCTCGATCTCGTGGTCGGTGCGCGGACCGAGATCGAGGCTGACCAGCTCGGCCGCGCGCTCGCGGATGCCCCTCGAGATGTATTCCCGCGCTATGACGAGGTTCTCGCCGCGATCGTCGTTGCCACGCACGATGATGTGGGTGTGCGGATAGCCGGTATTGAAATGATCCACGGCAACCCAATCAAGCCTCGTGCCGAGGTCCTCCTCCATCTGCGCCATGAGCCGACGGGTCAGCGGCTTGAGGTCGTCATACTCGATGCCGTCTTCTGGCGCGACGATGAAGCGGAGCTGATGCCGGTCGCCATCTGCGCGATCGACAAACGCCTTACCGTCGACGCGGTCGCTATCGGCACCGTACAGCTCGCCAGGCGCACCTTCCCTGGTGACACCGTCGCGCTGGATGTAGCGCAGATGCGCACGCGCTCCGTCCGCGCCCTTGCCGGCCAGTTTTACGATCCGGGCCTTGACGACGACGCGACGCTGACGGAAGGCAGCATAACGATCGCGCGATTTCAGCAGCGCGGCGGCCGCTCCGCCGCGCCCTGTCCGGCTGCCGTTAAAGCGGCCGCCGCGCTGGGGCCGGCCGCCGGCTCTGTTGATCGCCGCCTGGACTTGGCTGGCGAAGCGTTTGCCTGCCTTCGAGCCGCGCGAGCCTATTCTGCCGAGCTTCGGCCTGAATTCGTCATCCTGCATCGTGGCCTCCCAGAAATTTCAAGCAGAGTCAGATACTTGCGTGTCCCACACTCCCGGCGCTGCCAGCAGCCTCCGGGAAAAATGATGTGCAGACAAAGACTTCGCCGCCTCCTGGAGGCATTGCCTTTATCTTGCCTTACGCCGCCCTTCCGCTTTCCGGCTTCCGCACCCGCTCTTTCCCGCCCCGCAAAACCGCGCCCCCGCTCGCCGAGTCACCCGCCATTCGGCTCGTTCGTCCGAGCGCGATTGACGCGCAGCGGCACAAAGAGATCGCCTTTCGCTTCGCCGGCGCGAACGCCGTTACGAAGGAAGAAGAGCGAGCGGCCAGAGGGAGCGTTTTGGCTGTTTGGCGCCTTGGAGTCCCCTTCGAATTCATCAATGTCGTCCGCCGAAATCCCCTTCCCCCTGAGCTGTTTGAGATAGGCAACTGTCTCCTTCGGCAGCGGCTTCCCACGCTTCAAATGCGATTCGTAGCGCTCGGGTCCTGCGTTGTAGGCGGCAAACAGGCCGGGGAATCCGAAGCGGTCAAACATGGCGCTGAGATAGGCGGTTCCGGCGAGAATATTGTCACGCGGATCGTGCGGATCGGCTCCCAGACCGTATTCGGCACGCATGTCCTGATACGTTTCCGGCATCACCTGCATGAGGCCCATTGCGCCCGCGCGTGAGGTAATTGGGCGGCCGTCGAGCATGGTCTTGCCGCCGCTTTCGGCATCCATGACGGCGTAGATCCAGGCCTGAGGAATACGGAAACGTCTGCTTGCTTCGCCTGTGAACTCGTGCCACCTTTGAAGGTGCGGAATTTGGGAGATGGCGACCGGCTCAGCGCCGGTCGAGGCGGAACAGGCGCATGGCGCAAAGGCGATCATGCCGAACATCAGCAGGGTCACTCGGTCCATAGCGGCACGAGCCTCCCGATGACATTTGCGCGCGGCACCGGCCCGAAATAGCGGCTGTCGAATGACCGAATATCGTCGCTGCCGAGCAGGAAGATTTCGTTGTCGGCGAGTGTCCGGCACCCGTTCCACCATGGCAGCGGGCGGCCTCTGGTATCCTTCGCCAGCCGCCGCGCGACGATCTCGCCGTCGATGATGACCGCGTCATTGAAGGCGCAGACTTCGTCGCCCGGCAGCGCGGCAAGACGTTTTACCAGCGGCACGTTGCGGGGCAGATAGCCGCGTTCGGCGGCGAGTTCGGCGAGCGATTCTTGCGGGCGGACGAGCACCAGATCGCCCCGAGCCGGTGCTGCAAACCCGAGGCCATAGAGGCCGACGGGCGCGCTGGCCGAGGCGTTCCAGACCAGCCAGGGCGTTGGTTTGACGGTGCCGGCGAAGCCGATCAGGGTCAGTCCAATCACGGCAGCGGCGATGGTTTTGCGTGCCTGGAGGCGCCGCAGGCGGCTGCCGATCAGACGGATGGAAGGGCGCCGGCTCATGAGCGGCCTCCCTGGCCGGCTTGGCCGGAACCGGCCTCACCATCCTCGTTGCCGGCGTGCTGCGGGTGCCCTTTCGACCATCCGTCGAGTTCGTCGATGTGGTAGCGGACATAGCGGCCGTGCTTGCGGAATTTCGGGCCGCCGCCCTTGAGCCGCATCTTTTCCAGCGTGCGCTGGGAGAGCCCGATATAGAAGGCAGCTTGGGCCGTGCTGAGAAAGGGACTGCCCTTTTTGGCGCGGGCCGCGCGTTCGTTTTCGTCGTCCATGGTGATCCTCGTTTCGCTTCGGACAAGCGAGGGCGAGGATGGGCGAGCGAGATCGCCTCCGGGACGGGCGAAGAGTCCGGGGAGAGTTTTCGCCGCCTTTTCGGGCGGGCGCCTGGGAATGAGCCCCGCGCCGGATGGGGCGCGAGGCTCGGGTCGGCCGATCAGTCGGCCGGGTTCCAGATGATGGCGTAGGTGTCGTCATCGTCCTGGCCGGCGGCGCGGCCGAGATTGGCGTAAAGCTTGCGCGGTCCGAACTCCGGCGCTGCAATCGACAGGCTCACATAATCCTTGCCGGAAGTCTCGCCGGTGCGGATCCAGCCGGCGCCAACTTCGACCCCCTGCGTCAGCACCCGGAAGTCGGGATGGTTGTCGGCGCTCTTGGCCTGGTTGGGGACGATGTCGATGTCGGCGCGGACGCTGAGCGTCTTGAGCTGGCCCTTGTAGGCGCCGTTTTCCTGCTTGTTGACGTAACCGATCGCGGTCATTTGAAGTCTCCTTTTGCTGTCGCCGGGGACCATCCCCTGCGATGGCGGACCGTAATGGGCGCGTCCGGACCGCCTGAACCCGACAGGGCCGAAGCGATAGCGGAGGACCCGAGCGGGCAGCTTTTTTGAAGCGAAGCGGCGCGAGGAAGCCGCCGCAGGCGGCGGGGAAAAAAGCTGATCGGCGAGGGTTTCGGGCGGCCGGATCCGCCCATAGGTCGACAAGCCAGCCGCAGGGGAATGGTCCTTGAAGAGCAGGAGATCGTGGGAAACGCGGTCGCTACAGCCAGGCAGGAGGGGCGGGAATTGACAAGACCTGCGGCTGATAAGGCCCACGCCGATCGAGATCGTGACCGCAGGTTGGGCGCGGAGCAGGCATCGGGCGGACGGACCGATCCATGGTGATCAGGAGTTTGCCGGCCTGGATTTTGCTGCGCGATGCGGGGCAAAGGAAGCTCGAACATGCAGCCACTGCGACCAGGGTACAGTGCCGAACGGCGGCTGCCGAGAAGCCGCCGCCGGCCGTGACAGGCTATTCGCAGACGAACAGCGACCTGACCCGTGCCCATTGATCGGCGGTGCGGAAGCCGCCTCGATCAGTGTAGCTTTCGACCGGGAATTTCATCCAGCGCGGCAGCCAGGTCTCGACCTGTCTGCGGCCGTTATCGCCCGAAAGAAAGTCGCGGATGATCTTCTTTTGCGTCTTCACCTTTTCGGCGACATTGCCGTCCGCGACATGTTTGCCGCCGACGGCAAGCATGGAATTGGCAATTTCCTTGTCGCGCAACAGGTCGAAGAATGCGTCGTACGGTTGCCAGCAAGCGCCGATGTCGACATTCAGATGATTGCCGAGCGCCTCGATGACGGCGCTGCCGGCTTCAAGTGTCTCGGCCATGACGATGCTGAGAACGCGCATGACATGATCGTCGCAGAGCGCCAGGAGCCGCGCGAAGCTTGCCGTGCCGGAGTCGTCGCCATTGCCGCCAGCGATTGTGCCGTCCTCATCCGGCTGCCCAAGCAGCGCCACGACCTCGCGCCGTTTTTCGGCGAACGCGGCCTCGGCCTTGCAGGCTGCCAGGCTAGCGGCCACGATCTCGTGGGCGGCACGCTGCGGTTCGCGGCGAACCTGCCACAGGCCGGAACCGGCTATTGCATGCGCCACCATCAGGCGAAGTGCTGCGCCCGGATGGTCGAGCAGGCCAAAGCGCACGGCGGCATGACGGTGCAGATCGACATAGTTCTGCATCGGTCCGGTGAGTTCGGGCCGCGACGGTTTCGCGGCCGTCTCCTCTGCGCCCTCGCCATTCGCGCGGGCGCGGCGAGCCTCCTTGCGCGATAGCCAGCCCTCGTGACACTCGACCTCGCCGCGATGCGAGACTGATATGAAGACCTTGCCGCCCTTCTTCTTCGGCGTCTTTTCGTGGTCCCATGAGTGGAAATGCTGACCCGGTTCGAGCACGATCACCTCGCTCCAACCGTGTTCCAGACAGGCGTCGCGCTTGGCGGCAATCGCCTCGTTCTGCTTTTGCCAGAACAGGTCGGCGTCGGCGAAATAACTTTCCTCGCCAAACAGATCGGAGACGATCAGGCCGGGATAATCCTCGATGGCAAACAGCGCCACCTTGGTGGAGATTGACTGTCCACCGAACAGCCATTGCTTCAACTGATAGCCGCGTGGCGCGTATTGCCCCGGATCGGCAAACAGCGCCAGCCAATCCTTCTGCTGGGCTTTCGAAGCCATGGTGAGATAGCGAGCGGTTTCGGTGTCGATTTCGTCCCGCCGATAGGCTTCGCGGATTTTGGGCAGCAGTTCGCCAAGCGCCAGAATGCGCTTCACCTGAAGCTCCGTAATGCCGAAGGTGCCGGCGATCTCCGGAACTGTGCGGCCTTCTCTGATCAGCCGTGAGAACGTCTCCCATTGCGACACTTCGTCGGGGCGTCCTCGCCAGCCTCCATGATGGCGCAGGGCAAGGGATCGGCTTTACCTCGCTCGTCGGCGAGCGATTTCGCGGCGAAATAGCGTCGCCGTCCGGCGACGATCTCGAAGCTTTCCGGCGAGCCGTTGGGCCGCACCAGAAGCGGCACGAGGACGCCGCGCGCGCGGACGGACGGCAGAATGTCGGACAGGTCGGGCGCGGCGTTTACCGTGGCGCATGTTGAGGGCGGAAATATTCAGTCGGTCGAGCGGAATATGGGCAAGCTGCATGTCTTTCTCCTTCGTTTGGGGTGCGATTGTCCCCGCCGGGGAGACCGAAGGCCGATGCGGCGGGGACGGGTTTGCGCCTAGCGGCGCTCTGGTTCCGCCGCGTCTGGCGGAAGCTCGGAAAGGGATTTGGCAAGTGCTTCCGCTGCCTGCCGCAGAAGCCGCTCGGCTTCGGTGATCTGGCCGGCGCTGCGCGCGGCCTCCGCATAAACGGACAGCGGAAAACGCGCTATGAAATAAAGGTCGCGCTCGATGCCCAGTCCGAGCGGACCCTTGATGGATTCGAGTTCGGCAAGGCTGACGCTGCCGAGTTCAGGGAAGCCGAAGCCGAGGTCGCAAAGGCCGAACAGCGTGTCGCCGTCGGCATCGAGTTCGCTCAAGAGCCAGGTCGCAGGACCGGCCGGATCGAACAGTTTCACGACCGGTGCGTGGTCGGTTTCGGTGTCGGCAGCGCCATTGGCGAGGAGACGGGCGCGCAGTTCATCGGTGATCAGGATCATTGCGGAATTCCTTCAAGACGGTTCTGGCTGAATTGAGAGCGGCTTTTTGAAACAGGCGGATCGAGCGACTTGCGCGCCGCGCGGGCGCATCGGCGCGCCATAAGCGCTAGGCGGTTGCGCATGGCGAGGAGCGCGCTCATGCGGCGATCTCGGCATGCGCCTCGCCTTCGACGTCGGCATTGAGGCCAAGCAGGAAATCGGCGGCTTTCGAGGCATGGCTGGCCGCGCGGAAAATGGCGCGATTGTCCTCGCGCAGAACCGTCAGCCATGAGCCGATGTAATCGGAATGGCGCACGGTCGGCTCGACGCCGAGACTGCTGCATATGAAGGCTGCGGCCATCTCGGCGACCAGTTCCTCGCGCGCATAGGTCCTGGAGCCGAATGAGCCTGACAGGTCGCGCGCGAGTCGCGTCGGGTGGCCGGTCCAGTGGCCAAGCTCGTGAAAGCAGGTCCGGTAATAGTCGATCTGGTGGAAGAAAGCCGGCTGGGGCGGCACCTGGATGGTGTCGCTGCCGGGCATGTAGAAAGCGCGATCGCCACCGATACGGAAATCCGCACCGCTTCTGCGAATAAGTTGCTCGGCCTGCGGGACGATTTCGCGCGCCGGCAGCGGCTCGGCGGCGGCATGGAGATGGTCGGGAAGATTATCGCACTGTTCGACATTGAAGACGGTAAAGCGCTTCAAAAAAGGCACGGCCTGCGGTTCGTCGCCATCGGCCTTGGCGCGTTCCTTTTCGTCCTTGGGAATAAAGCGGTCAGCGTGAACGATGGTCGTGCCGCGCTCGCCCTTCCTGACATTGCCGCCAAGGGCAAGCGCCTGCCGGAAGGTCAGCCAGTTCTGGCTGGGGTATGAGCGCTCGATGACGGCACCCCACAGGATCAGGATATTGATGCCGGAATAGCGGCGCTGGGTGGCTGCATTCCTGGGCAGGCCAAGGGCTGCCTTTGCCCTGCCCCAGGGCTTGACCCATGGCACGGTGCCGCGCTCCAGTTCGGCAACGATGCGGTCTGTGATCTCCTGATAGAGGCTGGCGACTGAGCGCCCGCCCTTGCCCGCGCCAGCCTCGCGGCTGCCGGAATGCTTGTTGTTTGCACGCATTGTCTGGTCCTCCGTTCGCCAATCGCGCCCTCCCCCGGAAGCGGGGTGGGCGGCGAAAGCGACCGAAAAGGCCCGCCGTAGAAGGCAGACCGCATCCGAAGGACCGGAACGAAGAGGAGGACCCGGAGCGGCAAGCGGAGGGTTGCGGGATGCCGCGGCTGGCCTAGAAGGGAGTGCCGCCCACCCCGTGCCACCGGGGAAGGCCACCACAAAAATCGACGCCGGCCAGCTGGCCGGCGACCGTCAGCAGCCGACAGGCTGCCCGCGTCAGGGGGCGAAGCCGGATGGCCGAGACCGCCTGAGCCTGTCGAAGAAAAGCGGGCTCGGTGCACGAGCACCCGGCGCGCGCCTTCAGGCGCGCGGGCGCTCAGGACTCTGGTCCCCGAGAGCAGTTGATGCGGTCAAAATGCCGATTTTGCAGCTGTGGAAGACTGAACCTTGGCGTTTGCGCGCACATCGGCGATGCAGCGTTGCAGCCCGGCCAACTCGACCACCCCGGCTATCACTTCGTCGCCGACCACCAACGCCGGCGTGCCGGTGATGTACAGCTCGTTGGCGAGCGCGCGATCGCGTGCGATGGCGTCGGTGATGGCCGGGCCTTGCATGTCCCGCTTGAGCTGCTCAACATCGAGGCCGACACGTGCCGCAACGGCTAGGGTGGTTCTTTGGTTCACCAAGCCGGGAAAAGCAAAAAGGGTGCGATTGAACGCCTCATATTTTCCCTGTTTGCGGGAGGCGAGCGCCGCGCGCGCGGCGAATTCGGAAGCAGGTCCCAGGACCGGGAGCTGTTTACGCACAATCCTCAGATTGGGATCATGCTTGAGGGCTTGCTGGAGAATGAGGTCCATTTGCTTGCACAGCGGGCAGTTGTAGTCGAGGAATGAGACCAGGGGGACGTCGCCCTGCGGATTGCCGGCGATTGGCGAGGCGAGGTCGTTGAGGAGTGCGTCGCGATGTTGCGGAATGAGTATCCTCAAGTCCGCCGCGAGCAAGGCGTTCATCTCCGAGCCGTTGCAGGTCGTCAACCTATCTGGCTGTCGCTTTAGCGTTCCCAGCACGGACAGGGCGAGGACTAGGAAACCGATTACGGCGACAAGGCCGGCGTTTTGCTTGGACATGGGTCGGGCTCCAATCAGCCGTTAACGGGGCAGCAACGGCTGGCCTTTTGGCGTGAAAGTTGGTCGTCGCTTTGGATCGCTTGCCCGGCAGTTCCCGCAGTATCGGCAGTCGCGGGGGGCTCACAATGTCGATGCCGGCGCCATCTGGCGGTTGCTTTATGACGGCTTCGCTCCAATGGGCTGACTGCAATAGCTGAGCGGCGTTCGCGAGTTGCCAGCCGAGACCACCGGTCATCACGCCGGGCGATCTGCCCTTCAACGCCCGAGCGCCGAAGGACCCGCTCGTGAGAGCCTTTGCCAATCGTCCATCATCCGGCTCGCCCTGCTCCGGGCGACAACGAGCCTTCCCACTGCGTTGCCGAGAAAAATGGTCAGCACACGGCACTCCGACACAAAGTGGTCGACGCGAAGAATAAGCGTCACGCCGGCAGCTGGGGCGGTCGGAACGACAAAGAGCGCCGCAGCCAACGTGAGGAGGCCCGCACCGGTAATGCGAGTTGTTCCCTTCGAAGAGAGCAAGGCGACGAACAGCAGCAGGATCCGACCGCCGATCGACAGATCCGTGTTCGTCGCCTGGGCGAGGAAGAGGGGGGCCAGCGCCATGTAGATATTGGTGCCGTGCAGATTGAATGAATATCCGGCCGGGATGCCGAGGCCCACGACCGACCGCCTGGCGCTCGCCCCTTCGACGGGCGCGGCCCTCATCAGAATGCCGACCAGCTTGAACACCGGCGCAAGGAGCGCCTGAAGCAAAGAAAGCACAGGCTTGCCGGTGTCGCCGACCATCGCCAGAGCGATGCCGAACAGGACCGAGAAGAACAGGACCTGCAGGATATCGCCTTCGGCGAAGGCACCAACGATTGACGGCATCAGCAAGCCGGTCACGAACTGCTCGTGGATCTTCGCCGCATAGCCCTTCACGGCCTGAGCATCGAGCGAGGCTGGATCGATGTTGAGGCCGGCACCTGGCTGAACGACATTTGCGACAATGAGACCGACAATCAATGCGAGGCTCGAGAAGGTGAGAAAATAGATCATTGCCTTGCCGGCGACCCGGCCGACCTTCTTGAGATCGTTCATGCCGCCGATGCCGGTCGCAATTGTCAGGAAGATGACAGGCGCGATGATGATCTTCACGAGCTTGATGAAAGCATCGCCGAGCGGCTTCAGAGCCTCTCCGGTCCCCGGATAGAAAAAGCCAACAGCGACGCCAAGGGCGACGGCGGCAAGCACCTGAACGTAAAGCCGCGCAATATGGGGCTTACGAGGCCCGGCGTTCGCGCTGTGGACTTGTGGAGCTAACACCGTTTCTCTCCCTGCCGGATCGGGGCGGGCTCTTCCTCGCTTCAAGGCCTCTCACTGGCGGCGCTCCGGTCGAACGCTGCTGCCATCTCGGGCGCAAGTGCCGTGCCAAGCAGCGGCGGCGCGATAACGCGCAGGACCGCTCACGCAGTGCCGCATTCGCCGCAGGCGCGTGCCCTCTTAAAAACAAGGGCAGACCGTCGGCGGACATGCGGCCTGGCAGCGGCCGAAAGGTCGTCGAGGCAACCTGTTTGCCTTGGTGGCTGCGATCGGGATCTAGATGGTCAACATCTGGCCGGTCGAACCGAAAATCCGCGGGCGCATTTCCCGCACAGGCGCGACTAAACGCCTCTCCTGTTTCCCCAGAGCATAACGTGCAACTGCGGCAACACGCGTGCTTCGAACCACCTGTCGTGTGTCACCTTTTCCACAAGCCACTCCATGCGTTTTATTATTCCGTCCAGGTCGACAGGTGCGTCTTCATTGCCAGGGCGCGGTGGCGTGTGATTGCCGGGTTGCAGATAGACCGGAAGGCGCGGAAATCGCGCCGCGGCGTCTTTGGCGTAGGCGTAGTCATTCTCGTCGAAAACAACGAGCTTGAGCACGATTTGCGGCTTCTCCTGCGCTGCTTCTATGCACGCCCCGAATGCAGCCCAGTTCGTCCTCATCTCGCTTGACGGCGGCTTTGGGCTGAGAACCAGCACATCAAGATCCGCAAACCAGTCCCTGACCACCGAACCCTGGGTTTCCAGCGCAAAACGGTAACCTTCACCATGGCCTCGCTCGATCAGCGCACCGAAGGGCTGAATGGCCGGATTGCCGCCTGACAGCGACACCATCACTGGCCGGCCACCGGAAAGCCCAACGACGCTTTGCCACACCGCATCGATTGGCATCATCTTCCATTCGTGGCGGAATTGACTGTCCACCGCATGGAGGCTGTCGCACCAGGAGCACCGGTAGTCACACCCGCCGGTTCTGATGAAGACTGTAGGCAAACCGATGAGCACTCCCTCGCCCTGGATCGTGGGCCCAAATATCTCGCTCACACGGATTGCGGGACACGTGTCCGTCACGGCCGGTATTCCGCCCAGGTTTTCGGGGTTTCGCTCACCCGCACGGCCGCGGTTTCCGGCAGGAGTGCCTTGCACCATTCATAGAAATGTCTGGCCAAGTATTCCGCCGTGACTTGCTCATGTCCCAGCACCTCGTTGAGGTGCCGATGGTCGAGGCTCTCGTCGATATAGCGTTTGAACGGCGCCAGATCGTGATAATCGCGCACGAAGCCGTGCGCGTCCAGGTCCTTCGCCGAAAGTTCCACTTCGACGATGTAGTTATGCCCGTGCAGGCGCGCGCACTGATGATCCGGCGGCAAAGAGGTGAGCTGGTGCGAGGCCGAGAAGTGGAATTCCTTGGTGATGCGGAACATCAGGCGCTCCTCCTCCGCAGCGCCTCGAGCCAGAAGACAGGGTCTTCGTAGTCGGTAGGATCAGCGTGCCCCGCGAGATGAAACGCCTCGCGCCGCTCCACGCAGGTCCCGCACCGTCCGCAGTGACGCTCGCCGCCCTTGTAACACGACCAGGTCTCCGCAAATGGCGTTCCGTGTCTTGCTCCATCCCGGACGATGTCGCCCTTTGTGAGGTTGACGTAAGGCGTATAAAGGCGAATCTCTGCGTAGCCTTCCAGCGCGCGGTCTTGCATCATCTGGAAAGCTTCGATGAAGGCCGGACGGCAATCTGGATAGATGAAATGGTCCCCACCATGTACGGCCATCGCCACCGCCTCGGCCTTGTGCGCGGTGGCGAGACCGAAGGCAATTGCCAACATGATGGCGTTTCGGTTCGGCACTACCGTGATCTTCATCGTGTCTTCGGCGTAGTGGCCGTCCGGCACGTCGAGATTATCGGTGAGCGCTGAGCCGGAAAGGCCGCGGCCGATTTCGGGGATGTTGATGATCTGGTGCATAGTGTTCAGTCGCTCCGCGCAGAGAGCGGCGAAGCCCAATTCTTTCCTGTGCCGTTGGCCGTAATCGAAAGACAGGAGGCCGGCGAGCTCGTGCTCCGCTGCCACGCTGTGAGCAAGGGAAACGGAGTCCAATCCGCCGGAGCAGATGACGAGAGTCTTCATCGTGGTATCCTTGTTTTGACCGGGTAAGGCTGCGACCGGAGATTTCTCTGCGGTCCCCCTACCCCAGCGAGTCAACTTTGTGAACCCGGTGGAGTCTGATCGCTGACATGCCGTGGCGCACCGGGCGCCGACAGCGGGCTCTTTCATTGATGTCCAAACCCAAGAAGCGACCTCGAGGCATTGCTGGGAAAGAAGCTGACCTATCCAAACCTGCGTTAGGGATGCTTGCATAGGCCACACGCGAATTGGCGAAGTGACGAGGAAGGTACGGAGTTCGTTAACGGCGGGGGTGCAGAAGCCCAAGTTCAAGGACAGTGCGCGCGCCCCGCTTCAGGATCAGTTCGATCTGGAACACGAATCCGTCGGTTGCCGAGTGGCAAAACCAGCTGAAGGATTGGTCGTGAGCCGGCACCTGTGAACAAGCCGTGTGCGTCGTTGCAATCACTCCTATATTGCGCGCAATAGCCTACATGGCGTTGGATGAACTGGATTTGGCGATTTTCAAGATGGCGGTCGAAAGCGTCCGCTCACTTTCCCTAAGCTTCAACCAAAAAGCCGCAGAGATAGCCACGAGGAGCCACGGTGTCCTGGTTTTCGACGTGCGGGTCGATGGTGACTCGGAGGTCCAGCGGATCGCAGCCATCCGATATCGAGCCGACCAGACGGGCGTGGTCGCGTTGGACAGACAAGGCCTTGTTACCCGCTCTTGCATGGTCAATGGCACTTTTTCACATTTCATTTCGCCATTGGAGAACTGGGCCAGCATGCCCCTGTCTATGCAGGCCAAGATCGATGTCACCGTCCATGCCGGTCTCTTCCTAGGCGCCTTGCGAAATGCCGGTCATATGCTTGGCAGCTAGCATATGACCGGAATGCATCTGTGGATTTTTGGATCCGCCTGCGCGTCCGAGCGGCCGGCCACCGAGGCTCTGTGGCGCGCGGATATGTCCGGGGAGAGCGCGACGATCTGCTGCACACGTTCGGATATACCTCACGCGCACGAGCCGCGCTCCTTAGTTACCTTCTCCTTCACGTTATAGGGATTGCGCGAAAATATTCCGCCGGTGGGCCTGCTTGGCGGTTACGCCGCGCTTCTGCAGTTAATCGAGCAGGAAAAGCGCGCAATCAGTGGAGATCCACGAGAACTGGCTCGAGGCGA
Organism: Mesorhizobium delmotii; assembly: GCF_900149755.1. NCBI lineage: Bacteria > Pseudomonadati > Pseudomonadota > Alphaproteobacteria > Hyphomicrobiales > Phyllobacteriaceae > Mesorhizobium > Mesorhizobium delmotii. Next base: position 158,082 of record NZ_FUIG01000029.1, on the reverse strand, counting down.
CCCGCTACCTCAACATGGATCATCTGCGCGAGCACAAGAAGGAGAACCTGAGGGCATTGGCCGCCTGAGACGCGGCCCGCCATGTCCGCCGCTCCGCTAAATACGGGGCTGCGCGGCGGATACGCCAACGTCACCGCTAATGCCACGCCATTTTTGCAGAACTTGACGCACGCAACCTACTGCCCTACTGCCCTACTGCCCTACTGCCCTGCTGCCTTATTGCCCTACTCCCCTACTTTCTTCGCAAAGGCAGTACGACACCATGACGTCAGACCCGGAATTTCCGGACGATTTTCGCGCCGATCTGGCCAATCTCTTCCTGTGGCGGCGAGACGTGAGGCGATTCAAGCCGACGCCGCTCCCCGAAGGCGCGCTGGAACGGCTGCTTGACATCTCCAGCATTGCGCCCTCGGTCGGGCTGAGCCAGCCCTGGCGTTTCGTCATGGTCGAGAGTGCGGAATGCCGCGCCGCCGTCAGGACATGCTTCGAGCGCTGCAATGCGGAGGCGCTCGCATCGTTCGGCGGCGAACGCGCCGCGCTCTATGCGCGCCTGAAGCTCGCCGGCTTGAACGAAGCGCCTTGTCAATTCGCGGTTTTCGCCGACCGCGCGACAGAACAGGGACATGGGCTCGGCCGTTTAACCATGCCCGCGACCATCGAATATTCGGCGGTGATGGCGATCCATACCTTTTGGCTGGCGGCGCGCGCCGAAGGAATAGGCATGGGCTGGGTATCGATCCTCGACCCGGCTGAAGTGGCAACGATCCTGGACGCGCCGCCGGAGTGGACGCTGATCGGTTACTTCTGCGTCGGCTACCCGAGCGAGAACCACAGCGTGCCGGAACTGGAACGGGAAGGCTGGGAAATCCGGCGCGCTTCGATTGTGATAAGGCGGTAGTGCAACGGCGACGCTGCCATCTCCCCCCTTGTGTCGGCCAGCGGGGAAACAATAGACCTGCACGCTTATTGGGATCGAATGTTCGGTGGCTATGTTTCGTGCCCGGAGCGATCTTCGATGCAAACGACAAGGCTGGTATTTCAAAGCTTCAGGTCGACCAAGCGAAGGCCAAGGTGCTGGATCCGGATGTCTGGGCGCAGGAGAGTTTTGTCCTTGGCAAGAAAGTTCGCCTATGCGGATCCTGTGCTGAGTGAGGGCACCTTGTCAGTGCTCGGCCGAACCTACGAAACTGATGCACGCAACGTCGCGAAAAGCCAAGCAGCGCTTGCTCCAGCCAGGTTGGCAAATGTCTTGAATGACGCATTCAAATGAGCGCCGGAACTGCCGGTAGAGGTCTGGGCTGCATTATGACAGCAGCGTCATCAGATCACATTCATGTGGTCAATGGTGTCGGTCCTCGGCTTCTGAAGCGAGTTCGCGTTCGCTTACATCGCCCTGTACATACACTCCGGGCAATTTGCGTGGCACGGCACTCCAACATCCAAAAGATCAAGATGCTTCGCCCAGAAATGCGAGGGGGCAAAGCGAGTTGAGACTGTAACTCAGAAGCGCCTCGCTGGTACAACTGGGAAAGCCGGCGCGAAAGCCGGATTCCAAGATGCTAGACAGCCAACGGAACACCAACTCAGTTGATTGCTACGCGACCTGCTCGCCGACAGACCCAACGGGCAACAAGTCTTCCCCTGGGTCAGGCCGCGTCCAATATGTCCTGGTCCGCCTCTGGGCACCATCACCCTCCTAAGGTGTTGATGCAGCTGAAAAACCAGCAAAATTATATGCTTAGGGCTACCCGAGTGCTACACACAGGTGTTACACATGGTCCTAGCTATGAGCCGTCCTGTCAAACATCGTAAGACCGGCGTTTACTGGTTCCGCAAGCGGGTACCAGCCGATATCGCTTTGTTGACTGGTCGCAAAGAAGTCAACAGGACGCTTCGAACGAAGGACCCCAACGAGGCAAAGCGAAAATTCGCAGAAGTCCTTGCGGAACACGAACGTGAGTGGGCGCAGCTTCGGCTAGGAAACGGCTCGGTTGATGGACGCAGCCCTGCTGCTGGCGTAGATCCGCTCACACCGCGCCTAATTACCGACCGTGAGGCGCACCTTCTTGCCACGGCTGTGCACGATGAGTGGCTTGCGAAATTCTACGATAATCCGAGTGAACAGCTGCACTGGCACACCGATCTGTACGAGGGCATGTGGAAGAAGTACCCGTTGCCGTCAACCGATCCCGTTGCTGGAGTGGAAGGCATTGCTGATCCCATCCCAGGGACAATGCCAATCGAGAACATCTTTTGGAAATCGATGAGGGATGGATGCATTAGTAGCGCCAAGAATATCCTGACCGAAAATGACTTCAGCGATGACGCCTGGAGCGTTCAAAAGACTGCACGTGCAGTGGCCGCCGCCCTGCAAAGAGCCAGCTTAACGCTGCAAAGGCTTGAACACGGCGAGTTTGAGCCAGGAGAGGAACCAAGTTGCCTTCATCGTTCGGCAGTTATTCAGGCAGCTTCAAAGGAGAACTCTGACACAGCGACCTTGACTGGGCTCGTGGACGGCTGGTGGAAGGAGAGCAAAGCAGCGGGCAGAAAACCGAGCACCTACGAAAGCTACAGGGACGCCTTTGCCTATCTTGCTCGGTTTCTGAAACACAACGATGCAACGAAGGTTACGGCCAAGGATGTCATCGCCTTCAAAGATCACCGACTGAGCACACCTTCGCCGAAGACCGGAAAGATGATTTCCGCCAAAACGGTCAAGGATAGCAATCTCTCGGCTCTGAAAGTCGTCTTCGGCTGGGGGGTCGCCAACGGACTCGTCGCTCATAACCCAGCTGTGGGTGTGACCTTGAAGGTCGGAAAACCTGCTCGCCATAGATCGAAGGGCTTTTCTGATGAAGAGGCCAAAACAATCCTTTCTGGCGCGATATTTCTTGAGCGGGGGCAGGAAAATCCGAAGACATTTGCGGCGAAGCGTTGGATTCCTTGGTTGTGCGCATTTACGGGAGCTCGCGTCGGCGAACTGGCCCAGTTGAGAAAGCAGGACGTCTCGTTGCGCGGTGACGTGTGGGTAATTCGCATTACCCCTGAAGCTGGAACGGTCAAAACCAATGAGGCCCGCGAAGTACCCCTACATCGGCAGGTGATCGATCTAGGATTCCCCGCTTTTGTGCAAGATGCTGCAAGCGGCCACCTCTTTTTGAATGTCGACTCGTCAGAAAATGTTCGGGGGGCTTTGCGCGGCCTGAAAAACCGGCTCGCCGAGTTCGGACGCACCTTTGTGGCAGATCCGCATGTGGCACCCAACCACGGCTGGCGTCACCGCTTCAAAACAATTGGCATGGAGGCTGGTATCCCTCCCCGCATTCTAGATGCAATTCAGGGTCAGGCAGCTAGGTCGGTTGCCGACACTTATGGGGAAGTAACACTGAGGACAATGGCCGGCGAGATCGCGAAATTGCCCTGCTACTCATTAGAAGCTCAATGACTGGTGAATGTGGATTGCTCAGGAGGTTGCACGGCGCGCTATGTGTTCGAATACCGCTCTCTCCGCCACTTTGACTGCTAGCCAGTTGAAATAGCTATAACTTTATTGATCGCCTACATCGAAGCCCTCATTTTACCCCACATTTTGAACAGGATAAGATCGGACCGCTACGGATGTCGTCGGACGATCAGTAAGGCAGTTGTCGAAGCGACGACTGGCGCCACGCACAGCCAGACGGGTGAGATCCGATCACCGCACAGCTAGCGGAATGTCCGGATTTGAGCGGATGTGTTGAGTTAGCTACCATCCGCGCGACGGGGACGGGCTGATCCCATCAGGCGAACCCAGCGGCGGTGAGGGCCAAAGAAGCTCACATGAATAAGCGATAGGGATAGACGTTCCTCGGCAGGTCCGGGACATTCGCTATCGTGCGCGCTAGTTTCTGCGAATAGCGGATGCTAACCGGCACCGGGTCGTAGAGCGCGTCGTTGTTCCAATCCATCTTGGTCAGTGCTAGCGCCTCGTGGGCGGTCAATTCGAGCGGTCCACTGCCGGCATGACGGATCAGTTGCAGCGGGCGCGGGATGCTCTTCTTGCCTTGATAATAATCGCCCTTGGTCGAGACCTCCGGCGCGTTGCCCGCGACCCAGACTAGCGCGGAATTGCCGGACCGCACCACCATCGTTCCCCGCGGCACCGGATAGCCTGACGGTCTGGTAGGGGGCCTGGGCAAGCCCGACTCGATCAGCCAGACGCCGCGCCAACAGGATGCCGAACTGACCTCGATGCACTCGATTTCCGGGACGCTAGCCAGCGCATCGAACGCCCCTTCGATCTCGCCGTCCTTGAAGGCCGTGGTCTTGTGGATGACCATTCGCCTAGGCAGGTTGCCGCCGTTGCGGCCCTGGTAGAGTTCTAGGCTACGGGCAAGAACGGCGCGCATGTCGTCGCGGCTCAGGAACGGATTTCTTCGCGCCTCGGCAACGTCGGCCACGGGGTCCTGGGCCTCGAAGGCCACGAACTGCATGCCGCCGCCATCCATATCGAACACCTGCGAACAGCAAGTCACATAATGGGCATCCCGCTGGTCCCCGCGTAGCGCATAGGCCAGCCCGATATATGCGGTATCGGCCGGCACGCCCTTCAGCGGCGCCAGCTTCCACGGCGTGCCTGCTGCCTTCACGTAGAGGGCGGTCGCCAGCCGCCATGCGAGCGACCCCTTATGGGTGAACGTGAAGGCACGGTCGTTCAGCACTTGGGTTGGAATATTATATCTGGCACCCAGTGCTTTGAGTGCATCATGGGCGTCGAAGAATTTGCCGCGAGTGGCCGGATTCCAACTGTCAGGGAAGTGAACCAAAACGACATCAAACGCGTTGCGAAGCATATCGAGCCGCCGCAGTGCCGCCTCCATCGCGAGGTAGAGCCGGGTTTGCGGATCGCCCTCGCCGGGCAGCTCGTGCAGATGCTCGGGCCATTTGATGTGAGCGTCGCGTGGGGCCGACTCTAGGGCTACATTGAAGAGCCGCTCAAACCCCGGATATTGCGGAACATATTCGGACCTGTCAGTCGGGCGATGCACGTTGCGCAGCAACAGCATCAAGTCGCCGCGTCGCTTAAAGGCGCTCTCCGGACCTACGGTCGCGATCCTTATCCGGGAGGTGAAGCCGCCGAACGACCCCTTCGAATAGGGCCCGAAATTCGCAAGCCCCCGGAGCGGATGAACGTCGACCTGACTGGAATCCGAAGGCGAGAAGGACAGGTACGGCTCGTCTAGCAGCGTGAACGGCGGAAGTTTTGTCAACGAGGCAGGGGAGCTCATTACGTGGTCCTGTCAAAATAGACGTGGTGATGGCCCGGCCGGCTCCAGCCGGTCACCGGGGACACCTGGAACACGGCATCAATCCCGGCGCCCTCCTCCAGCCCGAACGCCCGCTTCGTCCCGCCGCTGACGTTGGTCAGAAGCTGGGCCCAGCCAGCGATGATGCTCGCCCAGTTCTTGTTGTAGCGCTGCGCCCACCGTTCACGCCGCCAGTCGCCCGCAGGGTCACCGCTGCGGTCAGGACGCGCGCCCATGGGATCCGCATTGGAGAATTCCTCACGCCCCGGATTCCCATTCTGGGGCTCCTCGGCCCGCGGGATATTCACGAAGGTGTACGGCTCGAAGCCGCACCACCAGCGCCCGTCGACCATGTCCAGCTTCAGAAACACACCTTCCTGGAATGGAAATCCGGTGCCCGGAACGGTACCGGTCAAATCGCTCTTATAGGCGCTCCGGAGGTTAGACAGCGCGTGTGCGTCCCGACGGGCCCGCTCCAGATCGTCTGCTTCGCGGGGTGGGGCAATAACGAGGGAATGTCCGGCACGCTTGTAGCGCGGAATGAGCGGGAGGCGTCGTGCCAAGCCCCTGACGAGGGCGTCGTAAAGGAGGCCCATCGCCCAGCTATCGGCGACCGGATCCAGTTTGACCTCGCCATCCAGCGTCGCACCGAGTGGCGCTAGCGTATCGAGGATATCCCGATCTTTGCCGAAGACGGCCAGTTCCCTGCCTTGCGCCGCAACCGTCGCCCGAACACTGTTCTCCTTCAGCAATTCTCGGACGGCGGCGGAGGTCGTGGATTGTGCCAGTCTAATGCGCCGCGCCGTAGGCGGCATCCTTTCAACCAGAAGGGAGGAATACCGCAGGACGGGGAAGGCTCGGGCTTCGGTGGTTGGCATTTGCACCGGCACCAGGCGTGGTGTCGGACGCCCCTCCATCACCCTATCGAAGAGGGCCCGGGGCAGATCAGTCGTCTTGATGATGTTGGCAGCAAGTTCGTCGAAGGTCGCGCACTCGACGACAGCAACCTCAACGCCGACCGCCTGGGCCCGGCTCAGGAATTCATTGACTACGGGCAGCAGGCGCGAGGCTGACGAGCTTAGCCAATACAGCCCGTTGGGAAATGGCGCCGGCGTATCGAGAACGGCGGTCAGTGCCTCCATGATCGAGGCGTCGCGACCGCTATAGCCTACAAAGGCCATCCCGAACCGCTTACCGGCTTCCACCAGCACATGCCGCATCTGGTCGTCCTGCTCCTCCAACTCCGATCCCGTATTCTTGATCGCTATCGACTGATAATCGCCGTGAAGCTTCGCCACCAACGGCCAGTCCGACTCATTGAGGCAACGCATGGCCCGGCCAGCAGAATCGATCGCCGCTACTGCCGGCCGGTGCTGGTCTGGGACAGGGAGAATCACGTTTGCCGAAAGTGCCGACTCCTCGATCAGTGGATCGAAGTTCGTCGTAAATACGCAGTCGACTTTGCCAGCCGCCATCAGGCTCCCAAGCACCTTGTGCCCGAAGCAGGGCGTGCCCTTGGAGATCGCGTCGTCGATATATTGCCGGCGATGCCGGGGTTGCGGATATACCGCTTCGAAGGCCTTGGCATATTCCGTCGGGTCGCCGTCAGGGGGCAGCAGCAACGTTTTCCGGAAGAAGGCATCGATCCGCTCGATCCAAATCGGATCCGCCGTGTCAATCTCCCGCTTCGAAAGGTTGGTCTCACGGCAGAATATCTGTGCCTTGAAATCCCGGATCATGGCATAGCCGGTCGGAATACCGGAGGCGGCCGATGCCCCGGCGCCGAGGAACCATGCAACCAGATTTGGCCTGAGATCGAAGGCGGTCGCGAACTGAGTGGCGGATATCGTCGGGAGGGGATTGATGATGTTGTTCCTTCAATCGATATCGAAAGACGATAATATTTGGGGACGGCCGATTTCTGTAAAGTCATTCCGGCCAATTTACGCAGTGATGGTCCAAGACCCAGACCCCGTGCGAAAGTAGTTCGCTCACAAGCGCCTGTCTCCAATGCTGGGGAAGTCACGCATGGGTCGGACCCCGGCATATCGCTTACGCGTCGACAATGCCGGGCACGCGGTAGATCTATTCGAAGGCAGGCCACAAAGGCTCGCCACCGGTAGCGGTTGAATGCCCGCTCTTGCGGAGCGCCATCATATGCAACTTTCGGCCCGTTAGCGGCAAGAAAGGGTAGCAAAGCTGCCACTGCCGTAAGCCGATGAACTACTTAGGCGCGGAGCCGTATTGTCACTTCGAAGCCCCGGCTCCAGGCATTGTGGTCACTCGATGCCGGCCCAAATGTTGCGTAGTGGAGCGCGGGCTGAGTGACGCGGCAGGGTCCGGCGATGATGTTCAAAGCTGACACAAAGACGCTCTGCATTGAGACGCCCCAAACTGAGTCGACACCGGAGGCGCTAGCTCCCGGCTTCGAAATTGAGCGATGTAAGCTGAGCAAATTTTGGCGTCACATGGTCTTCAAGTACCTGCTGAAGTCTTGGATAGACGGTTGATGAATCTTCAACAGCCTTCCCTCGCGTCAGTTCGTAATTTCTAATTCCTGGAAGCGACTGCTCGGTTAGATTGTCAAGTAGCAGGCAAAATTCATCGCACATACCAACTAGGCAATTAAGTCGGTCGTCATCGGCAAAAGCGTTGAACGAAAAACTATCGGCATAGAGTATCGCAGCCACAGATTCGTCTGGAGACCTCATCGGAATTGCTAGATAGGACAGAGCTACCGTTTTGATATCGCGATTATCGCCAATGTCCTTCATATCCTCCTTCAAGTCGCTCAGTAAAGCATCGGAGGTCGGGTAAGCTCGCGTTCTCACTATCCTTTGGAGGGCAAAGGCTTTTCCCATGATGCCCGTAGTGACAGCGTTCATCCTACCGGCGGCATTTGAGTTGTACGGAATTCCTGAGTAGGCGCTCAGTTGCTGCAGATATTCTCCCCCCTCACGATTGACGGCACGATGGAGCACAACCCGAGTTCTGTCAGCGATACCCAAACTGCGCAGATATCCTGCTATGGCTGCGGTGAACGGCAGCGCCACCAGTTGCGATGCGCCCGGGACTGGCTCGGGGTGTTCTATTTTGCTTTGCTTAGGCTCGAATGGATGAACAGCAGGTGTCATGGCGCTAATCCTCTTGGATCAGGAGAAAAGAAGCCCGGCAGCCAGAGCTCCTCGGACGATTGATCGTCATTTTTCTTCAATGTCGTCAATCTCGCCTCCACCTTGGTATGGTCCGAGAAGAGACTGAGAATATGTGCATATGAGCCAGTCCCGTGACGCTGCACGATATGACTTTTCGGGATACCCTGCCGCTTCGCAAAATGAGCAATCGGCTCCAAGGTTATTGCAAATGCACCTGCATCATAAAGCAAGTACAGAAGAAACCTATTCAAAAAAGAACTCTTATTCTCGAAGAGACGATCGACACTCCAGTCCTCGCCCTCCTCGGGCTTCACGTGTAAAACCGCGCGCACGTCTTTGCGCAGCCGAGATCGCAACCTTTCTGTTGCGGTCTCAAGGTGTCTGGCCAGCGATTTTGGCGCGTTGTCGAGCATTTTCTTGACGTTGCCTGGCAGGCGACCACCGGCCGGTCCAATCAGTGTTCGCAATTCCTTTTCAACATCGTCAAGATCGCCTAAAAGTAGCTCCGCAAGTATGGTGTCTTGACGGAAACGCTCGATCGTCAAGCGGCAGAGATCCACCAAACCTCCGTCGCCATGGCCTGATACGACAAACACCGGCCTTGCTCCAGTTAGAACCGGCTGCCCCAAAGTGTCATTTCGCCAATAAGAAGCCGAGGCAACAGCCCCTTGGGTTAGCTGCCCGGCTTCCAAGCCAAACCCTGCAGCAACTACGATGGTGTCGTAACTTTGACGGTTACCGGCGGGTTCACCGGCGCGAAAGTGTCGTCCGGCCCGGTTAGCGGCCAAACCCAACCACTCCACTTCGCCCCGATGGGCGTCTACTCTGAGGTGACCCAAGCCGAGAAATACTTTAGGAACAAGCCCACCGCTGCCCTCATTCTCCGTGCAGCGGTCACCGAACGTGTCAAGCATTTTGGCGGCAACGTCTGAAGCCTTACCTGCGTTCCAGTTTAATACCGGTAGGCTGGCACTCGGCCTGCGACTTCCCGCTGCCGGCCAGTTATATATGAAGGGATGCAACCACCGCGTGTCGGAGCCTTGCTGGAGCGGGCACAAATCCCACCTCTGCTCAAATAGCGTCACGTGCACCCCGGTGAAGGACGATATCGCCGCAGCGAATGTTAAGCCTGCTGCGCCGCCGCCGATGACCGCGACATTGGTTAGAGCTCGTCGCCCCTGAACGTTAAGTTCCTGCAGCGCCCAGGCTAGGTTCAATGCTCGAACTTGTTGTTGATAAACCGTCACGCCCTTTGACAAACTGCCGAGGACAAACACCTTCGTCGTGACCTCATGCGTAGAGGCAACCTCGGAGGGGGCAATAGTGACACCGCGCATCATGACGATGAGATGTGCGTCAACAGGGACGCGGGATCAAGGCGAAAATTTCGCTGTCAGCAAGGGCCAGCTTTACTCCTGACATTGGCGGGCTACTCAACATGGCTTTGGCCCGGCCGAGTCGGCTTCGCGTAACCCCGAACCGATGCTGTTACACGTGGTGGCTGGACTTCAACTCAGATCACGCTGGCGACTACCTCGCCAAGGTTCTTGCGAAGCCTCATTTCGTCTAGCGGACATTCTGCTTTTTTGCCCATCCCGAGTGAAACCGTTCCCTTTGCTTTATCCATCCACAGCGCAAGAAATAAGTTTAGCGACGACAATCACGGCTTGTAGTTGCGTCTATAGAATGTTCAAAATCCATTTGGCCGGAGGGGACTATGATTTCTAAGCAGGCGCGTGTAGCGCAGCCATTTAGTGCTGAGGCGAAGTTAAAGCGCGCTCTCCGCAATCATTTGCGTACGCTCGGTTTTGCGAAAGACGACAATGGCGACCTCGTACTTCCTGACGGTGGAAAGGAAGTCGTGCGCAACCTCCATCGCAGCCAGTGGCGCGAGAAGATGACCGCTGCTCTGCCCCTCATTGCACGAGCACTTCCAAAGGCGTTGCCGCACTTTGCCAATGGCGCGGAGATCGATCCCACGAAGATCAAATTCCGCCTGATCCTGGTGCGCAGCCGCACGGCCGAAGCCGACCTGTTTCGCATCGCCACACTGACTTGGTCGGTCCCGGTATCCCCGGGGTTTGGCCGGCGCATGCGGTACCTCGTTTGGGATGATGGCCACAGCCGCCTAGCAGGCGTTATCGCCCTTGGTGATCCAGTTTACAATCTCTCCGTCCGTGACAACGAGATCGGCTGGGACGTTCACGACCGCGCCAGGCGCCTTGTTGGCCTTCTCGATGCCTACGTGCTAGGCGCGGTTCCCCCGTACAGCTTCCTGCTGGGTGGCAAGGCAGTGGCGTGCCTCATTCGCTCGAAGGAGGTTTTGAAGGACTTCAACCGTGCCTACGGCGAATCGATTGGGGTGATCTCAAAGTCAGCCAAGCACGCCAAACTTCTCGCCGTCACGACCACCTCTTCTATGGGTCGCTCATCCGTCTATAATCGTCTTAGACTCGACGACCTCACCTACCTGAAGCCCCTCGGCTTCACGAAAGGCTTCGGGCACTTCCACATTACCGACAGCCTCTTCGAAAAGATGCGGGCGTACCTTCGAGAACGGGATCACGACTACGCCGACAAACACGTCTTCGGCGAAGGCCCGAATTGGAGGCTGCGTACGATTCGGGCCGCACTGGTCGGTTTGAACGTCAACGAAAACATCCTGAAACACGGCATCCAGCGCGAAGTTTTTATCTCGACGCTGGCTGAGAACGCCTACGAGGTGCTTAAGGATGGCAAGGCGAAGCCCGACTTTTCGACATTGCGGAGCGTTTCGCAGATTTCCGACCTAGCACGTGAACGGTGGATCCTGCCGCGGGCTGAACGCGGAGAGATCGACTACCGATCCTGGACGCGTGAGCAGATTCCCAATCTGATCAAGCGCAAGGTCGGGTTGCCCACCGCTGCCAAGCGCGGTACCGGATAGCGGTATGCTCGGGGGAGTTCAGCACAGGCTCATGGAGACCTTTTCCGCGATCGCCAAGCGGCGCCGCGGGGCTCGGTATCCTGTCTATGCCCTCGAACACGGCCTGACGTCGGACGAAGTCGAAGAAGTTTGGAACGCGGCTAGCGCCTCGATTCGATATCTGCCGCCATCGGCCTCGCACTGGCTTGTATGGTGCGCAATCGGCGCAGAAGCCGGCTACCGGTATTCTGGAGACGAATTTTGGCCCGCACTCGAACGGCATCCGGACGAGTGGCGGACAAACGACTATCGGCAGCGACTACGCAATTTTTATCGGCGTTTCAGCGTGGAGTTCGGCGGGCCAGAACCGAAGGGACGCTGGGCCGGTCACTTTAATATCATTGCGTGGCCTATCAGCGGAGCAATCCTTCCACTCTACCTTCAGACGCCGTTCGCCCATCATCTCTTCGACCAGCGATTTGCATTACCCCGAGCCGTTCAGGCTGGCGGTGATGCAGTCGGCCAACTCCTCCTTGATCGCTACAGCGGAACCTCGTCACGCTTTCGCGACTTCCTCCAACAAACGGAATTGACAAGCCAGATCTTGCTCGCACTGCGTGACGAAGGGCGTGCGCCTGAAGTCACGCGTATCGAGCCGTCCGTCCTGAGCAAGATCGTCTCCGACTTGGAACGCAGACGGGACGCACGCTCCTACTTGCGCGACGCGCGTCGCGTGATTGAGACCACTACCTTCAAGATCGGTGCCGAGCTTCGACCCAAACCTTCAGGTCGCGATCTCGCCAAGCAAAAGGAAGCTTCCGCAGGCCGCTTCACGCTCCTCGCCCGCAAGTTCCCAGACGGACATGTCGCACTTGGTCTCAGGCTTCCAGATTTTCGCAGCGCTGGGCTCAACCGCGACAACCTCGCAGGGCAGCGCATTCGATTTGCCGGGAAGGATGAACCCTCCCAGCCGGCATCAGTCCTGCTCGCTCTGAGCGGCGGTGAACGTCGGCTCGATGTCTTCCCGGCACCGAATGCTGATCTTGTGACCGCGGAGGACTCAAGCGATGGGATGGCAGCCTTGCTTGGCAGCGTCGCTCGCATCGACGAGAGACCAGCCTGGGTTCTGCGTCGGCAACTCGATGGCGCATATAGAGAGGTGCTGGGCGGCCATGTGCGATCAGGTCAAGACTACCTTTTGCTCGTTCGAGGAAACTTGCGAAACGATGTGATCGAGAGTGCTGGTCTACAGCGGGCCGTGGTGCTCGCGAAGGACGTCGAAGCCTACGCCACTAGAACACCGTCCATACTCACCGAGGCCCATCGTAAAGCCTTTAAGGCACTCGGGATTAGCGTGCGCACAGGCATCAGTGTGGCTCCGGTCGGGCTTAGCCCGAGGCCCGGCGATCTACCAGCTTGGCTGGTCACCGAGCCTGTCCTTGTCGCCGCGTCCGCAGATATCGACGTCGCCCAACTGATGGTCTCGCTTGACGAGGCCGAATCCCAAATCATAGCGTGTTCCAACTCTAGAGCGTTGATCGGCATTGAGCATCTTGAGCCAGGGAGGCATTCGCTCGCCTTCAAGCCGCTTCTGACAGCGAACAGCGAGTGGGCCACCCCCTCCGACATGTTCGAGTTTGAAATCTTGGCCCCTCAGGCCTGGCCGGAGGCCATGCGCGGCAAATCGGGATTTCGCCTGATCATTGAGCCGCCGGACGCGACCTTCGAAATGGTAGTGAGCGGGGACGCCACGTTACAAGCCTTCGGACCACCGCGCCGGGGGGTTCAATGGTCCCTCGTCACCTACGGCGCAGCAGGACATCCTGAGTGCACTATGCAGCTCGGTGCAACGCGTGTAGGCGAGCCGTCAAACCTACTGTCCGCGGCCCTTGAAAAGGCGTGTCGCCGGTACTCGGACCAAATCGACGAAGCGTATCAGATCGACATCGTCGCAAGCCTCGACGAACTTGGCAGACAGGCGGAACGCTTCCCACGCACCGTCGAACCACTTCGCTGGAAGTTCAATCCCACCAATGGGGCGGTGCGGTTGATTGACGAAACAGATCACGAGGAATTGCCGACGCTCAGTTGCTACTCGCTCGGCAATCCGATGGAGAAGTCTCCACTCCCCCTAGAAACCGCGCTCGTTGGCGTAAGACCCGACGGCGAAGGAGCGCTATACGTCGCGCGGTATAAGAACCTGACGCAGTCGATCTTCGTAAGCGCTCCTTCCAACTCGAAGTTCAAGGACTTCTCGTCGCTCGGAACGAAGCAGAACCTATCGCTCCCACCGCACCGGGGGCTTGCGGTCATCCGGCTGATCGATGGCATGCGTCGGTGGGAGAAAGCGAAACCTGTCGGTCATTGGGCATTGGTTCGTCGCGACCTGACGGTGAGACGTTTGCGTGAGGAACTCACTGCCCTCTGCTGCGGGCGCGACTTCGCTGGCCTTGTGCTGAGTAACCCACCGTCGCTCGACCAAGCCCAGGCGAAGGTCGGTGGTTCGCAGGGCTTTGGCTATCGAATGAGGCGGAGCGACTGGCCCACTGACTACGTGTCGGCCGTCCCAGCGTTCGTCCACTACGCCAGGCACTACCAGGTGGAGTCGGACGAATGGTTGGCGCGGCTCGCTCTCACCTTAGCCTATCGTCCGCTCAAGCTTCGCCTCGACGCCATCGACGACAAGACGGAGTTTCTCGCCCATCTTCTCGACCAAGGGCATTTACTGCGCGGTGCGTTCCTTGCTCACGCTGTTTCACGAATGCCCGCAACCGCGATCTTAAAGGAGACCGCGTGATGCGTGCGATCGAACCTGCCGAACTTGTAGCTCTGACATCAGTCGCTTTGGGACTTCCACCGTCTGGCGCCATGCACGGCGTACTGAAGCCTGCGTTGCGGCGTGGGAGCTACTTGCTGGCGCCATGTTCGTCAGCGGACCTGATCAGGTTTGTCAGCGATCCTCTTGGTGGCACCCAAAACATTCGCGACGCTGTCGAACTAGCGTTGGAAGATCTCATCGCCTACGGGGACATTCTCGAGATGCGTAAGATTGTTGGTGACGAGTGGGATGTCCCCGCTGTCATCTTACGTCCGGCCTCTCCCGCGTTCGTGCTCCGCTCACCGCATGAAGCAATCATCCTCGGCGTCGCCGGCGACTTCCCATCGGCGCTGCCCGACGACCTCGCAAAATTGGTCAATGACGATGGTCCAGTTCGCACCTTGAACCGTCCTGATGATCAAGAGCTGGGCGCACATTTGCGAAGCCTCGGTCTTTCGGAACTCAAAGAAGGCGCGTGGCTGCGGCTGCCTGCGGTAGCAAGCGCGAAAGATTACGTTGATACCTTGAGAGCGCGGCTGACGGTCGCGCCTTTTTGTGCGCCGATTATCGACGGACTTGAAATTCTTGGGCCCGAAAAATCGTCGAGGTTTTACAAAGGGCGATGGCGGTCCCCTCTCGCCACTGACAGCGGAATGTTCGTTGCTCGTCGGCCGCAAGCCTACGGGTTCAAGCTGTGGTCTGTTGTCGATCTAGAGATGGGCAAAGCCCGTCGCTTGATCGACCTGTCGCCTACCGACTCATTCGAACGGGGCTGTGATTCGGCTTGGCGGCTTCAGGCAGCCATCGACGCCACACGAGATTCGCCGCAGGAGTTCGATGTGCTCGATGAGGGCGCTCTTACGCACTTCGATTTTCATTGCCCGCTGCCGTCGTTCGCTGAGCGGCGACTTGCGTTGGTCGGCTCTAAGTCGCCGGCCAATAACGGTCTCTTCCGATATTCGATGCCAACGGCTATGCAAAAGGCGGAGATCGCTTTGCTTCAATCAACACTGTGGATGCAGCCAAATCGCGAAGGAGCACGGCGATGACGCTCACTATCCAAGAGACGATTGTGAGCCTACAATCCTCCCTGATCGGCTACATCGAAGCGACCTACCACATCGCCGACCCGAAGGTGGTCGCACAACGCCACACGCTGCTGGAACAAGCCGGTGGCATCTTTCAGCCGCCGTATCTGGAATCGACTCCACGCTACCAAACCGGGGCCAAATACGCCGAGATGGAGGGAGTTCCTTCGGCTGCGCTTGAGGCCTATCTGCGGCTATCGAACGAGCAATATGGCAAGCCGCTATTGTTCGATCCTCCCTACACGCACCAGGCCGATGCGATCCGCACGGTCCTGAAAGACCAAGCGAATCTTATGATCATGACGGGGACTGGCTCGGGTAAGACCGAGTCCTTCCTACTTCCCATCCTCGGCAAGCTCGCCATCGAAGCGCGGGACAAAAGCGAACAGTTTCTCGACTACTCCGCTGTCAGAGCGATGGTGCTCTATCCAATGAACGCGCTGGTCAACGATCAGCTTGGACGTCTGCGCCTGTTGTTCGGGCATGAGCGCGTGCGCTCGATGTTTATCGAGTGGTCCGGGCGCACTGCGAAGTTCGCGCGCTATACCAGTCGCACGCCTTACGCTGGCGTGCGTTCACGAAAGAAGGATGGCCAACGGCTCAGGTCAATCGGGGAATTTTTTGTCGAGATCGACAAGGCGGCTGAGCGTCACCTAACCGGCAAACCAATTATCGCGGACGAGGACAAACGCGCCTTCGAACTTCGTGGCTCACTCATGAAGCGAGGTAAGTGGCCTGCGAAAGAAGACATCACCGAATGGTTTGGATCAGGCGAATGGAAGAAAGGCGGCGAGTTTTGCCGCGCAGTCACCCTCGATGACGATGCCGAACTCCTAACGCGTTACGAAGCGCAGAAGACGGCACCCGACCTCCTGATCACCAACTACTCCATGCTGGAGTACATGATGCTCCGCCCCATCGAGCGGACTATCTTCGATCAAACCCGCGAATGGCTAGCGGCCTGTCCCAATGAGAAGTTCCTGATCGTTCTCGACGAGGCGCATCTATATCGAGGCGCGCAGGGCGCGGAAGTCGGCCTGCTGCTTCGCCGACTGCGCGATCGGCTGGGGATTCCGCCAGAACGCTTCCAGGTCATCTGCGCGACAGCCAGCTTTAGCGAGGAGGGCAAGAAGAAGGCGGGAACCTTCGGCAACCAGCTTAGCGGCGTTCCCGCCGCCTCCTTCGTTCCTGTGCTGGGTGATTTGAAGCTCAGGAAGGCCGAAGCACCAGGCGTCGAAGCCGACGTCCAAGCGCTCAACACTGTCGATCTGAACAAGTTCTTTTCCGACGACGCGAACAAGCAGGCTGCGGCCGTCTCAGATTTTCTGAACGCTCGCGGGGTTGTGGCGGACGGCAACAACATTGGCTCACGACTCTACGACGCCTTGAGCGAGTACGGCCCCTTCAGCCTCCTCGTGAACTCGACGATGAGGGCAGCGCAGTCGTTCGATGAATTGCGCGACCTCTTGTTTCCAAAGGCCGACCCGACTGCCGCAGATCGCGCCGTGAATTCTCTGATCGCCATGGGGAGCAGGGCACGCCGAACGGACGACGATGCGAGCCTGCTGCCCTGCCGTGTCCATGCATTCTTCCGAGGCTTGCCTGGACTGTGGGCATGCCTCGATCCCGTTTGTACTGAGCTTAAACCCGCCGAGCGTGGCGGTCCTATCGGACGGCTTTACACCCAGCCTGTCGACCGCTGCGGCTGTGCGGCGCCAGTCCTGCCATACTTCACCTGTCGCTACTGCGGCACCTCTTATGCGCGAGCCTACACGCGCGACGTTTCGAAGCCCGACATTCTCTTTTCAGAAGCGGGACACCGCCTCTTCACCGCCGAAGGTGTTGTCGAGGAATTCGAAGCTCTCGACATCATGCTGCAGCCGCCGACCCAGGATCACATGGGCCTGGAGGCGACTTATGATCTCGGAACTGGACGTCTTAACCAGCACGCGCCCGGCGCCAAGACCCGCTCTGTTTTTCTACCCCCGTCCACGCAGGGCCTTGTCACCGTCTCAACAGAAAAGCCGAGGACGGATGAGGCGGACGACGAGGACGAAGTGGAAGATGCAACCGCATCGGCGAGCCTGGGGCTCTTCATCCCATGTGGCTGCTGCGGCAATAAGGTTCGTGGCGGAAAAACCAGCGTCCAAGACCATCAGACGAAGGGCGATCAACCTTTCCAGGCGTTGGTGTCCTCACAGATCAGCGTGCAGCCGCCAAGCCCCGCAAAAGCCACTGACTTTGCTCCTCTTCGAGGTCGGAAGGTGCTGGCATTCTCCGACTCTCGGCAAGTCGCAGCACGTCTCGCGCCTTCGCTCCAAAATCTTTCTTTGAGAGACACGCTGCGCGCGCTGGTGCCGGCAGGCTTCAACATGGTCGCAACTGATCCTAGCTTTAGCCCAATATTGCGGCTGAACCACGCTTGGATCGCAGCCGTCGTTGCGGCCAACAAGTTCGGCATTCGCCTTAGGCCGAAATTGGCCAATGCGTCAGAGACCTTACCGCGCGTGAAAAACACCAAGTCGGGCGAACTCCCGACGACAGCAGCCCTTTTCGGGCTCATGAACACGACGCCTCCGCAGAATCTCACGGACGCGATCCACGAACTGATCCGTCACAATATTCTTGGGCTTGAACCGCTCGCGGTCGCGTCGGTCGTCGAGGCGCCAGACGTCGCATCCAAAATCGAGGCGCTCCCAGCGATCGAAGGTCTCGCTATCGCACCAGCCGACAAGGTCGCGCTTGCCCGGCTGTGGGTTCGAGCGTGGATCAGAAAGAATGGCGTTTGGTTCAAAGACATGCCCGACGATTGGTGGGGTACGGGCAAAAAAGTGCGCGCCCACAAGGGGGACTTCCGCGCCCTCAAGCATGTCTGGGCGAGCCCAGATCAGAAGAAGTTTTTCCTAAAGCACTGGGTGCCGCTTCTCAAGATGCAACTTTGTCAGCAAACGAGCGCAGGCGACCGCTTGCTGGCATCCAACCTTTCACTCCTTATCGGTGGCGACTGGCGTCGATGCAACACCTGCACGTCCGTGCACCGTCCGCTTCCGACACTACATCGATGTGTCGAATGCGGCTCTACCGACGTGCACCTGTTCGACCCGGACAACGATCCCGTCTTCGAGGCCCGCAAGGGCTTCTATCGTGATCCCGTGATCGAGGCATTGAGCGCCACCAAGCCCAACCTCCTGTCCATCATCGCGGCCGAACACACTGCGCAGTTGGGAACTGCCGCGCCCGATGAAGCCTTTTCCCAGGCCGAGCAGCACGAAATGGAGTTTCAAGACATTGACATCGGCTGGCGCGAGATCGACCAGTTCGAAAAGACCAGCATCGATGTGCTCAGCAGCACCACGACGATGGAAGTCGGCATCGATATCGGCGAGCTGTCAGGAGTCGCGCTTCGCAACATGCCGCCTAGCCGCGCGAACTATCAGCAGCGCGCCGGGCGCGCAGGCCGTAGGGGCAACGCGGTCGCGACAGTCGTCGCATTCGGAAGCGCCGACAGCCACGACGAGCACTATTTTTCAGACCCAAAGGCGATGATCCGTGGACAAGTCGTCGACCCGCGTCTGACTCTCGAAAACCCAGACATTGCTCGGCGGCACATTCGCGCCTTCCTCCTTCAGCGCTACCACGAAGATCGGCTGCCGCAGCTCGATGAGAAAAGCGAGGGCCTCTCGAACCTCTTCTCGGTGCTCGGGACGGTGCAGGACTTCCGCGAAGGCATCGGCACAATCCATCGAAAGGATTTCGCCAACTGGCTGAAGACGAACGAGACGAAGCTGCGTGCCGGAATCGACAACTGGCTTCCAGATCAGATTCTCCCGGCTACACGCCAAGCTTTACTCAACGGATTCGTCGCCGACGTGACGAAGGCGTTTGACCAGGCGATCTTCGGAAATCAGGAACCACCGTCAGCCCCAAATGACGAGGATTCGGAGGACGATGGAGCTACCGCTGATTCGAAAGGTCTGGAGGCCGCTGGAACCGATGCCACCGAAGAACTGGAAGCCGATCCATCGCCGGTGAATGACGAACTCGTTGATTCTTCCAGCGACAATCTCCTCGACCGGCTCCTTTATTGGGGTGCCTTACCGCGGTACGCTTTCCCCACCGACGTGGCGACGTTCACGGTCTTCAGCGAAAAGTCGACTGCCTACCGGGCGGTCCCCAAATTCTCTCCCAGTCAGGGCTTGAACGTCGCTCTCTCTCAGTATGCGCCCAACAAACAAGTCTGGATCAAGGACCACCAGTACACCTCGAAGGCGATCTACTCGCCATTCAAGGGGGAGAGGAAGCGAGCCTGGGGCCGCCGCCGTCTCTTCTATGAATGCGAACGCTGCAGTCATGCGAAAACGGTTCCCGAATTCGACTTCAGCAAAATCGGCGAGCGACTGACCTGTGAGGCTTGCGCTTCACCCAAGAGCTTCGGCCCAGCCCGCCCTTGGTTCCGCCCACCCGGCTTCGCTCACGCGTGGGGTGATGAAGCACCGACGGTGGCGGATGAGCCGAATGACACTGCATACGCCACGCGCGCCAAGCTTATTATGGCTCTTAACGCCGAGGAGGCTGGCGAAGCGGTTGGACCGCGCATCCGCGCTTTGCCGGTGCGGGATCATCTTCTCGTTTCGAATTCGGGCCCGGAGCGCGAGGGCTACACCTATTGTCTGATGTGCGGACGAATCGAATCCGCGACCTCGCCGGAATGGAATCTCAGCCAACCTCACCCTCTGCCCTATCCAAGCAACGGTGACGAACAGTGCCAAGGCCAGTATGTGTCCCGTCACGTCGTCCTAGGCGGTGACTTCCGCACAGACATCGCGCTGTTCTCGCTTAAACTCGACCCTGCGTTCCGTCTTCCCCCAGCGAATTCCGAAACGCAGATGGCGATGCGGACAATTTGCGAAGCGCTATCTGCTGCGGCCTGCCGGCTGCTCCAAATCGAAGCAGGAGAAATTCTCGCCGAGTATCGGCCCGCACTCAACGACAATGGAGCGCATGGCGTCCTGGTAGAAGTCTTCCTCTATGACACGTTGGCGGGCGGTGCTGGTTTCTCGCCTCAGATGGTGCCCCGTGCCCAGGAACTATTTGAGAAAGCTCTGAAGATCCTCGAGGATTGCCCCGGCCCCTGTGACGCCTCCTGCTACCGATGCTTGAGGACCTTCCGGAACAAGCTCGATCATGCCGCGCTAGACCGCTTCGTCGGCGCACAGCTCCTGCGTCACGTGATGTTCGATACGGTACCGCAGTTCCCCAAACGACGGGCGGCGGCCTCCCTCGAACTTCTAGCTAAGGAACTGGAGCGCTTGTTCAGCGCGAATTGGACCGTAGAGCGCCACTATGACGTGCCCGCCGCCGAGGCTCCGCTTGTTCTGACCCGGAAAACGGACGGGAAGAAGACGCTCGTGGATGTCCACTCGCCCATCGCAATGAACATTCGCGTCTTTGGTTCCTCGTCATCCGTGGTCGAGGTCATCGACGAGTTGAAGCTAAGACGGCATTTGCCCGAGGCGGTGGAGCAGGTTGTGAGGGCTATGGGCTGACTTTGGGATTGGCCCTCGGCGCGCCCAGCTTCCGTCATTTCGCTACCTGCCGCCGGTTCCTGCCAAAGGCTAGCTCCGCTTGCACCTCCGCGTTCGCCACCTGGCCGGGGTGCAGATAACCGGCTGAAAGATTTGTGAATCAAGAAGGAGCGGAATGTGAACAGGACGATCAAAGTAGCTCTCAAGGACTTTCCCTCGGTCCCGCCTTCACTTTTTGCGCAGTCCAGCCCACCGGCGCTGGCTGAAGAGATCGAGATCGACCTGGGGCGACTCTTTCATCACTTCTACCTCGATACTCAAGGCACCCCGCCGCCTGACCCTGACGCGGCGCAGTTTCACCACCTGAAACTCCTGGCGGCCACGACAGATT
This sequence comes from Mesorhizobium delmotii, assembly GCF_900149755.1. NCBI lineage: Bacteria > Pseudomonadati > Pseudomonadota > Alphaproteobacteria > Hyphomicrobiales > Phyllobacteriaceae > Mesorhizobium > Mesorhizobium delmotii. The sequence goes on along the minus strand of NZ_FUIG01000029.1, from coordinate 136,915 downwards.
TCCGCGCTCGCGACCAGGGATTCGGCAGCCACGCAGCCTACAAGGGGCACGTATCCAACGAACTGGGCCAGGCCTTCTGTCGGTGGTTCCTCTATGACCATCTCGACATAACTTACTTCGCGCACATGGAGCACGTGCTAGACCGCGGCGCGCTGGAGGGCTCCGGCAATGCACGTGTTGAGCGCGTGCAAAAGGGAGACGCGCCGGACTATCTCTGCGCGGGGAGAACCGGCGAACTTTTCCTTGCGGAAGCCAAGGGGCGTACCTCCACAGTCTCCTTCGGTAACGCCGAGTTCAAGCGCTGGAGGAAGCAATTCGGCCGGATCGTTGTCAGAGACGAGTCGGACGTGGAGCGAGCCGTAAAGGGCTTCATCGTCGCGACGCGATTCTCCTGCGAGGCCAGTCCGAGGGTCTGTTCGAAGCTTTTCGCTGAAGACCCAAAGACGCGTGGAGACGGGCCGTTGCGCGATGACGGTTCGCTGCTCGGGACCGCCAAGACGCTCCACTACGCAGGCATCGCAGCAAAACTTCGTCAACCGATCCTATCGGCGGCGCTCGCTACCGGCGGGCTCGTGCCCGAAGAGATAATCATTCTGGGTATGGTCTGGGAGTTGATCATGCCGCCCTATCAGGGTCGACGTTTTGTTGGGGGCTATTTCCCTGGCCCGGGCGGAGTCCAACCGATCCAAAATAGCGATGGTAAGGTGGTCTTTCTGCCCGAGAACCCGCTTCGGCTTGACTATGCCTCCGGCACCTTCTTCGGGGTGGAGGAACACGTTTTCCGCGCAGTGTGCCAAGCGGCTAGAACTGGCAGTACACAGGCGGTCCAGCCCCTCGAAGAACCCGCCTTCTTCTACAGCGCGATCAGCTTCCTTCGGGACGGGTCAATTGTGGGTCCGGTGGACTTTTTCAGGCCCCAGGGGCAGGTTGCTTTCTGAGCATGATGCACCCTTAGTCCTTAGTGCGACCTTTCAAAGGCTGGAATGGGTCAGTTCGGAAACTCGGCCCCGCTTGAATGAGCGTGTGGATTCTCGCGCTGTCGGCCCAGAACCGGTTGGACCGCTTTTGATGCGGTGGACGGCTCTCCACCCCTTGCGGCTATAGTCGTGGGGCTAGAGCTGGAGGAGAGCTGCCATGGGCATTGCTACGACGATTGGTCTGGATATCGCGAAGTCGGTCTTTCAAGTGCACGGCGTGGATGCGGCTGGCGAGGTTGTCATCCGCAGGAAGCTGACCCGTGGGCGGGTCCTGGGATTGTTCGAGAATCTGCCCCGATGCCTCGTCGGGATCGAGGCATGCAGCTCCTCGCATTATTGGGCTAGAGAACTGATTGCACGAGGCCATGATGTGCGGCTGCTTCCGGCGCAGTATGTGAAGCCCTACTTGAAGCGGCAGAAGAACGATGCGGCCGATGCTGAGGCCATCTGCGAGGCCGTGACCCGGCCGACCATGCGCTTCGTGCCGGTGAAGACGCCGGAGCAGCAGAGTGTGATGATGTTGCACCGGGTTCGGTTGATGCTCAACCGCCAGCGTACCCCGCTATCGAACGCGTTGCGGGCGCATCTCTCGGAGCTCGGTATCGTGGCGCCGACCGGGCGCAGCGGGATCGAGCAGCTGCTTGCCGTCATCAACGACGAGAACGACCCGAGGGTGCCAGCTGACGCACGGCTCTGCCTGCAGATGCTCGAGGCGCAGCTCATGGTCGTGAAGGCGCAGATACTCGAGAATGATCGAAGGGTCGGGGCGAGTGCGAGAGAGACCGAGCTAGCTGTGGAGCCTCAATAGGTTGTTCCCGGCCAGACCGAGTCGGCTGATGGGCGGTTTTGAGCCGATACTGCCATGAGGTCTATGCCAGTTATAGCGGTGGAGCCATCGCGGCAGCTCGGCGTTGCGTTCGTCGGAAGTGTTGTAGGCGCGGGCATAGGCCCATTCGCGCAAGCTGGTCTGAATGAAGCGTTCGGCCTTTCCGTTGGTTCTGGGCGTATAGGGCTTGGTGAAGATCTGGCGCAGGCCGAGACGTTTGCAGGCTGCCCGGAAAGCCCGTGATCGGTAGCAGGAGCCGTTGTCGGTCATCACCCGCTGCACTTTGATTCCGAGGCTGGCGTAGTAAGCGACGGCGGCCTCGAGGAAGGCAACGGCGCTCTCCTTGCGCTGGTCGGGCATGACCTGGACGAAAGCGATGCGCGAGGCATCGTCTATGCAGACATGGACGAACTCCCAGCCGATGCCGTGGTGGCGGTTGATTGCACCAGGATATCGCCCGGTGATGCGGTGTCCGACAGAGCCGATCCGGCCGAGCTTCTTGATATCGAGATGGATGAGTTCACCGGGATGCTCGCGTTCATAGCGGCGCACAGGTTCCTGTTCCAGCGCGCTCAACTTGTTCAAGCCCAGTCGGCGCAGCACACGGCTGACGGTTGCTGGCGAGACGCCGACCTCGGCAGCGATCTGCTTGCCCGTCCGCGCTGGCGGCGCAGCCGTTCGATCGTCTCGACAACCGCCTGAGGCGTTGGCCGGCGCAGCCGATGCGGCCGGGATGAGCGATCTCGCAATCCCGCCGATCCTTCGCGGCGATATCGGTCGACCCACTTGCGGACCGTCCGCGGGCAGACGCCTGCGGCTTCGGCCACGGCCTGCGGCGTCTGCCCGCTCTCGACCTGCCTTACAATTCGCTCTCGACCGCGCGGCGTCAGACGGGCATTCTTGTGGATGTTCATCCGGTCCTCCGAGAATCACTGAAGCTTCGACAACCTCAGCTTTCCCGGTCCGGGCCGGATGGACAACCTATGGAAAGGTCACAGCTAGGTCGCAGGTTGATGGAGATACCAGGCGTAGGCCCGTTGCTGGCGAGTGCGTTCGTGGCGACCGTCGCCGATGCGCACGCTTTCAAGTCGGGGCGCTGCCTCTCGGCCTGGATCGGTCTCGTGCCGAAGCAAAACTCAAGCGGGGGCAAGGAGAAGCTCGGCAGCATCTCCAAAGCCGGCAATCGTTACTTGCGCCAGATGCTCGTGGTCGGCGCGATGGCGGTGATCCGATATGCCGAGCGGAACGGGACTAGGCGGCCATGGCTCGTGCAGCTGATGACCCGGCGAACGGCCAAGGTTGCAGCGGTTGCGCTCGCCAATAAGACCGCCCGGGTGGTCTGGGCGTTGATGACAAGCGGCGAGCGCTACAGGGAGCCAGTCATCGCATAAAACGAGACAAGGCGAGCGAACGCCGACGAGGTTGGAAAGGGCGGACAGGAGCTAATGCACAAAGCCGGTTGATACCGCCGGATCAGGAGAACCCAATTGGGCCGTGCACCTTCGAGTGCGAGCTTTCGATCGGGACCTGAGCCGCGCGAATGGCATTATGGCCAGCGGCATATGAAGAGCCGCACCTATAGGTCGGATACATGGCCGCACCAACCAGCAACTGCAGAGCGCTCAAATAGAACCCTTGCCAACGGAGAGCCGTCCATACACGGCCCATATAGGCCATCAAGCAGTCGCTAGGCACCCGCCACCAGCCAACCTCGTAGCTCGCACTTCAGGGTATACCCTGAAGTGACGTAACATGGTTCGCTTCGGGCGATGTAACATCGGAGTTGACATTGACTATTTGTGACAGTGTAGCCTCGGGCTTAAACCTTGAGGTGACACTTTATGAGCCGGATAGGCTACGCCCGCGTCAGCACGATTGATCAGGATCTCGACACGCAAATCGCCAAGTTGAAGGCCGAAGGCTGCGATATCATTCGCTCGGAAAAGGTCTCAGGGGCAAGCCGCGATGGTCGAGCCGAACTGGCTATCATTCTGGACTTTTTACGACCCGGCGACGAGCTGGTTGTCACCCGACTCAATCGGCTCGGCCGCGATACACGAGACGTTCTGAATTTGATCCACGAATGCGAACAACGAGGAGCCTTCGTGACCGTCCTCGACCCGCATGTCTCGATCCGTGGCGAAATGGGCCACGTTGTGCTGACCGTCCTTGGCATGGTCGCGCAAATGGAGCGGCGATTTATTAAGGGGCGACAGCGCGATGGCATTGAACGGGCAAAAGGCAAGGGCGCGTACTCAGGTGGAAAACGCCGCGTCGACTATGCCGCTATCTGCAAGTTGGATCAGGAAGGCCTCGGCCCATCGGACATTGCCAAGCACATCGGATGCTCGCGTATGCAGGTCTATCGAGTCCTGGCAGATAGGCCCGGCATTCTGCCTGTTAAGGTGTGATGAGATGGTGGTCGAAACCAACCACTTCGCTAGGATCGGTCGGTTGAGCCCAGTAAACATTCTGCCAGTGAATGTCGCGTCCGTCGTGTTTTCCACAATGCTCGGCGCTTAACAGCACGAGCCAATCGGCGGCGGAATGGGTGCACCACCTCGGCGGCATTTTCGCCATGCTCTCGGGTCCGGCCTACGCTGCCGTTTTCACAGCCGCCCTGAACGGGTGCTCGAGGGTGAAGGCGACTGGCCGCACGCCTTGATGAACTTGGCTCCAAGTCAGGGCATGGGCAATTGGGAAGCCGAGTCGCGTAGAAGGCGCTCACGGCAGTATTGCCCCGGCCGTCGCGGAGGTAGCAAGAAAGTTGCGGCCCGTTCGGGCTGCTGGATCGGCTGATAGGAGGTAACGATCAGGATTGGCAATCAGGCAGTGAGCGCGCGATTGGCGAGTTGCCGAGCGCTGTCATGGGTGATCTTTGCTTGAAGCGGAGCCATCAAGTGAATCCCGTTGCCGCCGGCGACTTTCGGCCAACTCGCCAGGCCTGCCGCTTCCATGATGTCGCGGAGCGCCGTCTCGGTCACTTCCCCCCATTCGACGCCTCCACCGGGGTCGAGGTCTAAAAACAACGCGGTCGGCGTGCTCGATGTTGTCAACTGTGGCGTTCCAAGGATGCAGCTTCTACGGCATCCTGCATGGAAGACATCGGCACGGCCGAGGAACGAAAGTCAGGGTCGTGTCCCACCGCGTGGTGTAGGTCGGCGGTAGCGAAGCCGCTGGCGAGGCGCGCCCTCAACAGCGCTGTAGATGCTATGGGCGGCGGCGAGCGTGTGGCACCCTCGACGCTGTTGAGCAGCTACCTAAGGTAGCGCCCCATGTCACCATCCTTTGATGCAAGCAAATCCCTTACCGCCCTTGATCAGGACAGCACGTTGGTCGCAGTGATTGAGATGAGCCAGACAAAGTGGCTCATTGCTGCGACGGTCCCTGGCTTTGAACGTAACCCTCTCAAGAAGCTCGATGCCGACCCGGATTCGGTGTTCAGGCTGTTGCGCCGCTGGCGCAGCGAAGCCATCCAAGCCGGGCGTGAAGTCCGGCGCATCGTTGTCGCCTATGAGGCTGGACGCGACGGCTTTTGGTTGGCGCGCTGGCTCCAGGCGCGCGCTGTCGAAGCTTATCTCATACATCCATCGAGCGTCGCGGTTTCCCGTGAACATCGGCGTGCCAAGACCGATCGCCTCGATACCGAACTGCTGATGCGCGCCTTTCTTGGCTGGCTGCGGGGCGAGAAGCGCCACTGCAGCATGGCAGCCATCCCAACCATCAATGAGGAGGAGGCCTACGGCAGCGTTGATCCACGCCAGCGCACTTCTTACATGGGAGCATGAATACGAACCCCGTTCGGCGAGCTATTGCGCGATTCACCATTCGTTCACTTTATTAGCGCACGTTCATAAGCGGACATGTTGGTGTAGCTCGTACGTGCCCAAAGCCCCGGCGCAACGACCCAGCGCCGGGGCTTTTTTGGACCAGAAGGCACCGCTGAGAGGAGCAATCGTCCAGCGGTGTAGGCCTTGGCTGCTCTGTGAACGTTTCCGGAGTTGCTGCTTTTTTGCGGCGTAAAGAAATCCGGGCTTTTACGGCGTCCAAAAACTCGGGTGTCTGCGGCGGGGCGCGCCATTTGGCGTGGTAACGCTGGAATTGCGGATTGCACCTAAAGACTTCCTGGGCCCAGGTCGTGTGGGGAAATCCACCGGAATAGTCGTAAGCTTCGCACTACGCCGTCCGGCCAGCATATCAACCGTACGTAGCGCCCGCGGGCAGGAGCATTGGTCAGGCTGAGCATCGTTAAGCGCTACGCCGACAGGCCGAGAACCGGTTGCCATAATACAGGTCCGTTCAGACGTCCCCTCCAGCGGATGCGCTTGAGGCTATCGTGCGAAATCTCGAGAAAACCGGCGACCGCCTCCGTGTTACCGACCGGCTTCGGCTGTCCGATGCGCGACAACGGCCACGTTGCGAGACGCAGGATCCGTTCCATGCGCGTATCGGTCACTGTCACAATCCGAGTGAGATTGTTCGCCAAGCCGAATTCGATCATGCCGGCGAAGAGCTCGTAGGTTGCTTGCGCCAGTCCGCCAGACTTAGGCGCTGATGGAGGGAGATCGAGTGCGAAACGACTGCTCTCCCAAATGCGGGCACTCGCGGGCGCCGCAGTCTCACCCAGCAGCATCGGAAAGGTATCGCGCAACATTGTCGGTCCGGTAGTCGGTAAAAGACGGACGCAACCGCAAATTCGCCAGTCGGATCCCTTGAGAAGCAGATAGACGGGGTTCAGGCTGTCAAATGCGTCTGTTTCCATCTCGCTTTCGGTCTGAACTTCCCAATCCAGCCTTTCCTTGAAGACCCGATGCCTGAGCCCGTGCATTTCGTTGAGCTCGTTTGGAAACTCGCCGTAGAGTTCAGGTGTTATCAGCTGCATCATCTGTCGCCTCCGTGCAGGATGTGTTCCCGCCATCGAAGAGCAAAGCCGACATTGATGCAGCCTGTAGACCTTTACAGCTTTCCAACAAAAGGAGTCAGGATCTCCACTGACGGGAAGCAGTCAGCCGTGCTACGCCCTGGTTTATGGTTCGCACGCCAAGCTTTGCCTTGGCGTTTTCCAGATGGAAGGTCACGGTGCGTTTCGAGACGCCGAGGATCTGGCTGATATCCCAGGCGGACTTACCGCGCGCCGCCCATTTCAGGGATTCGAACTCCCGAGGGGTCAGCGTTATGCCATCCACCACGCAATCTTCGGCGAGCTGGCGGCGGGCATGTATATGAAAGTTGATTGCGACCAGCTGCAATGCTTTTTCGTAGCGAGTGAGTGACCGCAAGAGAGGCGGACGGGACTGGTCGGAAGCGAAGGTCAGCGCCGCAAACCGGCCGCGATGGTCATGCATGGACATGGTCAATCCGCCGCGAATGCCAAAGTGAGCTGCTTTTTCCAGGATTTCTTGCTGCGAGGCCGGCAGACACTGGCGGGGTCGATCCACGCCCCAATCAAAAGTATCCCAGCCTTGCAGCCCGCGCAGGATCACCGGATCATGGCTGTGGTAGCGCAGTTGCAGATAGTGCGATGTCCAGGATGAAGGATAATTTGAAATCAATCGCGGCGTCTGGCCGGAGACCGACGGGTAACTGAAATAGGCGAAGAGCGGAAAGTCAAAGCCGGCTGCGGCGGACGCCATCGCCTCATGGAGGTCGACCGCATCGACGCTTGCAGAGAGTTGCTCGACGAAGTTTTCGAATACGCGATACATCAGCCCTTTGCGCGACCTCCTCGAATGTTGCTCGATGCCAGGCGGAAACCTGGGTCTAAATGACCCCGCATCGATGCGACGCGGACGATTTGGTCGCCATCATCGCCGGCATTACTTTGCTGCTTCCCCGTGAAGTGAACGCCGCGCACCTGGCCGCTTACCAACCGGGGATGTTGAGACGTTATCGATGAGCCGTGTGTCGCCGAGCCAAGCCGCGACAAGCAAGCGTGCTGGTCGGTCAAGCCCTGCTAGCGGCTGCAGGTCTGTTTCGCCGCGAAGTTCCAGGTACTCGACCTCGCGATAGCCTGCCGCCAGAATTGTTGCACGCGCTTCATCAAGCATGGGCAAGACAGGAGAGCCACGCGCAAGCCGCTCAGCCGTGTCGAGCAAGACCGAAGCCAGCTTTGGGGCAATGGCGCGTTCTGCTGGCGAGAGCCGGCTATTGCGCGACGATAGTGCAAGACCATCGGTTTCGCGGACTGTCGGACATGCGACCACGGTGATCGGGATGTCAAGGTCCCGGACCAAGCGCCTGACAAGCTGAAGCTGCTGGAAATCCTTTTCGCCAAAGAAGGCGAAGTCAGCGCCGGTCTGCAGGAAGAGCTTGGCCACGACCGTCGCCACGCCATCGAAATGGCCGGGCCGGAAGGCGCCGCACAGGCCCTCGCTGAGAGCGGACACCGAAACGGCGGTGGCGAAGCCCGCTGGATACATCTCGTCTGCATCCGGCACATACAGCAGATGTGCGCCTGTCGGCACGAGCTTGGCAGCATCTTCGTTTTCCGTCCGGGGATAGGCGGCAAGGTCGGCGGCACTGTTGAACTGCTTGGGATTGACGAACAGCGTCACGACTACCCGCTCGGCCTTCTGAAGCGCGGCACGCACGAGGCTCAGATGGCCTTCATGCAAGGCTCCCATGGTCGGGACAACGGCGATACGGGTGCCTGAGCGACGCCATCCCGCGGCAACAGCGCGGAGCTCGGCAACGGTTCGAACGATCGGCACGCTCATGTGACGCCTCCGGCCTTCGTCTCGTTGGCGTAGAGATGTTCGGCCGCCGGAAAGCGCCGTTCCCTCAGGTCGGCGGCGTAAGCCGCAATCGCCGCATCGGCGTGGTCGCCTAGTTCGGCGTAGCGCTTGACGAATTTCGGCCGGAAAGAGCTGAAAAGCCCGAGCATATCGTCGCTCACCAGAATCTGACCGTCGCAGGCGAGCGAGGCGCCGATGCCGATGGTTGGGACGGCGATCTCCGCAGTGATGCGCTTTGCGAGGGGCTCGGGCACTTTCTCCAGCACCACGGAAAAGGCGCCGGCCTCCGTGACCGCACCGGCATCGCGCCTGATGCGCTCGGCATCGTCTCCCCGCCCCTGGACGCGGTAGCCACCGAAAGTATTGACCGACTGCGGCGTTAAGCCGACATGGGCCATGACAGGCCCGCCGCGGGCGCCGAGGAAGCGAATGGTCTCGGCCATTTTCTCACCGCCTTCGAGCTTCACAGCTGCACAACCGGTCTGCGCCATCAGGCGCGCAGCGTTGCGGAAGGCCTGCTCGGGGCTCTCTTCATAAGAACCGAATGGCAGGTCTACGACCATCAATGATCGCACCAGACCCCGGCGCACCGCCTGGCCGTGCGTGATCATCATGTCGAGAGTGACGCCCAGCGTCGACGAGAGGCCGTGCAGTACCATGCCGACGCTGTCGCCAACGAGCACGATGTCGCAGTGTCGATCAACCAATCTGGCGATCGGCGTAGTATATGCCGTCAGGCAGACGAGTGGAGTCTGGCCTTTCCGCATTCGAATATCCGGCGGTGTCATCGCCTTTGTCTCACCAGTTGCGCTCAACCCACGCATCCTTCCCTTGCGTTACCCGCCGCGGGTGTCGCGTTTGGCATATTTTTGTGCGAGTGCGAAGAGCTAAAAAAGACGTGCAGCTGTGCGGTGTTGACGTTCGTGCAGCAACGCTTAAATTCAATCGATTCAGTCACCCTGAATTTGGGGCCAACTCACTTTCGCGAACATGGACCATCAGGCAAAAGGAACCAGAAAAGGCAGAGCCGCGCTCAAGGCCGACGAAGCAAAAGTGGACCTGATCGCCGTTGTCGTCGCCGTAAACGACAGTGAACCCTGTCTTCTCACCATCGGGAACGCGGACACCCTTCCGTCCGGACCATATGCGCTAGAGCATCGATCGCTGCAATCCGGTCTGAGGGGTTGGGTGGAGCAACAGACCGGCCACCCGCTGGGGTACATCGAGCAGCTCTACACCTTCGCCGATCGGGACCGCATAGGGGCCGAGCGCCAGGAACGCGCCATCTCAATCAGCTATCTCGCACTCACTCGGAAGGAACAGGCAACAGGCTCCGCTAATTGCGGGTGGCGGAGTTGGTACGAGTATTTTCCCTGGGAGGATCATCGCTCCGGCACGCCGGTGGTGCTCGATATTTTACGTCCACGCCTGATTGAGTGGGCTGAGGGCGCCAGCGACGCCACCACGCGACGCGAACGCCGGCAGCGCGCCGCGATTGCCTTCGGTTTCGACGACCGCAATTGGAACGAGGAACTCACGCTCCAGCGCTACGAGTTGCTTTACGAATCTGCCCTGATCGAAGAGGCTGGTGGCGGGCGGGACGTCGCGCCTGCGGCGGTATCTGGCAAGGCAATGATCGCTGACCATCGACGAATCCTGGCGACCGGCATTGCGCGGCTACGTTCAAAGATCAAGTACCGACCGGTGGTGTTCGAGCTCATGAGGCCGTCCTTCACACTGCTTCAGCTGCAGCGGACCGTGGAGGCGCTCGCCGGGAGGCTCATCAACAAGCCGAACTTCCGAAGACTTGTTGAGCAGCAAGAGCTGGTCGAGGAAACTGGCGAGACCTCCCTCGAGACGGGCGGACGGCCGGCAAAGCTTTATCGGTTCCGCCATGCCGTCCTCGACGACAGGGCTGTGGCCGGGACAAAATTGCCGCTCGCGCGGGCTTGACATACTTATAGTCAAGGTAGACATATTCCCCTTATTGTCAGATCGAATATAATCGGAGGCGCTGATGACTGGGGCGTTACCTACGGCTGCGTCCCTGTACGAGCGCGTCAGGCGGGTGATCCCGCCAGTCGAATGGCCGGCCTTCACCAACGACATTGAGGCCATCCTCGCGCTGAAACGCGATCGCAATGCGGTCATCCTTGCGCACAACTACCAAACGCCGGAGATCTTCCATTGCGTAGCCGACATTGTCGGCGACAGCCTCGCACTGGCCCGCAAGGCGGCTACGGTCGAGGCGCAAATCATCGTGGTTGCCGGCGTGCATTTCATGGCCGAGACCGCCAAGCTGCTCAATCCGAACAAGACCGTCCTCATCCCGGATCTCAGCGCCGGTTGCTCGCTGGCCGACTCGATCACGGCAGAAGACGTGCGGCTCATGCGGCAGCGCTATCCGGGGGTCCCGGTCGTCACCTACGTCAACACTTCGGCGGCCGTAAAAGCGGAGTCGGACATCTGCTGCACCTCGGGCAACGCCAGGGCGGTGGTGGAATCGCTCGGCGTGCCGCGTGTGATTATGGTGCCCGATGAATATCTGGCGATAAACGTGGCGGCGGAGACGGAGGTCGAGATCATCGCCTGGAAGGGCCACTGCGAAGTGCATGAGCGCTTCACATCGGCCGACATCCGGGAACTGCGCGATGCGCATCCAGGGGTCATCGTGCTCGCCCATCCGGAATGCCCGCCAGAGATTGTAGCAGAGGCGGAATTCTCCGGCTCGACTGCGGCCATGTTGGATTATGTCGAGCGGGAGAAACCGCCGCGCGTAGTCCTGCTAACGGAATGTTCGATGAGCGACAATGTCGCGGTCGCGCATCCCGACGTCGAGTTCGTCCGCCCCTGCAATCTCTGTCCGCACATGAAGCGCATCACGCTGGCTAACATTCGCGTCGCACTCGAGGAGAACCGGCATGAGGTTCGGATCGATCCCGGGATTGCAGGGCGCGCGCGCCGCTCGGTCGAGCGTATGCTTTCCATATGAGCCTCGATGTTCATGACATCGGCGGGGCGCCGGTCATCATCGGCGCCGGTGTGGCAGGCCTGATGACGGCGCTTCATCTGGCGCCGGAACCGGTTGTGCTTCTGTCCAATGCGGGGCTGGGAACCGGAGCCTGCAGCGAGCTCGCCCAAGGCGGTCTTGCGGCAAGTGTCGGCGGCGAGGACAGTCCCGAACTTCATCTTTGTGACACCCTCGCGGCCGGCGACGGCCTCTGCGACGTGACAACGGTGCGGCGAACGGTCCGAGCTGCACCTGAAGCGATCAGGACTCTAGAGCGCTTCGGTGTCGCATTCGACCGACGCGCTGACGGCGCGTTGCGGCTCGGGCTTGAGGCGGCGCACTCGCAGCGGCGGATCGTGCATGCGGCGGGCGATGCCACCGGTCGCGAGCTGGTCCGCGCGCTGATCGCCGCGGCACGGCGCACAGCCTCCATCACTATCCTGGAAAACGTGGAGGCCCGCCGGCTTGTCGTGGAAGACGGGGCGATTATCGCCGTGGTCGCGGCCGGGTGCACGGGCGCAATCGCCTTGCCAACGCGCCGCGCGGTCCTGGCGACCGGCGGCATCGGCGGCTTGTTTAGCGATACGACAAACCCGCCTGGCTCATGTGGACAGGGGCTCGCGCTCGCCGCCTGTGCCGGGGCGGAGTTCGCCGACCTGGAATTCGTGCAGTTCCACCCGACCGCCCTCGAGGGTCCGCGGCGGCCGATGCCGCTGGTGAGCGAAGCGGTGCGCGGCGAGGGTGCTGTGCTCGTCGACGAGCAAGGAGAGCGTTTCCTCGCTGAAACCCCCGGGGGCGAGCTTGCGCCTCGCGACGTGGTTGCGCGCGCGGTTTGGCACCAGCTCGCTGCCGGACGCCGTGTGTTCCTGGACGCAAGGCAATGTCTCGGCCTCAGATTTGACAAGCGCTTTCCGGCGATCGCCGATTTGTGCCGCCAGGCCGGCATCGATCCCGCGACCGACCCGATCCCGGTGCGCCCGGCGGCACATTATCACATGGGCGGCGTTGCTGTAGACGCTGCCGGCCGCAGCTCCATCGAGGGATTGTGGGCATGTGGCGAGGTCGCATGCACCGGTCTGCACGGCGCGAACCGACTCGCCAGCAACTCGCTTATCGAAGCGGCGGTCACATCGAGCTGGGTTGCTGAAAGCGTCGCCGACGTATCACACACCCGGCGACCACGCGTGTGTTCCGCTTTCGTGCCTCGACGGCCAGACGCCTCCGGCATCCGCCCAATCGTCTCCGCCGCGCTCGGCATCATCCGCGATGGCGAGACGCTACGCGACGGGGTGGCGACCCTGTTACCGATTGCAGCTCACGACGGCGCTGCCTCCGACCCCGCCTTGGTCGCGCTGATGATCGCCATTGCGGCCCTGCGGCGGGAAGAGAGCCGCGGATCGCACTGTCGTTCCGATTTCCCCGGACGCGATGCAGATGCGCGCCAGTCACGGCTGACACTGCCCAGCGCAATACAGGCCGCCGTCGCACTCAGCTGGCGGGCGCCGATGCGGAGCACCCTGACATGAATTCGTTCTCACCCCTTCCCTCAACCCTCATCGAGCCGATCGTGCGCGGTGCTCTTCTCGAAGACTTGGGCAGATGCGGTGATCTGACCAGCGACGCCGTGATCCCGCGTGATCGCACGGCCACCTTGGTGCTCAAGTCGCGACAGTCGGGGATCGTTGCCGGGCTCGATCTGGCCGCCTTCGCCTTCATGCTCGTCGAACCTGCGATCGACATGCAAATCTGGCGAGGTGACGGCAGCGATGTCGCGGCGGGCGAGACTATCGCCAAGCTGTGCGGACCGGCGCGAGGCCTGCTCACGGCCGAGCGCACGGCGCTCAATTTTCTGTGCCGCCTGAGCGGCATTGCCACTGCCACGGCGACGATGGTCGAGGCCGTGCGTGGCCACAAGGCGAAAATCGTGTGCACGCGAAAAACGACGCCCGGCCTGCGCGCGTTGGAGAAATATGCGGTACGCGTCGGCGGCGGCGCCAATCACCGCTTCGGGCTCGACGACGCCGTGCTGATCAAGGACAACCACATCGCGATCGCCGGCGACATTCGCACGGCAATAGAGCGGGCACGCGCCGCCGCAGGCCACATGGTGAAGATCGAGGTCGAGGTCGACACGCTGGAGCAGCTCGATGCAGCGCTCACGCTGGGAGTCGACGCAGTGCTGCTCGACAACATGTCGGTTGAGGATCTTGCCCGCGCCGTGGCAATCGTCGGTGGCCGCGCCGTCACCGAGGCTTCCGGTCGGGTGACACCGAAAATGGCTCCGGCGATTGCCGCGACGGGGGTCGACCTCATCTCAGTCGGATGGCTGACACACAGCGCGCCCATCCTCGACATCGGCCTCGATATGCCGGCACATCGGCGCGCGCTTGAACTGATGGAGATGGAATGAGAAGCATTCCCACCTCCGCTGGAGCGCGCCGACGCAGGAACTGCTCCATGCGAGCCTGCATTTTTGTGCGGCGCACCGTCCAACTGGTTCAGGCTCATCGGGCTGATCGACGATCATAGCGAACCCGAGGAGGGTCGACAGACTCCTGCACGCGCTGTCGGAACCAGCAACAAAGCTTTTGATGATGACGATTGGAACGGACTCGGAGTGCGACGTGAAGCAAGCCATGCAATCGATCGAGGGGGCACTATCCCGATGGAACCGCAAAGAGGCCGAGGCTATCCACGGGATGCCGTTCAATGACCTGCTCTTCCTGGCGCAGACAATCCACCGCCAGAACTTCGATCGCAACCGGGTGCAGCTGTCGCGGCTGCTCAGCATCAAGACCGGCGGATGCCCGGAGGATTGCGGCTATTGCAGCCAGTCTACACATTACGAAACCGGCCTGAAGGCGTCCAAGCTGATGGAGGTGGAGCGTGTCATTGCCGAAGCGATCAAGGCGCGGGACGCCGGCGCCACCCGCTATTGCATGGGCGCCGCATGGCGCAGTCCGAAGGAACGCGACATGGGCTCCGTGGTCGCCATGATCGAGGGCGTGAAGGCGCTCGGCATGGAGACCTGCATGACGCTCGGAATGCTGGACCTCAGTCAGGCGCAGCGCCTGAAGGCGGCCGGTCTCGACTACTACAACCACAACATCGACACGTCCGAGCGCTATTACGGCGAGGTTGTTTCAACCAGGACCTTTGCCGACCGGCTGGAAACACTTGGGCACGTGCGCGAGGTCGGCATGAAGGTCTGCTGCGGCGGCATTGTCGGGATGGGAGAGGAAAAGGCCGATCGCATCGACATGCTGGTCACACTCGCGAACCTGCCCGAACCGCCGGACAGCGTGCCGATCAACATGCTCATCCCCATCGAAGGCACGCCGCTTGCCGAGGCCGAGCCCATCGATCCGATCGATTTCGTCCGCACCATTGCGCTCGCCCGCATCATGTTGCCGAAGTCCTATGTAAGGCTCTCCGCCGGCAGGACGGCGATGAGCGACGAAACGCAGGCGCTGTGCTTCTTTGCCGGCGCCAATTCGATCTTTGTCGGCGACATGCTGCTGACGGCGGACAATCCCGGCGAGGACAAGGATAATCGTCTATTTAGACGTCTCGGCATTGAGCCGATGCCACGCGAGGCAAGATGAACGAGCCGCCGCTTGCCCGCTATGAAGCAACCCTGCAGGGTCTGGCACGCAAGGGCCGGCTGCGGACACTGGCGCCGCGCGCCGGGCTCGACTTCTCGTCCAACGATTATCTCGGGCTTGCTGCGTCGAAGAGACTTGGCGATGCAGTCGCGGCGGCGATCGAGGGGGGCACCCCGGTCGGCGCTACCGGATCGCGGCTCCTGCGCGGCAACGCGCCGGAGCATGAGGCATTGGAGGCAGATGCGGCGGCGTTCTTCGGGGCCGAACGGGCGCTGTTCTTCGGCAGCGGCTACATCGCCAACTTCGCCCTGCTGAGCGCCCTGCCGCAGAAGGGCGACCTGCTGATCCTCGACGAACTCGCGCATGCCAGCATGCATGAAGGGGCGCGGGCTGGACGCGCCGAGTTCAGGCCGGCCACGCACAACGACATAGATGCTTTTGAGGACGCGATCAGGCGCTGGCGCGCCGAAGGTGGCATGGGGCATATCTGGATCGCAGTCGAAGGCCTGTACAGCATGGATGGCGACTGCGCGCCGATGGAGAGCCTGGTCGCGCTTGCCGATCGGTACGAGGCGTTCATAGTGGTCGACGAGGCGCATGCCACCGGCGTCTGGGGACCGGACGGCCGGGGGCTGGCCGCCGCTTTCGAGGGCCGCGACAACATTGTCGCGCTCCACACATGCGGCAAGGCGCTCGGCGCATCCGGCGCGCTCGTCACTGGGCCGGGAGTGCTGTGCGACTATATTGTCAACCGCTGCCGGCCCTTTATCTACGCCACCGCGCCATCGCCGCTAATGGCAGTGGCGGCGCGCGAAGCGCTCGCAATCGTGGTCGACGAGCCGATGCGCCGCGTTCAGCTGCATGAGTACGTTGCCTTCGCGGGCCGCCAACTGGCCGAGCGCTGTGGCGTGGCGCGCAGCGGCTCGCAGATCCAGCCACTTGTCATTGGCGACGTCAGCCGCACCATGGTGATGGCGGCGGCACTGCAGGCCCGCGGCTTCGACATACGCGGCATTCGCCCGCCGACCGTGCCGGAGGGCACGTCGCGGCTGCGCATTTCGCTGACGCTGAATGTCGGCAAGGCTGACATTTCGGCCATGGTCGAGACGCTCGTCGAGGTGTTGGGCACGGCATGACCACGCGTATCGTCGTCACCGGAACAGACACCGGAATAGGGAAGACCGTGTTTTCGGCTGGGCTGGCCGGGCTGCTCGACGGCTTTTACTGGAAGCCGGTGCAATCGGGTCTCGATGAGGAGACCGACAGTGAGGCGGTTGAACGGCTCGCCGGCCTGCCGTCAGGGCGCGTGCTGCCGGAAGCTCACCGCTTGAAGAGCCCGCTGTCGCCGCATCGTTCAGCCGAAATTGACGGCGTCTCGATTGAGGCTGCCGATCTTGCATATCCGGTCCTGCCGACACCGCTCGTCATCGAAGGCGCTGGCGGACTGATGGTGCCGATCAACCGACAGAC
This sequence comes from Mesorhizobium delmotii, assembly GCF_900149755.1. NCBI lineage: Bacteria > Pseudomonadati > Pseudomonadota > Alphaproteobacteria > Hyphomicrobiales > Phyllobacteriaceae > Mesorhizobium > Mesorhizobium delmotii. The sequence goes on along the minus strand of NZ_FUIG01000029.1, from coordinate 120,293 downwards.
AAGATTTATTGACATCTTCGCTGAATGGCGGCTGCCGGTCATTCTGTGCGCCCGCACCGAGCTCGGCACGATCAACCACACTCTGCTGTCGATCGAAGCCCTGCGGGCTCGCTCCATCCCGCTGATCGGCATCGCCTTCATCGGCGAAGAGGTAGCCGATACGCAAAGGACAATCACCGAATTCGGCGCGGTGCATCAGCTCGGCAGGCTGCCACACCTCGTTCCGTTGACGCGCGAAACTCTGCGGAAGGCGATGTTTGCCGGCTTCGACCTCGCCAAGATTGCAGGAGGCGAATGATGTCGCGGTCGCCGGTCTGGCATCCATTCACCCAGCACGCGATCGAGCCGGGTATACCGTCCGTTGTCCGCACGGAAGGGGCTTGGCTAAAGACGAATGACGGAAGGCATATCCTCGATGCAATCTCCTCCTGGTGGGTGGTCACCCACGGGCACCGCCATCCACGGATCATGGAAGCAATCCGAAATGCGACTGAGATGCTTGACCAGGTGATCTTCGCCGGTCTCACCCATCAGCCGGCAGAGCAATTGGCCTCGGCGCTGATCGAAATAGTGCCGGCAGGCCTCGACTGGGTCTTCTATTCCGACAGTGGATCCACGTCGGTCGAAGTCGCGCTGAAGATGGCGCTCGGCTATTACCGCAACATCGGCGCGCCGCGTTCGCGCATCGTCGTCATGGAACACAGCTATCATGGCGACACGATCGGCACGATGAGCGTCGGAGCCCGCGGCGTGTTCAACGCCGCCTACGAACCCCTGCTGTTCGAGGTCGATACCATTCCGTTTCCGGCCGCAGGGCGCGAGCAGGAAACGCTGGATAGATTCGAGGCTTTCTCTCGCGACCGCCGCGCCGCCGCGCTGATCGTCGAGCCGCTGGTGCTCGGCGCCGGCGGCATGTTGATGTATCCGGCCTGGGTTCTGACCGAATTGAAGAAGATCACTGAGGCCTCCGGCACGCTCCTGATCGCCGACGAAGTGATGACCGGTTGGGGACGCACCGGAACCATGTTCGCCTGCGAGCAGGCGTCCATCTCTCCGGACATCTTGTGCACCTCGAAGGGCCTGACCGGCGGCGCCATTCCGCTGGCCGCCACGCTTGCCACCGATGCCGTCTTCCAGGCCCACTATTCCGAGGACCGGAAGAAGACGTTTTTCCACTCGAGCTCCTACACCGCCAATCCGATCGCCTGCGCGGCCGCATTTGCCAATGTCGAGGTCTGGCGGAACGAGCCTGTCGCCGAGCGGATTGCGGCCTTGAGCGCCGGGCAGGCCGTCGGGCTTCGACGCTTTCGCAACAATGCCAACTTCACAGATTGCCGGGCGACCGGCACGATCGCAGCTCTCGATCTGCGCGCCGGCTCGGCCGGCTATCTGGCCGAGATCGGACCAAAGCTGCGCGCTTTCTTCCTCGAGCGCGGCCTGCTGGTGCGCCCGCTCGGCAATGTGCTCTATCTCCTTCCGCCCTATTGCATCACCGGCGAGGACCTCGACCGGCTCTATGACGCCATCGAGGAGGCCGGCGAACGCTTCGGTTCGCGGTCATGAACCGGTCGTCGCGCATACTCGGCTTCGGTCATCATGCGCCGGCGCGCAAGGTTGAGAACCCGGAGATCGAAAGCCGCCTCGGGCTCGAACCCGGCTGGATCGAGCGACGCACGGGAATCCGTTCGCGCTTCTGGGCAACGGGCGAAGACACGCTGTCGGGCCTTGCCGCGCACGCGGGCGACATGGCACTGGCGAATTCCGGCCTCGACCGTGGCGACATCGGCCTGCTGTTACTCGCCACCTCGACGCCCGATCACCTTCTGCCGCCCAGCGCGCCGCTGGTAGCACATCGCCTGGGCTTAGGCCGCGCCGGTGCGGTTGACCTCACAGGCGCCTGCGCCGGCTTCATCTATGCCCTGATGTTTGCGGACGGATTCACCCGCCTCCATGGCAAAGCGAGCCTGGTCATTGCCGCCAACATCCTCAGCCGCCGCATCAATCCGGCCGAGCGCGCTAGCGCTGTGCTGTTTGCCGATGCCGCCGGCGCCGTGGTGGTTGGTCCGTGCGAAGAGCCGGATCGAGGCATCCTCGGCGCCGCGCTGGCGTCGGACGGCTCGCGCTACGGACTGATCCAGATTCCCGCCGGAGGAAGCAACACACCGTTCCACGGCGGCATGGACCTCGGGCAGACCCGCATGACGATCGCCAACGGCCGCGAAGTGTTCGCCAAGGCCGTGGAGATGATGTCTCGCTGCTCGCAGGACGCGCTCTCTGCTGCCCGAATGCGGTCGCAAGACATCGATCGGTTCGTGCCACACCAGGCCAATGTCCGCATTTTCGATGTGGTCGGGAGGAACCTCGGAATAGCGGATCAAGCAATCGTCAAGACGATCGCCGAGTACGGCAACTCTTCCGCCGCGACCATCCCGCTCTCGCTCTCGCTTTCGCATCGGGCGCAGCCGTTTCGGCAGGGCGAAAAGATTCTCCTTGCGGCGGCGGGTGCCGGTCTCACCGGAGGCGCCCTCATCATCGGAATTTAGCGGTACGACGGCCATGCACAGGATTTGTCTCGAATGACACTAGCAAAACGGGCCCAATGCGAAAAAATGATCGCCGGCAAGCTGCATGGGTGCTGGTTCGGTGACGCGAGAGCGAAAACCCTGCAGACGATTTTCTCGAGCAGGACGATCGGCAAGGCTACTTTGCCGGCGAGGAGTGGTTGGCGCCAGTCTAGAGAGCGGAGGTATCCAACTCCTCATTGCGATGAAGTCATCCTCGATATGTCGGCCCTTATTGGTCAACATCGTAACGGCAGTAGTGGCAGCCGTGAATTGAATAACCGGCCCCTCGAAGGCATCAACCGTCATGCAGTCCGAAAAAAACGCTCATCTGCCTGTCTCAACAACGCTGGCTCCATTTCGGAACCCGGTGTTTCGCTCGATCTGGACGGCCACACAAATATCCAGCCTCGGGTGGCTCGTGCAAACGGTCGCCATCAGTTGGCTGATGGCCACGATTTCCGCTTCGGATCTGATGGTTGCACTCGTGCAGGCCGCATCCACGTTGCCGGTATTCTTCCTCTCAATTCTTGCCGGAGCCATCGCCGACAACTTCAGCCGCCGATGGGTGATGTTTGCGGGGCACTGCCTGATAGCATTGGCATCAACGACGCTGATGATTTCTGTCGGTCTGGGATTTGCCGGTCCCTGGCTAATTCTCGGACTAGGTTTCCTGGCCGGCTGCGGCTTTGCCTTGAATGATCCGGCCTGGCACGCTTCTGTTGGTGATATCCTTCACAAGCGCGACATCCCGGCTGCGGTGACGCTTATGTCCGTCGGATACAACATTGTGCGCAGCGTTGGTCCGGCTTTGGGTGGCGTAATCTTGGCATTCTTTGGACCGCTGGCCGCTTTCGCCTTGGCAGCTCTGAGTGATCTGGCGCCTCTAAGCGCAATATGGCGCACTAGATGGAATGTTCGCACTTCACCTCTCCCTCGTGAGCGAATGACGATGGCAATTCATGACGGAGTGCGCTTCACGGTATTGTCCTTGGAGATCAGGGCAGCGATTGCCCGTGCAACCTTTTTCGGGCTGGCAAGCATCTCCATCCTTGCGCTACTCCCACTAGTCGTCCGGGATCAGCTGAAAAGCGGCCCAATCGTCTACGGCATCTTGCTGGCCGGCTTCGGCATGGGTGCTTTCGTCGCGGGCATGAGCAATAGCTTTCTAAGGCGGATCACGTCTCAAAACAGGCTGGTATCGTTCGCCTCTGTTGCTTGTGCAGCATGTTGCCTTTCCCTTGCACTCACATCATCGGTCGCCGTGGCGGCCATTTCGCTGGCAGTTGGAGGCGCGGGCTGGCTTATCACCTGGACGGGCATCGACGTGTCGGTGCAGCTGGCAAGCCCAAGGTGGGTCGTCGGCCGCACACTGTCGATATACTACGCCCTGAGCGCAGGGGGTATGGCGGCCGGCAGCTGGATCTGGGGTACTGTCGCACAGGACTACTCCTTAGCCTGGGCTCTTGAGGGCGCCGCAGGCGCTCTGTTGCTGGTTGCAGCTGCGGGGATACTGTTGCCGGTCCGTCCATGGGAAGAAACGGATCAGGAAAGTTCGGATTTTCACCCCCCGGAGCTGGCACTCGAGTTGAAGCCCAGGAGTGGCCCCATAGTCGTGAAGGTCGAGTATCTTATAGCCGAAGAGAATATCGAGACCTTTCTGGGCTACATGCGCGCAAGGCGCCATGTTCAGAGCCGTGCCGGTGCGCGAAACTGGACACTCCAGCGAAATCTTCAAACGCCTTCGATTTGGACAGAGACATTCCGCACGCCAACCTGGATGGACTTTCTTCGCCTGAATCATCGGCTCACGGCAGCGGACAAGGACGTCGGCCAGCGTCTCCTGGCACTGCATGATGGAGAGCGTCCTCCGCACACAGTGCTTTCGATCGAACGAACGACTGAGGCAGCTCGTACCCGTGCCTCGACAATCTTTTCTCGTCCTCCGAGGTGACGTGATCACGAAAGCGATCGCATCGCGCATTGGGATCTGCCGCGCCGGTCGACTGAAGCAGCGCGAAGGCCGCATCGCCAGTACGCGGAGCCTATGCGTCCGGCGCTCTCTCGCGAATACCTATGCCGCCGCGGGGCTCGAGGCCGGGGGCAGGAACGGTCCGTTCCGGGCCATCTTCGATGCGGCGCGCGACGGCAAGACGGAGGGCATGGGTTTCGAGCGCTGGTGGTCGCGCCTGCGCACAAGCCGATCAGCAGCACGTTCGACGTGCGCTTCAGCAGCGCTGTGCGGCTCAGAGACTGGCAGAGCCGGATTTGACGCGCTACCGGCTGGCGCTGGGCCAGCCAGAACCAGGCCTGTTCGAGGACGGCGGTGGCGCTCGACCTTTCGGCGCCGAACATGGAATCAGGGCGGGGGGAAGCCGCCTTGACGCCCTTGCAGGACGCCATCTCAACCGCGAACGACAAGCTTTCAGGGATCATTGCTGCGCCCTTTGGGCGGCTTGCCGTTCCCGATGTTCGAACGCGTCGGTGAAGCTATCGAGTTCTTGGGGGGTCATCCCAAGCGCCCGCCCCTCCTCACGCCATGAGGCAACCGCCTTTTCGACGTCTGCGAGTATCGTCTTCGCTCGATCGCTCCTGATCCGGAAATAAGCGATTACTGACATCAGTGCGTCCACAGTCGCTTCGGGCCCAGTTTCCTCGGATATCCAGGTTTTCAACTCTCGCACACGCTCAGGGAATGGGTTGATGTCGAATGCAGGCGCCAGGCGCCATTGCCCGCGATGCACATGGAGAAAGCCGTGATTGTGGAGGTGGTCATCGACATTGGTGATAAGGATCGAGAACGCGATGCGCCGCCAAAGCTCTTCGATGTTGGCCGCTGGCTGGCTGCCGTGCTGGCGAAGCACATCCACGAGTTCAGTATAGCTATGCTCGCCAGCATCCGCTGCCTCTGCGCCGATCATCGTGGCGGCCGAGATATACATGAGTCGATTGCCATTCGGGGTTCTATCGAAGCGACGGATGAGCGCGACAGGAGCGCCGTCGCTGTCGAGCAGACGTGTCTCAGCAGCATCTACGCCGGCTTTTCTGGCCAAATTCATGGCGAGCACTTCGCCTTTTGTGACAGCCCGATCATCGGCAACGCTCGGAAACTTACCGATAGCGAGGCGTCCGTCGTCGTCGACGACAGAACACTTCGGACGAAGGCCCCCAAGGGACGTGCCACGTCCACGCAAATAGGCGAGGTCCGTTGCCGTCTCGGTGTTCGTCTCGACCGCCTGCGTCGCTGCGAGGAGTTGACCGATTTCAATGAGCGGCGGCGTGGTGCGTCGACCCTCCTCGGTCGTTCTTTTGTAACGCCCTTCTTCGTCCTGCAACCGGAGCGCACCAACGCGGCTCATGTCGTCCACTGCCAAGAGGTAATCCATCGCGTTCAGAGGCCGCGTTTCGGCGACATTTCCCGCCCGGCGCGCCTCTTGGCGACGCTTGGCGTGGTCGCGCTGGATGACACGCCGGCCCCATCCGTCCGGCTCCGTGTCGGCGATCGCGTTGTGGAACACGGACCCGTCGCCGGTCTTTCGATGGAATTGGGGGCCTGAGACGAGTGGCAGACCGGGTTCGATCGAGAAGCCTTCCGCTGCTCTCAGCCAACCTGCATGATATTCAAAGGCAGCGCTCTCGCGCGCACCCTGCTGATCATAGCGCAACGTGCCCAGTGGCGTCGCTTCCTCGCCAATGTGAACAGCAATAGAACGTCTCATATTGCACCCGGTGGCTTCCTGACCCTTACCCTTTTGGGCAAACGTTCGGCGTCGAGGAGCAGGCCTTGCTCATCGCGATGCGCGTCGACGATCTGCGTCAAAGCCTCATCAAAGCCCAGAACAAAAAAGGTCATGGCGTAGGCCCCCATAGCGACGGTCGGGTCTCCTTTTTCGATCTTCAGATAGGTGCTCTTTGCGACACCCAATCGTTCCGCCATCATCATGATCGTCAGGCTGCGCTTCTTACGGGCGAGCGCAATGTCGGCGCCGAGCTTGCCAAGCGCCCTCTTGACTCTGGGAGGCAATGCATCTGTCACTGTTGAGCGCATTTTTGTCTCATAAAAACGACCTTAACTGATTTTAGGGCGTTTATATAAGCCATAAACCGTGATCTGTCGAGAGTTGGCCTGTTTGACCGAATCGAACAAGGCGGTGGCGCTGAAACCCAACCACGCCAATCTCGTGAGCATGCATCCATGCGATCCGCAAAGGGCGCCAGGTGAGTCGCACAGGGATGTGAACGATTGCGCCGCTGCAAAACGGAACGGGCCATGCTTGGCACGATCCAGATGGCGGCGCTCCCGCCTGGCGTCCGAGCGGCGGCGCCGCATGCTGTCTCGACCCGAGCTTCACAGCAAACAGATGCTGTCGGTATCGAACGAAAGTGTCAGATATCGGACATACGAACCGTGTCCCAAACCTCTGCTTAGTGCTCAGCCTGACCCCCAAAAAGCAAAAAAGAAGGGGAGCGCGACGAAGTTGCGCCGGCCAATTTAAGTGTCAGCGCGGAGCTACCTCTTCAGGATGGCACGTCGCTTGCTGCTCCGCATCGAACGCCGACGGCCAACCCACACAACGGAGATGGATATTGGTTCAGAAGTGCTGAATCCCTGATGTAACTGAAAGAGTTTGACTGACAGTTGTGTGGAAGCGCAGCAAGGCAATAGGCGTTTTGCCTTTTCTTTAAGCCTGACGCTGGTCGAATCTCACCTCCTTCGGACAGTTGATGACCAACCACAGTTGTTTTTCAATAAGTCATGCAGTTGAAGAAGTGAGATTAAGCAAAATTACAAGTATCACTCGGCTTACTCTTAAAGTACACCGGAACTCCTCTAGTCAACTAAGTATCGCGCATTCCTTAGGCACGAAGGAGGAGCGCGATGCACATGTTTTTTCTCCTCGGATAGGCCACGGGTTCGCTCTTTGACGCTTCCGACTTTAACCTTTGAATCGAGATCCAGAATGAACGTAAGCAGCCTTCTTCTCGGCTCAGTTGCGGCCCTGATCTCCGTTTCCGTCGCTCGCGCGGCGGACGAAGTCTCCGCGCCGGGCCCGACCGAATACGTCAAGGTCTGCGACGTCTACGGTTCGGGCTACTTCCATATCCCCGACACGGAGACCTGCGTGCGCATCGGCGGCTACATCCGTTACGACGTCGGCCTCGGGGATGTCCGATCGTATGACGGGACAAGAACCTCCGATGTGAGAACTGGCGAGGCTCAGGGCACCTGGCGAAACAACACGCGTTTCACGTTCAAAACTTGGACGCGCCAAGAGACCGAACTCGGCGCACTGAAGACCTATACTGAAACCCGCGTGAACTTCGGCAACCGCAACGCTCATCCGGGTCCGGACAGTCCTCACAACTATAGCTTCAACAGCGGCGTCAAGCTGACTTCCGCCTGGATCCAGCTTGGTGGCCTCCGAGTTGGTAAGGACGAGTCGGCCTTCGACACGTTTACAGGCTACGCCGGGAACGTCCTCAATAACATACTCGTTCCGTACAGCGACTTCGATACCAACGTGGCTCAGTATTACTTCGATGCCGATAATGGCTTTTCGGCTCTGGTTTCACTTGAACAAGGGTCGGGTGTAGTCGGTACTATCGACAGTCATGTTCCGCACGTCGTCTTCGGCGTGAAACAGACGCAGGGCTGGGGCGCGATCACTGGCGTAATCGCTCGTGACAGCGACTACGAAGCTTTGGCCGGCAAGGTCCGAGTCGATGTCAATGTCACAGATGACCTGTCGCTATTTGGAATGTTTGGCTACGGCTCCATTGGCAATCTCAGCGATGACCCAACTAACGCAGTCGCCGCTCACGGTCGCGGCTTCTACAAAATTTGGAGCGGCAATTGGGCTTTGTGGGCCGGCGCCACTTACACGTTCGACGAGAAAACTTCGTTCAACCTTCAGGTCTCGGGTGATCAGCTCAGGAACTCTGGTCTGGCTGCAAACGTCGCCTATATGGTCGTTCCAGGTTTCACAGTCACAGCCGAAGTCGACTATGCCCACTACGGCAACTTCGGCGTCGGCACGCTCGACCGTTCCGGCGTGAACTGGACTCACCTCGGCAAAAAGAACAGCCTCGGCGGCATACTCCGATTCCAAAGCTCATTTTAGCGGAATCGAAGCTGCATCTCGGGTGGGCTGTAAAGCGGACCCAATCCCGCAAACGCTTGAGGACATTGCAAGCAAGCGTGCCAGGCTGAAACCTCGCCCTCAGGCGGACGATGTTTTTCGCCGAGCCGAACCGTGCGCCGGCTTTCGGTCGAACCGCCTCAGGAGCCTCTCGGTGAAGATCCGGCGCTGGCCTTATGAATTCGCGCATCGAAACCGCCTGCGTGGAGCCGGATTTCGACAACCCGCGCCCCTGCGACGGCAGATCGGTCAACTGGCGCATTAGTGACTGTGGGAAGCGGCGGGCCGGCGGCCGCAACTCGGACAGCACGAGTCCATCGCCTTCGGCCCGGCCACAGCCACTGTCGGCCTGCGGGAGAAGTTGGACAATCGAAGGCTCGGGTGAAATCAGCGGGCGGAAGGCATGGAGCACAGGCAAATCACGGCGTCGACCGCGATTCCGACTCTTGGAACGTATTCGCACCAACAGTGAATACCGGAACCTGCACCAATGTGCGGAAGAATCCTGTTCGTCGAACTATGGGTGGCGCCACTAGCGAGCTTTGTCAGCTCGTTCAGCTATAGCATCAGGCCGTTGTTGATAGTTGCCGACACTAGCCGCCATGTCGCCAACCGCGCATGCAGTGCTGTTCATGGATCTCGCTGGATGGCACACAAGGGCAAATCGCGACGTGCCGGAGAACCCATGCCGTTTCCTGCCGTCGCGATGCCCCCGAACTAAAACCGGTGAAAAACCTCGGGCAAATACCTGCGCTCCAACTTGCTCTCAAACTGGCCTTCGAACCTACGAGCCCATCATCAACGCGGCGTGCGAGGCTTGGCAGAACTCATCCCAAGTCCAGAAAGCATCACGTCAATCGCAATGACGTGTGGGTGCAAGTCGTCGGTAATCATCCACGACCCCCGGTGTAAGCCATTTGGTATGGCATCCACAAACGGATGCTGCCAACTAGGCGATTGCTGCTTTCGGCCGGACCCGAATGCGCTTGACAAAACGGAGCCGGCCCGTTCAACCTGAGGCATTCACCAGGGGAGTCCCGGCAAGGGGCTGAGATACTGCTGGCTTTCGCGGCGCAGTGACCCGTTGAACCTGATCCAGTTCATACTGGCGTAGGGACGGTGCAAGCGCTTTGCGGGAGTTTACGCCCGAGGTCCTGTTTCGGCAGGTCAACAGAAGCGTCTTTTCATCCTTCCGGCACAGAACTGGGTCTCCAATGCATGAGCAAAGGAGCCTCAAGATGAATGCCCTCACCCCGGCGGTCTCGACGGGACCACTGCCCGCCTCGCGGAAAATCCACAACCCCGGCGTCCTCCACCCGCAAATCAGGGTGCCGATGCGCGAAATCTCCGTCCATCCGACTGCCGGCGAACCGCCTGTCACCGTTTACGATCCGTCCGGCCCCTATACGGACCCGACTGTCGAAACCAGCATCGAAAAAGGCCTCGCCAGGTTTCGCCATGAATGGGTTACGGCACGCGGCGACGTCGAATTTCACGATGGCCGCAGTGTCAGGCCGGAGGACAACGGCTTCGCGTCAGGTGAGCGCCTGACGCCGGAGTTTCCCGTGCGCCACCGGCCGCTAAAGGCAAAAACGGGCAAAGCGGTGACGCAGCTTGCCTATGCGCGCGCCGGGATCATCACCCCCGAAATGGAGTTCGTCGCCATTCGCGAGAATCTCGGCCGCGAGAGCTTACGCGGCGGGATACAGCGCGACGGCGAGTCTTTCGGCGCGGCGATCCCGGACTTCGTCACGCCGGAATTCGTGCGCGACGAGGTGGCGCGCGGGCGGGCTATCATTCCAGCCAACATCAACCATCCGGAGAGCGAGCCGATGATCATCGGCCGCAATTTCCTGGTCAAGATCAATGCCAATATCGGCAATTCAGCCGTCACCTCGTCGATGGCCGAAGAGGTCGAAAAAATGGTCTGGGCGATCCGCTGGGGGGCCGACACCGTCATGGACCTGTCGACCGGTCGCAACATCCACAACATCCGCGAATGGATCGTCCGCAATTCGCCGGTGCCGATCGGAACCGTGCCGCTCTACCAGGCGCTTGAGAAGGTCGGAGGGATCGCCGAGGACCTGACCTGGGAAATCTACCGCGATACGCTGATCGAACAGGCCGAACAGGGCGTCGACTATTTCACCATCCATGCCGGTGTGCGGCTGCACTACATCCCGCTGACGGTCGACCGGGTCACCGGCATCGTGTCGCGCGGCGGTTCCATCATGGCCAAGTGGTGCCTGCATCATCACCACGAAAGCTTCCTCTACGAGCATTTTGAGGAAATCTGCGACATCTGCCGCGCTTACGATGTGTCCTTCTCGCTCGGCGACGGCCTTCGTCCCGGCTCGATCGCCGACGCCAACGACGCAGCGCAGTTCGCCGAACTGGAAACACTCGGCGAGTTGACAAAGATCGCCTGGGCCAAGGATTGCCAGGTCATGATCGAGGGGCCGGGCCATGTTCCCATGCACAAGATCAAGGAGAACATGGATAGGCAGCTCGAAGTCTGCGGCGAGGCGCCCTTCTACACGCTTGGCCCGCTGACCACCGACATCGCACCCGGCTACGACCACATCACCTCAGGCATCGGCGCAGCGATGATCGGCTGGTACGGCACGGCGATGCTCTGCTATTTCACGCCCAAGG
>NZ_FUIG01000029.1:0-108927 GCF_900149755.1 Mesorhizobium delmotii | reverse complement strand
GCCTTAGCGGCAACGCATCCTGGATGGCCGGCGGCATGCTGGCGCCCTGGTGCGAGCGTGAAAGCGCGGAGCAGCCGGTGCTGGATCTCGGACGCGACGCTGCCGACTGGTGGGATTCGGTGCTGTCGGGTCGGGTGACGCGCGCCGGAACACTGGTCGTGGCGGCGCCGCGCGATACTGGCGAACTCGACCGGTTCGCCAGCCGTACGTCGGGCCATCGGCGTGTCGATGAAGACGAGATTGCGCTCCTGGAACCCGACCTCGCCGGTCGCTTTCGCCGCGGATTGCTCTTCCCCGATGAGGCTCATCTCGACCCGCGCCAGGCGATGGCGGCACTTCATGACAGACTGGCGGCGACGGGTGTCGAATTCCACTTCGGCACCAACGCCCGGCATGTATCCGGTTTCGATCGCCAGATCGATTGCACGGGAATGGCCGCCGTCGATGACAGGCTGCGCGGCGTTCGCGGAGAAATGCTGATCCTGCGCACGCCCGATGTCTCGCTGTCGCGCGCGGTCAGGCTGCTGCATCCGCGCTTTCCGCTCTACGTGGTGCCGCGTGCCGACACGCAGTTCATGATCGGCGCGACGATGGTTGAAAGCCAGTCCGCCGGACCGGTCACGGCGCGTTCCATGATGGAGCTTCTGGGTGCTGCCTATGCCCTCCATCCGGCCTTTGGCGAGGCCGAGATCGTTGAAACCGGTGTTGGCGTTCGTCCGGCCTTTCCCGACAACCTGCCGCGCGTCGAGGCACGTGGAACTACCGTCACGATCAATGGACTCTATCGCCATGGTTTTCTTCTCGCGCCCGCCATGGCGCGTCAGGCGGCCGAACTCGTCTTCAGTCACGACAAACCCCCTGGAGCCCGCCAATGAAACTGATCGTCAACGGCCAAGCGCTTGAGATTGACGCCTCAACGCTGGCCGAACTACTTGCCGCGCTCGACTATGAAGGCGATTGGCTGGCGACGGCCGTCAACAGCGACCTCGTACACAAAGTTAATCGGGCCGAGTTCCAGTTGAGCGACGGCGACCGGATTGAAATCCTATCACCCATGCAGGGAGGCTAGCATGTTCGAGCTTCTCGGGACGACGCTTCCCTCTCGGCTGTTTCTCGGCACGGCTCAATATCCATCGCCCGCCATCCTTGCCGATGCGGTCCAGGCATCGGGCACCTCGGTGGTGACCGTGTCCCTGCGGCGTGAGATGGCCGGCGGCAGGGACGGCGAAAAGTTCTGGTCATTGATCCGCTCGCTTGGCACAAGAATCCTGCCCAACACGGCCGGCTGCCACTCCGTCAAGGAAGCGGTCACCACCGCGAAAATGGCGCGCGAGGTGTTCGGGACGAGCTGGATCAAGCTCGAAGTGATCGGCAACCATGACACTCTGCAGCCTGATGTGTTCGGCCTGGTCGAAGCTGCGCGCATCCTGTGCGACGACGGCTTTTCGGTATTTCCCTATACCACCGACGACCTTGTCGCCGCCGAGCGGCTGCTGGAGGCGGGCTGCATGGTCCTGATGCCGTGGTGCGCGCCGATTGGTTCGGCGCTCGGGCCGGTCAACATCCCGGCGCTGCGCTCGATGCGCGCACATTTCCCTGGCGTCCCGCTGATCGTGGATGCGGGGCTCGGCCGACCGTCGCACGCGGCCACCGTCATGGAGCTCGGCTTTGACGCCGTGCTCCTGAATACGGCGGTCGCCAGGGCAGCCGATCCAGTCGGCATGGCGCGCGCATTCGGCAAGGCAGTCGATGCCGGCCGTGAAGCCTTCCTGTCCGGGATGCTCGAACCGCGCGACGTCGCGGTGCCATCGACGCCGACCATCGGCAGAGCAGTTTTTTCATGAAGCTCGATCCCTTCTACCTGATCGTCGACAGCGCTGCCTGGATCGAACGATTGGCGCCGCTCGGCGTGAAGCTGGTTCAGCTTCGCATCAAAAGCATGAATGAGACCGGGTTGCGCGCGGAGATCCGCAAGTCGAAGGGCTTGTGTGCCCAACACAAATGCCAGCTCATCGTCAACGATCATTGGCGCCTGGCAATCGAGGAAGGCTGCGATTTCGTGCATCTCGGCCAGGAGGATCTGCAAACCGCCGACCTCTCGAGGATACGGGCAGCCGGCGTGAGGCTTGGATTGAGCACGCATGATCGTGTCGAGCTGGAAACGGCCATCTTTGCCGAGCCCGACTATGTTGCGCTCGGTCCGATCTATCCCACCATCCTGAAGAAGATGAAGTGGATGCCGCAAGGGCTAGAGCGGATCAGCGAGTGGAACCGGCGAGTGGCGCCGATCCCATTGGTCGCTATTGGCGGCCTCAACCCTGACCGCCTCAACGGCGTCTTTGAGGCCGGCGCCAACAGCGCGGCAGTGGTCACGGACATCACGTTGAGCTCCGATCCCGAAACGCGCACGCGAGAGTGGATCGAAAAGACGGACCGATGGCGATGAGACGAGAACCGCATGTGCTTGTCATAGGCGGATCGGATTCCAGCGGGGGTGCTGGAATAGCACGCGACATCGAGACGATCTCTGCCATTGGCGTGCGCACCTGTCTCGCCGTCACAGCGCTGACGGTGCAAACGCACGACATCGTAATGGAAATCCATCATTCGCCACCCAGCTTGGTGGCCGATCAGATGTGTGCCGCGCTGCAGGCCAACGAAGTGGCCACGATCAAGATCGGCATGCTCGGAACAGCCGAGACCATCGTTACCGTTGCGGCGGTGCTGCGTGAAAATCCGCAAGTGCCGGCAGTTCTCGACCCTGTGCTGGCCTCCACTTCAGGCCGCGCACTTCTGGAAGCAGGCGCTATCGCTGCCATGAAGCGCGATCTGATGCCGCTTTGCTGCATTGTCACGCCCAACCTCCCTGAACTGGCGCTCCTTACTGGCTCCGAACTGGCGGTGGATGAGGACGGAGTGCTCCAACAAGGACAAAGATTGCTGGCCGCCGGCCCTCAAGCCCTGCTGATCAAGGGCGGGCATGCGTCGGGACCCCGATCGACCGATATTCTGTTACGCTCCGGTCATGAACCCACCCGCTTCGAAGCACCGCGCGTTGCCACAACGATGCGCGGAACAGGTTGCATGCTGGCCAGCGCGATTGCGGCGCATCTGGCGAAGGCGAAGCCGCTCGAAGACAGCGTGAGCGAAGGCAAGCGGCTTGTTTTCGAGAGGCTGCAAGAAAGCAGCCACGTGACAGCGGCTCACTCCAATGTGCACCAGGATTCGGTTGACCTAGTCAGTATCCCTGGGCGTTACCGAGGTGGGCGTGTGGGGTGATCACCTTCAACCGAGCGCTGTCGATCTCGTTTTCAGATTGACAGGTTTGCCCCCTGCCCCGGCGACCTCGGCGATCGTGGCAAGCCGGCGAAGCATATCTGCTGTATACCAGAACACTTCAACGCCACTGCTCTCCGGTGATCATGGAGGTTACGTGAACTACTATCATTCGGATCTTTCTGGTGGAGGAAGTCCTCGTCGGCGACGGCATGGTCGTCATCCAGCGACGCCATCTTGTCCCACCCACCCTTCCGGGTGGAATGGCACCGACGCCGCAGATTGTTCAGTGCCGCTCCTCCACCTCAAACTTATCTTTTGCGTTCAGGGAGCCACGGCGCCTGGGTTGGCTGATGAACACCGTCCGTTCGCGCATGTGGGGTCGAATTAAATCTCGGCGAAGAGGAGGCAGGCTCATCATCCAACAGTCGCCGGAGTTCCGCTGGGTCGAATGCCGCCATTGGTGGGGAGGCGGGTTCATCATTCAACAGCTGCCGGAATTCCGCTGGGTCGAACGCCATCATTGGTGGGGAGGCAGGCTCATCATTCAACAGTCGCCGGAGTTCCGCTGGGTCGAATGCCGTCATTGGTGGGGAGGCGGGTTCATCATTCAACAGCTGCCGGAATTCCACTGGGTCGAACGCCATCATTGGTGGGGACGCAGGCTCATCATCCAACAGTCGCCGGAGTTCCGCTGGGTCGAATGCCATCATTGGTGGGGAGGCGGGTTCATCATACAACAGCTGCCGGAGTTCCGCTGGGTCGAATGCCATCATTGGTGGGGAAGCGGGTTCGCCATTCAACAGCCGCAGAGACTCCTCCTCGTGCGGCAAGCGCCCGCTCAGCCGGTCTTGCAGCGCCTGCCGATCGGCGACGAGGTTGTCGAGTTGCATCGGCTCGTGGTCCGGCCGCTGCCCATCCACCAATCGTCCAAGCAGAGCCCGCGTGCCGTCCAGCACAAACACGCCGCAATCATTATCGTTCGGCTGTCGGGGCATGCGGGCTGGCGCCAAGGTTGCGTTCAGAAGTGTTGCGAGCCGTTTTGCAGGCACGCTGTTGTATCCCTCTGACTGGCGGGAGTCGTAGTGATAGGCGACCCGCCTTTCTGGGTTGCGGCGATCAACAAGCAGCAGCGACCAATGGGTGCCGGTGATAGTAGGCGTGCCATTGTTCAATGGAACGAACAGGAAGTCGGCTGGGGCGTCATTTCGGCTATAAATGGACTGCAATATGACTCGCGCGTTTTGCGGCTCGGTGTGACGCAGTAGATGCGATACCGACGGGTCCACCAGCCGTGTCCGGGCGGCGAGCGCCGGATCTATCGCCTGCAGCTGCTCCCCCAGCAAATGGTAATCCCTCTGGATATGGGCGTCACTCAGCCACTCGTCGGCCCAGAGCACCGACCCGTTGGGGACATTGGACGAGGCTGTCGGATTCAACGCCCCGATCTGGGCATCGGAGGAGGTGGTGGTTAGCCCAGTCAGATCAACCACTGGAAGACCGCGGTAGGTGACTGCCAGCCTGGCGGTTGATCGCGAGGCAGGTTCGGAAACCGTTGCCGGTGCCGCTGCCGCAGCTTCACTCATCGGCGAAAGCCGACCGCGATTGATGAGACGAACGCCGATCCCGCTAGTCTCCGCTTGCAGGCTTGGGATGTATTCGGACTCTCTCTCCCGCACGACGGGCTGCCCTTCCAATGGCAATGCGCCCACCTGGTAGGTGGAGGGCTGCATCGGCATGCGACCGCCTGAATTGCCGATCTCGCTCAGCTGCTGCTGAATGGCGACGGCTGGCGGCGTATTCAGGGTCCTCTGCCGCTTCGCTGGCCTCAACAGCGCTGTGGAATGTTCATTGTTGATGATGAGCCACTCGGTCGGCAGGAGGTTGCCCCTGTCAACCGCGCCAGGCGAGCGCCGAATCTGCTGTTCGCTGATCGCTAACAACGGCCGGGCGGCAGCCTGAACCCCAGCCTGCCGAGAGCCGGCTGCTCCGAAAGCACCCGCCCCGTTGCTGTTGAGGTTATCCCGTCCCGTGGGCAACTTCCCTGGAGCGATGAAAAATGACGCGGCTGGTTGATTATCCTGCTGTCCCTGAAGCTCCTTTGGCCAACTGCCAGCTTCCTGCGACGCGCTGTGCTGCGCAATCGCCTCGCCGACCCGCCTCGGCTCCATCAGTGCCGCGTCCCCGGAATCAGGAACGGGAGGAATATGGCGCTCGAGCTCCATCGCTTTAGCGCCGGCGTGCGATTTTCGGAGATAGGCCAGCGCGTAACCGATGATCTGATAACCACCGGCGTGCTCCTTATAGCCCTCGACATCTCCATCCAACGCCGCGTCAGAAAGCCGACCAGAAATGCCATTCTTGTTGTTTTGACGCAGGTAGTCACTGAAGCTCCTAAGAGCAGTTGCAGTCCTCCTGCCGGTTTCTGTCGGGACTTCGTTTCTATACTCTTTGATGAGAGCCGCGTCCTGAGGATACGGAGCCAACTTGGCTGCGATCGGCACGACGCCTCCGCCGGCGTGCGATTTTCGGAGACAAGCCAGTGCATAACCAATGATCTGATTACCACCGGCGTTCTTCTTATAGCCCGCGACATCTCTATCCAACGCCGCGTCAGAAAGCCGGCCAGAAATGCCATTCTTGTTGTTTTGACGCAGGTAGTCACTGAAGCTCCTAAGAGCAGTTGCAATCCTCCTGCCGGTTTCTGTCGGGGCTTCGTTTCTATACTCTTCGATGAGAGCCGCGTCCTGGGGATACGGAGTCAACTCAGCGCGGCCTGCGATCGGCACGATTCCGCCCGTCGACTGCGACGTCCGAAGATGACCTATTGCCGTAAGCAGCCTCGAGGGATCACCCTTTCCGATGAACTCGCGCGCATCATCGGTCAGCGATTGCTTGTCGAGCCGACCCTTAATAGGATCTTTGTTGTTTGCGAACAGCCACTGGCCAAAGCTGAGAAGAATACTTACATTGTTCTTGGCAGCGTGCTCGGAGGCGTTGCCCTTAATGAGGGCCTCTTCAAGGCTGAGGATAAAGTCTTCATCCCTGAAATGAAGAGGGCGCTTGCTGAGCCTTCTCAGAAATTTACTTGACTGAGCCGGCTGCGGCCCCGAGCCGGCCGGCATTGCTCCACCACCTCCACCTGAATTGGCCATCTCGCTCAGTTGCCGCTCAAACGCCGCCGCACCTGCGGACGGAGCCGCACGTGAGCTATCTTGCAGGCCGGCCCTGTTCGATTGTCCGTGCACCCGCGTGAAATCCATCCGTTCTCACTTTCAGCAATATAAGCCGTTTGAAGCTGGGCTTGGATCTGACACAGGAGGCTGTCGAGAACCTGACGACAACGTGCTCGCCAAGATCTGTTGCAAAGTTTTCGGGACCAGAGGCATGGCCTTCGGTGTTTCGCCGGAGAGTTCAGATGTTCAAGGGCCGCCGTTTCGACAGTCCGTCATCCTGCTTTGCGTTCGCTGGTGCAATCCGAGGTGGGGCTGGGACGTCTTTCCCCGCTTCTTCTTCTCTGAACGCGCGCTGTTCGGCCTCGGTCGAACGCTGCCCATCCTCGCCTCAGCGCTCGGCTTTCTTCTCGACGCTGCTCGCTTTCGCGCGCGTTTCCGTCTCGCCGCTGCCGTCGCGCGTCTCATACCGGCTGCTGCGCTCCATCGCGCTGATTGTGCATCTGCTCGTCATCAACAATCTCGCCTATCTCTATCCGACTATCGATGTGGGCGTGCCGTCTACCTGTGTCCGCGGGACCTGCTTATAGAACTCGTGCCGAAGCGCTACGCGCACGTTGCGCGGCGACCTGCGGGAGGGCGAGCGGGCGACGAAATTCGCGGGCCATTAACTGCGCGCTGGCCTCGCCTCATCAGCAACGTTCTGGATGGGCGTGCAATGCGCCGGTGCCGATCGGAACCGTGCAGCTTACAAGGGGCACGAGTCGAGGACCTCACCAAAAACCGGCGTCGGCTTGCCTTTTTGAGGTCGTTGCACCGACGGGGTTGGTTCGATCCGACGCTGACCTGTGTGATTGGGGGGCTTGGGTACGAGCCGGTGCCGGACCGAACCGTCTCAGACAACGACGGTTATCTCTCGGCACATTGGGGCATGGGCTCGGGTAAAAGTGCGGCGACAACGTGTCAGAATATCACCAATCCGACGCCCGCTCGCAAACGTGATTGGAGTAGCGCATAATGTGGCGGCGTTGCCAATCGCCCAGGTGTCGCAGGGATGGCCACAAGTAGAAGCGGTCAACGATTGCACTCGATGGGTCAGGCGGACCTGATTTTAGGCTGAAACCAGGGAGGGGTCGTCCGCCTGTTTTGCTGGCACGCTAACCGCGCGCCGATTGACCTGGGGATCGATCGAATCGCCGAGCGCGGCCGCTCGCTGGCGTCAGTGCCGGCCAGCATCCATCTGCTCTGCGCGCCCGGCGCATCATCCGGAAAGGACTGCGGAGAAGGGAGGCTGACATATTGCAGATCACCTGACGCGCCACAGCGTGCGAGCTCCGGGATTCCGGTGAAGTCATGGTCAGCTGTGGCCAAGTCAAGCTCAGTTATGAAGCAGGCACATCGATATTGCGCCACAGCATAGTGGTTGCTTGAGCATCTGCGCCTAGCACGGACAGAACCATCTTTAGGAACGCTACCGGGGCAAGAATGCAGTACGTACCGCGTGCTCTAAAAAAGGTATTCTAAACAGAGTGAATGGGACAGCCCGCTACGGAAATCTTGTCCTAGTCCGTTTGAGCATCGACTCTTCAGATGGACCGGCTGGGTACCCGGCGCGGCCTGCACCCATCGAGGCCGCCAACCGCTGAGCAGAAAACCAGGCCTACGCTTTCCGGGACGGCGGACCTCGTCAGCCTCTCGAAAGCTTGCCTGAGTAGGTCGCTCATCTGATCTGTGAACGTGAGGCTAGCGTGAACCGGCACAAACTTAACATTCATTGTAATAGCCTGGCAGCAGGTACAGCACCCCGTATCGCAAGAGCAAGCGGACGGGCAGGGCAAGACGGCTTTGAGCAGCACTGGGGAGAGCTGGCTGGACGATTCTGGACGGGCAGCGGCCGGACCATGAGCCGCTGCTACTCGACAACCTCTTGCCGATCGGCAGCCGCTGCAAAACCTGCTGAGGGCTGATGTCGGCATCAACCCTAAGCCTCAGGTCGCTAGATTAAGCCTGGATGAGATTATCGCCGTTCGACTTCCAGGGTAGCGGACGCGGGCATTCGGCTGCACATCGGGAAGACGGTCAACGGCCTGGAAGAGTATACTGGGCGTGCGCTGTGTGCTGGTAAGCGCTGTTCTCAGGCCACGGCCCTGAGTTCGGGAGCCGGGATGTAGGCCCAGGGCAGCAGGTCGTCGATCTGGCTGTTCGGGTGGCCATTGACGATCCTGGTGAGGACATCGGCGAGATAGCCGAGGGGCTCGACGCCGTTGAGTTTGCAGGTTTCGATCAGCGAGGCGACGACTGCCCAGTGTTCGGCGCCGCCATCGGAGCCTGCAAAGAGGGCGTTCTTCCGATTGAGCGCGATCGGACGAATGGAGCGCTCGACTGTATTGGAGTCGATCTCGATGCGGCCGTTGTCGAGGAAGCGGGTCAGGCCTTCCCAGCGCGAGAGCGTGTAGCGGATTGCCTCGGCGAGCTTGGTCTTCTGGCTAATCAGGCCGAGCTTTTCGCGCAGCCAAGGTTCGAGATCGGCACTGATAGCGCGGCTATTTTCCTGACGCATCGCGCGGCGTTCGTCAGCCGACCGGCCGCGGATGACGTCTTCGATCTTGTAGAGCTCGGCGATCCGTCTCAGCGCCTCGCTGGCAATCGGCGCGGGACCGGCTGCCGCCAGTTCATAGAAGCGCCGGCGCACGTGTGCCCAGCAGAAGGCGAGCGTCACGCCGCTTTTCTCGGCCAGCACGCGATAGCCGCCATAGCCGTCGACCTGAAGGATTCCGGTGAAGCCTGCGAGATGAGCGATCGGACGCTCGGCCTTTCGGTCCGGCGCATAGACATAGGCGACGCCCGGCGGGTCGCTTCCATTCCATGGGCGGTCATCGCGGGCATAGGCCCACAGCTGCCCAGTCTTCGTCTTGCCGCGGCCCGGATCGAGCACCGGCGCCGTGGTTTCGTCAGCAAAGAGCTTCGGTGAAGTCTTCAGCTTGCCAAGCAGCCGCTCATGCACCGGACGAAGGTGCCAGGCGGCGCGGCCGACCCAGTCGGCGAGCGTGGACCGGTCGAGATTGATGCCCTGCCGGGCATAGATCTGCGCCTGACGATAGAGCGGCAGGTGGTCAGCATATTTGGACACCAGCACCTGAGCGACCGTCGCCTCGGTTGGCAAACCGCTCTCGATCAGCCGGGCGGGCGCCGGAGCCTGAACGACCACATCCTCGCAGGCGCGGCAGGCATATTTGGGCCGGCGCACGACGATCACACGCAGCTGCGCCGGAACGATGTCGAGCCGCTCGCTCACGTCCTCACTGATCCGATGCAAGCCATTGCGGCAGCCCGGACAGGCATGGTCCTCGATGTCGACGACCATTTCCACCCGCGGCAGATGGGGTGGCAACGCGCCGCGGTTCGTCCGGCGCTTCCTGGCGCGCTCCAGACGCTCTGCGGGAGATGCTTGTTCATTCTCTTCCTCGTCGGCGGCCTCGATCTGCTCGGCCTCTTCGAGCCCCAGCAGCAACTGATCCTCGGGAAGCGTCTCAGCTCTTCGGCCGAAGCGGTGACGCTGCAATTCCTTGATGATCTGGATCAGGCGGGCGTTCTCGACGTCGCGCGCCAGGACCATCGCCTTCAGCGCGTCCGGATCGTCGGGAAGCTGGTCAGCCGCCATCGCCATGACCGGATCAGACCATATTCGCCGACATCCCGCGACAGCGGAAATCCAGGCTGATTCACTTCGTCGCGGGTCAGCCCGCCTGAACCGGAACGCGGGTCCTGCGCGCCTCGTGGACCCGCCGCCAGTCGAGACCTTCGAGCAGCGCCGACAACTGCGCGGCCGTCAGCCGCATCATGCCGTCATGCACTTTCGGCCAGCGGAACTCGCCGTCCTCCAGACGTTTGGCGTAAAGGCAGACGCCGGTGCCATCCCAGAAGATCAGCTTGATCCGATCCGTCCGCTTCGCCCGGAAGACATAGACCGCGCCGCTGAACGGATCGGCGCCCATCGTCTCGCGCACAAGCGCCGCGAGGCCCTCCGCACCCTTGCGGAAGTCCACCGGCTTCGTCGCCACCATGACCTTGACCGCACCCGTCGGCCCGATCACGTCGTCGCCTTTAGCGCTCGGATTACAGCGGCCACCGTCCTGGTGTCGGCGCCACGGCCGACCCGCATAGCGACGCCGTCTATCTCCAGCTCGATCACACCGTCTCGGGCGGCTTTCTGCTTCCGCCGCCGCCTTGCCGCCGGTTCAGGCCTCGGCGCTGCAATCACCGCCGGAACAAACAACGATTCCGGTGCCGGCGCTTCCGCCAACGGCTGACGAGCGGCCCGACGCCAGGCGAACAGCTGCTGCGGGGACAAAGCGTATCGCCGCGCCACCGCGCTCACGGTCGCGCCGGCTTCGTAGCTTTCCGCCACGATCCGCGCCTTCTCCTCCGGCAGCCATTCGCGCCGCCGACCGGAGCCCGTGAACACCTCGAACCGGCGCGCGGGCTCGTGATCGCTGGATTTAAGCGTAAGCTCTGAAATCGTCATGTGTCGAAGCCCTCAAAAGCTCCGAACATCGTCCTTCACGCCGATCACCGAAAGGTGCCGTCGGGACATCGCTTACGTGTGCTGCGCAGTCGCCCTACCTCGCGGAAGCCCAGCCGACCCCTCATCGCATGCCGCCCTTGCGTCAACCGATGGTGCTAGGCCTCAAACGCTGCAGACCGGCAGCGCCGACCGACAGCCGCGAGACATCTCGGTGACGGTTCCTGCCGCGCTCAGATTGCGGCAGCCAGATCGGTGTCCAATCCGCTGCGCTCGAGGCTCTGATGACCGAACGCAAGCTCCAAGCCGCGGTACCAAAGCATCAGCCTCACAGTGCGCCCTGGGGGTGAATATGCAGGCCCATCCAGGATGTGGATGCTTATGATCCGAACAATTGATTTGTTCAAGTCACTTGTCGAAAGCTAACCCGTGCCAGCCATGGAATCGTGCGCTCTGGAGGGCGACGCTGGCCTGGCGAATGCAGGGGCCTCACATAGGCAGGATCGATGCGCAGACAAATTGCAGGCACAGTTGGTGGCATTTTGGGCTGGCGAATCGACGTGTCAGCCCATCAACACGTCTTCACATGTTCTATGCCGCCTACTGCAGGCGTGCAGCTCGCATCCTCCTGCGATTAGCCGTCCCAAAGAGGATTACGAATACTGCGAAAAGTTGCTCGGCTTCTGCTGTCGCCGACTCAACAGTCTTGGTGACCAGTCCTACCATTGATAGGAAATGAAATGCGAACGCTATTCGTTGACCACCATGCGGATCTTACGCGAGCGGTGGGAGTTGCACTCGGGGATAGCGGTTTCGCTGTTGATATCGTTCGCACACTGGAACAGGCATCGAGTGCATTTTCTTGCGCCAGCTATGAAGTTCTCCTGCTGGAGCTAGCTCTGCCGGATGGCAATGGCTTGGATTGGCTGAAGCAGCTAAGGAGTGAGGGACATTCAGTTCCTGCTCTCGTTCTGAGTGACGTCGACGATCTTGAGAAGCGAATTGCGATTTTCAACGGTGGCGCGGACGATTTTCTGCTCAAGCCCGTGTGTACCAATGAGCTCATTGCCAGAATGAGAGCCGTTCTGCGGCGGTCGGCGCAGATGACCGACCCCTTCATTGTATTTGGAAATCTCCACTTCGATCCAATCGGCCGACAGGTTTCCGTTGCTGGTCATCCGCTGACGGTCGCACGCCGTGAACTGTGTATTCTAGAGCATCTGCTCAACCGTGCTGGCCGCATCGTGCCGCGTTCGCAGTTGGAAGATCACCTATACTCGTTCAACGATGAAGTATCTGCCAACGCTCTTGAAGTCGGAATCTATCGCTTACGTGGATACCTAAGCAGGTCAGGCGCAACACCACGGATAAAAACCGTGCGCGGCATTGGTTACATTCTTGAATGTGACTAGCGCGACAGCCGTATAGTTGGCCGAATTTGAAAGAAAAGACCACCTTGAAAATCATTCCAACTGATCATCCTCACACCGAGCGGCGGCCCCCGCTCATCGTCGGCCCGAGACCTACTACTGTCTCTCCTTACTTGAGCCGCCTCCTCTACGCGGTCATTCTGTCATATCCAGTTTCTGCGCCGGCCCAAAACATCGAGGATAAAGGCACGCCGCCTGCCGCTTCCAATAGCCTCGATGGCTCGCTGAACCTTTCCTCTTCGCTCGGCAAGACAGTTCATTTGCCCGCGCCAGCCACGACCATCTTTGTTGCTGACCCGACGATCGCGGATTATCAGGCAGCCTCGAACACAACCATCTTCGTCTTTGGGAAGAAATCCGGGCGGACCAGCCTGTTCGCCTTGGACGAAAAGGGCGAGGCTCTCGTCGCGTTGCGTATTGTCGTCACGCAACCGATCGAGGAATTGCGCGCCATGTTGAGTGACCAGGTCGGCGACTCTTCAATCCACGTAAGCTATACGCCGCGCGGCGCAATCCTTAGCGGTACAGCTCCCAATGCGGAGGTCGCCGACACCGCGAAAAGGGTCACTGAGCAGTATCTCGGTGACGGTGGGCAAGTCGTCAATAACATCAAGGTCGCCGGGTCCTTACAAGTTAATCTTAGTGTGCGGGTAGCGGAGGTCTCCCGTAGCGCCATGAAGGCACTCGGCGTTAACCTGTCCGCCTTTGGTCAAATCGACAATTTCAGAGTGGGCGTGTTAAGCGGCAGCGGCGCTGGCTCCGGTGCAGCGCTGGGTGGCGGTACAGCAGGAATCGGATTCGACAACGGTGTCGTCAACATCGGTGCGGTTCTCGACGCGCTCGCCAAGGAGCACATAGCTTCCGTTTTGGCTGAGCCGAATCTCACCGCGATGTCCGGTGAAACTGCCAGTTTTCTGGCCGGCGGCGAATTTCCCATTCCCGTCCTGCAGGAAAACAAGCAAGTGTCGGTTGAATTCCGTCACTTCGGCGTCAGCCTGGAATTCGTGCCGACCGTTCTCAACAACAACCGAATCAACATTCACGTAAAGCCGGAAGTCAGTGAACTGTCGTCCCAAGGTGCCGTTCAAATCAATGGTATTTCCGTGCCGGCAGTTTCCACACGCCGAGCCGACACAGTCGTCGAACTCGCCAGTGGGCAGAGCTTTGCAATTGGCGGTCTGATCAGGCGCAACGTGAACAATAACGTCAGTGCGTTTCCCTGGCTCGGCGAAATGCCGATCCTTGGCGCTCTGTTTCGTTCCTCCTCGTTTCAAAAGGAAGAATCAGAACTGATTATTCTGGTTACGCCTTACATCGTAAAACCAGGCTCCAGCCCCAACCAGATGAGCGCACCCACGGACCGGATGGCGCCGGCTTTAGACGATTCTCCGGCAAATCCGCCGCGAGGCCGCGCTGCTGCCCGCACCGGCGCGCCAGGGGCCAAGCGCGGTCGCGGCTTCATAATCGAATAGGTGATCGAATGACTTTGTGGATCAAAGTTCTCCTGGTCGCCCTGACGGCCAGCGCAAGTGGCTGCACAAGCACTGCGCCGATCTATGTCGAGCCCCCTGCGCCAATCCTGATCCGGCCGGAGACCACCGTCCTGATATTAAAGAGCCTTCGCGCTTCCGAACGGCAGCGTTTGCGTGTTTTCCTTGACAGGACCAGTAGCGGCCGCCGCGATGCTCTTCACCTCCTTATCTGGGGCTCGTCCCGGCTCAGCGCAGAGGTGGTGCATCAGGCCAGGCAGATGGGCATCGACACTGACAACATCCATTTGCTCGACCAACACGATGGCGGCGCAGTCCAAGTAGAAGCAATTGTGTATCATGCCCGCCCACCTGCCTGTCCGTCGTATTCCGGTCCTTTACTCAGTGACAAATCCTTCGAAGAGCCGCTTGGCTGTTCGACACGACGTAACTTAGCTGCAATGGTCAACGATCCGCGCGATTTGCTCGACAACAAGGCTGTCGAGCCGAGCGATGGCGAGCGTGCGGCCATACCAGTTGCCACATACAGGACGTTCGGGGCGGGCAAAGGTCAATGACATGGGTCGTATGGTCTTAGCTCCGTAGAGTACGGCGCCGGCTCCAGTCTGTAAGATTGCCGTTGCTTTGATCTGGTGGTGAGCGCGGCCGTCACAATACACGATCGTGACCTGAACGAGATAGGGTGCCCCTCACCTCTCCAGGGCGCCCGGTGGCGCTGCGCTCATGACGTTACATGAAGGCGGGGTGACTGCCATGCTGATTTGTGATCGCTCGAGAGGCATCCCGCTCCAGCCACCCTCTTTAGACGAGCCAAAGAGCGCTGAGCGGCGTTCTTCATTTGCGGGTTAAAGGCGCGCGTACGTGACGGCGGCGTGGCTCAAGTGGCCAAGCGGGCTTGATCTTGGCCGGTCGTGTCAAATCGGGATAGGGGGAGCCTCGCGGCTCCTCCCCTCCCACACCACCGTACATACGGGTCCGTATTCGGCGGTTCGATGAATTGAGCGACCAAAGCCTCCTGTGAGGTATCGAGCGCCGGGATTTCACGACGTGCGTCGCCGAGCTGGCTTCGGTCCCTGCGTTCGCCGTTCCGTCGGGCTTCACCGTCAGGTCTGGCGGGCAGGCCGGAGAACCGGTTTCTGCCGCATGGCCGTATCGAGACGCGCGGTACTACTTTCCACTTCCACCGTTCGGGCCTTCGCCTCCAGGCAAACCCGGCTGCTACTATGCCCTCTGCTGACTTCTGCGCCGCGATCAGCGCGCCTCACGGCGGGCCCAGTCCGGAATTCCGGACACGGCGCAGATCTCCCGAGGTAAGATCGACCGCCTTCCCCGCACACCCGCCGAATTTACCACCCCGGTCCTTGATGACCATGGACTTCGCGGTCATTGGCCCGCTCGTCCGGCCGGGTACGCCTCATATCCGGTTCTTTGTCCATCGGGTCGCGAGTTTGCTCCACGCTTCCTTCAGACCCCGCCTCGCGACGACGCCCTTGCGCTTCGCTAACCCTTCGCCGCCATCAGGCTGGGTAAAGGACTTACACCTCCAAGCTGTCGATCATGCTCGGCACACCAAAGCTGGCGCGGCCGTGTCGCCGCGCTCCACCGGCCCATGTTGCGGGCCGGTGGCCCCCACGGCCACCGGAGAAGCAGTTGCGGACGGGCGCTGCGCCAACTGGTCAGCATGACCGCTCTTTTCCGGGTTCTTTTCTAGCCGATCTCACCTTCTTCTCTCAGGCTAAGTGTGAAAACGAACTCAAGGCCGAAGGATGAGTGGACTGAGCCCGGGCCTGCTGCGACCTAACCACGATCCTTAAGGCACGCCTGCCAAATCGCCTAGCGGAAAGGCAAAGGTTCCCCACAAGGTGATTGATATGCCAGTGAAGCGTGGCGAAGGAAGTCGCACATTTGTCGTCAGGCCACGTTCTGGAATATTGGCAAGCCCATCGGGCTGGGGAGGCCGGCCGCTTGCATAGGGTCGGCCGGAAGGCGTGCTTGCAGGTTGGACAAATAGTCTTCTGCATAGCTTTGCGCCATGGAAATCGGCAGATCGATCCCGGCCGTGGCGGCCTCTTCGAGCGCCTTCTTCACCAGCCCGTTGCGTATTGCAAGCTTGACCTCGGGGCCTGCGATAAGGCTGAGCGCCTGCGCTCCGATATTGATGCCAGCGTCTATCAGCGCCTGCTTCATATTGCCTCCGGTAATCGCTGTGCGGACAAGATTTGCCGCTTGCGCCTCGAACGCGAGCGTCATCGACACGGCATCGGCCACTTGGCCCACGACCGGAATGAAGCTCAACAGACCCACCGCCGTCGCAGCCCAATCAGCCACTGTCGAGTACACCTTGAGCACGTCGCCGACTGTGTGGATGAAAGCCCCGCCGTTCTTTTTTGCCGATTTGGTATCAGGCTGGTCCACCCGGCCCGCCATCATGTCCGAGACGGCGTCCTGTTCCGCAGCAGTTTCGGGCGCATGGGTCTTTGGCTGCTGAACGGTTCGGTTCGCAGACGACATGCTGCTGTAGAAGTGGCCAAAATCTTTGTTGCTGATATTACCGGAATCGACCGTGTGTCCGCCGCCGAAATCGAAGAAGGAATTGTGGGTCTTATAGCCTGTAATCGAATTGTTTAGAAGACTGAAGATCAGAGGATCCGATAGCAGCTGCGAGGCCGCCTCCTTTACTTTCGGATCCAGGCTATTGTCTTGCGCCATGCTTGCGAGCTTGTCGCGAGTCAGGTCACCGTTCCCAAAGAATCTTTGCTGGTTGCTGTTGATGGTCTTAAGGGTATTCAGCTCGGTTTGCGTGAGGCTCATCGAAGATGAAGCGACTTGGAGAAAATCCTCTTTATGGACTTTGTCTATCGAGCCACCGTACAACTGCTTCCATTCATTCGGGTGACTGACGAAGTACTGAGCCGCCGCAATGACCTGTGGCGGACATTTGCCAGTTTTCGCGTCGCCGTCGACGATCTGCTTGAAATCAGCCAGACTCAGGTTCTTGGGCAGGTTTTCGGAGTACCGGTAAAGCTCCCGCGTCGCATCGTTCAAGGTCATAACCGACGGCTGCGCATTTCCAGTACTGTCGGATGGGATGTAGTTCTGCGCGTAGCTTTGCGCCTGCTGGCCCTGATATGCGGCAACTTGTGAGTGATGGCTAGAGAACTCGGACAAATCCTTGGCCGTGATCTTACCGCCACAGCGGCCATCGCCCTGCGAGCCGATCGCATAAAAAAGCTCTGGATCCTGCTGCAATCCCTCAATCGCCGCTTTCAGATCCGGTGGCGTAGAGGGATCATTGGCTTTATCCGTCAAGGATTGCCAACTAAGCGGGCATAGGTCCTTGTGACGGTTCAGCACTGCCACGATCTGCAACTCGGCTTGGGACAGTGAGCCGCCGTTCCACGTGATTCTCTCGCTTTTTATGGGCGCTTCCGCAATGGGAGGGGGGGCGACCGCAGGCTGCGGGCCTTGATCCACTGATTCGTGCGCAACGGGAGGGGGGGCGACCGCAGGCTGCGGGCCTTGATCCATTGATTCGATGGCTGCCCTCATGCTTGGCGGCAGCAGATCCAATGGGTTCTTGCGCAATTCTTCCAACGAGGATTCGACATCGGGCAACAGCGACTCCGATGTGTTCCGGCACAATTCCTTCATCGACGATTCGAGATCTCGTGGCAGCTGGTCCCGGACTGGGAAGGGACTGGTGCCGTCTTGGTGCAGGTGAAGGGACAGCATCGCATCGAAGGACGATGCGTTTTGCCTCGTCTTTTCCAACGCAGATATCAGATTCAGGCTGCTGTACTGTAGGATATTCTGACTATTGAAAACGTTGCTTGTATCATTGATGGACATTGTGACTCCTCAGACATGAAATTGCAATCCCCCACAAGGGCGACGCCAAACGAGCTTTGACAGTCAGAGCTCGGCGGGCCCAATACCCCTGCTGTTGTTCAAATTGCCTCGTTCTGCGCCAGCTCTATGTGCAATCCCAGCACAATGACCGGAGATATCGCTGAAGCTGGCGGTTGCCACCATGAGCGGTTTAGCTTTCGGCAAACTGACGAATTCAGAGGAATTCACAATTTGGGGTGGCCGCGGTTGTTTTGTCCCGAAGCTGCGACCGCAGATATCATTTTTGGCCTGGCTCTGGCTTCCCGGCAACGCCATCTTGCTGCGGCACGTCGGACGAATAAGCGGCTTCAGGTAATCCGTTGCGGACGACCATGGTGGAGGAGCCCCGAAACAATGTCAGGACCGATTCGCTTGGCGGCGTTTCATGGACGCGCGGCTGCGCCTGTGCCTCCGCGACAAGACCGTTGAAAGTCTGCTCCACGAGCGCGGTGAAGCGCGGTGGACCGGAAACCAAAACGAGGCCATCTCCCGGCGCGGGTCTCACCACGTAGCGGTCATCGGTGATCTCAAGCTTGTCTAGGGCACCCTTAAACGTATCGAAGCGGATCGAAGTCAACACAAGCATGCGGGTTTGTGATTCTTTTGCGGCTGACACGTAGAGAACAAGCCCATCATAATACCATTGGAGACCGTACAAATTGGCCAAACGGTCGAGGAACTCGCGCGGTGGCAAATCCGGCATACTCCCGCGGATCCGCCCCTTCACCTCGGCGCTAATGTTGACTCGGATATTAAGGTTGTTGCCGAATTGCTGCAGCGCGGCAGAGAGATCCTGATCGAGAACCGTATATCTGTACGGCGTCTTGGAGAGGGATAAGGGAACGCCGAGAGTTCCGTTGGTTCCGGCGTAGAGAAAAAAACCGGCACACAGAAGTCTCAAAACGTGTGGGGCGACGGATCGGAAGAGCGCTCTCAACATTTCGCACTGATAAACCAGAGTCTGAAATCTGCACAAGTGACTAAGTCGCCCAGCATGACTTTTAGATGACTAACAAACCTCGGTTAGTCAGCTTGTCGTCAGCTCGGCCGCCTAGACGTTGACCCGATAACGAATGATGAAGGGGCCGGGTTCGCTCGGTCAAGAGGAAGCTATCGAGTCTTTGCATGATGATGCCTATCACGTCGATCACTGCCAGTTTAGCGGACTGTCTCCCCAAGACCGGGTCACCCTCGTTCAGCGAGCAGGCCCAGTTTGAGCGCGCGTTGGCGCACGCGGCCGACTCGCTGAAAAACGATGCCGCCTTGGCATCACCCACGGTGCCAGTTGCTCCAGCGATGGGTGTTCAACGCGCGGCTACGCAGATGAGTCCCCTGGGCGACCGCGTGATGCAGACGATTTCTGCGATCTACCCAGACCGTGCTGTTAGTTCGGCTGCGCTCGACCAGCAGGTAGGCCTTTTGAAGGGCGCTCTACATGGACCGCAGAAGCTTCCTGCCGAAGGTGATGCGAGAACCGGAATGTCCGGCGTTCCGCAGGGAGGGCATGATTTCGAAACGATGATTGCTGGTCTGCGGGATATGTACAATGGCGTCACGCAGGTTGGTCTTCTTTCCAAAGGTGTCAGCGGCATCACCTCATCCGTGAATAAACTTCTAAAGGAAGGCTGAACCGCGCGTATGATTGGCTTAGCCGAGAAAATCATGCGTAGCACGTCTTGCCGGAGATCACTTCGCCTTGTCGTACTGCCACTTCTCGTGGCCCTCAGCGGTTGCAAGGTCGATCTCTACACGCAACTGCAGGAGCGCGAGGCGAATGAAATGCTCGCCCTTCTGATGGACAACGGGGTTGCTGCGGTCCGGGTCGCCGGCAAGGATGGGACCAGCACGATCCAGGTTGACGAAAAGCTGCTCGCTTACTCAATCAACCTCCTGAATGGCAAGGGATTGCCGCGCCAGTCCTTCAAGAACCTCGGCGAGATTTTCCAAGGATCAGGCCTGATTGCCTCGCCAACCGAGGAACGTGCCCGTTACGTCTATGCGCTCAGCGAAGAGTTGTCCCGTACGATCAGCGATATCGATGGGGTTTTGTCTGTACGTGTCCATGTAGTTCTGCCGCATAATGACCTTTTGCGAGCAGGCGCCACGCCGTCCTCGGCCTCGGTTTTTATCAGACACGACGCCAAAGCTGAACTCTCTGTTTTGCTGCCGAAGATAAAGATGCTCGTGGCCGACAGCATAGAAGGATTGTCCTACGATAAGGTCGAAGTGGTTTTGGTGCCGGTGGAGCGTTCCGCGCCTGAGCAACGGTCCGTGCCGGCGACTGTTTTGGCCCAGCCATCCAGGCTCGCTCCAGCGCCCCTTCTGGCGACCGTGATCGGTATTGCCGCAGCTGTATTCGCAGTGGCGTGCTACGTCTTAGCCGGCGCCCTTAGCCGCCGGCACAGGCAATCATCGGGCGAACTTTCCAAGGTCGAGCGGCGGTCGGGTATTTCCGCCCTCGAGGCCATTCGCAAAAAGACCCCGGCGATAGCGCCTAAATGACATGTCGATGCCAGTGCCGGTAAAAACCGCCCAACTCGACGGCTCGTTCCAATTGCATGCCTTGGACCGGAGCGAACTTGCTGCTTCGGTCCATCCGACTCGTCTTGGCGCGCGTCTTGATCCGGCGTTATCGGCTGCTACGTTGGCTCAGTTGCAGAAGTGTTCCAGACTGCAGCGAAGACTAACGGAATTGTTGCTCGACAATGATTCGGAGTCGAATGACGTTGACTGGGGGCCGGACCTTCTGCGCGGTAATGATCCGCATCGCGCTGCCCTCCTTGCAGGTAGTGTATGGCATGCCCGTTCGCTGCTTAAGCTTGTCTCTCAGCCTGACCTCACAGTGCTTATTGAACGTATCGGCGCTGATGCCCATGCGTTTGGAATCCGACATCTGGCGCATGCCATTGCGGACAGATTGATCGCTGATCCGGAAAAACTCGCGCACCAAATCGAACACGATGGACACGCCTGTCTTGGTGCCTGGCTCCATCACAGTCCAGTGATGGAGCGCAACCGCGTGCTTCTACGCTTGCCCGTAGGGACCGCCGCCGACAATCCAGAGCCTAAGCACGGGGACGCCGCAGGCCAGTTGTTTTCGCTTGTAGTAGGCCATTTTGAGGCGGAGAACCCGCTGATATGACGCCGGATATTTCCGTCGCGCCGGCAGCGCCGCAGATGCGCCCATTGGGGCCGCTGATACCGGCGAGCGAGCTCGAAATCTGGGATAATGCCGCAGAAGCGTGTGCCGCCGCAGAACGGCATCAGCAGCGCGTACGCAGTTGGGCACGCGCGGCGTATCAGCGTGAGTTGGCGCGCGGCCATGCCGAGGGCTTGGATGCTGGCGCCGAGGAAATGGCAGAGCTGATTTCGCAGGCGGTCGCCGAAGTCGCACGACGAAAGGCGGTTCTAGAGCAGCAATTACCGCAGCTCGTGATGGAAATACTAAGCGATCTTGTGGGAGCATTCGATCCGGGCGAACTGTTGGTCATGGCTGTTCGTCACGCCATTGAGCGCGAATACAGCGGCGCAGAAGTTTGCCTCCATGTGTGTCCGACGCAAGTGGACATGCTTACGCGAGAGTTTGCTGCATGCGACGGACAGGATGGTCGTCCAAGGGTTCGGATCAAACCGGATCCTACGTTGTCGCCGCAACGGTGCGTGCTGTGGAGCGAGTACGGCAATGTCGATCTGGGCCTTGATGCGCAGATGCGCGCGTTGCGTCTCGGCTTCGGGACGCTCTCTGAAAAAGGCGAACTGTGAGCACGCAGGTAACAGAACATAATCACGACGCTGCGATCTGCCCTGCCGATCCGGCGATCTCGTCTTTGAGAGCTACGGTAAAGCGGATCGACACGCGCGTCGTGCGCGGCAGGATCACGCGGGCTGTTGGCACACTGGTCCATGCCGTCTTGCCAGACACTCGTATTGGAGAACTTTGCCTCCTACAGGACCCGCGGACCGGACTGTCGCTCGAAGCCGAGGTGATCGGCCTGTTGGATGATGGCGTACTGCTGACGCCGATCGGCGACCTGGTCGGCCTCTCCAGCCGCGCGGAAGTCGTCGCCACTGGACGAATGCGTGAAGTACCCGTCGGCAACGATTTACTTGGCCGCGTGATTGACAGTCGTTGCCGTCCACTGGATGGCAAAGGCCAAATCAAAACCGCCGAGACTCGGCCGCTGCACGGCAGAGCTCCGAATCCAATGACAAGGCGCATGATTGAGCGGCCCTTGCCGCTCGGGGTCCGTGCCCTGGATGGTCTCCTGACGTGCGGCGAGGGCCAGCGAATCGGTATTTACGGCGAGCCAGGTTGTGGCAAGTCGACGTTATTGTCACAGATCGTAAAAGGTGCCGCCGCTGACGTTGTCATAGTCGCGCTGATAGGCGAACGAGGACGTGAAGTTCGTGAATTCATCGAGAGGCATCTCGGGGAGGAAGGCCTTCGCCGTGCGGTCGTTGTTGTTGAAACATCCGACCGCTCGGCTGTTGAGCGGGCACAATGTGCTCCGATGGCGACAGCGCTCGCGGAATATTTTCGCGAACAAGGGCTACGCGTTGCTCTCATGCTGGATTCGCTGACACGCTTCTGCCGCGCCATGCGTGAGATAGGCCTTGCTGCGGGTGAGCCGCCGACGCGACGGGGCTTTCCTCCTTCTGTTTTTGGCATGCTGCCAGGCCTGCTAGAGCGCGCTGGCCTGAGTGAGCGTGGCTCAATCACCGCTTTCTATACCGTGCTTGTAGAGGGCGATGGCACAGGTGATCCAATCGCCGAAGAAACGCGCGGCATTCTCGATGGCCATGTCGTCCTCTCGCGCGCTATTGCGGCGCGATCGCATTTCCCTGCTATCGATGTACTGCAGAGTCGCAGCCGCGTAATGGATGCGGTCGTTTCGGGGACACATCGCAACTCAGCATCCTTCTTTCGTGAACTCCTCTCGCGGTATGCCGAGGCCGAGTTCTTGATCAACGTCGGCGAATACAAGGAAGGCGGCGATCCCCTGACGGACCGGGCTGTCGCGTCAATCGACGAACTGAGGGAGTTTTTGCGCCAGAGCGAAGACGAAGCGTCAGGGTTTGAGGAAACGGTAGCATGGATGTCGCGTCTGACCGCGTGAATCACATTCAGTCTTCGAGGTTACGGCTCCTGAAGGAAATGCAAGAGCGTCGTGCCCTTAGTGAGCTGTCCAAAAAGGAAGCCCAGCGCCATATGGCCACCTTAGCAGCACAGAATGCCTCCCGAGAGCTTGCAACGGCACAACAACATTGCTCAACGGCCGAAGCAGCGCTCTATCAGGAGCTGATGACGCTCGATGACTTGTCTAGCGCCACCCTCGACCGGCACCACCTCCATATTGAGTGCCTCGCGGCTGAGATCACTCGCAGGCGGCAGATGCTTGTTAATGCGCGCGCCGCCGAAGAAAAGGCCGAGTTAGCGGCGTCCGTGACGAGGGACCTATGGGTCGCATGTTCGGCGGCAACGCACAAATGGCGCCAAATAGAGGACGACGTCCGGCGCGCCGTTGAGATCCATTCGGAGGCCGCAGGCGAGATCGAGGCCGACGATGAGATATTGGTTCGATTTGGGAGGGGTCCGCTTTCCCAGATCGCGAAAACGGATTCGATAACCCGCAGGTCCTCCGAATGATAGAACGGTGCAGTTTTTGGCAGCCGCTTTGGTGAGACCCCCTCTATTGGAGCCAGCGCTGACACTGTCCCACGAGGTCGCCTCGTGGCTCAATGACACTGCGGCTTCCCGCAGGCCGTTTCAGACCCGGATCAACGACGTGCCGCTGTCGGTGCGTATGGCAGGGCTTGTCTGGCAAGAGAATTTTGCCGCCATTCCAATGCTCGACTGCATTTGTAGGGTCGGAGCTGATGCGGTCGTGCTGTCGATATCGCGGTCGCTTGTAGAGGGGCTCATCGCAACAGTGCAGAATGGGCTGACTTTCCCTTCCGAGCCAACGGCTTCACTCATTGTTGAACTTGCACTTGAGCCACTTATTGCTCGACTGGAGTATAGGACACAGCTGAACGTGCAGCTCGTGCGCGTGTTTGAAGCCGCGACACTGGCTCCTTATCTCGAACTGGATATCGACTTCGGCCCGGTCAGTGGCAAGGGTCGTCTGTTCCTGTTCTCGCCTCTTGATGGCTTGGTGCCGTCTGCGTTTCGCGCCCTGGGCGAACTGTTTGGCCAGTTACCGCGACAGCCGCGCGGATTACTTTCAGACCTCCCGATCGTGGTTGCAGGAGAGATCGGCACGCTGCGCGTTCCTGCGGCGATTCTTCGAAAAGCATGTGCCGGTGATGCTCTGTTGCCGGACATGGCGCCGTTCGGCCGCGGCGAGATCGCCCTATCTTTTGGCCAGTTGTGGGCCGGTGCTGATCTTGAGGGCGACCAGCTAGTCCTGCACGGGCCTTTCCGCCCGCGTTCCTATCCTTTGGAGAATGCGCATATGACACAACTTGGATCGCAACTAGGGCCGACGGAGGATCTCGATGATGTCGAGATCATGCTTGTCTTTGAATGCGGTCGCTGGCCTATTTCTCTAGGGGAATTAAGAAGTGCCGGCGAAGGGCATATTTTCGAACTTGGACGGCCGATTGAGGGTCCGGTCGATATACTTGCCAATGGTCAGTGTATCGGGCGTGGCGACATCGTGCGCATTGGAGATACGCTGGGCATCAGGCTCCGTGGCGGGTTGGGATGCAATGACTGAGCTCCAGCCGCCAATCCTGGCGCTTCTCGCAGTTACCGCCGGACTGGGTCTGCTGGTTTTAGTAGTCGTCACGACCACGGCCTTTGTAAAGGTATCGGTTGTTCTTTTCCTCGTCCGCAATGCGCTCGGGACTCAGACGATACCACCTAACATAGTGCTTTACGCCGTGGCATTGATCCTCACCATGTTCGTTAGCGCGCCCGTTGTTGAACAGACCTATGATCGGATGACCGATCCGAAGCTACATTATCAGACGTTCGACGACTGGGTAAGCGCCGCCAAATCCGGGACCGAGCCCCTGCGTGATCATCTTAAGAAGTTCACAAATGAAGAGCAGCGACAGTTTTTCCTATCGTCGACCGAAAAAGTCTGGCCAGAGGAAATGCGTGCCAAAGCCACAGCTGATGATTTGTCCATTCTGGTCCCATCTTTTCTAATTTCAGAGCTAAAGCGCGCGTTTGAGATCGGATTTCTTCTTTATCTTCCTTTTATCGCTATCGATCTTATTGTGACGACAATTTTGATGGCGATGGGTATGTCTATGGTATCCCCAACGCTTATATCTGTTCCTTTCAAACTCTTCGTGTTCGTCGCTATTGATGGCTGGTCGAAATTGATGCACGGACTTGTGTTGAGTTACACGATACCGGGAGGTTGATCATCGCTGAATCCAGTATTGTCACTCTTATGACCCAATCGTTGGTGGTGTTCATGATCTGGATTCTGCCCCCGCTCATTGCATCGGTGATCGTTGGCTTGGTCATTGGCATCATCCAGGCGGCAACCCAGATCCAGGATGAAAGTTTGCCACTCACCGTGAAGCTTCTGGTTGTTGTCGCGGTTATTGGCTTGTTTGCGCCTGTGCTGAGCGCACCGCTGATAGAGCTAGCCAACCAGATCTTTACCGAGTTTCCCGCCATGACACTTAGCTACTAGTCTCCGCCATGTATGCGTCACCGGCCGAGATTCAAATCCTGATCCATACGGCTATCGAACTCGTCGTAGCAGCCGGTCTTGGCGCAGCGCGCGCGATAGGCATTATGATGATCCTACCTGTATTTACACGTTCTCAGACCGATGGGCTGATCCGCGGCTGCCTGGCTGTTGCCTTCGGATTACCATGCCTGGCACACGTCAGCGACGGGTTGCAGGCGCTGGATCCTGAAACACGTCTGATCCAGGTCACTTTGCTCGGA
The DNA here is from genome assembly GCF_900149755.1 of Mesorhizobium delmotii. Lineage (NCBI taxonomy): Bacteria > Pseudomonadati > Pseudomonadota > Alphaproteobacteria > Hyphomicrobiales > Phyllobacteriaceae > Mesorhizobium > Mesorhizobium delmotii. The sequence goes on along the minus strand of NZ_FUIG01000029.1, from coordinate 83,233 downwards.
TTAAAGGAAGTTTTTGTCGGCGCACTACTTGGCACCCTCCTTGGCATTCCCTTATGGGGACTTCAGGCGGCCGGTGAGTTTATCGACAACCAACGCGGCGTCACCAACCCGTCCGCCCCGACCGACGCCGCGACGAACAGTCAGGCTTCCGCCATGGGAGTCTTTCTCGGGATCACTGCGATTGCCATCTTCGTCGCATCAGGGGGGCTGGAAACTGTGGTCAGCGCCCTTTATGGCAGCTATTTGATCTGGCCCGTGTATAGGTTCCACCCTACATTGAGCACGCAAGGAGCAATGGAGATATTAGGGCTCCTCGACCACATTATGCGCACGGCTTTATTGGTGTCAGGGCCCGTCGTGTTCTTTATGACGCTGATTGATGTATCCATGATGCTACTGCGTCGCTTTGCGCCGCAATTCAAATTGACCCAACTGTCCCCGACGATCAAGAATCTTGTCTTTCCGATTATCATGGTCACCTACGCTGGCTATCTAGTCGAGGGTATGAAACTGGAGATCACACAAGCGAATGGCGCGCTCGAGTGGTTCGATAGATTGCTAAAATGAGCGACTCGAGTGAAGAGAAGACACACGCCGCCACCCCCAAGAAGCTAGACGATGCACGCAAAAAAGGGCAGCTGCCACGTAGCTCCGATTTCGTTCGCGCGGTCGGCACTTGCGCTGGTCTCGGGTACCTATGGCTAAGAGGCAGCGTGATCGAAGACAAATGCCGCGAAGCGCTACTATCTGTCGACAAGCTGCAGAACCTGCCATTCGACTTCGCGGTCCGGCAGGCGCTGGCTGTGCTTGGCGAACTCACCTTGGCAACTGTTGGCCCGCTGCTTGGAACGCTTGTCGCGGCGGTGCTTTTGGCAAGCTTATTAGCCAATGGTGGATTTGTTTTCTCTCTTGAGCCAATGACGCCCAACTTCGAGAAAATTGATCCTTTTCAAGGGCTGAAGCGCTTGGCGTCTGCGCGTTCGATGGTCGAACTCGGCAAGACGCTGTTTAAGGTATTCGTTCTCGGCGCAACCTTTTCCTTTTGCCTTCTCGGCATGTGGAAGACGATGGTCTATTTGCCGGTCTGCGGCATGGGCTGTGTGGGCCTTGTCGTTACAGGGGCAAAACTGCTGATCGGAATTGGCGCCGGCGCACTTCTGGTCGCCGGCCTGATCGATCTCCTGTTGCAGCGTGCGTTGTTTCTGCGCGAAATGCGGATGACCAAAACTGAAGTCACGCGCGAGCTGAAGGATCAGCAAGGGGCGCCAGAGTTGAAGAGTGAACGACGTCGCATTCGCGACGTGTCAGCTGACGAACCTCCCCTTGGTGTGCATCACGCCACGCTGATCTTCAAAGGAACGGCGATACTGATCGGTCTGCGTTACGTACGCGGTGAAACCGGGGTGCCCGTCCTGGTTTGCCGCGCCGAAGGCGAGCGGGCTTCACACCTGCTTAGCGAGGCGCGGGCGCTACGTCTTGAAATTGTCGACAACGATGTCCTAGCGCATCAGCTCATCAGCAAAACGCAACTGGGCAGCCCCGTTCCCATGCAATATTTCGAGCCCGTGGCGAGAGCACTCTTCGCCGCAGGATTGGCCTAGAGCCGTTCAGTTTTTGACTGAATCGCGGATTCCCATGCGGTGACTTTGTGATTCAAGATGCTGGCTGGAGCGGAGGCCAGCATCTGATGACGCGACCTCTTTCGAATGATCTTCGTGAGCGTGTTGTAAGGGCGATCGAGGCCGGCGACAGCTGCCGGTCGGTGGCGGCCCGGTTCGGCATTGCCGTTTGATCGGCGGTGAAGTGGGCGCAGCGCTACCGTTCGAGCGGATCTGTGGCACCCGGCAAGATGGGTGGCCATCGCAAGCGTGTTCTGGAGCCGCATCGGGCGTTCATGGTGGGGCGGCTCAACCAGACGCCGCATCTGTCGCTGCATGGGCTGTGGCGGAACTGGCGGCGCGCGGGGTGAAGGTGTCGCATGACACGGTGTGGCAGTTCCTGAGGCGCGAGGGCCTGCGGTTCAAAAAAACCCTATTCGCCCTTGAGCAGGCCCGCTCCGACATTGCCCGCCGGCGGCAGCGCTGGCGTTCCTTTCAGGCCGGCCTCAGCGGCTGGTCTTCATCGACGAGACTTGGATCAAGACCAACATGGCCCCCCTGCGCGGCTGGGGTCCCAAGGGCAAGCGCCTGCGCGGCTTCGCTCGCACGACACCTGGCGCACGCTGACCTTCCTCGGCGCGCTGCGCTGCGACCGGCTGGCGGCCCCTTTCGTCTTCGACGGACCGATCAACGGCGAGTGCTTCCGCGCCTATGTCGAGCAGCAGCTCGTACCCGTGCTGGAGCCCGGCGACATCGTCGTCATGGACAATCTCGGCTCCCACAAGTCGGCCTCGAGCCCGAGCTGGCGGTCACGCTCCGACAGTCCAGGGTCGGTTGCGGACCGATTGCAACGCGCGGATGAAGTTGCTCTTGCCGACCTTTTCTCACCTACGATGAGGATGCTCTCGCCCATCTCGACATCGATCTCTGAGAAATGCGCACACTCCTAATGGTTGATCGCTGCGATTGGCTCGCTCGGCGTTGTCGGTGCACCGCGCCATCAACTCCTCAAAAAACATTCGACGCCGTCGAAGAGCAGGCCATCGTCGACCATGCGCGCACAGTAGCCACCAAGCGCTTTCAGCGCTTCGCCGGCCGGCACGAGGCGTAAGCTTCAATTGACTGCAGCCACATAATCGATTGGTTCACAATTGGCCGCCTTCTCAGCGAAGAACATTGCCTTGTGCGCGCGACGGCATCCGCCAGGTCCCGATTGGCGAACGCGGTTTCCGTAAGACCTGGTTCCAATCGCACCAAGCCATGCGAGTGACGGGCGACGCGCTCGCCACGTAGGCGCTCTGCAAGGAGAAGACGTGCATCGACGTAGCTTCTCCCAGAACGTTTGCTCCGCGTGCATCACCGAGGTCGGGCCGTTGGAAAGACGACCTCCTCGACCGGGCCGGAGGCGTCGCAGACGACATCGCGCATGCTCGCAGGCTCGCCGGTCGAGCGGGGGCCTAATTCGCGCATGACGCTGGGCGCGACATAGCCCGAACCGTGGTCGTCGCCTCATAGTCGATGAACAGCATCTCGCCTTCGATGCGAACCGCCGCCGCTAGTTCCTCTCTTGCCAGAGCCTCGGCAATAGTCGGCTGCGCCGTTCCGGCCACCCAGTCAGGACGGCGCTTTCGTACCTCGCTCGACCAATGCGAGATCGGCGCTTCTTGGCGGAGCCACATCAGGGACCGAAAAACCACCGTCGTCGGTGACAACAATTGATGCACTTGCGCTAGATCGGAGCCTGATTTCAACAAACGCTAACGGCAGTTCGGATTTTCGTCCGCATCGGGGAGAACGCCTCGTCAGCTAGTCGTCAAACAAACCAACTACCTAGGGCTGTGGCCAACCAGCCTCAACTTAATGCTAAACACAGGAGTGCGATATTATGTATGGTCGAATTGGTGGCTCGTCGGATAGGCACTACACGCGTGGTGCCAACGGGCAAATGGATGCACAAACCCAACAGTGCGCAGACATGTTTGCCCGCATGGACTTAGCTGGATCGGATTCCAGTGGCGGCTCATCGGCGGCGGCTACGCAAGCGTATTCCCTTCATTCCAGACCTCCGGTGGTAGAGATCGACAAGTTTTCTTTCACAGACGAGCTGATCAAGTTTCATGACAAGAACATCAAACACATTGCCAACAATCCGCAAGAGTATTCGGAATTCGTGTCCGCACGGGCAAGACGCACTGCGGAGGTTGCTAAGGAATACCGCGTTCGTTGCGATACGAAGGACACGCGATATTTCAACTACCAATTGGGAAACCAGAGTGCTGGACTGATGAGAACGCAAGGCGGGTTCAGCATGACTGAGTTCGACTCCGAAAATTGGCGGAAACAATTTCCTGGCCGAACTGAGATCACGTCCGTAGTGGATCTTCAGGTCGCTCATCCACTCGTCGAGAATGCAGGCGATATTCTGCTGGAGCATCAACTTCGGATCGACGGCGAACGGCCTTTGCTGAATTGGCGTGCGGCTAATCCAGAAGCACAAGCCCGCGCAGCGAGTATGGGGTTTGTTGAGGTGGAGGATGGCGGCATGGTCCTTGACCCTACCCAGCATCCCGAAAAGTGGACGAAGAACAGTGCCGGTGAATGGCAGCGTGCAGACAAACCGCCGCGCTATCTTTGCAAAACTGAGGATAGCGAGAGCAGTCATGTCGAGAGCTCACCAAGTTCATCCAGATACTCATACGAGGATGACTTCATGTGATCAGCCGGCGCCGCGGGCCTTGCAACCGTCGCCGCGCGCTCGGTCTCTTAGGATATTGAATCCGAGTACTCTTGCGGATTGTCGGCGGTCGGTTCGATTCGTCGCCGTAAAAAACCCTCCGGTGCGGATGCCTGGTTCCAGCACCCTGCCGCCGCGCCAGGGGAGCTGCAGCAATCCAGCCAGCTCGCCCGGAGGATGAACTGCGGCATGAATGCGCATAGCGGCTGCAGCAGGCGAGCGAATCGTATTCGGGACGGGACACCGCCTCTTCGCGTTCAGAACCGGGCTGGTGTCAGCCCTCCCGAATCCGTCTTCCCGGACAACATACCATTGGCGAGTTTGGATCCGCTGAAGCCGGCCAACCGGATCGGGTGAGCCTGCTCCGCGCTCGTCACCGGACGATCTTCCGGATTGATTTCGGAGGGAGCCGGACGACGCGGAGAGCGCTGTCACGTCTATCCTCAGATAACGTGGCAGCGCCGCTCGGTCTCTTTGCGGTAGTTGAGTTGCGTAGCCGGCAACTCGTGCACCTCGCGGCATTTACCGTTTTTTGCTCAAGACGGAAATGCTTTAATTTACTCCATCTGGCACCCCAACTGATGGGGCACCACAAGCGGCATACTCGAGATGCCTACCTAGCGGCCCTTGCCGAACAGCCTGCGTCGAAGCTGCCGCCTCGGAAACCAGATGGACGTGGATGGCCGCTAAGTCGTCAACAAGGACTTACAGAATGCGGGGGTGAGCTTGCCGCGGTGGATCGCGATGTTTTCGTGACCAATCGCAGCCCGGGCGTCCTGCCACTGCCGATTAAAGCCACGCTGTTGATGGGACTTGACGTGGCAAGCGGCGAACTCAGCGGTGTCCAGCATTGCCAACTGGCGCGCATATACCGGCCGTTTCGTATGGATGTGGACCCACATCGGTTTCGGCGTCGCACGATTGCTCAGCGCCTCGTGCTGGAGCCCGATCTCGAACAGATTGCCCGGCTCGCCTTTCAACGCGCACGGCGGACCCGGTGGTTTCAACTCCCCAGCCGCCCGCAAGTGCTCAAGGTAGTTCTGCGACGGAAAGGGGTAGGTCTTCATGCAATCGGTCGTAATAGTGGTCTTTTGCTCGTTTAAAAACTTCGCCTGTCCCTGGGCCTGGCTCAACATATTGTTTAGCTGTTCTGTGTCGTCGTGCAACTTTGATATTTGCGCAGGCGAGAGTAGGAGGCGCAGACGAGGCTCCTTAAAGGCTGCCACACAGGCCTCCATCTCGGCGGCTTGGGTCTGGAGGCGCTCGACCACAGTGTCGACGACGTGTTCAACATCCTCGGGGCTCATCTGGCGCGCTTGCGAGACGAGCTTTTGCTGACCTGGCAGATCGAACTGCAGGAGTTCGGCCAAGCGTGCCAGTTGTGGCGTCAGCATCTCCTTCGAGGTCGGGGCCTGCCAGGTCGCCAAGCGTGCTGCCGCCGACGACGCACTCTTCTGCGCCTCCTCTGCACTCACCAGCTTCTTCGTACCTAAATCCGTGCGTACGAGCACCTTGGCTACCGGCACCGGGTCTCTGACACCCCCAGCGAGTTGCGGCGACAATCGGCCGGCGGCCGATTTGCTAGCGTCGGCGACCGAAGTGCGAGCGCCAGCGGCCTGCTTGCTCTTGTCTTTCTTCTTCTCTTTCTTAGGCGCTGCGGCCCGTATTCCAGCGCTCGTATCGGCCGGTGGTGCAATGATGGCTGGCGGCTTCGGCTGCAGTGCCAGTAGGCTCACAACCTGGTCCGCATTGATCGACACCTCCTCCACGATCTGGTCCAACAATTCCAATGGGAGGCCGCTAGCTGTTCGGTGATCGCTTAGGTTGGCACGCATGTCCTGTAAGGCCAATCCAAATTCCGAAAGCCGCTTCACGATCCCCTCCAGAACGGAGCAATGATCTGCGTCGAGTGGGCGTCCCGTGCTGTCCCTGACAGCAGGCACTGCCGAGGCGAATGCCGGAGCAACGTCCTCCAAGAAGGTTTTCAGCAGAGGCACCCGCCCCTCCTCAAACATGAGGAGGGGCCTCAAGGATGGCTCAAACGTGCGCACCTGCGACTCAATTTTGACATTCGCGAGATCGACCCGCGCCTCTATCAGCCCGAACTGTGCAAACATTAGCTCGCCCGTGACCCGCCGCAGTGCGATCTGATCGTCCTGCGGCATCTCGGCCGTTTCACCTGGTAAACTGGCATTGGTGGCGCAGGCGAGCCGCTGCCGCTCGCAGCCCCATGTCCTCTTTTCACACCAATCCATGCAAGCCACATGCGCCTTCGCCACGCTGGCGTACATATTGCTCAGCTGGTCCAGGCTAGCCGGGGGGCATTGAGTTTCCCTGACCAGTTTTAGCCGAGCATCCCTGTTCGCTTCCAATTTTTTGTAAGTCGGTAGTGTCAGATTGTAGTACTTGTCCACCGCCGAAATCACGATGTCGCAGCATTGACGCGCCACCCCCCGGTTGGGCATAATGCGCCGCGCCAACGCTGGCGGCAGGCTCGCGTGGTAGGCCAGAACTGCTGAGCCTGCAACGACGACCCGGTCCATCGGTTCTTCCTGCGTGAGGGTTTGCTGGGCGGCATCATGGCAAGCGAGCAGTTCCTTAAGGAGACCGTTCATTCGTTGCTGTGGTGACAAGGAAGTGGGGACTGCCCCAGCCGAAGTTGTCGGCTGGCCGGCCACCGGCGCCAGGGCGGCTTCACCCTCCGACATTGAGTGAACACTGTGCCGCCGCGTACGACCTGGACGTGCCGCGCCAGCTGCATGCCGCGCAGGTTCCAGGGTTCGGTCTACGCCAACCACGGGACCAGACGGCCTGTCGCGCAGGGCATCATCGGCACCGCGAACGGAGGGCGTCCTTCTATCTATATTCACGGAGCGCATCTGCTCCACGACGGCATGGAACGCTTGGCCGCTCTGCCCAGGGGCTAGACTTGATTGCGAGCGCGAACTGCTCGCCTCCCCCGCACTGCTGGCTCCCTTTTCGGTCCGCGATCTTCCAGATCGGCCAATGCCCGTCATATTCCGTCTCCGTTGTTAGGCGAGAATGTGTTGTCTATGCGTTGGGGCCGATGTCGCTAGGCCCTCGTGTAACAAGGCATTGATGAGCGCAATCGCCAGATGGCACGTGGCATGACGTCTCGGAGACAACGGCATCTTTTCGTCAGCCGTCCCGGTCAGCCGGGCCCACGATGGCCAAAGTGCATCTTCACTAGACGCCCAAGATCGGCCAGCCTCGCACGCGATCGCAACCCATGGAGGTCAGTTGGCACGCTCCCGTTTCCCGGCACTGCTCTTCGTCCACTTACGCCGAAGATCGGCTGCCGCCTTGAACCGCTTCGGCAAAACTCATCGGCAACGCGCTCCACAACCTTGACTTCCTGATTGCTTTTGTGTCGCCGGCTCGAACTGATTTGCCTCGTCAGCTTCGCAATGCGTGTCTAGTGCGGATCGGACGGGTACCAATTGCTATGCCAGGATTTGCACTGCTATCTTTCCGTTGGCTTCAGGTCGGTTAGGCACGGCAAGTCTAGATAAACCGCTTGGCTGACGATTAGCTGACGGAGGTTTCTTCTGGACGCCGACATCCGACCTCAAGCGTTTAACCATTGACGACAACACGCTGGGCCTACACCGGCCTGCAAAAGCGCCGTGTCAGGTCGTCGGGGTTGCGGAGACGCTGTCACTTTATCTGGGGTTACGTGAGGGGACAAAACGCTGTAGCACAGGCTCGGTTCCAGCCTGAGACAGCGTCGAGGTGACAGCGACGTATGTGGCATGCAGAGCTTTGGAGCGGACAGACATCGCCCGTGCTGACACGGGCTGCCTCTGCGGCTCTCCAGCTCTGATCGGCTGAATTCACGCACAATCCGCCGTGGAACAACGCCCTTTGATCTCGCTGGATTCGGCGGCGAGCCTGAGCTCCTCGGTGTGACGAGAAGGAGGAGCGCCCGTGCTGTCAAATGGAGGCGAAAGGTCGTTCTTGTTCGTCATGGGCCGGAAAAGCCCGAAGTTGGTGGTGTGACCTGGGTGCGGTGATGCGCCCCCGCGGCCAGCTACTAATGAAATCACTAAGGGGGTTTGCTGCGATCAGATCATCGCTGCCCTCAGCAGCATCTGCCGATGCTGGTGAGATATCGTCCGGAAGTACAGTTGTGCTGTCGACACTGCCGCTTGCTCTGGCGCAGGTCGGTATCCGAAGACGCTCCGGCCAAGCAAGGGCTCGGAGTTCGCCTATCGCGGCCTCAGCCCGCCACCGCGAGAAAGCGGGGAATATCTGCGTTGCGGCCCCATACAATGATATCATAGCAAGGAAGCCTCGGAATTTATCGGAAGAATGTCGGCGGCTGGCAGGCTCCTGTCATGCCCTATTCCTGCTGCAGAGCGCAGTGCCTACCTTTACCGCTTTGCAGGAGCCCGAACCCTGCTCGATCATTATTTTCCGGTAGCCGCTTTTTTGTCCAGACTCGTCAGGTTCTCGAAAGCTCCTGCTCGTAGCTTTATGAGATTATCTTTTGGGCGTCGCCGTCGATTGAAACGGATGCAGGAGTACTTGATGATCGCGGGAATTGGGAGTGGAGTTGGCAACATCGTTTCCTTGGCCAGTAGGGGGCGTGGAGATCCGAACAGCCAACCACAGGACCCGTCCACTGGCCAAACTGGTCACAACAAGCCGGTTGGCGGGAATGATGACCCGAACAAGCCGGTTGGCGGGAAAGACGACGATAGCAAGCCGGTTGGCGGGAAAGATCCGGTGGACGGTCAGACCATCTCTGGGGATGAAGCGCAAGCTCTAGCTGACGCCTTCGAAACAGTTCTCCACTCCGTTGCGCTAACTATTTTGAACGATGCCATGGCTGATGCCGACGAAGCGCTAGCAGACACTGAAGAGGATGCCTGACGCTGGATGGTCCGCGTCAGGAGGTGGGTGCCGTGGTAACGGCACAGTTTCAACAGAAAGGAAAACAATATGAGTAAAGCAGGTACGGCTACCAGTGCGGCTGGTACTGGCACTTCGATGGCTGCAGACGTAGCTACCAAAACCGCTGGGAATGCGGCTTTCCAGGCGCAAATCGCCGAGCTAACGGCGGTTAGCTTGGAGGCTACGGCTAGGAGTATACAGCTGCGCACCGTTACGACCAACCTCAACACAATCAAGAAGGCGGCCGACGAGCGCGTTCAGTAGTGTTGGAAGCGGGGCTCTAGGGTAGCCCTGATCGCGTCGCCAGGTGGCGCGATGTGGAACCGAAATGAGCCGCACGGCAATTGCCGTGCGGCTTCTCTCTTATTCGGGAGGTCATCCTTGAATGACGCCGTTTCTCTTAATTTCGAAGTTCTGTCGGGGCTCTATTGCGGATTGACAGGTAAGACTGCTCTCGAAACGAGCTTAATCGGCAGCGGCTTAGACGCCGATATGATCTTCGTCGAGCAAGGATTGGCACCGCATCATTTTCGTATAACTCTTCTTGGCAACTCGATCGAGGTCGAGGCGCTTGCAGCCGGACTCAGCGTCAAGAGTAAGCGGAATATCGCCGCGGGCGACTGCGTTGTGGTGCCACTTCCTGCCGTCGTTCTCGCAGGCGAGATGTCCATTCTCTGGTCCGTGCAGGATGAAGTGCCAAGTGGTCCGATCGGCATACCACGCCTCTCGATGCGTGTTCTGGCCATGGTAATAGTCAGCTCTCTAGCGGTCGGTACGCTCTCAGCCATTTTCTCCTATAACGGGGACGGTGGTGCATCGAGACCCAATTCACCCAGTGTCAATCATGAGTCGAAGCGAACCAATCACCGCGCCAACGACCAGATTGCGGAGGCAGCGGCCAAAGAGCTGCAGGAGGAAGTCGATAGAGCGGGCCTACTCAATGTTAAAGTCGGCTCGGCAAGGGGTGCTGTGACAGCGGAGGGTACCGTCACGTCTGAAACAGTCATCGGTTGGCGGAAGCTCCAGGAGTGGTTCGATCATCGCACCAAGGGCGCTCTAGCACTGGTCAATGGAGTGCTCATAAAAGACGAAAAGGCGCCATCCGCAATCGCAGTTGAAGCCGTTTGGCATGGTCCCCAACCGTATCTTATCATAGATGGTGAGAAGTATTTTGTTGGCGCCGTTCTGGATGATGGGTGGACGGTCGACAGGATCGAGGACGGTCGTGTGCTGCTGAGCCGTAATGGCCGCCTTGCTGCTCTCCCGTACTAGTCCGCACCTACTAATCAGAATTGTATGGCCAGCAACCATTCTGCCGCGCCCGGTACCGACAAACCTGGACAGACGAAACACCTGCTGACCAGCCAACTTCGCGCATGTCTCTGGTTCTCATGCACAGCCTGCCGCTGGCCAATGTGGACGAGGCTCTCGGACTTCGAATGCTACGCTTCACTGCGTAGCAGAATAATTCTCAAGCGATCGTAAAGGGGCCTCGATGGCCAACGTCCTGCGTAACTTCATCAAGCGTTCGCCGGCCAACCCGGACCTAATGGTCGCGTTGATGCTGCTTCTGGCTATCGCTATGATGGTCATGCCTATCCCGATCGTGGTGGTCGACGCGCTGATAGGATTCAATATGGGATTGGCCATCCTGCTGATGATGGTTGCCCTGTATGTCAGTACTCCACTTGATCTCTCCTCTTTGCCCGGCATCATTTTGCTTTCCACCGTATTCCGCCTGGCCCTCACCGTCGCAACGACGCGCCTGATCCTGGCCGAGGGGGAGGCAGGCGCCATCATCCATACGTTCGGCGATTTCGTGATCTCGGGCAATATCGTGGTGGGTTTCGTCATATTTCTGGTCGTCACCATGGTGCAATTCATGGTCCTGGCGAAGGGCGCCGAACGCGTAGCAGAAGTGGCGGCGCGCTTCACGCTCGACGCTCTGCCGGGAAAGCAAATGGCGGTCGACGCAGAGCTACGCAACGGCCACATCGATGCCAACGAATCTCGCAGGCGGCGCGCCGCATTGGAGAAGGAAAGCCAACTCTACGGCGCGATGGATGGCGCGATGAAATTTGTGAAGGGCGATTCCATCGCCGGACTGGTGGTTATCTTCATCAACATGCTGGGTGGAATATCGATCGGCCTGCTCTCGAAGGGCATGTCCTTCGGCGATGTGCTGCATCACTATACTCTGCTAACGATAGGCGACGCATTGATATCGCAGATTCCGGCCCTGCTGCTCTCAATTACAGCGGCGACCGTCGTCACTCGTGTCACTGGGGCGGCGAGGGTCAACCTTGGTACCGAAATAGTGAATCAGCTCACGGCCAGCAAGCGACCATTGCGGGTGGCAGCTTGCGTCCTGGTTTTAATGGGGTTCGTTCCTGGCTTTCCCCTGCCCGTCTTTTTGATATTGGCCGCAATCTTCGCCGCGATAAGCTTTGTCAAAGGCGATGTTGTCGATACCAGAACTGGAGCTGCAGGCGACACTCAAAAGCAAACCCCGCCCGCGCAGGAATATCCGATCGCTTTCTTCCTTGCGCCAGACCTGATGCAAGCGATCGAACAAGTCGAATTGCAGCAGGAGATTGCGCGCGTTTCGCAACTAGTCTCAGCCGATCTAGGCATTGTCGTTCCCCCCATCCCTATCACCGTCGACCAGCAGTTGCTGGAGGCGCAGTTTCGAATAGACATCGAGGGCGTGCCAGTTGAACAGGATGTGTTAGATCCGAGCCAGCTAGTGCTCAAAGACGATGTGGCGAACATCGAATCGAGCGGTATCCCCTTTCGGCGTGATCCAAAAACGGACAGACTCGTGGCCGACCAAAGCCATGCACCGGCTCTCAAGGGTGCCGGCATCACGCATTACGGTCCTGGCGAATTCCTCGCGTTGCGCATCCATACAGCGTTGACCCGCTTCGCACCGCGGTTGGTCGGTATTCAGGAGACCCGCCAATTGATAGGCCGAATGGAGCAGGACTATTCTGATCTGGTGAAGGAGGTGCTGCGCACCACGCCGATCCCTCGGATTGCGGATGTGCTGCGCCGGCTCCTGGATGAAGGCATCCCGATCCGCCACACGCGGCTTCTCTTGGAAGGGTTGGCGGAGTGGAGTGAACGTGAGCAAAACGTCGCCCTGCTCACGGAATATGTTCGTTCTGGTTTGAAGCGGCAGATCTGTCACCGCTATGCCAATACAGAGGGCATTGTGCACGCCTTGGTCGTCGAACGTGAGAGTGAGGATGTGATGCGTAGTGCAGTTCGGGATTCGGCTGCAGGTCCCTTCCTCGTATTAGAGGATCGGCAAAGCGAAGCGCTGCTGTCACAGATGCGTCAGATCCTTTCGAACGCAGCACCGGGTCAGACCCGCCCTGTCGTTTTAACCTCAATGGATATTCGACGCTTCGTCCGCGGCTTTTTCACCCGAAACGGGATCGATCTTGCCGTGCTGTCTTATCAAGAGCTCGCCTCCGATTTTACAATTAAACCCGCCGGTTCCGTCAAACTCCCGCCTGGACTGATCAGTGGTCTGTCAGATTAAAGCCAATCCGCCTTGCAACGACTGAGTAACATCTCCCCGTTATTATTGAGGATCAAACATGAATTCATACAAGAATACAGCTGTCAGACCATTTAGGTCTTTTCGTCTGAACTCACTTCTCTTTTCTGTACTCGCAATGCTGCCTCTCGGCGGTTGCGTCAGCTTGGACAGGCCTGCTCTTTCACTGAAGGAGACGTCATCCCCAGAGCTGCTCAACGCCAAGCAAATCGATCCGGCTATGCGCGAACGCATCTTGCGGGCAGTCGGCCAGGATGCTCAAGAGCGGGCTTTGCGCGATGAGCTGAAGCAGCACCCGGACAATGTCGATGCGGCGATCCGTCTTACGAATGCGTTGGTGGCCCAGAAGCGCGCGCATGAGGCGCTTCAGGTAGTCGACACGGTCTTGGTTGCGGCCCCAGGAAATTTGCGCGCATTGAACGCGAAGGGAGTGATCTTGGACCTTGATGGGCGGCATGACGCAGCACAGGTGCTGTATCGGCAAGCTCTCGAAACAGAGCCTGGGAATGAGATGGTGCAGCACAATCTCAACCTGTCGCTTACGCTTTGAAGGAAGTCCGGACGGAGTGCGTTGGCGCGGTCCGCCTAGCTGTGCACATGCACCGCATTGCATGCACATATCAGAGCCTCGCAATCCGGCTCTTATTCATCGAGAGGCAACCGCCAGCTACTGCCATTCGCCAAGACTGATGTCGGAGCATCACCAGAAGCTCAGCTCAGCAGCTCGTTTTGTGGGCGTTTGCCGGCACGCAACGCAAGAGGGCCACAAAGGCGCGGGAACGAAAGGTGACGCGGTCGCTCTTGAAGAGAGATACTCGATGCCCTCATTGTGAGGCTGACCCGCAAGCAAGATCGTCGCGGCGCGGCAGCTTTAGCTGTGCGTCCTTCTAGGAGCCGCGCCGAACTGCTGGGCCTTCGAACCTCAAGCACCGCATCGTTTATCGGCATCTGCTTACGGATCATGGCGTCGCGCAGCCGAGCGAGACGCGTCGAGGTCGATCCGCAGGCTTCAACTCCTTGGCCGCCGCCAAGTGTTCAAGCTACTTCTGCGTGGGAAAGGGGTAGTCTTCATGCAATCGATGGAAATAGCGGCTTTTCCGTTACCCAAAGCCTTGGCCAGTCTCTGTGGCTCGGACAACATCACGTTGAGCCGGACAGTTTTGTCGTGTGCGTCTTGCATTTGCGCAGGCGTGAGTAGGACGCGTCGACGAGGGTCATTCAGTGCGGCGAGACAGGCCTGCATCTCGGTGACCTGCGTTTGCAGGAGCTCGACCACGGTGCCCACGGCGTTTTCGGCGTCCTCTGGCTTCATCTGGCGCGCTTCCGGACCAGGCAGATCGAACTGCAAAAGTTTCTCCGCCCGTGTGACTAGTTTCTTCAGGGCCTCCCCCGGCACCGGGGCTTGCCACATCTCCAAATCTGCCGCCCAACTCGCATGCGCTTCATTCGCGCTCACGAGCTTCTTCGTGCCTGGATCCGAGCGCACGAGAATCTTGGCTTCTGGCACAGAGTCATTGACGGTCGCCACGATTCGCGGTTCCGGCTGCCGCGCGGCCGAAGCCCCGGCGCCAGCTGGCGGCTTGATGATGGCTGGCGCGTTCGGCTGCAGCGCGAGGAAGTGCATGACCTCGTGCGCAATGATCCTGGCATCGTCCACGATCTGGCCCAAATGTTCCAATGGGAGGTCGGCACCTGCTTGGTGATCGTCTAGTTTGGTCCGAATGTGCTGCAAGGCCGTCGCAAAATCCGAAAGCCGCCCCATGACTCCTTCCAAAACAGCGCAGTGATGTGCGTCGAGTGGGCGCCCATTGCTGCGCAGAACAGCGTCGCCCGTCGAGAGGAATGCCGGAAAGACGTCGCCCATGAAGGTTCCCAGCAGACGCACTTGCTCGTTCTCACCAATGAGAATTTCCCTGGCGCGTGCTTCGAACGTGCTCGCCTGCGGCTCAATCGTAACCCGCGCGAGAGCGATCCGAGATTGCAGATGCATGAACTTGGTATTCAGCGCCCAGCCGGCGCGCAGCCGCAGCGCGGCCTGCTCGACTTGCCGCATCTCGGCTGTTGCACCTGGTAAGTTGGCAGTGGCGGCGCAGACGGAGCGCATCATTTCACAGCGGCGTGCCTTCTTTTGCCACCACTCCATGCAGGCCGCATAGTGCGTCGCCACGGTGGAAGCGGCTTGGCTCAGCTGGTCGCGTGTGGCGTTGGATTGGAGCAGCGTGAACACTTTAGCCGCACGGTTCCTATGCGCTTCCAGGGAGGAGATAGTACTGGAGCCTTTTGCGTTGCATTTGTCCCCCACGCAAAGGGCATGATCGCGGAGTCGACGGGCCTGATTGTCGGACAGAATGCTACGCGCTACAGACAAGGGCAGGCTCGCTCGGCAGCCCAGAACCGCCGAGGTTGCATCAACGACCCGATCGCGCAGCTCTTGCTTCTTCTCCGAGTCCTGGGCCTGCCCGGCCGCATCACGGCAATCTCGGAGTTCGTCAAGCAGGCCTTGCATTCGTCGCCTTGCTGCGGTGACATCTTCGTCGGTCACGGGAGTGGCACCGACCATACCCGAAGCAGACACCTGCCTTGTGACCGGCGTTGCGGCTCCACGCCCCGACACTGAGCGAAAACGTCGTCGCTGCTCAGTACCTGCGCCTGGCCCCGAGATTGCACGTAGCGCAGTATCCAGGATCCGGGGTGTAGCAGCCGGGCCAGCGAAGACCTTCGTGCATTGGGGACGGATGACGTCGTTCTATCGAGGCACAGAACGCATCCGGTGGGCTCCCCACGGATACCACCTGATTCCAAGCGTGAACTGCTCGATCCGGCCCCAGCATTCCCAATGCGCGATCTCCCAGTTCGGCCAAGGCCCGTCATATTCCATCTCCAGGTCGGCAATAGGCTGTCATGACGTTGAGGGCTGATGTCGCTCAGCCCAGTGCCTCAGGGCTTGCACCCCGAAACTTGATGGGTTGGGTATTGCTCTCAAGTTTGCGGAGATTAGGAGCGGGTTGGTCGCACACCGCCTTTCACAGGCACCGTTGCTCGCCGTGACGCCGATGGGCTGCCACTGGAACCTGCACCGGCTAGGTGCATCCGGCCGAACGAACGGTTCCGCAAATCCCTTCCGGCGTTTTTGCTCGATGGCCAGCAACTGATTTGTTTCGTTAGCTTCACCAATTGGGCCAGTGAAAATAGGAACGAGCCAGCAGTTCGACCATACAGTACGTCCGCACCCCATGTTTCACATTGAGTTCAGCCTGAATAGGCGCGGCAGGTTTGATAGGCCGTGTGGCTGACGTCTAGCTGACGAAGGGGCTTCTCCCGGATGCACTAAAGACGGTGCGACCTAGCCTAAGCATCAGCGGTCAGGATCAGGATGCGGCTCACTGCGGCCCGAGTTGTGTACGTTAAGTTCCGCAATAAGCGGCTTGGCATTCAGCGATTACACTGGCGGCGCCGCACAGCCCCGTCTTAGCGGAGCGGCGGTACAATGCGGCCGCGTTAGGCGGCCCTAATTGAATGACGCGGTCAGCTTGCCTCGGATCCCTGACATCTGCTTTTCGGGGCGTCGCACCCGATTTTTTCAGAAGAGATGCAGGGTGGTTCGATCCGGCACTGACCCTTGAGCGGGGGGCTGGTTTGAGCCGGTGCCAGACCGAACCGTCTCAGGGCAACGCCGGCTATCTCGTGGAAGATTGGGACAACGCCGCGGCTAAACGGTGGCGATAATGTGTCACGGAGTCACCAATTCCAACACGCACTTCGCAAATGTGACTAGACGTTTCGGAAACGGCGCAGCGCAGCTGGCTTTGGCCAGAGCTCTGCAGTTTGGCCGCGAAAACGCGAACCTTGGCTGTGGGACTGACCGATCACTGCGGTCGGATGGAAGAAGGAACACTCCCAATTGATTCCGCAGCTCGACGGGCGACACACACCACCGTGACCAGCAGGTGCGGCTCGACTGGAAATCGACCAGACCCTCAGGAAGGACTCAGACTGGCAGCCACTGAGTGGCGCGATCATCTTGCCGGTTGCCCTAGCCTACCTGAGCGACGCGGATGAACGCCACACTTGGCTGTTCAGGCAAGCGCCGGGCACCATCGCCCCTGTCGCGTCGGACCCAAGTCCTCACAGGCAACGTTCTGGGCGGCCGCCGCAACGAGATGCTCCTCAAGGGTCGACCAGAACTCCTGAATGCTGAGACGATCGCAAGCAATGGGGCCAATGGTGGGGCTGTATTTTATCCTCATCGGACCAGCCGCCAATCTTATCCGATGGCCTGCTTGCAACAGATCCTTCAAAGAAAATCGTAGACTCTTAGCACTCCAAACCGCTGGGAATGGTTATCCTTTCATCTGACGCAAGTGGGTTCGAGACCGTGGCGCCGTGTACCGAGCCAAAAACCTTCAGCTCGGGTTTAAGCAATGCCGGCAAGAGCACCCACGTTGGCCGGGGAAACGAGTGCCATGCGGTCGAGCGGACAAGAAAATTGCCTCTGAAAGGCCTGGAGGACGCCAAATGGACGGAAGCAATAGGACGACTGCCCAACCGATGATGAAACTGGTCAGGAGCCTAAGGGCGGCTGCTCATCTTGATCGGCTTCGGATCCTGGGACTTTGCGCGCATGCGGACCTCACCGTCTGCGAGCTGGCAGAAGTTCTGGCTTTGCCCCGCGAGCACGTTATGGGACATGTCCGACAGCTCGCCAGAGCCGGATTTCTCGGCAACGAACAACGTCCGCGGCCCTCGTACCATCTCGAAGCAGCAGGAAGGGATGGTGGCCTAGTTCAACTGTTGGTCGATCTTCTGCCCCACGGCGATGACTATCACAGACA
This sequence comes from Mesorhizobium delmotii, assembly GCF_900149755.1. Taxonomy (NCBI): domain Bacteria; kingdom Pseudomonadati; phylum Pseudomonadota; class Alphaproteobacteria; order Hyphomicrobiales; family Phyllobacteriaceae; genus Mesorhizobium; species Mesorhizobium delmotii. Next base: position 65,587 of record NZ_FUIG01000029.1, on the reverse strand, counting down.
AGACCTAAAACGCCTGGAAGCGATACAAGGCGCGCGGTCCAAGGGGACCGGCTGCATGTCTTGAAATAGGATTAGTCCAATTGGAGCGCGAAACTGCCATGGACAATTCGGCCGGCGGCGCCATCACGCAGCCCGACACTTACGGGCGGCCTCACCTTGCCGCCGTAGATTGTCGCGTTCACGAACTGCTTCTAAGACAGGAGCGCCAGGAGCGGACAACTCTCAAACTTATCGCCTCCGAGAACTTTGCCTCCTCCGCGGTGTTGGAAGCGACCGGGTCGATTTTCACCAACAAGTATGCCGAGGGATACCCCGGTGCGCGCTATTACGCCGGAAACGAGATCGTCGATGAGCTTGAGAGCCTCGCTATCGAGCGCTTGAAGGCGCTATTCGGCTGTGAACACGCTAACGTCCAGCCATATTCCGGCTCGCCGGCCAATCAGGCTATCTATCGAGCACTGTTGAGTCCGGGGGACAAAATGATGGGCCTGCCCCTTCCCAGTGGCGGCCATCTGACTCACGGTTGGGCAGTCAACTTCTCCGGCACCGATTATCAGCGAGTCCCATACGGGCTGCACGAAAAGACGCAGCAGATTGACCATGACCGCTTGCGCGAGACGGCCAAGCGGGAACGCCCGAAGCTAATTTGGGTCGGCGGAACTGCTTATCCGCGCATTTTTGACTACGCGGCAATGGCCGAAATCGCTTCGGAGGTGAACTCCTACCTGGTGGCCGACATCGCCCACATCAGTGGCCTAATTGTCGCAGGAGTGCATCCGAACCCCGTGCGCCATTGCGATGTGGTCAGCAGCACCTCTCACAAGTCGATCCGGGGCCCCCGCGGTGGCTTCATTTTGTCCAGGAATGAAGACCGTTATCAGGCGCTCTACCATTCGAAAAGCAACCACAATCTTGCCAAACGCATAGACCGTGCCGTGTTCCCTCTCCTGCAGGGCGGACCGCACATGAATACTATCGCCGCGCTAGCTGTCGCTCTGCACGAAGCAGCGAACCCGTCCTTCCGTGTCTACGGTAAGCAGGTTGTTAAGAACGCCAAGGCTCTGGCCCAGGCGCTTCTGGAGCGAGGTTATGACCTGGTCACCGGGGGGACTGACAATCACATGCTGATCCTTGACCTTCGGGACCGGCCGCTGTCCGGCAAAGCCTATGCCGAGCGGTTATCGCAAGCAGGTATCATTACGAATTTCAATATGGTGCCGGGCGACTGGCGGCATCCGGCGCTCACAAGCGGCATCCGCTTAGGCACGCCAGCGGTGACGTCCGTGGGCATGGGCGAGGTGGAAATGGTGCAGATTGCCGCTTTCATCGACCTGGTTTGCCGCCAGCCCGATGATCCGGACGTCCATGCCTGCGTGCGGAGAGACGTTGCCGACTTCTGCGCCGCGTTCGACGTCCCTGGCATGCCCGACAGGTAAGACGGCCAAGTGTCACACCTAACTACAACATCTGAAGCGAGGACATTTCATGACCAGGCAATTCGTGTTCTCTTCCGAATCCGTCGGCGCAGGACATCCCGACAAGATGGCCGACAATATCTCAGATGCCGTCCTCGATGCGATCCTTCGTAAGGATCCTGAGGCTCGCGTCGCTTGTGAAGCGTTGGTGAAGTCAGGATTGGTCGTTCTGGCTGGCGAGATCACCAGCCATGCGCAGATCGATTACAGCCAAGTTGCCCGCGATACCATTTTGGATATTGGATATGACGACGATGCCATCGGCTTTGACGGTCGGCGTTGCGCAGTGGTCCTGGCCCTAACCGAGCAATCGCCCGACATCAGCCAGGGCGTCGACGAGGGACGAGGGCAGGATCTCGAGCAGGGAGCTGGGGATCAAGGCCTCATGTTCGGTTACGCATGCAACGAGACCGAAACATTGATGCCGGTGCCAATCCAACTCGCTCACGATTTGACAAAAAGACAGGCAGAGGTGCGGAAAACGGGACGGCTTAGCTGGCTGCGCCCTGATGTGAAATCTCAAGTCTCCGTCCGCTATGAAGGTCTGCGCCCCGTGGCAATTGATACCATAGTCCTGTCGACGCAGCATGACGGGGAGGTCTCACAAGCCACGGTCCGCGAAGGCGTCATTGAGGAGATCATAAGGCCGGTCTTGCCCCCCGACTTGGATACGACGGGGATAAGGTTCCTGGTCAATCCAACAGGCCGGTTCGTGGTCGGTGGGCCGCGCGGCGACTGCGGGCTCACCGGACGCAAGATCATCGTCGATTCCTACGGTGGGATGGGGCGTCACGGTGGCGGCGCCTTTTCCGGCAAGGACCCGTCCAAGGTTGATCGCTCGGCCGCCTATGCGGCGCGGTACGTCGCAAAAAATGTCGTTGCAAGCGGCCTTGCGGATGTCTGCGAGGTTCAGCTTGCCTACGCGATCGGTGTGGCCGCGCCGGTGTCTATCCTGATCAATACCTTCGGAACCGCAAAGATCGACGAAAAAAGGATCGAGCGCGTCGTTCTTGAGCTTTTCAATCTCCGACCGAAAGGCATCATCAAGATGCTTGATCTCTTACGCCCAATATACCGCAAAACCGCGACATACGGACACTTCGGCCGCGAAGAGCCGGAGTTCACGTGGGAAAGGACGGACAGAGCTGAGGACCTGCTGCGTGAGGCAGGACCGGCAGCAGCGTGATGCGCCGATGTTGGATGCAGCGGCATACGGCAACTCCATTCCACACCTGCAAAAACCCGCCCGCGCCCGGCGCGGCAGAGGGTGGGTTTTTGGCGGAGATATGAATAGATGCTGGACTATGACGTGCTTTGTATCGGTAATGCCATCGTCGACATCATCGCCCAGTGCGACGAGGCATTCCTGGAGACCAATGGCATCATCAAGGGCGCGATGAACCTGATCGACACGAGGCGCGCCGAACTGCTCTACAGCCGCATGGGCCCGGCCATCGAAGCTTCCGGCGGCAGCGCCGGCAACACGGCGGCGGGCGTCGCCAGCTTCGGCGGTCGCGCCGCCTTCTTCGGCAAGGTCTCGAACGACACGCTCGGCGAAATCTACGCGCATGACATGCATGCCCAGGGCGTCGCCTTCGACACCAGGCCGCTCAATGGCGAACCGCCGACGGCGCGCTCGATGATCTTCGTCACGCCCGACGGCGAGCGCTCGATGAACACCTATCTCGGCGCTTGCGTCGAACTCGGGCCGGAGGATGTCGAGGCCGACAAGGCTTCGGGCGCCGCAGTCACCTATTTCGAGGGTTACCTCTGGGACCCGCCGCGCGCCAAGGAAGCGTTCCGGCAGACGGCGAAGCTCGCGCATGCCGCCGGCCGCGAAGTTTCGATGACGCTGTCGGATTCGTTCTGCGTCGACCGCTATCGCGACGAGTTTCTGGACCTGATGCGCTCGGGCACCGTCGACATCGTCTTTGCCAACAGCCACGAGATCAAGTCGCTTTACCAGACCGCCTCCTTCGACGAGGCGCTGGCGCAGATCCGCAAGGACTGCAAGATCGCCGCCGTCACCCGCTCGGAAAAGGGCTCGGTGATCGTGCGCGGCGACCAGACCGTCACGATCGATGCGACCAAAATCCGCGAATTGGTCGACACCACCGGCGCCGGCGACCTCTATGCCGCCGGCTTCCTCTACGGCTACACGCAAGGGCGCAGCCTGAAGCATTGCGGCGATCTCGGCTCGCTGGCGGCCGGGCTGGTGATCCAGCAGATCGGGCCCAGGCCGAGGCAGAATCTGCGCCACGAGGCTGAGCAGGCGGGGTTGTTGTAGCGGCTGGGCACTTCCGCGACGTGCTGGCCTCCTCCCCTTGTGCAGGCGGTCGAGGCAAGCGTGTGTAAATTGAAATGTCGTATGCCCGTCCGTGAAAGATGGCTTTCCTTTGAAGTTTCTGATTATCGAGACTCAGGACCTTGTCGCACCTGCGGGTAGCAGTTCGGGGCGATCTTGATCATCACCATGCCGACGTTTGGCGCAAGTCGTTCAGAGCTCCACCCCAAGTACCCGGACTATGTTCTTTGAAGACAACGATCGTTCAGCGTGACGTCCCTGCCCTCCTCGATCGGCCCGACGATGAAGACTACTGCGTCGAGGCTGGAGGCGGCGGCGGCAGCCTTGCGGGCCTGGCGCCCAGCTCACTGATCTTCGCCCGCACAATCCAGCGGATCGCGCTGGGCCCTCCCACGCTGAACGGCGCCACCGCTTGCGGCGCCAACATGCCCTCGTCCGAAGCCTTCGAGACCCGCGACCGAATGTCCCGCTCAATGCTCTTCCCATCGTCCACCTCCATCCCGGTGGATGTTGAATCAACCCAGAACGCAGCCGTCACATCACAGTCGATTCAACGATCACAGGACGTGCTCTAGGAGCCTAACTTCCGTTGTGCAGGCTAATCCAAGGGATCGCGAAAAGCGCAATCACCATAGGTGTAAGGAGATTCTGATGTCGAACATGATGAAGGCGCTGGTCAAGGCCAAGGCCGAGCCGGGCATCTGGATGGAAGAAGTGCCGGTGCCGGAAATCGGCCCGAACGACGTTCTGATCAAAATCAAGAAGACCGCGATCTGCGGCACCGACGTCCACATCTACAATTGGGACCAGTGGGCGCAGAAGACCGTGCCGGTGCCGATGGTGACCGGCCACGAATTCGTCGGCACGGTCGCCGACTTCGGCGCGGCGGTCACCGAATACAAGATCGGCCAGCGTGTTTCGGGCGAAGGCCACATCGTCTGCGGCCATTGCCGCAACTGCCGGGCGGGCAGGGGGCATCTGTGCCGCAACACGCTCGGCGTCGGCGTCAACCGGCCAGGCGCCTTCGGTGAATATCTGGCGATCCCGCAGCACAACGTCGTGCCGATCCCCGACGACGTGCCCGACGAGATCGCCGCAATCTTCGATCCCCTGGGCAATGCGGTTCACACCGCACTGTCCTTTGATCTCGTCGGCGAGGACGTGCTGGTCACCGGCGCCGGGCCGATCGGCATCATGGGTGCTCTGGTGGCGCAGTGCGTCGGCGCGCGAAAAGTGGTCATCACCGACATCAACCCGGTGCGGCTGGCGCTGGCGAAAAAACTCGGCGTCCAGCATGTGGTCGACGCGTCGAAGGAAAAGCTGCGCGATATCATGCCGGCGCTCGGCATGACCGAAGGTTTTGACGTCGGCCTCGAAATGTCGGGCGCGGCACCCGCCTTCCGCGACATGATCGACGCCATGAACAATGGCGGCAAGATCGCCATTTTGGGCATCGCGCCGACCGGATTCGAGATCGACTGGAACAAGGTCATCTTCAAGATGCTGCATCTCAAGGGCATCTATGGCCGCGAAATGTTCGAGACCTGGTACAAGATGATCGCGCTTGTGCAGGGACCGCTGGATGTCTCAGGGCTTATAACGCACCGCATCGGCATCGATGATTTCCAGACGGGGTTCGATGCGATGCGCAGCGGCAGTTCCGGCAAGGTGGTGATGGACTGGTAGGGCGATGGCCGGCGTGACTTTGCGAAGGTGCTGACGGGACACCACCCTGGCCTGCCGGCGATCTCCCCGCGAGGGGCATCGCTGGTGCAAGGCAGTGGCTCCTCCCCAACGTGCGCCGCTCAATCGTCGGCGCGTATCGCGGCCCAATCGGACGACGCTTGTGGCAATTCGCCCAGATCGGTCAATCAATGCTCACAGGCCCCGACGCGATCGTCTGCTTTCCCAATGCCTAGGATCGAGGCCGAGGTGTTGTGGGCGTTTCAGTCGGCAAGATGGGATATGTGATCTCCGGTCGCTTTCCGGTCAGCGAATGAAGGTAGGCAACGATCCGATCGATTTCGATTTGCGTTAGCTCTTGGCCAAGCTGGGTGGTGCCCATGATAGCGACCGCCTCTCTCAGGTCCCAGACCTTGCCCGAATGAAAGTATGGCGCGGTGATTGCTACGTTGCGCAGCGACGGCACGCGGAAAACATAGGAATCCTCTGGTACATTGGTGACGGCAAATCGTCCCTTGTCGTTCTCCGGCAGAACGTCGGCGGTAGGCTTCTCAACGAGGCCGAATGGATAATAGCCTTCCCCACCAAGGTTGACACCCGAATGGCAGGACGAGCAGCCCTTTTCGATGAAAAGGGCCAGGCCCTGTTTCTCTTCAGGACCGATGGCTGTGTCATCGCCATTGAGGAACGCGTCGAAGGGGGCCGGCGTGACCAGTGTCCCCTCGTAGTCTGCGAGTGCATTGGCTACGTTTTCGAGGGTGATGGGATCGGCTTCCTCCGGGAAAGCTGAATGGAACCACTCCACATATTGCGGCATCGATTTGAACGTCTCGACCACTCGATGCGGTGTGTTGGCCATTTCGACACCGGCCTGTATCGGCCCTTTGGCCTGAGCTTTCAGGTCTTCGGCGCGACCGTCCCAAAACTGTGATTTGTTGAAGACAGAGTTAAACACCGTCGGCGCGTTGCGCTGCCCCTTCTGCCAACCATGGCCAATCGAAGTTTCACGATTGTCGTCGCCCCCGGTGGCCAGGTTGTGGCACGAGTTGCAGGAGAAAACGCCTGAGGACGAGAGGCGTGGATCGAAGAACAGTGCCTTGCCGAGGGCAATCTTCTCCGGCGTGATCGGGTTGTTGGTGAGCGCCGGCGTGAATGGCAAGGGCTCGAAGGTGGCCAGTGCCGTTTCTCTGAGGTCTGGCGGAATGAACTGCGCAGCAAAAGCTGTGGCTGCCACCAGCGCAACAGCCATCGCAGTGAATAGAATTTTCATAAATGGAGTCCTTGCGATGTGCACGGAAACCATTCTCCACATGCGGCTTGCGAACGCCCTGCGCTAGATCAGCGGATCGAGGGAATCGTGCCTGCCGACCAGCCAATCGAGCGGCGGAAACTGTGACTGCGATGTATTCATCGCCCGACGGCGGATTCCAATGGTGGGCGCGCGCAATCGCTGTTTGTTCGCCTGAGGGTTTGGTCGGTTCCGTGGCCTGTCGCCATATGCCGCCGCAACGCCAACCTGTTTCATACGCGCAAGGTTTTCTGCTCCCAGCGAGTGCACGGCTCATGGTGCTTTACAAGCTTTCTGCGTCTTCCTTTTTGCAGATCAAACGGTCGAGATCGGGACTGAACCGCGGATACTGGCGCAGTTATGGAAAGCGGTTACCGCGCAGATCAGTGTCACGACAGCGTGATGTGGCGCTATAGACCTCAATGTTGGACGAGCAACGAACAATCCTGTCGCGAGATTTGTTGCCTTCATCGGAAATCACCACTAGAAGCGACGCTCCGCAGACCAATCCCCCGGAGAGTTTCATGCCAGAAGAAGACTTCAAAAACATCGACAACCTCATCCAGCTTACCGCAGATGTTGTCTCAGCCTATGTTTCCAATAATCCCGTTCCGGTGGGGGACCTATCTGCCCTGATCGGCCAAGTGCACGAAGCTTTGAAAGGCACGGCGGCCGGTCGCGTCTCGGCACAAGAGCCGACGGTGTTGACGCCGGCGGTCCCGATCAGAAAATCGGTGACGCCGGACTACATTATCTCCCTTGAGGACGGCAAGAAATTCAAATCGCTAAAGCGTCATCTGGCGACCCATTACGGGCTGACCCCTAATGAATATCGCGCCAAATGGGGTCTGCCGGCGGACTATCCCATGGTCGCGCCGAACTATGCGGCTGCGCGCTCTGCGTTGGCCAAGACAATGGGACTCGGCCGCAAACCAAAAGAGCCTGAAGTCTCGGCGCCCGAGAAGCGGTCTAGAAAGAAGGTACCAGCGTGAGTTTTTCCATCTAGACTCGTTGTGGGGCTGGCGGCTCAATCGGCATAATGTGAGCGAAACATCGAAAAGGCGGGACCAGGTCCCGCCTTTTCCTTGCAGACGGTGTGATTAGACACCCGCGAAGCGGAACGGAATTGACATAACGCAGAGACACAGGAGATCGCAGGGGTAAAAGGAGGACAGTTATCAACTTGGGACGGAAACTCTTGCAGACTTCTATCCTGAAAAAATATCGCGAGGCTCTCCTGCCTTGGTACACCATCTATCCGACTGTGCCGGAGTTCTCCGCCGCGGTCGGCGCCGAAACTTATGAGGAATGGCTTAGGGGCCTGCCGGCTGACGATTCGGTGTCGCTCTATCTCCACATTCCGTTCTGCCGATCGATTTGCTGGTATTGCGGCTTCCCTACCACCATCACCCGCAGGGATGCGCCGATCCTCAATTATCTGGCGGTGGTGCGTGACGAGATCCGTTTGGTCTCGGAGCAAACGCCGCAGGGGCTGCGCGTGAACGACGTGCATTTCGGCGGTGGAACCCCGACTCTTATCGGGCCAGCGGGGTTTTTGGCCATGATCGAACTCCTGCGCCGCCGCTTCGCGTTCAGGAAACCCGCTACGATCGCCGTCGAGATTGACCCGCGCACGTTCACGGCCGAGATCGCCGAAGCATTGGGAGCAGCCAACGTGAACCGCGCGAGCCTCGGGGTCCAGAGCTTTGATCGCATTGTTCAAAAAGCAATCAACCGGGTCCAGAGCGAGTCGCAGACGGCCGCTGCCGTCGAAGAGCTGCGTCGGCATGGAGTAAGCCGCATCAACTTCGATCTGATCTTTGGCCTCCCGCATCAGACGGTACAGTCCTGCGTCCAGACCGCGACGGCGGCGGTCGCCATGCGCCCCAACCGGCTTTCGGTGTTCGGCTACGCGCACATTCCGTCCGTCATAAAGAATCAGCGCCTGATCGAGGAGACAGCCCTACCGGACAGCGTTGCCCGCGCCGAACAGGCTGCGGCCGTGGCAGACACGCTGGTTGCGGCCGGCTACCGAGAGATCGGCCTCGACCATTTCGCCTTGCCGGACGACGAACTTACGCTGGCACAGGCTTGCGGTCGCCTACGGCGAAATTCGCTGGGTTACTCGGCCGACACCTGCAAAACCCTGATCGGTTTCGGCGCGTCGGCTATCGGGCGTGTCGGCGAGGGCTACGTCCAGAACGACGTTACACGGGAGTTCTACAGCCGGCACATAGCAGCTGGCCGTCTGGCCACGTCAAAGGGCTACCATCTCACAGACGAAGACCGCGTGCGAGCCGCAATCATCGAGCGGCTGATGTGCGATTTGGAGGCCGATGTGCCGGCAATCTGTGCTGCCCATGGATTTGATCCGATCCGTCTTCTCGATTCAGCTGAACGCTTGGCGATGCTGGCCGAGGACGGGATAGTGGACATCGAAAAGGGTTTCATCCGAGTGCGGCAGGAGCATCGCTTCGTGATTCGCGCTGTTGCTGCCGCATTCGATGCTTTTCTCGACCGGGTTAGCCCCTAAGCACATCCAAGCAGCGTGGGGCGAGACCAAAGGGATGACCGCTCGTTGCTAAACGGCACGCCGGTGACGACGCCCTTGCGTCGCTTGAAGTGCTCGGCGTTTTCCGAATGGACGAGCGTTGCCGTCTATGAACGCGTCACAATCTTCGACAGTGACTGGTTTTGCGAGATTGCTCATCTTCTCGACATCTGTGCTCATGAATACCGCCGTTGGTCGGCAAGAAGCTGTATCGGCAGCGAGACGATCATCGGCGCGAGGACCTCGTCGGTGGCCGGCAGCACGATCGTGTGCATCGTGTCAAGTTTCGATGCGGCTGCCCCTTTTTTCATCAAAGATGAGGATCAACAGTTTGGCGTTATGGACGAAAACTAGCTTAGCCATAGCTAGTAAAGACGTGGGTACGATCCCAGAATCCTAATGCCATCGATCGTCGCCAGGGCAGCCAGCGCCGGGTGCGTCGAAACGTGTCCAGCGACATCGATGACATACTGATGGGTGTCCAGCCGCTCGCATGTCGGACGCTCATAGATATTGAGAACGACTAAATCTTCCTTCGAGAACATGTTCAGTATATAATTGAGGATCTGCTCTGACGCGCGGATATGAAGTGTCGTCCGGTCGAATCCTGTCGACGCAGGCGTGTTGCGCCCAAGCACCCACCACCGGGTTACGTTATGTAACCCTTCTTCGATTCCTGTTCGCAAGATCTGCAGATTGTACAACTTGGCTCCAAGTGCAGGACCAAATGCCGCTATCGAGGGAGCTTTTTGCTCAGCCACGAAAGATGTCGTTCCCATGCGGCTCTCTCGCTCGACGTTCGGCATGTTCTCGTCAAGCCACGCGGCCACCTCCTGCAAGGCTACGGGGTGCCCCATTACCTTGGTGATCGTCGAGAAACTCGCATCCTTGCTCGCAATGAGGCTGTAGCTCAGGACCTTCGGATACTCGGCGATAATCTTGGGAGACCTCAAGCTCAGGATCTGATCGAGGTAAGGAGTGGTTCCGACGAGAGAGGTCGTAGCTGGGGCGCAAGCAACGTCGACGCAGCCATTTTCATACGCTTCGAACAATCCGTCGCTGAACGGAACGAGTTCAACTTGGTCACCAAAGAGGTCCAGGGTGGCTTGATGGGTCCAGGTCCCCTCGGGGCCAATGTACCCGGCCCTCTTGATCCCGGAGATGTCAATCGCTGGAAGCTGCTTGAATTGCTCGTTCATTTCCCCGGCCACGCCCGATCGAGAGTGCGTCAGACGCCTCATTCCATGAAGATTCACATGTAGAGATGTTCATGACATGAAAATATTCCGCATCGAACTCGAGGCTAGGGCTGGGAAGCCATCAGAATACAGAGCAGTGCATTCAAACGAATCCCGACCAAGACGGGGCTGTCTACCCATCGGCTGGAACTCAAGATCACCGAATCGGTCCTCATTAGCGATACGACCTTCATCGATCCAATCCTTCGAGCTCCGCGGGATAGGCATGGGTATTGCCCTTGACCACTTCGGCTTCGGCTCCGGCTTTGCTATTTAGCTGTGTCATTCACTATGGACAAGCTAACTGTCAAGCGGAGCCAATACAACTTTCACAATTCATATTACACGTTCACATAAGATGCGCATTTGCAAGTATTATTTTACAGTATCGACATCAAACCGTCGCCACTTTTGTCCCAATTAACTTAGATTATCTTCAGAATCTTGCAACAATAACGGCTTCATTACCGAACGGCCGCCAACCATTTCGGCGTTGCAGGCCAATGGTTATCTCGCAGGTTGAGAAGCTCGGATTCTGGAGATCGCTGCGGCGGAGGGGAGTGTGCGCAATGGTGTCGTATGCAGCGGCTGCTGAAGTGAAGCCTCGTGAGGTGACGACGCTGCTTAGTTTGAGCTGCGCAACACAATACGTGAGTGTTCCTGATCCATCTTGCGCCAACTTCAGCCAATGGCTTCTCAGGAAACCGCACCCATCGCTCAATAGTGTCTCCTTTCTCGGTAAAGGCGCGAGCAATGGGTAGGCCACCAGATCGAGAGCGGTCGGCCACAGCACGTTCCGCCTGGTGGACGCGGCTAGCACCGCAGGCGTTGAGCAGTGCGTCGACTGCACTGCTTCGGGACAATTATATACGGGCGATTCTCTTTCTTATAGTTTCTGCGGTCGCTACGAGCACTGCAGGAATGTTCGTAAGGGCCCTGCCGATTTCTACTTGGACAATTTTGTTTTGGCGCAGCGTGTTTGCGGCGGCTTTCCTTGCAGTTTATCTACTTGCAACTGGTCATAGAGCCGGCTTTCGGCCAACGATGCAGGGCATGGCCATCGCGATCTGTCTCGCTGTTAACATGCTCGCATTCATCCCAGCGTGTCAGTTTACCTCAACTGCCAATGCATTCATCATCTTTTCTGCTGGACCAGTCTTGACGGGCATCTTGGCGTGGTTATGGCTGAGTGAGGACCTTCGCCCAGCGACCATTGTAGCAGCGATAACCATCCTCATAGGCACCTATGTGCTCGTTTCTGGAGCAGGATCGAAATCTGAACTTTTTGGCAACGCCTTTGCGATTGTCACGACTGTCACGATGTCGATCACTACCGTGCTGATCCGTCGCCACCGAGAAGAGTCCGTTCTATCCTTCATCTGTTTGGCCAATGCTTTTGTTGCCCTTGTCAGCTTTTGGTTTTGCGAACCTTTTTTCCCGAACCTCCGAGATCTGGGACTTCTCGCTTTGTTCGGTTTCGTGCAACTCGCGTTTCCTGCTGTTTTCTTCCTGGCCGGCACTCGTCGACTTCCGGCGTGCCAAGTCTCTCTCATTCTGGCACTGGAAGCGCCACTCGCGCCATTGTGGACCTGGCTCGCATTCCGTGAAATGCCGACTCGTTCAGACCTCATCGGAGGAAGTATCATTACTGGCGCGGTGGTCGGCTATCTCGTAATGATGGCGAGGTCCATCAGATCCGAACGCGAAGGCGCCGCGAGCTAGCAATCGAGCGGTGTGTGAAGGGACCGCGACCCACAAGAAGGTCGCAGCTTGATGTCATCTATCCACATTCGTTCTGATGCGTTTATCTGCCGCGAAGAATCTGCTGCAGAACATAAGAAGCCGAGGACCCGCCCCTCTTCACTCTCAAACATCTTGCTTCAGTAGAAATTAGCAGCTTCCCACAATCCTGCCCCGGTCTGCGATGGGATCCTTGTTCTTGGCCGCTCTTATGGGGCGAGTCAGTGGCACGTCTGCCCGGCTTGCCGGGCAGACGGAGAAAAGTTCAGCCAGCTTTGCTGAGACTGCCAGCGGAGGACTTCCCAGTACGGCGGTCCTGTTCGATCTCGTAGTTGATCTTCTGACCCTCATTAAGGGTCGAAAGGCCCGCTCGTTCGACAGCGGAAATGTGGACGAAAACATCCTGACCGCCATTGTCGGGCTGGATAAATCCAAATCCCTTAGTGCTGTTGAACCACTTTACCGTTCCGGTCGCCATGATCGTATTCCTTTGTAACCATTTCAATGTGGGCAGGCCATAAGCCAGTCCGCTTCATATCCGAGATTTTAGGGGCAGCAAAAGCGAAAATTGCAAAAGCCCCGGTCCAATCGCAAGCGGCTCGCAAGGCCCGCCATGACCGCCCTGTCGCCGGAAGCATCTCCCGCGCTGGCGCTCGGAATGGCCCAAAAGACAAGCGAAGCCTGCAACGCTCCGGAAAGTTGCAGAACCGCGTCTATCGCTGGTTTGGAGTCCTACCACGGGATCTGTTATCTACCGATGTGAGCAAGGGCACGCTGGCGACCCAGCAACTAACGGGCGCCCGCTAACGCCACCATATTCGTCACTCTCCGAAGGGTAGTTCACCTAGCCACCTTTTTAAGCGGCAAGGGCTTCCCATTCGGCCGTGTCAGATGCCCGACAATGTCGGATAGGCAACACAGCAGGTCCGATAACCACATTGCCGAAACGGTTTTCCCATTTGGCACGGTTGGTGCGTGCTCATGGCAAATGCGTCACGAAGCCAGGAGAGTCGCCCCATGATCCCCCACCAAAAAATGCCGCGCCACCTTTCCCCGACGCACTCAAAGATAACGCTCGAGTCGGGCCTGGCAGCATGCTGAGGGCTCATCTGGCCCGGCGCCGCCCACCGATCCACCTTCTCGCAGTGAGGGCGACGAGGACGCGGCACCTTCAAAATGAGGGACAACTCACTTCGCTTCGAACCTTGCCCATCGCCCGGTCATCACATCCGAAGCCAGCGATATATCTTCGGTCTGGCTGGCTGGGCGGGACACTTTTTGCGGCTGCGCTGGCGTTTGTGACCATCGCTCCGGTTCTGGCGGCTACCGATGACATCAAGGCAACGAATTTCCTGCTCGACAACGGCATGGAGGTGGTCGTCATCCCCGATCACCGCGCGCCCATCGTCACTCATATGGTGTGGTACAAGATCGGCAGCGCCGACGAGCCGCCGGGGAAATCCGGTATCGCGCATTTTTTCGAGCATCTGATGTTCAAAGCGACGGCCAAGCACGCCGCCGGCGAGTTGACCCGCGCGGTGGCCGAGATCGGCGGCTCGCACAACGCCTTCACCTCTTACGACTATACCGCCTTCTACGAAAGAGTGGCGCCCTCGGCATTGGAGCAGATGATGAGCTTCGAGGCTGACCGCATGCGCAATCTCACCCTCACGGATGATGTCGTCAACACCGAGCGGGACGTGATCCTCGAGGAGCGTCGATTGAGGATCGACAACGATCCAGAGGCGGTTCTCAATGAGGAGGTCGTCACCACGCTCTGGCAGAGCCAGCCCTACCGCATCCCGGTGATCGGCTGGATGCACGAGATCGAGAAGCTGAACCGCACCGACGCCGTGGCTTTTTATGACAATTACTACCGGCCGAACAACGCCGTGCTGGTGGTGGCAGGCGACGTCGAGCCCGAGACGGTGAAGTCGCTGGCCGAGAAGACCTATGGTAAGGTCCCGCGTGGACCGGATCTGCCGCCACGCACCCGTCCGGTCGAACCCGAGCAGAACACCAGGCGCACGGTGACGCTCACTGACGCGCGTGTCAGCGTGCCGAACTTTTTGACGCAATGGGTGGTTCCCTCCTATCACACCGCGAAGCCGGGCGAAGCGGAAGCGCTGGACCTGCTGGCGGAGATCCTCGGCGGCGGTAGCCGCAGCCGGCTCTACCAGCAGCTTGTCGTCAAACAAGGCATTGCCGCCGAGGCCGGCGCCTTCTTCCAGGGCAACATGCTCGATGCCACCAACTTCACCGTCTATGGCGCGCCGCGCGGCGACGCCAAGCTTGCCGACATCGAGGCTGCGGTCGACGCCGAGATCGCCCGCATCGCCAGAAACGGCGTCACCAGCGACGAGCTGGAGAAGACCAAAGAACGCTTTATCCGCTCGGTAATCTTCGCCCACGACGAGCAGAACTCCGTCGCCAACATGTATGGCTCCACGCTTGCCACCGGCGGCAATGTGAAAGACGTCGAGGAATGGCCGGACCGCATTCGCAACGTCACCGCCGATCAGGTGAAGGCCGTTGCCGCCCGCTACCTCGTGTCCGACCATTCGACGACTGGCTATCTCTTGCCTAAGGAGAATTGATGTGATGACAACCCCACTCCGCAGCGACATTGCACAAGCCTTGCCCTCTGATGTTGGAGGAGGGAGGGCCGCGCGCCTCGCCACCTGGCTGGCCGTCCTTCCCCTTGCTATTTTCTTCCTCATCCTGCCGTCGCTCACCGCCCGTGCTGCGGTGAACATCCAGGAGGTGAAATCTGAAAAGGGGATCACCGCCTGGCTGGTGGAAGACCACACGCTGCCGATCGTCACACTCCACTTTGTCTTCGACGGCGGCACCAGCCATGACCCGGCCGGTAAGGAGGGGCTTGCCAATTTGATGATCGGCTTGTTCGACGAGGGTGCCGGCGATTACGACAGCGACACCTTTCAGGTGCAGCTCGATGACGCCGGGGCTGAGATGAGCTTCGACGCGCGGCGTGACGGCATCCATGGCTCGATGCGCATGCTTTCCGAGCGCCAGGAAGCCGCATTCGGTCTCATCAGGCTCGCGGTGAACAGGCCCCGCTTCGATCCGGCGCCGGTCGAGCGCATCCGCGCCCAGCTTCTCTCCGAAATCACGACCAACGAGCGCGAACCTCACGCAATCGCCGAGCTTGCATGGCGGCGCAGACTCTACGGCACCCATCCGTATTCGAGGCCGCCCGAGGGCACCAGGGAAAGCCTGGCCCGCATAACGCCCGCCGATCTAAGCGCCTTCCACAAGGCCGCGTTCGCCCGCGAGGGGCTTCACGTGGCGGTCGTCGGCGACATAGATGCCAAAGCCCTGAGTGCAAGGCTCGACCAGTTGTTCGGCGACTTGCCTCAGAAGCAGGCGCTCGCCCCGGTACCTGATGTCACCCCGAACCTCGGCCAGTGGACGCTGGTCGCATACGCCCTGCCCCAGACTTCGCTCCAGCTGGCTTTTCCCGGCATCGGACGCAGCGACCCGGAATTCTATGCCGCGCAGCTGATAAACGATATACTCGGAGGCTCGTCTTTTACCTCACGTCTGTTCCAGGAAGTACGCGAAAAGCGCGGCCTAGCCTACGGTGTGTCCTCTAGCTTGGAAGGCTACCAGCATTCCAACACGCTTGTCGTGACCACCTCGACGCGCGCCGACAGGGCGGCCGAGACGCTCGACCTGATAAGACAAGTAATCAATGCCTTGGTGGACACAGGCCCAACAGCGGCCGAGCTCGAAGCGAGCAAGAAGTATCTGATCGGCGCCTATGCTATCGACAATCTGGGTTCTTCCAGCTCGATTTCAGCCACGCTTGTCGGGCTGCAGCTCGACAAGCGCGGCATAGACTACATCAAACGGCGCCCGGCCCTCATCAAGCAGGTGACGCTCGACCAAGTCAGAGCGGCGGCGAAGAAACTGCTGTCGGCCGAGCCCGCCATTATGGGCGTTGGCCAGCGGCTTGGCGGCGTACCGTGACGACGAACAGTCTCGCGCTCTACAATAGTTGCTGACCGTCTCCGCCGCCATAGAGGTGCACAGAAGTACAATTGTCCATTTGATGCTTGTCCTTGCTACATCTCACATCCCCGGCCGGTGTCAAAGGGCTTCCCTACCACGATGCTGGGAGCCCAGCGGTCGGCAATCGGAATGCACAGCTCCCGCGGCCAGAAGAACGGCTGCTCCAGAATCCGGCTTGGTAGTGTGCTGAGGGTTCTGCAAATTCGCCGCCGATGTCGGCTCGGGGCTTGCGTGGTCTCGACCGAATCCCAAGCCATATGCCAGCCAGGACGACGTGTCGGCTTTGCAACAAAGTCAGAGGTCCGACTGACATGGGGCGGCTCACAACGTTGTAATTGAAAGCTTTTTCCTTCGGCACGCTTAGTGCAACGGATGATCCTCCAACGTTGCACGGAACCGCGACACACCGACAGGCGAATACCAAGAATGAAAATGACAGGAATCATTGCGTCGGACGCGCTGTCGATTTTGTCTGGCTGCCAGACGTTGGAACAGATGGACACAGGCCTAATATCGTTACGAGGTCGACCATACAAAGCGGCATTTCACGTCCTCGGCTACCCCGATGCGGAGAGCAAGATAGAGGGTAAGCGTGTTTTCACGCGGGAAGCCTGCGCCCCGCCTTGTATACGGTTCCAACGTTTAATGCAGGTCGGCGGCGAAAGGGCAAGTCTTGGCTGTGAGAATAAGACCGCCCCATCACGGTGGTCGGATGCAGGAAGGGAAAAACTCGCAATGTTCCGCGGGGCGCCGGGCGACACACCACCGCAAGCCAGCCGGCGTCGCCCGACCACATCGAGCTCGACCATGTGTTCCGGAAGGACTCACAACAGAGGACATGTGTATCAGGACATTTGGATCCGAAGCAGAAGTCATGCGCTTCAATCTTGCGGACTCATACAAAAGGCCCGGCGATTTTTATGATCTGGCAAGGCCGTTCCGTTTTTCAGCAATGCCGGAATGGCGAAACGGCCCCGAGTCGGGAATATACAGGTGAGGCGAGCCGGCCGGGTGTGGGGTCGGGCTCTCGGCCGTTCGGGGAGACGGCATGAGCGGCAGGGTTTCGCGGCGCCAGTTCATCGCAGCGGCGGCTGGTGCGGGGATCGCAGTCAAGATCGGTTTTCTGGGCCGGCCCGCGTCGGCTGCGCCCGTTGCCAATTCGCCCGGCCGTTCGCCAAACTGGATCGGACCGGACGGTCGGCCGCGTTTTCGGATGGACGCAGTGGCCAAGGTCACCGGGGATAAGACATTTACCCGCGATTTTCGCGCCCGTGATATAACGGGCTGGCCTCAGCAACAGAGCCACGCCTTCCTGATCCGCGGCACCCGGGCCGACGCCCCGTTCGACGGGCTGGACCTCTCAGTGCTGGGCGAAGATCTCAAGCCCGACCGACTGATAGCCGGCGAAGACCTTGTCCGCGATGGTCTTGCGCCGCCGGAAACGACGGCTCCCGGCTTCTATGGCGATATGTTCCTGGTGCCGAAGGGACGCATTCCGCGCCTGCTCGGTCAGCCGGTCGCGCTCTTGATCTACAACGATTTCGCGCGGTTCGACGCGGCCAAGCGGCTGGTCCGTTTCGCCGAGGGCGTCGTGCGCTGGGGGGCGACCGGCGGCTACGACACGCCACCCCATTACGGCGCCAGCCGGTTCGTGCGCATCGGCGGCGCGGCATCGGATGAAACCGACATTTATCCTCCGCTCGAAGGCACCACGATCTACGGCAGTTTCGACGGCGATCAGGTCGTCTGGCCGAAGCCGGATCAGAGCGGCGATGCGGCGGCCCGCGCCATGTGGGCGGCGGGCGAGATCGAGCGTGAGATCACGGCTACCGGCGACGACGCATTGGTCCTGAAGCGAAGCTATTTCTCGCAGTCGATCGACGCCTCCGCGATGGAAGCCGACAATGGCAATGCCTGGTTCGAGCCGGGCAGTTCGACCCTGCACGCACTCATCGCGACCCAATCGCCCTATGAGGTGGCGACCTCGACGTTGGAAATGCTGTCGAAATCGCGGTTCGCAGTGAAGGCGCTCTACCTTTCGATCGGTTACACGGTCGGATACGGTACCAAGGATCATTCCATCTTTCCCTACTACGCTATCCTGGCAGGCCTCTATGGCGACGGGCGCCCGGTGCGTCTTGCCAACGACCGCTTCGAGCAGTTCCAGATGGGGTTGAAGCGCCATGCCTTCTGGATGGAGAATACGCTTGTCGTGGATCGCTCCACGCACGCCTTCCGCATCATGAAAGGCAACTATCGCACGGATGCCGGAGGACGGCGCAACTTCTCGCCAGACGTTGGCAATGTCGGGGCCAGCGCGGCGCAGAGCATCTATTATCTGCCGAAGAGCGATTTCTCGGTCGAGGTCCGCGCTTCGCGCGCTGTCGATGCTGGCTCGACGCGCGGGTACGGAACGCTGCAGACCATGGCCGCGACCGAGATGATGGTCGATGAGGCGGCCGAACTGCTCGGCATCGATCCGATCGAGCTTCGCCTCAAGAACGCGTTCAAGACTGGCATGAAGAACTCGCAGGGCGCCATTGCCGGCGAGGCGCTAAGGACCGAGGAGGTCTTGAAGCGGGCCCGTGCCCATCCGTTGTGGAGGGATCGCGATGCGAACAAAGCGGCGTTCGATACCGCCAATCCGGGTACGCGCTATGGCATCGGTTTCGCGCAGGTGCAGAAGGATTACGGCACCGGAGCCGAGGCAGCGGTGACCACGCTGTCATTCGATCCGTCCGGCCGGCTCACCATGCGCCAGAACGGCAATGATATCGGCACGGGCCTGACCACCTCGCAGGCGGTGATGGTCGCCGACATCATCGGCCGGGTGCCGCACGACTACGCCTTCGGGATCGTCGACTGGCCCGAGATGCCTCTCGTCTCCACCGAGGAGCCCTATACGACGCCGCAGGACAGGGAGGGTGCGCTGGCACGCAACCCGCGCTGGACGCCCTCGTTTATTTCACCGATGAGCGCCTCAAACAGTGCGTATTTCGTCGGCCACGCCACGCGGATGGCGGCGCGCGCGCTGCTGCGCCTGTCGCTCTGGCCGGCTGCGCTCGCGCTCTGGTCGAGTGGACCGGGCCGCAGGCAGGCGGGGACGCTCGCTATCGATATGGCGGACGTGCGGATCGTCGACGGCAAATTGATGGCTGGAGGGATGCAGCCGCTCGCCCTGGAACAACTTGCGGCGGCGGCGCACAGGCTCGGCCTGGTCACGGGGGTCAGCGTCCATGTCTTCAACCGTTGGCAATGGGCCGAGGCGGTGTTCGATGTGCCGAACGTCGGCGCCGTCCGCTTGCCGGTCGACGCGCTTTCGGTCTGCTATGGCCAAAGCGCGCCAGCTGGTTTGAAGGCGCTGATGACCTCCGGCGGCTTCCATTTTCTCGACCGGCGCCAGGTCTTCTATCCGCCAGTACGGCGCCAGAAGGCTGCCGGCACCTGTTATACGGGCATGGCGACGATCGCCGAGGTCGCCGTGGACACCGCCTCAGGCGACGTGAAGCTCCTGTCGCATTATTCCATCCTCGAATGCGGCACTCAAATCGTGCCGGAACTCGTCTCGGGTCAGCTGCAAGGCGGCCTGGCGATGGGCGTCGGCCACGCCTTGCTCGAGGAATTGCCGCTCTATGAGGACGGTCCCGGCGACGGGACGTGGAACTGGAACCGGTATCGCCTGCCGCATGCCAGGGATGTCGCGGTCTGGACGCAGACATCGGAGGTGTTGGCGCCGCTTTCCGATATCGACCCACCAAAGGGAATGGCCGAGGTCGTGATGATCGCGATCGTTCCGGCGATCGTCAATGCGGTCAACCATGCCATCGGCAAGCGTTTTTATCAGACGCCGATCACGCCAGAGAAGATTTTGGAGGCGCTGCCGTGACCGTTGCCACGCGACCACTTTCGATGACCGTCAACAATCGCAAGGTCGGTCCGGTCGACGTACCCGACGATCTGATGATGATCGACTTCCTGCACGAATATCTAAGCCTTACGGGCTCGCGGCTTGGCTGCGGCCAAGGCATCTGCCACGCCTGCGCGATCATTCTCGATGGGCCGGAAGGAAGTTCCCGCGAGATCCGGAGCTGCATCACCGGAGCGCATTTCTTCGAGGGCAAGTCCATCCGCACCGTCGAAGCGCATGCCGAACGCGACGCGAATGGCGATGTCGTCCGGCTCTCCGCGATTCAGCGGGCCTTCGTCGAACGTTTTTCGTTCCAGTGCGGCTATTGCACGCCGGGTTTTGTCACTGGTGCAACCGTGCTGGTTGAGCATCTCAAAGAGAAGCCGGTCCGCAGGGCCGATGTCGAACGCACGATCGAGCAGGCGCTTGCGCAGCACATTTGTCGTTGCACTGGTTATGTTCGTTATTATGAGGCGGTTCGTGACGTGATCCTGAGCACGCCCGGACTGGTACGGGGCTGAGTTCCGGCGATGAGGCGCGCCTGGCTATTTCGCCTGCGGCAGTTTCTCCTTCTCGCTCTCGCGGTGATCGTGATCGCAACGCTGGCGGTGTTCCTCGGCCTGTTCGAAAGGAGCGCCGTCGGTGCGGTAATGGGCAAACGGTAGTGGACAAGCCGCTGTCCGTCGAGGAGATGCAAAGATTGGCCGCCGGGCCGGTATCTTGCCCAAGCGGCCGATTGCGCCGCCTGCCACACGGCGCCCGGCGGCGCGCCCGGCGCGGGTGGCCTCGCCTTCCCAATGCCGTTCGAACGCTCTACGCCTCCAAATTTCGTCAGACAAAGAGACCGGCATCGGCGCCTGAAGCCGGGCCGGTGACGGCCGGAGTTCCGAAGTCGCCCACGGCCGGATGGCGCCATAGATCGCCATCGCCATGCTGGCGGCCACGCTGCGTGTCGGCGGCGTCAGTCCCCGAATGGGACCATAGGCGGCCGTACGGGACCGGGCCCCAGGATTGGCGGGCGGGCCAAACCCGCCCGGCAAGTTGGGCGGATTGAAATTGGGCGAGCGCACTAGGCCGGGGCCCATGACCTGCCCGGGACCGCGCCAGCGGGGCATACGCGGCACGATCTCCACGATCACTGTGGTGTCCTGTACTGGCCGGTAGCGGCCGATGAGCTTCGCGGAAACCCAGCCCTCGACATCCCCTCTGTCGATGAGGCACCATCTGGCGCGGCAAGCCTCCACCTCGATCGGCAGCTTTGCAATGCGCGCATAGCCGGCGCTTGGTCCCGCCCTGACACTGGCGGCATGATCGCGTCCCTCACCAGATGCCATCTGGAATGTCGGTTCTCGGTTGGAAAGTACTCTCCTCTACTCTCCTCGTTCTCGATTTCATCGGCAGTAAAGGCGGAGGTCGAATGCTGCGCTGACGGTGATGCCCTCCACCGCGCCCCGCTTCGACGGACCACGCAAGCCCGACGGCCATGGTCAGGACAGCTCCATAACAACGGATGCCGGTGCTTTAGGCGACCCCAGCACGTCAAACTTGGCTGTTCAGGCAAAACGCCGTGGCACCGTCGCCCTTGTCGCGTATACCCAGGTTCTGAGAGGAATGTTCCGATCTGGGCGTTCGCAATGGGCCTATTCGATGGCCCATCCGGTTTGCATCTCCTCCTAATACCATTTGTCGGGGACAAGGGCGACTGCTGCAGATCAGAGACGGTCTACCGCGGAACGACAGCTGGCGAAAGTACGTCGTTCATATCGCGCCCACAGATTTCTGCGCCGTTGCGGACATCGGCTTGGCGTTCCGATCAGAACGAAGTCTTGATGCCGACCGTCGCCGTCGCCGCCGCAAAATCGCCGCCGATCGAGTCGTCGTGGCCGCCAGTCTCTGCGCCGGTCGGAATGTCATAGTATTTGGAGTCGCCGCGAGCGGTGAACACCTTTTCGTAGGAACCGGAGACGAAGAAGCTGGTCCGCTCGTTGTACTGATAGCCGACGCTGCCGCCGACCATCAGAACCGGCGCCGATTCGAAATCTTCCTCGAAGCGCAGGTCACGCATCCAGTGATGATCGGTATCGCCAGCCGAGAAGGTCGTGCCGCCCTTCAGCGCAAAGCCGAAGTTCCAGCGATCCTGGACATAGGTCGCATCGATGCCGGCCAAGGCGACCGGCAATTTCTGCTGGTAGCTGATGACCTTTGCGCCTCCTGGGTAGTCGCCAACCGAATCCCGGAAGCCGACATCGCGGTCGACATAGGAGCCGCCGTAGGCAGTCCACTTGACCGAGGTGTACTTGAAGCCACCGTTGACGTTGATCAGCAGTCGGTCGCTGACCTGGAAGTCGTGGCCGAGCGCGGCCGTTGCCGAATAGAAGTGATCAAGATCGGTCTCGGAAAAGCGCGAACGGTCGCTCCAGTCGTTCCAGCCATCATTGGTCGAGAATCGCGCGTTCCAGTCATAGTCTTCCATGTAGCTGTCGCCGCTGAATGCGATCTGGCCGGAAAGCTTGGCAGTCCAGCCGGCCTCGCTGCGCGCCGTCATCTCGGCTGAAATGACCGGAGAGGTGCTTTCCCAGATAAGGTGGCTCCGCTTCGAGCCGCTGCCGGCAGCCTGATAGACTAGCTCGTTGGCCTCGATGTCGATGACGCCGACGCCGCCAACGAAAGAGAAATTGGGATTGTAGGGCGCCGGTTCGCTCATCACCGCGGCACTGGCCATCGCCGGCCAGGCAGCGAGCAACGCTGCCGCTCCACCAAAGACTTTCGCATACATTTTCATAAAACTACCCTCATAGGAATGATCCGCCATTCGGCTATACGCGGCGTAACCGGGTGCAAGTCAGGTGCGGTCGTCTATGCAGGGCCCCTGTAGGTTGGCAAAATTGCCGCCCTCGGCTCTGTTCCTCAACACTCAAGGAAACGCCGTTAGCGTGACCCGATTGACGGCGGTTTTTGCCGATGCGTTCCGGGCGGCCGGCGTGATGGGAACCTTGCATTATCTGAGGCACACATTTGCGATGACGATGCTGGTACGATTGCAGCGGCAGGCAGCGACCACGCCGGACCTCAATCCGCTGAGATCGTGCAGGTTGCTTGAGCCAGTCCACAGCAGACACTCTGAGTCTAGATTATCCGACAGAGCCGAGGGCCGACTTCCTCGAACCCGTTCCGCAGATAGAAATCGAGCGTGCGCTTCCATTTTGGTTGCCCGGGCGCTCCAACCTCAAGTCGCTTCCAACCACGAGCACGGCTTTCCCGCGAGGCGACCTCAAGCAGATGAGGGGCAATCCCTTTGGAGCGCATGCCGGGTCGAACATACAGCTCCGAAATGTAGCCGAACCTGCCTCCTGCATAGATCGCCGTGCATTCATTCAGCACCACGATGCCGACCGGCTCGTCATCTGCACTTGCGATCACAGCGACCACGCCAGCGTCGGCAAGCACTGTCTCCGCGCTTTGTCTGACGACGTCGGGCGTGGGCGCTTTCCCGCCAGAGAGTTCATCGAGTAGCGCGTGAATGAAACGGGCGACCGTCTCTGCGTCCGTTGCGTTGGCGCGGCGTGTAGATATGGAAGGCATATTCTCTCCTGCTAGTGGTCAAAATCCCGATTCATGCTGCCATCCGCGTAGGCCAGACTCACTTTTAGATGTAATGTCGGACTAACGAACAGCATTTTTTCATCAAATATATGTTAAAAAACTGCAAAACAAATATTACAGGCATGCATGATTCCGGATGACTTGAGGTGAATTGCGCAGATAGGAGACCTTCTGACAGAAAAACAACCGGGTTACTTCGTTGTCGATGAGGATTTGAGAGCGGTGGCCGACGAACTTGACCTCGTGAGTCCAATCGTCTCCTTGGGGCGGCTTGGCCACCAAGGTGGGCATCATCGGAGAAATGAACTCCAGCCGGCCAGCACCGGCACTCACTCGGTTACGCAAGGAATCGAGTCTAGGCCCGTCCCATCTGGTGGCTAGTGGAACGGATCATGATCATTTTCTAAATTAGCAATTCTGCACGAAACGGCTTATTGTTCGTCCCAGCCGGGGGACACGCCCACACCCCGCCGGTTAGGCCCGCCGGTCGGGTGCCTACCCCGCAGCGGCTGTCGGGCCGTCCCCATCACAGTTCGGACAATCAACGTGAGCCGAGATAGAACCAACAACCCCGCAACCGGGATCAAGGGCAAGCGCCACGGGCCGCCTGTGAACGACGAAGCAGAGCATTTCGAGTCTGCCCTGTCTGTGGCCTCACGTTCGAAAAGCGAAACCGTGGCGAGGTGCTGCATTATTATCTTCCCGAACATGAGCCGTTGAAGTTCGATGGATAAATGAACGGTCTTTCCCATATAGAGCCATGACACCTCCTACTCGGGCGAGAGATACATCTCCGCCTCCTTAGCGGCAGCCACGAAAGCCTTGCGGACCACATGACGGTCAATCGGATCGCCCTCCAGGGCTGACAGGCAAAGCGTCCAAGCCTTGTGCCAGCGAGGTCCTCTCCGGGCCCACCTCTTGAGCTGCTCAAGGGCTGCCATCGCATTGTTGCAGCCATGCCTGCCGCCGTCCGTCTCAATCTTCACGAACACCGGAGGGACGAACCAAAGCGTTGTCATTGACTGATAGCTAGAGTGGGTCGGAATGTTTGGTAGAAATTTCTGAGCGGGCCGCGATCGGAGAGGGGCTGCGCCGGCACAGGTATCGAGGAGACCTAACCGAAGTGGCGCAATACCCCTTCCTCCTCGGCAGCAGCCAGGAATGCCTTACGGGCCTCCTCAGCTTCCATCTTTGTCGGCAATCACGGCAATGCAAACGCGCAGCGCGAGGTTCCACTTGGGGCCACGCTTGGTGCAGTTCAGGAGTTCCTCAACTGCTGCCTCAGCAGTGTCGACGCTGCGCGTCTGATCGGGAGGCTCAGTTCTCACGCTGACCGAGGGGCTGAATAAATGCGGCACGTTGCTGGGAACTAGGGCAGCCGCGGTCTCCTCAGCCCATTCTTGCTCTCGCCGCTCAAGCTCCTCCTGAAGCTCCACCGCAAAAGCAGCAAGCTTCGGCGGCAAAGGTTGGTCGTTCTCCGGACCTAGCTGCTTGCGCAACTTCCGACGATTATCTTCCGAACTGATCAATTCTCGGAAGGAACGATTATCCCTATTTCGGGTAGCCATAACGGTTTGCCTTAGCTTTTTACGCAACTCATTTGGTTGCTGAAGGTTCCCCGAGGCGGCCGGATGAGTTGTCACAGCATCATTCGTTAAGGTCGAAGGCTACCGCGCGTCCAAACGCCGGAGCGGTCGCTACAATAAGGTCGATTAAGACCGTGTCACTGATTGCGAGATGCGGGCCATCTTGGCGAACCGCAGCTATAACAGCCTTGACGGAGACTGCGCCGCCGTGCGGGACCTTCTGGATGGCCTCATGCACAAGCTCCACGGCCATGCGCTCGCAGTCCATCCCAATGTCCACCTGAGGCCTCCCCTGGACATAAGCACCCATTTGTCGGCACGCCGCTTGTAAAAATCAACAACCAATTTCGTACAATGGGGCCGCGAACAACTGGTAGAGGGGCGAGGACAACTGGCGCGCGAAATTGACGGCTACTACTCACCCGCATCGGAAGCCACGGACAGGCCTAAGGCGATAGCTGCCTCTATAATAGCCTCCACTAGCTCGTCGTTGGATGCGACCAGATCAGGCGCGGCGTGCCGGATATGGTTCAATGTCGCTTTGACCGAAACGGTGTCCCCACGGTCCGCGCGGTTGAGAATTGCGGCGATTGCGTGCTCTTCAATTGGACCAACCCTTTGCACACTCATCCGACTCTCCGAACAGATGGCATTTCTGCGCAAGAGATGCCGAAGGAGCGAACTCTCCCTCCAACCAACTATTCCATCCGGAGACAAAAAAACCGCCGCACAGGAGAGCGACGGGTCGATCAAGCGATTCCCGGATCGTGAAAAATGATAGGCTGGCGGCTGCGTCGCATCTAGCAACCGGCAGTTGGCACTTTTCGGCACGGCCGGCTTATGGTGGCGTTTTGCCCCTAAGGAGAGTAGGGTTTCCCGGTCGCCCATACCTTCCGGCAATTGAGCGCTTGAGAGCGAGCAACGTGCTTTCGCCTGACCAGGGAGAAGTACGATGCTGCAGCTATATTCCAACCTCGTCACGCACTATGAGAAGGCGGTGTCCTTTCAAGACAGAGTTGTAGAGCATGAGCGCCGGTGCGGACATATCCTCCCGGAAAGCGAAGCCCTGCTAGAGATCCTGGCCGAGAATTTGGCCGAAGCCCGCCGCTCCCTTGATCGCGTGACGCACAGTCATCACTGGTTCACCGGCCAAGCGGCTGTCTGGAAGCCGAAAGAAGTTCTTCCTCCTCCCTCACGCCGGCCATATAATTGGCCATGATCCGAGATGCGAGTGCTTCACGTTGCTTCTCAGATTGAGCCTCAACCTTCAGCCGATCGAACACGCGGCCCAATAGCGCCAACTCAGAGGGGAGGAACACTCCCGCTCTCTCGGCTTGTCGATAGATCGGCATAACACTCCCACCCTGCGCAAGATCACCAGCTGTGCGCCCTAAAGACGCCTCAAGGTCACCTGAGGGCCTTCCCGCGTCCCATTTGTTGGCACATGGCGAGGGAAGACCAACAAGTTATTTCGTGGAATGGTGTCTCTGCGCTGTGTGCTTGATTCCATCGCCCGATCGCTTGTTTGACAGACGCGCGCTTATGATGGCTGCTTAAAAGCGCCGATCGAGCCTTTTGCCGAGCGGCTCGTTGTGCGGAAAGGAACGCTATGGCCGAGCAGGAGCAGTGGCAGCTGCAAGGCAGCGCCGCGGAACTCTACGAGCGCTACCTGGTCCCGGCAATCACAGCCCTGTGGGCTGCCGACCTGGTGGATCGTGCTGCGCCTCAATCTGGTGAGCGGGTTCTGGACGTAGCTTGCGGCACCGGCGTGGTGGCACGCTCGGCGGCCGAGCGTATGGGAAGTGGGCAGATCGTCGGCCTCGACATCAACACGGGCATGCTTGCCGTTGCTCGATCGCTCCCGAGCGGCACTGGACCGCGTATCGAGTGGCACGAGGCAAGCGCGCTCGAAATGCCGTTCCCTGACTCCGCCTTCGATCTGGTTCTTTGCCAGCTCGGACTGCAGTTTTTCCGGACCGATCGGGTTCGCTACGTGAGATGTTCCGGGTTCTGGTGCCTGACGGCCGGCTGGGCTTAACTTTTCAGCGCTATTGAGCATACCCCTGCGGCAAAGGCGTTGGTGGATGCCTTGGATCGACATCTCGGTCCAGGCGCTTCGGCAACGAAACGGTCCGAGCATTCACTCGCAGATGCGGACGAGCTTACCGATTGTTGGCCGGGGCGGGATTTCGTCAGGTGACCATCGACACGACGACACAGAACATCCGATTCCCCTCATCAAAGAATATGTGCGACTACAGTTGGCAGACTCCGCAGGCCGGGCTGGTCAGCGGAATGGATGCCGGACAGCGGAACGCAGTCATCGCAGCGATCATGGGTGATGTAAGTTCCTCGGTGCAGGAAGCTCCAACCCAAGTTTTTGTTCAGTAATTTTTATGCCAGCCTCACCTTCGGTTTGCGGAGGACGCCGATCGTGATCCGCAGAGCTACCCCCGGTGGGAGGCCGATGTCCATTGTTCAGTTTGCGCCGCTGAGAACCGCAAGCCATCGAACAGAAGAGTTCAAAAAATTCTCCCTTTCAAGCTGAGTGGAATGGTCTACCAGCCGTCTGGCCGAGGCCCTATAAGGAACCCGCAGGTGCGGAGTACATACCGACGCCCTGTCGACATACATATCCGCCGCGTTTGAGAGGAATCCGGTATTGCCCCTGTGCCTGCCGATGATCCGCCACCTGAAATCCCCGGACCTGTTTGGCGCGATCGGTCGCCTGCCGGCGCTCGGCACGCCGGTTAGCGAGCGGACATTCGAGGTCCTCAACCCGTCGAGCGGCGAAGTGCTGGCAGTACTTCCCGACATGGGTATGGAGGAGACACGCGCTGCGATCGAGAAGGCCTACATAGCGCAGCCTGGATGGGCGGGGCTGACCGCCCGAGAACGCAGTGACGTTCTGTGGCGATGGCATGAGCTGATCATTGACCACGCCGGTGATCTTGCAGCGATCCTCACTGCAGAGATGGGCAAGCCGTTGGCCGAAGCCAAGTCGGAGATTTCGCATGCGGCCGCGTATCTGCAATGGTACGCCGAAGAAGCCAATCGCATCTATGGCGAGACGATCCCCGCACCGTCGACAGACCGTCGCATGCTGGTCATCAAGCAGCCCATCGGTGTGGTCGGCACGATTACGCCGTGGAATTTCCCAGCGTCGATGGTGGCGCGCAAGATCTCGCCGGCCCTGGCGGCGGGCTGCGCGATCGTGCTCAAACCTGCTGAACAGACGCCGCTCGTGGCAGGCGCAATGTTCGCCCTCGCGCACCGAGCCGGCTTTCCCGAAGGCGTCGTCAACCTGGTCTATGCGTCCGAAGGTGATGGCGTTGGCCGCGAACTCTGCTCCAATCCCAAGGTCCGAAAGATCAGCTTCACAGGCTCGACCGAAGTTGGGCGGCTGCTCATGCGCCAGTGCTCGGACCAGATCAAGAAGGTCAGTCTCGAGCTCGGCGGCAATGCCCCTTTCATCGTCTTTGATGACGCCGATATCGACGCTGCGGTTGACGGCGCGATCCAGGCGAAGTTCCGCAACGCCGGCCAGACTTGCGTTTCAGCGAACCGCCTTTACGTTCAATCGAGCGTTCACGATGAGTTCGTCGAGAAATTCGTGGAGAAAGTCCGGCGTTTATCGGTTGGCGACGGTTTCGCTCAGGGAGTCGACATCGGACCGCTCATCGACATGCATGCTTTGGCCAAGATCGAGTCCCACATCGCAGATGCCGTTGCCAAAGGTGGCACAGTTCGATGCGGGGCCGAACGTATCGGCAAGGATGGCACCTTCTTCGAACCCACAGTCCTCACTGAAATCTCCAGCATCATGGCGGTTGCGCAAGAGGAGACTTTCGGGCCGCTGGCGCCGGTCATTCGCTTCGACGATGCGAATCAGGTTGTGCGTGAGGCCAACGACACGATCTACGGCCTCGCCGCCTATTTCTATGCCTCGAACCTTAAGCGCGTCTGGCGCGTGGCCGAGGCATTGGAATATGGCATGGTTGGCATCAACACGGGGCGTATGTCTTCGGAAGCTGCGCCCTTTGGCGGAATGAAGCAGTCTGGCATCGGGCGGGAGGGTTCCCGCCACGGGCTCGAAGATTACCTCGAAATGAAATACCTCTGCATGGGCGGAATCTGATCTCTATGTGGTGGACACCTCGGGCACAGAATGAACCAAAGGGATGATCGAGCGGTTTGGCGAACCTTCTTGCGGCTGGGGTCGTCTATCGCGACCCAGCCTGCGCGCCTTAAGTGTGCATCTAGACGCCCAGCTACGTTGAACCGCCTCCACGCCGACGAGCCGAGGCGCCGGTACCGGACGGTACGTTGCTCATCCTATCCAACCGCGGCAAGCATCTCATCTGTGCGGGGCGACAGCATCGAGAAGTGCCCGGAGATCCACGCCGCCAACAGCTTACCCTTACATGGACATCCATGATAGGTTCGGCCGCGATCGCTCGTTTGGGCCTCATAATTGCGCCCTCGTGAACGATGTATAGCTTCTTCGGAACGGGCAGGTCCCGATCGCCCTTCGGCGCCCCAATTCCCTCATCAGCAATTTTGTCCGATTACTTTCAGATAGGGTTGAGGGCCATTTTCCAACCCACTTTTTCGGCTCGCTGTCGTCAAATTCAATAACGGGATGAGCGCCCTTTCCGACGTGCTTGAATCGACGCTCGCCCTTGTCATAGCGCCGCCCTGTTGCCTTTTCCTTCTTTGCAATGCCGGCCGCTGCCATTTTCTATCTTCGCGATGCCAAGCATCGATACCCGGCCGCCGCCCAAAACGAAGTGTCTTCGGGCTCTGCCTCAAAAAACGCCCATAAGGCGCAATACCTCCTCTTCCTGTTGCCGCGGCCCAAGCTCGGCGACTAGGCTTTTGAACAGGTTAGGCTCGCGAAGGGACATCGCAGGCGCCCGACTGTTACCCTGACTTGGCGGAAACGCGAAACAAATGAACGGGAAGACCACTCGCGGTCGGCGTCAAGTTTCGGTACTGAATCACACCTTGCGGGAGCGACCCCCGAAATCGTTCGATAGGCTCTCCAATTATGTGGGAAGTCCGCCAAGCCACCGGCTTGTTTGCCTCCGCGGAGCGAGACAATGCTGGGGTCCTTCACTTTGGAGCCGTCAATCACGATGGTTCTGCAGAGAAACCTCTCGCCAGGCTAGTGGTTCACGCGAACTAGGACGCGATCGTCCATCAGATGCGCTGACACAGCGAACGTCGTCAACCCAACGGTGCAGCGCGTCCGCACGGGCGAGCGGATGACGCCACCGACACTTTTTACGCCGCAGCGTCCTTATTGCCGCACAAGCAATTGAGCGCCCTTCGCGCATCGCTCTGAATCGGTACAGTCGCCGGCATTCTCGCCTGGAGAAGATACAGTGACACAAGACGTGTCCAAGCCGTGCATCCACGAAAGAAATTGAGGGTTGAGATCCAATGATTATAGCGCATCTGCTCGACATGGACGGGGTCCTGGTCCGCGGCGGCCAACCGATTGCTGGCTCGGTCGACTATGTCGCCGGGCTAATCGCCAAGGGTGAGCCGTTTCAGATCTTCACCAATAACTCGCGCTTCACGCCCGAAGATCATGCCGAGCGTCTAAGAGCGGTTGGCTTCGCCGTGCAGCCAGAGCACATCTACACATCGGCGCTCGCCACTGCGCGGTTCGTGGAACTGCAAAAGCACGGATCATCTGCTTATGTCATCGGCGACCACGGGCTGGTCGAGGCCCTGCGGCAGGCAGGCTGCCGGATCACGGAGTTTGCCCCCGAGTTCGTGGTCCTCGGAGACACCATTTCGTACCACTACGAGCAGATCGCAACTGGCGCCGAGCTTGTGGCGAAGGGCGCGCGCTTTCTCGCCACCAATCCGGATGCGACTGGCCCGACCGAGCGGGGGTCACATCCGGCATGCGGTGCAGTCGCAGCACTAATCGAGAAGGCCACCGGCCGCCAGCCCTATTTCGTCGGGAAGCCGAACCCGTTCATGATGCGCAACGCGCTCGACCGGCTCGGAGTGCGAGCTGTCGATACCATCATGGTCGGTGACCGCATGGACACCGACGTGCTCGCCGGGCTGGAATCGGGCCTGAAGACAGCCCTTGTGCTTACTGGGGTGACCAAGCTGGCTGACATAGAGCGGTTTCCATTCAGACCGGACCACGTGGTCGAGTGCCTTGCCGATCTGGGCCAGATCATAGTGAACCAATAAGCCGAACGCACCCCTACACGAAGCTCCCTCTACGTCCCGCATGGCGGCCGTCAACCTGGGCAATGATCGGGAGGAACAGCTGGCCGCATCCAGAAAAGAAGTGATAAGCGTGACAACTTAGTCGAAGTGCACCCATGTAGCCCAATGCAGGCCGGTCTTGACCTCTATGGAACAAGAGTCTTCGACCGAAGAGTCTCGCGCGCCAAAGTAGGCTACGTCCAGCGAATGGGTCAGGTTGGATCGAGCCAGATGCGTTCGCTGCGACACTCACGCCCGACACCGCTTCGTTTCTGTTATGGCTGCGAACAACGAGACGGGTGTCGTTCAACCCATTGGAGTTTTGACCGATGTCGTCGCCGCCTCGCTCCGGAGGCAATCCTACACATGGACGCCACGCAGGTTGTTGGTCGTATACCCATCGATCTGACAGACGAGTTCGTCGAAGTCGACCTGCTCTCCCTATCGGCGCATAAATTCCACGGCCCGAAAGGCGTGGACGCGTTGTACATTGGGGAGGGCTTGCGCCTCGAACCGCTTATTTATGGTGAACAGGAGGACGGGCGACGGGGCGGGACGCTGAACAGCGCAGCAGCCGCCGGACTGGCCGTTGCCGCGGAAACAGGCGGCTCGGCGCCTGCGTGTAGCGAGTGGCATCGAAGCGCTTCGAAACAACTTTGAACGGGAGGTGGCAATACGCCTGCTGCAAGTACGTTTTATTGGGATTCGAGCACCGCGCTTTCCAAATACGTGCTCTTTGACCATCCCGCGGTGTGACGCCGATGCGATTGTCGAGCGCTTGGCGATGCGCGGAATCTGTCTCTTCCGCCTGCCGCGGTGGCTCCACCGCTCCGTTGCATGTGCTGACGACGATGGGGATCAGCTATGAAGATGCTAAGCCTCCGCTGCGAGTGAGCCTTTCCAGATTTACTTCAAAGGCGGATCTCGAGTTGGCAACGGCCGAAATAGTCGCTGCCGTGAATACGGAGCCACAACGACCGCGCTCGAAGTCTGACAATTCTTCTAGGCCTTGCGCTTCTTCACGTAGTCATGGCAGACGCAGCGGCAAGTTCCGCCTCCTCGACTGCCTTTCGGCACCAGTTCGCATAGCCGGACGCGAAACATTGCGCCGCCTCTAATTTGAAGTTCTGAACGCGAGTACGTCTGAACACGGATGCCCGGCAGGAGACTGAGCTCGCTGCCGGGCCGGGTACGCCTTGGGAGGTGGCGTAAGTCCGCGACCTTCGTGGCGGGGGACCACTCAGTCCGCGCGTTTTGCTGAGCGTGCATGTACCGTGCCAAGGCAAAAAGCGTTTTAAAACACCCTAGAGTCAGCTTCCTCTACGTTGCGTACCCAACATTGTCGGCTATCGGACAATACCGAACGTGCCTCTCGGCATCGGCCGACGCCTGAACCAGAGCGCACCCGCGGAGGCCGTTCGCTGCCATGTCGAGCGGCCCAATCGGTGGTGAGGGGTTTTAGCTCCGAACTGTTCGCCGGCTGACGCACAGGGCGGACTGTCACTCTCTTAAAGAAGGAAATCTCTGTACCCTCCATTCATGAGGGCGCGGCCACGAGAGACGGCGCGGCGAATGCGGTCGCGCAGATGATCGCGAGGATCCCTCCAGTCGGCATGGACGCGCCGTTGACCGATCAGCGCTTCGGCGAGTTCGCGATGTGACGCCCCAGCAAGTGAGCCGTCGAGCGCACGAAGAACGAAGGTTAGACGGGGACCGCGTCTTTCCGGCGGAAACAATCGGGCAGGCAGGTGTTGATTCAAACTTAGAGCATTGAGGCACTCGAGTGCCCTCAGGCGGGGCTTCGAAAGCATTGCTGGCCAGATTGCCTCGGTACGGAGGCAGACAGGGTGCAAGATATCGGCGCCAGAGACGGCGAGCTGGAGCGTATGCTCCACATTGCGAAGAAGAACATGCTGACCCTTGTCGGGCGACAGCAGGACCGTCGCACGACATGGCAATGCCGAGAGCTCGAACCGCGATGTCGCCGACGATACAGACAGCTGTTCTGCAATGACCGGCAGCACATTGACGCACCAGAACGGAGACCAGAAAACGAACGAATTTCGACCATAGGACTCGGCGAAACAGAACACCCCAGCGTGACAGGTCGCCGGCCGACGCGACCACGTCGAGAAAGGGTCGGTAGGACAAAGTATCGGCCTGCTGGCTTGCAGCGGTCAGGTCACGCTGGAATGCTGGATTGCGGCGTAAGAACTCCCAAGCCCACTCCCGTGGCGTCAGACCAGTGGTGTAGTCGTATGATCTTTCATCCCGCCAATCAGCCTCATCCACGCCTGTCACGAGAATTGTAGGCACGACTGTGCTCCCCTGCCCGCCCCCAGGGAGGTCGAAACATGATGCCACATGGCAAAGCGCCGGCGCTGAAGG
Organism: Mesorhizobium delmotii; assembly: GCF_900149755.1. Taxonomy (NCBI): domain Bacteria; kingdom Pseudomonadati; phylum Pseudomonadota; class Alphaproteobacteria; order Hyphomicrobiales; family Phyllobacteriaceae; genus Mesorhizobium; species Mesorhizobium delmotii. Next base: position 31,551 of record NZ_FUIG01000029.1, on the reverse strand, counting down.
CACCAGACCTCGACGACGCCACTTCGTCGAAGCGTGTGCCATTGCCACTGTCGAGGGCAGAAGTCGCGCGCAAGTAGCCACCAGGCCGTCGAACCCGCGCAGCGACAGCCAGCGCGCCCTGAGCACTCCAAGGTAATCGACGTGACAGCGGTGATCGGCTCCTGCATCGCGTTCCAGACGTTCCTGAAAGGTGCAGTGGCGTGGCGGTGGATTGCACGCTGGTTTTCGGCAAGTTGTCGTAGCGCGGGCGCTATAAGCTCAGTCATCGCAGGTCTCCTCGGGGGAATTTCCGCCATTGGAGGCCAAGTTTCATGCTATGGCAGCCTGTATAGTTGTACAGGTTAAGCCGGCTGGTTCAGTGGAACGCAAAAACGAACCGGCGAGGCGCAATCGCTTCTTTTGGCGGTGCTAACGCGGGGCTTTCTTTGCCGGCCGTTTCGAGATGGAGCGCGGCCGGGTTCGGCTTGCCCCGCTGCAGCCGATTTCCCAGGCAGACTTGCCGCTGAACTGCCCTTGTTGCGGGTATACCAATGCGGCGCGTCTGCGAGACATCGTCGATCATTGGCTGCCTCGCCGAGAGCACGCCGAGCCGGAGCTTCCCTGTCTCCTGACCCTCGTCAGCTTGCATATTGAACGACGGTTCGCCAGCAGCCGAAGTTGGCCGAGCGACCACTCCAATGTGTCCGTTGGAACGCAGCTTGCTGGCGCGATCGGCAGACTTCAAGAATGCAATCAAGGGGACGGTGCAGGCCAAGATTGCTTGCAGGGCCTGGACAACCCTCAGGTCGGCCGAGCGGCGCCCCATCCCTTTCCTCGGATCTCCGATTTTACCGCTGGCGGTGTCCAGACTCACAGGTGCAGCCGGGTCGGTCACTCACGGCGTCCATCACCTCATTTGTATCTGCCAATTGAATCCAGCTGCGTGAAGCGTTCCGGAGCGAAGATGTTGGAGTCAAGTCGTTGTGAGCTTCACTGCTTGAGTTCTGCACGGTGTCCGCGCCGGAGGTTGATCCGGTGATTACGCTGTGCGCTCGTTGTCGGATTCTCGACCATGTCGGACATGTGACACAACGCTGCCGGAGCGATCGCATTGGTCGGAAACGATTTTCCCAGTTGGCACGACAGATGCAGTCCTATGCGCAAAAAGCACTGCGACGCCGCCCGACTGAGAAGAAGCCAGCTGATGATCACGCTTTTCGAACATGCGGGCGCCGCCGCCAACACTGAGCGTTCTCGAGCAGACGGAAGCCATCGCGCTTTCATTCCTCTGGTTGTCCTGACATGACCGAATTCGATTTCCGGCCAACTGTGAATGCACCCGACGATGACCCCCACCTTTGGCTTGAAGATGTAGGAGGCGAACGGGCACTTGCGTGGACGGCAGGCCAGTCGGCAAACACCCTGAAGCACTTCGGTGGGACGCAGTTCGAGCGCGACCGGGCGGCGCTGACAGCGGAATTCGACCGCCCCGACAGGATTCCCCTGGTCACGCGCCGCGGTCAGTACCTCTACAATTTCTGGCGAGATGCCAGGAATCCGCGCGGACTGTGGCGCCGGACCACGCTTGCCGTCTACATGAACGCGGATCCCCAGTGGGAGCTACTCATCGATCTGGACGCCCTCGCGGCTAGCGACGGAGAGGACTGGATCTGGGGCGGCGCGTCCATCGAGCCGGAGAGACGGGAAAGAGCCGTTCTGCGCCTCTCGCGCGGCGGCAGCGACGCGGTCGTGCATCGCGAATTCGACTTCAGCTCTCTGAGCTTTGTCGCCGACGGTTTCAATCTCCCCGAGGCCAAGGGCGACATTGATTGGCTCGACCCCAACACTCTTCTGCTTTCCAGTGCGCTTGGTGATGGTATGGCCACGCGCTGCGGCTACGCACGCACCGTGCGACTGTGGAAGCGTGGCGCAGATCCCCTCACCGCGCCGGTAATCTTCGAGACCGGTTCCGAAACCCTGGGTGTGTCTGGCCATCTGGACCGTACCGCCGAGAGCGAGCGCCTGTGGTTCGTCGAGCAGCTGGCCTGGCTCGAGAAGAAAGTCCGCATTGGTGATAGAAGCGGGCCGAAGATTGAGATCGACCTTCCTCAGGACGCCAGGTGGGATAACTTCGGCGATTGGCTGGCGATAAAGCCGCGCAAAGCATGGACGGTTGCCGGGACGACCTATAGCGCCGACGCGCTGATCGGCATCTCGCTTTCCGCTTTCCTGGCCGGCGAGCGTCGTTTTAGTACCCTGTTTGAACCAGCCGAGAGGCGCTGTCTGCAGTCATTCTTCTGGAATGACGGGAAGCTCATTATCGAGTACCTGGCGAACCTCGCTCCAAGATTCGAGGTGTTCACTCCGGGCCCGCAGGAATGGACGCGCCGAGCCCTGGACACTGTGCCCGCGCAAGGGGCTGTTCACCTCTGGTCCCTCGATGCGGAAGATCACGAGACCAATGGAGAGGTCCTGGTTTGCGCTCAGGATCCGATCACGCCACCGCGGCTTTTCCTATTCGATCTCAATTCCGCGCCGCCTCTCAGCGCTTCAGTAATCCTGAAGCGCAGCCCGGAGACTTTCGACGCATCCGAACTGGTGGTCACGCGCCACGAGGCAGTCTCGATCGATCATGAGATGATCCCCTATACGCAGGTTGGTCCGGCGAACGGGAACGGAGATGCCCCGGTTCACCTTTCCGCCTATGGCGGGTTCGGCATATCGCTCCTGCCCTACTACTACTCCTCGCTCGGCAAGCTGTGGCTCGAGCGCGGCGGCACGTGTGTGGTGGCGAACATCCGCGGGGGCGGCGAGTTCGGCACCCGCTGGCACGATGCCGGGCGCAGGGAGGGCAAGTGTCTCGCGCATGACGATTTCGCCGCCGTTGCAGCCGACCTCGTGCGAAGGGGCATTACGCTGCCGAGGCGGATTGCCGCCGAGGGGGGCTCAAATGGCGGTCTACTGATCGCCAACATGCTTACCCGCTATCCTGAGCATTTCGGCGCGCTGTTCTGCACGGTTCCGCTTGTCGACATGCGCCGCTACACCAAGCTACTGGCGGGCGCGAGTTGGATCGACGAATATGGCGATCCCGACAAGGCTGACGATTGGGCTTTCCTGAGGGAAATCTCCGCCTACCACGCCGCGTCACCGGGACAGCCCTACCCGCCTATCCTGCTCGCCACCATGAGACGCGACGACCGCGTCCACCCGGGCCATGCGCGTAAGATGGCCGCAAAACTGCAAGCTCTTGGCTATCCCGCTTACTTCTACGAGCCCAGCGCCGGCGGGCACAGCTACGCCAAGGACAATCGCGAGCAAGCCGCATTCATCAGTCTTGGCACCAATTTTCTTCGCAGCGCGATCGGCTGGCACGCCTGTTCATAAAACCGGGAGCCCGAAAGAGCAAACTTCGAATAAGTGAGTACAGGTCGATGACTGCGAGAACGGTGCAAATAATCCGTGCACGGTTCACGAAAATGCGCGCCAGAGCTCTGTCGATCTCAATCAATACTGCAGGACTATTTACAGTGAAGCCTATCATTTCTGAAGAGCAAGGAGAAATATCATGGCAACAAAACGAATGAACTGGGCGCGGGGAGTAACAGCGGCCGTCGTCCTGATGCTGGTAGGGCAGCAGGCGGCCGCGGCAGACCTTGCAGAACCGTGCGACCCGGATCAGGGTGTCTTGTTCATGGAATGGCCAAGCCCCTGGCAGATCCGCCTGCGCGCGTTGGGGGTCATTACTGAGGACTCGGGCTACGTTAACGCGGTGCCCGGCTCCGGTCTTTCGTATTCCAACAGCGTGACGCCGGAACTCGATATTTCGTATTTCTTCACGGACAACGTCGCAGCCGAGCTTATCCTCGGCACCACCTATGCCAACATCACAGGCCAAGGCTCGATCGGCGGGCTGGGGAATATTGGCAAGGTTTGGCTGCTGCCGCCCACGCTGACATTGCAGTACCACTTTACCGATTTCGGCGCCTTCGAGCCCTATGTCGGCGCCGGCGTGAACTATACGATCTTCTATCATCAGGAAGCCGGCAGCGCCGATGATCTCAAGGTCAAGAACACGTTCGGCACCGCGCTGCAGGTCGGGTTCGACTACAAGCTCGACCAGCACTGGGGCGTCAACTTCGACGTGAAGAAGCTTTTCCTAAAACCGGACTTCGACGTCACGGTGGCCGGCGCGAAGCAGACGGGAAAGGCGGAGCTCGATCCCTGGCTGATAGGCGCAGGCGTCACGTACCGTTTCTGACAACGGAAGGCGAAGGCGGCTTACGCGCAGCCGAGTCGAATGAAGGGCGCCTCGTGCGCCCTTTTGCCGTCGGCCCGACGGTCCACTCTTGTCAACCCGAGATGCACCCAAGGTCAATGTGACTTGGGGTTGTCCGAGCTGTCGGATACGCGACGTTAATGTCGGTCATCCGACACAGCCGGTCCGATCGATCGCCTTGATCTAAAGGGGATTTTCCTTTGGCGCGCGTATTGCATCGTTCATCCGGACACGGATCAACGGACTGCGACAGCCATGCAGAGAATGTCGATAGCCAACGCTTTGTGCCGGGCCCAATTGCGGCCCTTCCAGGTGCAGAAAAAGGAAGGGAGCGTGAGTGCAAGCGTCATCGGGCTTTGAATTTTCCATCATTGTGGACATGGAAAACCCTGCTGGCTCGGCTGCCAACTCTTCAGTCTCGCTCACCCGGCCAGTTCCTGGATATCCGCGTAGGGCGCACGGGTCATTGTGACTGTCGTCTCGGCTGCACTCGCGTGCTGACCCCTTCGAGCAACACTCAACGCTGCTGCACACCGGCGATGAAAAGCCAGATCCAACAATGCGTCTTCCGAAAACCGAAAGAGGCGAACAGATATGTTCAAGATCGGCGCTTTGGCGCTCGCGGTATTAATTCAAGGGGCATCGGGATCGGCAACCGCTCGAGCGCTGGCCAACGGTTCGAACGGTGCACATCCACCGCTGTCGCTGAGCGATTTGGAACGGGCACTGACGATCAACGATCGCTATCGCGGGCTCACCGTGAATGTCCCCGAGGGGCCGTTCTGGCTGAATGGAGCCAACGCGTTCGTATACTGCCGGACTACCCATGGCGAGCAGCAGTTCATGCGGGTCGATGCTGCCACGGGTTTGAAACGGGCCGCCTTCGATCAGGCCCGTCTGGCGGCGGCGCTAAATGAAGCGAGCCATAAGAGCTATCAGGCCGGCGATCTTCCCTTCGAGCGTTTCGAATTGACCGAGGATGGTCGCAGGCTCGACTTCCTGATTGAGCAGGTCCGGTGGAGCTGCGACGTTGCAAGATATGCCTGCACCAGCGCAAAATTGACCGCCCCGGACTTTCAGCTCAGCCACCACTACACGCCACCGGCTGAGAATAACCCCGACCAGAGGAGCGTCTCGCCCGACGGCAAATGGATCGTCTATGTAAAGAACTACAATGTTTTCCTGGGCAGCAAGGACGGATTGCAGGATGTTGCGCTGAGCCGGGATGGATCCGAGGGCAATTACTACGTCTTTTCGACACTGAGCTGGTCGCCGGACTCGCGCCACCTCGCGGCTTACCGCGTTCGCCCCGGCTTCAAGCGGGAGCTCCACTACCTCGATTCGTCGACGGACCAGTTGCAGCGCGAATATTCGACGATGGTCTATCCCAAGCCGGGCGATGTCCTTCCGCTGCCCCAGCCGGTGCTGTTCGAGATTGCCAGCCAGCGCCAAGTCGCGATTGACGACGCCCTGTTCTCCAAACCCTTCGAACTTTCCCCTCTCCGGTGGTGGGCGGACGGTCGCGGCTTTACATTCGAATATAACCAGCGCGGGCATCAGGTCTATCGGCTGGTCGAGGTAGACGCCGCCTCGGCCCGTGCACGCTCGCTGATCGAAGAGACCAGCACGACCTTCGTTGATTACCAGCCTCTGGTGATGGATCAGGAAGGTACCGGGAAAATCTTTCGTTACGATGTCGACGACGGGAAGGAGATCATCTGGGCGTCCGAGCGCGATGGGCATGAGCACCTGTATCTGTTCGACGGCCGGACGGGCGCCCTCAAGAACCAGATCACCTTCGGTGAGTGGGTGGTCCGGGCGGTCAACCATGTCGATCCGGTCAAGCGCCAGATCTGGTTCGAGGCGAGCGGGAGGAACCCAGGGGAGGACCCTTATTTCGTGCATGCGTACCGCATCGGCTTCGACGGTGAGGGGCTGACTGAGCTCACGCCCGAGCCGGCCAACCACCATGTCGAGTTCTCTCCCGACGGCCGCTATATGTCGATCTCTGGTCACTCATCGATCTGCCGCCCCGCATGACGCTCTACCGCGCCATCGATAATGCCAAGCTCATGCAGGTGGAGACCGCCGACATGTCCGAGCTCATCCGCGCCGGCTGGCAGCCTCCACTCAGTTTCCACGCCAAGGGGCGCGACGGCAAGACTGATATTTGGGGCGTGATTCACCTGCCCGCCAATTTCGATCCGAAGAAGAGGTACCCGGTCGTGGAGAATATCTACGCCGGGCCGCAGGGCTCTTTTGCCCCAAAATCGTTCTCAAGGCGGACAGAGCCGCTCACGCAGCTGGGCTTCGTCGTTGTGCAGATCGATGGCATGGGTACCAACAACCGCTCGCGCGCCTTTCATGACGTTGCGTGGAAAAATCTGAAGGACGCAGGCTTTCCCGATCTCATTCGATGGCACAAGGCGGCCGCCGCGAGGTATCCGTGGTACGATATCTCCAATGTCGGCATTTTCGGCTGGTCCGCAGGCGGCCAGAGCGCGGTGGGCGCGCTGCTCTTCCATCCCGATTTCTATAAGGTCGCGGTCGCCAACAGCGGCTCCTACGACAACCGGATAGACAAGATCTGGTGGAACGAACAGTGGATGGGGTGGCCAGTCGGCATTGAATATTCCCAATCCTCCGCCATCGACAATGCTTACAGGCTGCGGGGCAAGCTGATGATCGTCGTCGGCGAAATGGACCACAATGTCGACCCGTCCTCCTCGCTCCAGCTTGCCGACCGACTCATCAAGGCGGGAAAAGATTTCGACATGGTCTATGTGCCTGGTGCCGATCACGGCGCGCCAGGGATCTATGCTGAGCGCAAACTCCTGGACTTCTTCGTTCGCAACATTCTCGGTCAGACCCCACCCGACTGAGACGCTAAACGAACCGAGTTGCAAAGAACAAATCGTCACGATGATGGCTTCGGCAGCTTCTGCCTGTATCAATCCTCGCGCCCCTTTTGTTGGCTATGATCGAGGCGGCAAGCGAGCGGAGAGCCGCTCGGACGAGGGCCTGCGCCGATTCCTGCGCAATGGTGGCCTTAGCAAGACGGAAACGGGAACGATTCCGACGCTCGACGGCCGCAAAACGGGAATTGAGGACATGGCGCCCGGCCTCTGCCCTTCGATGAGGGTACGCTTCTGTCTTGCATGCTTCGTTTTGCCTCCGCTCGCCACTCGCGGCTTTCCCCGGAAGCGGGACGGAAGCGGGGGTGGGCGGCGAGTTGCGACCGGAAGGGCCGCCGTCCAGGCGGACCGCATCCGAAGGACCGGAACGAAGAGAAGGACCCGAAGCGAGAGCGAAGGGTTGCGGGATAGAAGGGAGTGCCGCCTACCCTGCTCCGCCGGGGCCCAAAAGAAGAGCTGCGCCCGCCCTTGCCCGCGCCAGGGCGGGAGCGGAATGGCTGAGACGCCTGAGATTGCCGAAGAAGACCGGGGCTGGTCCGCCCGCCAACCGTGGCTCCGGGAAGCGCGCTGGCCCAGTTACGTTCGCAGGCTCAACAGAATCTCGCACGGGTCAGCGTCAAGCACTGCAGTTACGTCGAGAAACTCAATGATATCGAGACGCCGCTCTCCACCCTCATACTTGGCCACGAAAGATTGCGGCCGACCAAGTTTTTCAGCTACCTGCCTCTGGGTCAGGCCTTTGGCCTTGCGCAGTGATATCAGCTGGTCCAGAAACCGTTGGTGGCGGGGAGATCGAAGAGATTTGGGCATGTAGGCGAACCGGTCAGGTAAAGACCGGCTCAGCCACTAATCCCGGTTCCGGATAATCCCATTTTGGGATATTCTGTCTCGAATCCAGCGATCAACATGCGAGGTTCGCGGCAGACATGAATCCATCAAAGGGAACGGACGGGACTCAAAGCTCAACACTGCACGACGAGGTCCCCTGGTCGGAGAGCCTCACGAGCTATGACCGGCAGCATTTCAAGATCTATCTTAGGATCCTCGACGCCTGCGCCGACAATGCCAGCCTGGAGGAGATGGCAGATCTCATTCTCGGCATCGACCCGGCTCGTGAACCGGTGCGCGCTCGACAGGCTGTTCGCAGCCATATCGATCGGGCGAACTGGATAGTGACAACCGGCTACAAGGAACTGTTCGCCGGCTGACGCGCGGCGCGGACTGTCACTTTTTCAGGCAAGGAACTCACGACAGTCCCCATTCCTGAGCGCACGGCCGGAGAGACGCGCCGAATGCGGTCGCTGAGGTGATCGCCAGGATCCGTCCGGTCGGCGTGGACCCGACTTCCCCGATCAGCACTTCAGCGATCTCGCGATGTGAAGGTCCGGCGAGCGATCCGTCGATGCCCCGAAGAACGACGTTCAATCGGGGCCCAGTTTTTCGGCGAAACGAGCGGGCAGGCAATTCGCCGTAAGCACAAAGGACATTGAGGCACTCGAGCGCCGACAGGAGATGCTTCCGAGCGTGGCCTCCTCGCGGGGAAATTCCCGGCCATTGGAGGCGAACATTCGCCCAGGGCAGCCTGTGCCGTTGCACAGGCGAAGCTAACTTGTCAGTGAACCGAAAAATCCGAACGCGCGAGGCGCCCAATTGCCTGCCTAGTGGTCGTCACCCCAAGCTTGCGGCGAACGTTGCCCAGATGAAAGGCGGCCGTGCGCTGCGTGATCCCCAGGATGCAGCCGATCTCCCAATCGGATTTGCCTTGTGCTGCCCACTGCAGGCACTCGTATTCGCGCGGCGTCAGCAAGACACCGTTGATCATTCGATTCGCGGTCAGTTTGCGGCGAACGAACACATGAAAACAAGTCGCGATATACGACAGACCTTCTTCATAGCGCTCTGCCGCGCGGAAAAATGCAGGAACAGGCTTTTCACCGGCAAACGTCATCGCCGCGAAATTGCCTCGGCCATCGATAATCGGAAATGTCACGCCGCAGCAGATGCCAAACTGCGCCGCTTCTTCGAACACCTGAACCCCTGAAGCCCCTTCCGCACCGCTCAGATCGGATCCCCATTGAAATGTGCATCCGCCACCGCGTGCACGCACAATGACGGGGTCGACACTCTGATATCGGTTCGCGAGATAGTGTGCTGTCCAAGGCGCCGGATAATTTGAGATCAGCGTGGGCTTGCCATTAGGACGGGGTGGCAACGAGAGGTAGGCAAAAGCGAGCAGATCGAAACCAGAGGCGACGTCGGCCATAGCGCTGCTGAGATCAGCCTCATCGACGCTTTCTGAAAGCCGTTCCAAAAATCTCTCGAAGACAGCTCGCACGTATCTGGGCCCTACCTTAAACTCACCCCCGATTCACAGGCAGCGAAGCGCTGCAACGGCGCGTACCGCCGGGCAGACAGTTGGTAGACTAGCTAGCGGCCTAACTCGCTGGGAATGCAGCACGTCATAAAGCAGACCAACGCCTTGAGTCGGCACAACGTCGCGCCGACCTTGTGCCCGCTCGAACAAAGACGCAATTTGCAAGTAGCGCAATGCCGGCGGATGACTCCCTTTCCGCGACGTCATTGAATGAATATCCACCCTGCGGGCGAGGAGGTGCGCTGCCGTGGCGTGCCGCACCGGACTGCGTTTTGCGATGGATTGATGTCGTTGCCCGTGCCGGTAGCTGCTCAAAGCAAGCAATCGGGCGATCGCGCCCGATGTGAGTGTGATCCCAATAATGTGGCCACGACGACGCTGCCTCAGATCGTAGTGCGTGAGATTCATCTTACCCTCATTCTGCTGTCCGGATTAAGACAGTCAGAATTTGATCAATGCTTCGCTATCCCTCGCCTCTCTCTCAGAACCGCGACTCGCGTAGATCAAAATGGTCGCCTCTTTCTCGTCGAATACTTCAAAGAGAGATAACCTGGTTCGCAATTGGCAGAGCCATGGATGCAAGAACCATTCGTTTGGTTTGCCGCACATGAGTACCATGAGGGGCTTCTGATTACGCGCTGCCGGTGTCCTGATGATCGTCTTCAGGCATGCTCGATCCGTCCAGCTCAGGCGGTTCGAAACGGCATCCGGGTGGGTGTGCCAGTCCCCGAGATATGTGTCCAACCTCCCGGAACGTTCGTAGTGCTTTGCGATTTCCGCCTGTTGCCAGCTTTGATCAGGGACAAAGCTGCTTCGTTCGTGAAATGCTTGGGGCCCGGCCGGAATCATTGCTGTTACAACGGCACCGTTGTTTTCGGCCCAGTATCCCATGAAGGTCCCACCCGTCTCTCGATCATACCAAAGGTCGGCATCGGTTTGCATGTCCTGCACAATCGCTTGGGGCAGCCAGACTACTGGTTGCATCCGCATTCCTTCATAGGAGGCAAGGCATCGACCCGCCAAGACGGCGGCACCCGCCTGACCCCGTCATGCAACGTGAGGGTGTGAACCAAGGACTCCTTGAAGTCGTCTGGCTGGGAAAGAATGTCCACGGTCAACCGGACAGCCTCCAAAGATAGTTCATGGAGATCGAATGAAGCCCCAGTGAAGGTCAGCTCCGCGCATCCAGCCGGCTGGTTCAGGCCGAAGGTTTCTCCTGACCCAGGAGCTTTTTCGATCAAACCTTTCGCATAGGCGAACTCGCGGCAGGTTGGGCAGCCGGATTTAGGGTGGTAGGCCGCAACGACGCCTCCCTTCAATGACAGCGTTCCGAAAAGAGAAATCATCGGTTTCCCTGCGGACTTGCAGTGATCGGCCAGCAACCGTGAGATCCCGGAAGAGGCCGTTGCGTCGATGACGATGTCGGCCTTCACAAAGATCGGCGGTAGAACTGAATGGTCCCCTCCGTTCCCGTCGGCCACCGTCGCTATCCCCACGTGGTGATGGATCGCCTCAACTTCGACCCCCGGGTATTCGGACTCCACATGTTGCTTGACGGAAGTGGTCTTTCGCATTCCCCAGGCCGTCGCACCAAGCGGCCATCGGATGGAGTTTCCTGGCTCGACGATGTCATGGTCGATGACGGTGAGATGAGAACAGCCGTTGCGGGCAAGCTCGATCGCAAGTGGGGCACCAATAGCTCCCATTCCGAAGATGGCAATCACCTTGCCCTTCAAGATGCCCACCGACGGAACTCGGGCACCGACGTCTGAGGCGCCTGCGCGGAGCGTGGGCACGATGATCATCGAGGGGCTGGTACCTCTCTGCCCCTGCCTCACAGGCTGGAACGACTTTGCTGGTCCGTAAAACAGTGGAAATAGCCAAGTGTCGCCGTCGATACCGTGGCTGAGTTCCGTCGACTGGACGGTGACAGACATCGAAATGGCCGGCGAGGCTATAGTAACCGCACGCCTTCCGAAGGTAATCTGGTCCTGCACCTTTCGATCACGCCAACCCTCGCGCGGTGGCGGCGCGAAACGGGCTACGCGCCTCCACGGAAATGTGCCTGTGACCTTCTTCGATTCAAGTTCGTGGGGGAGAGGATATGTCCGAGTAGCTAGAACGGTTCCGTCCTTGGCCTTAATTTCCTCAACCGCACCCTTGAATCTGATTTTGTTGTCCATCTTCTGCAGGGTGTAGGATACCCTTAGCGTCCCCTCTGTTTGATCTCCTACGTTCCAGGCGGTGTCGATCAGCATGTAGCTCCCATCGACATAGCCTGGGAACGCCGCGGCAACAGCGTTCCACCAGAACTCCATCGGTTCGCCCTGCGGATCCTCCACGCCCGTGCCATTCAGGGCGTTGGCGAGTTGTTTCTCCAGAAGCGCCAACGTCCACTCGATGGACCACAGCCCCGTGTCACGGCCCAACAAGCAAAGGTTACCGTCAGTCGGTGAGCAATGCTTGTGCGGAAACGTTTCCGGGTTTCCTCGAAGGGCGACTTGCGGGCGGACGAAGGGATAGCTATCGGGGAAAACTGCGCGAAGCTGGCAGACTTCCCCGGATGCCAGCGGCCATTCGAACTCGACGCATAGCACCCCGTTTTTCAGTTGGTCTTCGTCGATCCGCAGCGAGTCTCGGACGAAGAATGCCAGATCACGGAGTTCGAAATCAAATCGTCCTACGCAGGCATGCTCCCAGTGAGGGAGCATGCCTGCCTTCAGACCGCTGTAGCTTAACCAGGTCATCCTACAGGACGACCGGCGGCTGAGGTGGGTCCTTAGGGCCAGGCGGAACGCCGGGTGGACGACCCGGAACGCCATCTGGTGGGGTTGGGATCCAGTCGGGCGGTCCAGGCGGGGTGTGGCCTGGATTGCCTGGGGTTGGGGGCCTTGCCATGTCCATTCTCCATTTTGCGTTGGTGGAAGATACAGTCACATCGCCGCGTTCTCAGTTAAGCTGGGAATACGATCGTTTTGTTCCCGTTGAGCATGTTCCGCCTCTCCAGATGCAGCTTGACGGCCGTGCAAGGACCCGGCTTTCGATATCGCGGCCAGTGGCGAGGAAATCTTCCGGAGGATGATAACGAAAAGGTCGGCGACGAGGCCGTAGCCAGCGGCCTCGAACATTGGACCTCCTCGCCCTTGTTGATGGCGACACGACTTTCGGAGCTTCGTGCCGGCAAGGTTCAGTTTCGGAGAGCTTCTTTGGGATGAAAAAGGAAAGCCTCGGGTCGGCTGCCGCCGAGATATTCTCGACGGCAGCCGCATTGCCTTGGGAGGCGCTTGGATACGAAGCGGTGCGCACGGTGATCACCTTCTTGGCGTCGGTCGACTGCGCCGCCGCAATCGCGTTACCGGCATAGCTCGGCCCTTTCAAGGTGTCGGGCAAGATGACTTCGATGATCTTGGAGATCTGAGCGACATCGAGCAGTGCGCGCGGCACCATATTCTTACCAGACGAGGTCGCTGGCGCGATGATCGTGTCATACGAATCGGCCAAGGAGACAACGAGCGCTGTCGGCGATTCGGCGAGGCCCTCTATGAGTTCGTCGGCTCCGGCGAGCAGCATCTTGCTCACGCCCTTCAGCTTGGCGGCAGCATCGACATAGCCCTTGGCGCTCTTGCCAGCGACCAGCACATGCACGTCCGAACCGATCTGCAGGGCCGCCGAAAACGCCTTGGCGGTCTGATGGGAAAGCCTCGCGTTGTTGTGTTCGGCAATCAGAAGAATAGCCATGTTCTTGTCTCCGTTCCGATCGCTTACAGCACGCCGGCTGTTCTTCCCGTTGAAATAAGGCCCAGTCTTTGGTCCCGAAGCGAAGTCAGCCTGCAGAGGAACCCTATTCGCGTCCCGCGCGCCATTCTCTGAATGCGAGGTTGAGGCGTGCACCTACGTCAGTGAACGGTCGCGGAGGCAATGCGTGGGGCCTCTCAAACAAGCGAAATATTTCGCCAAGCTGGGACCGATGCCCCACCACGAGTTCCGCGGTTGCGATGCCTGCGGCAGTGGCCTTAGTTGCCCCTATGCCGTTGCATGCGCATGCGGCGAAGATGCGATCCTCCACTTGGCCAAACAGTGGCACCGAATTCCAAGTAAGCGCCATTGCGCCAGCCCAACGATACTGCATCTTCAAGTGGCGATGATCGGGGAAGCGATCCGCGAACTTACGGTCATGGAGATCGCTCGCACTCTTGATTGAGCCCGCTTCAACTTCGATCTTAGGGTTGTAGGTGTAGCGCGATCGGATGAGGATTCGGTCGCCGTCAGCGCCGGTGATGCGTCGCACGGTCGTGCCCATCGACGCGGCCGGCGTTGCTCCCCATTTCCGCGATCCGGCCAGCGTGGAGGGGTCGAACGGTTGGGTCAGCGAGGCGTAGGTGAAGACATGGAGAAGTTCACCGCTTCCGAACCCAAAGCTCTCCGCGTGGCCGTTTGTCGCCAGGATCACCTGGGCGGCCCTGACCTCGCCTTTGGGTGTCTTCACCGTGCAGCCGTTCGGCGAGGTTTCGATGGACAGGGCGGGCGTGCGCTCGAATAGCCTGACGGGCTTTTGAAGCAAATCTGCAATCGCCCTCACCAGCGCGGCGGGTTGGACCATGACCGCACCGGGAGTAAAAAGTCCCGACTTGAAAGATCGCGTGCCCGTGACTTCCTCGACCTGTTCGGCATCAAGAAGCTGGTGCGGTTCTCCCAATAAATTGAGCTTGGACGAGTACGCCGCAAGATGCTGCGTGCCAGAGTCGGTCATGGCCACGCTGTATTTGCCACTACGATCGAACACGTCCCTGTCCCAGCCATTTTCCTCCGCCAATCGGGCGTAATGTTGAATAGACGTCCGCGCGACTGCTATCTCGTTGCGGCTCTTGGTGACAGCGTCCATCCCGAAATTGCCCGACGAAATGTCGTGAGGCAGATCAATTAGAAATCCGGAGTTCCGGCCACTGGCCCCATTCCCGACCATGTCGGCATCGATAAGGGCGACGGAAAGTCTTGGGTCGAGATCGGCCAGCCTCACAGCGGCGGCCAACCCGGCGAAGCCCGCACCGACGATGACGACATCGGCAGTGATGGCCCGTTCGAGCTCGGGCCTTGGCGCTCTCGGAGGAAGCATTGCCGCCCAGCCGGACTCCACGCCATGGGCGGGGAGCCGACGCGCACGAAAGGTCTTGCTGGTCATCATACCGCTTCTTGTTCGACCAGTGCGCCAAGCGCCGTTCGAAGCGCCGCGATGCGGTCGGGCGTAAGGGGACGGAACGGCTTTCTCGCGTTGCCGCAGCCATACCCAGTGAGTTCGGCGGCCGCATACACGCTTGGGACATAGTCGCCGTCCCAAAGAAGGGACATAATTGGCTCCAGTTGCCGCCAGAGCGATTGTACGTTATCCCATTTCTTTTCCCGGGCGGCCTTGACGATCGCCACGCAGGTGCGTGGCGCAACGTTCGCGCCGCCCCAGATCAGACCAGAGCAACCCGCGAAAAGGGAGAACGGGACGAGCGGATCGGCCCCGTTGATAACATCCAGGCCGGTGCGGATTAGCCTGACCTGCCCGATCAAGTCTCCACTGCTGTCCTTGACTGCGCGGAATTCGGGCAATTCGCAGAGTCTGCGGAGCAAGTCCGGCGTTATGCGTACACCGACGGCCTGAGGCACATTGTATCCGATGATGGGCAATCCGACCTTAGCAACTTCGGCGTAAAAGTCGAAGACGCTGTTGTCGTCCGACGGACCTTCGAAGAAGGGCGGGAGGACCATAACACCGTCCGCACCGGAGTCCTTTGCAAACTGCGTTCGTTCGACGACGTCGGCCGTGAGCAATGCCGAGGCCTGGGCAATCACCTTGGCCCGCCCGGCGACGATGCGCGCACCGCGTTCTATAAGGGACTTGGATTCATCGGGCGTCAGATAGACATGCATGCCTGTTCCCGAGCTGAAAACGAAACCATCGACACCCGCAGCCAGATGCCGCTCGATCAGACCCTGGAAACGATCGAAATCGATACGCCCGTCCGAGTCGAATGGCGCCGTGATCGCGAGATTAAGACCGGCGAACGCAAATGATGACATTTCAGAAACCCTCGTTTGAGTTACACAAATCGATCCAAAGGGTCTTGGTCTGGCAATACTGATCGTGCGCCTGGAGGGACTTGTCCCGGCCGCCGAAGCCCGATTGCTTGTAACCACCAAACGGGGTAGCGGCGTCCCCCTCCCCGTAACAGTTCACGGTCACGGTGCCCGCCTTGATCGCCCGTGCGGCCCGAAGCGCCCGTGTGCCGTCGGCGGTGAAAACAGAGGCGGCTAGGCCATATTCGGTCTGGTTGGCGAGCGAGACCGCCTCCGCGAGAGAGTTTACCGCAATGACAGAAAGGATCGGCCCGAAAATCTCTTCCCGGACGTGCTTGCTGTCGTGGCGGTCGAATTCCATGATCGTGGGCTCGATCGTGGTCCCGTTGAAGACCTTTCCGCCAACCACGACCTTGCCATCGCCTTCCAGGTAGGCGCTAACCTTCTCGAAATGCGTGGTAGAGACAAGCGGACCGACGCGGGTGTCTGGATCGAGGGGGTCGCCCACGGTCCAAGTCCTAGCTACTTCCGTTAGTTTTTTGAGGAGGCGATCCTTCACGTCCTTGTGGACGAAGAGACGCGAGATGGCCGAGCAGTTTTGACCCATGTTCCAGAACGCGCCGTTGGCGATGTGGGAGGCCACGGCGTGAAGATCGGGAACGTCGTCCATAACAATGCAAGGATTCTTGCCGCCCATCTCAAGGACCACCTCCTTCAAATTGCTCTCGGAGGAGTACTTTAGGAAGCGACGGCCAGTGTCGGTGGACCCTGTGAAGGAAACTGCGTCGATCTGGGGATGACGACCGATCGGTTCGCCAACCTCCGGACCATCGCCTGTCAGGACGTTGAAAACGCCAGGCGGCAGCCCGGCATCGAGAGCGAGCTCTGCTACCCTCAATGTGGTGAGCGACGTCTCTTCCGCTGGCTTGACGACGATCGTGCACCCCGCTGCGAGAGCAGGGCCGATCTTCCACGCGAGCATTAGAAGAGGGAAGTTCCAGGGGAGCACGATGCCGACGACGCCGATAGGCTCGCGCACGACCAGGCCGAGAGAGGAGTCGTTCGCAGGCGAAACCTGATCATATATCTTGTCAACGGCTTCTGCATGCCATCTGAGGCTGTTGAT
The DNA here is from genome assembly GCF_900149755.1 of Mesorhizobium delmotii. Taxonomy (NCBI): domain Bacteria; kingdom Pseudomonadati; phylum Pseudomonadota; class Alphaproteobacteria; order Hyphomicrobiales; family Phyllobacteriaceae; genus Mesorhizobium; species Mesorhizobium delmotii. The sequence goes on along the minus strand of NZ_FUIG01000029.1, from coordinate 14,815 downwards.
AGCCTCAGGCACGTCGATGCTGGTGCAATCGCTGATCGTTTTGCCGCTGTCCAAGCTCTCCATCAGCGCCAGCTCAAGTGCGTTTTCCTCGATGACGGACGCCAGCTTGAGAAGCACCTTTTTCCTATTCGCCGGGGCAAGCTTCGACCACCGCCCGTCCTCAAACGCATACCGGGCGGCAGTGACGGCCTTGTCGACATCGGCTGCAGAAGCCGCCGGAAGCTCCGCCAAAACCTCGCCGGTCGCCGGATTGAGGGTTGCAAAGGTTTTGCCCGACAGGGCGGCCACCTGGACCCCGTCCACGATCATCTTGCTGGGCAGTTTGAGCGCAGTCGCCTGCGTCTTGTAGTCGACTTTATTGAGCATTTCTGTTCTCCCTCGTGTACTGACACCGACAATGATTATCCTTCGAGTTCGCCTTGCATGCCGCTGGGCACGGCGTAGAGCGCCACATCGCTTCGGAAAACTTCGAGGTGGGCGCGCACCACGTCGCCCGCCCACTCTGTATCACGGGCTTCGATGGCCTCGATCATCTGATCGTGTTGCCGAGCAGCAGTTTCCTGGCCCTTCTGTATCCGCGGATCGCCGTTGTGGCGGTAAAAGATCTTCCCGATCCGGGCGTGGTCGATGAGAAGCTTCTTGAGACTGGGAAGGAGATACTGGTTGTGCGCCATCTTTCCGATGTTCAGATGAAACTGGTGATTGAAGATCACCCTGTTCTCGACGTGACCGTCGGCAATCGCCTGCCGGAACTTCTGCTGAGTCTGCTTGAGGACTTCGAGGTCCCGAGCGTTATGGTTGATGGCTGCGAGCTTCGTCGTTCCGACGTAGATCATCGGAGCGACGATGAGGAAATCCCGAAGCGTCTGGTAGGACATGAGGGATACGCGCGCAGCGCGGTTGGCCTCAAGATCTACGTAGCCCTCGCCTGCCATCTGTCTCATGAGTTCGCGCACAGGCGGACGGGAAAGGCCGAATTCCTCACTAAGAGCGACTTCGTCGAGAACCGCCCCCGGCTCGAGTTGCATCGTCAAGATACGATGCACCAGTGTTTCAGCAAGAATGCCTTTTCGGTCCGTCGGGGCGGCGGGCTCATTCACGATCATAGCGGCTCCTCAATTTCAGAGATAGACATATTGTAGACAAAGATCATGAGTCAAGATAGGTGAATGACAATACGAAGCCTACTGCAGCTCGCAGGCGTTCAAGGGTGGAGGCAAGAGCGTGTTTTATTCATCACCACGGCACAGACGGGCACGGTCGGTTCGGCTGAAGGTCGGGTTCATCCTGGCCCGCTCCTTCACGTTGACTGCCTTCGCCATGTTTATCGACACACTGAGACTCGCCAGCGATAAATCCGACAGGTCAGGTCGGATCAATGCGGACTGGGAGGTGCTGTCGAACACCCGGCATCTCGTCACGTCGAGCTGCGGCGTCCAGGTCTCCCCGACGTCTTTATTCCTCGACCCGATGGAGTTTGACTACATTGTCGTCGTAGGGGGACGATTGACCGACGATCAGGCGGTCGACAACGAAACCCTGAGGTATCTTCGGGATGCCGCGTTCAAAGGGGCGCGATTGATCGGAATCTGCACCGGAACGTTCATTTTGGCTGAGGCAGGTCTTATGGAGACGCACGAGACCTGCGTCAGCTGGCTTCACCACGTCGACTTCCGGGAGCGATTTCCTGATTTACAGGTTCGGGCGGACAGAATTTATAACTTGGATGCCACGCGGGGATCATGCGCGGGCGGCAGCAGCACTGCCGATCTAGCGGCAGAATTGGTGCGACGGCACATTGGAAACGCGGCCGAGAGGAACGCGCTCGAAGTTCTCCAGATCGATAAGGTTCGGAACGCAGAGTGGGTGCAACCACGTCGCCCACTGACAATAGAGACGCACGATCCGAGGCTCCGCGCTGCGATGATCCTGATGGAGCAGAACATCGAGAACACACTGTCGGTTTCCAGGCTGGCCGCAGCATCGGGCATTTCCCGGCGACAACTCGAACGGCTGTTTTTCAAGGAGGTGAACAGCTCTCCTGCCTTTGTCTACCGCCGGGTGCGGCTGGAGCGCGCAAAGCAACTTCTCAGGAAAAGCGACACCCCTTTGATAGAGGTTGCTATTGGGTCAGGTTTCGAGAACGCCTCTCACTTTGCAAGGGTCTTCCGAAGGGCTTACGGTCAATCACCCTCTGCCTGGAGGCGTTCGGAGTTGACTTCGCCAAGTGTCGAACGTGGAGCTTTGCAGAATACGTACTCGCTGGGCGCCGACGCGGTTGAATAACTCGGTGATGGACGGCCGTCTTCCCGTCCACATCCGCGACGCACATTACGGCGATTACGCCTTGCGACGGGTGCCAGGTGTAAGCATCGGGTCCTGACAACCCAGTTGTAACGGCCGAGATGAGGATTTGACTAGCAAGAGTCGCAGGGTCAACCCCTCGAAGAGACATATTGTAGACAAGCTACTTGATAGGCTCTCTATGGTGATGGGCGATGACGACTATCCTGCCGCGCCGCTCACTTGCCTGGTCGTTTACGAAGCCGATTTTTCCGAAATATACTGGGCGCGTTCGAACGCATGGTTCGGGTGCGCACACGGGTTTTACTTCTTCTCATGACTGGAGTAATGATAACTCATGTCAAATTATCGCCGGCTTCCGTTGAGTGCGCTGCGCGCATTTGAAGCTGCCGCACGGCATTTGAGTTTTACCAAGGCTGCCAATGAGCTTTCGGTCACTCAAGCGGCAGTGAGCCGCCATATCTTGACGTTGGAAGACCACCTTGACACCCAGCTTTTTAACCGCGGAAACCAGAAGGTGTCATTATCTCCCGCCGGCGAGGAGTTATTTGAAGCTGCGACCCTCAGCCTGGCGCATATTGCAGCGGCTTTTGACAGCGTGAAGAGAGGCCAGAAAGCCCGACGGTTGACCGTCGGCATGCCGATGTCGTTCGCAACGCTGTTTATGAGCCACCGGATTGGAGATTTCGTTGCGAACAACCCAGAGGTCGACCTGCACTTGGTGTCGCTCGAACGCAGCCCGGCGCCGGCGACGGACGGTTTTGATGTGTCCGTGGTAATGGGGTATCTGGCGCGGCCGGGGTTCACAGCCACCGAGCTCTTCGGCGAGGAAGTCTTCCCGGTTTGCAGTAAATCATATCAGACACACTCCCCGCGTATTCTCACTCCGGAGGACCTGGTAAACGAGGTCCTCTTGGATATGGACGATCAGCATTGGTCCGCCTACCCATGGTCACCCTTCAATTGGGCCCACTGGCTTGGACAGTTCGGCGTTTCGTCCGATTTCAAGCGCGCCATCACGTTCACTAGTTATCCAACGATGATCCAGTCAGTGATCAAGGGCTACGGCATCGGGCTGGGCTTCCGTCATTTGGTAAGTGATTACCTCAATGAAGGCACCTTGATAAGGCCTCTGAGTGAAAGCTATCTAACCGGCCGAAAACATCATTTGGTCATTCCGGATACCGCAATTGAGCGAGACGACGTCCAGATCTTCCGCAATTGGCTGATCACACAGGTCGCAGATCTTAATCCGGTCCCGCCAGCGTCGGCTGCTGAAAACATCAAGGCAGCACCAGTTGCACTCAGCGAGATATCAGCTGGGTATCCAGACCTGACATCCGCCTGATAACATTTAGTCCTGCGGTACATGACTTTTTGTACGGTTGTTTTGCAGCCGCCTCGCCGCTAGCGTTTCTGGACCAATCCGACGCGACAGCCTCTCAAGCCGTAGTGAAGGCCCAGTCAGACGGAGAGTCTAATTCCGTAAGCAGGTCATGTATGCGACGGCAGCTGACCTATGACAATGCGGCGGCAGCTGACCTATGACACACAGTCGGGCTCGCATCAGCGCTCCGTCGTTATCGCTCAAATAGGTCCTAACTGAAAGGAACTCTAGTGAAGCCCGAAGACGTTCTAGATCCTTTCAAAACCTGGCATATACCGTTTGGTGAGTGGGTTGATGTTGGGTTGGGGTGGATTGTACAGGAATACCGCCCATTGTTTCAGAGCTTGAAGTGGCCAATCGACCAGCTTCTGAGGGCATTTGATCTCGCGCTGAATGGCATCCCGCCGGTTGTTGTAATTTTATGCTTCGGATTGGTAGCGTGGCAGATTGCCGGGTGGCGACTGGCAGTTCAAGTCGCTGGTCTGCTGCTGATTCTCGGCTTTCTTGGCATTTGGGGTGAAACGATGACGACACTGTCTCTCGTTTTCACCGCCGTTCTTTTCTGCACGGTTGTTGGCATTCCGGTGGGGGTAATTGCCGCTCGAAGTGAGAGGGCGGCTGCCATTTGCCGGCCAATCCTCGACACAATGCAGACGATTCCATCATTCGTCTATCTTGTTCCCGTGGTCATGTTGTTTGGTATCGGCAACGTGCCTGGCGTGATTGTAACGATCGTTTTTGCACTTCCGCCCGTTATCAGGCTGACAACACTAGGCATTCAGCAGGTTTCTGAAGAAGTCGTCGAGGCTATGCGTGCCTTTGGAGCGACCAACAGTCAGATCCTGTTCAAGGCTCAGCTGCCCCTGGCTCTTCCGAGCATAGTGGCAGGCATCAACCAGACGTTGATGATGTCGCTATCAATGGTTGTTGTTGCCTCCATGATAGCCGTTGGGGGACTCGGCCAAATGGTTTTGCGCGGCATCGGTCGCCTCGACATCGGGCTCGCTGCAACGGGTGGAATCGGCATTGTCATTCTCGCAATTATTCTAGATCGCCTGACCCAATCCGCGTTGTCTACGCGCAAGCGCTTCTCCCACATTGCCTGGCACAAGCGGGGTCCAGCTGCGCTATTCACCGGGGTCGTTAAGACCTTCTATGCCTCTCCGGCGCGGCGTGGAGGATTGGAAAGTGGCCGGCAACAGACTTCTAGCTAACAAAGAATGGGAGCGACTATGAGCTATCGGTTTAGAATAAATGGGCATTTTCGGGGACTGGCTGCCGCTGTTACAGTGCTTGGCACTTTGGCCCTGTCTCCTGGATACGCGGCGGCGGAGGACCTCCCGGGGAAAGGCGTGACCGTTAGGCCCCTATATCTTGGCCAGGCGGAAGAATTATTCGAAGCCTACGTCGTTAAGCTAGGCCTCGAGGATCTCGGCTATACAGTTGACGAACCCTCCGCAACCCAGGTTCCACTTGCCCATATAGCGGTAGGGAACGGTGATGCGGATTACTATACGCCGCACTGGTACCCCTTGCATATTGCGTTTGCCGAGAAGGCTGGCGGCGATGCCAAGCTTCGTCGCGTCGGGACGCTCGTAAAGAACTCGATCCAGGGGTACTCCATAGACAAGGCCACAGCCGACAAGTACGGCATAAAGACGATAGATCAGTTGAAGGACCCGAAGATTGCCAAGCTGTTCGATGTGGATGGGGACGGTAAAGCAGACCTGTATGGCTGTGATCCGGGCTGGGGATGCGAACGCATCATAGAACATAACCTTGATGCATACGGCCTTCGGGATGCGGTCACGCACAAGCAGGGTGAGTATTTTGCTCTGCTTCCTGACGTCATCCAGCGGATTCAGTCCGGCAGTCCAACTTTGTATTACAGTTGGACACCCAACTGGCTACAAGGGGTTTTGCGCCATGGAAAAGAGGTTATCTGGCTGACGGTTCCGTTCACGGCGTTGCCCGACGAACAGGCTGGCGCGAACACGACGGTTCCAGGCATTGGAAACCTGGGATTTTCCGTGAACAATCATCACGTGATTGCCAACACACCCTTCCTCGAGAAAAACCCCGTCGCAAATAAGTGGTTCGAACTCGTCGAGGTCCCAATTCAGGATATCGACGACGAGAATCTTCTTATTCACAAAGGTGAGAAGTCCAACGAGGACATCCACGGTCATGCTGAGGCCTGGAAGAAGGCCCACCTCGACCAGTGGAATACTTGGATAACTCAAGCAAAACAGGCAGGTAAGTAACGCTGGACTGCGGAAAGCATGCTCGCCCGGTAAGCTTTACGCTGCCGGGCGACACCTCTCAACCGTGGAGCTTATCTTTGGAAGCGCATGCCATTGAATTCAAGGATGTTTGGAAGGTCTTCGGGACGAACTCGAAGTTCGACCTTGCGAATATCCAGCGCGATGATCTTTCGAAGGCCGCACTCCTGGAGAAACATGGGTGCGTAGCCGCCGTCGCCGGTGTCTCCTTTAAGGTAGAGGCCGGTGAGATCTTCTGTGTCATGGGACTGTCCGGGAGCGGAAAGTCAACGCTGGTCCGACATGTGAATCGTTTGATCAAACCCAGCGCTGGCCAGATCATTGTTGGCGGCGAGGATATCAATCGGAAGTCCGAAAATGAGATGCGAGAACTCCGTGCCCGGACAATGGGGATGGTTTTCCAGAATGTGGCGCTCCTGCCTCACCGAACGGTCCGCGACAACGTGGCTCTGAGTCTGGAGTTACGAAAGGCAAGCGTCCGACAACGCTACGAGATTGCGGAGGAAAAGCTGGAGTTGGTGCAACTGGCGGGCTGGGGAGATCGTTATCCTGATGAGCTCTCTGGCGGAATGAAGCAGAGAGTAGGGCTTGCCCGAGCCTTGGCGGCTGATCCCGCGATTTTGTTGATGGATGAGCCATTTTCGGCGCTGGATCCGCTCATACGACGCGACCTACAGGACGAGTTCAAAGCGCTTTCGACGAAGTTGGGTAAAACCACGCTTTTCATCACCCACGATCTGGATGAAGCAGTCCGGTTGGGACACCAAATCGGTGTCATGAAAGACGGGAAGATGCTTCAGATCGGCTCCGCGGATGACATTCTCGGAAATCCCAAAGACCCGTATGTTGAAAGATTTGTCCAAGGAAGCAGCCGGTTGAAGCTTCTGAAAGCCGAGTCCGTGATGTTGCCGCTTACCGAATTTGCGAGTGTCGGTGACGGCATGGCCTTGGCGGATGCCCCACGGCTCAGTCTTGATACTCCGATCAAAGAAATGCTCGACCTGTCTCATCGACATGGGAATTTGCCGTTAGTGGTTGTCGATGCAGGCGGAGTTGATGTGGGCATCGTGACCGCATCCTTACTTTTGCGCGGTGTACATGACAGGATTTAGGTGGGCTAGGGAACTATAATGACCATAGTTCATAAATACCTCCCTCTACTTGTATTAGTCACGAAATTAGGTTCTGCGCATATCCTTCGTGCTCGGTGCAGACCATTGAAAGAGTTATGAGCCGCAATTCTTCGAACTTGGTTGGTTAAACGATAATGAACACTGAACAGAAGACCGTGGTCGTGACTGGAGCTGCTGGCGGAATGGGCCAAGCAATCTGCAAGAAGTTCGTGGCTAACGGATATTTTGTAATCGCCGGTGACACCAACGCGGAGCGGTTGATTGACATAGCTGCCGAACTCAACCGAAGTAGGCAAAATGCTTTGGCCAAGTCTGGAGACTTGAGAAGTAAGAATTATTGCGAGGATCTCATCGATACCGCTATCAGCCTTACCGGTCGGCTGGACGCCCTCGTTAACAATGCAGGCATCATCACGCGCGGTACAATCCTTGAAACGAGCGACGAGGATTGGGAAAAAACCTTCGATATCAATCTGAAAGCAATTTTCTACACCTGCCGACGGGCAATAGCCTTCATGAAGGAGAATGGTGGCGGGTCGATCGTGAACATCTCCTCAACCTGGGGCATCTATGCTGGACCTAGTCACGCAGCTTACTGCGCGAGTAAAGCCGCCGTAGCCACATTTTCAAAGTGCCTTGGCCGCGACCATGCGGGGAACGGAATAAGGGTCAATGCCGTGTGCCCTGGGGAGATAGATACACCTATGCTTCGGTCAGGCTTTATCCATCGCGGGTTCGATCCTGACACTGCGGTAGCCGAGCTCAGCAAGTCAAATCCTCTCGGCCGACTTGGCGAACCGGAGAATATTGCTGATGCGGTGTATTTCCTGAGCTCGGACGCGGCTCGATTCATCGCGGGGACCACACTCGAAGTCGCTGGAGCCAAGGCCGTCTATTAAGGAGTTTGCGCGCCTGCCCCCGACAATGTGACTTTGGGTCTGCGGCTGCGAAAGGTCGGCGTGTGCGTGTTGTCTTTAAGGAGTCGACCGTGAACAATCTTGACCGCTAAGCGGCAAGCTGCTTCGGCCGGTTCAGGAACGCGGCGATCAAGAGTCACAAAAATTGCTTCAGCCACCTGAGCAGGAGGGAGAAGTTGTAACCGGCGGCGGCCAGGATGGCGTTGACGGCGTCGCCGTGCTTGCCGGCGAGGTAGTTGCGGCCCATCCGGTGCTCGGCCTTGATGTGGCCGATCAGGGGCTCGATCGCGGAGCGGCGGCGCATCTGGCGCTTGATGACTGGGGTGACACGGCGTTTCTGGCCGCTGGTGAAGACCCTGAACTTGTGGCTCTCCGGTGCATTGTGGCCGCGATAGCCGGCGTCGGCGAGGACGCGGCTGATCTCGTTGCCGATGGTCTTTTCCATGTCAGGGATGATCGCTGCGAGCGTGTGGCCGTCATAGGGATTGCCGGGCAGCGCTTTTGCATGCAAGGCGAACTGGCCACCCTTTGAGCGCTTCAGCGTGGTGGTCACCGACACCTTCACCCCGAACTCGTATGGCGCATGCGCCTTGCCCTTACCGATGCATTCCACCTCGTGCGCGTGCAGGCTGTAGATTTTGCGGCCGCTCTGGGCGCTGACGCTGCTCGAGAACGGTGGCGGCCTGGTAGAGCGACCATTTGAAGAGCGCGTCCAGTTGCGCATCGCCGGCGATCTGGCGGGAGATGACGCGAATGGTCCGGCCGAGATAGGTCTTGAGCCTGCGCAGCGCCTTGTTAACGCTGGTGCTTGATCAGCGCCAGCTTGCCGACCAGCACATAGGTCTGGCGCAAATGGAGCCCCTTCCTCTTGGCCAGCCGCACCAGCCGTTCGCGGGCCCGGTGGATGAGCTTGGCGTCGGTCGGGAACATGACGTTCTTCGGCTGCACGGTCGTGTCGACGATGACCTGGCGCGTGTCGGCCGGCTTCATCGCCCCGGTCTTGACCGCAAGGCTGAGGCTCTCCTGCAACAGCGCCACGATCCGCTCCTCGCCCATACTGGAAATACGGGTTCTCGATCCAGCGTGCGCACAGCACCTCGTCCGACAGGTTGAAGGTGTGCTTGAGGATCGCCAGCCCCGCCATCAGCCGGGTCGGCAGCGGCGGCATGCCGGGACCGTCCGAATAGACCGCACCGAAGCGCTCCTCCAGCACCGGCCAGTCGATCGCCTGCGCCAGCCGCACCAGCTCGTGCTTCATGTTGATGATCTGATCGAGCCTGGAGCGGAAAAGATCCTGCTCTCCAGTCTCGCGCTTCTCGCGTGGCCTGCCCATCGCCTGGCTCCCGATTCACTGCGATGAAAGCAGTGAATCACGCTTCGCCAGGCGGCGAAATCGCAAACTGGAATTGCAAGAAAACTATCCACAAACTGGCCGGTACCTGCAATTCGGAAGCCTGAAAAGTAGACTATTCCTGTGCGATATCAGTGGCTTCCGTATTCTTCACGGCCGACTAAGGAGCGGCTTGTCAAATCGACATGAAACAGGTCGCTATTGTGCGTCAACGGCGCGCGGGGGCGACGTCGGCATTGTCACGCATTCTCGATTTGCCCGGCATTCAGGACTGGCTTTAGGCTGGCGCGAGTTGCGGTCATAACCTCAGTTCATAATTTACATTCCTTTTTATTGTTAGTTTCCGCATTTTTTATGCCCTATATTCTCGCATCAAACCATGGATTATAAAAATGTCCGTAAGATCTGGAGGCCGAGACGCTCGGCAAAAGCTACGTTCTGACAGGACGGTAACTTACTTGCCGTCGCTGGAGCGGGGTCTGCCTTATATGGATTTGCTGAGCCCGGATGATTTGCTTAGGCTCCACAACATTTCGGTGCAAATACTTGAAGAGATAGGCATCGAATTCCGAGATGACGAGGCCGTCGAAATGTGGCGGGCAGCCGGTGCCGACGTGACCGGTCAGCGCGTTAGGATCGACAGAGACCAGCTGCTGGAACTTGTGGCAAAGGCCCCAGAAACCATCACGGTTCGCGCTCGGAATCCCGCCAGGACCGTCACTCTCGGCGGTCGAAAGACCATATTTACCCCAGCGTACGGTTCACCGAATGTACTTGACCTTGAGGGCAAGCGGCGGAACGCGACAATTGAGGATTTCGTCAATTTTGCGAAACTCGCCTACCAAGCCCCCGCAATGCATATGACGGGTGGAGTTCTTTGCGAGCCGATGGATATTGCCGTCCCGAAGCGCCACCTGCACATGAACTACAGTTTGATACGGTACTCCGATAAGCCATTTATGGGAGCGGTGACCTCGCGTGAGAGGGCAGAAGACACGGTCGCTATGGCCAAGATTGTCTTCGGGGACGAGTTCGTCAACAACAACACTGTGATGGTGTCGCTTGCCAACTGCAATTCGCCACTCGTTTGGGACGCGACCATGCTCGATGCGGTCAAGGTCTACTCCGCAAACAACCAGGCCATGATCTTCGCCCCGTTTGTCCTTGGTGGCGCCAGCACCCCGGCCAGCACCGTGGCTGCAGTCGCGCAGCTTAATGCCGAAGCACTTGCTGGCGTTGCCTTTGCGCAGCTGGTCCAGCCAGGCGCGCCCTGCATTTACGGGCAGTGGTTGGCGACCGTTTCAATGAAAACCGGCGCGCCAATGGCAGGAACACCCGAGATTTGCCACATGAATATGTTGGTGGGTCAACTGGCCAGACACTACAAACTGCCTTGGCGCTGCAGTGGTAGCAACACAAGTTCAAAGCTCGTCGATGCCCAGGCAGGCTATGAGGCCGCCCGCAATATGTACGGCGCACTTATCGCCGGTGCGAACTTCGTGCTTTCGTCCACCGGTTATCTCGAAGCAGCTTTGACCCAGAGCTATAGCAAGTTCATGCTCGATGCTGAGCAGATGGTGATGTTCTATAAGCTTGGGCAAGGCATAGTGATGAGCGAGATGGATGAAACGCTTGATGCGATCCGCCAAAGTGAGCCAGGCAGTCACTATCTTGGTACCGAACATACACTGAAGAATTTTGAGAAGGCCTTCTTCACGCCCGACTTGATGAACCACGACAGCTTTGAGCAATGGTCCTTCGCCGGAGCTAAGGATGCCAACATTCGGGGGCGCGATGCAGCTGTGCAGGCCCTGAAGGAATATGAAGCACCGCCGATCGACGAAGCAATCGACGAAGAGCTCCTTGACTTCATGAAGCGTCGGGAACTCGTGATCGGTGACGCTGTCCTTTAGGGCGAGCAGGATCAATGCAAAATGGCTGCGGCACTCTCGCCAAGATCGTGTCGAAGAAAGGCCGTGCTCGGTCAGGGCGGATGAATCTCTCTGTCTGCTTCACCACGAGCGCTCGCCCAGCAATAGCCGAAAAAGCGCCAGGCTTCTCAGGGTTCGAGAATGCCTAGGTTAGCACTTTGCGAAAATGCATGGACGAACCCTGATGAACGCACCTCCCAATATGAATGCCCTGAAGTCGTTGTCCACGCGGGACGATCCGGCAAAGGGCGGCCGACCAATTGAGCTGGTGGTTCTGGTATTGCCAGGATTCTCACACCTGGCGCTTCACGCCTTCATCGAACCTTTCCGTATTGCCAATACGGTATCCAAGCTGACCCTGTTCCGGTGGCGGATCGCGGGATCCGACGCCCAATCTGTCAAGGGGGCGAGCGGCCTTTCAGTTGCCGTTGACGTAACGATGGACGAACTGAACTCTTGTTTAGGCGACCGGGGGCCACATCATCTCGCAGTTTTCGCGGGCGAGCCGGTGGGCCGGCGACTGACGCCACAATTCAATAATTTTTTGCGCACGATCGCACGCCGCGGGGTTCCAATATCCGCGGTTGGAACAGCGACATGGCTGCTCGCGCAGACCGGTCTGCTGGCAGGCACACGCTGCACGATTCATTGGTCGCGGCTGGCCGCCTTTACGGAAGTATTCAGCCAGCCGCAGATTCGCGATGCTCTCTTCGTCAAGGATGGGCAGTTTTCGACATGCGCGGGGGAACTGGCAGCCTTCGACCTGGCGGTCGATCTGATCGCCAGCCATGTCGGCGGGTGTACCGCACAGGAGGTTTGCCGCTACGCGACCGTCGACGGTCAGCGCTCAGGCTCCAACCGCCAGACTGGGCCATCAGGTCTCGCGTTTGCGGGTGTAAGCGATAAGCTGCTAATGGCTATGAGGCTCATGGAAGAGAATATTGAGTATCCGCTGACGATGACAGAAGTTGCGCAACGGGCTGGCCTGTCTCGGCGCCAATTGGAACGCTTGTTTGCAGCACACGTGCACATGCCGCCGGTACGCCACTACCTCCGGATTCGTGTCGCTCATGCCAAGCGCCTGATTGAAGGCACAAGCATGCCCATTATCGATATCGCAATGGCATGCGGATTTTTGTCGCCTTCACACTTCGCAAAGTGCTTCAGAACTTTCAACGGCCTCTCGCCGCAGCAGTGTCGTGCGACGACGCCGGCATGGGTCGGACCCGGCCTCGGCTAGACAACACGAGACCGCAGGATGGCTGCGATCCAGCCGAGACCAAGAAGGGCCAGCCCTCCCCGTGGTCCACCCGACGAGTGTGTTCAACGACATACGAACAGTTTCGGGTGCGTTGCGCCGACAGGTTCGCAGAGGTTGCCGTTAAGCCTAAACCGCAATCCTTGGCCTGCCCGACGCCACCGCCACCACATGCGCCTCGATGAACATGCGCTGGCCCTCGACGGTCGAAACGCGGAATTCGCTGGCGATCTCGATTTCGGCGCTGTCGGTGCCGGCGTCCCTGGCTCGCCCGGCGGCAATGGCGCGGACATCGGTTTCCGCTGCCGCGATCGCCGCTGCCTCATCCAGAAAATCGCGCACGGTCTCGCCTGAGGCGACGCGAAACAGCCCTTCCTTGGGCTGGCTGACGCGCGCCTCCGCCGAAACCCTGACCTGGCCGACGACGGCGCCGAGCGCATTGGCGACATCGGTATCTTCGGGCACGACGCAGTCATGGCCGACCAGCGGTGGCAGCCCGGCATAATGCAGCGGCGCCGAGGCGCCGAGGCCGATGACCGGGCGGTCGAGCGCGACGCTGAGCCGTGCGATGCCGGGATGGGAATCGACGGCGCGCTGCACCAGCGCGTGCGCCACGGTCGCCGCGCCATCCAGCCCGTCCTCGGCAAAGGCGGTTTCGAGGATGACTTCCGCCGACAGCCGGGTCAGCGTGGTCAGCACCCGTTCCGAGATCGCCTCCGGTGAGGCGGCGATCGCCTGTCCGCGGCCGTCGCGCTTGCGAGCGAACAGTTCGGCACCGAGCCGAGCCGTCGCGGAATCCCAGTTGGCCTGCTTGCCCAGCACATGGGCGGCGTCCGACGGCGTAAAGCCGGCAACATGCACCAGCCCGCGCGACACCAGCCGGTTCAAGGTAGCGTTCTGGGCGTTTGATGTCAAAAGCCTGTCGACGGCGAGCGGCACAGCGCCGATCAGCTCATAAAGCTTGGCCTCGGCGCCGGTCAGGCCGGCCGCCAGCCGCTCCGGCACGCCGGTCCTGACCGCCAGGCGGCCATCCATGCGGCCGGGATTGGTCGCGCGGATTTGGCGTTCCAGTTCGACGGTCACCGCCTCGCCATGCATCATGCCGGCCAGCGCCAGCGGCACCAGGCGGCGCGGCCCGAGCAGGATTCTTGGGTTGAGCGCGCCATCCTCCAGCGTCACTTCGGAATCGCCGCCGAGCCCAAAGGTGCGCATAGCGACCGCCTCGACCATGGTGCGGAAGCCGCCGACGGTGGCGCCTTCCGGATCGAGCCTGGGACGGCCTCCATCGAGCACGGCGACATCGGTGGTGGTGCCGCCGATGTCGGAGACGACGGCATTGTCGAGGCCGGTCATGTGGTGGGCGCCGACAAGGCTGGCGGCCGGGCCTGAAAGAATCGTCTCGATCGGGCGCTGGCGGGCAAAGGCGGCCGAGACCAGGGCGCCGTCGCCGCGCACCACCATCAGCGGGGCGGCAATGCCACGCGCGGCAAGAAAGCCTTCAGTCGCCGCCACCAGCCGATCGATCATCGAGATCAGCCTGGCGTTGAGCAGCGTCGTGAGCGCCCGGCGCGGGCCGCCAAGCTTGGCCGAAAGCTCGTGGCTGGTTGTGACCGGCAAGCCGGTCTTTTCGCGGATGAGGTCGCGCGCGGCGAGCTCATGCGCCGGGTTGCGGGTGGCGAAATAGGAGCAGACGGCAAAGCCCGACACCGAGGCGCCGAGTTCCGGCAGCGCGGCCTCCAGCCCGGACAGGTCGAGTTTTGCCGCATTGCCGTGGACGTCATGGCCGCCGGGGCAGAACACCACAGGGTCGGTGCCGAGTGCGGCCTTCAGCCCGTCGCGGGCAAGGTCGCCCTCGGAAAAGCCGATCATGACCAGCGCGACGCGGCCGCCATGGCCCTCGACCAGCGCGTTGGTGGCAAGCGTCGTCGACATCGACACCAGTTTTATCGCTGCAGGGTCGGTGGCGGCTTTTTGCAGCACCGCGTCGACCGCGCCTGATATGCCGACCGCCAGATCGTGGCGGGTGGTCAGCGCCTTGGCCTTGGCCAGCACTTTGCCTTTATTGGGTCCCTCTGGAGGCCCGCTGGCTTCCGACCACAGCACCGCGTCGGTGTAAGTGCCGCCGGTGTCGATGCCGAGGAACAGCGGCTTTGGCTTGGTCTTGGCTCTCATTGAGGATGGCGGTTCGGCTGAAATGTGTCTGTTCCACGCCTCAGCCGATGCGGAGCGCCCTGCCCGCCTGCAAGAGAGCG
>NZ_FUIG01000087.1:788-920 GCF_900149755.1 Mesorhizobium delmotii | reverse complement strand
GCGATCATGGCTTCGGTGGTGACCAGCAGGCCGGCGACCGAGGCCGCGTCCTGGAGAGCCGTGCGCACGACCTTGACCGGATCGACGATACCCATGGCGATCATGTCGCCATATTCGCCGGTCTGGGCGTTG
>NZ_FUIG01000087.1:497-778 GCF_900149755.1 Mesorhizobium delmotii | reverse complement strand
CTGCAACGCCGCCCGCCAGCTTGGCGAGACGTTCCTGCAGCTTCTCCTTGTCGTAGTCCGAGGTGGTCTCCTCGATCTGCTGCTTGATCTGGGCGACGCGGCCCTGGATCTCGGCCTTCTTGCCGGCGCCGTCGACGATGGTGGTGTTCTCCTTGGAGATCGACACCTTCTTGGCGCGGCCGAGCATGTTGAGGCCGACATTCTCGAGCTTGATGCCGAGGTCTTCGGAAATGACCTGGCCACCGGTAAGGATAGCGATGTCTTCCAGCATGGCCTTGCGG
>NZ_FUIG01000087.1:0-487 GCF_900149755.1 Mesorhizobium delmotii | reverse complement strand
CGGTCGAACTGCATGCCCTCGACCACTTCGAGTTCGGTCTCGGCGGTCTTGGCTTCCTCGACCGTGATGACGCCCTCATTGCCGACCTTCTGCATCGCTTCGGCGATCATCGAGCCGACCGAAGCATCGCCATTGCCGGCGATGGTGCCGACCTGGGCAACCTCTTCCGAGGTCTTGATCTTCTTGGCGTTCTTGATCAGCGTCGCGACGACGTCGCTAACCGCGAGGTCGATGCCGCGCTTCAGGTCCATCGGGTTCATGCCGGCGGCAACCGCCTTGTGACCTTCCTGGACGATCGACTGCGCCAGAACGGTCGCGGTCGTGGTGCCGTCGCCGGCGATGTCGTTGGTCTTCGAAGCAACTTCGCGGACCATCTGCGCGCCCATGTTCTCGAACTTGTCCTCAAGCTCGATCTCCTTGGCGACGGTGACGCCGTCCTTGGTGATGCGCGGTGCGCCGAACGACTTGTCGAGGACGACGTTGCGGC
>NZ_FUIG01000071.1:0-1392 GCF_900149755.1 Mesorhizobium delmotii | reverse complement strand
GCGATCCAAGTCGCGCAGTAGAATCGCCACAGGAGGATGAAGACGATAACGTGCGTGACCAGCAGCATCGGAACCCAGAACGCCGGTATCCAGTAGGCCGGACCCATGAACCTGTCAGCCTGATAGATCGTGGAGAGCGCAATAGCCGTCATCAGATCCACGAATCCTTCGATGCTGAATACCCAGAGCAGCACAACGGTTATCGCCCATCGCTTGGTGAGAGCCAGGAGACATACGAGCGCCAAGACCGCCGCGAGCAAGTCGCCGATTGCGGCCGGAAATGCGAACGATGTAGGCATGCCTGGATAGACCGCACCGGACGACAGGAACATGAGGCCCAGGTGCCGTGTTGCATGAAGCAGGAGAATCGGCACCAGCACGATCTGCGGCGACACTTCAGCGAGCCTCGGAAACAGGTAAATCCTGGCTGCAATCCAGAATATGAGCGTGTTGAAGAGTAGATTGACAGTCAGGATAGTCATCGCGCTCTTCCTTGTGCGTGATGGTTGCGAGAGCGGATTCGAACCGCCAACCCCTGGCTTAGAGGCCAGTGCGCGCTACGGATTGCGCTACCCACGTCAGGCATTGTAGCTCAAGTCATAGCAATTCGTGCTGTCTTTTGCGGGCCGAAGTCGACGAGCCCGCGGGCGAGCGCCACACAAGCACACAAGGTCGCCGCGCATCATCTCGAACATGTTGCTATGCCGCCGCTTTGAGACGTTCACGGGGCTCGTGGCGAAAGACCGCCTTGGGTCATGGGTGTGAATTCGACCACTGTCGAACGAACTTCTGCTTTGGATGTGGAATGTTGCCACTCGTGTCGTCTGGGAACGAGCAAGTCGTGCCAACTGGAGACGTTAGGCGGGTAAGACTAGAACGTCGGCTGGGCGTGCCGATACCGGACATTGTACTGGACATATGCTACGGCTACAGCAGCTGTACGAGAGGCGTTCGCGTCAATCATGACGACGGGCGAGAAAAACGCCACATCGCGTCATGCGACGCTCGCAACTGAACGACCGTAGAGAGCGAAAAGTTGCCCTTGGCTCATCTGCGCGAGCAGGTCGCGCCAGACATTGCTGGCGTCTGCTTCGGCGGAGTGACCAGATCCACCTGCTGGCACAGCGCTTTGCAGTCACCTTTCCGCTAACCTCTCGCCTTCAGGTCGAGAAGTTCCACATCGAGTTCTTCGCGCTTCCGGGCCAATTCGAAGATCCACTGTGCGGGCGCCGGCCTGAAACGGGAATCGCGCGTGAAACCAATGATGACCGCGATTTTCAGCTTGGACTTGTTGCTACCTCATGCTCCCGATCACGGAAGTCTACGAAAGGAACGTAGGGAGAAGCAGAAGCCGGCAAGATCGTTTTGTAGACAGTGATGGGGTCAAAGGCC